>NZ_JAMAUZ010000004.1:0-364057 GCF_023714095.1 Paenibacillus sp. MER 99-2 | reverse complement strand
AATTTTACCGTTTGTTTCTTAAATTCTTCATTGTATCGTTGCCGCTGTTCTCCCATGTGGACACACCTCCGTTAGCCTTATTATCCTTCTGTCCGTTAACGGGTGTCCACTTTTTATTCTAGTTCCAATAGAGTCGTTATTTCATGGATTCAGTCCATTATTTAGGTTGTGACACCATTATACGAAGGAATAGCGTTACTGAGGTTCGTTACATCTTGCATAGCAAGATAATCCGCTTATTAAGATGCGGTAGGTTCGTTAGCGCTTGGAGCGAAGAGAGATCTCTTAAGTCAGCCCCATTTTTGTTGATTATATTCAAGTGTGTAGCCATAACCTGATCATTTCCCATTTGTCAAATCCGCTCGAATTTTGAAAAATATTTTTTATTGATCAAGCTACGCATTTATCCACAATTAAGCAAGATACCAAGCAGCTTAACAGGCTTAATTAAACGGCGGTAGAATCGCATTTTCAACAAAAAACCATATTTATCCACCAACTTATGCACATTATCCACAAGTTTGTGGATATACACCTCGGATTCTATCCCCTAAAACCTTATCGTTTCGAAAACTACACTGGTTTGGCTCTAGCTTAGTTACCCACAATTTATCCTGAATATGTGGATAACTATAATCACATCTTGACAAACTGAAGTAATGGCTTGATATTTCACTCCTTCAATTCGACAAACCGATCTCCAAACTGTTGCCGTTGAATGGAGCCCATTTTATACGTGAGCGACCTCTCCACTTTCGGATGATTCTGCTTTTAGTCCAGCCGCATTACATGCAGCCACATACGCAAGTCCAGCAGCCATCACGATATCACTGTGTATAGCGGTTCCTCTGAATTCACGACCCGCACGCTCCACTGTAACTGCCGCCTCAGCATTCGCTTCTTCTCCTCCGCTCAAGGCATGAATCTCCATATCCACAAATGTGATATCGTCAGAGATGCTCTGACCGATCGCATGAATGGCCGCTTCTACAGGTCCACTTCCTACTGCGGAATAGGATTGCTCCACTCCACCTGCACGCATACGTACAGCAGCCATACGATCCGTCATGCTGCCTGCCGTAACCTGCAATTCGACCAGCTCATAATCCTGTGCAGGAATATTCATCGTCTGGCTGACCATCTGAAGCAGTTGATCATCACTTACTACTTTTTGCTGATCGGCTGTTTCTTTGAATACGTTGTAAAGCTGCTCCATTTGTTGTTCATCCGGCTCAAATCCATATTTACGAACCCGATCTTTCAAGGCATGGCGCCCGGAATGTTTACCCAGAATAATCATACTACGCGGAATACCGAGTGCTTCCGGATCCATAATCTCGTATGTGTTCCGATTCTTCAACAGGCCATCCTGGTGGATACCGGATTCGTGCTGGAAGGCATTACGTCCTACGACTGGCTTGTTATAGGCAATCGGGAAGTGCATCGCTCTGCTGATCTGACGGGATGTCTCATACAGCTGCTCCAATTTGATATTCGTTGTTGCTCCAAGCACATCACCCCGCGTTTCCAGTGCCATCACCAGCTCTTCCAATGCTGCATTACCTGTCCGCTCGCCCACACCATTAATGGTCACTTCAATCTGAGAAGCCCCATTCGCAATGGCAGCCAAGCTATTCGCCACCGCAAGACCCAGATCATTATGACAATGAGCACTGTAACGCACTTGATCGCCACCTCTGGCGCCTTCGCGTACACGGCGGAACATTTCCCCGTATTCATGTGGCAGTGCATAACCAACCGTATCTGGCAGATTAATGATCGAAGCCCCAGCCTCAATGACCACTTCAATCATTTCAATCAGGTCATCCATTTTGGTACGAGCCGCATCCATCGCCGTAAATTCTACGATATCGCTGAACTGTCTTGCGTATGAAACCATTTCACGTGCAGTAGCTACCACTTCGCTACGCGGACGGCGCAGTTGATGCTCAATATGAATATCTGAAGAAGAAATGAACAGGTGAATTCTGCGGCGTGCAGCATCTGCCGTTGCACGCACCGCTGCATCGATATCCCCTTTTACAGCACGGGCAAAGCCACAGATCTCTACGTTCTGCAATTGTCTGGATATCGCCTGAACCGCCGCGAACTCCCCTGGGCTGGAGATCGGGAATCCAGGCTCAATGACGTCAATACCAAGAGAAGCTAGTTGATGTGCCAGCTCAATTTTTTGTTCGGGCTGCAAGCTCGCTCCTGGCGCTTGCTCCCCATCACGCAGTGTTGTATCAAAAATCTCAATGTGCAGTTTGTTATTCGTTGTCATATATCATCAGCCTCCATCAATAGGTTATGTCATACCATTGGCTCTAGCGTGTACGTCGACTTACACACCAGATGTAATAATTCTCATTAGCGCTTCTCATTTCCATGCCCACCCTGCTGCCGGCAGCAAAACCAAATAACCCGCCATCTCCATTAAGAGACGGCGGGTTATTCTCCCCTCCGCGGTACCACTCTTGCTTGATGGCTACGGCCTAAGCCGAATCACCATCCACCTCGTCGTCTCCGTTTATGATCTGGCGGACAGGCAGTACAGCCGCAACACGACCAAAACGGAAAAACACCCCATAACGGAGGTTAGCCGTCGCTGTGTAACATGGACTTAGATCATCTACTACCGTCAAGGAAGTATCGTGATACTCAGATCGTCTTACCATGTATCCATAGCTCTGTTCCCGGGCGAGATTCTAAGGAATTATGCCACTGCGTCGCACCAACCCGCAGCTCTCTGTGCGCCTCATCCTTGTACTGCTCCCGTTCATTACATTTATCTGATATTGGATAAAATTAAAATCAAAAAAGCCTGCCACCTCATGCATAAATGCAAGAGACGACAGGCTGTTCACCTTCGCGGTACCACTCTTGTTGACTTCTCCGATTCATTCGCGTAACTCTTGTATGCTATGCACACAACAGAATCACCCGAAGCTGTCAGAAGCCCCCCTCAGTTATTGCCATTCATCCACCGTCATTCTATCCGGTGATTCAAGGCAACGGCCCATTCACGGAGGCAACCCGTAACCATGTACTTTCGACCGTTAATCGGTCTTCGGCTTCTCTAAGAGAGTAACCGTGTTCCATCGTTCCGCTTCCAGATGAGTTTCAGGTCTTCCGTCGACTGCGTTGCACCAACCCGCAGCTCTCTACAACCGGGAAAATTCCTTACTGTTCCTGTTCATCGCGTTTTCTATTATCGTTCAGAAGAACCTATTGCTTAAATTTGTAACTAATATACATTCTTCACATCCGAATGTCAACTGTTACATTTGACATTTCGGCTGAATCCCATATCGGGCGCTGAGATGCCTCAGGGCATCCTTCATAATCAAAAGCGGACTTTTTGAACAACCTCTATACGGATTGCACAGACCATTCCTCCAGCGATAACCCTGGATCGGCTTTGGCATCGAATTCGGAAATTTCTCCACGTTGCCATTTCAGGTATGCTGCAGCTCCAATCATGGCAGCATTATCTGTACAATACACCAACGGTGGAATTAACAATTCAAGCCCTTCCCGCTCACACCGCTCCTGCAATGCCGTGCGTAGTCCACGGTTTGCCGCAACACCACCACACAACAACAGTTGTTGTGAGCCATATTGCCGGACGGCACGGACGGCTTTTTCAACCAGCACTTCAACGACAGCCTCTTGGAACCCTCTCGCCACAGCAGAAGCTTCCAGGGTTTCTCCGCGCATTTTGGCCTGATTCAGCACATTGAGTACCGCTGATTTCAATCCGCTGAGACTGAAGTCATATGAATCAGCTTCCAGCCACACTCTAGGCAATGGTACAACCTGCTCTGCCTCTGATGCCATCCGGTCAACATGCGGCCCCCCAGGATAAGGACAACCCAATGCCCGCGCCACTTTATCATATGCCTCACCTACAGCATCATCCCGTGTGCGACCAATCAGTTTGAACTTACCTTCGGATTCCATATGCACAAGCTCGGTATGTCCACCCGATACGACAAGCGCCATCGCGGGATATTTCAACTCTTGTGTCAGACGATTCGCATAGATATGTCCTGCAATATGATGGGTTCCAATTAGCGGTTTACCCAGCGCCATAGCCAGCGTCTTGGCTGCAACGATACCCACAAGCAGCGCACCCACGAGTCCCGGACCTTGCGTTACGGCGATGGCACTTAAATCTCTTGGACGAATGCCTGATTCTTCAATGGCCTGTTCAAGCATTAATGTGATTACTTCCACATGTTTGCGTGAAGCTACTTCAGGTACAACGCCACCAAATGCCTTATGGGTCTCAATCTGGCTGGAGATCAGGTTGGACAGCACTTCCCGACCATCCTTGACCACTGCCACAGACGTTTCATCGCAGCTCGTCTCCACCGCCAAAATGTAGCATGGAGCCGTTTGTGTTTGTTGATTCTCACTCAGTTCCTTCATGAATCCGTTACGCTTCCTTCCTCTGCGCCGTCTCGGCCTGTAGATGGCAAATTCGCCCACATAATCATCGCATCCTCCATATTGTCGGAGTAATATCCTTTGCGAATGCCTGCCGATTCAAACCCTTTTTTCTCATACAAACGCTGGGCCACAAGATTCGAAACCCTTACCTCCAGCGTCATCCGTTCCATGCCCAGATAGGCTGCCGTTCTCATCAGTTCATCCAGCAATCTCTCGCCAAGCTTGCGTCCGCGATAGGCCTGTCTCACCGCAATATTCGTGATATGCGCCTCATCCATAATCGTCCACATCCCCGCGTAGCCGATCGCCGTACCGTCTATTTCCATAACCATATATTTAGCAAAATGATTGTGCGTTAATTCATTTCGGAACGCTTCTTCCGTCCAAGGCAACGTAAATGCTTCATGCTCAATGACCATGACATCGGGAATATCCGAGAGTGTCATGAGTCTGAACTGGAGCGTTGCATCCTGGTCGTTTTCTGTCAAATGATCCATCCGCTCGCCGTACCCCCTTCAGCCTTTTCGCAGTAAATTGGCTTCCGCCTCAGCCAGCTGGGTGTAGTTCGGCACCAGCGCATGCACGTCATCGCGCTGACCTGCAAGCAGCGCGGCGGCGCCAAGCCGCCCGACCCAACGGCCTTCCAGCTCATATGGAATGAGCTGTAGCGCCGTATCTGCTGGGCAGCGCAGCGCAGCCGCAGCTTCAACTGGCCCCGCATCGCCGACAAGCCAGACGGCAGCAGGCCGCTCTTCCGGCGCCGCCTCCGCGATGCGGGCGGCGAGGGCTTCCAGCCATCCGTCCATCTTGCGGATGGCATCAGGCTCAAGCCGCCGGGGCGCATCGCTCCCGGCGGAGGCGAACAGCGCGGTATACGCTTGACCGCGCCGCGCATCCACGAGCGGAACGATCCAGTGGATCGGGGCAGCCGACTGGCTGCCCTCGTCCGCGGATGGCGTTCCGCCAGCCCCTGCTGCGGCAGGTTCCTCTGCCGCAGCTTCGGCCTTGGCGGCGAGGCCATGATGCCAGCCGCCCCAGGCCATTGCCTGAAGGCTGGACACCCCGGCAACGGGGATGTCCCATGCCCAGGCAAGGGTTTTGGCCGCCGTCACCGCAATGCGGATGCCTGTGTATGATCCAGGACCAATGCCAACGGCAATGCCGTCTAATTGTCCGGGCTGTGTTCCACTCGCAGCCAAAAGCTGCTCCATTACGGGCACAACATGCACGGAATGATTACGCTCTGCCCGTTCATTTCGTTCCTCAAGCAGCGTGTGATCCTCCATCACTGAGGCAGCCATCACCGCTGTAGACGTATCCAACGCCAAAAACCGCTGACGCGGCTTTTTTTGTAAATCTTCCATCATTTTATTAAACTCCATTCTGTCTGAACTGCCGGCATATGGCGGCATACTTCTCACCGTATCCATCCAGCGTAATCTTACGATCCTCTGGCCCGGTCGTTTCTATCTGTATATGCAGATGCTCTTCCGGGAGTAGCTCAGGGATGATACTTGACCACTCCACCAGACTGACTCCGGCTCCATAGAAGTATTCATCTAGTCCAAGCTCATCCGCTTCTTCCAATGAAATACGGTATACATCCATATGATATAAAGGCAATCGTCCCTCATATTCCTTAATCAATGTAAACGTAGGACTGTTAACTACACCTTGCACACCCAAATGCCAGGCGAACTTTTGTGAAAATGCCGTTTTGCCCGCGCCCAGATCACCATCCAGTGCAATCACCATACCAGCCATTGCCTGTCCAGCGAGTGCAGACGCGAGCGCTTCTGTATCTGAAATGCCATGGGAATCATACACCCACTGCTCATGCTCTTGATTCAATTTACGCCCCACCTTTGACGGCTCTGCCGCCTGAGTTCACTTTGAAGACTATTATATCGGTCACCTTCTTCCCCCGCAACACTTGAGAAATGAACGGAGCATGATATCCCCGCTAAAATAACGAAAAACCGGCACCTGATGGCACCGGTCTTATCTCGAACTATATCTGCGAATCTGCGGCTGACCAACCTTGTCATAAAGCACGCTCAGATATAATTAGGGCAGGAGTATACTCGGGGCAAGCGTCGTACCAAAATCAGCTTGTCTTCTCTGGAATCATGACCTATACCCGCCAATCGAAACCACTTGTACGGCATCTTTCATGCACTGAACGTTTACAACACTTAGTTGCTACTCCTCCAGTCGATCCACACGAACCGTTTGCGTATTACCAGGACGACTTCCTACCTGTACGGTAGCCATCCCATTGGCTTCATCAACGCTTTCGATCCAAACGGGATCTCCTTCGAGCGTAACAGCAATCGTATCCTCGGAATCATATATCGCTTTGGCACGCTTAACATCCATCATCTTACTCATACTCCCCTTCCGGATCATCATGTGATTCACGAACCATCGTATCGGTTGTGCTCTCCCCTATATAACCATTATCATCGGTTACCTGACCTCCGCCGAGCCCCTCATTGACCATGCGATCAATATCGAGCATGAACGATTCCCGGTCAAGCGGTAATTCCTCTGAAGTCACGGCCTCCCAATTAACAGATGTCGCAGGCGTGTGGAAATCTTCGGACCCTTCCGATGCTGCAAGAGGATAAGGTGAAAATGTGTGAGCATGAGCCTCCCCTTCATCACGTCCATTCTTCATGAGACACCTCCTAGGTTAGATAGTTACCATTGCTCATCCTATGAGGAAGACCACTCTCCTGCTCTTGCCTGATCTACAGATTGATCTCAAGGATGTTTCTGTTATCATCCCCCACTCTTGCTGAAGCATACTCAAGACATGGTCCCTGGAATGAGGCGGTTATCCGTACGTGGAAATGCCCATACTGTTTCTTATAAGAGGTTGTTCAAAAAGTCTGCTTTTGATTACGAAGGATGCCTAAAGCATCTCAACGTCAAATATGGGATTCAGCCGATATGTCCGTTGCTCACGTAGGTTTGCCTACGCTCCGCTACTCCAGTTCTAGCTTCATCCCATCTTCTCGGTACTGAAAAACACCCTTTTTGAACACGCAATTATAAGAGGTTGTTCAAAAAGTTCACTTTTAATTACGAAGGAGCCGATACCTATGCATACTGTCTGGAAAGGTGCTATCAGTTTTGGACTTGTACACGTGCCTGTCAAAATGTTCTCGGCTACCGAAGACAAAGACATCTCCATGCGTTACATCCACAAAGTCTGTGGTAGCCCGCTCGCTTATGTTCGCAAATGTCCTTCCTGTGAAGTTGAAGTGCAGTGGGAAGAGATTACCAAAGGGTATGAATATGAGAAGGGCAAATTTGTTCTGTTCGAAAAAGATGAATTGGAAGCGCTCAACGATTCCACTAGCAAAACCATCACGATTCTCGATTTCGTGGATCTAACTGAAATTGACCCGATTTATTTTCAAAAGACGTATTATCTGTCCCCCGATCAGGCGGGAGGGAACGCATATCAGCTATTAATGAACGCCATGCGAGATACGGGCAAGATCGGGATTGCCAAAATTTCGATCCGCTCCAAAAGCAGCCTTGCCGCTATTCGTGTCCTTGAGGATTGTCTCTCCATGGAGACGATATTCTATCCAGATGAGATCCGTCCTGTCTCACAAGTTCCCAATCTGCCCGAGGTACAGCAAGTCAACGAGAAGGAGCTGACCATGGCCAAGCTCTTGATTGATCAACTCTCGACCCCATTTGAGCCTAGCAAATACACGGATGATTACCGGGGGAAATTGCTGGATCTAATTAATCACAAAGTTGCGGGTGAAGAAATTAAGATCGCTCCTGCCAAACCAGAGGCTAATGTAATGGATCTAATGGCCGCCCTGCAGGCAAGTATCGAGGCTGTTAAGCCGATCCCAACTGATCCTGGTACATCAACAGCCAAGCCGAAGAAACGTGCACCGAAAAAAACGGCTATTCAAGCTGTCGCCGGGGGCGAAAACGATACTGCTCCTGCGCCTGCGAAAAAGAAAAAAACGACTCCGAAAAAGACATAACTCATGAATTTTCAATAAGAACTCCATTAAATCCGGCGCTCCAGCCGGATTTATGTTTTAGTGGCAGCAAACTTAATTTGATTAAACCAAATGTCAAAATTGGCCTTCTGATTAGCTTTATACGAGTTCTCCTCCACCCAAAAACCATTTGACGAAAGTCGATTTATATTTTATATTAACTTATGAAAAGTAACTTATTTGCAATTTTAAAGTCAGCTCTATCTTTCAGTACATTTAATAGCAACACTTAATAGCAGTTTTCAATCTCAATCCTGATTCATAATAACTCTGAATTCTTACAAACATTTAATAGCTAAACACAAAATCATTTTCATTTCAGGAGGAAACGACATGACTCAACCTTATCAAATTCCCGCTACTACCCATCTGGGCGAAGTTAGTCTAAGAATCAGCAATCTGGAGCGCTCCATTCAATTCTATACGCAAGTGGTGGGATTGAAGTTGCTGGAACGAAAGGATTCTGTTGCAACGTTTACCGTAGATGGACAGCACTCGCTCTTGCGTCTTGAGGAAATTCCTAACGCTGTTACGATGCCTGAACGTTCGTCTGCTGGCTTGTACCATTTTGCAATTCTATTGCCTGATCGTAAATCCCTTGGACTGGCTCTGCGCAACCTCGCTGCTTCAGGTATTGAGATTGGGCAAGGGGATCATCTTGTAAGTGAAGCACTGTACATCTCTGATCCAGACCTTAATGGTATCGAAATTTATGCCGATCGTCCGCGGGACACCTGGCGGTGCGATGCAGATAATAACTACATCATGGGAACCGATCCCGTCGATGTTCAAGGTTTGTTTGACCTATCTGCGAATGAAACTTGGGAAGGTCTTCCGGTAGGCACTGTCATAGGTCATGTTCATTTCCACGTACGTAGTCTGGAAGAATCACGCCGCTTCTATCATGGTGTACTTGGTTTTGATATCGTCGGTAATTTCGCCAACATGTCAGCACTATTCATCTCTGCAGGTGGATACCACCATCATATCGGCCTCAATATCTGGGCAGGTTCAGGAGCACCTGTGAATCCTAGCGATGCTACAGGTATTGAATACTTTACGATTGTGTACTCCAGCGAGGCGGAACGCAATCAGGCTGTAGAGCAGCTACGTGAAGCCGGAGCGACATTAACACAACAAAATGATGTGTGGTTTACCGTCGATCCGCAGCAGATTCACATTCGTCTAACGGCAGAAAAATAAGTTTCACATTATGCTTTATTGACACTACACATTCTACAAATCCCGAACATACGGTACCCTCTCACGCCATGGAGGATCTGCCCGTTGTTCGGGATTTTTTATTGATGGTGTTCATGATGTTGAGATGCCGTCAGGCATTCTTCGTAATCAAAAGCGGACGTTTTGAACAACCTATTATAAAAATGGTACTTTTCGTGCATCCTATCCACATGCTCAAGATAATGAAGATACTCGAAGGAGATAACACATGATTGAGAAGGGAAGGTTGAACGTCAGGCAACTGGCCATCCTGCTATTCCTCTGTACGATTGGAGAACAGATCCTCGTATTCCCTGCCATGATAACTTCCTACGCACATGAAGACGCGTGGCTGTCAGCGATACTTGGCGTTGGGGGCGGCATGGGCGTATTAATCCTCTTTCTGGCCGCCTATAATCTTAATCCACGAATGAACCTGATTGAAAATACACTTCAAACTTTTGGTTCTTGGATCGGTGCTCTGTTCAGTTGTTTTTATTTGTTTTATTTTCTAATCAGTGCGTCTACCTTTATCCGGGAACTTGGCGATTTCATGACTACTCAGATCTTACCTTCATCGCCCATATGGGTGATCGATCTAATCTTTGTTGGTGCACTTGCATGGGGACTGATACAGGGGATAGCTTGCATAGGGAGAACTGCGGAGGTGTTCCTTCCTCTGGTTGTATTATTCCTCATCATTCTGCTTGTCTTACTGCTTCCTCAAGTGCAACTGAGCAACATCAAACCTGTTCTCTCCAACGGCATTTTAGATCCTTTGAAAGGTTTTGTCGCTGTACTAACCTATCCCTATTGTGAACTATGTATTTTTATGATGCTGCTTCCCTACACGAATCAAAAGCCCCATATGAAGAAGGATATTCTACTCACAGGTATGATTGGCGGATTAATGTTGACACTAACGTTGACCATGAGTTTGTTAGTCATGGGTTCTTTTCTAACACAGCATTACTGGTTTGCCTCGTTTATGCTGGCTCAGAAAATTAATATAGGCAACTTTCTACAGCGAATGGAAGCCTTTATCGCATGCGTATGGATTATCGCAGTTTTTTTCAAAGCCATTTTGTTTTTTTACGGCTTTATCTCAGGAATTGCCCATCTATTCCGATTGCCCAGCTACCGCTCACTCATCTTACCTAGCGCATTGATCATTTTTAGTATGTCTATCCTTATTTCGCCAAACGAAACCTACTATCTCAAAGTCGTCATTCCCTATTGGATCGACTGGGATCTTACGTGTGGAATTGCTCTTCCCTTGCTGCTTATTCTTATACATAAGCTCCGATTCCGTTCGTCAAAAATATAAGCATTGTTCGGCTGAACCCCATATCGGGCGCTGAGATGCCATCAGGCATCCTTCGTAATCAAAAGCGCACTGTTTTGAATAACTTCTTTTATTTGGAAAGGAGCCTATACATATGTTCACTCCAATCACCCCCTTTGAACCCATATCAAAACAAACTCTACCGACCGGATCGAATTGGATTGCCCAGGTCAAATGGGATGGTGTGCGTATGCTTGCTTATGAGGACGGTGAAGGGCTTAGGCTGATTAACCGAAGACAGCATGAACGAACATTGCAGTATCCAGAGCTTGCTCTGAGCCGCAATATTTGCTCCGCTCCGACTTACATTGTGGATGGTGAGATTATCGCCTTAGATCCCGACACTGGCAAACCTTCCTTTTATCATGTTTTGCGCCGGGATCGCATGAGTAAACCAGATGCAATCGCGCAAGCGGTTCATCAAATGCCGATAACGTATATGGTGTTTGATATTTTGTACTGTGATGGAAAATGGGTTACCGATCAGCCGCTTGTCCAGCGCCAGCAATTGCTCCATCAGGTGCTAACTCCATCCTCCCATGTGCAAGAGGTCACCAATATGTCCGATCCAGCCGCCCTATTGACTGTTATGAGACAGCATCAGATGGAAGGCATCGTCTGTAAGGATCTCTCCAGCACGTATGGAATCCGTGGTAAGGATTCACGCTGGCAGAAAGTGAAAATCATGCATGATCTCTATGCCATGATTGGGGGCGTTACTTTTCGTAGTGGCATTGTTAATGCAATAGCCGTTGGGGTGTATGATGGATCACGCTTTATTTATATCGGTCATGTTGGTACAGGCAAGCTAAACTCTGATACGTGGCGCAAGCTCACTACAGATATACAGCCTCTGATTCGTGAGACCAATCCGTTTCATAACATACCTGAACGAAGTGCAGAGACGACGTGGATCGAGCCACAGATCGGAGTCAAAGTGCAATACATGGAGCTGACTCATCACCGGACGTTGCGCCATCCAAGCATTCAGACATTTGCCGAAGTTACACGGGAGGATTGCCCAGCCAGTCAGCTTATGCATGAAGAGCCGTAGGAAGTGTAGCTCTATGTATATCATAACAACTAAACGTTCACACAGATAAGAGAAGACAAAATAACCTACCAATAATCCGTGAATACACATTTGACCGGGATAGGAGGCAGATCGGATGGCACATACAATCAAAGGAACGATTATGATTGACGGCATGGAGATTACGGTGACAAATCCCAATAAACCATTATGGCCTGAAGCCGGGGTAACAAAAGCCATCTATTTACAGAAGTTAGCAGCACTTGCACCTTATCTGCTCACATACACCAGCAATCGATTACTAACTACTATTCGTTATCCTCATGGTGTGGGCGGTGAATTTTTTTATCAAAAGAATGCCCCCGAGCCTATTCCTGAATTTGTCCATACGGAGAATCACGAAGGTATTAATTATGTGGTGATGAATTCTCTGCCGGTATTACTCTGGCTTGGTAATCTGGCATCCCTTGAATTCCATCCTTCCCTTCATGCGGTCGGAAGTCATTTACCTTGCGAATGGATGATCGACCTTGATCCTTCTCAAGAGGACGAGCCACGAATCATGCAGGCTGCTCAGATCGTAGGGGAAACGCTCACGTCTCTTGGTCTTCGTTCTATTCCCAAAACCTCTGGTGCTACAGGTGTTCAGATCATTGTGCCCATCCGTCAGGGCGTTACCTTTGATGAACTGCGAGACATCGGCCACTTTGTAGGCAAATATGTTACCCAGAAACACCCCAACCTCTTCACGCTAGAACGACTCAAAAAAGATCGCGGGGATCGTATTTATTTTGACTATCTTCAGCACTATGGTGGGAAAACGCTGGCAGCGCCTTATACGCCGCGAGCTAAACCAGGCGGTACCGTCTCCACACCTCTCACCTGGGAAGAAGTCCGCAACGATGTGTCGGTCAAAGATTATCATCTGATGAACATCGTTGAACGGCTCGCACAGATGGGAGACCTGATTGCTGCTGTTGAACCTCAGCCGGTAGAGCTGATCATCCAACACCTCAAAAAGAAATAGCCGACACCCTCAAACCAAGGATGTCGGCTATTGTTCTAACCACATGTGCATTACGTCCTAGCACACGCCATATATAGTCATTCTGTTTGTTCAGCTATTAGACTCGCTAATGGATGCCTTTTTTCTTGAAACGTCCGCCCTTCACATCATGGATGTTACCAATCGCTACAAAGGCTTGTGGGTCCCAATCTTCTACGATTGATTTCAACTTGGCTTCTTCGAGACGAGTGATAACGACAAAAATAATTTTCTTCTCATCCCCACTGAATCCACCTTCTCCATCCAGAAAGGTTACACCACGTCCAAGACGGTCTGTTAACGCAGATCCGATATCCCGATACTTCTCACTGATAATCCATACGGATTTGGATTGATCCAATCCTTCATTGACAATATCGATCATCTTCATCGCAATATAATAAGCAATCATGCTGTACAGTGCATTTGGCCATCCAAATACAAATCCTGCACCAGCGAAAATAAATACGTTAATGAACAATACGATCTGTCCTACCGATAGTGGTGACTTCTCGCTCAGCAAAATGGCAACGATCTCGGTTCCATCTAGCGATCCGCCGGAACGAATAACCAGACCAACACCTACCCCTAGAATCAATCCGCCAAATACTGCTCCGAGCAGCGGCTCTCCTGGCGTCAATGCGGGCACTTTGTGCAGTAATGACGTCCCAATGGACATCACTACGATCCCAAGCAACGTAGATAACGCAAACGTTTTACCAATTTGTTTGTAACCTAGAATAAGAAAAGGTAAGTTGAGCAAAGTCAGGAATATTCCGAGTGGCAGATGCGTGAGCTCTGACACCATAATCGAGATCCCTGTAATCCCGCCATCGATAACGCCATTTGGCACGAGAAATACTTCAAGTGATACAGCCATAAGTGCAGCACCAACGAGTATCATTAGAATGCGTTGCAGAAGCTTCAATGTAAACACCGAGCTTTTGACGCCGCGGTCGGCTGCCTTAGATGTTAATTCTTTTACTGTTACATTAGACATGGTATCCCCCCCGTTAAATCAGTTTGTGAATCCATTTTATATATCATTTAAGCACACGCACCTAAAGGCGATATAAAATGGATTCAAGATCGTCTGCATTCCGGTTCACCCTTCCAAAAGAGAGCAAAAGGGAGCCTGTTTTCCCGCAGACTCCCCTCCTTCGCCAAGACATGATTTATATATCTATTATATCATAAAAGATCAAATTTGAGCAAAATAGTTAGCAAAAAGAAGATAAATTCACAAAAAGTGAACTTATCTTCAGAAATCGGGCTAAAAACGGCTAAAGAAGCGGTGAAAGCATCCGAGAAAGCATTTCTGCCCCTTTTTGCCACTGTGATCTCTGCTGAAAAACCTTTACGTCGATTGTGCTGCAAACGTGCAGGTCACGTTCAAAATCTTGGATTAAATGATCCATAGCCGAAGCCTCGAACAACACGGCAGTCAATTCAAAGTTATAAAAGAAGCTCCGCATATCCATGTTTGCCGTGCCTACAGTTGCAAGCAGATCATCCACGATCATAACTTTGGCATGCACGAAGCCCTTCCGATATTGATAAAACTTCACACCTGCACGTAGCAGCTCCTCGACATAAGACAGAGAGGCCAGATGCACAAGCCGAGAATCCGATTGATATGGAATGATAATTTTCACATCCACCCCACTAACGGCTGCTGTCTTAAGTGCCTCATACAATGCAGGGTCAGGGATAAAGTAAGGAGTCGTAATATAGATTCGTTTACAAGCTACCGATATAGCACCAAAACACATCTCCTGAATCGCATCCCAGTCCTGATCCGGACCGCTGCCTAGAATCTGAATGCGTTCATCACCACTACATATATGCGGAGGGAATAGCTCTGTTAACTGCGGCTCTGTAATCTGCTCACCGGAAGCAAGCTTCCAATCGTTGAGAAATGTATTTTGCAGAAAATAGACGGCATCTCCTTCAATCTGCACATGGGTATCACGCCAAAATCCAACCTCTGGATATTGACCTAAGTAATCATCACCAACATTGATTCCGCCCACAAAGCCAATCCGTCCATCCACCACCACTATTTTGCGATGATTGCGATAGTTGACCCGGCGATCAATCGTAGCAATGAGCGGTGGAAGAAAATAATGAAACTCCACACCAGCTTCCTGAAGATTGCGGATAAAATTCCAGCTCATCTTGTGACTTCCGAGCCCATCACAGATAAAGCGAACCTTCACGCCTTCTTGCGCTTTACGGATCATCACATCTTGAAACTTCGTACCAATTACATCATCACGGAAAATATAAAATTCGACATGTAGGTGATGCTTAGCTTGTTCCATCTCTTTCAGCATTGCGGCAAATGCCTCTTCACCATTCGTTAGCACTTGGCTTCGATTGCAGCCTGTTATCGGACTTTCAGATAGATGAGATAATAAATTGAATAACCGATGCTGATGCTTAAAACGGTCATCCTTCATCTGCTGTGCATCCTCGATGATATGAGCTTGCTGCCATATCGTTTCTTTAATCTCACGAAAAATGCGTGAGCCTCCTTTACGGAGCTTTTTACGTTTATTGTAATCCTGAGCGACGAAATAATAGACAACGAAACCGATCAGGGGAACGCAAAACAAAATAAATAACCAGGCTACGGCCTTCGCCGGATTACGGAATTCCAGCAACAAAATGGTGCCTGCTTGAAAAATAAAAATAAGCAATATGATAAGCAGCCAGAACATTCAACTTCCCCCTCAGTGACAAAAACATCTTCCCGTTACACGTTCACTCCATCATCTTTGACGATTAAGCGAGTAACTAATCATAGATACCCAATGTTGACCCTAATCGTAACGTTTTGCATAGATAAAACTTTACATACGCACACTAACACTAGGACTGAAACTGAAAACAGCGTGTATATTATGACAGTGATAGGTTAAACATATCCATTCAATATACTGAGAAATGGCGGTGCAGCGCCATTCACAGCGTTTTCAGTTCCAAATACTTCCTCTGTATATAAGCTAAAGGTGGTCTTCTTACGTAAAATTAGATATAATAATCGTTAAAAACTTATTACTTAAAGGAGAAGAATAGTGTAATGGACAGTGACGGGTATGCGTTAAAATTATTTATGATTGCGTTTTTGATAGGATTATCAGCGTTCTTTGTGGCGGTGGAATTCGCCTTGGTGCGGGTACGTCCAAGCCGGATTGATCAAATGGTTGCCGAAGGGAACAAGCGTGCCTTAGCGGTGAAACAAGCAGTGGCTAATCTGGATGGATACTTGTCCGCCTGTCAGCTCGGCATTACAATCACCTCTCTGGGACTTGGTTGGCTCGGTGAACCAACCGTAGAGAAGCTGCTACATCCATTATTCGAAAGCTTGCAATTGCCTGAGGCGCTATCATCTTTCTTATCGTTTATTATCGCATTTATTGCCATTACATACTTGCATGTGGTAGTCGGCGAGCTTGCACCCAAAACGATTGCGATCCGCAAAGCCGAAACGGTTGCGCTGCTAACGTCAACACCGATCATCTGGTTTAACCGAATTATGTATCCATTTATCTGGTTATTGAACGGCTCTGCCAATCAGCTCGTTAAATTGTTCGGTATTAAACCCGCTTCTGAGCATGAAGACGCACACTCGGAGGAAGAGTTACAGATTATCATTAACGAAAGTTTCGAGAGTGGTAAGATCAATCAAGCGGAATTCGGATATGTAAGCCGAATCTTTGCCTTTGATGAAATGTTAGCTAAAGAAATTATGGTACCTCGGACTGATATGGTCTGCCTTTATCTAAATAAATCGAATCAAGAAAATCTGGATATTATTCGTGAAGAGCAATATACTCGTTTTCCTGTAGTGAATGAGAGTAAGGACGATATCATCGGAATCATTAACACCAAGCAATTTTTCTTAGAGTTGTATGGAAATGATGAACCTGTTGACCTATCCTCCCTCATCCAGCCCGTATCGGCTGTCCATGAGACAACACCTGTCAAAGACTTGCTGAAGAAAATGCAAAAGGATGGCGTACATATCGCCGTATTGGTCGATGAGTATGGTGGGACTTCAGGGATTGTTACCATTGAGGATGTGCTTGAGCAGATCGTCGGCGAGATTCGCGATGAGTTCGACGCGGATGAAGTCGAAGACATTCAGATCATCAATGAACAATATGTCATTATGGACGGTAAAGTATCTCTGTCCAAAGTAAATGATATGTTCTTATCCAACCTCGATGCGGATGAATGGGATACCATTGGTGGTTGGTTATACAGCCATCGTCCAGAGATGAACGAGCAGGAAGAATACGAATACGAGAATCTCACGTTTGTCCTTTTGGAAAAAGATAAAAATCGCTTCTATAAAGTTGCTGTCGTTCCGAAGGAACCTCTCGTTATGTCAGACTATACCGATGAAAACGAGAAGGAATCCTAGTTCAGCTGAATAAGCAACTTAACATATAACATGGAGAAGCACTTGCCTACATCGGCAAGTGCTTTTTGATATTTATTTCATTCTGATCCTAATACCCACTTCGCAATATCATCAATAATATCCTGTGAGACATTGGATGGCTGAGTGTACTCTGTGCCAATCGAAATTCCGTCATAGCTTGATAAAATATGATTTACCTTTGGATAGCTTTTGTACGTTACATTGGTATGACTTTGCAGAGCCGATTTCCAGTCTTGGAATTGCTTCATAGACACTTGCACATCATTTTCACCCTGCATTATTAGCATAGGGGTATTTTGTGTTTTTGCTAATACGGAAGGCACATAATCTCTTTGCTCATACCACCAATAAGCAGCCCCAAGCGGGAATGAGTCAGGCAGATGATCTACAGAATATTTAGGGTCTTTCACGATGGCAGCAGCATTTTTGTAAAAATCAGCTTGGAGCTTGATATTCTGCGTGTCTAAACCAAGTTGCTTCACCCGATCTACCAATTCGTCCTGCTGCTCGGTGAGCGCATCTACAAAGCTACTACTTGGCGCGGCAAGCAGGATTGCGCCTGCAATGTCATCTTGTTTATCCTCTTCAATGATGAGCGGCATTACGAACCCGCCTTGGCTATGCCCGGCCACATAAATCGCTGTAGAATCAATCTGTGGATTCTTTTGGAGAAGTTGGATTGCATCTGCTACTTGATCTACACTTTCCTGCTTTAATGTGAACTTCGGCTGCGATGCAACCTTATAGGTATGTTCATAAGTAACCTTGTCATATCTTAATACGGCAATTCCTTGTGAAGCTAACCCTACGGCAAGATCGCGGAATGGCTTCGCACCACCGATGGCAGCGTCTTGATTGCTAGGCCCAGAACCATGTACAAGAATGACAACAGGGAAAGCACCCTCACCCTTAGGTAAGGTAAGTGTCCCCGGTAGGGCTAATTCACCGTGACCAACCGTAATCGCTTGTTCTGTATAGGCAGAGGGCTCATCATAGCTTGGTGTTTGGTAAACATCTGGCGTAGCAGCCGCAATGTGTAAGTCATCTACAAGTCCGTTAGGATTCATTCTAACTGTAATGCTTAAACTAGTAAGCTCAGTCTTAAACGTATATGTTACATTACGATGCACTGTATTGTTTTCTACGCGTTTAGCTAGGGGCTTACTTGTAATTTTGCCATTCTGCCCTTCTAATGATGCCCATAGCTGACTCAATAACGCGGGTGATAACACTCCACTCATAGAGGTATGAACATACTTAGCTGCCTCCTCACCCTTCCCCTCACTCACAAGTGCCATAAAAATATCCTCAGGTGCTTCCTTCAATGCTTCTGTAAGAAAAGCTACATCGATTAAGCTAACCCCTTTAATTAATTGAACAGGATGATCTAAAGACACTGCCTGCCCATTCACCATTGCCTGCTGCTCTCCTACTTTAACGACAATTGTAATTTCATTTTTGGTGATCGTGATATCCCCTGTTTTTTGTTGCCAGGATACCTCTGCACCATTCTTTTCGGCCATTTCACGGATTGGAACCAGCGATTCGACTTCATTAGACTCTTGTGTAGCTGCCGAGATTGATGCTACTGGTAGGATGAGACATGCGGAAATAAGGGAAATAAGTTGTTTTTTCCAATGGTTCACGATAAGAACTCCTCCTCATAATTTATTTATAAGTACATAGATGAGCATCTATTGGCTCATAACTATGCTTACAACAACAATAGCAATGATGAATAAGAACAGAACCCAAGCTGTTGGACGAGCGAAGTTAATCGTCCATCCTATTCCATATCTTTTCTCTACAGTAAAAGAAGGATCATTGGGGTTAAAATATAGGAAGCCAAGCTTCCAATATTGGTCGTCATTCACAGGCTGCTCCTTGGATCGTTTGTTATCCTCTTGATGATTACGAATGTTCCCACCGCCTTGTCTGCCTGTTAGAGACAGCAATACAGCGCCTAAAATAATCACCACAGGGATGATGAGGGTAACCGCTAACAACAAGTTCTGATTAGGGACAAACATGTTGATCTGGATGAAGGCAAATAAAATGGTAAGAAGTAACCCTGTTATGATCGAAAATAGAGACCATTTACGGCGGAATTGAATATTTTTAGCAGCAAACTGTGCAGGATCGGACGAAGCAAGCTGTTGCTTGCTTGTTTTAATACTCCAGTTCACAAACATCATGAGCGCAATCATCCCAAACTGTATGAGATTAATAGCCAGTACGGATAAGTAGGTTTTGGGAACACTTGAAGTGACATTGCCTTGAAAATCGTATTTCATTGGTATCATGCCAGGTAATGCCTCGTAATTCAGCAACGAAATGATAGCAATAGCTGCAACAATAGCAATGTGAATGGTAAACCAATAGTTGGAATAGGTAAGCTTATTTTGGCGGAAGGTGGTATCAATTCTTACTTTTTGAGGTGACGTTCCAGTTGGCAGCGTTGCCTTTATCTTTTTCATCCTGAAATGAAATGACAAACTTAGTGCTGCCCCGTACACAATGAACATGATTGTACCAACACCAGTGATCATCGCAGTAGACTCTTCATTTGCAGATGGTAGTAGATACAGACAGACCAGCATAATAACTCCATATCCAATCAAACTTAATGTAGCAAAAGTACGCCGTAGCTTGCGCAAGATTGGCGTGTAATAGTTATACTCACTTACCGTAACCCCGAAGCTAACGGTCTCTCTTGTCAAATATGGTGTAAAGGAGAGAACGACGGCTAATGGAGCAAAGATCAAAATCATCGGTAATAAGATAAATAGTTGCATACCCAACACTCCTCTAAGTCATTTATTCTTCGTTGCGACCCTCTTTTACATCATCATAGATTTTGGCTAGCACCTCTAATAGCTGTTCCTTACTCATACTTCGGCAGATGGCTTCGGCAATAATCGGTCTTAATTCACTATGTTGCTTATTCAGAAATTCATCCGTTAAATCAGGCATTCCATTAGGGTTTACTACAACTCCCTTTTGTCTATGTACTTGAATGTACCCGTCTTGCTTGAGTAACGTATACGCCTTATTGACGGTATGAAGATTAACACCGATATCTGCTGCCAAATTCCGAACTGAAGGTAGAGCCTCACCTAGCTGCAACTCCCCACTAGCAATCCCTTCGATAATCTGATTAACCAGTTGTGTATAAATGGGGAGTTCAGACTGCATATCAAGTTGAATAATCAAGAGTTCACCTTCTTTTTAATATCTGTTATATACCAAGTATAACAGATAGAACAAGAATGAGTAAAGGGCATTGAAATAAAATTCAAATTAAACAACATGCTTTATTCATTCTGAGACACGTCAAATAAGCCGCATATACATCGTAAAGGGCAGCTACATGACCCTTCACAACATATATGCGGCTTACTCAGATGAACTCTTCGCTCACTCCACAGGCTCTGTCTTATCTTCCACAATCCGATAATGAATTTTACGAACAATAATCTTAAGAATCATGTATAACGGAATAACGATAATCATCCCGAGAATATTCCCCAAGTCTGCACCTACAAGAAGCAGTATAACTGTCGTTAGCGGATGAATATCCAACTTCTTCCCATACACATACGGGGAGACGAGATTATCCTGTATTTGCTGTGCAATAACAATAATAACCAGCGACCAGATCGCCATGGATGGTGATTCAATAAAACCAACGATGACAACCGGAATAGCTGCCAGAATTGCACCAACATACGGGATAAAGTTCAAAATGATGGATACCATGGTCAGTAACAGTGCGTAAGGCAAACCTAAGATAAGGAACCCGATATACATCAGAATACCAAGTGCCACGTTCACAATGACACGCCCCACAATATAATTACTTAATGCATCATCAATCTCATGAACTGTCTCTTCCCCGTCCTTACGGTAATGTCTTGGCAATAACAACGTCAGATTCGTGCCAAACTTACTGCCCTCTTTGAGCATGTAATACAGCATGATGGGAAACGTTGCGAGAATAATGACGAGATTGGATACAACCGAGAATAATCCAGCGACATAATCACTGACTTGAGTTATCCCTTGACTTAAGAAATCAGACAAACGTGAGACCAGATCGGAATCTTCGGGCAGATACCTGGAAAGGAAACCATTCTGCTCTAGTTCCGTGAGCTGATTGGTGAGTGAACTAATCAAGTCTGGTGTATTCTCAATGAAATTCCACAGCTGCTCTCGCAGAGACGGCCAGACTAAGACGCTGAAGCCTGCAAGAATCAGAGCAATCACGACATAGATAATGATGACGGACAGCGCTCGATTCATTTTGTGCCGCTCCATATAATCGACGAGTGGACGCAGCAGATAATAGAAAAATCCTGCAATCAGTAATGGAATAATGATGATATGAATCAATGAGGTTAGCGGACGGAAAATAAAGTTTACTTTATCCCCCAAATACACGATGAGCAGCAGCAAAATAATGGCTGTGCATATGCGATAAAACTTGTTGTTTACCAAGAAACGTAATCCCTCCATGCGCTGCTCTGCCAAATGCGACTGCGGCGAAATATGTAATAAAAATCACAACCTGTTGACTACAGCATAGACAAATTCTCAACTTCCAAGCCATGTCTGTTGTAACATATGTACCCTGAAATACAGCTTTTGCCACAGTCCAGCTTCGTTTAAGAGAGAACAAAGAGTTTCTAGGGCGTGTCTGAAAACTCCGAAGGACGCAGATTTTGCCGAATTTTAGTTCCAAGCAAGGAAGTTTTCCGCAGGCGTGCCGGGGCACGTCAAGGGAAAGTGACGCAGCAGGGAGCGAAAAGGCGGTAAAAGATGCACTTCAGCGAGTTTTAAGACACGTCCTAATCCAACTCCCTGCTGAATAAAGACAAAAAAAGAAGCAGGCGATTAGCCTGCTACATCTCTTCTGCTGAATACAACCCACGATATAACCATGAATATGACATAGTATGCAGCCAGCACTGCAATGGAAAAACCAAGAGTCATGCCCTCTGGAACGCCTCCGCCGATCATATCAAAGACAGATCCTGAGTTCATGTATCTACTAAGATCCATGTTATTGAACAGAACATACTTCGCCCATTCATAACGCGTTGGATTGAAAATCAATGTAAAGATATTTTGTGTAAACATAATAAATAGCGATAATCCAATCGCCAGCGCTCCTGAACGAAAGACAGAGGACACCATGAAGGCAATTGCTAGTGTAATAAACAAGTCAACGTACATATAGCCCCATAATGTAAATGTCTGTCCGGTGTTTCTGGTCTCAATATCCGTTGTGAACAGCACAGAAGACATGCCCCAGGCCAGAAGAATCACAACGAGCGTACTCAAAATGCTGAATCCAATGACCGTCAAATATTTGGACAATAAAATTTTGCTCCGCGACCATGGACGAATCAGCAACAGCTTGATCGTTCCCCAGGTAAACTCACCTGCTACCGCTTCAGCAGCTATGACGACACAGAAGATGGTATTTAGAAAAAATACGATCTGAACGGTTGTATAGGCCGCTTCCAAGGCAGGCATATCGCTTGCCCCCAAGCCTTCTCTTAACAACAATGGCAGCAATAGCGCACTCAAAGCCAAAATGGAGAGCATAATCCAGGTTCGTGCACGACGGAATATTTTCATATTTTCATTCAATAACAGATTGCCGAAACTAGCCAATACCTCCGCCCCCAGTCATTTGCAAAAATTGATCTTCTAAGGTATGGGTAACGTTACGGATACCATAAACCTGAAACCCTTCATTTACTAATCTGGCGTTCAGCTCTGGAATCTGTTCCCGAGATACGCTAACAACGATGTTACTGCCCTGAATAGTAGCTCCTGGAACGAGTTCAGCGGCACGCTGTGCATCATTGACCTCGAAGGCCACTTCAATCAGAGCATCCGCTCCCGCTTCTTGTCTCAGATTTCGCACATCGATCAGCTTACCGTTCTGAATAATGGCTACCGTATCACACATAAGCTCCATCTCTGATAATAAGTGGCTGGATACAAACACGGTAATTCCTTCTTCTCGCGTGAGCTGGCGTAGATAATCTCTCAGTTCCCGAATCCCTTGTGGATCTAATCCGTTCGTAGGTTCATCCAATACGAGCAACTTCGGTTTATGTAATATGGCTTGGGCGACCCCTAAGCGTTGACGCATTCCAAGCGAGTAAGTCTTCACCTTATCGTGAATCCGTGCGGTGAGCCCAACCCGCTCAATGGTCTCCGCGATGCGCTCCTTCGTAATACCGGGTGACATGCGGGCAAAATGGACAAGATTCTGATACCCTGTGAGGAATTTGTACATTTCAGGATTCTCTACAATCGCACCAACCTCTGCGATAGCCTTCTCAAACTCCGTTTTCACACTATGCCCGGAGATCAAGATATCTCCCTTACTAATCGACATAAGTCCAACCATCATTCGGATCGTCGTTGTTTTACCTGCCCCGTTTGGTCCTAAAAAACCAAAAACCTGCCCCGGAGAAATATCCAGAGTCAGGTCGCTGACCAACGATCGGGAAGAGATAATTTTACTGACGCCCTGAAGACGGACGACTGGTTCATTCTGCATTCCATTCCCTCCCTCATCGACGGGCTTACCATTCATGCCCGTTTCTCATATGAATTCAGTGTATCATAATCTTTAGTATATTGTCCTGTAAACTGGGCATTCTCCTGTCGCTTGGTCTGAACCTGACATGTTGCACAGCATCCTAGCGGCATCTCACTTCGATAAAAACCCGTTCGAAATACGTGATTGCTACCGCAACTCTCTCCCTGTGCTTGGTCAGAGTTACTAGCAACCGACACAATCCTCCCACAACTGACACAAAAAAAGCGACTTGATTCGATCACTGAATTCATTCCCCTCACAAGGAGCACTGAGATCCCTGTTATTTGTCGTTAGATGCTGAGAATTGATACATTTTGTATCTAATTCGTAATTTACTTGACACCGGGACTATTGTCAAGAGTTTATCGACTATAAAAAGAAAAAAACACAAAAAAAGCTCTACAAATGCGACAAAAGTCTCGCATTCATAGAGCTTATTTAAGGACTAGCGATACAATCCGGTTCATACTATGGGCATATACTAATTTGAACATTTAACATCATCTATTCACTGTGCTCCTGCTGCTGAGGCTCACCACCCGCCGGATAATACCAGAGCAATACCCATTCCTTCCCATCTTGGACGACATAACAGGTTTGAACCATATCGATTACACCAAATGTACTTTTATACTTCATCGTTACATTCATTTTGTACGCCTCTGAGAATGCATCCATGCCATCAATGATGTTGACATCAAACTCACGCTCAGGCTTCTCGATCTCCAACCCAAAGGTTTCTACACCAAAATGCTGCATAAAAATATGGGCTTTAGATTGTACATATGTGCTCTTAGGAAACCGCTCCTTCATAAGCGGGTGAAACAGCTCCCATGAGCTTCCAAAATCCCCTGTTTGCTCAAATCGATAAAATTCAGCTACGACCGCTGCCGCTGTATCAGGATCACTGGCACGGAATAGATGCGGAACTGTTCTTATGATAAGCCATAACAACAGAAGTACAATGATGATAAAACCAATTTTTTTGAACAATTCGTTCCGATTTCTTCTTCGCAGCATACCTGTCCCTCCCTGTCCTCCTTCCATATCTATGATGGAGGACAAACAAGTAGAAGTTGCTACAATAACATCTGATTTCCTGGGAAATTGCGTTCCTACCGCTCAGAACGCTTACGTATACGCCTTGATCTTAATTTCCGATAGAGCGCTACGCTTGCGATCCATAACATCACACCGCAGAAACCACCAATCAGATCCACGCCCACATCTCGAATAGAAGCTGTCCGGCTCGGATTGAAATGCTGAATGTATTCATCCACTGCGGCAATGACGGTAACCACAACCAGTGCAATCCCAACACTGGTTATGGTTCTTTTTCTTAGATAACGCATCCCGCAGTAAACAAGTACACCCAGTACGGCATACACGAATACATGCGCACTTTTGCGGAATACAAACTCGGCAAAGTCTAAGGGTCGTTGATTGAGCGAATAATGATGCTCGCCATAGGTGAACTGGATATCAGGCAATGTTAGCAGCCATTGAATGTTCCCAGACCATTGACGCAGCCACGGCTGAATCGTCTGCTCCTGATACGACTGTGCCGACATTGACCAGATGAACAAAATCCATGAGACGATTATAAGCGTGGTCAGCAAATATCCCCATTTTCTACGCTTATGATGATGTCGCCTCCGCCGTGAACCCTCCTCTTCTAATATTGTAATCACCGCTTTCATCTCTCTTTCTAATGTTCACTGAACTCAGTACAGATTATGGAGCGAATGAGCCTGTAAATAAACCTCTACCGTTCGTGCCTACATAGACCTTTCCATACGTCTGGCGATCCGCTTTCAGCACCTGAGGTTGATTTCCAAGACCCATTCCGGTAGCTGGTGAAATGTTCTGCCAGGTCCGTCCCATATTATCGGAACGGTAGAATCCTTTTACATTATTGACGGTTCCATAGACAAATACTGCTGGATTAAGCGTACCTGGTTTTCCTTTGCCAAAAGCAAATAATTCAGACGATTGCACATTAGGTAACTTGGTAAATGTCGTTCCAGAGCTACTAGAAGCATACAAGCCTGCATCTCCCAGGCTAACCCACACGACATTCCCTAGCCCAGGTGCAGCCTCCACCGTAATTTTCCCACCACTCGGCAATGGCTTGGCGTTGGCTTTGTACCAATTCGCCCCACCGTTGGTCGTTCGGTAAATATGTCCCGCGGAATACATATAAAACTTATTTCCGTTAATTCGATCCCCAGCGAGCCTCTCATTATACGTAAATATCGAATCTGCATCATTGTCATTGGACGGAAGCCCGCTCATGCTCTGCCAGCTTGCTCCCTTATTTGTGCTCCTCACGGCTTTGCCGGTTTGCGGCAAATAAATGATGAGGTTCGGATTGGTGGCAGAGTATGCGACGCGCCCCAATTTGGAGCCATTCGGCACATTCACAGCAGTAGCCGTCTGACCATTATCGGATGAAATATACAGTCTGGTGATGGTTCCATACCAATCGTTACTGCCCAAGAAAATCATCTTGTTCGGATCGGCTTCATGATAGTCGATACTGACCACTTCTTTCATGCCATCAAGTTGCAGCTTTCTGATTGGGGGACTATACACATCCGAATGGGCAAATCCAGTCTGGTCTGCGACACCACTAAAGAAAGGGGTTCCTTGTGGTGGTGCTGAACCAGCTAATGCCACAAGCTCCTCATGCCCATCTGTAATGGCATCCCATTGCGTATTCTGTGCCGTAATATCATCTGTCTTGTATACACCTGACCAATCGGAAACGTATACTCTGCCAGGATGATGCGGATCAAATACAACACTTGCTGTTGCGGAAAAGAACATGTTCGATGTCCACCATGGCGGTCTGTCGTTCAACGTTTTGTTTACATTAACCCAGGTCTGCCCCCCATTGGTGGAACGGTACAACGGCAAATTACTGCCACCTGTTCGAACAGCAGCTAAGATATGATTTTCGTTCGAAGGGTCTACACTGATCCCATAATAGGATGAATAGGCTGAACTCGGGGTGATATTGGTCCACTGTCTGCCGTTGTATTTAAAGACACCTCTGTTATCTGTAGTTGCATACAAAATCCCACTTTTGGAAACGGTCATCCGCGCTACGCTATCTGGACTGTTCCGTATAAGTTCCCAGGCCACTTCCCCATTACTTCGTTTCATTTTGGAGAAAATGCCTACGCCCCTTATTCCTGCATACACGATTTGCTCATGCTTCGCTAATGGATTAACGCCATAGGCCACGCTGCGAATTCCCTGTCCTGCAATACCATAAGGTACTTCTCGTACGTGACTCCAGGTGCTTCCTCCGTTGTTGGATACATATAAACCATTGTATCTTGTACCCACGTGCAGAAAGCTTGAGCTTGTTGGATTAACTGCAATATTCTCACCCATGGCTCTATGAATATTCCCATTGGAGACATTACGCAAATTCAATCCCGTTCGTGTCCACGTTGCACCCCGGTCTGTCGATTTCAGCACATCACTAGGACTTCCATTCGCATACTTCCCGGCAGCAACATAGACGATATCCGGATTCTGATGATCCAATGCAATTCCATCTATGCCATACAGATTGCTTTCATTCGATTCGACATGATCCAATAACGGAATCCATCTGTTATTCGCCGGATCAAGTCGATATACGCCCCCAATGTCTGTACGAGCATAGATTAAGTCAGGCTCGGTAGGGTGAATAACAATCCCTGTAATGTAACCTCCACCGCCAACGGGGATCGAATTCCATTGATAACTTTCAGCAGACTGAACTACATTTGTCGTGGTTGGAATCATAAGTGTGTACATTAATACTACGATCAGTGCTAATTTAGGCAGTCTGAACCTTCGCATGTGGTTCACCCCCATTTCCATTTACCCGGAGTGTTCTTTGATCAGCTGATGTATACGATCCTTTTCAGACTGTTCCACCATATAGTAATATACTCCGTCTATTTTTTTACCTGTGCCCTTAATTTCAACCGATTCGACATGCTCCAGAACGTTACGATATTTGCTGAGCATGGACTTCATCTCATCAAATGAAACGTCTGTTTTGACATGCTCGCTCACTTCTCCAAGAAGTGATTCCAACTGAAACACCGTCGAGACTTGCACCGTGCTTTTCAATACCTGCTTGATAATTTCCCGTTGCCGGTCATTACGTCCCAGGTCTCCCTTCGGATCATCATAACGCATACGCGAGAACCCCAATGCACTTGCACCATCCAGGTGAATCGTACCTTTGTCGAATTGATACCCCTCATATTCAAAAGCAAATGGATTCTCCACATCTACACCACCAACCAAATCAATGACTCGCGCAAACCCTTCCATGTCCACCTTCAAGTAATAGTCCATCGGTACACCGAGAAATTGCTCGACGGTCTGCACAGACATATTTACCCCGCCAAACGCATAGGCATGGTTGATTTTGTCCTCGGTTCCACGCCCCACGATGCTCGTGCGAGTATCGCGGGGAATATTAAACATGAGTACGGATTTTTCAGCTGGATTGACACTGAGCACAATCATGGTGTCAGAGCGTCCACGATCATTGGCGCGTGTATCAACACCTAGAATAAGGGCGTTAAACGGTTCCTCGTTCTCCAGATCAATAGGAAATCTGCCGCCTCCCCTGTTATCTACGATAGATACCTCTTTGACCGGTTCCCGGGGCTCATAGATGTCGTTTGCAGCCGATTTAACGTTAAGATACAGATAGACTGCATAACCGAGCACAATCGCTATCATGAGAAACACAATTGCTAACGAAATCTGGATTCCCCGTTTGAGTTTCATGTTCATGCCTCCGGTCACAGAACTGCGGTTTTTCTACCATCGATATTGGTTAAGCCAGGACGTCCAACGGAGTAATATTGAAAAGGTGTACCCTTGATCTGGTCTTCTTCATAGATATTTCGTCCATCGATGAGAATCGGTTGATCCATATGTGCAGCTAGTTCAGTCAGATCAACTTCCATGAATTCCTTCCATTCCGTCAGGACACAGAGTGCGTGTGCATCGCGAGCAGCCTCCATCGCACTTGAAGCCCATGTGATTGCTGGTGAATCAACCTCCTTCCGGAAATTCTCTGTAGCGATAGGGTCATAAGCTTTCACCGTTGCTCCCTGATCTAGCAGGCGCTGAATAATCTCAATCGCTGGTGCATCCCGTACATCATCCGTATCCGGTTTGAAGGCGAGGCCCCACACCGCAATCTGTTTGCCATCCAGTACATCCAATGCCTCTTCTAGTTTACGAATGACGTTAAAACGCTGATCCTTATTCACTTCGACTACCGATTTCAACAATTTAAAGTCGTAATCGACATTGCCCGCAATTTGAATCAGCGCTTGTGTATCTTTAGGGAAGCATGAGCCACCATAGCCAATGCCTGCTTTCAGGAAGGAAGAGCCGATCCGCTTGTCATAACCCATACCTTCAGCTACTCGACCAACGTCTGCCCCCACCTTCTCACAGATATTTGAAATTTCATTGATGAAGGATATTTTGGTTGCCAGAAAGGCATTGGATGCATACTTAATCATCTCCGCGGAGCGGATATCCGTCGTAATGATCTGATCCGTCAAAGGCTGATGCAGCTCCTTAAGCGTCGCCACAGCGCGCTCACTGGCTGTTCCAATGACAATGCGATCCGGGTATAGCGTATCCTTAACGGCCGTGCCCTCACGCAAGAATTCAGGAACCGATGCCATATCAAAAGGATGCTGAGTCAAACTGCTAATCCATTCCTGAATTCGGTCGTTTGTTCCGACAGGAACCGTGCTTTTAGTCATAATTATTTTGTAACTATCAATATGAGAACCAATTTGTTTGGCAACGAGTTCAACATAACTTAAGTTGGCTTCACCATTAGGCAAGGAAGGTGTACCTACAGCGATAATAATGATGTCTGAGCGGTTGATCGCCTCACCGATCTCTTCGGTGAATGATAATCTGCCCGCTTTCATGTTGGCATTCATTAGTTCTTTCAGTCCCGGCTCATAGATGGGCACATTGCCTTCTCTAAGCAGCGCAACTTTGTCTGGATTATTATCTACACAGATGACGTTGTTCCCAATTTCAGAGAAGCACACACCCGAAACCAAACCCACATACCCCGTACCAATCACTGTAATATTCATCGCCATATCCCCCATCTTCCTAAATAGTTGTTAGGCATGCTTAACATACGTTTTCACGATGTCCTGCCACTGTGTAGCCACCCGAACAATGTCTTCCTCGATCAATTGGCTACCGATCTGAACCTCGATAATCTCCAGCTCCGAGAAAGCTTTGACGGAATGCAGCATTCCTCGATCAATAATGACCGTATCCCCCTGACGGATCATTCGACTCACACCGTCCAGAATGAGTTCACCTGTTCCAGATACCACTGTCCATACTTCATTGCGCAGTCGGTGATATTGATAACTCAGATTGCGCTCAGGACTGATGCAGATGCGTTTGGTTAAGACCTCGTCACCGCCTTCATTCCTTGTATAATCAAGCACGCGATAACAGCCCCATCTACGTTCCTCATACATTGGGCGCTGATCCTCATGCTTCACGATTTCCTTAATCCGCGGACTTGCATCCTTGTCACTGACTAAAATGCCATCCGGGCTGACCGCGACCACAATGTCGGAAAGACCGAGGATGGCCACCGGAATATTCAATTCATTAATGAGATGGGTATTGGTTGAATCTGTAGTAATCCATCCCTTGCCCACAATTGGAGCATTCATCTCCTCTGTGAGCGTGTTCCATGTTCCAAGGTCTTTCCAGTAGCCATCGTAGGGCACAGCAATAATGTGGCTTGCCTGCTCGACAACCTGGTAATCGAAGCTGATCTTGTGAAGTCGTTCGTACTGCTTCAGCATCTCGTCGTATTGAATAGGTAGCTCCATATCAATGAGCAGGTTGATGAGATAACCTAACTTGAACGCAAAAACCCCGCAATTCCATAAGGCAGCCTGTTCAATCATGGCGGCTGCATCGGATTCGCAGGGTTTCTCTTGGAACTTGGCTACGTTAACGTAACGATCTTGCTCATCATCGTAGAACTTGCTATTGCGGTTAGGCTCATTACCCTCAAAGGACGTATGCTCCGGAATAATATAGCCATACTTCTCTGAAGGATAGGTTGGCACCACACCCATCAGCGCCAGATCCGCACCCGACTTTTCGAGCAGATCTGGCAAGGTTGCCAGCACATCGAAGAACTCTTTTTCCACAAATGGATCAACGGGCAGTACGGCAATCGTCTCATGTAGACTCACACTTTCCACCGAATACAGATATGAAGCCGCAAGCGCGATCGCTGGGAACGTATCTCTACGCTCAGGCTCAACGATCAGCTTCACGTCATCACCAAGCTGTGCAGTCAGAATCTCAACTTGGGGTAAACTTGTGGCTACAAGCGCTTCAGACGCAAGTCCAGATTGACCGAGCTGCCGCCAAACCCGCTGTACCATGGATTCGGGGCTGCCTTCGGGATTACGTAGAACTTTCAAAAATTGCTTCGATCTGGAGTCATTTGACAATGGCCAGAGTCGCTTGCCTGATCCACCAGATAATAGAATGCTTCTCATAACGCTGTACCATCGGACAACGCAACAGAGCCATTAGCTTTGGTTTTATCCACCGATTTGCTATACGTGTCCGTCTGACCCGACTCCAATATGCCCTTGGGATTGTTGCGTGTCCATGCCCAATAGTAGTTGGAGTTTTTGCCATACGAGTTATCTAACAACACGTTCGGTTGATCGAGCAAACATGCCAGAATATGCCCATGCAACCTGGAGGTCGTCACATTTTTGTATTTCGAGAAGTTCCTGATAGCCTTATGTACCATATAGTCGGAATACTTCGACCAGAACCATTGAACAGGCAAGAAGGTATTGCGAGATTTCAGACTGGATGTCACCATGCGGATAATTTTGCGATCCACCCGGTTGTACAATGTGTTCCAATCCAAAAATGCTCCATCCCCTTTAGCGGCTGATTCGTATTTGAGCTGTTCTTTGTTCTTCTCAATATCCTCCCTGAAAAAGAACAGTCGATCCAGAACGGCCTTACCTTTGGGCTGAATCGGCCAGAGTTGATGCGCCATATCCGGGCAGAGATATACACTCGTCTGGTTAAATTCCTTCTGAGCCAGCTCATAGGTAGTCTGATCTCTAACATAGAAATGTAGATCTTTATGAAAATTTAGTACTTTTGCTGTCTTTTTCAGCTCAATGTCGCTTTTGAAAAAAATCGTCTGAGGCAATATGACAATGCGATTCTTCGGATGGCCTGCAATAATCTTCTCTCTCATCTTCTGATGAACAGGATATAAGTCCCCAAAATTCCCACCACCCTGCATCACAATGATGGCATCTTTGGGAATATTGAGCGGAAAAGGAACATCCCATACACTGTACCTCTGGAGAACACGAATATCGTTATCTTTGAAGAAGGCCTCCGTGCCCTTCATAATGAGCAGATCCCCACCATTGTTGTACACAGGATAGTCGATATAAAATATTTCCGATTGTGGTGGGATGACATCTAGAATCTGCCTTAAATGTCGCTTCAACTCTTCCATCGGGTGAATGTTGGGATTAGCCAGCATCTCCATCTCCTCCTTGGGTGACTCTTCTTTTTTTGTTCAACCGTTCATATAAGAAAGCCAAATCTTTTTTGTCAAAAAACATGCTGCTGAACTTCACTTTAAATGCAAACTTCATCGCTGCAACGGTAACCAGCATCCGTACGATCGAACCGATAAGGAGAGCGAACGCAATACCATTGAGCCCCCATAAAGGTGTGAATACAAAAAATAAACCGATCGTGACAGACAACGCAATCAGCTGTCTAATCATCACCAGTCCCGGTCTGCCCAAAGCATTGAATGCAGAAGCAAGGATCCACGAACCACCGCCAATAATGCATTCAAACGCCAAAATATAAAATGCCTGACTCGCTTCCAAAAACTCCTTCCCAAACAAAACGCCCATCAGCCAGTTGCCAATGAACATCGTTGGCAGAACAACAATGGTCATGATCATCAAGGAAAGTCGGAACGCTCGCCCAACCGTACGAATCACCTGATCCTGTGGTAATCCGGTGACCTTGGGGAACACAACGCTGCTTATCGCGTTTTGCACCGCATTGTAGATGCGAGACAACGCAAAAACGACCGAATAGAGTCCAAAATCTCTCGGCGTAAGTAGAGCCAGTATAATAATTTTGTCAAACTGTGTGTACAGCGTGCCAAGTAGTTCTACCCCGAACACGCGACCTCCGTAACCAAACAGGTTTTTGGCTGCCTTCCGATCGATCCTCTGTCGAAACCACTTAAACTTCAAACTGCCCCTGAGCGTATAGGCTGCCCATGCAACCACAACGACAGAGCTTGCCAAGGATACAAATGATGCGATGCCAATGCTCATTGCACCAAGCAACCATAATGAAACCATGACAACCACTTTCAACACAGGGTTATATAAGCGAATCCCATTATACACCTGGAATCTGTCACGACTCTGTGATAGTGCAGATAGTAAATTGATCAGGATCAGCACGGGAATACTGGTCACCGTAAACCAGCGGGCAATCGTGATCACGTCTGCGGGATAATCAGCCATCCACGTAGGCATGAATATCCAGGCAATCGTTCCGAGAATGAAGCTGATCGGAATCTGAACCATGAAGCTCAGCCGCAAATACTCAGCGCTTTTCTCCGCAGCTTCACGTTTCAGGTTATAGATAATGGAGGTTGGCAGCCCCCAGCTGACAAGACCGATGAGAAATGTCGGCCAGAACAGGATTGCTGAGAAGGCGCCCTTACCTTCCACGCCGAACATCCTCGAAGTGATAATGGATGTAATGGTGGTAAAGACCATGATAATGACGTTGGTTCCACTGGTATGAACAATCGTCTGTAACAAACCATTGCCTTTTAAGAGTTTAGGGAGTGCGAGTTGTGACATGAACTATTCCTCATTCCTTACTGTTATATCTGAGTATGCCGATAATCAGGCCATTCCGGTAACAGATCTGGGCGAGTTGCCGGGTAAAACGCTTTGGGCTATAAATGCACAGCAGCGCTCGAATTACGCCTTGACCCAAGCGAATCGCGTGTTTAAGTGTGCGAACTGCACCCTTGTCTTTTTTACGAACTGCATCACTAACCCCTTGCCAGAACACACGCCGCAAAAACCAGTTCTTGGTCGTTCGCTCTTTGGATACCTTGTGTTGCACCGATCCGAAGGGTGTATAAAACACTTTGTGGTGTACTCTAATTCTAGCGATTAGCTCGCTCTCTTCATTGGATAACAGGTTCTTCCCCACTCTTCCGAGGTCTTCACGAAAAGGGGCAATATCTCGAAATACCTGGGTACGAAAGGCGACATTGGCACCAAACGGGATCGATGGACTCGGCATCTCCACCACATGATTTGCATAATCCAAAATGGTATATAGGGATAGATTCTCACTGGGTATCCAATCTGGCTTCCGGCTCTCCCAGAGAGGCTCGATCTTGCCCCCTACCACTCCGATCGCACGATCACTGTCAAATACACCGACAATGTGCTGAATCCACAGCGGAGATGCAATGGCGTCATCATCTAAGAAAAGGATATATTCTCCGCGTGCCTCACGGATCGCTCGATTTCTTGCTGCCGACAAGCCAGGTGTCTTCTCCAGCACATACTTGACGCGATCTCCACCTTCGCCAGCCCGAATCTCCTGGACAAGCTTAGCGGTATGATCGGTTGAATTGTTATCAATCACGATAATTTCATACTCAAATTCAGCATGCTGCTGAATGGCACTATGAACGGACTCACTTAGATCATAGGCTCTATTGTAGGTGCATATGGCTACAGTGGCTTTCATTCGATCGTCCCCGCATCCTTTATTGATTTAGATGGTATAGAGCGAAATGGTGCGCTTCGCAATTCCCGACCATTCTAGCTTTTCAAGCATCGTTTGAAACCCTTGACCTTCCCTGAACTCGTCGTCCTTCGCCCGGATCTGCTTCATCGCCTCTTCCAGCCCGTTCTGATCTGCAGGATCATATAAGACTGCACAGTTCTCGGGCAGATACTCTTCCATAAGTCCGATCCGCGGAGCCACGACAGGCTTGCCAAAAGACAGTGCCAGTATGGCACTGCCTGATGTCGCAATATTTTTGTACGGTAGAACCATCGAATCAATCGCTTCAAAATAATCCGAATACTCCCCGTCCTGAATAAAGTTGAAGTACGTATGAATCCGATCTGATTGACCTATCGATGCCTCTAGATCATAATCGGCTGCTTTCTTACCAGCTATCAACAGATGAGCATCCGGCCAGTTTAGATGATTGAATGCCTTAATGAGATCATCCACCCCTTTATAGGGGGATACCTGACCAAAGAAGGCAAAGACATAGTCATTCGCCGGGATGTTGAACATCTCTCTAATGTTCTGCCCTGTGCGTCCATACACCCCTTGGTAATGTCCGTGGGGAATCACTTCGATGAGACTCTCTTTCACATGAAACGTCTCGCACACACTACGAATGAGCGGTTTGCCCATGACAATGAGTTTGGTACAATTCCGCACCAGAAACGTCCTCATCCAGTAATCATGCCAAGTTCTACCGCTGTTATGCGGCCATATATTATGCACCGTCCAGAACAACTTCGCACCCTTTAGTCGCACGTAAACAATCATGAGAATGAACAATATGGACTTGATGAATGTCGAGAACGCGTTGTTTCCTTTGTAATAAAAGCTCGGCCAGTGAAAATGTAACACATCGTTTTTACGTATATTTCTGAGATCTTTTTTGGAAAAGTGTTTCACATCCCACCCCTCATCCTCGATGGACTGTGACAATAGTTCATTGAATTTGTTCGTCTTGATCATTTTGGGCAACATGTAGACGATCGGTTCTCGCATGATAACACCTCTGTTTTAGGCTGTTCCTTTATACTCTTTGTTCAACGTTTCACTACGTAGCTGTCTTCGCAGACGAAATCCGAGCAAGATGGTTCTTACATTACGCTTGAGCAGCGTGAAGTTTCGCCACCATGGATATAGCGTTAGGGTCTTTTTGAGAAAAAGGGTATTGCGGTTAGGATTCTTCGACCATTCCATCATGCGATAATGATGAAGCTGGCGCTTCTTCTGTTCTTGGCTCATGTCCTTGTAATACTTAATCAGCACTCTCCGTTGCCCTTGGAACTTTTTCTTGGCAGAGGTCGAGATGCGCGGCCCTGGATGAATATAAATGTGCACCAGCGGTTCCTTCACATTAATTGCATGATGCCCTCGTTGCAGAATACGCAGATAAAAATCATAATCCTGAGCGGAGGTTAATTGTTCATCAAACATAACCGTGCGTGCTAACTGCGTTTGCACCATAATTTTGGACGTTTCGCCAATCCAGTTGTACGTCAGCAAGTCCTCGTAGAACACCAGCTCACGGGATTCGACAGATACCTTTCTCCGCGTAACGTTATCCTCCCGATCCACATAGACCAGCACTTTGCTGCAAAAACAAAAAAGTCCTTTGTTCTGCTCCAACGTCTGGGTCTGAGCCTGAATCTTATCAGGCAACCACTGGTCATCATCGTCCAGGAATGCTATATATTTGCCATTGGCACGCTGTATCCCTAAATTCCGGGCATGATTCGCACCTTGAGCATAGGGAACCTGTATATAATGGATTCGTTGATCCTGCTTGAGCCATGCTCTACATACCTCTTCCGTATGATCCTTAGAACCATCATCGACAATGATAATCTCCAGATGGGGATAGGTCTGCGCCATCACACTTGCCATGGCCTTCTTCAATAACTCAGCGCGATTATGCGTAGTTATAATACAACTCACTAATGCTTTCATAGAACCACCTTTCCCTCGAAACTATACAGATTAACTATAAATATTTACACTGACCACTCCGATGACAGAACAACCCTCCGATCGCTGTTATCCCCAGATTTTTCTGATTCCCTTTTTCAATGGGGAAAATCCGGGGATAAAGGCGAGCGCTTCGCTTCTTCACGTTATTTCTGTCCTCTCCGTTCTTGTGTAATTGTATAGTTCAATCTATACAGGACATATCTGGTCACTCCGAAAGGAGCTGATTTTTCATATACATCCTCCTAGGACACGTTCACGTGCACCTTGTCATAGATAGACGATAAGTTATGCATGAGATCGTTCATATTGAACTTGGAGGTAACGAGTTGCTTGTTATTCAAGCCCATTTGCAACCGCAGCTCTTTATCCAGAATGATCCTTTCCAGCGCATGAGCCAGCGCCTCAACATCCCCCGGTTCCACTAAGAAACCGTTTAATTCATCCGTAATTACTTCCGGTATTCCGCCTACTCGGGTAGAGACAATGGGGAGTCCACTATTCATCCCCTCCAGCACCGCCATAGGAAGCCCCTCATGATAGGAAGGCAGAACTAATAGATCCGCATGTTGTAATAAACGTTCCTTCTCTTCGCCCCTGATCCATCCAGGCACCTCGACATAATCGGTGATGTCATACCGCTCCACTAGCGCTCTAACTTCATTAACCTCTCCATCGCCCGCGAGGGTAAAGACCGCTTCTACGCCTCGTTGCTTCAGTTGCTGGATCGCTAACAGAAGATCATATACCCCTTTTCTCTTACCCAGCCGCCCCATGAACAAGCAGCGTGGAACTGGACGCTCTTCCCTAAGCGGAGGTTCTTTAATGAATACGCCATTATAGAGCACCTCTATCTTGGACTCGGGCACAATCTTGGAGAAAAATTCCTGCCATGTATAAGACAGCACGATTAATTTATCCACCTGATTCAGCACAACCTTGCATAACTTCTGTTGCAGTGGATGTCGATTGTAGAACACATCAAAACTGGAAGCATGAATGTGGACAATTACCGGCACCCGGAATAGTTTACGCCCAACAAGAATGAACAACGCTTTACGATAGAAGCTTCCGTTATACGACATATGAATATGGATCATATCGGGTTTGAAGGTAACGAGCTTCCCGAGAAATTGAAGAAAACCCTTCATGAAGATGAGCAACCTTGCCAGAACGCTACCCGTAATATAGGTTTCAATCCGTTGTAGATTGTATTGCTCAGCGATATGCGAATTCTCAATATTCACGATGACACTCACAATTCCGCCCATGTCCTTCGTTGAAGAACCGATGACCAGCACCTTAGGTTTCATTCTTCCACTCCTTTTGAATCATCAAAAAATTCCATGTTCGACGCTGAGATGCCACTCGGGCATCTTTCGTAATCAAAAGCAGATTTTTTTGAACATCCTCTGAATCTTATAGGGAATTGATGTAGCCTTTGATGGAGGATAGCAACTGCGAGTTACTCTTCACATAAGGCTTGAAGTCGAGCTGATCCAGATTTGATATTAATGCGGACAGTTCATCCTCGTTCTGAGCAACCCAAATGTATCCTTTGTCTTGAAATACTTTGGCGATCTCAAGCTGATGATTATCCACATGCTCCCCTTGATCCTTACGCCTAGGCATGACGATGACCTTTTTGTTCATCTGTAGTGCACTAGTGATCACCCCGACACCTGCATGGGACAGAACAAATTTACTTTTGGCAATATGCTCATTCATCTCTTCCTGATTAAAAAAAGGCTTATGCTGATAATGGCGAGGCTTATATTCACTGTAACCTGACTGCACAAGAACGTCTGAAGGCAGCTTGCCTTCTTCAATCAGATTATCGATCGCCTTCAGAAGCCGGTTAAATTGGAATCGCTGTGTTCCAAGCACCACAAAGATCAAAATAAAGCCCCCCTATACTTCGCCTTCGGATAAGCCTCCTGCAACGTTTCCCACTGAATATAAAATTCATCGGCAAACTTATAGATCAATCTGCCCGTTAGCGTTGGCGAATATATTTTGGCATAACTCTCGACATAGACCAGCTTCGCTCCCATCAATTTCCCGAGCAAACACAGCGGATATACCGCGCCGGCTCCTGTTGTGATCAGAACCTTTGGTCGCTCCTTCAGCAAAATGAACAGCGAAGTTATGATGTTCCGCAGAACGATAAATATAAACAGCATATTTTTGCGTTCCTGTTGCGATAAGAAATAGGTTCGCTGGGAGAGATTCAGCTTGCTGCTCGCTTCGCTTTTCTCCGTTACCAAGAAGTAATCATGATCCTCAACAGCAGGAACCAGATTCAACAATTGATTCAGATGGCCTCCTGTTGAACTTACCAGACAGACTTTCATTGCAAGATCTCCTTTCGAGGGGCTAACTTCGGTAGTTCTTCAGGTTCAGGGTTTTGCTTGTTGCTTGTTAGGTATAACGAATTCAGATATACACAGAAGGGAGCAATTAAATGCATCGTGGACAACGTATTGTCAAAGAAGGAATACACCAGGAAGCCAAGAATCATTCCGAGAAAGTAAGGCTTCACCAGGGAATTCATGCGACGATACACTTTGAGATACACGAAAAACAAAGCACCAAAGAACAGCAGCGCTCCTACAAATCCACCATCATAGTAGAAGCGAATGTACTCATTATGCGGAACAACAAAGCCAGAAAAGATACTTCCATCGTTCGCAACTAGCGCCGAGCCAAGTCCTTGACCAAAGACAGGGTGTTCATTCGCCCTATTCGTAAAGAAAGCCCAGGCAGAATCCCTGCCAGACAACCCCTTGCTCTCCTGCCTTAACTGATAATTGTCCCACTGAGCAAAGACCATCACAGTCACCGCCGCCAAAAAAAGGACAACTGGAATTAATGCACCTGTTCTTCCCTTCGCAAACTTCCGCACATGGTCGAATAAATACATGCACACTATCGGAATCAGTGCGATAAGAGGACCACGAGTTCCCGTCTGGATTAATATAATAAAATGAGTTAGCGTCAGAGCATAATTCAAAATAACCTGGTGTTTATTTCGAATTTCGATAAGACATACACAGATGGAGATAAAACATAACATCCCCAGATGCGCTGCTATATTGGCCCCTTGCAAACGATTCACGCCCGAGATTTCAAAACTTACGATCGACAGCATCCCCATTTGTTGCAGGAAGAAACCAGCGATCAAGCTAAACACCGGGAGCCAAGCAAGAACCCTTATGATCCTCATATTAATTTCCTTGGAGAAGTTAACCATCAATAATAGAAATGGCACAACTAATCCCAGAAAAGATTTAAAGGGATCAATTGGGCTCATCTTGTCAGGCATATCCGATAAAAAATAACTTTGCACAAAGAGATAACCAACTGCTAGAGCAGGATAGATCATTTCCTTCCTGAAGCCGTATCTTAGAAAAATAGGAAGGATAAAAAATAAAATAAGTAACTTATAGAAGGATGAAGAATCAAAACCCATCACTTGCATTCTAAAAATTTTGTCCACAGATAACGAGAACGTGCCGATCACCACAAAATAGACCCAGCTAGGATGCTTCATATACACCCCTAGCAAGATCAACGCCATCAATGCCATTACCGCAACAATAGGTACGTAAATAGCGAGGCTAATAATGAACAGCGAGGCAAAAACAAGATATAACGCACCTAGTTTAGAAGAAGCAAAAAATGCTGCTTTTTGCATGTTAGCTATGCCACCTCAGAGCCAGAATCGTATTTCGTTCGTTCAAAATGCATCCTTCGAGCCGATTAACACTCTGAACGTTCTCAGAATGATCTTGATGTCCATGAAAATATTGCGTTCACGGGCATAGGTCAGATCAAGCTCCACCATTTCATTGAATCCAACGCTATTTCGGCCACTCACTTGCCATAGCCCTGTACAGCCTGGAATCATTTTGAGACGTTGTCGATCATAGGACGTGTAATTTTCCACTTCTCTTGGAAGTGAAGGTCTGGGACCTACCAGACTCATCTCCCCTTTGAGCACATTCCATAACTGTGGAAGCTCATCGAGACTGGTTTTGCGAATGAATTTGCCGATGCGAGTTATTCTAGGATCATTTTTCATTTTGAACATGTTACCGCCTACTTCATTTTGATCCATAAGATTCTCCAGCAAATCCTCGGCATTCACGACCATTGATCTGAATTTGTACATATAAAATTCCTTACCGTTCAGCCCAACCCGAACTTGGCGAAAAAAAACAGACCCCTTAGGGGCCTCTATTTTGATAAGGAGAGCGATCACTGCAAATAACGGACATAGTAGGATCAAACCTATGAAAGAGCCAAGAAAGTCCAGCATTCTTTTCATAAGCAAATACACTTTATCTGCTTCAAGTCCATGCGTCGCCGTCGTTGCGCTGTATCCCAGACCTTTGTCTATAACAATCTCCGCTTCTTTCGTTTGGGGAGATGGACTCATTCAAACTCCCTCCCAGCGATTACTTGCTCAACGGACTGTTTTTCCAATATGTCCTGTAGAGCATGTAACATCGGTAATTTCAGTTCCGGATTTTGGAGCGCGAAGTCAATCGTCGTCAAAATGAAACCTAATTTCTCGCCCACATCGTATCTGATTCCTTCGAAGTCGTAAGCATACACTCCTTGTTTTTCATTTAATCGTTGAATTGCATCAGTTAACTGAATTTCTCCCCCTTGCCCAATCTCTTGCTCTTCCAAAAAGTCAAAAATCTCTGGATTCAGGACATATCTTCCCATAATCGCTAGATTGGATGGTGCCGTCCCTTGTGCTGGCTTCTCAACGAATTGAAGTACCTCCGTCAGACGTCCGTCCGATCGCAATGGATCAACAATACCGTAACGTTCGGTTTGTTCAGGCTGAACCGTTTGAACACCCACCACGGATTGCTGAACCTGGTCATATTGATCAATCAGCTGTTTGGTGCATGGAACATCCGAGACAACAATATCATCTCCCAGCAACACGGCAAAAGGTTCGTCGCCGATAAAATTCCTTGCACACCACACCGCATGACCCAGTCCCTTGGCCTCTTTTTGCCTTATGTAATGAATATCCACATTGGATGATTTGCGGACCTCCTCAAGCAGGCCTAATTTTCCTTTTTCGAGCAGGTTGTGTTCCAATTCGAATGCATTGTCAAAATGATCCTCGATTGCCCGTTTCCCCTTACCTGTAACGATGATGATATCTTCAATACCAGAGGCAATGGCTTCCTCAACGATATACTGTATAGTTGGTTTATCCACAATAGGGAGCATTTCTTTAGGCATAGCTTTCGTGGCAGGCAGGAAACGTGTTCCCAGTCCAGCTGCGGGAATGATCGCTTTTCTCACTTTTTTCATAAATACCACCCTATCCTCTTTTTTTAAAGTTTTTCGAATCGTTAAAAAGGGGCATCGAACCCAACCTCACGTCATACCTCTGACGATTAACGTCTAAGGTTCACTGAACCCACAGCATGACCGAGTGCCTACAGTGATAAAGGTACAGTAGACATTACCTGTTCGATCAGAGCGGACTACTTCTCTCCGTAATAGCTGACCGAGTTCGATGTCGTTTTGATATTGTTCAGGATGGCACCCAGAATTCGCGCATTGACATGTTCAAGATGAGCCTTCGTTTTCTTCACCAGCTCTTTCTTGACCTTGCCTGAGTTCACGACCAGCAGCACACCATCGCAGAAGGAGCTCACAATCAGTGCATCCGTTACAGCGAGTACCGGCGGCGTATCGAACATGATGACATCGTATTTTGCCTGTAAATCATTCATTAGGTTTTTCATTCGATTAGAGCCGATCATCTCAGATGGATTAGGCGGAATCGGGCCAGATGTGAATAGTTGCAGGTTCTCGATATAGCTCTCACGCAGAACCTCATCAACGTCATATTGATTCGACAAGACACTACTGAGCCCGATATGGTTGGGTACTGAAAATACTTGATGAAGAGATGGATTCCGCAGATCGGCATCAATGAGCAGGACTTTCTTGCCTTCTTGCGCATAAGTCACGGCTAGATTGCTAATGGTGGTGGTTTTCCCTTCACCAGCTTGAGCCGAGGCAACCATGATCGTTTTGATATGACTATCAATAGAAGAGAACTGAATATTGGTACGTAATTTGCGGTAGCCTTCTGAGATGTGAGACTTGGAATTAAAATAGGTCACCAGATTATTATTTTCATTGGTTAACCGTGACATATTTTCCATCCCCCACTTTCTGCTGAGATACAACGTTTTTACTGCCCTTCACATCGTCTTTTTTCATTTTGGAAATGACCGTCAATACCGGAATGCCCAGTTCCTTTTCAATTTCGGACTCTAATTTGAACGTATCGTCCAGATAATCCATGAGGAAGACAAGTGCAATGGCAAGAACTAAGCCTGCAAATAAGCTAACGATGATGGTGAGTGTGGTTTTCATATTAATTGGCGCCGCGTTGCCGTTTATATTGGCTTCACTGAGAATGGCTACATTATCGATTTTCATAATTAGGGGAATTTGCGATTGAAAAACTTTGGAGATTGCATTCACCGTTTTTGCGGCGTTTTCGTAGGTAGTCCCTTGTACTGTGATGTTCATGACTTGGGACTCGCTTGCGGTTGTTACGGAGGTTCTGCTGATGAGTTCAGCGGTTGTTACTTTTAGGTCTGGATACGTTGTTGCCACTTTTTCCATAATTGCCGATGATTTAATGATCTCCTTATAGGAGTTAATGAGCTTAATGTTGCTCTGAATCATACTGAAATCCATCATCGCTCGACCTTCAACATTGGATGTTTGGTTCACAATGAGCTTGGAACTTGCCTCATAGATCGGTTGTGTAAAGAAAATACTTTTAACCCCAGCACCTACTCCAGCAATGAGTGCAATGGCAACAATTAACCACCATTTTTTTTGCAAAATGCGGAAATATCCTTTCAGTTCCACCTTCACATTCCTCCTATACGTTAGTGTCATATATGTAAGCATGTTGCATGATTCATGGCTCAATCTCACTTCGAGCTACCAAAGAAGCATGCGGAGCTTTCGGGGATTAAACCGAGTAATGATCGGTTCAGAGTTATATAGAATGTGGGAAGCATTTTCCGCTATCCGCCTGACGGCATCCATTCCAAAGTAATGCTCAATCATTTTGTTTCCTTCATTAACAGCAAATGTTCTTTGACGTGTATCATGAGCATCTGATGAAATGAAATGAAACCCGTTTTCTTTGCAAAAATGAAAACACCATTTCTGAACTTTTCGCCCGAAAAGTCCTGTGAAAGATTGAGCCGTGAGTTGGCACAGCACGCCTTGCTTCAAATAATCTGCAAGCAGCTTCGGCTTTTTCAGCAAGATTAGATTACGTTCCGGATGAGCAATAATAGGTGTGATACCAGCTACCCGTAATTCATGAAGTATATTGGGGAACTGCGAGGGAATAGAGCCAAAAGGCAATTCCAGCAACATGTAGCGACTCCCGGCAAGTGTGCAGCATCTGCCTGCATAGAGATCTCCAATCAGTGTGTCATGCACTCTGATCTCCTGTCCGGGATAAATATCCAATCGAATGTTGCGTTTGCGAAGCTCTGCATGGAGCAGATCCACTGCCTGATTGACTACGATCGGTTCGTTGTTGTAGCGCCCGTTCAGGTGATGCGGAGTTGCAATGATGGAGGTTATGCCAGCAGCGGCCGCTTTCTCAGCCATGGCGATAGACTGTTCCATATGAACAGGGCCATCATCAAGACCAGATAAAATGTGGCAGTGCATTTCAACCATATGCAAACTTCCTGAAATAGTATGATCCCCCTTGCCCCTTTATTCATTGCGCAAATGCTTTTGGTGTTAAAGAACTAATGCATAACGCTATGAAATATAGTAAAATGGCGTTAAGTACATGCATCTTTTCGAATATATTTCCTTTTTATATGGTAAAATTAATGTAATGATATGTTTTCTGCACCGTTGGTTGAGTCATTAATTTCTCATACAAAACGCGAGATACCGCCGGAAATTGAACATCACGAAGCATAGTGTTTAACTGTCCAGTTATATATAGTTTCTGTTCTTGCTGAATATGCAACTTGGAATGATACAATGTGAGTTCTCCAAAAGGTTGTTTCCATTCGGGTACCGCCTGGAGTCGTAGACACACATGGTGATCTTCCACATCTAAACCTATCAACATCTCGGATGACACTGGTAAGACCAAATCACTCAGGAAACTGATCGCACTTGTATCCATTCCAAGGAGTAGAACGGGACGACGTTTGCGGTTCAAGGCTTTACCCTTAAACTCCCGGATATACATATGGACATTTAACTCTAGATCAGCCCATTCCTGAATCAATGAGTTCATGGCTTCATTCCTTTTAGAATGGATTAGTAACGCATTCGTTGCCTGACCTCCCTTCTCACAGGTATACAGATCTGGCAACGAGGAGATACTTAAATTATTCCAAATGATACATTTTGTAACTCCTTACGTCCAATTTACGATACAAATTGTATCATGTCAAGCAGTATTTGGACATGGTTCTTTTGATTTACGACAATATGAGATGTCCTTAGACAGACCTAGATTGCATCATTTTCGCTGTCTTTTTACATGCCAATGGTTGTATTAATCTGGTGCGGTCGTATCATTTTTGCAGGAAAGCTGCCCTGATCAAAAAATAGCTCAGGATTGTTTCGATATATATTTGACATGGCGTTCAGGGGGAAATGGCTTATGAACTACGGGAATCGCATTGCTGAATTAAGGGAACAGCGGGGACTTACTCAAGAAGAACTTGCGAGCTCCATCCATATTACCCGGGCTGCACTCTCCCATTATGAGAAGAACCGACGCAAACCGGATTTTGAAGTGTTAACAAGGCTTGCAGATATCTTTGGTGTATCCATTGATTATCTCATTGGGCGTACGAAGCAGAGTGATATGGTAATGGATGAGGACGTTCGGGAATTTGTTGATTCTCTTGAATTATCGGATAAGGAAGTGTTGGAACGCTTCGGCCTGATGATCGACGGTAAACCCTTGACCGAAGAAGAGGCACGTCGTTTTATTGCCTTTGTCCGTATGGAACGTAGCATGGATTAGAGGATTAGATTTGCAAAAGAAGACCCAGCACCGAAAAGCAATTTATCGGTTTCTGGGTTTTTTCTTGTCTTCAATTCCCTCCATTTCATTAGTATCTTCCAGTTCTAGTCAAGGACGTATGTTGTTGACGGAGGATATGTAATCGTTCCAACGCTCTGGGTCGATTCCGCATTGCAGTAAAACTTTTTTGATGTCCATCTCGGTTGTTTCAACGTGTTCACCTTTCGGCTTGCGATCGCCCTTGTTTGGATTTTTCATATTCATTCCGCGAACCTCTCCTATCTTAATACTTTCCCTGTGCTCCAAAACTAGCCTAATTATACTTGAGAAGCCTCCTCAATGTTGTCGTCTCATGGCGATAGCGTTTTTGGTCGGGGTTCTAATTTTGTCGAAAACAAAATAGGAGCTCTATGCATGCCACACAGGCAAACATAAAGCTCCCATTAGATGTTGTTTAAAAAGGACAATTTTGATTACGAAGCATGCCTAACGGCATGTTCAGCGTCGAATATGGAATTCAGCCGAAAAAGGTCCGTTGCTCAATTGTTCAACAATTAACCGCCTGTACGTGCAAGCTCACGCATGTTAGCTTCAAATGCCGCCAGCAACGCTGCTTCGCCCGTCAGTCCAGTCGCTTGAATACGTTCGATCTGCTCTGTCATACGTTTGAAGTCTTTCGGGATGACACGCACGAACTGATCTACCGATTGCTGCCAGTTCTCCAAGATGCGCTGACCTGCAGCACTACCTGTATTCGCAACATGGCGTTCAATCATTCCACGCAGATCTGCGCTCTCTGCTGTATCCTCGATACGCTCCAACAGTACCATTTCCAGGTTGCAACGTTGCAAGAACGTTCCTTCTGGATCGTAGATATACGCAATACCTCCGGACATCCCTGCTGCAAAGTTACGACCTGTATCGCCCAGAACGACGACACGCCCACCTGTCATATACTCGCAACCATGGTCGCCTACACCTTCAACAACAACTTTAGCTCCAGAGTTACGAACAGCAAACCGCTCGCCCGCGATTCCGCGGATATAAGCTTCGCCACTTGTTGCTCCGTAGAGAGCAGTGTTTCCGATGATGATATTGTCCTCAGCGTCAAATGTCGCTTTTGGCGAAGGCATTACAACGAGTTTACCACCGGATAGACCTTTACCTACATAGTCATTGGAGTCCCCTTCTACCGTCAGGGTAATCCCTTTCGGAACAAAGGCTCCAAAGCTTTGTCCAGCAGATCCAACAAATTTGAATTGAATTGTATCTTCTGGCAATCCAGCAAGACCATATTTACGTGTTACTTCACTGCCCAGAATTGTACCTACGGCACGGTTCACGTTTGTAATTGGAAGCACAGCCTCTACCGGTTGACCGGATTCAATAGCTGGCCCTGCGAGAGGAAGCAATTGCTGCATATCCAACGTCTCTTCCAATCCGTGATTCTGGTACTGCGTGCGGTAACGTGCAGAGCCTTCTGGCATCTCAGGCACATGCAGCAATACGGACAGGTCTACACCTTTTTTCTTCCAGTGATCCACTGCTTCTACAGTCTCCAGGCAGTCTGTGCGACCCACCATTTCTTGAATGGTACGGAAACCAAGGTCAGCCATGATCTCACGAACGTCTTCTGCAACGAAACGCATGAAGTTAACGACGTGTTCTGGATCACCCATATAGTTTTTACGTAGTTCCGGATTTTGTGTCGCCACACCAACAGGACAAGTATCCATTTGACAGACACGCATCATGATACAACCCAGAGCAACGAGTGGTGCTGTGGAGAAGCCATACTCTTCTGCTCCCAGCAATGCCGCAACGACCAAGTCACGACCATTCAGCATTTTGCCGTCTGTCTCCAATACGACACGGTCACGCAGATTGTTCAGGATCAGCGTTTGATGTGTCTCGGCAAGACCTAGCTCCCACGGCATACCCGCATGACGGATTGAGCCTTGTGGGGATGCACCTGTACCACCGTCATAACCACTAACCAGGATGATGTCGGCACGGCCTTTAGCTACACCAGCTGCAATTGTACCTACACCAACTTCCGATACTAGCTTCACGTTAATCTCGGCACGTGGATTAGCATTCTTCAGATCATAAATGAGCTCAGCCAGATCCTCGATGGAATAAATATCGTGATGCGGTGGTGGCGAGATCAAACCTACGCCCGGTGTTGATCCACGAACTTCAGCAACCCAAGGGTATACTTTACGCCCTGGCAATTGTCCACCTTCACCCGGTTTTGCTCCTTGCGCCATTTTGATCTGAATCTCGTCAGCGTTAACCAAATAGTTGGAAGTAACACCGAAACGTCCGGATGCCACCTGTTTAATTGCACTTCGACGTGAATCGCCGTTGCTATCTTTAATGAAGCGAGCCGGATCTTCTCCGCCTTCACCTGTGTTCGATTTACCACCGACACGGTTCATTGCGATGGCAAGATCTTCGTGTGCTTCTTTACTGATTGATCCGAAGGACATCGCTCCCGTTTTGAAACGGCGCATAATGGATTCGACGGACTCTACTTCTTCCAAAGGAATTGCGTTACCAACTGGTTTCAGTTTCAGCATCGAACGAATGGTCAGCAATTGATCATTCTCACCTTGAACCAGTTTGGAATACTTTTTGTACAATTTATAATCGCCAGTACGTACAGCATGCTGTAGCGTGTGGATCGTCTGTGGATTGAACAAGTGTTCTTCTCCATCATTACGCCATTGGTAATCACCGCCGGAATCCAGCACCTTATCGTTACCGTCTTTCTCAGTGAAGGCACGGTTATGATGTGTCAATGCTTCCGCCGCAACCTCTTCAAGTCCAATTCCCCCGATTCGGGAAGGTGTCCATGTGAAGTACCGGTCAACGAAATCGGATTGCAGACCCACTGCTTCGAAAATCTGCGCTCCACGATACGATTGAATCGTTGAGATTCCCATTTTGGACAAGATTTTAATAACGCCTTTAGTCGCGGCTTTAATGTAGTTTTTCACAGCTTTCTCATGTGAAATACCACGCAGCAAGCCTTGCTGGATCATGTCATCCAATGTTTCGAATGCCAGATACGGGTTCACGGCACTTACGCCATAACCTAGCAGCAATGCATAGTGATGAACTTCACGCGGCTCAGCCGACTCAAGCAAAATACTAACTTTCGTTCTTGTACCTTGACGGATCAAGTGGTGATGCAGTCCTGCTACAGCAAGCAATGCAGGAATTGCTGCATTCTCCGCATCTACGCCGCGGTCAGAGAGAATCAGAATGTTATGACCTTTGTCGATGACACGGTCCGCTGCTTCAAAGAGCAGATCCATTGCTTTGCGAAGTCCCTCTGCTCCTTCTTTCGCTGCGAAGAAGATTGGGATCGTCATAGAACGGAAGCCAGGGCGACGTACATGACGGATTTTGGCAAAGTCTTCATTAGACAATACCGGTGTGTCCAGACGAATCTGACGACAGCTCTCCGGTTCAGGATTCAGCAAGTTACGCTCAGGTCCAATCGTAGTTGCCGTTGAAGTAACAATCTCTTCACGAATCGCATCGATTGGCGGATTGGTTACTTGAGCAAACATCTGTTTAAAGTAATTATATAAACGCTGTGGACGATCTGAGAATACTGCGAGTGGTGCATCATAACCCATGGAACCTGTTGCTTCCATACCTGTTGATGCCATCGGCTCAAGCACTTTGCGTAATTCTTCAAACGTATATCCATAAGCAAGCTGAAGTTGAGTCACGTTATCGTGTTTTGGATCTGGTAGCTCAGGTGCTTCTGGCAATTCATTCAGATCCATCAAGTGCTCATCGAGCCAATCCTGGTACGGATTCTCGGCTGCAATTTGAGCTTTGACTTCCTCGTCGGAAATAATGCGTCCTTGCTCTGTATCTACTAACAGCATACGTCCTGGACGTAGACGGTCTTTGTACAGAATTTCTTCCGGCTCAATGTCTAATACACCAACTTCGGAAGATAGGATGATTCGGTCATCCTTCGTTACATAATAACGTGCAGGACGAAGACCATTACGGTCGAGCGTTGCACCGATCTGCAACCCGTCCGTGAACGCCATTGCTGCAGGTCCATCCCACGGCTCCATCATCGTGCTGTGATACTCGTAGAATGCCTTTTTGGCAGGATCCATTCCCTCATCTGTGCTCCATGGCTCAGGAACCATCATCATCGCTACGTGTGGCAAAGAGCGTCCACTTAAATAGAGGAATTCAAGCGTGTTATCAAACATCGCTGTATCGGAACCGTCCGGATTAATGACTGGCTTCACTTTGGAGATATCATTACCGAAAACTTCGCTCTCGAACAAGGATTGACGAGCATGCATCCAGTTCACGTTACCACGCATCGTGTTGATCTCACCGTTGTGGATCATGAAGCGATACGGGTGGGCACGTTCCCAGCTTGGGAAGGTGTTCGTACTAAAACGAGAGTGAACAAGCGCAATCGCCGATTCCACAGACTCTTCTTGAAGATCCAGATAGAACTGTCCAACTTGTTCCGTTGTCAGCATGCCTTTATATACAATTTTGCGACAAGACAAGCTTGGCAGATAGAATGATCCGCCCTCTTTCTCATCCGCAGAATAACGAATAGCAAGCTCAGCGCGTCTACGAATAACGTAAAGTTTGCGCTCGAATCCAAGCTCATCCTTCACATCGGCAGATCTGCCAATGAACACCTGACGTACATATGGCTTCGCAGCCAATGCAGAACGACCAAGCATCTCATCATAAGTAGGCACATCCCGGAAACCTAGGAAAGTCTGTCCTTCTTCTTCGATAATCTTCTTGAGGCTCTCCTCATGTGCGTGGCGAATCTCAGCATCCTGGGAAAGGAACAGCATCCCTACACCGTAAAATCCTTGTTCTGGCAATGCAAATCCGAGGCGTTCAGCTTCCTGTGCAAAATAGCGATGTGGAATCTGAATCAAGATTCCGGCTCCGTCGCCGGAATTCGGCTCGCTGCCCTGTCCTCCGCGGTGCTCCATATTACTAAGCATGGTCAGTGCCTGACTAACGATATCGTGTGAAGCTCTTCCTTTAATGTTGGCAACAAAACCCATTCCGCATGCATCTTTTTCGAACTGTGGGTCATAAAGACCTTGTTTAGGAGGTAATCCGATCTGTCTCATGGAACGCAACCTTTCTATAATGAAGTATTTCGGAAAGATCAAGAACATAGGCAACAAGCAACAATGATACGGGAGGAGCGGGCTAACTAATGAAGCCTGCTGAATAGAGGTGACAGCCATCATCTGTCATAGTTACAAGCATTGCGACTGAGGCAGACGCTATTAGATAGTGGACTGACCGAACGATTCGGTAACAGCCAAATATAACAACACGTAGCCGCTGGCACGACCACTCATTATGAAGCGACGTTTTTTTGATATAGTTCTATTATTTTAACACCGACCTAACATCAGCGCAATTTAAACTTTTTAATACCTCTGATAAGAAATGTTTTGCAGTACAGCTTTAGTGTGCTGACGTTTAAATTCATCTCTTTTTCGAATAATTATACACATTTTATGAGAGAGTACAACTGAATTTATCTGCTGACAAAAGAAAATCATTCCATATGGGGCGTGAGTTTCAGCCGTATTTAGTCAAATGTAAAATCTTAGTAAGCCTCCTTCATCACTCTAGCATGCATTTGTATACAGAAAGAGCCTGCCACCCATTTTAGGGCTACAGGCTCTTTGCACTATTTGACTACTATGTTGCATAATTTTGATACTGAACATCAAACTTTATTTTTTTGAAATTTCGCACTTTTCTATGCTTATGCAGTCACAACTTGACCCGATTCGACCAATTCAGCTTCCTTTTTAGGCTTTCTGCCGTTCCAGAGGAAGAAGGCCAGCGTGAGCAGGATGGAGACTCCAGCGTAGATCGCCAGTATTCCAGCTTGATGCCACATCACATCAAAGTTTCCGCTAGATACAACGGCCTTGAAGCCCATAATGCTGTGAGTCATTGGCAGCCAAGGACTGAACGCTTGCAACCATGATGGAATTAGCTCCACCGGGAACGTTCCTGCGCTTGCCGCCAGTTGGAAGACCAACAGCAAGATGACTACATATCGGCCTGGCAGATCAAGCCATGTTACGAGTGCCTGCACAATCATCATGAAGGTTAGACCCGTAATGATCGTGAACAGGTAGAACAGAGGTACACTATGTGTCTCTAATCCAAGTCCATACAACATGAAGCTTGCTACAATCACGGACTGGAAGATGCTCATCGAACTAAAGACAAGTGTACGGCTGACGAAACGACTCCATCCAGAAGCACCCGGTACGGATGTATCACGCATTTTCAATACAATCGTTGAGATCAGAGATCCGACAAACAAGCCGATGGATAAGAAGAAAGGCGTCAATCCTGTACCGTAGTTTGGCACAACCTCTGCTTCATTCTCCGATGAGTTCACTGGTTCAGCGAACATATTCACAACATCATCGGTTTTCTTCACTTCAGACGTTTTCTGAGCAGCATCATTCAATTTCGTTGCCAGCTCATTCGAACCGTCCTTCAACTCGGACAATCCATCGGCAAGCTTGCCTGCACCATCGCCCAGTTGTTTGGAACCGTCCGTTAGGGAAGATACGCCTCCGCTTAATTTGCCAACGCCCGTTTGCAAAGCGCTTGTGCCTGTTCCAAGTTGTTTAACACCACTTGCTAATTGCGCACCGCCGTTTGCAGCCTCGCTGAGCTTACCTGTAAATTGCTTCAGACCATCTGAGAGCTTAGAACCCCCATCAGAAAGTTGGCTCACACCTGCGAGCAATTGCTCTTGTCCGCCCACAAGCTGACCTGCACCCGCAAGCAGCTGCTGCTGACCTTCATGCAGTTGCTCTGCTCCGGTAGCCAGTTGTTGGTTACCTTCATGCAACTGACCTGCACCCTGTGCGAGCTTCTGCTCACTTTCATGCAGCTGCGCACTGCCATCGGCAACCGCCTGACTTGCTGCAAGCAGCTTCTGCACATCAGCACTCTCTGCTAGCTCTGGATTTGCGGCAGCAAGCTGCTTCAATCCATCGGCAACACCTTTGGCTCCATCTGCAACCTGGCCACTTCCGTCGACAGCCGACTGCAATCCTGTAGCTAAAGTTCCACTACCTTGAACCGCACTTTGCAGACCCTCTGACAATTTAGCACTACCTTGTTCGGAGGCTTGCAGTCCTGTTTGCAGCTTACTTGTACCATCCAGCGACGTTTGCAGACCAGCTGCCAGCTTGTCGCTACCCTCTTTCAACTGATCAGCTCCGCTCTGAAGCTGTGTTCCGGCTGCTGTTTGAAGCTGCTGCAGGCCAGAAACCAAGCTTGAAGTACCTGTCTCCAGCTTCGTAGCTCCGGTATGAAGCGCATTGACCCCATCCGTTAAAGGTGAGAGCCCTTCTTGCAGTTCGATCGTTCCTGATGCAAGCTTAGCCAGATTATCCTTGAGCTTCACAGCCCCATCATCGAGCTTGCCTGCACCCGTGTTCAGCTCGCCAGCACCGTCTCCGGCTTCGGCAAGTCCGTCAGACACCTCGGAGAACTTATCAAGCAACGTCTCCGCATAAGCCTCTGTCACTTTAGCTGATACTTTTGCCTTCAGATCCTTGATCGCCGTCTTACCAATCTGAGCACCTACGAAGCTATAGTTACCGTTAGGTTCATAGATGAGGTCAGCCGGTTTAGGTTGATCATCCAGCAATGTGGTAGCCTGTGATGAGAAATTTTCAGGAATCGTAATTTGCATGTAGTACTTGTCGTCCTTCATGCCTTGTTGTGCCTGAGCACTATTTACAAATTCCCATTTAAAATCTGCATTTTTCTTCAGTTCATCCACGAGATCTTCCCCAACATGCAAGGACTTCCCTTCCAGCTCAGCCCCTTTATCGAGGTTCACCACTGCGACAGGCATCTGATCCACATGACCGTATGGGTCCCAATAGGCTGCCAGGTAGATACCACTATACAGAATCGGAATAAACATAATGGCAATAACGGGGATCAATACCTTCGGGTTTCTCACGGCCGATCCCACATCCTTGAAAAACACGGATAAAGATTTCATGTCATTTCTCCCCTTGTCTCTGCTAATCTGCAGGAATTTCTTGTAATGTAAACATTTGATGCATGAAGTAAATTTCTGAAATAACGTATGACCATTTTCCTCAAACGGTCAATTCAGGGCAAAAAAACAACCTGTCTTCCGACAAGCCTCACTGCCGTACCATTTAAGTAACAACAGCAATTCCTTCCATTAAGAAAAGGCGAAAGTAGCTTTTGATCTGTTCCTTGCTAAGTGGCTCATGTTGCTTATTCCAATCCGACGTCAGGGCAATGTATAATCGAATCATCATAAATGACACAACCTGCGGATCGCAGTCGCGAATTTCGCCTGATTCCTTAGCTTTCTCTAACTCACGTGTCAGAAAGTCTGAAATGACCTTTTCCACTTTATCCAGACCTTCTTTGGCCTGAAGTGTACCAAAATCCTTCAACTCTTGAGCAAGTTTCACCAACAGATCGTGATCCCGTCTGAATTCCAACAATGAGTCCAAGACACGAAACAGATTTTCAAAAAATGCACTTTCTTGATGTACTTCACGATGAGCAATGTTCTTCATTTCCTGGATCACGTCCACCAAAATCTGATCAAACAACTGCTCCTTATTCGTAAAAAACGTGTAAATCGTTCCTTTGCCAACATTCGCAATTTTGGCTACCTGATCCATTGTGGTGGCTTTGTATCCAAACATGGCGAACGATTGCGTTGCCGCTTGTATCACCTGCTGTCTCCGGTCAATCGGAGCCATGATATCTCCTCCTTTATCACATGATCGTCCTTTAGGAATTGACCAAAAATACATTTCGGTCATTCGGTCAAAAATTACAATACCACCTTTGAAAAATGATTGCAACCCTAAATATAAAAATTTGTGTTAATATTTTTTAACCGAAATGCAGTGGAAACTACGTGGAGCGTCGTCTATAGTGTATGATGATTCCATCAACGCGAATGAAACGGAAGTTATATGTCTCAGAATTCTCAAACTTGTGTAATTATCTAACGAATAAATAAACATGATTTTCCGCTTCGTTGTATATTCTTGTAGTATCGCAACGTTCCGGCAAAATCCACTCAGAATGATTGAATTTTGAATTTAAATTTATGAATAAAGGTGAACTCATGCGAAAACCAAGAGTGCTCTTATTATCAGAAGGTTTCGGCACCGGTCACACCCAAGCCGCCCATGCGCTGGCAAGCGGAATCAAAAAAGTAAGCCCGCATGTCCACAGTCGAGTGATTGAACTCGGCAAATTTTTGAATCCAACGGTAGCACCGTTAATTTTCTCTGCATACCGCAAGACATTGTCTGTGCAGCCCAAACTTGTCAGTCTGTTATACCGAACACAATATAATAAATCCCTTAACGGTTTTACGAAACTAGCTTTACACCGCATTTTCTATACGCAGACGGCGCAGGTCGTAGCTCAATTGAAGCCAGATGCCGTGATCTGTACACACCCTTTTCCGAATGCTGTTATCTCCAGACTCAAGCGCCAAGGGCTTAATGTTCCTTTATATACCGTCGTTACCGATTACGATGTCCATGCAACATGGATTAATCCAGAGGTTAACAAATATCTCGTCTCTACCCCGCAGGTCAAAGCATTGCTAGAGATTAGAGGGGTGGAGCCATCCCGCATTCAAATTACGGGTATTCCGGTACATCCCGACTTCTGGGAAGCAGGAGACAAAGCCAAGTTAAGACAGGAGTCCGGACTTAAGGATATGCCAACAGCCCTGCTGATGGGTGGAGGCTGGGGTCTTTCTTTTGACGAGGAACATATGAAGGCATTAGCTTCCTGGGCAGATCGCGTGCAGCTCATCTTCTGTCTCGGAAGCAATGAGAAGATGATTGCCAAAATGAAAGAAATGCCTTGCTTCCAGCACCCTAACATTCGGATCCACGGGTATACCCGTGAAGTCAGCAAGCTGATGGATGTATCCGATGTACTGATTACGAAGCCTGGTGGCATGACGTGTACGGAGGCACTCGCAAAGGGATTACCTATGCTGTTTGTTCCTCCGCTTCCCGGGCAAGAGGAAGAAAACTGTGAGTATTTCGTACAAGCCGGATATGGGCAGGTCATTCATTCAGCTGATGTCATCTCGAAGCGATTTAGCGAATTATGTGATCAGAATTCTGCTCAGAGGTCGGCCGAGAAACAGTCTCATAAGACTAGGACAATCAAGCCAAAATCAACTTACGACCCTACATGCTGTGCGCAGGCTGTCCATGATTTATTATTTCCGACGACTACCGAAGTTACAAACGCTCCTAAGGAGCGCTTCACAGCCGGAATAACTGCCACACCGCTGTCAGGTACCAGAATCCCATTCTAAGCCCTCTATACCCCTATAGATTCGTTCTACGAGGGTATTACCGAGGATAAGACAAGTTATTTGATATCATTCAAGCTTATCACGTCCGTTTTCAGTTAGATCACCGATTGCAAAAAGGTTCCCTCCACAAGTTGGAAGGAACCTTTTTTATTACAATAAATTAATCGTATGATTTTCCATATAAAAGGGTAATTTATAGGTATAGAACATTCTAAAACAACGAAATAAACCTGCATATCAGACTAATTTTCGGTCACCTGTGAACCCCACATAGTTAACTAGCCTGCCTGTTTGCAGAATTTTTGGCACGATAAGCACCTTTTTGAATCGACCTTCGGGTCTTCAACACGTTTAGCATGTTTTATTTGTAAAATGTATGATGACCGATGGTTTTCACCTTTTTCTGTGAACGAGCAACTGTCAGATCATCCGCAAGTGTCAATGATAAGAAATAATACGTATCATCGGCTACTTCCTTTTTCCCGTTCAATGCTGCATTCACGGCCTTAATGCTGTCCTCATTCGGAACAACGCGTTTCAAACGTCCGTTAGCCACAGGACTAAACTGAGATTTCTGATATATTACTTTGTAAATGGAGTCGGGAAAATTGGCTGACCGCAGCCGGTTTAAGACAACATTGGCAACTGCCACTTTGCCTTCGTACGGTTCACCTTCCGCCTCTGCCATGACGATTTTTTGCAGCAGAAGCACATCTTTATCAGACACACTGTATGACCAGGTAGCGAGCTTCGAGTCCGCCTGGTTCAGAAGTTTGGTCCGCGTAAAGTAAAGTTTTTTGGGGGGAGTTGTAAGCGCAGCTGCTGCTTTGGCTTTCTCGATCTTCGCCAGTTTCACTGCTGCTTCTTTCTTAGCTTGAGCCGCCGCCGCTGCTCTCGCCTTATTTTTAGCTCTAGCTTCTTGTAGCTCTTGCTCTTCCTGAGCAGAGGCCAGCCAGTTTTTGGCCGGAAGCGTATTAATCCAGTCTGCATTCGAAGCAGACGCATCACTAGACAGACTTGTCCCGTCTTGTAGCATTCGCCTATCTTCGTTTGAAGAAACTGCCCCATTATTTTGCACAGATGCTGTGAGCTCAGTCATCTGCTTGCTATCACTATCCTCATTCCACTTCCCAGTCGCCTGGACTACATTAACCCCCACTATACACACAAGCAGCACAGATAACATCGGTGCTACCCAACGATTCTTGCTTATAATATCCATTCGAAGATTCCTCCTAGTCGCAACAATTCCCTAATCTAAGTAACCCAAAAAAAAGAATTTGAATAACGATGGCTAATATTACATAGGGAACAACGTAATGTCAATGTGATTATATGGGATATAGATCATTTTCCGGAAAAAGAAAACGTCTCCACAATCTCATACATTGGGCTACGTCCAAGCCTGGTCACATAAAGTACAAAATCCTCCACATTCCATGAAAGTGTTCCAGTAGAATGTTCTGGAAGCACCTCAATTATTCCTTTATTTTCATTTCCAGGGACAGCTCCCAGGAACTTTCTAGCGATTGTAATATGAGGCCGATATGCTCTAAGCTCAGCTTCATATCCCAGCTCTGATGTCGCTTCCGCAATTCGCTTCTGTAACAGATTCAATCGATCCATTTCTCCGCTAACACCTTTCCAGAGCACTTTCGGCGCCTGCTCTAGTCCGAATGTACCCCAATCGGTAATCTGCAACGAAAAGGATTGAACCTCTGCACTGACTTCACGAAGCACCTTCCGAAGATGACCCATGTTACTCACCAGTGTATCTCCCAGAAATTGCAAAGTGATATGATAGTCTTTGTGGTGAGTCCACTTGCGAAAATCGAGTTTGCTCTGCGCAAGCCTTGCATCCATTTGCAGCGTTTGCTGAATGGGGTCAGGGAGTCGAATGGCTGTAAACAGCCTTTCTTGTTGCGAATGAAGATTCGCATGTGAATCCATATGGTTACGATAGTTCATCGGTTACACCCCTCTAAAGTTCGTTTTATTATTTCACAGTCGTACCTATTCTTTCAAGTTGGGTAAATAAATATATATATCCAACTAAAGGATATTAAGCTAACGATTTTGATGCCAGAATGCCTTAAAGAGGTTGTTCAAAAAGTCCGCTTTTGATTACGAAGGATGCCTGACGGCATCTTAGCTTCGAATATGGGATTCAGCCGAAATGTCCGTTGCTCACGTAGCTTAATCTACGCTCCGCTACTCCATTTCTATCTTCATCCCATCTTCTCGGTACTGAAAACCGACCTTTTTGAACACGCACTTAAAAGGTAGCCGCCTGCCCTCTTTCCCTTTCTGCACATCAACTTCAAATCTGCTACACTTGATATTACAAATGAATAAAATTTAGGAGGCTACATATCATGGGTAAAATTGTATGTTTTCCAGCATTGTCGGAGGAACAGCAACAACAAATTTTGGATGCTGCGCCTGGTTATACGTTGAAGGTTGGCAAAGCCAATGACATGGACCCGACAGAGCTACAAGAAGCTGAAATCATTCTTGGCTGGTCTCCTCTCATTACAGAACATGTACTCAAAAAGCAAGGCTCCTTGAAATGGGTTCAGGTCTGGTCTGCCGGTGTGGATAACCTGCCATTCTCTGATCTGGAACAACAGCAAATTCAAGTAACCAGTGCAAATGGAGTCCACTCCATTCCAATTACCGAAATTATTTTGGGCATGATGCTAGCTCACAGCCGCTGGTTAAGACAAGCGATGCTGCACCAACAGCAACGTGAGTGGAAAGCACCTGCCCAGCCTCTGCCTGAACTACATGGAAAAACAGCCGTCATTGCTGGCGTAGGAGAGATCGGCAGTGAAACAGCTCGAATCCTCAAAGCGCTAGGTATGAACGTCATTGGCGTGCGCCGCTCAGGTAAGGATGTGCCTAATGTTGATCGTATGTATGACATGTCCGGTTTACAGGAAGCCCTCGGTCAAGGTGACTATGTCATTAACATCCTGCCGCTAACGGATGAGACGAAGCATGTCTATGATGAGGCTGCCTTCGCACAGTTCAAACCAGGCGCTTGCTTCATCAATGTAGGACGAGGCCCAAGTGTGAAAACCGATGCACTTCTAAATGCGCTAGACAGCGGACACCTAGCCTTTGCCGGACTTGATGTATTTGAGGAGGAACCTCTCCCTTCAGAACACCCGCTGTGGGGGAGGGACAACGTATTAATTACACCGCACATTGCCGGAAGCACAGAAGCATATAAGGATCGCGCGCTTGATATTTTTCTAGAAAATTTAGAGGCTTACATTGCAGGCAAATCACTTCCCCGCAATCCAGTAGATTATCATCATCAGTATTAAATTATCCAATCATTTCTATGCACAATTGTACAAATAACAGAAAACCTCCATTCCGGAATACATACTCTTCCAGAAATGGAGGTTTTCATTTACATTTATTTTTACATTATTTAACATTATCTTTAAAAAAATTTAATGTCGACAACTGAATTTATTTCCAGTTGCAACCGAGCTTAAGTGCACAACCAGATATGACGTATAAACGTACCTTTACTCACCTTGCAGTAGCGTTCCACCTTCCAGCCTGCAGATAATAGATGGTTCTCCACCCATTCTGTAGAGACGACTACTGCTCGTCCAGTCAATCGTCTTAGACTTGTGAGCATCGCTCGTTGCTCATCACCTGGAAGAACAGAACATAGATTATAGGGCATGTCCAAAATGGCTGCATCATACGTGCCTTGCAAATCATTCATGTCACCTAAAGTTATACATGCCGCGTCATATCCGTAAGCTGGAAGGTTAACACGTGCACCTTGCACAGCGAGAGGGTTCAGGTCATTGCCACTGGCTTCAATCCCCATGGACAGTGCCTCGATAACGACCGTTCCCATACCGCAGCATGGATCAAGCAACCGATGATCCTGAATGTCTGGAATTGCAATATTTACAAGTGATCTAGCTAAAGCTACACCGAATCCGGTTGAATAATTTTGCGGTTTGTTGCGGCGATTTTGCCAGGAACGATCGGCTTCTGTACACCGCCCCAAGATCCATTTTCCACCAGCATGGATTAGGCCGAAAGTCACTTTCGGTTCCTTCATCTGCGCTTTACCCTGAATGCACATCCCGACTTGTCTCTCTAATTTTCGAGCAGATTCATAGTCTGGCGTTTCGTCTCCTTCTTTCAGACAAAAGACTTTAAAAGTCTCCTCCGGCAGCAGCTTAATCTCTGAAGCGAACGGCAGTAGCTCAATGATTGAGTCCGCCTCAGCATACACTTCTAACTTGCCGCGGATAAACGGGCTTCTTCCAGGTGGAATGTTGATTTCCGATCTGACATACGCCCCAGAGATGGAATGAATTTCTGAAGTGTGACGCAGCAGAACTTCCAGTTCAAACATACATAAATCACGTTCATTCTCGTGGGAGGCAAAGGTGTACAGATAACTTCCTTTTGCGGAAAATTCACGATTCGATTCGTCCAAAACAGTAGCCATCCTTCATGTTTCTTCTATTATAAATGCGAGTTCAACAATCCCACTTATTCGTACCCAGAAGAACATTTATATTTTTAATTTCTCAATGGAGGTGAGCAGGTCATCGGACAGTTCCTTCAAATTCTGAATACTACCACTAATCGTTTCCATTGAACTAACTTGCTCTTCCGCCGATGCCGATACCTCCTCGACACTCGCCGCAGATTGTTCCGATACAGCCGAGATCTGTTGGCTGAAGTCATTCATACGCCCGCTAGCTTCCTGCATGCCTTCGAGCCCATCGGTCATCGTTCCAATCACCTGAACCATGCCCTCAACCGACTCATTGATGTTCTTAAACACACTTCCCGTTTGCAGGAATTGCTCCTGACCACGTTCCGTCTCCTGAACGCCAGTTCTCAACTCAGCCACAACGCCTTGGGAGTCCTGCTGGATATCTTGGGTAATCGTTGTAATCTCTTCTACCGAAGTCTGTACAGCCTCCGATAATTTGCGAACCTCAGCTGCAACGACAGCAAACCCTCTGCCACTCTCTCCCGCACGTGCTGCCTCAATAGAAGCATTCAACGCAAGCAGATTCGTCTGACGCGCAATATCATGGATTACTTGTACCAGCTTCGAGATATCTTCATTTTTGCGATCCAACTGCTCCATCTTATCCATAGAGCTGGAGACAGAACCTGCGATTTGCTTCATCTGCTGTACGGATAGTTCCATCGCCTTGCGTCCATTCAAGCCCTGTTCTAACACAAGATCCGACATGATTCGTAGCTGTTTCCCTTGTTCTGTATGCTGCTGAATATGCTCATTCAGTTCCTCAACCGTACGTGCAGACTGCACGGCCGTTTCCGCCTGACTCTCAGCCGCCTTAGCAGACTCTTCCATCGTGAGTGCAATTTGACTACTACCGATCTTAACCTCTTCCGAGGAAATCGCTAGTTCACTGCTCTGACGGTTCACCGCTTCTGCAACTCGTCTTACATTCAGCACCATGGAAGTCAGGTTACCTTTCATATCATTGACTGCCTTAGCCAGAACGCCGACTTCATCCTGATGTTTCGTATGTATGTCTTGAACGTTCAATTGCCCTTCGGCGATCAATTTCACTGCACTAATGACGCGAAGCAAAGGTTTAACAACCTGGGAACGGATAATCGGAATAGTAATTACGGTAATTACGATCATAATCAGTACTCCAATAATGATAATCATACGACCATCTTGCACAGAACGAATAGTTTGAGCCGCGGATAAATCTGATTGATTTTGGTTGTACTCCACCAGGTAATCCAGATCAACCTGCATAGCATCAAACGAATCGGCACCCTTCTCCGATACTTCCTTCGCTAGCTGCTCTTGCCCTTCATCGCTCAGCTTGATGGATTGTGTGTTAATTTTGAGATAAGCTTCCCATTTGGATTTGAAGGCATCCCAATGTTCCTTCTCCTCTGGAGCTTTCGGCTGTTGATCATATATCTTGATAGCCTGAGCCGTTTCACGAATATACTGAGTACGCTCTTCAGCTAGTCCCGTTTTGTCCGCTGCCTGTGCATCGAAATGACGGTAGCTCAGTGACAAAACATGCTCTGTCGTATAATTGATTCGATTAATCTGCTGAATGGAGGGCATCCAGTTACCCGTTATTTCGTTAGTGTTGGCTTCCATCGAATTCATTCGGGTGATGATGGTCACGCTCAGAAGAATTAAACAGAGGATTAACAGATAGAACGCGATGCTGATACGCAGACCAATACTCTTGATCTTGAATCTGCTGAACATACGATTTCCCCCTCGTGCCTGATCGGCTTAATAGTGCGTGTTCATAAATGGATTTTTAGGACTTTTGTCTGCTAATCAACCTTCTTTTGGCATCTTGCAAAATATCCTTTTCTATATTATATCTGTGGCAAAACAGACGTAAAGTATTATAACATTCTTTTGTTATTAAGATACTTTGTTTTGTAAAATCTTGTGATTGCTGCATAGGATTTGCGATAGACTTTCATCTTCATGAAGTATAATCCTAATTCCCCAACCTTTCTACCTATAAAATCATAATAAAAAGCTGCAGTACACCAACATTCGTGAACCGCAGCTAATCCTGACATCTTATAGGTTGAACCTTTTCTGATATTCCGCGAGAAGTTTGTAGGATTCCAATCTCCGTTCATAGTCAGGCCCTGCCGTAACAATGAGCAACTGATCCGCACCCAAGCGTTCGCTCACTCGGTGCATCTGCTCCCACACTTGCTCAGGTGTCCCGGCGATATGCCGTTCTGATGATTCTGCATCTGGATTAGGAGTGCTCTCATCACCGTTACTCTGTGAAGAATTACCTGCTCTACTAGCCCTGCGTCGCTCTTCCATCTGACGACTCCAGCTTCGCGCTTGCTCCTCATCCTCCGCACATAGAACACTCACAGCCACCATCACTTCCGGCTCGGTTCGATGGACACTCGGCACAAAGCCTTCCCGGTATCGCCGCACAGCCTCTGTTCCATCTGCCTCACTCATGAATTGACCAAATACATATCCCATACCAAAACGGGCAGCAAACTCAGCACTCTTCACATTCGTGCCGAGCATCCACAGCGATAACGGATGCTCTGGAACAGGTCGCGCTTGTACCTCATGCTCCTCATAGGTATAGCGATCCTCAAGGAGTGCAGTGAGTGCTTCCAGCTTATCAGGCAGCTTGGATACATGCTGCAGATAGTTACCACTCAGTGCCATCGTAACATGAGGCCCACCACCAGGCGCCCTTCCCAGGCCCAGCTCTACCCGTCCAGGATAAAGTGATGCAAGCAAGCGGAACGACTCAGCTACCTTGAGTGCGCTATAATGTGGCAGAAGCACTGCACCCGATCCCAGCCGAATTGAGGATGTTCTTGCTCCAACATGAGCAAGGAGCACCTCTGGTGATGCTGAAGCGAGTTCTTCCATATCATGATGCTCCGAAGTCCAGTAACGCAAATATCCCCATTCTTCAGCATGTTGAGCGAGCGTTACCGCTTGTTGCAATGCATGCTCTGCTGAAACTCCGTTTAACCTTGGAACTAAGTCAAGCACGCCCAGATGGGTTGGATGACTTGCGCGAATATCCAAGCGTCTCATCTCCCTATCCTTGTATACTTTTAATCTTATAATGAATGTTCAAAAAGTTCGGTTTTCAGTACCAAGAAAACAACTTATAACTAATCGAGATCGTAGATGGAGCCAACCTTCAAGCCATATAGTTCATTATAGATTTTCTCGGCAAAAGCATCCGTCATACCAGCAATGTAATCAATCACCATATGCTCCCAGGTCCAGATCGGATTCGACTTCGCCTGATCCTTCTCATACCGTTGCAGCCAGTCCGACGGGATAATCGACTTGGATGTCTCTGGATCTAGGAATGCATCCCATAGGCGTTTAATCATCCATTCACTACGCTTTTGCAGGCGCTGCACACGCAGGTCACGAATCATGGTCACCCAAGCGAAGCTTTTCAGCACACTCACCGTGCGCAGCATATCGAGATCTTCCTTGCCTTCCCGAACAAACGTAACCTTCTTCCAGTTCCCGTCGTCAATTACGCCTAAACTGCCTACAAACAGACTAACCCAGTACGCCTTGACCTCACGGCGAGTCCGTGAGTAATCATGCTCGCAGAACGGCATTTTCTCATTCCATACACGCAGGAATGAAGCAAGTACCTCTTCTACCTTTTGTCCAATAGCTTCCCGCGTCCAACCGTTCCAGAACAGATCCTCAAGCGTCGTAATTTTATCGACGATAAGTCGATTGATATGAGGGTCTTGCAGGAAATGCTCATGCACCTCAATTTTGCCTGCTTTGATGCCATCCTCCAGATCATGCGCGGAGTAGGCGATGTCGTCACAGAGATCCATTAACTGCGCTTCAAGTGTCTTCTTGCCTGCCGGGATGTTCCAACGATCACGAATCTCGCGAATATACTGCCACTCATGATGATACATGCCCTTCTTGCTCTCTGTACCCGGATAAGGGTACTTATTAATCCCCAGCAGCACCGCATCGGACAGATTAAGTCCATCGATATCCTCCCGTTTCTCCAAATACATGATGAGCCGGAAGTTATGTGCATTGCCTTCAAAATGTTCATATTTACGCTTCAGCTCAGCACGAACTTCCGCTTCCGGTCTAGGTGTCTTCGCACTGCGGCTCTTCTTCATGATCTTCTTCACTTCGGTGTTGATGAGATCATCCAGAATACCGTCTAACACCTCTTCCCCTTTATGTCCAAACGGTGGATGACCAAAATCATGCGCAATCGCGGCACATTCCACCACTTCCGAATCGATAATGAGCCCAGGGCTATCAGCCTGATTCCAATCCACCTCGGGAAAACGACGTAGCAGGCTTCTGGCTGCCTCTCGTGCAATCTGTGCTACCTCTAGCGAATGAGTCAAACGTGTGCGATAATAGTCGCCCGTCCCTGCCCCAAACACCTGGGATTTGCCTTGCAACCGACGGAAGGTCGGTGAGTGGATAAGTCTCGAATAATCCCGTTCATAGGCTGCACGAGCCCCATCCAGCTTCGTTAATTCAGGGTATTGTCTATGTTCTCTCAGATCGTTCCATTGCATCTTGATCACTCCTAGCCGACTGTCTCTATTTTGAGTGATTATACACATAATCAGCGGTTTCGAAAAGCAAAACCTATCTGTCATTGTTATATCTTCTCACATCAACTTGTTATGCTCAGTCCTTTATATCTCATTATACCCTGACCAATGATCGTTCGTGCAACCTCTCAACCTATACATGGGCGCATTCTCCTCAAAATAGAGTCCATATAAATGAAAAAAGCGACCTCGCAAAATGTTACGTTTGCGAATCGCTCATGTGCTCATTCATACCGATCTTCACAGTTTACCTTTTCCACGCTGGTGCATTCGATATACCGTACCTACCTAACACCTTGCGCCCAAATAAGTTGAACAATCTGTCGGTAGTAAATCCCATGAACCCCAGGCATATTAAGCCGACAAAGATCCAGTCTGTGCGAAAGAATAAACGCGAATTCCAGATCAGGTAACCGACACCTTCATTGGAAGCAATCATTTCCGCTCCGATGATCGCCATGTAGGACGTCCCCATAGCTAGCCTTACTCCGGTAAAAATGTACGGCGTCGTTGCCGGCACAACCACGTGCAGCAATATCTGCCATTCACTCGCCCCCATGCTGCGGGCTGAACGGATTTTATCTTCTTCTACAGCAAGCACACCAGTTAATGTATTGAGAATTACAATAAAAAAGGTTGCATACATAATCAGGGCAATCTTCGATTGTTCTCCGATTCCGAACCAGACCAGAAACAATGTAATGAACGCGATAGGTGGAATGAAGCGGATAAAATTCAGGAATGGCTCTGCAAACACACGGATGATATGTACCTGACCGATCAGCAGACCAATCGGAATAGCAATCAGGCTGCCGAGAACCCATCCAATCAACACGCGCTGAAAGCTGATGCCAATATACTGCACTAACGTACCATCGGCTATTAACTCCTTGGCTCCAAGTAATGTCGCCCATGGCCCTGGAACAACGTCTGCTCCGTAGATCAACGCACCGATCTGCCAAATACCAATAACAACCAACCATAATATTGGAACTGTAATCCATTTACGCTCCAACCATGTCATAACGTCCACCTCCTATTTCTCAAAATGGCTGCCAATCCGCTCGTATAGGACTCCCAGTTCCTCTGAGGCGATATTGCGCGGGTAGGGCAAATTCACGTCATAGATGTCCGTAATGTTGGAGGATGGTCCCACTGACATGATGCCGATCCGCTCACCGAGCAGCAACGCTTCCTGAATGTCATGGGTCACGAAAATAACCGTTTTGTTCGTCTCCCGCCAGATATTGACCAATTCCTTCTGCATCGTCCTGCGCGTCATCGCGTCGAGCGCTCCAAATGGTTCATCCATCAACAGAATCGCCGGATCGTTAGCAAGCACCCGTGCGAGCTGAACCCGTTGTTTCATGCCGCCTGAAAGTTCCTTGGGGAATTTGGATTCGTGACCATTCAAACCAACCATCGCAATAAACCGATCTGAGATCGCCTTCCGATCCACCTTAGGTACATGTGCCATACGCAGCCCGAACTCCACATTCTGCCTCACAGTTAACCATGGAAACAGCGAAGAATCTGCCTGTTGAAACACCATAGCTCGGTCTTTACCCGGCTTCACGATTTCACTCGCATTAACTTTCAGTTGTCCGCTTGATTTGGAAATAAAACCTGCTACCATGTTGAGCAACGTTGATTTGCCGCAACCACTCGGTCCCAGCAGGACAAAGAATTCGCCTCCCCTGATAACCAGATTCACGTCTTTGATAATGTAATGAACATCGCCAGCTGTACCATCGTTATAGCTTTTACGAAGCTGTTCGATCTCAATTGCCGATACTGTCGCAGATGTTGACATGTAAGCCCCTCCTCTGTACTGATGTATCTACTTCCCAAAAGTGACCTGATCCGGCAGCACCTTGCTTAACGGCTCCAACTTCAATTTACTTGTAAGCTCGAAATCCTGCTGAATGATTCCATTATCGACCATATACTGCTTTTGCTTGGCAAGGCTGTCATAGGCCGCTTGAGTGAATCCAACAACCCAAGGATTAATCGGGATATCCTTCAATGTCGCTTCTTTTGGCTGTTTCGTTAACTTGTACTGCAAGTCAGCCACTTCTTCTGGGTGAGCCTGCACATACTCTGAAGCTTGATTGAGTGCCTTCAGGAACCTGCCAATTATTTCAGGATTCTCCGAAATGAATGCATCGCTCGCAACAAGTCCCATACCTAGTCGCACTGAGGTTTTCGACATATCGGATAGCTGATGCACGTTGTCCAGCGCATCGAATTTGTCGGTCAACGCCGATCCTACAACCCAGGCAGCATCCAGATCACCTTGTTTGAGTGCAATATATGTCTCGTCAAAAGAACCCTGTCCCACTTGCGTTACATCCTGCAATGCCACACCGTTCTCCTTCAGGTACTCATCCCATAGGTATGGAATGAAGGTACCTCTCAGAAAGCTCACCTTTTTCCCTTTTAGATCGGCAGCGGATTGAATGTCGTTACTCACATACAACTTCCATGACTCCGCCGCATAATCCGTTGCTTGCCCAGCCGAAGCGATGACGGAATAGTCACCTTTGGAGAGAGCGTTTAAGACCGGGAAGTCCGCACCATAGGCAACATCGATCTGGTTGATGAACAAGGCGTTCACCCCTTCAGCAGGCGTTCCGAAAATCATACTTTCAGCGTCAATGCCCTGCTCCGCAAAAAATCCTTTCTCGATCGCAATACGAAACGTCGGATTACTTGCCGTATCGGCAATCCTGATTTTTACTTTCTTCCCTTCAGCACTAGCATTTCCGGTCTGTGCCCCGCTCTCCCCTCCCGATGCACAACCGGAAAGTATAAGCATAGTCGTAACCAAAAGCATAATGGATGAATGGATCAATGATCTTTTCACGGAAATCACCCCTGCGTATAATTAATGTTTATCCTAGTCATTCGTATGGTTGTCTTTATCAGATATCAGATCATGTGAGGTCGTCACGCAAGCGGCTTCTTCGACGAATGGCAGTGTCGCTATAACACTGACGACGGATTCAGCCCCTTTTGGCGCAGCTCCCGGGACACGATAATTCTCGATATCAATCTGCTCAATCGCTGTTTCTTCTGGTCTGTCTAACTGCGGAACCCAGCTATAAGGAACACGGTAAGAACGATACACCATGTTGGTGTTCCGACCATTCCAATACGGCGAGATATATTCCCAAACTAGTTCATGCTCACGCGTTACCTCGAACAGACGTCCATTCGAACCTTCCGTGATAAGTGTATTACCGTTCGCAAGTCGTTGAGCAGAGCTGATATATGGACTATAAAATTTATATGAATCCGTTGGCACCGAGAAGCCTGCTTCTGCCGGGGTATACTGCCAGATGATCTCCAACGTGACTGGATCAATCTCCAGTACCCGGGAATGATCACGCACCGCTGATTTCAATCCAATCGGAGAAGCCGGGTTCGGCAGACCATATCCAGCCCAACCGCCGTTGTCGAACACAAGCAGGTTACCTTCACCAGGAAGACCTTTCGGGATAATATGGGCATGGTGCTGACCGATGATCCATCCGATATGCTTCACCTCTGGTCGGGAGTAATCTGGCCCAAGCTGCCAGACGATGTTACCTGTGCGTTTGTCGGTAATTGCAATAATATTGGCTTCGCGTGCATCCCAGATAATGTTGTCCGGATGGAAACGTTCGTCCCCGGCATCATAGAAGCGGTTTGGCCCAACATACGAAGCGGAGTTGATATGCAGCCAGTCTCCCACGCCCCCTCCCAGATGACCGAAGGATCGAGAGTTGGGATCACGGAATAACACATTGCGTGCCGCTTCGTCGAAGCCCAGTTCCTCGAAATGCTCGTTTGCCGCCCATTCCCATATGATATTGCCCTGCCAATCCACTTCGAGGATCGTATCATCTAGCAACGGCTTATCCGATATGTTCGGATTATTCACGTTTTTGTGAGACAGAATCAGCGTGGTACCACTACCGATCTTCGGTACCAAACCTGGGGCATAATAACCCACCGGATTACCTTCCCGCTGATAGTCATGATGCTGTCTTGCATACCAGAGCGGCTCATAACCAGGGTCTTCAATGTGTTCATATCCGTCGTATCTCCAGACGATGTTACCGTCCCAATCCACCTGTACCAGATCCAGGTTATCCTGAATACCAAACTTCGGATCTCTGCGTCCAGTGCTTCCAAGCACGTAGCCACCCGGGAATAATTTGGCCGGAAAACCGATCAATCCTTTCCACAGACGCACTTCTCTACCGTTCATGTCGATCAAAACAACACCTTCATCCCCTGCCTGAAAGATTGTATACCCACTCCATGCTTTGTCTGGTTGAAATACCGTTGCCCCTGTCGGATAAATAGTTGAGTGTCCCATTGTAATTCGCTCCTTCGTAGTGGTATATAGAACTAGGTCGTGTCTGAAAACTCTCTAATTAATAACTCAAATAATTTTTCTCACTGTTTCGCGCCGGCTTCTGTTCCTGATCCACAGGTGATGGAGCCTCCGCATTCTGTTCTGCCAGCCCCAGCAATGTTTCGGAGAATCCCTCCAGATTGGCAAATATCCGTTCATAGAAACGGCTCTGCTGTTCCAGCTCCTCTACCGTGAACCCTTGAAACAGAAGCGTAATACATCGATCACCGATGTTGTTGTTGCGCGCTACCATCTCCCGCCCTTTGGCGGTAATATCCAACAATACCGTGCGGCGATCATCCTCCTTACGGCGGCGAACTGTATACCCGGCGCTTTCTAGCTTGTCACTCAGTGCAGTGATTGCACCTGAGGTAAAATCCATCTGTTCTGCCAGATCGCCAAGTCGCTGCTCACCATCACGAATGATCTTTTGTAGAATGAGCATGGCAGGCAACGTTACTCCCTCAACGCTAACGCGATCCCGTTCTTTCACAAATCTGCGTACCATTTTGCGGTATAAGTCATCTACAATCGTTAGTTGCTCCCATGTCTCTTTATCCATTATGCAGCCTTCCCTTCTGTGAACTCGGCCTCTTTCCTCATGTGGAGGCAATAAAAAAAGGCTCCGGCACACCTTCCCCACGGGGATGATGTACTGGAGCCTTTGGTGATCCAATGAGCTCAGAAATTATTTCACTGTTCATTTAATTAGTAGTGAAGTATTATTGAAACCAATATAACCCCCTTATCCCTACCTGTCAAGTATGTTTTGAAAAGGAATAGGCAATTTTCCACTTTACATCAAAATTAGGTATGAGACTGCTTGATTAATGGAGTCGCCAACTACTCATGTTAATATGGCGATAGCTCACTTTCTATCCACACACCCATCGTCTAGATTAACTAATCCGTGGAGTTCTTTGGACATCGTTTGGTTGGCAAGCTTATCCTATGAGGTATACCGGTCGGCACATAAAAAAGACAGGACATTGATGTCCCGCCTCTCGTTTTAAACATGTTAAATTGTCGTTTTACACCATCACTTTGCAGATATCATTTGTAAATTCAACTGGATCTTGAATTGGCAAACCTTCAATCAGCAGGGCTTGGTGGTATAACAGGCTTGTGTACAAGCTCAGTTTTTCTTTATCTTGTGCAAATGCATCTTTCAACGATTTGAAGACATCGTGGTTCACGTTGATTTCCAGCACTTTATCTGCCTGTACATTTTCACTGTTAGGCATAGCTTTCAAGATTTTCTCCATCTCAATGGTAAGCTCGCCCTCAGTGGATAGACATACCGGGTGGCTTCTCAGACGTTTCGAAGCTTTAACCGCTTTTACTTTGCCTACGAGCTGTGCTTGCATCGCTTCAAACAACTCTTTGTTATCGTTGTCCTGTGCTTCTGTTTCTTCTTTGTCCGCACTGTCCTCGATGCCAAGGTCACCGCTGGAGATGGATTTGAATTCTTTTTCTTTGTAGTTCGTGATCATCTTGATCGCAAATTCATCGATATCGTCCGTGAAGTAGAGCACTTCATAGCCTTTGTCGAGTACACCCTCAATCTGTGGCAGCTTCTCGATCCGTTCGATTGATTCACCAGATGCATAGTAGATATACTTCTGATCTTCTGGCATTCTGGAGACATACTCATCCAAGCTAACCAGCTTCTTCTCTTTCGAAGAAGAGAACAGCAGCAGATCCTGCAAAGTATCTTTGTTCACACCATAGTCGCTATATACGCCATATTTCAACTGACGTCCAAATGCTTGGTAGAACTTCTCGTAGTTTTCACGCTCGTCCTTGAGCAAGCTTTGCAGTTGGCTCTTAATTTTGTTTTTGATATTTTTTGCAATCAGGCTGAGCTGACGGTCATGTTGCAGCATCTCACGAGAGATGTTCAGAGACAGATCCTCCGAATCCACCATACCTTTAACAAAACCGAAGTAATCCGGTAGCAAGTCGCCGCACTTGTCCATAATCAATACACCGTTGGAGTATAGCTCAAGGCCTTTTTCATACTCTTTCGTGTAATAATCAAACGGCGTGTTCTCTGGGATAAACAAGATTGCATTGTATACCACTGCGCCATCCGCGCTAATGTGCAGGTGCTTCAGCGGTTTGTCAAAACCGTAGCGCTTCTCCATATAGAAGTTCGTGTAATCTTCTTCGGTCAGCTCGCTTTTATTTTTACGCCAGATCGGCACCATGCTGTTGACGGTTTGTTCTTCTTGGTATTCCTCGAATTCGTTCTCTGTACCTTCCTTCGGACGTTGTCCCGTCACATCCATCTTGATTGGGTAACGAATGAAGTCAGAGTATTTCTTGATGATGGATCTCAGGCGGTACTCTTCCAGGAACTCGTCATATGAATCTTCTTCGGTATTTTGCTTGATCGTCAGAACGATCTCGGTTCCTACAGAATCCTTCTCTGCTGGTGTAATCGTATATCCATCCGCACCTTCGGATTCCCATCTCCATGCTTCATCACTGCCCAGTGTTTTACTTGTCACGGTCAGCTTGTCTGCCACCATAAATGCGGAGTAGAAACCAACCCCGAATTGTCCGATAATATTATGTCCATCTTTGGCTTCATTTTCCTTCTTGAACGCAAGGGAACCACTCTTAGCGATAACACCAAGGTTGTTCTCCAGCTCTTCCTGAGTCATACCAATACCGGTATCGGTCAGGGTGAGCGTGCGATTTTCTTTGTCGATCGTCAGCTTAATGTAGTAGTCCTCTTTGTTGAACACGAGTGAGTCATCGGTGAGGGCTTTGTAATATATTTTGTCAATCGCGTCACTGGAGTTAGAGATCAGCTCTCTCAAAAAGATTTCTCTTTGCGTGTAAATGGAGTTGATCATCATATCTAGCAAACGCTTGGATTCTGCTTGGAATTCTTTCTTAGCCATGAATGGGTGTCTCCTCTCAAATTGGATATCGAATGATTGAGTTAAATATTAATAGTAAAATTAGAATCTCCACATAGAGCATCACATGGACGAAAATCTTCTGTCGCTAATCCCTGAACTAATCTAATGCATATTCAAGACTCATTAAGATCACTATCGTCGAAGGCTCTCCTCCAGTGACCGTTCCGGTTACGGATCGTTCTTTCGATCGCTGTTGTCTCCAAATTTTTGTGAATTATATTAAATAGGTGAAAATAAGGAGACAAAGGCGAACGCTACCGCTTCTTCAGAATCGATTCCGCACCCTCCACTTCTGAGGCTACTAGCCAAGAACCTAATGAAATTATGAGTCTTTTTCTAGATTAGAACATTCAGGAAGACACGCTACGACGTACCGAATATTTTCTATTCAGCCACACTCGTGTTCTATTCAAATTCAACAATTTAATATTAAAAACAAAATCATTCCATATGTAGTCGTGTATTGAACAGCATCCTGTATTAGCACTCAAGTCGTTAGAGTGCTAAACCCTACCTTTTATATAACATATGGGAAAATTGGGTGTCAACATGATGGCGGATATTTTAACAAAATGATTGATTATCGCTCGAAATTGAGCGTATCCCCCAACAATTTTAGCGTATTTCATTAGACAACACAAAAGCCGGCTCAAACCAAGGTTCGAACCGACTTTTAGGAATGTAATAGGAATAAATAGATCATTACCTTATTAACCATGTGCGCTCATCGCATATTAGTCTACTTTTTCGCCATTTTAGGATCAAGCGTGTCTCGCAACCCATCCCCAAGCAGATTAAAGCCAAGCACGGTAAGCATAATGGAAAGCCCCGGGAAAATAAGCGTCCAAGGAGCTTTTTGGATGAACTGGCGGGAATCCGACAGCATTTTGCCCCACTCTGGATCAGGTGGCTGTGCACCCATTCCTAAAAATCCGAGCGCAGCCGCTTCAATAATCGCCGTACCGATGCCAAGCGTGCCCTGTACAATCAGAGGTGTAAGACTATTCGGCAAGATATGCCTGAACAAGATTCGTGCATTACCCGCCCCAAGCGTGCGTGCCGACGTGACAAACTCCTCCTGCCTCAAGCTAAGTACCCTCGACCGCACCAGTCTGCCATAGGTCGGAATGTTGACGATGGCAATGGCGAGCAAGGCATTTTGCAGAGACGGCCCCAGTATAGCGACAATCGCAATCGCGAGGAGAATGCCTGGAAAGGCAAGCAAGATATCAAACAGACGTGAGATAAACATATCCACCCATTTGCCATAAAATCCGGCAACCAGCCCTAACAATGCACCAGCAATTATTGAACCGATGACGGAGAAAAAACCGACCCATAACGAAATTCTTGCCCCATGCAACACGCGGGAGAACACATCCCGTCCGAGATCATCCGTGCCAAACCAATGCTCTGCCGATGGAGCTTGCAGTCGATCTGTAAGTACCTGCTCTTTGTAGTCATAAGGTGAAATATAAGGTGCAATGAAAGCCATTAGGATGAAAAATACAATGATGACCAGCCCGGCAAGCGCTAGCCGATTTTTACGAAACGTTCTCCAAGCCTCCCGCCATGGGCCTGAAGTCGATTTGGTTGCAACATCCACGGAAGCGCCCGTATTCGTCGATAATTTGGCCATGCGGCATCCCCTTCTTGGATTTGAATGAAATATAAAATATACGAGTTCAACGTAAAATATTTACTACATGTCACTCCGCTGACAGAGCAACCTTCCGATCGCTGTTATCCCCTGATTCCCTTTATCCTTTTTTCTAAAGGAAGGAATCCGGTTATAAAGGCGATGTTTATGCTTCCGATGTGGCTTTCTTGCAGAAAGCTTGCAGCTAAGCTTCTCCAGGTTTTCCCTGTCCTCTCCGTTCGCAAGTAGAAATTTAGATAACTCGTATATTTTATATCTAAGAATCATCCATCAAACCAAATGATGGATTCCTATTTGTAGCTGATTCTTGGATCAAATACGGCGTAAAGTAAGTCCACAATCAGGTTGATGACCACGAAGAAAAAAGCAACAATCAGGATTCCGCTCTGAATCACCGGATAATCTCTTGAACTAATTGCTTCATATATATAGCGTCCCACGCCCGGCCATGCAAAGATGGTTTCGGTCAGCACCGCTCCCCCGAGCAGTGATCCGGTCTGAATGCCGATCACGGTAAGCACGGGAATGAATGCATTTTTCAGCGCATGTCCATACACGACAAAAAATGGACCCAGTCCCTTGGCTTTTGCAGTACGGATATAATCTGAACTCATCACCTCAAGCATACTGGAACGGGTCATGCGTGCAATGACTGCCATCGGAATCGTACCCAGCGCAATACTTGGCAGCAACAAATGCTTCGTCACCGTCCATAGCTGATCCCAGCGTCCAGCAATCATCGTATCCAGTACGTACAGACCGGTTACTGCCTCAATTGGATCACGCGGATTCATCCTGCCAATGGATGGCAGCCACTGAAGTTTGTTAGCGAACAGCCATTGCTCCATCAAGCCAAGCCAGAAGATTGGCATCGAAACTCCAACCAGCGCAATGACCATGCAGCAGTAATCAAACCAGGAGTTATGCTTCCACGCACTGACAATCCCTGCATTGACACCAACGATAATGGCGAACAGCATACTTGCCATCGTTAATTCAAACGTTGCAGTTAGATACGGTCCTATTTCCTGGGCAATCGGAACCTTGGTGCGGATAGAAGTTCCTAGGTCGCCTTTGACCAGATCACCGAGATATGCAAAGTACTGCTGAAACCAAGGCTTATCCAAGCCAAGTTGGTCTCGGAGAGCCTGTTTGGATTGTTCAGTTGCCTTCTGTCCCAGAATGGTTTCCGCCGGGTCACCGGGAATGGCATGGATGATGGAAAAGACGATTAACGTCATGCCTAACAGAACAGGCAACAGTACCAATACTCGTTTGACGATGTAACTATTCAATCCTCAATCACCCGCCTTTTAAACAACCGAATAGGTAAAATAAAAAACGCTAGCGGACACGTATGCTGCGAGATGATTACGTCCGGATGATGGTTCTGCTAAGCATTACGTGTGCGCCAACGCTTTAAAATTCAGACATGGATCACAGTTTACAACCTCTACCTATTCCTCAAAATAGGCACCTGCATAGGATTCGCTACCTAGCGGCGAAGGAACAAAGCCTTTCAACTTCGCACTACCCGCAAGAATTGGCGTGGTATGCACAAGCGGAATCCATGGTGCGTCTTCCTTAATAATGACCTGTGCCTGCTCATACAACTCAGCCCGTTTATCCTGATCGGTCTCCTTCTGCGCATCCGTCAGCAACACATGCAGCTCCTCGTTAACATAGAAGCTACGGTTGTTACCTGGAATTGCATCTTTATCCAGCAACGTGTACAAGAAGTTATCAGGGTCACCGTTATCACCCGTCCAACCGAGCATATAGATATCGTCCTTCTCCCCGGCTTTGGCATCATCTAGATACGTCGCCCACTCGGGAGATTCAATGTTTGTCTTTACTCCAATTTTCTCAAAATCCGCTTGGATCGCTTCGGCAACTTTTCTACCATCAGGCATGTACGGACGGGATACTGGCATCGCATAGAAGGTTACCGGATCTGGCAATCCGTCAGGGAAGCCTGCTTCGGCAAGCAATGCTTTTGCTTTCTCCAAGTCATACGGATAATCCTCAATACTGTCGTTGTATCCCCATAATGTTGGTGGCATCGGGTTGACCGCAGGCTGAGCTTGTCCAGCAAAGAACGCATCAATAATGCCTTGTTTGTTCACCGCATGGTTCAGCGCCTGTCTCACTTTTACATCATCGAAAGGTTTCTTCTTAAAGTTAAAGCCGATATACGCCACGTTGAATGGTGGACGTTCAATCTTCTGCAGGTCAGCATTCGACTCCAGGATCGACAGATCATCCGGATTCAGATCCTCCATCACGTCAATTTCGCCATTCTGCAAGGCATTGAAACGAGCTGTATTATCTGGAATGGAGCGAACAATAACTTTGTTCAGCTTCGGCAATCCTTCTTTCCAGTAGGTTGGATTTTTCTCAAGTGTAATGGAGTCATTCCGCTTCCACTCTTTGAATACAAAAGGACCGGTGCCTACAGGATCGGTTTTGAAGTTTTCCTTTTTCTCCTGAATGGCGGTTGGGCTGGCAATGCCGAATGGCGTCATCGCGATATTTTGCAGGAATGGCGCTTGTGGTTGGTTCAATGTGAACTCCACCGTAGTCTCGTCAATCGCCTTCACTTCCTTAATCACGCGTCCATCCTCTGGGCCAAACATGGAATCGTAATAATCGAAGGAATCACCTTCGAATTTATACTCACTCGCAGGATCACTCCAACGATTGAAGTTGAATACAACAGCCTCGGCGTTGAAGTCGGTACCGTCATGGAATTTCACACCAGACTTCAGCTTGAACTCGTACTTAAGTCCATCCGCCGAAATCTCCCAGCTCTCCGCAAGTCCAGGGATTACCTCTGTTCCACCTTCCTTATAATCAAGCAATGAATCAAATACCTGATGTCCAATCTTGAGGGATTCACCATCAGTTACAATGGCCGGATCTAGGGCAACGGAGTCTCCACCTCGTCCCATAATCATCGTATCCTGCGCTGCTGCTTCCTCCGTTGGTGGGTCGTTACCTTCTGCTGGAGCAGGCGTGTTCGTCCCCTCTTTGGTAGAGCAACCTGATAAAACCAAAACCGTACTCATTGCCATAACCATCAAACCGGACAACCATTTTTTTCTCATTCGCATACGTACAACACCCTTCCCTGTCTCAAAATGTGTGTGATGCTGGCGTGCCAAAACAATGATTCCGATGGATGGATAGTGGATACACGATCAGTCATTTTGCTTTCAAGATTGTTACGTACAACATGCAAAATGCTGATCCAAGAAACCGTTGAGGCGTGTATCACATACTATCTGTATCTATTAAGGGCTTAACATGCCCATGATACCTTTAATAAATTTGAGCAAATCACGTTGGGAATAGAAGACAAATTGAGAGAGAGAGAGAAAGAGAGAAATCAAACAATTAAACAAAGGTCAATTGAAAAGAGTAAAAGCTTGGTCACTTGTTTTGGGTATGCACATATACTCATTATCATAGGGATCGATCAGATAGAAACTAACATTGGAGTGGTATTCAAGGGTGTTGGAATATACAACAGGGAGACATTACAATAACTTTGAGTGTTATAGTCTTGTCATGATGGGAGGATTATGCTCGTAAACTGTGGCAAAAAACCATTTTGTGTAACTTACTTTACATCACATTAATCATTTAGACAAGAGATTTACATACAACGATCATCAACTTTATGATCTATGTTATTTTAAGTTACATAAAGCACAAAAATAGAACATAGATCGACAAATTTAGAAGATATGAATGGAGGCGATTCATTGTGAAGCTGCAGTTCAACCTATCCTTTGACGATCTAATCGACCTACAGAAAAATGTGATCTCAAAATCCAAGCATCATCGTAAGGTAAAATATATTTTACTCTCTGCGTTTCCTATTTCTTTGTTATTTTTAAATCTCATTTTTCAGCGACCCGTTTCACTTGTGATTATTGGAACCATTCTACTATGGATCATCGTTTTCCCTAGCCTATACAAAAAATTAACACTCTTCTCCATAGTTCGGATGATGAAAAAACAGAATTTAAATGGCGTTCTTGGCCCTAATACGATGTTGTTAGATGAGCAAGGCATCACGCGAACGACGAAGAACAATCAAAATTTCTTGGCATGGGATCAGTTTGTCGTTGTACGGGAGGATGAGAAGCACTACTATCTACACGTTTCTGATTTACAAGCGATGATTCTATCCAAAAGGGCATTAGAAGATGATCGCACCAAAGAAGCATTTCAGCGGTACTATGATTCGTATTTTGTGCCTTTGTTGGAGAAACAGAATTAAGGGTTGGTTGCGCATGCAATTCCGATGATAGAAAAGCCTTGAAGGTCGATGTGACTTAGTTTTTTTAGGTTTCATTACCTTCAAGTTATTGTGAATTTAGAAAATAAAGTTGATCACCTCACTTCAGTTTGCACCCATTTTCCCTACTCTCGTATAACTCTGAATATATGTAGCAAAATCAGGCATCGTATGTTAGACTACCCAGGACATGATGACCATTATTTAATCATAGCAATCATTCTTAGGAGGGAAAAACATTGAAAAAGCTATTAACTGCCGTACTTAGCTTAACCGTCTTACTTTCAGCGACTTCAGCTGTTATCATTCAGCCAAGCGTTGAAGCTGCCACCAAAAAGAAAGAAAGTACATATCAAGAAAAAATGGCTTACTACAACAAACAAATTAAAAAAATCAAAGGGCTGATAGCAACACTGCAAGCCAAAAGAAAACATCTCGAAACATCCTCAGCGGCATACCGGGCTAGTCTTACGAAAGAAGATGAGTACCTCGGTCAACTGATCTACTACTACACACTGATCAGTAAGCTAAACCAATAGGATAATTGATTCGAAAAGTTAATCTCAGAGTAAAGGTCATCTAAGGTTCCGATTAGAAAGATATATATAGATAGTTCAGCTGCCTTTGGTGTAGCGAAGTTTTATTTTTGGCTCTAAACAATGAAAGACGCCATCTCATTAGAGATTGGCGTCTTTGGTATTACTTTTTAAACAAACCTCTACGGTACATAACCGTGATAAAACGATAAAAATCGTAACTCGCTCCGTTATCAATGCTAAACAACGGGTTCTTCGGATCATAGGCTAGTGCAGCTTCTACAGCTGCTTTGGCCCATATCGGAACCTCCATTTGCTGGCGTGCCTGTAGTCTCTCCACCTGTGCCTTCAACGCATCAAACGCTGCTTTCTCTTCGGTTGTCATCGGTTCGCCCCCTTTCGGTGGTTCGGTTGGGTTCGGCGGATTCGTTGGTTCTGTCGGTTTAGGTGGATTTGGAGGTGTCGTTGCAGGTGCATATCTGGCTCGTAGCTGCGCTGCCGTCCCTTCAAACTCATTCATGTCGACGTTGCCCGCAATGCCGTTCACCTTACCTGAATCCGTATACTGCCAGAATGTCCAACGCTTCCAAGCAGGCTGATCATCCGGTACCCGTGTGTTGCTGTAACGCGCGATCCATAGATCATACGTACCGAGCGAGGCATCAAAGTTTCCAGCAAATGAATTGCCCGTATATATAATTGGTTTTATGCCAGTAAGACGTTCTAATTCGGTTAAAAAGGCTTTGGCTACAGTGTTCATCTGCGCTCTGCTCAAATTACCGGGGTTATTCTCGTAGTCCATGACCGGAGGTAATTGTAAAGCCTTCGCACCCCCGACCTTCTGTAAAGTGTTCGCATAATGCGCTGCTTCTGCTTTGGCGATCTCTGTAGAGGTTCCACGGAAAAAATGATACGTTCCCACCAGCATGCCAGCCGCAAGTGCGCCAGCCACATTTTGCTGAAAATTTGGATCGGTATACGTTCGTCCCTCCGTTGCCTTGATGAACACAAATGTCATGCCACTTGCCTTGACTTTGGCCCAATCAATCGTGCCCTGGTAACGGGAGACGTCAATGCCCTGTGTGTTGCCTGGCGTTCTCGTTTGCATGGTTCTCACACCCTTTACGCGGCAAGTTTGCCGTTTGTATATAGTAGATGTCAGGACAAGGTAGTTTGCCTGTGTGCATGTCCTGATGTTTTGGAAGTTTTGAGGAGTTTAGGAGGAAATGTTGTTGGATTAGGTTTAGTGGTTGCTGGATTGGTTAGGGTTCGTGTGGTGGTGTGTTATAAAACAAAACTCGTTATCGGTTAGGTACCAATCACTAAAATGACAGAGATCTCTTCAATTGTTGTTTTCCATAAATTTTGGATTCCTAATTCGTGGGTAAGATTAATCATTTTAGTGATAAGTAAAACTGTTGGATCTACTCTATTCCTAGTTTATTAGCTAAATGATTCTAAAATATTCTTCGAGGCTAGTCCTATTCGATTTGCTATAGGTTTGCTTTCTACACACTATTTGAATTGCTAGTAGATTTGTTTTTTGTGCGGTAGATGAACAATGTAAAGCTGCAATTACTTTTTATCTTTTTTCTTTTGTACGTCACTATCATCATCCGTTTGAGTAAAAAACTCATTAGACTTAAAAGGGAGGTTACCGGGGTGATCCCCGGCTCCTCCCTTACCCTTGAGCACTTCAATGGCCTGCCGAATCGCAGGCGGAATGGGCGCGCCCAGCTTGCCACCATTTTCAATAATAGACAACAACTCATTCGCGATATAAAAAAAGGCGACCGCATCCCTGAACAAATGTCCGTCTCCCAGAACACCGTCCACCAGATGAGCCACCGATACCATTGCGAAAATGAATACCTTACGTGCAATGCCGAACAATCCTGTGTTGCTCTTAAGCGTGCCTGTCATAGCTGCCGCTGCAAATCCTGTCATATAATCCAATGCTACAAACACCAGCAATACACCCAGTACACCAGACCAACCACCAAAGAAGTATGAGGCTGTCGTGCTCCAAACAGCCACAAGCCATTTACCTACTGTTTCCATCTCACTTCCCCCTGCATTCAATATAAAATGCTCCCTGACCGCTCCAGAAAATGTAACTTAATGTTTTTCATAAACTAATTATGCATAAACTCTCCAAACGTACGACGTACTTAATTCAGGAACAGGGAACATGCATGTAGTATTATTGACATAACTTCCAGCTGAATCGAGAATTGCAAAGAACGCTCTATTAAAAAAGAAAACGAAATGATTATTGTAATTCTTTATGTCTCTTACATAACTCCCTAATAACATTGAATTTCGATAAATAGTTATTACTTTAGGTAAATTATTACGAAAAGCTGAAGCATAAGAATTATCGTTGATAGTTAAGGAGCCCACAATCCGTATCCTTCTCCTTCGGAATTAAACGATACATGAGAGTATTTATTAGCATTGTGGCTTACTGAAGTTCCCGAAACAGTTAATATTAAAACGGCATTCTGTGAAAATCCATCAATCAAGCTGTTTTTAATCAAGAAATTATTTATTAAAGGCATGACTGCACCTCGTTTCATTGGTTAGAAAAAGCCCTCCGGTTGTTCGAAAGGCATAAAAAAAGCCAACCAACAAAGATTGGTTAACCTGATAATACCAAATAGCGCACCACTGGGGCACGCATTACTTGACGTTATCCTTATTAATCAGTTCTTCTCTTCCTTGCTGCACAAGATATGCATCGATTCCATCTCTTAAATCTGGTCTCCTCTCACATACGTACTCATATGTGAAAGCTCCTTCGATGATCCGCATACCCATGTAAATAGCCATTACAACCCACCTCCCATAATCAGATCATCCATAGCTGCCTTGATGACTTCCTGCTGTTTTCTTAGCTCAGCAATGTAGTCCTGCCAGGTCATGGGCTTGCTGTAGTTGTAAAACAAGGCATTGTCCTCTAAGCGAATGTGCAGCTGTGCTGTCATTCCAGGGATATCCTCTGAGACAGGGACTTGCTTGTCAATCCAGATATCATGTGTGGTCGCCTGGTCAGGATCGGCGTTGTAGATCAGGGCGGTGACTACAGGTGTAGAGCCTTCGCCTGTGTGCTTAACTAAAATCATGGTTGAACCTCCTTAGTATGAAATGACGGTTGAGTTTTGGAATGTTACATAGGCACGACCCGCGTTCGAACCAGTACCTGACCCGATTCTAAAGCGCGAACTCAGGTATATCGGTTTTGTAAAATCGACTCTAGTTATCGTTGTCCAAGCTCTTGGAACACCATTTTCAACATAACGGAATCGTTTGTTCAGCATGTCAATTTCCCAAGAACTGTATTTATACTCGGCGGTGCGTGAGTAGTAATCGACATAGTACCCGACAATCTGATGGATAAAGTTAAAGTTAGTGACACCAGGGTTACGGAATATAAAACCCGCCATTGTGGTTTGGTCAGCCCAAGGTGTCGCCATCCCTAGAATCATACCGTCATAGTCATAGATTAGGGTGGTCTTGTCTTTGGGTAGCTCTATCAGATCTGTAAACAGATCATCGGTTCCTGGTGTTTGCCCTACTCTCTCTATGGTTGATGTCAGCCTTGTGTATGTCATAGGGTCTAACGATCCGGGTACGTTGTACATGGACTTGCCTATGCGAATGTTTTCAGGCACTAGGTTAGTCTCCCCAGGAACCGTGATTGCGGTGTTGTAATACCCAGCTAGCAAGGTTCGTGTGCTTGTTCCTGGTGTAACCACCCCACCAGCTCCACGGTTTGGCATTGTCCCTGTAAGTCCATTTGCTGATGCATTACTAAACGTTGCCCCAGACAACACCTGTGCTGACGTTGCATTACCCGTGGCTCGGATTACCCCAGCCATCTTAGTAATGAGTTGTGCCCATGAATCGTTTGTGGATGCCGAAACGCCTATGGAGTTGAGAGCGGCAACCACATTGACCTTAGTCTCAACTCCAAGTTCCTTTGCCGCTAAAGCCTCAGTCATGACCAGACCTAAAGCTTTTTCTGTAGCTACCAACGCCTCAGACGTGCCATTCGTTTTATTGGACAACTGCACCTTCCCCTTCTGCGTCAAAGACGCATCAGGAATATCCATCTGACTCACTGCTTCACGAAGCGTATCCAAATCCTCGCGCGTTGCCACACCCGCATCAATCTTTTCAAAAATCCCATTAATACTCTCCCGGGTTACACTCTCATTCCCAAGGGGCAAAGGTAACTTCAGTCGATCGGTTTCTTTTGGCATTATGCCCATACCTCCAGTTCGTTCCACGTCAGGGACGCGGCATCTAGTTCATCCCAGGTGACCTGTTTGTTGTCCAGATCGTCCCAGATCAGATAGCGATACTCGTACTCCACAGCCATATGTGCTGGCTTCAGCTCATCGATTGCCCGTTTGAGATCATCAATATTGGGCGGAATGCCCATCGTATCAACAAAACTCACGGTAAAGCTCCATGCTTCCGGCTGAAAAGAAACATCCACCTTACCTCCGGCATACGCCTCAGCCACATTGGCAACAAGCCTACCCGAGAACTTCCCAGCTCCTCTTAGCTTGGATTCCACGACAGCACGCCGTTGTTCAACAGGTTTGAGACGATCTGTTTCGATACCCAGCTCCTGCTCCCAGTAGCCTAATCCCCATGTTGCCGTACGAACAAAAAATTGATCCAACGTCTCATCCAGTGCCTGATACAGCAGATCCATCTCAGTACCTTTGGCCTGCATATCCGCTCGTATCACCCGCGAAGTCTCATAATAACCCGGCAAATATGAGAACAACTCGCGCCCCTTATCACTCGTCGGTCCAACATGTGCAGCAGAAGGAGCACTCATGTCCAGCATCCTCCCTTCCTTTCGCTCCAACCTTGGCAGCTTCACTCAAACACACCTCTTGCTCACCATGTTCTCCACTCCCAACCGAGCCTGAACCTTTTAAATGCCCTTCATATCCCTCACTGCCTCGGTCTCCGCATTCGCTGATTGCTCCCACCACCTGAACAACTTTATTCATGCACATCCACCGTTCCTAACACCGCCACCTGACTTGCCGTCATCTCAATATTCTGGTCACTTACACCATTCACGGTAAGCTCCGAATAGTCGATGATCGGCGGAATGTCGAGCAGGATGGCAGCAATACGTGTGTAGCGAACGAGCGGATCGGCAAAAGCAAGCTGCTTCAGATACGCGGTCACCCCGCGTTCGATTAACTCCTGCACATCGGCTAGCGTGGCATCACTCGCCAGTGTCAGCTTCACCTGAATGTTCATCGGCACTTCCTCTGCCGGCATGACGGTTACCACAGGCCCTGCGGGTGCAACACCTTCCCCTTGTCCATCCTGTGTTGGATCTACGTATTTCTGCACGGTTGTCACCAGATCACTGCCCGCAGCTCGTTTTTCTGTATCCAGCAAATACAGCCCCACGCTGCCTGGCCCCTGCCAGAGCGGAATAACTCGCGTTGCTCCAACTCCCGGAACTTCGCTTGCCCACTGTACATATTGAGCTTTGTTTCCACTGGTTCCCTGATTGCGGACTTTGGCATAGAAGCGCTCCAGTAGAGCGGTATCTGCTTCGATATCCGCACCACCCTTGATTACATCCACGTTTGTAACGGAAGTCACACCGCTCATTGGTGTAGACAGCACGGTTACCGTGCCTGCTGGCACATTGCTCTCTTTTCCCGCAACGAGTGCTCGTACACCGACCATGCCAGAACCATCTTCATCTAGCTCCACACGGCCAACCGTTTCATATTCTAACGAGGCTTCGCCCGATACTTCATCTGCGAGTGTTGCCACTACGGTGCCTGCTGGCACCACTTTCCCCGGCGTACCCACGAATCTCACTACACCTTGTGCCACCACTGCAGCCCGCCGAACAATGCCATGCTCCCCAGTACGTAAATCCAGCTCCTCCGAACGGAAATTTGGATCACTGCTCGCAGCGGTACTTGCGAATCCACGCCGTAATAATTCCTGTGCCCAGAGCGCTGCCTCAGATAACATGAACGCTACCGGTGCCTCTGCATCCCACAAGAAAGAACCCTCTGACTTATCCAGATCCGCGGGCAGACGATCCAGCATGCGCTGCATAATCTGTTCCTCCGTCTGATCCTCCAAATAACGCGGCATCTCAGCCATCCCGTCAGATCACCTCACTTTCCAAAATAAACATCTCTTCCTGCACACTCGCCACCCGACAAGAAAACATACATTGCTCAAGGTTCCAGTTGAATGTGAACTGATCTACCGATTCAGTGCGCGGATCTGCCAGCAACGTCTCACTCACCATACGAGCGATCTCACTTTCCATCACACCCCGGCGATCCCCCTGCCCGATCAGATCCTCTAGCTCGGAGCCATAGTTCCGAGAATAGATCACATGCCGGTACCGAGGTGTTTTGACCGCTTTGATGCACCACTGCACCCAGGCCTCATGAGCATCTGCCACAGCGACCTTCCCACTCGGAGTCAGCACAAAATCCCCCGTATCATAGTCGAATCGCCAGCTCCGTCCAAACGTCACCTCTTCCGAAGCCGTACCCGACAGATCCTCCTCATCGCCCCAGACCACACCTCTTTCAGGAAACAGACTAGGCATTCGCACTCACCACCTTACACAACACTACAATGTCGTTTCCACTATTCACGCGCATGGCAAGTACACGATCCCCAGGTTTCAAGCCTTTTCCCAGCGACCAATTGGCTTCTTCTGCTTCACTCTCCTGCAAAAGAAACCGTCCTACGCTCGTCGTCCCGCCATTCGCCACATCACCGATCCCTGAGATTGCGCCAACAACCTCACGCTCCGGCAGCGTCAATGTTCCGGGAAACTCAGCAACAAGGTAATCCTGCACCTCATGCTTGAAATCATCCAGCTTCACACCCGACGACGTCACCGTGCCCAACACAGCACCCATCCCACTAACGGCTTGGCGAGAATGATTGCTCATCGCACCACGCATCACATCGGCAAACTGTCCATATGGATCATCGTTATTCAAGGTAAACCCTCCTTCTCACCATCTCCGCCGTAGCTAGTTCCAACGTCATCGTTCCAGCTCCAGCCAGATCACGGCTCACCGACATGACGATCAGCTTTAGTCCTTTCAATAACACGGCATCCCCGGCACGAATGGTGTTGATATCTGGGGCAGTTACGGTAAACGTCTCCTGAATCCCAGCCAGACGACTCTTCGCCAGTTTCTTAGCGGCGGCGGCTGTTTTCACCTGGTCGTCCTCGATCAGCTTCTGCAATGTACCGAGTTCAGCTACACCATCCTGCTCAATGGCGAGCACTTTGGAGGGAACCTCTTTCCCGCTCCCCGACTCTGAAGCCGCCATGACTTTTACCTTTGTAACAGCACCTTCGAGCGTCCGCATCTGCGTCAGATCAATGAGCCGATCCAGCTCGTGCACCTTCGTGTTACTGCCCACCTTATATAGCTGCAACCCGCCAGACGTCATTCGAGGATGGTACATGTCCCCACCTGACTTCGCGGTTTCCTTCAGATCGGCAAACACCATCGAGAAAATCGTCTGCGCCCGATACACCGCCTTACCAAGCTTGGTTTTCGTATCTGGCAGCGTGGCACAGGGAATTTTCCATTCCTTAGCGTACGTTTTGAGCCGCTGCGTCGCGGTCTGATCCTTCGGTAACAGGAACTCATCCTCTGACTTCTCCAGATAGATCATTCGATCGTACACCGTAAGAGACAATCGCTTCGTGCCACTATTGGAGCTTTCGACCTCCCAGATGACAGCAGGATGCACTAAAGGAACCTTCGATTTTTCGCCAAAAGGAACCCCGCTGATCCGCACCGGCATCCCCGGTGATATCGAAGGTAGACCCGAATATGCAGACACCGCCAGCCGGATGTTGGCCTGATAGGCAATCTGTTCGAGCGAATCCTTCAGCGTAATCGTCTCCACCAGTTTGGTCACGTCGTATTGATCATCAATGATGACTTGATAGGTCACGGCATCACCAGCTTCTGGCCTGGCTTGATTCGGTTCGGATCACTGCCGATGGTCTTGGTATTGAGCTTGTAGATCTCGTTCCATTTGGAACTGCTCCCAAGCTCCAGCTTGGCTATTTTGGACAGCGAATCCCCAGATTTAACAACGTACGTCTTGTTTGTCTTTTTCAGATCTGTGCGAGTATTTGTCTTGCCTGGCTGGCCTGCTGTCTTCGTACTCGTCTTCTCTACCTTCGAGTCCCGCCAAGTACGCATGGTGAGGTCAAAATAAATATCCCCACTCTCCCCACCCCGAAAGGTCGTATTGTGGGACACAAGATAGACAGGCACATTCACACCTGTGTTCGTAATAATGAAGCGCAGCGGTTTCTTCGATACTAGAAATGTATTCAGTATGTTCATCGCTACACGTGGATCGGGGATATCTGCATACGTGCAGTAGGATGCATCGTATTCTTTGGGAAAAAAAGAAGAGAAGGTGATCTCCTTCACCTTCTCTCCCTGTGCAAAATCAAACTCACCATGCTCCAGCATCTGAATCGTCTCATACCCTTTGGTACGGGAAATATTCAGTTCTTCCGGATTTACGGGAAATTGAAATAATGTTGTTCCGTCTTTTAACGTGAACTCCATCTCAATCCCTTTCACTTTATCTTCAATTACACTCATACCTGACCTCCTTTCATCCTAGGCCATGATCGTTTTGCGGTTCTCCATCGCTCGTCGTACCTCACTTACCACACGCTGTCCGACCTGACGGGCAAGCCCATCATAGTCAATGGCATTCTCACGAACGGTAACTTGCACCGCACCTACGGGAACATTTACAGCAATCTGGTTTGTTGTCTCGGTTTTGAAATCCTTGAGGTAACTCGACAAACTACTCATCTGATCTTCCGAGATCTGTACGGTCATCGGGGATGATTTGCCATTAGTTCCTGCTGTGGACTGCGATCCATTGCCCGCATTCATTGCCTGCATCTGCATCATGCTCGAACCTTGAAATGCTGCCGAAGTGGGTTGAACCCCCATCGATGTTGAATACGCCCACGGGCCTGTGGTCAAGAGCGCGGAAGGAATATAAGGCGGAGCTAATGCAGGTTGTACTGAAGGGGCTGGAGGCACAGGTGCAGGAGGAACCTTCTCTTCTTCCTTCGAGCCAAACCCGAAGAAATTGGAGATGCCGCTCGTGATGTTTTTCGTTTTTTCTGCGACATAGTCTACCGCACCAGATACAGCATTGCCCACGCTCTCGGTTGCGCTCGACATGAAATTGCCAATATCCTTCGCTTTGCCGCCAATCCATTCGCCCGCAGCACTTCCTGCCCAGCCGCCAATTGCACCACCCACATACGTGCCAATCCCAGGTAAAATCACACTCCCAATGGCGCTACCAATCGCGGTACCCGCAGTTCCGCCAATCATGGAGCCTACGGCTCGCCCACGCTCCCCAGCTGGAGCAGAAGCCACATTCGCTACGTCTGCCAACATGCTGATCGGTCCCAGCAATTTTCCTGCTCCCTTGGCTAAACCACCGCTTAATTTACTAAACATGCCGTTACCCGAAAACAGATTGGACATGCCCATAGGTGAACCTGACAGGGTGCCTGAGCTAAAACCGGATTTCCCTCCACCTCGCATCATTTTATAAAGCTTGTTAGTAGACAGAGCTTCGCGAATCCCTTTCGGTGATACGTCTTTATGAATTTTAGGACTAGTTGAAGCGGGGGTTGGAGTAGAGTTTTGGTAGCTTCTACCGCGACGTCCTCCTGACACTTTTCGGGAAGGTACACTTGTCGGATTGGCGTTTCCAGTCCTTGAAGTAGTACGAGTTTGACTTTTACCTTTGGGGCTCTTTTCTTTTTTAAACTTTTTATCCCAAGCTCCCTTACCTTTTCCGAATAAATCGGTCAAATTATTGGCGAAATCAACCATATTAATTATTTTATCTAACATGCTTTCATCTTCTTTAGCCAAATTATTGACTGTAGTATTATGACTTCCAATAGTAACTGACATTGAAGATCCGCTCGCCGGATTCATCTTGCCCATCGCCACTTCAACCTTCTGGCGCACCTCGACAGATACCGTTCCCGATGCCTTAACGATCTGTCCCTGAACTCGGTTCAGCTTTGCCAAGATCCGATCCAACGCAGGACTTAGCTGATCGTTCAGTCCAATCGTTGGTATGATGCGCAATCTGCTCAATCGAATCGCGGTACTGTACACATGCTCCAGTCTGCGCCCGGTTGTTCGCAGCTCATTGTTGGTCTTGATTAGACTTTGATATCGCACCCTGCCCAGCCGTTCGGTTGAACGCTGAATCTGATCCAGATAACGAAGGGTTGTCCGCATCTCCGCATTGGACTTACTTAGACCTACAATCATTTCAGCCATCTAATTCACCTCCTGTCATTCAATATGGATTCCTCTACCTTACCGATTGTTTTGCTTCGTGATTGCATCCATTTCCTCTTCCGAGAAAGCAAGCAACAACGAGCGTTCGCCTCGGGGTAGAGACCAGAACTCTCCGGGTCTTAGATGATGACGCACCCACATGTGATAGAGGAACGTTGTCATCCCGCCGGAGTGAATTAGTTTTTTAGGTCTTCAATCTCCACGCCGAACCCGGATAGCTCCAGCACTTTGTCACCCACCGCATCCAGCTCACCAGCAAGCAGCATGCGACGAACCGCTTGTTCCCCACCCGACAACTTCATGCGCCCAGTAATGCGGTTGTCGCCCCAGCCGGATAATTCCAGGCTGCGCACTTGCAACTTCACGGTCGCTTCGGAAATAAGCAACGCATTAAACGTCTCGGTATCCACCTTTTCCTCGGTGCGACCCTTGACCGTTTTGCGAACGGTACAACGTTCACGAATCTGATCGACTTTGGAGGATGTCAGTCCACGCAACGTAAGCAGCAGATCCAACCGCTGAATGCGCACATTTTCCTCTGGCAATCGCTCTGCCGCTTCAAATAGCTGGTCCAAAATTTGCTCTTCTGACAGCTTTTCATTCATACTCATCGAGGCATGTCTCCTTTAGGCTTCCTAAAATGTACTCGCATTACAAAGAATCCGCACAAACATAAGAAGCAGACCGAGTTCCCCTCAGTCTGCTTGTTTCTTTTCTCTGCCTTACCTTTGCTTGTTCTTTGCTGTAATTTCGCCTTATCCTTGCTGTTGCCTTGATTGCTTTACCTATTCCTCTACCGTCCTTCGTCTTGCTAACCTACGAATCTTAGTTCACTACAATCGGATTGAGCAGCTCAAATCCTTCGAAGGTAAAGCCCGTTTCCTCCGGCACTTCTTCGCCAGCTGTCCAGTTGGCTAGTTGAATTTTGTCCACCATGCAGCCTTTCAACAACACACTCTCATGTCCATAGGACTCTGGATCATCCAGCTTGGAGATAATCTGGAATTTAGTGAAGCCACGTGTAATCATATCCGAGGTAACTTTGTACCCTGTCATCGTACCTGTTCCTTTTTTCGCTCCATTCTTGTGCACCTTCCAGTCGTTGCCGACCAGATTCAGCTCACGCTTCTCAATCTCTACACTTGCTTCCAGCTTGTTAATATTGGTCTGCCACGTACCATCAATATGCAGTTGACCATGGGTACCGAGAATAACTCTTGATGCATCTAACATGAATATTCCTCCTTGGGATCATTGAACGTATCGATTCGCGTAAACCATTCGTTCACATATTTTTATTTATGGATATGATTAAACTTTGCCTCATTCGCTTACTTCCACAGCCAGCTAAACTCGTTTATCTTGAAACAGCACACTCTATACACGAACTAGAAATCGCCCTCTTAACAAAACTTATTGCACATAAAAAGTACCAAATAATTGCTCCATCACATCCGTCAATTTCACATTCCATTGCAAGTACACCTGATCTGCTTCCGGCTTCAGAATCGGAGCTGTTCCATAATACGCCGGATCGAGAACGACATCGTATCCTGACGCCTCAATCACATTGCTCTGCGCGAGCAGTGCCAGATAGGCTTTCATCGCCCCAATCAATGCCTGGCGACCTTCCTCCGTGTTATTCACTTTACCGATGTACGTGTCCTCAGCAGAACGCTGTAGGTCTACGTTAATAGCATCCATCACACGGATGGAACGGATTTTTTTCCATGCATTATTCTGCCCGGCCACGGGTGCAACCAGCGTATTCACACCACGCAGCGCTTTCACCTGACGACCATCGTGGAAGAAAATAAATACACCATTCTGCACAGCCTGCTCCTGTTCAGCTCGTGTCCAGCGACGTGTCACATCATCGAACGGGGTAGGTGCATACGTGGTAGATTCATTCAACCGCTGACCTGCGATCAGACCTGCAACATACGCAGAGGTCTCTGCCGAGCTATAGAAGGTGTCCCCCAAACGCACACCCGTACCCACGTTAACAACACCCTCATGGTTCAACTGCGCTGAACGAGCCGATGCCTTCTGAGCAGCACTCGCTGATGTATCATCTGCTGCGGAGCCGCCAAATACGGCGATAACCGGTTTACCCTCATTACGTACACGCTTGACCCATGCGCCAAAGCTTGCAAGTAGAGGTGCATCCGCAGCCTGATCCAGAGCCAATACATCGAATTGTTCACCTTCGAGTGCCTCTTGTACTGCAATGTAATCCGCATTGGTCAGACTGTCGTTACCACTCACACCGCCTCTGAATGATGCACCAGCAACGGTTGCCACCTCGCCCGTACCATCTCCAATCGCTACGGCTGTTACCCATACGTTGCTCTCATCCGCATTGATCTGTTCTGCCAGAGCTGCACCTGTGATATCTGCTGTCACCAGCGCATACAACATGCGATTGCCTTCGAAGAGACGCACTTCATGCTTCGTATTATCGATGATGCCAGGTTGAATCGTGACGTAGAAATCATTACTCCGATCCCCTACATACTTGGCGTCCAATTGCAGCACATCTTCGTCGTTCCGATTCTTGAGCGTAAGACTTCCCGCCTTCGCCGTTTCTCCCACGATCCGATAGGCTAATAACTTCTTCGGCCCACCGAGTAGCGCAAGCTTCAGAGAAGTATATGCTGTCCCATTGTCCTGTGCACCCGCTGAGAAAGACCGTTCAATCGCTGATTCGCTGCCCACTTCTACAAAAGTCCCCGCCGGCCCCCAGTTTGCCTTCACTGGTACTACAACAGTTCCGCGATTTCCTGCCTGAATAGACGATGCTGCCGCCGCCTGAAAATTCATATATAAGCCCGGAAGTACCGGACGATTCGTCTGCTCCCATGATCCGCCTGCCATTAGCCCTTCACCTTCGCTTTCATAAATTGGTTAATTCGTTCTTGTGCTTCCGCAATGGAAAACGTCTGCGCCGCTGCTTCACTCAGCGCCCCATACAGCACCTCAGCCTTAACGGCAAAGAGGGCTTCTGCATGATTGATTAGCTCGGCTCGCGTGTACTTCGCGTCGCCTTGTTGGGTATGTTCGATTGAGCTTGTCAACGCCATCTCACCTCATTTGGATATAAGTTCAACACGCATTATTAATAAATTTATTGTGATTCAGGCTTATTCTATTCCTCTGCTATGATGCACCTGACGAATGAAAGGTACATCTATTCCTGGGCGACGAATACGCTCCTGTACGGTCAGACGGATCTGTCCATTCAGGTAGGCGTCAGCCTGTAAATCAGCAGAGACGTCATCGACCGTGACATATCGCCTGCTCTCGCTAGTTTCTTCGCTCCCCGCATCAGTAATTGCAATTCGTGCTTGTATCCCTAGCTGTTCCACAAGCCTAATTACAGTGTTACGTGTCGCCACTGGATTTCTAGTCATGACATGTCCCACGAACTGCTTGCGAATCTCCAGTGTAGAAGCACCCGCCTCGGCGATATCGTAACTCGCCAGTCGCCACAAGACAGAAGGGGACTCGTACCCTCCAGGCCACGTATCACAATAGACAGACCAGGTTGAACCAAGCTCTGTTTGTGTCCAATTCTGAAGTGCACACAGCGAATAGTCCTGCGTTTCGATGGCAAGATCTTGTTCAAAGAACTCAGGTACATATACTCCGAATCGCAGACTACGTGTAATGAAGCTTGCACTGGAGTCTATTCGATCACAATCAGAAGATCCGAGGTAGATACAGGTGAAGGCATTTCCCTCCGTATCCTGAAGTCGAACCTGATGTAATCCCTCCATCAGCTTGCTAGACAAGACTTCCAACTGTTCTGTTCCACCCTCAGTGAGTCCCACATATGGAGCAATACGAATGATTCGGCGGTATCCTGCCCAGCTAGACTTAGGTACTTCTTCGGCAAAAGCAACGACAGCACAAGGCTCATTTACCAACTCACCCGGTGCAAGAGCACCTCGTACCTGACCCTGCCACGCTGGAACAAATTCAGCAAGCTTCTGCTTTAATGTCTGTTTCATGAGCGTGCTCATCCTGCCCATGCCGGCTGTAGAATTTTCTTCATTTGTTATAGACACATTTATTTCGCCCCCTTCGGCTGCAAATGTATGATCTGCCCCCATTGTGCAGCGGCAATGCAGCAGTCATGAAACTCCCCCTTTAACATTCCGTCTGCATCACAATCTATGATCGAACCAAACTAGACAACATCACCGCATAAAAATGACCGGCTCATTGGCCGGTCTGCTGTACATTAGCGTATGTGCTTTCGGTGTGTCCCTGTGCGATTGATCCGATAATACAATCTTACACCTGTTGATCGCTAACGCGGATGGTGATTGGCATGACTTCGGTGCGATTAAGAGTGTATCTTGGGTGGAAAAAAGACGACGTTATATTATATAAGTTAAATAGACACCAATGTAACTCGGGGGTTCAACGTAATTTCGAACGCGCGCCCCCAGATAAAGTCCGGATTGGTATACTCCAGCTTTGCATTTTGATACTTAGCGTAGGAGCTTTCCCCATCTTCCAACTGAACCACCGCATCGTTACCTTGGGCAAATGCAGGTTTAGCCGCAAGTGTCGTTGTGTAGGTCTGCATCAGATCTCGCAACAACGATTGGAGGTGTTCGTAATCCTCACTGGAATTGAACAAAAGCATATTCTGATCCGCGAGCGTAGCCACGTTGGTATACAGGGCATGAGCTCGGGAATACGTGCGAACATCTGCAATCGCAACCGCTTTGTAGTAATAATCCTTCAGGAAACGTTTAAATAATAGTGACCCTTGAGCATTCATCGCTTCCTTTAGAGCAGAAGCATTCGTTTCCTTCGTAATAAAGGCATAGCGAGATTGTCCCATGCCAACCGCAATCCCGATCTTATTTCCCGGTGTATTCCACGCACTATAACCTAGAGCACGACCGGTGTGCGAGCTACTCAATAGCGCCTCAGCTACATCTACATTCGCCGGACCTTTACCTACAAAATCAATCACAACCGTTGGCACACCTTGTTCACTATTGGCGTTAATTCGCTCAACAGCAGCCTCTACCTCTTCCAATGCCGTAATCGCCACAATTTCTAAGTTAGGCTCTGATTTGTTTTTGTGAGAATGGCTGGTCATTCGATCGAGTTCGGAGGCAACATCAAACGTTGCAGCTTGAGGCGCAACGCCATCCTGCCTAACGTTCTCGCCTTTGACAAGATCAGTGTCCGTCTCTGGAACTGGATATGCAGAATCAGCAACAAGCACACCACCCACGATATCAATATGGCGGGCTACATTTTCATGTACATTCATATATTCATAGGTGTTCACGATGGTATTACCATGTGGACCGAAATAGGTAACCGCATAACGTGTTTTTGCGCCATCACGAAGCAATTGATTCGCCATCCGAGCTAATAGCGAGTGTCCCAAACCATCAGCATCGGGAAGAATAATCGCACGGTCTGGATTCTGTCCAGCTACCCCACCAAGCCATTCGTTAATTCGATTCTCCACATAACGGATCTCGTTAATCTGTACGCCTTGTGTATTGGCATCATCCACACCAACAGCGAGAAAATCAATGTATCCCTTACGTGCCAGTTGATCGAGGATATACAGATTCGTTTTGAATTTATGCTGTCTCGTATTGTAATACTGTTCTTTGTCAAAATAGGTCGTCTCACCATACTCTGTAGAATCAGGAGACAAGTTGTACCCCTGAATAATATCTTCAAAAGCAGTAAACGTCTGACGAGGTTGTTGCATCAATGCTCGCGATTCATTATAGGCATCAAGTGCAAGCCCATCTGCTAATGATGTGGTCGCAAGTCGCATGATCGTGTCCATCACGTAAACGGGTTTACATGGATATTTCTCTTTAATAACGCGGATCACATCCAGCAACCGCGTCGTCTCCTGATCATAGTTTGGATAGTCACCGCCTCCGTTCTCACGAAGCTCGCGGCTACCAATCAGGCCACCATAAGCAAGCATATCGCTTGAAATAATGAAACCTTCAACTTCAGCAGCTTGCTCCAGAATAAAATCGTGAATATTGGACGGCTTGCCATACTGAGGTGTAGATGTACCAAGTAATGTGGTGCCATCTACCGTTTTCTCCGAATCCAAGCGATTTCGGATGTCCTTCTGGTTCGGTGTAACGATATGGAGACCGGCTGCCTTACCTTGTACAATGACGTCATCCAGATTGGCTGGACGATCATCGAGTGGGACATACAATACTTTTTTCATATCATGCTACCTCCTGCTCCGAGAATGAGATTTTTCTTCAGCATCTGATCAGAACGATTAGCCTCTATTAAAAAAACTGGCCTTTAGCCAGTAGATTCATAGATGATATCCATATAGTTGCTTTCCTTCTGATCTGATAATACCATCTTACCTCTTTTAAACGTCTACGCTGACGGTTAACCGCCTGAATTAAGACCGATTGTGGAAGCTAATACGTCGACTCATGGTCGGTTTCTTGCGAGCGCAATTAGTTTAGATGATATTACTTAACTTTCTTAATCTTGCTAACGTTTATACTACAAATGGAAGATTTATAGGATCAAAAGGAGTGAGTTACATGCAAAGATCAGATTGGTTCTACCTCTGGGTGGTCATAAGTGGGTATACGACAGGTTACGTTATGCATTTGATGACCCTATTTCTTCTATATAGAGAGGCTGACGTAGTAACTGGCTCGTTAATTGGATGGACTGCGGTGATGTATTCAACGAGTGTGATGCTGCTGTATCTGCTTTCTATACTTATTCTTCGTCTAGTCGGTTTATATCGTTTCTGGTCTCAGACGCTTATGTTTGTATTAGCATCCTTCCTTACCGTTTATATGACAGCTTGGTTGTTCCTTGGCGCTGGCCTTTCCGTTCTACCTCCAATTACGTTTCCATTCACAGCAGAGGGCTTGCCTTTACTTGTTTTTTGGATGAGCACAGCCCTGACCTGTTCTTGGGGAGTTTGGGTCGTACGTAATCCATCGACGAAACCCCTCTTTTTATTGTTATCGCGAGTCACATTCATTCTTTTCATCATTTGCATAGGCGTCCGTTAGATCAAAGGATCAGCTTACCTCCGCATACCCAAAAAGAGCACATGCCTCTATACTTCACAGGCTGTGCTCTTCTCATTTTATTTCCTCGTTCCTTACATATGTCCATTAATTCTATATATCTAATCACTCAATCCACGCATGGACTGAATGTTTCTTTCGTAGCCTCGTTAAGCAATAATATACCGGAAGTTCTCCCAGCTCTCTGGAACCGAATTGCTGTTTCTTGCGTGATGATAGAAGCTGAATGGGAATTTAAACACATGTCCGCTGTTCCAATCTTGTGAGCGTCGATCTGTCAGCCAGTATTCAAGTTCATGCGGAAGTGCAATCGAACGTTCAGCACGTACCAACGGTAGTTGATCCACAGGAGACTGTAATGTCAGCCTGCCTAGTTCATGATCCACGTTACGGCTCAGTCGCAACGCTTTTACCATCGTTAAGAACGGCGTCAGCCCTTGGTAGAACAAGCTTGGATAACCTAATTCATACAACATATTAAGTGCATGTCCATACGTTAACATATGTCCGATGAGATCATGATGGGCCTCTGCCTGATAGATGGTATCAAATGCCCCAAGCTCATCCAGAATGAGACGAGACAGATCCTCCGGACGTTCAATATGCGGGAACCCGTCAGATTCATCTACACGCAGCGTGCGTATTTCTTTAACCGTCGTATTGATCCACGATCTTCCAGGCACAGTCCGCTCAAATGAATCAATCAGCTCCACTAGCTGCTGTATATCGCGGGCAGTCCCCCATCCCTCCAGCTCACGAATGGCCTTTAAGCTAAGTGCCCCATAGATGGCTTGATGCCCAACCCAGTGAAGTTCACCAATGGTACGATCCAGTGCCTGGGTAATAAGTGCTTCCGCTTCTTCCACCGGCAACACTTCACCTCGCAAAGAAGGTTCTCCCGAGTGTACGCCATGTTTACGGAGCATTGCCTTGGCTTCAGCGGTAACACTTCCAGCAGCCAGGGAGGTTAGACGGTTTTCCCTCACCCAGAAGTAAGCCGCAATCGCTGCTGCCCCATAATGGGCATGCCACAGATCCCCTGTGTGCTCCCGACTCGAAACGATGATCATTAGACCCTCTTCCAACAAACGTCGATCCATAATTCATCCCTCCTTCATCGAATAAGTGTTTTCATTTTATATACCGCTTACATTGCGGATACTTCTATTAAATGAGCCAATTCGTGAAGATATGCACACCCTTGTTGAACGGTTCCATTTTTACTTCACGTGCTTGCGTTTTACTACATTTGAAGCTTGCCTATCTCTTGGACAACGACCTCAAGGGCATGTGCCTGTGCTTTTTGCTCTGAGAAGAACCAGACCCGATCTTTTTACCATTACCCACGTCCATGCATGCGTTCCCACGTACTCCACGGTACCATGCCAAGCTCAGGCTTCGCTTCGTCTGGCAGCATAGATATGAACTCAAGCGAGTGCCCGTCTGGATCAGTGAAATACACCGATACGGCAGGCATCCAGCCGAAGACATACAATTCCCCAATATCATCATCCAAGAAATTATGCGTCGTAATGCCTTTCCCCTCTAGATAAGAAACCGCTTGTTTCATATCCTCTAAGGACACATGAAAAGCAAAATGTTGCCGCTGAACTTTATCAGGTTCCTTTTGCCAAATGCCTAACATTGCGTTTCCTCTACCACCGACCCAGTAAAAGGAGTTCCCACGCTCTGGCTGTCCATATGCATGTTCCAGACCTAAGACCTGTTCGTAAAAATGATGAGATCTCTCCAGATCTGTTACATTCAGATGGGTCTCAAATATGCCTTTAATCATATGGCACCCCCCTCTCTATCAAGTGTTATTTATTATTTACGCGCTGACGTGATGGCTTCTGCTAGATGCAAAAACGAACCAAGCACACGTTGAATCCGTTCTTCAATATCCTGACTGCCCTTATATTCCTCGTATCCATCGTATGTTGCTTCGAACCTTCTACGCTGCGCACCGCCAATGGAAATCCACTCCGATGCATTGATTCCATGCATATTACGCACAATCGCTTGCAACTGTAGTAGTGCACTTACACCTACAGCACCTCCCGATGAACTAATGGACAACACCGGCTTCCCGCTGAAATAGGATTGACCCAGGTGATCCAGTGCGTTTTTGAGCACACCGCTTATACTTCCATGATACTCTGGCGTAGCTAAAATAATAGCGTCTGCCGCGAGCACGCGGGACTTCAGATCAGCCAAATGTAGATCATCGTCGAGTTTCTCATCCGCGGCGTAGAAAGGAACCGGTGTTTGATACAAATCGAACAGGCTCGCTTCATGTCCTTGACCGTGAATAGCTTGAATCACATATTCTCCCAGACGTGTACTAGTCGCATTTTTACGGTTACTTCCTGCCACAACAATAAACTTCATTGGGTCACGCTCCTTTTATTTCATTTCATGTTCTCGTATTATGTATTACTAGCATATCCTTCTTCACCCTTAGATGCGTCAGCAGAAAGGCTTAACTTCCAGCACCAAAAAACTCAACCTTTCGGCTGAGTTTCTACGACTTTGGACTGAGGCGTGGTCATAATTCTTAGACCACCCATCCTTTGCGAACCGCATAGATCGCAGCTTGGGTACGATCAGATAGCCCTAATTTGTCCAATAGATGACTAACATGTGTTTTTACTGTTTTCTCAGTAATGACTAGCTGGGCTGCAATTTCTTTATTACTCAACCCCTGAGCGATAAGCCCCAGCACCTCCCGTTCACGACGGGTCAGCGTATCAAGTTCCGGTGCGGATGCTTGGGCTTCCTTATCCTTTTCCTTATCCTGGCGTTGCTCTTGTACAGGCTGTTGCTCTGTCCGCTTCAACGATAACTGCTGTTCATTCATAGATAGTTCAGCAGAAGCCATAACATGCATGAGTTGACCGGCCGCCGCCGGATGAAGCTCCACCTGACCTGCATGTACATTGCGGATCGCCACCGCCAGATCCTCTGGTTCGATGTCTTTTAACAAATATCCTTTGACCCCGGCACGCACGGCAGGCACAACATGATCCTGGTCTGAGAACGATGTGAGTACAATGATCCGAATACTGGGCGTAAGCACTCGAAGCTGTCTGGCTGTTTCTATTCCATCGAGTACAGGCATATGCAGATCCATTAACACCACGTCCGGCTCAAGTTCTTCCGCTTGTTGCAACGCTTCCTTACCATTAGATGCCTCGCCAACGACAACCATATCGGACTGTGTGGATAGAAAAACATGAAGCCCACGCCTGACCATCGCATGGTCATCCGCAAGCAAAATTCTAATCGGCATCTCTTCTCCTCCTTAATTCTCTACCGTTTCGGACAGAAGCGGGACGATCACCGTTACCGTTGTTCCTTTGCGAGCAGAGCTCACAAGATCCAATCGACCTCCCAACGCCTGAGCACGCTCCTTCATAATCGATAATCCGAGAGAACGAGTAGACAAAACTCCGCGCCGTTTGGCTCCACCTTTCCCACGATCGGTTACGCTTAATGTTACCTCACGATCACTCAAATGTAGGATGATCTCGGCCGCGTTCACACCCGCATGCTTACGTACATTATTAAGGGCTTCTTGTCCGATTCGCCATAGCCCGTCTTCAACACTTCGGGGCAGACTTCCCATACCAGAACGATGGACAACGACCTGCAGTCCTTGTCCATCACCATATTCCTGTAATGCATTCATAAGCCCCTTTTCTAAGCCGGCCGGTCGCAGCTGCATAATCAGCGCTCGCATTTCTTTCAGCGCTTCCTGTGAGAGAGAACGAACGTCCTTCATTGCCTCTCTAACAGGCTCAAGCTGTGCCGAGCCCAACATCATGCTCTCAGCTCCCTTCGCCGTCAGGGACAAGGAAAATAGAATCTGGTTGACCGAATCATGCAGATCGCGAGCCAAGCGATTCCGTTCTTCCAATCGAGCCAACTCCCGCCGTTGTTCAGCAAGCTTCAAGCTTTCCCACGACGCCGTGATATGTTCAGCAATCGCCTCAAGTACTTCATGATCCGCCTGAGGGAGAATGCTAGACTCAGCATAACCAACGACCAATACGCCTGCCTCTCCCGGAATAATATTCAGAATGGGGACGGCGAGACCTGAAGATAGAACAGGTACAGTTAACGACCGTGCACTGCTTGTAGCTATCTCTTGAACCTCTGAGGCGGATAATTTCGTAACGCGATGAAGTTCAATAGCACGATGCAGACCGTTCAGCCCATCCGAAGAAAAATCTTCATATAATGATCGTTGCTGCAAGGCTCCCACAACATGTGCAGCCTGTACAACCAAACGATCCTCTCTGAGTTTCAATATTGCCGCAAATGGCCAATCATAATGTTGCCCTAATAGACTAACCGTTGTCTCGGCCAGCGAATCCGCATGCTCACATTCATTCACCGCGAGTCCTAACGCACTGCTGAATCCGCCTAGCTTCGCAAATAGATCTGCTCGCCTCTGCTCTGCACGATATAACCGCATCCGCTCAATCGCACTGCCGATCTGATAAGCTACCGCCTGTAATAGTGCCAGTTCACTTTCACTAAAGTGCTCCTTGTTCGGGGCAGCTACATTGAGCAGTCCTAACATCTTCTCACCAGATCGCAGAGGTACCGTTGCATGATGAGTGATATCATAGGTATCTCCCCATTGATATTCACGCGCATGCTCAAGTCGTTTGCAGTTAAGAACATTCACGGCATTGTCTAGTCGTCCATCCCAGAAGCGATTCAGACACCAACACGTGCCACATCGCATTGGTTGCTTCTCTTCACGCTGTAGTGCAGGAGGCAAATTATAATCTGCAATAAACGAATATTCTGCTCGTTCACCAATCAGAAATAACCATCCTGTTGTCAGTCCCGTAAGACTTAATAACTTACCTATAACGGTATCCAGCATCGTGCTCAGATCATTCGAGGTATTCAGCGTCTCCGCAATCGTCTTCAGGGTGTACATTTCCTGCATCCTAACTTCTTCAGACATGCAGTTTCTCTCCTTTTAAGAGGTTGTCCAAAAAGCCCGACTGATCCTTTTGAACACACACTTTAACTAAACCTTGTATTGTTCATTATTGTATCCAATCAAGCATGGATATTAAAGGATGAAGATTCGCGGCGCTTACCCCAGCTTCTTACGCTCCTTGCGTGTTGCAGATAACGGCTCTACATTGATCAAGCCCCGATCGGATAGAGCAAGTGCCAGCTTATAGAAGGCACGCGTTCGAATCTTCGTATACGTATCCTTGCTCACAGGAGGGTCGAATACGTGGTTATACACTTTATAATCGAACACATCTTCATCTTTCAAATATCGTTCACACACAAGCAGTCGCTCTTTCTCGCTTAAGCGAGAGACAATAAAATCAATCGTATCACAATAGGCTTGGCGTGCTCTCTGAATATCCACATTATAGATCGCTGTTCGAGCCGTAGAATCTCCAGTTACGTTCGTTGCACCATGGAAGCGTTCGGCATAGCTCGCCGTCACCATCACTTCTCGTTCTTCAAACGCAATGGTTTTGTAGATACGGTACTTCTCCAGAGCTGCCTCAACCGCAGTCTGTGTTTTTCGGCGATCCAATTCGGGTAACAATAATTCCATCATCATTCTCCTCCTTATATTCATGTTTGTTATATATAGTATAGGTTCAAATAAAAAACTTTTACTGTCTAGCATTCCGATGATACAATAGCCGTCCATTACAATTATTTCCGAATTACTTGTTGCCTTTTGGAATCACTTTCGAGAGCTATGAACGCGAAAATCTATAATATATTTCAACCCCATCAGCTCTCACTACTTAATGTTTTGTTCGTATAGTGTTCGTATTTCTATTCGAGGATACCACTTTCTGGAGATTGGAGTAAACCTTCATTTTGGGTCATTTTGTGCGAATAATAAAACTCACTCTCTCATTCTCTTTACCTTTTGGCATAATTGTTTCAAATATCTTTACCTAATGGTATATATACGATATAGTACAGATAATGAACGAGTTCCATCCAAGTCGTCTTCTACGAATTTTATAAGTTCAACTAAACTTTTTACACGAGAACGGAGAAGACAGAAATAACGTGAAGAAGCGAAGCGCTCGCCTTTATCGCCGGATTTTCCCTTTAAAGAAGGGAATCAAAAAAATCTGGGGATAACAGCGATCGGAAGGTTATTCTGTCATCGGAGTGGCAAGTGTAAATATTCATTAGTTGAACTTATATTGATGTTGAATACGATATACTAATTGAAGGAGTGGCATGAATTGTGGAGCATGCTTTTGGATCTTACCTCAAACAACTGCGAGAGTTGCAAGGCTATAGTATCAATCAGCTAGCAGATTCCGCAGGAATTAGTAACTCACAGATTTCACGCATCGAGAATGGGGTGCGCGGTGTTCCCAAACCAGCAACCATTCGCAAATTGGCAGACGCCCTCTCCGTTCCTTATGCAGAGATGATGAAGCAGGCTGGATACATGGAAGAAATGAATACAGCAACAGATACTCTGGTCACACCTGAATGGGCAACCTATAAGGATCGACGAGACTTTAAGAAAATGCTGGAGGATGAGGATGATCTCATGTTTGATGGCATACCGCTGGATGACGAGGACAAGAAGCGTATTAAGGACGTTCTTACAGGGCTATTCTGGGAAGCTAAACAGATGAACAAACGCAAGAAAACAACCGATCCAGATGAGAATCAATGAAGCATTATAGGGAGAACCAAATTGAAGCAGCGGGTGAGATGATATGGATGAGATTGTAACAAAGCTGATTCGGAAGCACCGGACAAACTGCCCTTTCAGCATTGCGAGAGCCCTTGGGATACACATCCGATTCACCAATCTCGGAAAGTCCACCAAAGGTTTGTATTTTCGTAAGCTGCGACGCAGATTTATTGTGATCCACAATGACCTGGCTCCAGAATGGCAGCGTTTTGTATGTGCTCACGAACTGGGGCATGACCGATTGCATAAAGGCATCAACCGTTTCTTTTTAGAGGAGCACTCCTATTTTGCACCTGGCAAGCTGGAAAGACAGGCAAATCGTTTTGCCATTCAGCTCTTAACCTCAGGGGTAACTCCAGAGCCCGATGAATCACTTGAAAAATATTGCTTACGTACAGGACTGCCTCGTGAAGTGCAGCATTTTTTTTACTCCAACTAAGAACATACGTTCCTTTATTGTTAAAATTTATTTTCTTTTTTGTATCTATACAATATGATGTCACTTGTAGGTTACCTATTTTTACGTAAATCGCGAGATTTCCTAATCGTAGTCTGCTAAAATAGCAAATGAGCTATACACGCTCAAGTAGATTACTATTTTGGGAGGTTTCGGATTCATATGAAAATCTGGAAGAATTACGTTTCACTTCTGCTAACGGTCTGTTTGCTGTTTGGCAGTGTAGGCATGGCTGCGGCTGCGGATACCACACCGGGCACAGGCAAGCACATTACCATTCTACATACGAATGATACACATGCACGCGCAGTTGAATCCTCACCTGCGATGGGTTTTGCTAAAGTAGCTGGAATTGCGGACAAATACCGTAGCGAAAACCCGAATACTCTCCTGCTTGATGCTGGAGATGCTGTACACGGCACTACGTTTGCCACACTGGTTAACGGTGAGAGCATCGTCAAAGTCATGAACGAAATGGGCTACCAAGCCATCGTACCTGGTAACCACGAATTCAATTATGGCTCTGATCGCCTCGTTGAGCTTGCGGACATGATGAATTTCCCAATGCTTAGCGCTAACGTGAAGAAGAAAGACGGTACTCGTCTTTTTGAACCTTACCTGATCAAAGAAGTAGATGGCGTAAAAATCGGTATCATCGCTCTGACTACACCGGAAACAATGTACAAAACGAATCCGAAAAACGTAGAAGGCCTTGATATTACAGATCCAACTGCGGAAGCTAAACTGCTTGTGAATGAAATCCGCAGCAAAGTAGATGTTGTTGTTGTATTGGGACACCTTGGACAAGATGCATCCAGTACAGATACTAGCTTCAAAGTCGTTAAAGAAGTGCCTGGCATTGATGTATTCATTGATGGTCATAGCCACACTGTGCTGCAAGATGGTCTGGTTTCCGATAACGGAACACTGATCGCTAGTGCTGGAGAATACACGAATTTCGTAGGGGTTATTGACCTGTGGGTAGATGCTGGTAAAGTAACGAAAAAACAAGCTACATTGATTGATGAAACAGAAGCAAAAGATATTAAACCCAATGAGAAAGTAGCCACTTTGGTGAACTCTATTCAGAAAGAACAAGAACCCATCCTGAAAGAAGGAGTAGCTAACACAGCTGTTCTGCTGGACGGTAAGCGCGAACAGGTTCGTGCAGGAGAAACAAACCTTGGCGACCTGCTTGCAGACGCTATTCGTAACGTAAGTGGTGCAGATATTGCGCTGACGAACGGTGGCGGCATTCGTGCTTCCATTGAAGCAGGAGTAGTAACTAAAGGTGACGTTATTACCGTTCTTCCTTTTGGTAACCAGGTCGTAACAATTGATGTGAAAGGTTCCGATGTTGTAGCTGCTCTTGAAAATGGCGTAGGCTCCTACCCTGAACCAAGTGGTGGTTTCCCGCAAGTATCCGGAATCACATTCAGCATTGATCCTTCCCAAGACAAAGGAAGCCGCGTGCATTCCGTGAAGGTTGGAGATCAAGCGCTGGATCCAGAAGCTACGTATACACTGGCTACGAATGACTTCACAGCTGTTGGTGGAGACGAATACACGATGTTCGCGAAATATCCAACAACTGGCATGTACGGTGCACTGGATGAAGCATTGATTGAATACATGCAACAACTCGGTGCTGTAGATATCAAAACAGACGGTCGTATTAAAGAAGCTGCGTTGCCTGCAGCTGAACCAGAAGCTCCAGTAACAGAAACACCAGCTCCGGTTACACCGAAGCCAGAAACGCCAAAACCAGAAACACCGAAACCAGAAACACCTTCCAAACCTACACCAAGCAAGCCAGCACCAGCTAAAGTGCATGTTGTTAAATCAGGAGATACCCTGTACTCCATCTCCAAGCAATACGGTACAACATGGCAGGCATTGCAAAAGCTCAACAAAATCAAAAATCCACACTGGATTTATCCAGGTCAATCACTGAAACTGCCAACGGCTTCTTAAGCTTCATTCCAAAGCAAGAGCGTGTGCGGAAGATTAGCGTTGCATGTGAGTGCAGCCTAAACTAGTGAATTGAACGATAGTTTTAACGAAGAAAGGGTGTTCCTCAGAGCCGCTAACGGCTGATGGAACACCCTTTCTTCGTTATTATTTTGCTAGACTCCTGAATTAGTATACGAAGCGTATCGGCCATTTAAAGGCTTCACTAGAACTTACCACGCTGACCTTCTTACTTTAACAGCCTTGCTGCGGTTCTACCTGCTTCATTTTCCAGACTCCGCGCGAAAAACACATCTTCCGTACTGCTCTGGACAAAAAGCTCCTTCTTCATTTACTGCAGCGAACTATAGCCGATATCCCTAAAATTACCATTATGATAGGCTTCAATGTATTTTGAATCGTCCATTTTAGCATTTGAATGTTGCGTATTTGCACAATCATTCCTAGAAAAGGCTACGCAATTCGCTCCCTTAAATGTAAACCTGTTGTATACAGAATACAACATACAACAATATAGTGGTTAAGGATGACGATATGCAAAATTTGAAATTATTTTCTATGACTCTAGCCCTCTTTTTCCGGCTTATGGATGTCATCATAACTGATTTTAACCTTATCGCATAATAACTGGACCTATATCTACTCAGCACATCGGCTCCAAATTACAGATGTTCCTTCACAAGTTTTATAGCCTCTTGCACAGCCATACTGGTTCGTTTAGAATCCCCAGCTATCGTAAACACATGTGATCCCAATTCAACCTGTCCCTCTGCCGCCCCTCTTCCAATGACGATCTGCACAGGCAATCCAATCAGCTCTGCATCCTTGAATTTGACGCCAGGCCGTTCATCTCGATCATCCAATAATACGCTGTATCCCGCCTCAATGAGCTGCTGCTCCAGCTCAAGCGTCAACTTCTGCTGTTGTTCATCTTTCCAGCTCAGCGTGATGAGATGTACATCGTAAGGAGCAAGAGACGCAGGCCACTGTATACCATCCTCACCTGCATATCGTTCAGCTACCGCTGCCATTAAACGTGATACACCGATACCGTAACATCCCATGACAGGTGCGCATTGACGCCCATTACGATCAAGGAAGGACGCGCCCATGGCATCACTGTACTTCGTTCCTAATTTGAAAATATGCCCCACTTCGATCCCCTTCGTAAACAAAAGTGACTCTCCGCATGAAGGACAACCATCACCTTCTGTTGCAAAACGAACAGATTCGACACGGCTTACAGGGAAATCTCTACCCGGACGCACTCCTGAAAGATGGATATCTGCCTCATTGCCTCCCGTAATCGCTGCTACCATCTCAGCTACATCCCGATCCACGATCAGGGGGATGCTCAATCCGATAGGGCCCAGGAAACCTACGGTCAATTCAGAATGACCTGCGAGCGCAGCTTCATCAGCCAAGTTCAGCTCTTCCACACCTAATACTTGCTTCAATGCAATATCGTTAACTTCATGATCTCCACGAACAAGTACCGCAACTAATTTGCCATCCGCCTGATACACCAATGTTTTGATGATAACTTCCGCTCCAACGTTCAAGAAAGAGCTTAATTCATCTATCGTACGAATGCCCGGTGTTTCTATTCGAGTCCACGTTGCATCTGAGTTAGCATCAGGCTGAATATCCGGATTCCATTCGGAATCAGGAAGACTCGCTGTACCTTTTTCACTCGAAGAATTCGAACTGGAAGCTTGGTACCCGGCCTTCTCCAGATTGGCTGCATACCCACACTTCTCACAGGAGACAATGGTATCCTCACCCACATCGGCAAGCGCCATAAACTCATGCGTCGCCCCTTGCCCGCCAATCGTTCCTGCATCCGCTTCAACGCGCATATAATTCAAGCCACAGCGTTCCAGAATGCGTGAATACGCCGTGTTCATTGCTTGGTACGTCTGGTCTAACTCTTCCCAATTAGAAGCGAAGGAGTATGCATCCTTCATCACAAACTCCCGACCACGCAACAAACCAAACCTTGGTCTGCGTTCATCTCTGAATTTCGTTCCGATCTGATATAACGTGAATGGCAGCTTCCGGTAGGAGTTGACCTCATCGCGCACCAGTGCAGTCACCACTTCTTCATGAGTTGGCCCAAGCGCAAACTCACGTGCATGACGATCCTTCAAGCGCATAAGCTCCGGCCCATATTGGTTGTATCTTCCAGACTCTTCCCAGAGCTCGGCAGGCTGCATAATCGGCAACAATACTTCCTGACATCCCGCACGATCCATCTCTTCGCGGACGATACGTTCGACATTTAACAGAACACGTCTCCCCAAAGGCAGATAGCTATAGATCCCTGATGCTAATTGACGGATCATCCCGGAGCGCAGCAACCAACGATGTCCTGCTGCATCTGCCTCTGCTGGTGCTTCCCGTAATGTAGGGATTAGAATTTCACTTTGTCGCATTTGGCTACACCTCTTCTTTTTGTCATCTGATGTACACTAAAATCATTGGATAAACAGCAAAAAGACACATCCGTCAAGGGACGAATGTGTCGTGGTACCACCCTTATTTAACTGCATGGATTCAGCTTAATCATCCGCTAATGTTCTCTTGAACTTGAGCGCACTGAATAAGCCAACGCCGCTCGCACTAAAGAGCAAGTAGCAGTCATGCAATCCTCTAGAGCATAACGGGCTCATCCGGCGGAAGTTGCAGTCATTGACCTTCTCCTCCGCAGCTAGCAAGGCGGGAATTACGAAGCAGCAACGAAAACCTCACACCCATGGTTCTCTCTCTGTTGAAGCCAACCGTCGTAATCATGTCCTTGTTGATCGCTGTTACCATTTTTGATCACATTAGTTCATTACTCCATAATTGTCAACTAGATGTGTCTTATAGCTTATTCAAACACCTTACCTGAATGATATTCGACCACATCACGGAGCAGCATGTATGCATCTCCATTCGTGAGCTGGTTTTTGTCTGCAATCCCATCTAGCGTAGCATCGCTGATCAGATTGTCCCGCTGCAATTCAGCTAAAGCTTGTTCAAGCGATATGGATGCTCCATCAGGCTCGATCATTAGCCAGATCATGTATGCAGCCTGATCGAGTGATAGCGGCATGGAAGCTGGATTAGTTATGTTTGCGATAGCTTCAGTAGCTTGCCCAGTGTAACTGCTCGGGAACATTGCCTGCATCCTCTTCAATTTACTGAGGAAGCGCTCTGGATTCATGGCAACATCCAAGTCCCATCCATCATTATTATAGTTACCAGAGGTCATGTACATACTTGCAGCAGCTACTAAACCTCGGTAATCCTTATGCTTCATATAGTCTGGTTGCTCAAACGGTTGCATGGATAAATCCATTCCCTGCTTCTCCAGCATGGTACGTAGTTCGGTTGCCCGTTCTTGTGAAGCAGATAGCTCGCGAAACGTTTCCTGGTGGAGATATGCCAGCTTGACCGCTGCTCCCGCAGCTTCTCCTGTCGCCATTCCTAGCGGCACAACTCTTGCGCTTCCGTGAGGAATGGTGTCATAACTCGCTGCTCGTCCAACAACCAACAGACCATCTACGTTCAAAGGCACCAAGGCACGAAAAGGCACGCCATATTGAATTGGACTCATCATAATCGTACCTGGAAGCCCGGCACTTGTGCTTTGGATATCAATATCGTAAGAGCCATAGGCGATAGCATCCCAATGATCCCGGTTTTCCAAGAGGTCAGCGAGCGTCAATCGATATTCGCCGTAGATATGGCGTGATTCTCTCACATAAAGTTCATCGGCAGTCCCCTCATACTGAAGACTGGCGAACTCAGGGTAATTTTTTTGCAAATAGTCTACAATTCGCGGAGCCTCTTCCCTACCTATCCGTAACCCCTCCTGCACAGAGGCTGGATCTAACGGATCGACTCCAAAGATCTGCATCGTGTTAATCAAAATGGTGTCATCATTCTGTCTGCCTATGTTCAGGCTACGAATTTTCACACGCTCTGGATCGGTTGATTCATAGTTTCGCGCATCTCCGTAACCCCAGGCACTCATTTTATCCACACCTGTTCCTTCTCTGTCCCTGAACTTCTGCCACACCTCATCTGTAACACCACTTAGCTTGAAGACAAGGGTGGATACCATCTTAGACTTGCCGTCTCCAATGTCCTGCCTGCCTATAGAATAAGGCGCCCCAGCTACTGCGGCAATATCTGCATCTTGGGTCGCATCGATGATCGAACGCGTTGCAATACGTACAGTCGTCCCATCCTCCGTCGTAATGTTCATTCCAGTGATGGTCTTCTGGTCACCCGAAGCAGATTCGGTTACAGGTTCCATATGCTTCACATGCATCAACAGATCAATGTTGGGTTCAGAACGAATCATTTGGTAAAAAACGTTCGCAGCGGTATTTGTATCAAATGAACTTCCCTCGATCTGATCAAACCATTCTTGAAAAATACCTTTGTTCAAAAAGTCAGCCTGCCGCAAGCTGCTTAACCATTGTGGCTGATCAGGAGAGTAATTCAAATCCAGCGTATTCAGCCCACCCTCTGTCATTAATCCCCCAAGCATATTACGGTCACGCGCTTCTGTGAGCAATACAGTCATTCCGTTTCGAGCAGCCGACAATGCCGCAGTGATGCCTTCCGGGTCGGTTCCAGCAACAATAACATCATAGGATTCAGCTAGCTCGGTCGTCGATTGTACAGCCTCCAACGGCTGCCACACATAATTATTGTTGAACTTATAGTTTTTGTTCCAGATATAGAAGGCCCCATAAGCAGCACTACATACAACGATAAATACAACCGCTGCGATTAGAGCTATTCTACTTTTTTTACGTTTCCCCACCTAACCTAACCCCCATATGTAATCTAATGTCATAAAAAAAACACTTCCCAATGACCTTGGCCATGTCAGGAAATGTTAAATTATACATTGATCTCTTGTGTTCAAACGATCTACCCATTCGAACATGCTCATAACAAAAACTTGGAACTTTCCCCTAACTTTACCCATTATAAAGTTCACATTTTTCAATGTAAAGGGTCTTGCGCCCTCAAATGAATCGTCTATTGCGCTTCGTATTGTGCTCTCTAGCCCCTTCTTCTTCCTGCTATGAAATGTGCCATGGTGGCTGACATGTTGGATTCTTCCCTGTAATATAGAGAGATAACAATCAGTTCGTTGTCACGCTATATTATACATGTACATTTCACAAAGGAGTTCATCCCATGCCATATATTATTTATGATCTGGAATTTACCGTAAGTCGCAATGCTCGCTACTCTTCCGAAATAATTGATATCGGTGCAGTAAAGGTTATAGAAGGCGAGAACGGCTTGTTGGTTTCCGACACATTCCATACTTATGTTCGTCCTTCTAACAAATCAGTACTCTCTACCGATACAATTCAGTTCACAGGTATTACCCAAAAAGACATTGATGCGGCTCCACTCTTTCCAGATGCGATACGACAATTCATTGCATGGATGGGTAACGACCCATACTACATGTGCTCATGGGGGCCAGATGACCGCAGTAAATTAATCTCCCATTGCCGGACACATCAGCTCGATGTGGCTTGGATCATGAATCACAACGATATACAGAAGCAATGGTCACGCACTGTGCGCAAAGAAGGTAAGTTCCGCCAGCTCGGACTCGCTCAAGCGCTTGAACTATGCGGAATTGAATTCGATGGTACACAGCACCGCGCACTTGATGATGCAGTCAATACAGCCAAAGTATTCATCCATCAATTTGAGAGTTTTAATCTTGAGACGAATTGCGCCGCAGATGATGAAGGCATCACATCCAAGGTGGTCTATTCCAGTAATGAGGATGATGATCACGAATCACCTTTTGGAAACTTGGCTCATCTCTTTAAGAGCAAAGAATAGTTTATACTCGCCTGACCAACGCAAGGAATGCTTATTAGGTAGGAGCTTGTTTATAAACTTGCTGCCAACGTTCTAGGCATTCCTTCATTCGGTTTCGATATTCCTTGGGTTCAAGAATCTCTGCATTGGGACCATACTGGGTCAACCATGTTAGTAACTCCCGATCATCACTCAGAATTACTTCAAATAATAGCGTGCCCCCAGGCTCGCTCGTCAGCAGAGGACGTACGATATATTGCTGCTGCATAACATGCTCCACGGCATTTGGAAAAAATCGAATTTTAAACGCAATCCACTCGGTAGCTTTACCATCCCTTGGGGTTCGGAAATAGTTCTGTAACAGGAAGTCATCTTTGCGGAATGTGCGAGGCAAAATCCGTATGTTCTGTAAACGACCCACTTGAAATCTCCTCAGCTTTGCCGATTGATGGCAATATGCGAGCAGATCAAATCTGTACTCTCGAGGAATTAGACTATAAGGATCAATTTGCATGACGATCTTTTTCCCCTCGGTGAGGTACTCTGCTTCAATCGTGTTCTGAGAAATACTAGCTTCAAGAAGGGTAACCAGCGTACTATTCATCATATCAGAATTTTCATTTTGCCAGACGGGTAGCCCAACTTTAAACAACCCACTAATGTGCTCCGACCATTCCACCCGCTCCGTCTTATTTTTTTGACTTGAAGCGATGACCTTCTCATATGCACTCTCAAAAGCTGGCTTCAACAACGGGCGGATATGCTCCATAACCTCAGCCAAATGTAAAAAAGCTGCCGCTTCATCATCTGACCAGTTCAAGGGATACATCGCAAACTGGCTGATAAACATATACCCTCTGCCGTGCCCCATATTCGCAATCGGAATATGCATTGCACTGAGAGCCTCCATATCGCGGTATATCGTCCTTTCCGTTGTCTCACACCGCTCAGCTAACTCACGAGCCAGAATTCCAGGTTTGGCCTGCACAAGCGTGATAATGCGCATTAATCGGATCAGTCGGTCTGTCATTTTGCCGGATCCTCCACGATGTTGTTTCAATAAATTTGTTACAACTCCATCCATTTTTCATGATGAAGGACATTGCATGTTTGAACTTATTTACCATTTCTGTTTTTTTGCAATATCCATTATCATGTTCATAGTTAATTCGACTTATTTCTTGACTTCACCTTTAAAATCTATGTAGAAACAGTTATTGGCATCACGTTATGAATGGTTCTATATCCCTACTCACCTAACATCGTTTTTCCGCGAACCTGGTAAGGATTAGCATACGTAATTCCATAATGATAGCGCAGTTTCTCCACTATTTCGGCCTCTTCATAATAATCCAAATCCTGTTTGCGGGCTGCTTCAATTAGCAGGGCATCCGCATGTCGACGCAGCAGATTACTTCCTTCTTGTACACGCCCTCTTTCATAAGCTCGTAGAGCCTGTTTAATCAACGGCACTGTCTCACTAAGCTTAATGGTCTTCTCGACCTTAGGATCCTCAGGTTGCCTCAGCATACCCAAATGACTCGTATATTGAATGTACAACTGCTCTCTTCGGAGCAAAACTCGCTGGCTCTGTTTCAGTTTGCGCGTACTCCAGTAGGCTGAACATACAGAAGCTTTGCCTGATAACCTGGAACCCATCGCAAATTCGAGTAAGATCTGTTTACTCTCGCCTTTATAGACATCTCCAAGCCGTAGCACCCAACCGATATCTGTTTCTTTGGATCGGCATCCGTAAATGCCCTTAAGCTCGATTCCATATTCCGGTTTGAGCAATAATTCCAAGTCTCTAGACACAATTTTAGGTGCTAACTTCCTGAGTCTTTTGGCAGGGGAACCGTTGCGCCATTCAATCATCATATACACGGGGTCAGCTCCTCCCGTCGGTATGGCTTCTTTGTTCCACGAATAACAAACTTCAAAGACTGAGTTCACTACGTCGTCTCCCCCCCGATTTTTATGTATTATCTTCTAAGTTATCAGGGTGAATGGACACTATATTGTCACGGAACGTATGTTCGCATATAAAAATTACACAAAAATAATTAGATACGATTTATTCCTTCTATATCTCTCTAATTACGACACTAAACGACAAAAAAGCCTGGCTAATGACCATGCTTTTTGAAGTATTATTTGTGGCAAGACCTAACTCACATTGCAGATGAATTATTTAAAATTTGAGGTATCGACTGATTCCATTCTGTTTCTACAATCGGTGCATACGTGACACTATCAATAATTAGCTTGCGTCCGATTGGCTCGCCATTGACTGTAATCATAATGGTTTTGGTTGGTGTTCCTCGTTCTGTAGATTGCATATTGTTCTGCTCCTTTAGTTTACGATCTTCTTCCGAAATCGGATATATTATCTTCATTAAGTTTTTCGTCTTTGTGAAGAGCAAGCACCCGGAACTGAGGTAATATTGATAAGTAAGACTGTCCGTGTGCTCCCTTATCGTTCTATTACCCTGACACTTTGTAAACGAAACGAATTGATTTTTCTGCAAAAAATGATGATACCCTGAACCCAATGCGTTACTTTTGTCGTATAATGTAATAGCCATGTTTTCATTTAATTTCAATGATTCGTCAATTGAACCTACAACATCGAAAGAAGGTGTTATGAATGCCAAAATCGATTCATCATGCTCTAATTCGGGTGTTACTCACCACATGCATTTTATTTACTGCCTCGTTAACTTCTACAGTACATGCAGCAAGTGCCAATATATTTTCAGATATATACAGCGGATGGGAACGGGTAGCCGAACTTCCAGGGGAAGTGAATGCCCTACAGCAAAGTTATCAAGAAACCTTAAACAAGCTTAATGAAACATCAGCACAGTTGGGACAAGCCCAGGCCAACGTCGAAGCCTTCAAGGCCCAGAATGATCAGTTAATCGCGCAAAACCAAAAACTGACCGAAATGGTCAGCCAATTGCAGGACGATCAAAACGCCAAAAATGCTACCGCCAAACGAATACAGACGATGATTATTACAATCGTTGCTCTTATACTGGGTTACTTTATCTTGATTCGTCTCATGCGTTTGGGAATGCGTCGTCGCTCAGGCCGAATCTAAAACGAGAACAGGAGCAGCCGCATGCACATACACCTCAATACCGTTGAAGCTGGTGGCGCTGGACAAGTCGTTACATTCTCGCTTGTTCAGGACGACCGGCTTCATATTCTGCATCCACAGCAAATCGTTGCATTCCGCGGCTCCAGCCATAGCCGTAATGATAAATTTATGAACATTTCAGGCATTGTCCGCAAGAAGAAGCTAATTAAATCGGAAATCTCTGGTCCCTGCCAGTTTGTCGCTGCGCTCCCTCCCGGTTTTACGATGAAAGAGGTCGAACTGGATGTAGAGAGTGATCTGCTGTACGACTTCCGACATCTCTTTTTTTACTCCGATGGCGTCACCATGCATACCAAAATTCAGAAAATTAAAAATATGCTTATCACCCAAGATGCGGTCAAAATGAAGTTCTCAGGAAAAGGCAAGATTGGATTGTTAACTCAAGGCCAAGTATGCCAACAAGAGCTGCATCCTACCGCTCCGCTCTATGTCGACGCAGGCAGTATTATCGCTTATCCCGAGAATGCACACTTGGAACTGACCGTATACGGGAACCATCTGGCGAGCCAGCATATGAACTATCATTGGAAGATGACCGGACACGGCTCAGTTCTATTTCAAGCAGGACGTGAGAATAGTAGATTGGAACGGGATGTGAACGATGAAGGTCTGTTCAAGCGAATCCTAAAAGAAGTGATCCCTTTCGGGAACGTTCTAATTAAATAATGCATTTCACCAACGAAAAAATCTGGGGATAACCGCGATCAGACGTTTATTCTGTCATCGAATTGGAAAGTGTAACCACTTTATTGCAGTGAGGTAGCCACCAAGCGGTTTCGTGTTATAATAGATCAGACATTTGAAGAAGAAAATCCATGCCACTAGGCATGGGAGAGGTTCGCGAACTCCCTCTACAAGACTTGATCCAATGGGTCAGTACAGTCTTGCGTACATGATTGAACATGTGGACACCGTGTTATGCACTTGTTGTACAGCAGTTCAATGCTTTTGTGTTGATGACACAAACAAGTATGTACGTAAAAAACTAAGGACACTGGATTGGAAATCCGCTTTTTTGAAGCGATTTGCAAGAAGGTGTGTTTTTTGATGGATGTTAGTTCATGGACTTCTCTGTTCTTCCGACACCCTATGCCTAAGTGCATGGCGTGATCTTAAGAAGATGGAGAGGTTTTTTTATGTTGAACGAAGAAAAAGCAGTCGTTGTTTTCAGCGGCGGTCAGGACAGTACAACTTGTTTATTCTGGGCCAAACAGCAATTTGCTGAGGTTGAGGTGGTTACGTTTGATTACGGACAGCGCCATAAGCTCGAGATTGAATGTGCCTCAGCTATTGCTAAAGATCTCGGTGTGCAACAGACCGTGCTCGATATGAGCCTGCTCAATCAGCTTGCCCCTAACGCGTTAACTCGTGATGATGTGGAAATTACACATAATGAAGGCGAGCTGCCTAGTACTTTTGTGGATGGACGTAACCTGCTGTTCCTTAGCTTCGCTGCTATTCTTGCCAAACAAAAAGGCGCACGTCATCTCGTCACAGGTGTATGTGAAACCGACTTTAGTGGATATCCAGATTGCCGAGACTCATTTGTTAAATCAATGAATGTCACTCTTAACCTGTCGATGGATTATCCGTTCGTGATTCATACGCCCTTGATGTGGCTGGACAAAGCCCAAACTTGGAAGATGGCAGATGATCTCGGTGCCTTTGAATATGTACGCGAGCGTACACTTACTTGTTATAACGGTGTCATTGGAGATGGCTGCGGAGAATGCCCTGCTTGTAAATTGCGCAAAGCTGGATTGGATCAGTACTTGCAGCAACGTACAGCAACAGGACACACGGGAGCGGATGTGCGATGAGAGAGCCCGGAACATTCCGTATTGTTGAGCGGTTGCAGCGGATTGACGAGGACATCCTGCCTACACAGCTAAGATATCATCGCAAACGTGTACTGGTCAGTAAGGAGTTTACTTTTGACGCGGCACATCATCTGCATTGTTATGAAGGCAAGTGCAAAAACCTGCACGGTCATACGTATAAAGTTATTTTCGGCATCAGCGGTTATCCGGGTGAAACCGGGCTGACGGTTGATTTTGGACATATTAAAGATATATGGAAAACACAAATCGAAGGTTATCTGGATCACCAGTACCTCAATGAAACACTGCCCCTAATGAACACAACGGCGGAAAATATGGTCGTATGGCTGTTCGAACAGATGGAACACGCGCTTCAGACGGAGCCATATGCGGCACTCACTGAAGGCGGACGTACGGAGTTCGTAAGACTTTATGAGACACCTACCAGCTATGCCGAAGCGAGACGGGAGTGGATGATCGATGAGTAGCAGCTCCAGTCAAGCTACGCGCATTCCTGTAATGGAAATATTCGGCCCTACCGTTCAGGGGGAAGGTATGGTCATCGGGCAGAAAACGATGTTTGTCCGCACTGCCGGCTGCGATTACCGTTGCTCCTGGTGTGACTCTGCTTTTACCTGGGACGGCAGCGGCAAAGACCAGATTCAGAAGATGGCACCTGAGCAGGTATGGGAGGAATTGCGCCGCGTTGGCGGATCACGCTTCTCCCATGTCACCATCTCTGGTGGTAATCCTGCCCTGCTCGCTTCGCTGGATGGCTTAGTTAAGCTATTGCGTGAGCATCACATCCGTACAGCTGTAGAGACACAAGGTTCTCGCTGGCAGCCATGGCTGGCAGACATCGACGAAGTCACCGTCTCGCCTAAGCCGCCAAGCTCTGGCATGGATACGGATTGGAACGTGCTGGATGATGTGATCGCAAGGCTCGCCGCAGGTTCACCAGAGCGAAGTCATAGTCTGAAAATCGTCATCTTCGACGAGACAGACCTGAACTATGCCCGGCGTGTGCATGCACGTTATCCGGGAACCGATTTATTTTTGCAGACAGGTAATCCGAATGTGACATCAATGGATACGCCTGATCTTGCGGCTTCTCTGCTCACTCGTTATGAGTGGCTGATCGACCAAGTCAGTGCAGCTGACGATCTAAATAACGTCCGTGTGCTTCCTCAGCTTCATACATTGGTATGGGGGAACAAGCGCGGCGTCTGAGATATATAATGAAATAAGGAGCGTTATAAACCAATGAGACAACCTGATGAAATGCAAGATATCACGTTACTGGGTAACCAGAACGTAAAATATACCTTTGAATACGATCCGGGAATTCTGGAAAACTTCGATAACAAGCATCCGTACCGCGATTATTTTGTTAAATTCAACTGCCCGGAGTTCACTAGCCTGTGTCCCATCACGGGTCAACCGGATTTTGCGACAATCTATATCAGCTACATTCCTGATATCAAAATGGTCGAGAGCAAATCCCTCAAGCTGTATCTGTTCAGCTTCCGCAATCATGGAGATTTCCACGAAGATTGTGTGAACATCATCATGAACGATCTGATCAAGCTGATGGATCCACGTTACATTGAAGTGTGGGGTAAATTCACACCGCGCGGCGGCATTTCCATTGACCCGTACACCAACTACGGTAAACCGGGAACAAAATATGAGCAAATGGCTGACCACCGTATGATGAACCATGATATGTATCCAGAGACGATTGATAATCGTTAATCGATAACGCACCGGAAGCCGAGCCCTTCAATGATGGAGGAGCTCGGCTTTTTTGGCTTTTTGAGACATGTAGAGGATGGTTTGGTTTTTTTGATTATAAAGATTTCCCCTTTTCTCGGTCTATCCAGTATCTTGTTCAGTCGCCACGTCTACGTGCACAAGTAGTTACTCCCCATTCGGATCGCTCATTCTTCCTTCAAATGTTTCATCTTCCGAATATAGTGCCGTAACATAAAGATATTAAACATTTGATAAGTGACAAAAAGTACGATCGCAAAAGTCAAAGATTTAGGTGCCACATATATCGCAAAAAAAGTGGCCACGGCCATATAGATAATAGTCATCACTACATTTCGCCTGGCAAGAACATAGGGGCTCAGCTGCTTCATATCGACTTATCCCTCCCAGCATTTTGGAATAGTGCCGTTGGATTCGCGTTACACTCGACTACTTTACGTTACATGAAGCCATCCGCTTTTGGAAGGTACATATGACAAAAGGGTACTTTTCTACTATATATGAAGCCGTTCACTATAGAAGGTAAGGTAATCAATAACAGTTAAGCATCTTGCCCCCACCACAAGGCATTGCAAAATTCGATATTAATTTTTCTTACCAACCCCATATTTCAATCCTTCACCCTTTTCGAGAATAAAGATAGAAACGGCCTAAACGATTTCCCTGTTCCCCTTGCCCACCTATTAAATCTATCCTATTATGTAACAATATGCTTAAATCACATCAAAAGGCGCTGATCCCTCGTGACCGCGACCAAAGGAGAACATGAACATGTCCATGCAAACCTCTTTACCCAAAGACGCAACAGCTCGATCTCAGGCACCCTCCGGATTGGATGCTCAACGCACCGTATACCGGATATTAATTGCCATCAGTCTGGTGCATCTGTTCAACGATTCCATTCAGTCGGTTATTCCGGCAATCTTCCCGATTCTGAAGGATTCGATGCATCTCACCTACACGCAGATTGGCTGGATTTCCTTCGCTATTAATTTCACGGCCTCCATCATGCAGCCTGTCGTTGGATGGTTTGCCGATAAGAAGCCAACCCCTTCCATTCTACCGATCGGTATGGGCTTCACGTTTACAGGGATGCTCCTGTTGGCCTTTGCTGATAACTATATGGCCGTTCTCATTTCTGTTATTTTTGTCGGGCTCGGCTCCGCCGCCTTCCATCCCGAAGGCTCTAGAGTATCTCATATGGCCGCTGGCGCACGTCGTGGTTTGGCACAATCGATCTTTCAAGTTGGAGGCAATGCAGGACAATCTTTGGCTCCACTGCTAACGCGTTGGATCTTCATTCCGTTTGGTCTCTTCGGTGCTATTGGATTTACAGGTATTGCAGCAGCAGGTATTGCCGTACAGATCTACATTGCACGTTGGTATGGACGGATGCTGAAATCAGGCAGTTACTTGCGAAAACAAGCAGCAGCACGCCGAGTTCCTAACCGGGCATTACGTAAGAAAATCGCTGCAGCGATTACGATTCTGATCTTGCTCGTTTTTGTCCGCTCCCTATATATCGCAGCGATTGGCAGTTTCTATACTTTTAATCTTATAGAAAGTTTTAACCTTTCTACACCTGACGCACAAATTTACATTTTCCTATTCCTAGCAGCAGGAGCACTGGGTACCTTCTTCGGAGGACCACTTGCCGACCGATTCGGCAAACGCAATCTTATTTTCCTATCTATGGCGTGTGCTGCTCCATTAACGCTGTTACTGCCGTACGCTAATCTGTTCTGGACAGGCGTACTGCTAACCATCATCGGGTTCATCATGTTATCGAGTTTCTCGGTTACTGTCGTGTACGCACAAATGCTGATCCCGGGCAAAATCGGTACCGTCTCGGGTCTGATCACAGGTCTAGCCTTCGGTATGGGCGGTCTAGGTGCACTCGTACTGGGCAACTGGATTGATGTATTCGGCGTATCACCAGTTATGCAGGTGTGTAGCTTCTTGCCACTGCTCGGAATATTGACCTTCCTGCTTCCTTCAGATCAATTGCTGAAGCGTTGGTCAGATGAGAACGGTAGCGAAGAGTAAAGAAAGATAGATGAGCAAGCGCGGGCTGGTACGTGCTTGGACTGTGTGACGATGCCTGGACGTACCAGTGCTTACTTAAACTCAAATGAAAGAGTCTGAGCGTTCTGGAACTCACTTGAACTTGGTAACAGTACCTGAGCCGTACTAGAGCATTCGATCTGGACGGCTCTGGACGTTCTCTTTGGATCTCTATGGTTCTGTACGGATCTGTCGGATCTGGACGGCTCTGAGCGGTTCTTTGTGGTTCGCTGTGGTTCTGAACTGCGCTCGACCTTACTTAGCGGGTTTGATCGTTACTAGATTACGTTCGACATTACGTTCGACAATGGTCAACCACATTAATCGTCTCTAAATCCGTCTGTCCGTGTTCTAACGAACCTGACAACTCTTATATTCACAATTACCGCTGATTTCCCGATCTAACGAACCTGAGCATCGTTATTTCCAAATATCGAGTAGATAATCCTTCATAACGAGGCTAAATATGGAAAATGAAGCTTCTGAGATTCGTTAGAAATACTATTGAGTAAAATATCGCCAATTAGCGTCTATTGGATTCGTTAGAATTCATAGATAGATAGGTAACTAGTTAGTTAGTAATACCATTAGCAAAGGGTTCCTGCCAATCTGTACATACAGAGCGGTAGGAACCCTTTTCTTACATTTTTTTGTTTGAGTTGGTTGGTTGATTGGTGGCAACCTGACCACCTAACCACCCTTTTCGCGGGACAGGATACCGTGTACTTAACTTCCTTCATACCTCATACTTCACACGTTTTATTCAATGTCACACATGACGATGCTACTGCCATGAGCTGTAATCAATGCCTTAACATCTTCAAATTCAAGGAATACAGTCGCTGTATTTTCCATGGGATGAATTCCGATTTTTTGACCGACTAGATCCTTGTCAAAGACTACGGTTACGTTTTGCTGAACATTATTGAGAACTCCCATCGGATTCACATGTCCTTTTTCCAGTCTGAGGAGTTCCAACAAATCCTTCTCACTAGCAAAGCTTAGTTTGCGACTAGGGATCGTTTCGCTTAAACTTCTCAAATCAACGGACTTCGTTCCGGCTATAGTCACCAGATAATAGTTTCGTTTTTTGTCATCACGTAGAAATAGATTTTTCACGATATGCTCTGTATGTGGAATTTGATAAGAGAATATTTCCTCCATCGTATATACTGCTGGGTGTTCAATACTTTCGTATTCTATATTATTACTATCTAATAAGTGGTAGAAACCTTGTTTGTCTAACATGTTTGTTCCTCTCTTTCAGGCAGACCTTATTAAAATCTCATTTTAATCGTTGAAGAATTAGCCGTTTTTTGTAGAGCATTTTGCCCGTCTCGGCTACATCTCGAATCGTGTTTTTATTGCTCACCGAACCAAAGATCATGCCGGCAATCGGAATGAGTTGAAATAGCTTTTTCCATCCAAAGGATTCACGATAGGATTCAAATACCTCCCGCCACCCTTGCATTTGCGACATGACCTCAACCTGTTTATCAGGATTCTCGTAATCCGTCAGTTCATCGATGATTGCCTTCTTACCTACGATATCCGCCGATGTAAATTGCAGACACTTCACGATGAAAATACGCTCCTGTGGCTCATCTGGATCATAACCATAACATAACGCCATCTCCTGCAATACTTTCAAAGAAAGCCCCATCACCATTGGAATATCCGCTGCAATCGTCACGATGCCACCAATGCCTGTTGCCGCTCCTTGTGCTGCCGCAAACTTGGTACGACTCTCAGCAATGTTATCCGCTACGCGATCCAACACTTCAAGAGGCAGGTTCTCCACACTGTGAATTTTCGCTGTGTCCTCTTCCTCAGCTTCCCGTTCAAGACGATCCGTATGACCTAACATCGAATGACCTGACCGCTGAGCTTCCTCCTGCAGCAGCTTCGCCACCTTCTTCTTCTGAACGAGAAATTTACCACCATGCTGTACATACTGTCCTACTTCATTAAGCGAGTTTCCAATCTTATCTTTCAATGCCTTAGGCATAACTTTGTCTAACATAGCAAATGGCAGACGACCGATTTTGTCCCAAATGAACAAGTCCTTCTGCTCTTTCTCCCATTTATATATCTGCTCTAACTCCTGATCCAACGTCTCGCGTGATTCCATATATTGTCCTCCCAGCATGATATACATGAACTAAAAATCTGTAGTCTATCTATATATCAACTTCATTTATAGGTTGTATACGTGAAAGGTGCAAGAACGGATTCAATTCATGCCTTATGTTAGTTCAAACCTTTTTACAATAACAAAAGAAGCCCTTAATCAGATATTATACTGACCAAGGGCTACTTCTATTGTTTACATTTTATCAACTATCAAATTATTGTTCCACTCCAGCTACAGCTTTACCATCTGGAACAGGAACACCAAAATCAGGTGTACCGTCCTCTCTCCAGCGGATTACTTGAGCACGAGCATGACGATTAGGATCATAGAGCGGATCCCCCTCAATCTCTTTGTAGTTACGAGCATGATAAATGAGGATATCCGTCTGCCCATCTGGCGTTACGGTAAAGCTGTTGTGGCCTGGGCCATACTGGCCGTTCGCTTCACATGTCTGGAATACCGGTTCAGGTGACTTCACCCAGCTTGCTGGATCGAGCAGATTGGCATTCTCATCCGCTGTGAGTAATCCCATGCAATAGTTATAATCTGTCGCGCTGGCTGAATAACCAATGAAAATGCGTCCATTCCGGTGCAAAACAGCTGCACCTTCATTGACTTTGAAACCGATGATCTCCCAATCATATTCAGGTGTGGAGATCATGACCTGTTCTCCGCGCAGTGTCCACGGATTTTCCATCTCGGAAATATACAGGTTAGAGTTACCTGGAATATCCGGGTCTTTCTGTGCCCAGACGAGATAGCGGATGCCCCGATGCTCAAACGTCGTAGCGTCCAAAGCAAAGCTCTCCCAGCGCGTCAACGTCTGCCCTTTCTCCACCCACTCACCCTCCAGTGGGTTCGCAGATTCATTTTCCAGTACGTACATCCGGTGATCAAACAAACCTTCATTCGTCTCACTGGTATGTGCTGCGGCAAAATAGATATACCACTTTCCGTCGATAAAATGAATCTCAGGTGCCCAGATATTGGCGCTCATCGGCCCAGTGTCGCGTTTGTGCCATGCCGTCACCGGCTCCGCATCCTTGAGCTCCTCAATTGTGCGCGCACGACGGATTTCGATCCGGTCGAATGCAGGCACAGAAGCGGAAAAATAATAGTAACCATCCGTATGGCGATACACCCACGGATCGGCACGCTGTTCCAGAATAGGATTGGTAAATGTAATGGATTGTGTCATAAGATTGCTTCCTTTCTATTTGGCATTGGTTTGAAGAGAACGATATAAGCTGGAGAAAACGAGCAAACCTGGGCGTGAGGGGCATCGCGGACGTTCCGAGGTAGGATGGGCCTGCGTCGCTTTCTTGTCCTCGGATTTCCTTCCATCTGCTCTTCAGCAGTTGAAATCCGAGGACAAACACGCTCCTTCGGCTCCTTCCTTCCCCTTCACTGCTTGATGCCCCTTCAAGGCGAAGCTTTGCGCTTATTCATGCGCGCTTCTATAAGTTCTCATCGAACCATTGTTGTGGCTCGATAAGTTGTGGACATTCGACTACCTTCCTGTCGACTGCACCTGAGCAAGAGAGGGGCAGCGCGGACGTGCCGGGGTAGGATGGGCCAGCGTCGCTTTCTTGTCCTCGGATTTCCTTCCATCTGCTCTTCAGCAGTTGAAATCCGAGGACAAACACGCTCCTTCAGCTCCTTCCTTCCCCTTCACTGCTTGATGCCCCTTCAAGGCGAAGCTTTGCGCTTATTCATGCGCGCTTCTATAAGTTCTCATCGAACCATTGTTGTGGCTCGATAAGTTGTGGACAGTCGACTACCTTCCTGTCGACTGCACCTGAGCAAGAGAGGGGCAGCGCGGACGTTCCGGGGTAGGATGGGCCTGCGTCGCTTTCTTGTCCTCTGATTTCCTTCCATCTGCTCTTCAGCAGTTGAAATCAGATGACAAACACGCCCCTTCGGCTCCTTCCTTCCCCTTCACTGCTTGATGCCCCTTCAAGGCGAAGCTTTGCGCTTATTCATACGCGCTCTATAAGGTTCTCATCGAACCTCTTCGCTCAGTTGTTTCCCCCATACGGCGATGCCACGGTTATTCAGACCTGTGACCACAAGAGCTGGCTTGCTCAGTTCCCAGTCCCACGACGGGATCACTTGCAGCTCCTCTGTGGATGCTCCGTTTGAATTACGTTCCTTCCACTCAATCGTGAGTGTATGTTTACCATCGAATGTCCACGTACCTGAATCGTTTTCGCTTGTGACTTTGCCGTTACGCTGCAAGGTGAACGGAGATGCTTGAACCTGTCCGTCAACAGACGGATCAAGCTCCATACCTTCCCATTCCCCAGCAATCATCGACTTAGGAATATCCTGTACTGTCTCGCCAGCATAACGTTCGGGGGAGACGACTGGCCAGCCATCCTTCGTCCATAACATCTTGCGCACATGCAGGTACGGCCAGTTTTTATCCGTCTCCCCTCTGGCATGATGCACGATGTAATAATCGTCACCGTCTTGCAATACAGAATTATGACCGGGAGCAACCCAGCCCTCACCCTCTGTAAAGCGATAACCACCTACCACCTTGGTTCCAATCTCGTATTGTGGTAGATGCTCTGTATCAAGCATGTTCATGCCGTTTATATCCGTGTACGGGCCTGTAATTGAATCAGCACGCGCGACCCTTACGTTGTAATCCTCGAACAAGGAATCATACGAGACAAATAGATAGTATTTTTTGAACTCAGGATGGTATACGATGTACGGTCCTTCTACTGCCCCCTCTTCGGTTGCCCGATCACGTGCGGCAATGCGAGTACCATAACCCTCTTCCTTAAACTTGCCCGTGTCTGGATCGAGTGGCGCAATATAAATACCATCGAAGAATGAGCCGTACACCATCCACGGATTGCCGTCGGCATCCAACACAGGATTCGCATCAATGGCATTTAGTTTATCCTGTTCGTTCTCCAATGTGCTCACTACAAGTCCTTCGTCTTTCCAAGGCCCTTCTGGAGAAGTGGATGTCTGCAAACCAATGGCTGACCGCGTGCTGCCAAAAGTAGAAGCCGAGTAATACATGCGGTACGTATCCCCTACCTTCGTAACATCCGGTGCCCATAAATTCACGGCTCCTGTCCAGTCCAATGCTTCCTGCGGAATGCCTGGCAGGGCTTGACCTACCCACGTCCAGTTGATGAGATCCTGCGATTTTCGCACCATCACGCCAGGCTTAGGTTCTCCGGCAACACGAACGTCCGTGGAATATACATAGTAACCCTGATCTGTTTTGATAATCGCTGGGTCGTGGGCATTATTTACTGTCCAACGAGACTCATCATCCAATATGGAAGTATCATACAGCAAGGTATCTTGTGGTTCCTCAGGGAAGGTCGGGCGAGGCACCTCTGCCCCCGCCCCCTCTCCAGAACAACCCGTCGCACCAATCAACATAATCAACAGCATTGAAGCAAACACTCCTCTCTTGTTTATGTTCCAGCCACGCTTTCTCAACGAGATCATCCTTTTACTCCAGAGATCGCAACAGATTCAATAATTTGCTTCTGGAAGACTAAGAAGACAATGAGTACTGGGAGCAAAGCAACGATGGACGCAGCCATAATGAGCGGATAATCCGTCTGTATCGCATAGGTCGCATTAAAGTTTGCGATAACAAGCTGTAAGGTCTGCTTCTCCGGTGAGTTCAGGTAGATAATTGGAGCCAGATAATCATTCCAGATTCCCATGAACCACAGAATTAACTGTGCTGCAATCGCAGGTTTGATCAATGGGAAGGTAATGCTGGAATAGAGCCGGAAATAAGAGCTTCCATCAATTTTGGCTGCTTCTATAATTGCATCTGGAACACTAAGCAGATATTGCCGCAGGAAGAAGATCATAATGACGTTACCGAACAATCCGGGTACAATCAGCGGCAGTAATGTATCTACCCAGCCCAACTTAGAGAACATCATGAATTGTGGAATCATGACAGTTGGATAAGGAATCATCATGGATGCAAGTAGAGCTAGAAACAGTTTGTTTTTATGTGGAAATCTCAATTTGGCAAAAGCAAAAGCGGCGATACTGGACGTAAACGTACCCACCACAGTAACACTCAATGCAATGATCAAGCTGTTTTTGATCCCGCTGAGTAACGGGCCAGCTTCCCAGATTTCTTTATACTTTTCAAATTGGAATACTTCTGGAATCCACACAGGAGGAAGTGCAAATACATCCTGTTTCTCCTTCAACGACGTGGACAGCATCCAGATCAATGGGGCAACCATTGCTATAGCACCAATCGCGAGTACGATAAAAATAATCGAGTTCGTTACTTTCCTTCTTTGACTGTAAGACATCTCCGGTTCACTCCTTTCCCTTGACCATCAATCCCCATCATAGGCTGATCTTTCGTTTAATTTGAATTGCACCAAAGTAATGACAAAGATGAAAACACCAAGAATCATGGCCATTGCTGAGGCATAACCCATTTGCAGGTTGCTGAACGCTTTTTGCCAGATGTAGAAAACGATCGACGCCGATGAATACTCAGGACCGCCTGTAGGGGTCATAATGTTCATCTCGGTAAAGATCTGGGAGCCACCAATAATATTGGTAACCACGAGGAAAAAGGTCACTGGCTTCACCATCGGCCAGGTGATGTTACGGAAAATCTGGAACCCGTTCGCTCCGTCCAGCTCAGCTGCCTCGTAGTATGTACGTGATACGCTTTGTAGGGCAGCCAGATACAGCAACATCGTGTACCCCAGACCTTTCCACACCGTCATAATAATGAGAGCTGGTTTGACTGTATCTTTGTTAGCCAGCCAGTTAGGCCCTTCAATACCGAAGAGCGCAAGGAACTGGTTAACCAGTCCATAATCTCCGTTATAAGCCCAGTTCCACATGATGGACACGGCTGCAAGAGAAGAGATAACGGGAATATAATAGATCACGCGGAACGTCGTTGTACCAGGAATTTTGCGATTCAAGCCCATTGCGAGCAAGAGTGCAAGTAACAATCCAATCGGAATCCCCAGCATCAGATAAAAGGTGTTAAACATCGCTTTGTAAAACAGATCATCTGTGAGCAAATCCTTAAAATTGGCTAAACCGATAAAGTTCATCTGTCCCAAGCCATCCCAATCCGTGAACGAACCGTACAACGAATATAAGAAAGGGAACAGAACAAAGATCAGCAGACCGAGAATTGGAGGTGTAATAAACAAATATCCGTACAGCCTCTCTTTGCGATACAAGCTAGACTTTGTATTCACTGCGCTCACCCCTGTTTCTAATATCAAGTATGGAATCCAAAAATGATGCCAGCAGCGTGATAGCAGGCTGCTGGCATCGCTTTTCTATGCAACACGAAACTACCAACTTAACTCTGATCCACTTTGTGCAAGTCGCTTCCTCGCTTCTTGTTCGGAGCTTCCGACATACTCTCGTTGCTTATCTTATTAACTTATTTCTGTGATTTCTTCTCTTGCTCTACCGCTTTGTCCAACAGCTTCTGCATTTTCGGCTGTTGCTGCTTCACATACTCTGCGGCTGTAATTTTGCCATCCAGCACAGGCTGAACGTCTGTGAAGAACAGATCGTACCACTCTGCGTTATACGTGTAGTTCCCTGGAAGAGAGCGACCATAGTCCTCAACGATATCAAGGAATTCCTGTTTATTCGCTGGCTTCGTTGATGTATCTTTGGCCCATTCATCAGCCATGTCGAGCAGGTTTGGAATCTGTACTTTGGCATCGACAAGCTGCTGCATTGCATCCTTAGAAGCTGTAAGGTAATTCACCAGTTTAGCTGCTTCTTCAGGGTATTTCGTTTTGGCGGAAACACCGATACCCAGGGAACCAATCCACGTTGCGGACTTACCACTAGAACCAGCTGGGAATGGCAACAGATCATATTCGAATGGCAGTCCTTCAAACGTACTCATATCCCACGGACCTACAGGGAAGAATGCCATTTCCCCTTTCATCCAACGTTGGTACGTATCCAGTGTTTGTGCTTCTTCAATAGACGGTGTGATTTTGTATTTATTCTGCATGTCTGCGAAAAATTGTAGCGCTTCCGCAAATTTCGGATCATCAATCGTTACTTTTGTTTTGGTCTCATCCAACCAGTCAGCACCATTACTCCATACGAAGGATTGAAGCGCCCAGTTTACGTTGAAGCCTGTACCAAATACATCCGGTTTGCCGTCTCCGTTCGTATCTTTCGTTGCTTGCTGATTCACTTGAATGAACTCATCCCACGTATATGGCTTGTCTTTGTCTGGAAGTGGAATGCCTTCTTTTTCAAACAGCGTTTTGTTATAACCAAGTGCGAATGGACCAAGATCTTTCGGCATACCGTAAAGGTCTCCTTGTCCTGCCATTTGGCCATCGTAACGATATAAATCCACACCATATTTCCAAATATTATTCAGATCCACATCCGGGTTATTTTCAACATAAGGAGTCAGATTCATCAGTACGTTGCTGTTCACATACGCTTTCACGTCACCAGGGTTAAAATAAAAAATATCTGGTAGGCTATTGCCCGTGATCGCCGCTCTCAGCTTGGTAGCATATTGATCCGCAGCCGTTACAATCAACTTAACTTTGATGCCAGGATTTTCTTCTTCAAACTTTTTGACGACCGCTTGATAAGCCTTCTGTTCATCTGTACCGCCTCGGAACATAAATGTCAGTTCTTTGTTACCACTCGCCCCACCGCTATCTCCACCGCAACCTGCTAAGACAAGTGCAGTAACCAGCATAAGAAGCATAAACGTGACCCAACTCTTTTTCTTTACCATCTGAACCCCTCCTGATCTGAATTTGTAACCGTATTCAATTGCGTGAAATAAGATTTCTGTTGTTAAATTTATCAAATACTATTCACTTTAGTCAATACTTTATTAAAACATTTTACATTTTTATAAAATAAAATATGTTTGGGAGTATTATTTAGAGTTCATAACCGTTGATTTACCTATGATTATAATCATTTAAAATTTCGATACCGGGGAGGTGATAGAGGGTATCTTCGAAGTTTTGTTAATCAAATGGTTCATTTGATTCATGAAGTTCTAAACTATTTTAGATATAATAAGATTATAAAAGCGGTTACAATACTTTTCAATGGTTTATTTCAAAGATTAATGAAACAATTCAAATGTTTTATGTAACACTAAATTGAGAAACGCACCTTCATTTTGATAATGAATCGTACGATAATAAAGAAGAAAGGCTTCCTGTCTCTGCCCTTCCCATCTATCTTATAATCATTTATACTTATCTAAAATAAAATATAGAAATGTGCACTAACCTATCTAACAGTACGTGTTCAAAAAGGATGGTTTTCAGTACCGAGAGAATAACCTATCTAACAGTGAACGGGGAAAGGACCAACACATATGATTTATATTAAGGATCTGATGTCGGGTGTGAACATCTTCAAGGCCCTCAGTTCGGAGATTCGGATACAGATCATTGAACTACTGGCGAAGAACCAGAGCCTTAATCTCAATGATCTTGCGACCAAGCTCGGACTTAGCAATGGAGCAATTACGATGCATATCAAAAAGCTGGAGGAGAGCGGTCTTATCGAAATAAACACCGCTGTCGGCAAGCACGGAATACAGAAAATTTGCTATCTCAATGAGGAAAAGCTCATGGTAGATCTGCGCTCGCAAGAGATTAGCAACCGTTATGAAGTAGAGATTCAAGTGGGACATTATAGTGACTACCATGCTGCTCCTACATGTGGACTTGCGACTCGGGACAGTATCGTTGGGGAATTCGATGACCCGCGTTATTTTGCAGATCCATTACGAATTGATGCGGAGATGATCTGGCTTGCGGAAGGCTATTTGGAGTATCGCGTTCCTAATTATCTGAAGCCGAATCAGTCATTCAGTGAGATTCAGCTCTCCATGGAACTCGGTTCAGAGGCACCTGGCTATTGCGATAACTACCCTTCGGATATTTACTTTTACATCAACGGTATCGAGATTGGCTGCTGGACGAGTCCAGGTGATTTTGGTAATACACGTGGAACGTTCAATCCAGACTGGTGGCCGCCTCATCTCAATCAGTACGGTATGCTGAAACTGATCCGTATCACGCAGGAAGGTAGCTATATCGACGGTTGTCGCATTTCGGATGTTACGTTAGATGATATTGGGCTGGACTACAAAAGCGATATCCTCTTCCGGATTGCGGTAACAGAAGAACCTGTCAACAAACGGGGACTCACGATTTTTGGCAAACATTTCGGCAATTATGGCCAAGGTCTACTCGCCCGTGTGCTCTACAATGTACAAGAAGATTAGTACAATCTTACCTTACAATGAGTAAGAAGATCACCAAAATTTCTTCATATCAGTGCTGGGCTTTACAGCCTGAATTTACTACTTAACATCATGACTTGGCTTCACTGCTTATCCTGCTAAGCATAAACATTTGGCGGTTTATAAAGAGTGCGTATCTGCACTCTTTTTTTGTTATTTTCATCTCACGTTGTAGCTAAGTTAAGCATGCGCATCAGCAATTAGTGACTTACCTTGAAGTCATGAGAAGACAGATCTCTTCTCGTTCATAACACTGTGATATAATATGGCCTGCAATAACAAAATGGAATACTGGGCGGGGATACATGATGAAATTGGAACGTTTAATATCGATCATATTCAAGCTCTTGAACCATGAAGTGTTGTCGGCTTCGACATTAGCGGAAGAGTTTCAGGTTTCTCCAAGAACCATCTATCGAGACATTGATGTCATCTGTGCAGCCGGTTTCCCCGTCGTCTCTCATCAAGGACTTAAAGGCGGGTATGGCATTATTGATGGATATAAAATGGACAAAAGCTTACTCGGCTCATACGATGTAAATTCCCTTATTACAGTACTCAGCAGTCTCTCCACTGTCTTTGATGATGGACGAGTACAAGGAACGATTGAGCGACTGCAAACGATTGGTCCGAAGCATCAGATCTCCAGTTTATCCATCGATCTGGAGACACGTCGAACGGAACCTGATGCCCTGCCATATCTCCGAGCAGGAATCACCGAATATCGGATTATTCAATTCGATTACATTAATACCAAGAATGAACGAACAACCCGTCGAATGGAACCCGTAAAACTGCACTTCAAATATCGCAATTGGTACGTATATGGATTCTGCCTGACACGTCAAGATTATCGGGAGTTCCGACTCTCTCGGATGATGAACGTGAGCTTAAGCTCTGACACTTTCCAACCGCATTCGGACAGTATTGAACCAACGATTAAGCGGGATGACTCCCCGCAAAACCAGACCACAGAAGTGGTGTTCAAGGTTAATCCGGAAGCCCTCGCGGAAGCCATGGATCACTTTCAACAAGCGGATAAACAATTTCATGATGATGGAAGCATGACGATGCGAATCGCAGTTCATCAGCCATTGAAAGCCCGTTGGTTATGCTCGTTCCTGTTAAGTTTAGGTAGTGGCGCTGAAGTACTTGAACCCGCCGAACTGCGAGATATCCTGAAGGAAGAGCTTCAGAACGCACTTAAGCCGTACAAAAAAACACATTGAAGAAGTATGACACGCTGTTGTCATACTTCTTTTTTTATAATCATCTCAGTAAGTTAGTTGCACCTTACCGCTAATTCTAAGGAGATGATCGCATGAACCATCCGCAAGAAATGTACAAGTATCACACATGGGCTACACACACCATTCTAGGGAGAATTCAAGAATTACCAAACAGCGTATTACATCAGGAGGTGAATAGTTCATTCCCCACCCTCGCTCATGCACTAAGTCATATGTATGCTGTTGATCAAATGTGGTATCTGGTACTAACAGGTGTCAGTATGCCCGAAGCTCTACAAATGTGCATGCCACGCAATGAAGAGATATACGATTCTATAGAGGACTATAGCAAGCGATTTGCAGAATTATCACAACAATTTACAGCGTGGTTTCAAGATCACATCGATCTGGAACACACGATTCTGCTGGATAATCCATTCGCGGGAATTCGAAATACCAGCCTTACGGAGATCATCTTTCACCTGATTAATCACGGAACGTACCACCGAGGGAATATTTCTACAATGCTGCGTCAGTTAGGTCATGCCTCTATTATGAATGACTACAGCCTCTTCTGGTATACGAAGCCTGCTACAGCTTAGATGATAGAATAAACTATGGAAATCAATAATTATTTGGCTGTTACATCAAGAGAAGAATTAAGAGCTTGGTTACATGTGCATGGAAGAACTCAAAAGTGTTGCTGGGTAACCATTAGTCTCAAACCAAATCCCGATACACTGTTGTACTTAGATGCCGTAGAAGAGTCCCTATGTTATGGCTGGATTGATGGAATAAAGAAAAAGATATCCGAGAACCAGCTAATGCAACGTTTATCCCCTCGAAGCAAACAGAGCTCGTGGACTGAACTAAACAAAGAACGTGTTCGCCGTCTTGAAACGCTGGGACTCATGCATGACGAAGGTAGACAGGTTCTACCTATAATGGATCCAAATGCTTTCATCATTGATGATGTGATTGAACGAAGACTCAAAGATAATCCGATGATCTATGCTAATTTCCTGGCATTTCCGGCTCTCTACCAGCGGGTTCGCATCGACACCATCCAAAGCGTGAAGCATCAACCAGCATTATTCCAGCACAGATTGGACAAATTGATAACTCACACCGAGGCAAATCAGATGTACGGTCAGTGGCATGATCATGGACGACTCTTAGTTTATAACGATGAACACTCCACCAATATAACGAAAGTATAAAAAGAGGATCTCCGATACGAGGTTGTTCAGAAATTTGCTTTTGAACACGCACGATATGGGAGATCCTCTTAATTAATCAGTTCAGATTCAGCCTGTAATTCTTGGGCGACATGCCATAGGCTTTCTTAAACTGACGAGTAAAATAATTGCTATCATTGAATCCACAATCATACGAGATTTGGGTAATGGATAGATTGCTATTTTTCAGTAGATGACATGCCTTTTCCAGACGCAGCTTATGCACATATGAGATAGGCGTCATCTGATAATAGGAACGAAAGATCCGATTGAGATGCCTAATCGATATGTTTGATTTTCCCGCAATATCCTCCAGCGATAATGGCTTCAAATACTGATCTTCAATATAGGAAATGGCATTGGCCAGGTGCATCAAATTATTGCCCCTACCGCCCTTCTCCTGCGTATCATACTGCCTCGACAGATATACCGCCATCTCCGTGAGACGTGCAATCAGCATCGTTTGGTATCCTTGCTGCTTCGTCTCATATTCCTCAACCATGAACGAAATTAGCGCTTCAATATATTCCAGGCTAGAAATAGGCAAGGAGAGCACACTCGTGAACGAGTGGATATGACGATAGAACGGTTCCAACACAAACAACGCTTGAAATCCATTCGATCTCCTCAAATCAGGTCCGGTTGAAGAGAGCATGTCAGGTCTGAACATAATATTACATATTTTAAAATCATGAGGGTCGATATACGCATGATGTGTCTCGCCATTGATGACGAATACATTTCCCTTTTTGATAAAAAACTCCTCGTTATTCACAACATGGGTCGCATGACCATTCAAGACAATTACAAGCTCCGTGAAATCCATATGATTGTGAAGCTCCATATCTGTCTCATGCCCACCATATTGAATGAAAAACGGAAACTCCTTATCTGACGTAAACCATCTCAGATATGCATTACTCAAAAGCATTCCCTCCGAACAATGTTAGGCTCGTATGTCTATATCATGCTATTCCACGTCCGAAAAATCAAGGTAAAGGGCGGTTGTAACCGCTATACTCTCCCTATATAACAAGGCATGCGAATGAGACATTCAAGCCAGACGGTAGCTCAGATTCGCCAATGTGCCGCAATTTATCTCTAACTCTCATATGAATAGGAGCCTAACATGACGAAATATACGAACCCAGTGATTTCAGGTTTTTACCCCGATCCGAGTGTCTGCCGTGTAAACGAAGATTATTATCTGGTAACAAGTACGTTTGAATACTCTCCGGGTGTGCCTGTTTTCCATAGCAAGGATCTCGTTCACTGGCAACAAATTGGACATTGTCTAACCTCGTTAACACAGCTCCCGCTAAGTAAAGCGTGGGTTTCCGGCGGTATATATGCACCGACCATCCGTTACCATGAGGGCTGGTTCTACATGACAACGACCAATATCGGCGCGGGCGGAAACTTGATTGTGCGCACCCAAGATCCAGCAGGTTCATGGTCTGATCCGATTTTTGTCGCACAGGGGGGCATAGATCCTTCTCTACTCTTTGATGATGATGGTCGTGTCTATTTCCAATCCGCTCAAAATGGTAATGAAGGTGAAGGAATATATCAATGCGAGATCGATATCACTACCGGGAAGCAGCTTACAGATAGCCGACTCATCTGGCGCGGAACAGGCGGAGCTGCCCCAGAGGCGCCCCATCTGTACAAAATTAACGATCTGTATTATCTCATGATTGCCGAAGGTGGCACCGAATACGGACATATGGAAACCATCGCACGGAGCACGAACCCATACGGGCCGTTTGATGCATGTCCTCACAACCCAATTCTATCGAATCGCAGTATGAAGAGCAGTATTCACGCCGCTGGGCACGCAGATCTGGTTCAAGCTCAAGATGGAACATGGTGGGCTGTCTGTCTTGGCATTCGTCCTCCTTCTTATCCGATGCGCCATCACCTGGGACGAGAAACATTTCTCGCACCTGTAACTTGGACAGATGAAGGCTGGCCGATCATTGGAGACAACGGAAACATCAAACCTGTTATGGATGCGCCCGAGCTACCTCAAGTCCAATGGACAACACCAAGCGTGCGGGACCATTTTGACGAACCGACACTTGGTTTGGAATGGATGTTCTTGCGTAACCCTGCACCGGCAAGCTGGTCGTTAGAAGAACAGCCGGGTCAGCTCGTGCTGCGTGGAACCTCCGTTTCCCTGGATGAGGTAAGTAATCCGGCTTTTGTTGGTCGTCGGTTGGCACATTTTACATCCCATATCGCAACTGAATTAACATTTGAACCACAGGAGGACGGCGAAGAAGCCGGCTTAACCCTGTATATGAATCCCAAATATCATTACGATCTGGCGATCAAACAGGTGAACGGGCAGAAAAAGATCCTACTTCGACGCACCGTTGGCTCCCTAAAAACCGAGCAATGGGTAGCTTGTGAAGCTGGCCCAGTAATCTTAAAGATTCACACACAGTCTGACCAATTCCTTTTCTCCATTCAGCAAAATTCATCTCCAGAACTGGAGGTTGGCTCAGGTGAGACACATCTGCTCTCCACCGAAATAGCAGGCGGTTTCACAGGAGTTATCGCTGCGATGTATGCTACTAGTCCATCAGGAAATGGTTCACCTGCACAGTTTGATTGGTTCGATTATGAACCATTGGAGGAAGTATAATATCCGTTAGATTTGTTACTCAAGTGCACAATTTCAATTCAAAAAAGCTGCCGTCTGTACAATACAGACAGCAGCTTCAACTTGTCATAGCTTCCTCTAGCTTCAGTGGTTTACACGGGGCTATTTGCTTCCATTCGCTTTCCTGATTTCAGCATACTTATACGTTCTGAATCGGTTCCAGCGCCTGATAATGCAGCACATTCACGAAAGGCAAAATGTTTGCATCCCTTACATTTCTGATCATCCAGATGTGCTAATGCATAATTGATGGCTTCACCCGTGTGCTCAAACATATGATCAGGATTAATCCGTTCTATCAAGCCTGTTTTCTTCAGCATCTCCAATGGTTGCGCCTGAATACCGGAAAGTAAAACCATTCCCCTAGATCTCTCCATATGTTTAACAACATGAGCCAGATTGGATTCACCCGTCGTATCCATAAAGGGCACCTTGCCCATGCGTAACAGCAAAATACCTGGTCGCCGATGAATCGAATCCATGACCGACTTCTCAAATCGATCTGCTGCACCAAAGAATAATGGCCCTTCAATCGTATACAGGTTTATCTGTGGACAATCATGTCCTTCGCGAACCATGTAGTCCATGACTTTCTCATGTTTATGATTGGGATCAGGTAGCACTTTGGCAACCTTCAACATCTCACTCATCCGTTTAACAAATAAAAGGACAGCCATAATCAACCCAACCTCTACAGCCGTCGTTAAACTTGTAAATACGGTCAATAAAAAGGTAATGAGCAGAACGAGCGAATCACTCGTTTTGGTTTTCATGACATGCATGAACGATCTCCGTTCACTCATATTCCAGGCAACCATCATCAGGACTGGAGCCATACTGGCAAGTGGAATATGGGAAGCATAGGGTGCGAACATAACAATTACCAGTAGGACTACTACGCCATGAATAACCCCAGATAATGGTGACACAGCTCCAGACTTAATATTCGTTGCCGTACGTGCAATCGCGCCAGTTGCAGGAATACCACCAAATAATGGCGTCACCATATTAGCAATCCCTTGCCCAATAAGCTCTCGATTGCTGTTATGTCGACTTCCGGTCATGCCATCGGCAACAACAGCAGACAACAACGATTCGATTCCGCCCAACATGGCGATGACCAAAGCCGGTTGCAGCAAGTTTACGATTCGCTCCCAAGTCATCTCAGGCACATGAAATTGAGGCAAGGCGCTTGGTATCGCACCAAAGGACGATCCAATCGTAGTCACCTGCCCTTCAAAAAACAACGCTGCAACTACTGTCGATAGAACCAGACCAACCAGTGACGCAGGCACCTTCGGCGCAAATCTCGGCACAAGCAGAATAACAGCTAGACAACTGCCTGCTGTCAGCAAACTATATATATTAACAGTTGAAATATGCATCCCGATTTCTTTCATATTAGACCAAAAATCTTCATGTTTCTCAATCCCGCGCAGTCCCAGAAAATTAGCAATCTGCCCACTGAAAATAATGACGGCAATACCCGCCGTAAATCCAATAGTCACTGGTCGTGGGATGAACTTGATTAACGCCCCAAGTTTAAACAACCCCATTAGTACAAGCATTAATCCGGCCATGATTCCAGCAATCAATAAATTTTCATATCCATACTGCATCACAATGGCGAAGAGGATCGGGATAAATGCCCCGGTTGGCCCGCCAATCTGGAACTTAGATCCACCCAGCAACGAAATAAGAATCCCTGCGATCACTGTTGTGTACAAGCCATACTCCGGTTTGACTCCGGAAGCGATAGCAAACGCCATACCAAGTGGAATTGCAATAATACCTACAATTAGTCCCGATAACAGATCCTTGCGAAAAGAAGATCCATTATACCCTGCATATCTCCCCATCCATTTCATCTGACTTAACCTTCTTTTCTTTATATATTTGAATATTTGAATATAATAAGAAGACTACGCCGCTGCGAGTACGCTGTCAATCGTAATGCTCACACCTGAGACATTGATTACATACAGAAAAACAAGAAGTTCCCGAACTTACTTCAACTTCAGGTTCCTCTTGTTTAAGACGTGTCTGAAAACATGCCCTAACACGTTTATGTTTCTTTGCGGATATCTTCCAGCATCGAAATGGCATCCACCAAATGATTGTCAAAAATCTGTTTGGCAACCTCTAGTAAGTCTTTGATCAAAGGATCCCGCAGAGAGTATATGACCGTAGTCCCCTCTTTCAGACCCTGCACAACATTTTTACTACGTAATACAGCCAGCTGTTGGGAAACGGCGGAACCTTCTGATCCCAGGATACTTTGCAGCTCGTTGACGTTCTTCGCTCCTTCGCTCAGCAACTCCAGAATCTGAATCCGCATAGGATGAGCCAAGGCTTTGAAAAAATCCGATTTAAACTGTTGTATGCTCTGATTCATACGTTATACCCCTTCATTCAAACTTTTGAATATATAAAGATCATAACATAGATGGGAAGATAAGTTTCACAGTACAATTAACACAAAATGAACAAAACAAAAGCTGCCGCCTGTATAATACAGACAGCAGCTTCAACAAATTGCTTCGTTTTTAGTTCCTCATTCAACCAAGTTGAACTAAAGAATAGTAACATTCTTTTTTTTATTTACCTGATGGCTGTGCTTCTGCTGTGTAGCCTGTTGGAATGTCTGTTTCAGCAGTCACATTCGTAATAACCATTGGATACATCATGTCAGGATCAGGCTGAACAATGGTGTAGAGCACGATTGCACGTCCATCCTTCTCCAGCTTCACATCATCAATCTTCAAGCCATAGCCAGGATGCGGCATTTCAGCCGTCAGCTTAACTTTCGTCGTTTTATCATCGACCTTCGTCGTTGTCACGCTTGGTACGATTCCTTGTTGACCCTCGCCCGGATCGGTTGGAGCGGGTTCAGCAGAACCGTCATCCCCATGCGAATCCACAAATTCAAGTGCACTGAAGATCATGCTTGCAGCCTCCATACGGGTAAGCGACTGATCTGGACGGAAGTTACCGTCCTTATCCAGTTCAATGATGTTCATATTCAGCAGGTTCTGGACCGCAGATTTGGCGTCCTTACCAATTTTATCTTCGTCATTAACAAGATTATACTTCATGATCACTGGATAGTTACCCGTTGTGTTAATACCTTCGTGGAGTAAAATGACAAACTGTTCACGCGTCATCTCCCCTTGCGGATTCAACTCTACCGGAATGGACAGACCATTCTGCGTTGCAGCCTGTACAGCATCAGCATACCATGTGTCTGGACTAATTTTATTTGGAGCCGCAGAAACAGCAGCATATTCATTTTTCAAACCAAATGCCTTTACAATCAACTGCACACCTTGTGGCTCTGACAATGCCTGATCTGGACGGAATAGATCTGAGGTCACACCGTTTACAATACCTTTCGATTTCAACGTATCCACCACTGTTTTTTGCCCTTCATCCTTCACATCTGAAAAAGCGAGTACCGAAGCACCTCCTGCCGTTAATGACACGCATAGTGCGAGCGTTGCCGCCAATCCTTTTTTATGTTTCATGCCTTGGCACCTCCTATGATTAGTAAACCCTATTTTTTACCTGTTCAATCCTACAGACGGGATACTCTTCAAAAATGTTTCACTAAATCGACATTAGGATGAATAATGATAGAGACACAACTTCCCTCAATCCTTTCCGTATTCGTTTTCTATTTGCTCGATGTCGACTGATTCCCCTGAGTCCATGCTTGCTTGCTTCGTTGACATTCATACGGATTAGAGCAAAAATAAGTATAGAGAAAATGAGCGAATGACGGATAAATTATAAACCGGATTGCATACAGTAAGAGGGCACGGCGCGCTAATATCAGGTGTCGGCCCTTTTGCTGACTTCGCTTCCGAATCCACTTTTTTAGCTGAACAAACAAAGGAGAACCCATTTTATGTCCAAGACAGGATTATTACGAGGCTATGTAATCGCCAACTGGCCTGTATATCTGGTCGCGATCCTTCTAATCATTGCCTCCAATGTAGGTCAGGCATCTTTACCCCGAATTCTGGGCAGCTTCACGGATCAGTTAATGCAACATACATTTCAGATGAACACCGTCGTTCATTACAGTCTTTCCCTTCTAGCTATTGCCATCGCTTATAATTTGCTGTTTGGTACAGGACAATTCATGATTATGAAGCTTGGCCGTCGGTTTGAGTTCATGACACGTGAGCGAATATTTAGCAAATTCTCCGAACTAAGTGAGCACTATTTTTCCAAACAAGGTAATGGCAAGCTGCTCAGCTATGTAATGAACGACGTAACGTCAGTACGTGAAGCGATCTCCAATGGCGTGACACTGATGACAAATGCAACATTCCTGTTGTTGTCTTGTGTGGTCATGATGCTGCTCAGTGGAATACCCTTGAACCTCATTCTGATTAGCGTGATTCCGCTGTTGGCCATCCCATTTCTGGTCGTTTTTTTTGGTCCGCGTATTCGAAAGCGTTCCCGCGACGTGCAGGAGGCGCTGGCGAGTATGACTGAAGCTGCGGAAGAACAGCTGGGTGGCATCCGGGTTACCAAAACGTTTGCGATTGAAGACGTTGCTCAGGAGCGGTTTGGCACAACCGTTGATGCAATCAAAGCAAAACAACTGCGCTTAGTACGTCTATCTTCCCTGTTTCAGGCTCTACTTCCGCTACTGGGTGCCATCTCACTCGTTGTATCGCTGCTCGTTGGTGGCATATTAACGATGCAGAATTCCATCACGCTCGGCAGTTTTGTAGCACTAACATTATATTTGCGTATTATTATGGGGCCGCTGCAGCAGATTGGTAATGTGATCAATACCATGCAACGCTCGGGAGCTTCCCTGGAGAGAGTCAACGATCTGCTTCTGGAGGCACCTGATGTCCGAGAACGTTCAGGAGCTAAAGCGCTCAATGAGGTGAGTGACATCACCATTGATCGTCTGACGTTTACGTACCCAGGAAGTTCTTCTCCTTCACTTCGTGATATCCGGCTAAACATTCGTGCAGGTCGTACGGTTGGCATCGTAGGCAGAACTGGTTCAGGTAAGAGCACCTTGGTCAAGCTGTTACTTCGTACATACGAACCACCAGAGGGCACGATTCGCATAAACGGTACAGATATTCGTGCTTTATCGCTGGAGAGCCTGCGATCCCGCATTGCCTATGTTCCGCAAGATGGCTTCTTATTCAGTACCACCATTCGAGACAATATTGCCTTCAGTGACCGTAATGCGTCGCTCGGTACAGTAGAACACAGCGCGAAGCAAGCGATGATCTACGATAACATCACACGTTTCCCAGACCGCTTCGATACTCTACTCGGCGAACGTGGACTTACCTTGTCTGGTGGACAGCGGCAACGTACCAGCTTGGCTCGAGGATTAATTAAGAAAGCCCAGTTACTCATTCTCGACGACAGTATGAGTGCTGTGGATGCTGTTACCGAAAGCGGCATTCTTCGAAGCTTGCGTGAGATCGGTAAGGGCAAAACAACATTGATTATTTCGCATCGGATTAGCGCGGTTCGTCATGCAGATGACATCATTGTGCTTGACCAGGGGCGTATCGCAGAACAAGGCACCCACTCCCAGTTGATGGCGGCGAATGGGTTGTATGCCGCAACGTTTCGTTTGCAGGAGGAGGGATTACATCTTGAGTGACCATAAACCTGATGCAGATACCACCACAACAACGACAACAACAGTAACGGAGCCAGATCAGAGTAAGCGCACTTCCTTCAAAGCTATGATGGCATATGCCAAACCGCATAGACTTACCTTTCTGGGAATCTTTTTGTGCTCACTGCTCGGCATTTCTGCTGATTTACTTCAGCCTTATTTAGTCAAAATCGCGATTGATGACCATCTTGCGATAGGTCAAACAAGTGTTGCATTTCTGGTTCAACTCGCAGCCATTTATCTAGGCTTAGCCGTCATTAGCTTTGTTTTTACTTATGTACAAAATAACCTGTTGCAACATGTCGGTCAGAACATCGTCTCTCGCATTCGCAAAGACTTATTCCGTTACATCTCCAAAATGTCGATGTCATTTTTTGATCGATTTCATATCGGTAGCCTGGTTACAAATGTATCCAGTGATACAGAAACGATCAGCAGTTTCTTCACCCAAGTGCTGCTTAGTCTGATTCGAGATGGCATGATGCTCGTTCTCATTATCTTTTTCATGTTCCAACTAGACCCTGTACTGGCAGGATATTCACTTCTGGTGTTACCAATTATCGCTATCGTTGCCGTGTTATTTCGGAGTAGACTACGAAAGGCTTATCAGAACGCACGCACACGTCTCTCTCGTCTAATCGCTTTTACTGCAGAGAACTTGTCCGGCATGTTCCTTATTCAAGCTTTTCATCAGGAAGAAGAACAGAAGAAACGGTTTTCGGAGAAAAACCAGGATCATCTGGAAGCCAATATTACTCAGGCTCGTTCCAATGTCATCTTCAACCGTACATTTGATATTCTGGGCAATGCCGCACTCGTCATGATGGTTTGGCTGGGAGGTCGCGCAGTTCTTGGGGAGTCACTACAGGTAGGTGTGCTCTATGCCTTTATCAGCTACATTCGCCAGTTCTTTCAGCCGATCAACCAGATTACGATGCAATGGAACACGTTCCAATCCACTACGGTATCCATGGATCGCATCTGGAAAATTCTAAGTACGCGCCCAGAGGTCGCTGATCCCAAGCCGCAAGATGCTCACACACTTGAGCCACAACACGTGATGGGTCAGGTTGATTTTAATGATGTTTCGTTCGGATACCGACCAGATCGTCCATTAATAGAGCATTTGAATCTGCACTTGTATCCAGGCGAAATGGTTGGCATTGTGGGCACAACGGGAGCAGGCAAAAGTACACTGATCTCTCTACTGAATCGCTTCTATGATGTTCAGGCAGGTCGTATTGAGATTGATGGTACAGATATTCGGCGAATCCCCCAAGCCAATCTTCATCGAATCGTTGGTTTGATTCAGCAGGAGCCCTTTCTGTTCTCGGGAACGATTATCGATAATGTGCGTATGTTCCGCGAGGATATTTCTCGGGAAAAGGCAATGGAAGCCTGCCGTTTTGTCGGGGCAGCAGCGATGATTGAGCGTTTGCCTGAAGGATACGATACACGTCTATCTGAACGAGGAAGCGGATTGTCGGCTGGGCAGCGACAGCTCATATCGTTTGCAAGAATTGTGGTATTTGAACCTCGTGTGCTCATCCTGGATGAAGCGACCGCTAATCTGGACTCCCATACCGAGCAACTGGTACAGCAGGCTCTGGAAACTGTATCTCAGGGACGAACAACGATTGTCATTGCACACCGACTCTCCACGGTCATGCACGCTGATCGAATTCTCGTCATGGAGAATGGCGAGATTGTTGAGGAAGGATCACATCAGAAGCTGATCGCCGCCAAAGGCGTATATGCGGATCTGTATACACATGCTCGAGAAGCTGGAGAAGATACTACAGCTGTCTCGGGATAAACGAATAATAAATATGCCGCCTGCCTCGCAGAGCGGCATATTTCGTTATATGATGGTTATAAAGGAGGATTGAATTGAACATGGAATCAGCACCTACTTCGAATATACAGCACATTCGGTACCGACGATTCACAGCTTTCTGGAAGGGAACACTGTGTCTATTGTTCATCATCCTATGCATTCTACTGTTGTGGTTTATATACGATGGGCTATCTAGCAAACTGGAAACATTATATTACTCAGTCGCAGCGGTTCTGGGCATATGGTTCATCGGCCCGTTATGCCTGATGTTCGGATCTCGATTCATCAAGCAGCCACCTGTGTTATTGTCTTGGAATGATGAAGCCATCCTGTGCGGCAAGCGACATATCCGTTGGGATCAGATTCGCAAAATTGAATTGTCCTCGTATCACTTTAGCAAGTGGATCTTGTCATCTTCACCGATGATCGTACTATTCCTAAATGATGGCACACGACACCACGTTGCAACAGATCATTTACTTAGCAAAAAGGATCGAGATCAAGCGGTCAACCTGCTTCAGCAAACATTACGTGATAAGCATCCGCGGGAAGATGAGTATACGTCATCGTTATGACCTGCACATCGCGTGTGCAGCTCCCGCCACGCGGTGCCTCACTTCCATGACAAGGGTAGTCTGCCGCAACTTCATTTCTCCACATGGAGAGACAAGTTCATCCTATAGTTTCCATAGGGTAAAAGTTCCTCAAGTAAATGGTTCAATTGTTCTGTCGTTCCGGTGCGAACACGCATCAGGTAACAACCTTCCCCGCTAATACGATGCACTTCAACGATATCTTCACGCGTAGCAATAAATGCCCGAAAAGCGGCGTGGCGATCGCCGGAGTTCAAGAATACCGTAACAAATGCCTGAAGTCCGAGGCCAAGGCGCTCCGGGTTCCATTTGATTGTGTATCCTTCTATCACGCCCAGATCCTGCATCTTGCGTACTCTCGCGCCTACGGCCTGTCCAGTCAGGTGAACGTCTTCTCCGATTTCTTTGTTAGAACGTTTGGCATCCTTAATGAGGATCTGCAAAATATGCAGGTCTGTGTCATCTATCGTTTCATTCATCTGGCTGTAGCAATCCTTTCATCTTGAAATGAGTTCGATCTATTTCCGTTCATCAGGTTATGTACGACGTTAATCGGGTTGTATAACATATAGGATATATACTATTCAACAATCCGAAGGAGTGCAAATATAATGAAAATTCAATTGATCCGTAATGCTACACTGTGGCTGGAATATGGAGGTCTGAACATCCTGGTTGATCCGATGTTGATGGATCCGGAGTCCATGCCCGGATTTCCAAATACACCGAATGAGTTGCGCAACCCGAGAGTGAGTCTCCCGGAAACCGAAACTGATTATCTTCATCCCGATCTGTTGATTGTCACTCACACCCATCCAGATCATTGGGATGAAGCTGCCGCGAAGCAGCTCCGTAAGGATATCCCGCTGTTATGCCAACCTGGAGATGAGCATGTATTTACCAATGCGGGATTCACCAATGTTACTGCTGTAGAGGATAAACATGAGCATCATTCGGTACGATTCGCTCGTACCACTGGTCATCATGGTACTGGTGAGATTGGTAAACGTATGGGTAACGTATCCGGCTTCGTCCTGGAAGCAGATGGTGAACCCGTCACGTATATTGCTGGTGATACGATCTGGTGCGAGGAGCCTGCTGAGGCAATTCGTCAGTATACTCCAGACGTTATTGTTGTGAATGCCGGGGGTGCACGCTTCAACGAGGGGGATCCCATTACGATGGACGAGCATGACGTTGTTGCTGTGAAGCAACATGCGCCATCTGCTCATGTGATCGCTGTGCATATGGATGCCATTAACCATTGTGTAGTATCCCGCGCCGATCTCGCCAGCCACCTGGCATCTGAGCAGTTGGATGGTCAGGTACTCATCCCGCGTGATGGTGAGAGTTTTGAGTTTTGAGTTTTGAGTTTTGAGACTTGAGACTTGAGGCTTGAGTTAACGAACTCAGCACACGCTATCTAGCAGATCTCAGCTAATCAAAAATTTCAATGAATCCTGCGCCTACTGCTTACTAGCCTGTTTCGTTGATACCTACATCTTACCTTACATGCAACCTTGCGGATTATCCCATTCCACCTTCTCCATCATTGTTCAATCGTCTTCGGCCTATATACGACTCACGAAAAAAGCTGGGTGCGAGTTCATCGCAACCAGCTTTTTGATTCGCACCATGTTCTTCTCCTAGTGCGCGGTGTTATGAAGGTGGCATTTGACGATCTCAGCCGTGCGGCTGAGCAAGCGGGGATTCAAGGAAGACACCAACACGCCGATATCCCTCTTATTTCCCTCTCGGAGATTTAATTAACCACAAGAGTTAACTGTGCCTTATCCCGTTAATGTCTGTGCCATTACTGAACTTTTAATCGAATCACGTTCCAAGATGCTTTGGCAAGACTTGCTGTAATCAACGTATCCGACACCTCTGCTCCCCCGCGGTTATGCGGAACAACACGGTTTGGCTGTGCGAGGGTATTGGTCGCTTTGAGATCATCATTCTCCAGCACGATATGCTCGATCAAGGTGCACTTCCCGAAGCTACGCAAATCCACTTCAAGCGGAAGAGATTCTTCCAGATGACGGTTCACTGCAAACACAGTCACTTCTCCGCGCTCTTCGTTATGCACCGCAATCCCTTCCAGATAAGGAACATCCGTAATTTGTTTAGTGTCATATTTCGGAGATTGAATCAATGGCACCAATGCTGTTCCACGCCCGTACACGGAAGCGTGCATAAACGGATAGAAGATGGTCTGTCTCCATGAACCCCCGCCTGTATCTGTCATAATTGGCGCGATTACGTTAACGAGCTGTGCCAAACATGCCATTTTGACCCGATCCGCATGTTTGAGCATGCTGATCAGCATACAGCCTACGAGAAGTGCATCCTCATGGTTATAAATATCTTCTAGTTGTGGCGGAGCAACCTGCCATGGATCCATTTTCGAATCATTTTCATGGGAGTGATACCATACGTTCCATTCGTCAAAGGAGAGATACATCGTCTTCTTGCTGCGTTTCTTCGCTTTGATATAATCACAAGTTGCCTTCACCGTGTCGATGAAACGATCCATTTCAAGCGAACGAGCAAGGAATGTCGGCGTATCATTCTCCTGATTGCCATAGTATTGGTGAAGGGAAAGGTACTCAACGTGATCATACGTATGATCCAGCACTGTTGCTTCCCAATCCGGGAACGTTGCCATGTTCAAGCTAGAGCTTCCGCAAGCTACCAGCTCGATTGTTGGATCCGTCCACTTCATCACTTTTGCCGCTTCTACAGCAGCACGTCCATACTCCTCAGCTGTTTTGTGACCAATTTGCCACGGGCCGTCCATCTCGTTACCTAGACACCATGTTTTGACCGCATGCGGCTCTTTGTATCCATGCTTGATCCGAAGATCACTATAATACGAACCTTCCGGATGGTTGCTATACTCCACGATATTACGGGCAGCATCTGCTCCTCTTGTTCCAAGATTGACCGCCATCATCACTTCAGAATTAGCCTGCTTCGTCCAGTCTACGAATTCGTTGAAACCAAATTCATTCGTCTCGATCGTTCTCCATGCCAGTTCCAATCTACGCTTGCGTTCAGACACAGGTCCAACGGAATCCTCCCAATTGTAACCGGATACAAAATTCCCCCCTGGATAACGTACAATCGGTACCTGTAGCTCTTTCACCATCTCCAGCACATCGGTACGGAAACCTTGCTCATTCGCTGAAGGATGTCCCGGTTCGTAAATTCCACCGTATACAGCGCGTCCTAAGTGCTCAATAAAAGATCCGTACAAGCGCTTATCAACTTCACCAATTTTAAAATCTTTGTCCACCGTCATTTTCGCTTTTTCCATTGAGGTAACACTCCTTAAGATTAATATTAAAATTAATTCAAAATGTATGGATAAACGTTTATATTTATATTAAAATCGATTATAACAATAATTTCAACCCGAATTTCGAAAAATGTTACTCTTTCCTTTGGATTTATGTTTAACTTAATTCTATAATTTATGGCTTGGAGGAACACATGTGATTAGAGCAACTACCGATGCAGAATGGCTGCCCCTCTATGAGGCGCTAGCCAGTGAAGTTCGTCTGCAAATTATTCGCCTCGTCGCGGACACCCCCATGAACGTCAAAGATATCGCTGCTTCGCTTGGTCTCAGCAGTGCTATTGTAACGATGCATGTTCGCAAACTTCAGGACGTAGGCATTATTCAATCGAAAATGGTTCGCAAAGACGGCGGTACCCATAAAATGAACAGTTTAGCAGTGGACTGGATTGGAATCTCTATGCCCCAGGACACCGGCTCATCCAATAAAGTTCATGAGGTTGCGATTCCAGTTGGACATTACACTCATTTTGACGTATATCCAACCTGTGGATTAGCTACCTCTACTCATGTGATCGGTCAGTACGATGATCCGCGCTACTTTTTAGACCCAGAGCGGATGCATGCTTTAATTCTCTGGATGGGGCGAGGATTTGTGGAATATAAAATTCCAAACTACATTTTATCCGGGCAACAGATTAACGCAATTGAGCTGTCTCTGGAGATCGGTTCAGAAGCTCCGTCCGTCAATCCAAACTGGCCCTCTGATATTACATTTACGCTGAATGGGATCAGACTCGGGGAATGGACAAGTCCCGGTGATTCGGGCAACGGACGCGGTGTGTTCACCCCTGAATGGTGGAGCGAGAGTGTCAATCAATATGGCATGTTAAAAGTGCTGCGGATCACCGATGAGGGGACATTTATCGACGGACAGCGTTTGTCTGACGTGAAGCTTTCGGACATTCCAGTGGAGCGTAATCAGTGGACGTTGCGTTTATCGGTTGAAGAAGACGCGCAGCATGTCGGGGGTATGACCTTGTATGGTGAAGGATTCGGAAACTATAACCAGGATATCCTGTTCCGTCTCTATTATCAGGAGTGATTATATGCGAAAGAACCTTCCGTATGCCAGTTGTGGCATAGCCGGAAGGAGCGCAAGTTCCGCTTTCTCTTTTACTTTGTTCTCACGCTGCTGCCTCGCCAGCGCCAAACCTTGAATATCTGTTAATTAATCGTTCAGCAGTCCCTAATTAGCCTATTCATTTATCAGAAAAAATTAGTTGGCATGGAGAAGTTTTATTTCTTTCCAGTCCGATACGAACAGCAAAAGCCACTTTATAACACTATAACGGCCAGCAAACCACTATTTTAAAAAAATACACATGAACCTGAATCGCGCACGCTAAAGGGTACGGGGGCGGAAATCATGTTCCTTTGGAGGAATTGAAAAACCGTGAATCCCCTGTAGAATCAAGGGATTCCAGCCGCGCTCATCACCTTTTCCTAGAGCCATAAGGCACCTAGGCAAAGCATCAAAAAATGCCGATAATTAGATGATTTAGAGAACTCAGGGAGATTGAAATTCAAGTTACCTGCCCCATTGCCATCTACAAAATTTGGTGGAGCAATGAAAATCGCAGGTTGCAGTTACACCTACTCCCCCATTTCTTAAAATAAATACAAGAAACTTTTAAAGCAACAATTGCAATTTTTCAGTAAGTGAATCTCTTAACTGAGTGCTTTGTTTTCCGTATTTCTTTCTCATTTTCCTAATTGCTACAAGGTACCACAAAGCACGTTTGGAGTGGTTTACTTGCAAAGATTGCATAACAATCGCCTGCATATGCTCCATCACTTTAATATGTTGCAATGTATCCAAATCATTCATTAAGATGCCCAACATATAGCTATCTGAATGACTTGGCACCTCATTCACTACTACAAATGCATCCTGAATAAGTTTATATATAATCTGTTCATTCATTCTATAAACTCCTTCAGTAGATCATAATCTTGTTTGGAGATACTCGTTAGTTGCTCCAAGGTCGTCTTCAATAGAATTTCAAATTGCTTGTACCCATCCGATGCCTTCTGCATAGTCTCGGCATTTTTAACACCAAAACGGCTAATTGAAGATTGTAAATCCTGGATTGCGTCATTTGTTAATTTCATGGTTCGCTTTATATTGTCAGCCGCGTCTTCCGCACTGTTGGACTGCATTTCGGAAGACTCTCGTAACGAATTGCGGACATCTTCCAACTCACTAATTAATGTAGCCGCAATTTCTTCTTGCTTTGAGGCTGCTACTTCAATATTGCTCTGATGTTGCTGGATCAATGTTTCTGACACCAATTTTATGGATATGGTTATCTGGGAAAATGCCGTCTCCACTCCCTGACTCATCCTATCTATCGCACTCTCCAGTGCTTGACGCATCTTATCCGAATTCTGATCAAAATGCTGAGGTACTTGTTGCAACAAGTCTTGAATCTGCAATAATATGATGCGACTCCTATCCAATTGTTCTATGGTGAGGTTATTGTGAGCAACAACAGTATTCCCAACAGCTTGCAAATTGTCAGCCATTAAGGCAAGTATACTTTTCATCTCACCTGGTGAAAGTGCCATAAGAAGCGCATTACGCTCTTTCCCAGCCTTCCTCTCCCAAGTATAAAAGGAAAGGTACACCAATCCCCCTGAAGCAGTTATTAACACAACACCAATAGGCAATAAAATTGAAATATCTGTTCGAGTTACGAATGCCATACCAAGCAATCCAATCGCCACCGCAGCAGAAATAGCGATTTTGTTCACAAAAATCCCTCCAAGTTAGAAATCACCGATTCGATATACGTTTTAATGATGTGTTTTGCTGTTTGTTCAAAAAAAAGATAACAACTTTGCTGAAATTTAACTTCGAGCTTCGTTTCATGCATAAACTCGACATATGCTATCCGTCCTCCCCCTAGAAAAGGAACTTGCGGTAATTCCTCTTTCAAATCATTACGAAATCGCTTTGTCAACAAAGAAAGTAAATTCGCATGTATCTTCTCTTCATCCCACAAACATATTTGCTTGGTACATCTTTGAAAAAGCTTTTTCATTTCGAGAAAAAACATTCCTTCCGCACTAAAAAAAGCATAGACAGAAGTATTAATAAGGTGTTTAGAGGGGATCGCCCCCTCCAACATAGCATCATAACATATTAGTCCATTCAGTACATGCTGTTGCAGCGTCTCGTCTTCCAGTTCTGAATAAAGCAAACTGTACTCCAGATCAAAGTTAAACTCTAGGAATTCCTTCGCTTCTTGCAGATGCCTTCTGAAGTCTTGTTTTAGTATATCCGTGTAACTACGCCCTTTCCAGTAAAGCAGAGCAGAAATCTCTGAAGATTTTGGGTTAAGTATAACGGTTGAAAATCCCTCGTTCTGATATGCAGTGACGGCGTCATCCATCGCCCTCTGCAAATCAGTCACATCGGTAGATAGCGTTCTTCTGTTGGATGGACATAAGACAATCGTTAGCTCACAGTATGGATACTCGCTCCTATATTTTCTCGCGGTTTCCAAGCTCTCGCTGTTATAAAACGTCCAATCATCTATAATCAAAATGCTGTCACGAACACTAGGGAGTAAAGTTTCCATGCCCATGCCTTGTGGTAAAGCAATAAGCTTGGTATGGGATGGAATGCGACTACTCTTCAATACGTCGAAAGTACTTGGGACGCCGTTGCTATCTTTCTCGTCTCGCACCACAACAATACCGTTGTCTCTACTAACTGGCAGATGCGCCTCGATCATCTGCGGCATAAAGCGATCATACACGGCATTACCTATCAAAAACAACCTGATGCAAGGATCTATCGTTCGATTCATAGGATCGCTCTCACCTTCTGCTCTATCTTATATGCAAACATTCGAGTTCAGTCTGCAATAATGCTGCGTGTGTAAGAATAGCATCAAGTTCTTCAAGACGATTGCCCAAAACAGCAACCCGCTCGTCTCGTTCAGTTTCAGAAGTATGGAGTTGGGCACGAAGCAGTTCCTGCTTTCTTCGTTCCTCCTCCAATGCTTGTGTTAGATTTGCCATAATCACGGATGTCACAACTCCCGAGTATTGTTTCTCTTGACTACGTAATATTTTTTTCACTTCACTAATCACTTGAGCAGTTGTATCGTCCAACAATTCTCGTTGCTCACGGCAGGCACGACGTATTTGATTTCCGTACTTGCTGTGAAGTTTTTCTCTGTTATCTTGAACTAATCGCAGATACTCTTGTTCTGTTCGCTCCAACGCTGCCTGTGCGCGAGTAAGTGCATCATCGGACAACATCAAGTTACTTTCTGCACGATTGTTAATCTGCCCAGAAATATTTTCCATATTGTTTTTTACCTCTTGCAGTGCCTGTTCCCTCTTGGCACTTTCAATCTTGTATGCCGTGTCTTCTGTGACAGCCACTTCATAAGATATCTGTTTCTTACCGAATAATAAACTTCCCAATCCACCCAAAATACCCAAATCCTTAAAATCTTTATCACGTGTTCTTCGCTCTGTTGTTTGTGTAATAGACGGCATAATACGACCACTAATTTCGGACTTTTGCGCCTCTAAATACCTGATTTTCTCCTCCAGCTTTGATTTTTGGCGCATCTCGCTTTGCGCGACCAATGCACTCTTGCTTGCATCCTCTTCACGCTGACGAAACCGCTCCAATTGTTGTTTGAGTTCGTCTTCTTGCTGCTCCATAGCTGCAAGACCCGCATTAAACACATACTCTTTCGATCTCAGTTCGATGGTACCAATTAATCCTCCTTCAATGCCATTGAGTTCCTCCTCAATTCGCTCTGCAACAGCATGATAGCTAGTATAAACCTGTTCTATCACTCTTTCACGCAGGGTGTCATCATACTTGGTGAGTATATTATGTACATAAGTATTAAACTTGGTTTCCATACTGCGAATGTATTCATTCATATCGTCCAAACTATCAAATGAATCAATTCTTCTCAGTAACTGCTCGGTATAGCGATTAATATCAGCATCTAACGCTTCAGTTACATCGCGTAGTCCCGATTTTACGTTCTTCGAAACTTCAGTGTAACAACGTTGCATCTCTACCTCTAAACCTCTAATTGCCTCTTGAACAACTGTAATACTGAGTTCAATCTCTCCTGTATCCTCCGCCTGTTGCAGCAAGCGAATCTCACGTTCTAAATTCGCTTTACTCCGATTTCCTACTTCAAACACCCGATTAACAGGTTCCAACCATTGGCGTTTTGTTTTTTCACCTTTCGTCAAGAATTCCATCAGACGTGCTTCAAACTCCTGAATTCGGGAATTCTCCAACATAACTTTTTTCTCTTCTTCGTTAAACTCTTGCGCACCACGGTATTCCGTCGGAACACTACTCCTAGCTGCTAAAGCCGGCAACGCTGCCAGCGGCCAAATTTCCGGACATTCATCATTGGGAAACACTTTCTGAAAGTTATCCTTTATGACACGTACAACAGTTTCTGCAGTTTCATCCTCATCGGCTTTAATTTCGTCAATTTTGTTCAACACAAATAGTATCGTGCTGACGTTACTCTTCAGGTCGGATAAAAACTCAAAGTCCGACTTCGAACCAGGATGATCACTACTGAACACAAAAATACAAGCATGAGATTTAAGAATCTGCTCCTGGGTAATATCTTTGTGCCCCTCAGCCACTCCATTCAGTCCGGGACTATCCACTAAGGTAACATTATCTCGCAGATATTCGGAGTCGAGATATAAATCTAGGTGTGCGACTTTGTTGGCAACATCATCTCCTCGTGTGCTAATATACCGTTGTACAATATCAAGCTCTGTACTCTCCAGAATTTTAGTGCTTCCATCCGTATAAAAAACGCATCCTTTTTCTTCCTGCTTCGATCGTTCGACATGACGAAGAAAATTGACCGTTGCCGTAGTTTCAGTTTTAAATGATGGTAACAACCGTTCACCCATCATCGCATTGAGAAGAGTGGACTTGCCCGCGCTAAATTCTCCTACCATAACGATACTATATTCGCCGGTACGCAAGCTCTCCGCCAGTTCCATAAATGCCCTGACCTTGACCTCTGCTTCCTTATCTGCATCCACCTGATACCAAACTGTGATGTCGTTCAGTAGCTTTTGGATGTTCTCCGCCCGCTTGCCGTGTTCTTCTCTTAAGCGAACTGCGTCTGCTGTTTGCATAGATATTCCCCCAAATCATTTTTCACTTTGAGAATCGCTTCCAGATCCATCCGAAGTTGTTCCAACTGTATACCGCCATGTTCTTGCTTATTACTAAGCATTTGCTGAAGGTTCTCCCGCTGACTGTTAGAAATGACTATGTAAAGTTCTTGTACTTCCTCAACAAGGCTTTCCCTCACATTTATAATAGATTTCTCAATGTTGTCTATTATTGCTTCCCTTAATGTGCCGAACAGGTAATCGCACACATTGGTCTCTAGGTTCATTTTTTGTCTATGCAGGTATTCCTTTTCAGCCAGATTTTTCTTGTCCTGCAAACTTTTCATTAGTTCATCTACTATTTTTTTTTGACGATTAATTTTTGCTGCCTCTGCTGCTGCGGTTTGTTTTTGCCTGATCGCATTTTCTTTGGCGTTTCTTATCTTTTCCCGTAAATTGCTCAATTGAGCTCCAAAGGCAGTTTCCTCACGCTGGAATGTGTTACGAAGTTTTCTTTCTTCTTCCTTCCATTTGTTTTGGGCAGAGTAGTCCCATCTTTTCTCGCTGTGTGTCACTTCCTTCGGACCAAGAAGTGCATCAAGGATACCGAGACCGCCTCTGTACTCGTATCGCGTTACAGTTTCATAGTAGGATCTAGGTTCTGGCATCTCACCAAGATTTCGCTTCCTACTTTCAAACGAATTTTGAGCCTGCTGTTGTCTCTCCTGGGTGAGACTGAGATCAGCCATCAGGTTTTGCTCCATTGCGCGTAGTCGACTCTGTTCGGTTTCCACCTTCCGTTTTCTGGCTTGTCGTTCAATCAACTCACTTTCTTCTTTCTTAATGTTATTTTCCTCTTGGACAAACCCCTTTAATCCATCGTCGCTCATCATCGCCTGATAACGAGGTAACTCCTGTTCTGAAAACTCATCGACTAGTCCCACATATTCCTGAATTCGTCGCATCGCAAGATTGTGTGTGTTCTCACAATATTTCGAAAGCAACTCACCAAGACGATGTGTGAGATGATGCGAATCATTAGCGACCGCTATTTCCATGACCTTGTTTGCGTTGAAGGTATCCCAATCATCCGGTGTATCAATCTCGCTGAATATTTCAGGAATCCGATTTTTGAACGTTTCTAGATGTTCCGTTAACGCGCTTTCCATGAAGCGTCTTCCCTCGTTCATCCGGCTGACAATAAAATTATCCAAATTTTTCATATGGTCTGTACTTCTTGCATCCCAATTATTCAGCAACTGTTGTGTACGTTCGACGATTTGCGCATCATCGCCTTTTGACCAAAGCGCATTTTGCACTTCGAACTGCCCGACTAATAGCTCGGCAATTCGCGCAGCGAATCTATGCGCAGCACATAACGCCGAAAAACTCACTCGCTGATAACTACTTTCCATAAAACGGCTGATGCAACCCATCACCTGTTCAAAATTGGACTCTTCATACAGTCTTTCTCTGTCTTTCAGTGTCAAGGTGGAAGTATCCGTATTGTATAAACGCGAAATCGAGGTATCCTTCGCTGCAAGGGCTTTCATGGCCGAGACACCACAGAGTTCAAAAGACACATCATTTCGTCCAGAAAACACTTTTTTTGATAGAATTTCATGTTGTTCTTCCAACTTGCTCTTCAGCGTCTCCCCTTCTAACGTGTTAATCTCGTCAATAAAGTTTTGCACAAAAATGAAATCATGTTGATACTGTCCTATCCATTTCAATGTTTCAATGTCGGTTGTGCCCAACCCTCGAGACTGCAACATATAGATACAGGCATGTGCGCTTTGAATCAAATCAATCGTGCGCTCTCGATGCATCTCAGCGACGCCGTTCAGTCCGGGTGTATCCACAAAGATTACAGGGACATTCGTTTCCATGATCGGAACGAACAGTTCGACCGATTTAACTTGATGACTCACCTGATAGACACTGCTTTCTGTAGTTGTTACTTTGTGTAGTTCACTATAATCATTTAACAGTTTGGTTACACCATCGTTTAATGTAACACGGCAAGTTCCCTGCTGTGCTCCGTGCGTGTTAACCAGCATAGTTACAGCAGCTGTCGTTTCCTTTACCCCATGTGCCAAATGGTCTTTTCCCATTAACGCATTGAGGAAGGTAGATTTGCCTGAACTGAATTCACCCACCACCGCTACCTTGAAGGACTTGTCCCGCAATCTATCCATAATATGCGCTGCCTCTTGGCTAATCGTTTTACTGTTTTGGATATAGGGCGTTTGGATGAGTACATTCAACAATTTTTCTCCGAACGACAAATTCTCAGAATCAGCAGGCATCAGTTGTTGATACACCATAAGTTTTCTCCTGTCACTACAAAATAGTCATATGCTTGTTGATCTTAGCATTGCCTTCCGCCACCAATTGTTTCAGGCGCTCATCATAGCGCCTTTCCCTTTCATTATCGGTGGACTTCTCTCTTGTTAGCAAGGTAGTCTGCAGATTCCGCACCATCACTTCCGTACTGTTGAGACTTTTGTCCACCTCCGTATGGTTGACCTGATTAATATCCTCATTATGCTCTGAGTGAATAACCAGATTAACCTTGCACATCTCATGTAACACCCCTACCAAAAGCACTGTATTTTGAAGCTTCAGCTTCTCCTCGTCGGAAAAGCAGTGGTAGTCGATCTTCTCTAGTGCATTAACTATGTATCTCAACTCATGCAAATGACTTTTGTATAACTTATTAACCTTGGACAACGTGCCATAATACCTTCTCCCTACTTCGTACAGTTCTTGGAGGTAGTTACATATCTGCGTAACAGAAACTTCCTCTTGCTTGACTTGGAACCACGCTTCATCAACTTTATTCGAGAGAGAAGCACCAGTGAAACTAAAGATCACACCACCAATTAGTAAGCCAGTACCGAAGGTAGCGGTACCCAACACTGTTGTTCCGAGTGCTATTCCGCCGCCTCCTGCAGCCAGAGCACCACCACCGAGTGACGCCAACGTAGCATTTATTGCAGCTGCGCCACTCAACGAGGCGATTGCTGTACCAGTTGACGCTGTGCCTAACGCCATTACTGCGGCAGTTGTTGCACCTGCCGCTGCGAACCCTCCAGCAACCCCGAGCGCACCACCACTTAATATATTTAGTAACACATTCGCACCTATCGACACCTCCTTAATTTCGCTTGGATCAAACACTGGGAGAGTAACGCCTTCACTGCATTGCCCCCGAAACTCTGGTTTACTATGAATCCTCTCAAATAGCTTAGAAAATTCGTTGAAACTCCTTAATATGGACATTTCAAGTTGGCCCAGAGCATCCATCTCTCGACTCGTCGCATCACTTTGCAGTTTGAAACGCATCAAGTTCCTCTCATGTAATGCTGCGGTATCAACCATAAGTTCCTTCGCACTTTTCATTCTTAACGCTCCGTGGGTACCTGCACCAACTCCACCAACACCTGCAAGAACGGCCGGTATCAGTACTACCAATGGCAATGGCATATCTGTCTCCCCCTATCCTAGTGATAACTGCTATCCTCCAAATGTCAAGCGACTGCTTTTGTCCTGCATGAATTCATCGAATTCTCCCTCCCACGGTAGGGCAACTCCAAGTTCAGCTAATTTTTCGCGCAATACTGTGTTTAATGCTTCTGCATCGTTTGCCTGTTCTAGCGCATATATCATTTGATTGTAACGGCTCGTTTCTATAGTAAACCGTTTAAAATCTATTTTTTCAAGTTTAGCCAGATACATACGGAATTCTTCATTGATGATTTTATAGGAATCCAACTGTTGCTGGACATCAGCAGCAATCCTTAATCGAATAAACACCTCTTTCAGAACCAACCACGTCAACCGATACCAGGCTATCAAGTTAAGTCGTAACACTAAGCTCACTGCGTTACCACCAGAGCGAATTCCTGCGTCCATCCCATCTATGACGCAAAGCGTACCATGACCTACAATAAGCATAATTCTTAAATTGTCATGCTTTAGAATTGGAAGACAATCCTTCAAGGGAGCTTTATGATAAAAGTAACGCTTTAGAGCCCAAATAGTTCTAATCAGCAATTCATTTAGCACCACGGGGATCGCCATGGCTGCACCAAATCTTAAATCATACCCCTCCTGGAAAACTCGAGTTGCCAAAGTTGCAAGGTCTTGTCTATCTTTTCCAACTTGAAAACTGCCAAAGTTGCAAAACTGAAAGAGTTCAAAGAACGGGATTGCCACCCCACTCCCTCTCCCCCCCGAATTGCCGCGACTGCCAGAACTACCCGCCATATCAGAAATAATATGTCCGAACCAGTTCACACATCCACAGAATAACCTGCTAATGAAGTTACTTCCTTGAAGTTCAAAGGTTTCAGTCTTAATTGTGATAAGCATTCCACCGCTGGCAAAAGATGCAGTAGACGTAAATTGATTTAAAATGGAGAAGAACAGGCCAACCACACTGGGCGAATGAGCGAGAGACTTTAGATGGTGATTAGTTGTCGACATTGTAAACAAATTATTCACATCACCACTATGCCTATGATCGTAATTTACTGGGAATTCTTTCTCAAGAAAACCTATAGCGCTACCAATACTATCCTCCTTCCCTTCCCTTGGCTTCCATCCCTGTTTCTCCGCAAAAAATTTGACGAATTTATCAGCTTGAGCATCAGTCCAATTACCTATGACGCTCTTCGAAGGTGCCCCAACTAAAAAAACATCAACTAATCCTGCGAGTGCACCACAGCCTACAGCGATTAGATAATCGTATCTGTCGCATTTGTCATGGAAAAACAGCTTCGCATCGTCTTGCTGAAACGTTACAGTACTGCTCAAGCTCATTAAAAAACCTCCATCGCTTACTAAAATCAGTCATCACCTGTGCACTCATTACAGATATATTATTGTTAACTTTCATACAACTTTTGCATCGTATCAAATTCTCGTTTCATTTCTTCTACGAATTTCGGCGGATGCAAGACTTTCACCCAAGATCCCTGACTGAGTAGGAACAACTTGATGCCATCGCCATTGGCTTCAGCTTCTATGAGATATGTACTTTCTCTGGATTCCAAGACCTTTGCTGTAGGAAGGCGATCAAGGATCGCTTGGACAGACGGACCATATATTGAAATCGTACCTTCCCATAACTCGAACCAAAAAACATAAACTGGCTTTATTGCCGTAGCAGCTCTTCGTCAAAGGTTGGGAAGCTCGATATATCAAAGCTGTTGCGGTGTTCTACAATTTTTTTGATTCTGTCTATTCGAAAATATCTCGGCTCATTGTATTGATTGGGGTAAAAAACAATCAGGTAGAAATCAGTGGTTAGCTTCGTATACAGAGTAGCATAAATTCTACCTCATGAATATTCTTTAAAATGGAGATTCCATCCGCTTTGTTTTGCTGTACCCTTTTTCATATTTGAGCAAAAAAAGAAACGGCACTGGACTTTATCCATACCGTTTCAGATTTCATTTTTATTCTAAATTTTAATTTGCGCTAAACTTAATGACATTGAGCCGGAAGGTTCTTCTTGTGCCTTTTTTTGAGCTTGCAATTATACGAATCTATCAACTTACACTCATTCAACAATTCCGCTTAGAAATCAGAAAAAAATGCCTAGAGAAATCCTTTGCGAGAAAGAGGGCTCTTACAGTGCACTTCCACCGAACAAGAAGCGATATTCCCAATGCTTACCTGCGATATCACTGATTGTTACACCGCCACCAGCGTTGGAATACGTATGCAATACTTTACCGTCACCTAGATAAATACCGGTGTGCGTAATTCTTGCTGTGGACTTGTTCACACCCGCATAAGAGGACGATTTAGTCCCTTTATAAGACATGAAATACATCAGATCGCCGCGTTTTAGATTTTTCCAATTGGTCTGAACAGTGCCTTTTGCTTTAACATAAGCACCTTGCTGGCGAGAGTCGGCTGGCAGCTTGATTCCAAGTGCATCAATGAAAGCTTGGCGGATGAAGCTGGAGCAATCAAAGGTAGCCGTACTATTACGACTTGCTCCGAACTCATACGGAGTCCCCCAATACTTCATACCTGCAGCGATCACCTTCTCGACTGCCGCTTGGTTGGTATTCGATGCGCTGTTGCCAGAAGTCGACGTGTTCGCACTTCCGCTCACAGCTTTTGTATATTTGGATGAAGAAGATATGTACCCTGTGCGATTGTTAGCATCTTGTACTTTGTACCAGCTTGATCCAGACTGCCCAAGTACAGTGATTTGCTCACCTTTTGGTACCATGCGAACAACACTTGCACTTGAAGATGCTGAAGTACGCATGTTAACGCCCCAGATAACTTCTAATTTCGAATTTTGAACCGCAGCCGCTGATACCGGTGCTGTAAGTGCTCCTGTCGTCAGACTTCCCATCAGCATCGTTGCTGTTAGTGTTGCAGTAATCATTTTGCTTTTCCAGTTCATGATGTCGAGTTCCCCCTGATGTTACAGAATTTTAACCTGGCTTGCTTCTCCCGGGCTTGCCCCATTGTAAACGGGCTTTCCATAACGATCATCAGACCAAAGTCCTGTATTCGAATCATGCGATTTGAGCAATAAGAATCAGGGGTACACATACCATAAACGCAAAAAACGGCTTCAATACGTCGCATTCCACAAAGGTTAAATTATTGTAACCATTTGGTGTCACACACTTTATCTTAATAAGTACGTGTATACTTTAGCCCATCCAATTAGTAGTTCTTAAGAACTACTACAAATCAACCTCATTCCATAAGTGGAAAACATTACTACACCAATAAAAGTTATAAATACCCACAATTATACATAAATATGTTTAATTCAATATCAATCTGGGTATCCGTGAACGTAAAAACGAATAAACCGGGGATTGCTCCCCGGCCTCGCTTTTTCATTAACTATCATTTAGCTCGCCTCGATTAAGGCTCAATTCCCCATACCTTCACACCATCTTGATAAGCGGTCACTTTGCTCCAAGCGCCAAACGCAGTCTTCGTTGCATCAAATGAGTAATCATTCGTCTGATCAAAATTGCTCCAGTTGGTCTTCGAGAAGCGACCTTGGATGACCCCTGTCTCAGCACCTGCTGCCAAGGTTCCTGCTCCGGCTTTGAATCCAATCTCCAGATACGTGTCTGCCGTTCCTGTCGCTGGATCTACTGTGACAAAGTGTGCCTCCACATTGCTGCTACCAATCTGAGCATAATCACACCAGAAGCTCAGATCTGATGCACTATCCTTCGTGAAGTAATACCGCAGCTTCACCTTGCTCAGATCCACTTCGGTTGTGCCTGTGTTCTTCACGTTAAACTGTGGCGTAATGGCATTGCTTGAAGCCGCCGAACTCCCGTTACGATATTGCACCTCTATACTTCCCGTTGTAGCAGGAGGCGCTGTAGGCGTCAATGCCACCACGTTCGATAATGTCTGTCCGCTGGCATTCACGGCTGCGATCCGGTAACTGTATGTTGTTCCGTTGACTACCGTGCTATCCGTGTACGTCAACTCTGTTATATTGGCCGCCACGTCTGTGTACGGTGCTCCATTAACAGAACGCTGCACGGTATAACTGTCCGCCCCTGTGGATGCGGTCCATGTTAATGCCGTCTGGGCATTGCCTGCCGTGCCTGTAAGCGTCAGTACATCTGGTACAACTACGCCCGCCTGTGGCGTTGCGGATACCTGTAAAGATAGTGTAGATTCACCTACAGCATTGACCGCCGTGACGGTGTAATAATAGGTTATGCCATTGGTCAGACCCACATCTGTAAAGGTTGTGCCTGTGACTCCTGTTGCAACCGAAGTGTACGGCCCGCCATCTACTTCAGCACGCTTTACTGTGTATGAAGCTGCACCTGGAGCTGTGTTCCATTTCAACACGACTTGTTCACTAGCCCCTGTCGCGGTTACACCAGCAGGTGCTGCCGGCACTTCAACCGCTGGAGTCTCAGCATCTCCAAGAAGTCGATCATATTCGCCGTATGCGGTCGCCATATCAACCTGTGACCAGAAACGGTGGTATGTGAAGGTTGGTGCACCTTTTTCCCATGTTTTCGTTGTTGGATTATATGACGTTTTGTACAAATTATCCAAGTATGCCCACGCTGGATCTTGCTTGATGGCCGGACGAAGATCGGAGTACCCGATGTACACACCATTTCCGCCTTTCGCTGGATCAGAAGGAATACCTGCTGTCCCAGGAATGGTATTACCTTGACCAAACGTTCCCGTCCAGTTTGCAGGAATGTAGATTTCTTTAGCGAAGAAGCGGAAATAATCCTTACGCACTTCCTCCGTTACAATTCCCACGCCGTCATTATAGTCCCATGCTGTGTCCAGCAGCTTCTCTGCGAGATCCTTGGCTTCCTGCCCATCAGTACTTAACACACCTTCCTCTGCCTGAGTACCTGCTGCGAAGAAGGTAAGAGCCTTGATGTAACTACCCAATACACCTGTATCCTGTGCTGGATCTTTCGTGACAACATGGAAATTCGGATTCTCTGTAAAAGAGCTGAATCCATTCCATTTATCAGGTTGACCCTGCCACTCCTGACCACCTGGAATCCAGAACTCTCCTGGAGCTGGTGTTGTCGCTACTTGCACATTGGTTCCACCAAGTACGCGCTGACCGGCTGCATTCAGGTAATAACCTTGAGCATCCGTTACCGGGCGTTCATCCACAAATACATAATCCTTCGTCCAATCAATCCATTTGGTAATGACTTTTTTGGCCATCTGGAAGTTCTCGGAGCTCAAATCGCCACTCTCGGCAAGAATATAGTACATCTCCGCCACACGTTCGAGCGACCAAGCCTGGAATCCAAACCATGTGTTGGAGTCTGGGTCACGATATACGGGTGCTTCCTGATATGCCATATCGTAAAATGTGCTCACCCCTGCCGGATAAGCTTTGTAGGAGCCATCCAGACTGTTAGTTGCCCCTCCACCAATGGCACCTTCATGCGATTGCAGCCAAGTGTAGAACTCCAGTTGACGCTTCAAGGATGCATTCCAGTCGTCCTTCGCTGTAGCCGATTTCGGAATCAAGCCGCCAGCCGGATCGGACAACGCATAGGCTGCAACCGGATTCTGATAAGCCTGGTGCGTATGGCTCGCTCCAATGCGCCATGCCCATTCCCCACCTTGCCCTAAGCCACCTCCCCATGAGGTGTACCACGCCATCAGGTACATATTGGAATCCTTACCTGTACCCGGAGTCGGTGTCCCGTTCTTCGCACTACCGATCTTCTGGAAGTACTTATCATGCATACCATACCGCAGATAGTCCCCCATCTTCTTCGCTTTATCCAGATACTTCGTATTGGTATAACCCATTTCCTTGGCCCAATACAGCACTTGTACCGCACGCGCATCAGCATCGGTTGCATTGGTATAGCGCCACTGGGCTGCAGGTGCCTGATTTTCTTTTGTGAACAGACTCATGAAGCCTTCATTGGCTTTGCCAAATGTTTTATTATCCTGAGATGGATGTGGGATCGCCTCCCATACAGACTCTTGTTCACCACGCTGGAACGTGTTCACATAAGCAGCGGTGTGTGAGGGATTCAGCAAATTCCCGTATCCGTACCAATTATCTACATCAAGCAGCCAGTGCATCAGATAGGTCTGGTTATTGCCATATGAAGCCTTAAGCTCGGCGTCGAGTGGATCTTTGCCTGCCGCATATTGTCCATTAATTGCTGAAGGATACTGATCCGGGAACGGTTTTTCCGCAGCGTACGTGGCTGGGCTATTCGGATTATAATAACTCATCGTAGGCTGCTCTTCCTTGCCATCACCTTCATTGACTGGGATAATGTATTTCTCCATGTTGTCCCAAGCTGCTTCGAGTTTCGACCAATCACCCGTGTAGTGACCGTACATCGTCTCCAGCCATAGCCAGTAGCTGTACGCCTCCGAAGTTGTCATATGCCCATAGTCAGGCGCTTCGCTCAGCAACGTTTCAATAGAATGATAAGGAATACCCTCTGGTGAAAAATACCCATTCGCCGGGTCTTTCAATTGATCATACAATTGCAGAAACCGCTGTTCATTCATACTCTCTGCTTGAAGCTCAATCGCTGAATCCGCAGCATGTGCCTGACCTGGCCCCGCCCACAATCCGGTATATCCGGTCAACATCATCGTTCCTGCCAGCATGGCCGTCAAACTTTTCTTCGCGGCTGATTTCAACATATACTTACCTCCCTAAATTAGTAGAATAAAAGATATATACTGTCCTCTCCGTTCTCGTGTAGAAAGTTTAATTGAACTCACTGTTGGTCTGCCCATGCTGTTATCAGGATTACAATCCATTACGCTTGGAATATACGGTGGCAACTCGGGTCATTATGGTTCAATCCCCCACACTTGCGTGTTGCCCTGATACCCAGTCACTTGACTCCATGCGGTAAAAGCTGTCTTCGTTGCATCATAAGAGTAGTCGTTACTCTGATCAAAATTGCTCCAGTTGGTCTTGGAGAAGCGTGCCTGAATGACACCTGTCTCCGCCCCAGGAGCTAGACTGCCTGCACCGGATTTAAAACCGATCTCTAGATAGGTGTCTGCGGTTCCCTTCGCCGGATTCACGTTTACAAATCGACCTTCAATATTGGCAGCGCCCACCTGTGCATAGTCACACCAGAAGCTCAGATCCGCTGAACCATCCTTCGTAAAATAATAACGCAGCTTCACTGTACTCAGATCAACCGCCTGAGTTCCCGTATTCTTCACATTGAATTGTGGCGTCACTGCATTACTGGACGCTCCAGATCCCGTGCTCCGATACTGAATCTCCAATGTACCCGTCGTTGCTGGCGGCGCACTTGGTGTCAGCGTCACAACATTGGACAACGTCTGTCCCGCTGCGTTAACAGCCACAATGCGATAGCTGTATGTCGTCCCATTCAGTGCCGTTGCATCGGTATAGGTAAGCGCAGTTACACCTGTTGCTACATCCGTGTAGGCTCCTCCTGCGATCGCACGCTGTACCTTATAACTTGCGGCTCCAGTGGATGATGTCCAAGATAGTATCGTTTGAGCGTTACCCGCCGTTCCAGTTAGCGTCAATGCACCAGGTACGACTGAAGCAGCCTGAGGTGTTGCCGAAACTTGAACTGAGTTTCCTGATTCTCCTGCAGAGTTCACCGCAGTAACGACATAGTAATAGGTTGTTCCGTTCGCTAAGCCGGTATCTGTATGTGTTAACCCGTTGATCCCGGTGGCTACAGAGGTGTACGTTCCACCTGCTGTCTCAGAACGCTTCACCGAGTAGGATGTGGCGCCCGGCACTGCCGTCCAGTTGAGCGCTACTTGCGCGCTTCCTGCTGCAGCCTGCACGTTAGCAGGTGCACTTGGCACCGTTACAGGAGCTATTCCCGGCTCCTGACCATATACACGTACACCAGCATCATAGACTGGTAGATAAACACTCTTCGCCACATTTCCAGTACCTAAATTTTGAAAGGAGTGGTCATTACTCGAATTCCATGCCCCTTGAGGGCCGGAAATGCGGAATTGTATTTCTTTTCGATAGTGCCCCTCTCCACCAGGATAGATTTTGGTTCCACTGAAGTCAGCGGTAATTGCATAAATATGCTGGTTTGCATCTACGACTACAGGTTGTGAGATCGTTGCACCTTCCGCATAAGACGCAGTGACATTGACATCCGAGACTGTACGTCCTGCCGCGTAGACCTCACTTAGATCAAGGAAGTATTTAAATGAGAGTTGATCCCCCATCCGTGCAGGCCAGGCCGAGCGATTGTTCAGCATTGCTCTAATCTCCGTATAGTTTGAACCGGATGCCTTAATGGCTGCCTCAACGAAAAATTCATCTCCCTTTACTTCAGGTGCGGGAAAGTTTGCAAGCGGCTGATGCCCCTGACCAAACAATAGATTCATCTTCGCAAGTGCTCCGGTGAATCCTGCGTTATAATCCGTTGCAACCTCGTTACTAACGTAGTCCCCAATATCATCCGTGTATTGATCCGATGCATCCGGGCCTCCAACCATAGCGCCATACAAAATATGACGGTGGCTCGCCGGGATACCTTCGCTATTAGCCCATGAACCGTGAGCTGTGCGATGATGTGGGTGCTGCGGAGCATTCTGTCCATAACCAACCACATAGCTGCTCTGGCGTGGATTGTCCCCTAAGATGTAGTTCATTTGTGAAACAGCAAAGTCCTGATATCTTGCTTTTTTCACAGGATCACTGACCCAATCCGAATAAACAAAAGCAATAAAGGATGCATTCGCTGCATAGCGGAGCGAACCCCACTGATCCAACCAGGCGAGACCTCCTGGTGTATACCTCACTCTGTTCCCATTCGTACCGACTGACCAATAATCCAGATTGCGCTCCGTCGACTGAATAAACTTTGTCGCCTCTGGCATGTTCAAGCTGGAAGTGATGCGAGCCAGCAGAATCTGTGCACCATAGTTTTTGTTATCCCATCCCTGCGTCCAGGTATAAGGCCAATTGGTAGAACCTCCGGAAGCCCATTGGTCGGTAGCAGCAATTGCTTTGGACAAGTAAGCGCTATCATTAGTTGCTAAATAAAGCCACGCTCCACCCCAAGCCAGTTCATCGTAATATCCTGACCATGAATTATAAAAGGTCTGTGCGTCTGTGATACAGTCCGAGTATTTACCACGGTACGTATCTGCGAAGTTATACAGCTCCTTCGCATGTCGAAGCAGCCTCGCCGAATAGTCAGGATCATCGTCTGCAAATACAATGGAAGCTGCCGCAAGCGCCGCTGCCGTCTCTCCTGCGAGATCACTACCCGGGCAAGAAGCGTCAATCTTGAATGATGGGCGATTCATCTGCATCACTTCTGCTGGCCCCCACCAAGCATGATCCGTATTCCCTGCTCCAACTTGTCCCCATAATTCATTGGGTTTCGTATGCGCTTTCATAAAATAGTCTGTAGCCCACTTAATATTCTCCTTGATCTCTTCCAGTTGTCCCGCATTCTCGTAACCGTCGCGATATTCCACTACAGACCAAGCCAGCATCGTAGCCGAATAAGCCATCGGTAAGCCAAATTTCACATGATCTCCAGCATCGTACCATCCACCTGTCAGATCAACGCCAACATCAGCTCCATCACGTAGCCCCGAATCTCCCCGCCATTCCACTCGATTATTCGCCGGTAGTTTACCTGATCGCTGAGTTTCATAGAAATAGATGGCTTTCTGTAGAGCTTCTGCATAATTGTGAGTGCCAGCGGCCGCATCCGCCTTACCTATCAATCCTGTACCCACCGGTAAACTCCCTGCCAGTAGTCCTGCCGACAACGCAATGATCGCGATTCGCCTCCACCAGCTTCGTTTCATGTCCAATCATTCATCTCCTCTTCATCAATTCTCTTGCATAATGCCTAGTGTAAAACGATTCAAACCCGCTCCTCTCTATGGTGTGACTCCCTGTTAATTCCACCATTAATTTCCATTATAGTCTTTTGTCTAACTTGCAATATAAGCATTGGTGACTTCTAAAATAACATTGTTGTGACATATTCAGCTTCTATTTGCACCAATACCAAAGAAGCCGTTATCTAACGGAATATATCCCATCAGATAACGACTTCTAACATACTTAGCATTACTGTAAGCCCACTACATTATCGCAATGCTCCTTCCAATAAGCAGCGAAATGTTGGCGTAGACTATACCTTGAATTTATTGATCTGTTCTTGGAGTTCCTCTGCCATTTGGGACAATGAACTCGCTGATGATGCAATCTCTTCCATGGAAGCTAACTGCTCCTCCGTTGCGGCAGATACGTTATGTGCTCCACCCGCAGCTTCCTCAGCAATGTTGGAGATTTGGTCTACATATCCCACGACTTCATTCGTACTCGCTGACATTTCTTCCGAGCCTGCGGATACTTCCTGAATCTCACCCGCTACCTTGTTCACCGCATCTGAGATCTGTTCGAAGGCTTGGCCTGCTGCAGTTACCATCTCGATTCCAGCTTCGGTTTCGCTGCTGTTCACTTTCACTGCTTCTACCGCATGTCCTGTATCATTTTGAATCAATTGCACCAGGTCAGTAATTCGCTGTGCAGAGATCGAAGATTCCTCTGCCAGCTTACGCACTTCACCAGCAACGACAGCGAAGCCTTTGCCATGCTCACCTGCACGAGCTGCTTCAATCGCTGCATTCAATGCAAGCAGGTTCGTTTGACGAGCAATATTGTTGATAACCTCTGTGATATTACCAATCTCTGTAGAACGCTCTCCCAATCCTGTAACGAGTGACGATAAGGAGGCAATGGAATTACGTACAGAACCCATTTGTTCTACAGCCTGTTTGATGATCATGTTTCCTTCAGAAGACTGATTAGCTGCATCAACGGCCGATACAGATACACTTTGAGCAAGCTCTGCAATTTGTTCTGAACCAAGTGCCATCTCGCTCATCGCCTGGGAGGAACGCTTAACGATGCTTACCTGATCGGATGTACCTACCGCCAGCTCTTCCACCGTTTCCGAGATTTGTTTGGACGCACTTGTATTTTGCTCCGCACTAGCCAGCAATTCTTCCGATGAAGCTGCTACCTGCTGTGATGTCATAGATACAGATTGAATCATATTGCGCAAATTACCTGTCATGACGTTGAAGGATTCTGCAAGTGTTCCCAGCTCATCCTTGTTCTTAAGAACAATTCTCTCTCCTGTCAGATCTCCGTTCGCAATAAGCATCGCTGCTGCATTCATTTTTTGAATTGGTCTGGAGATGATAATCGAGATAAAGAATGCAATAAACAATGCGAGCAATATAGCTGTAATACTCAGCACCACAATAACCAAGAAGGCTCTTTCGGCCGATTCAACCGATGAATTCGTAGCAGCGTCTGATCCTGTATTGCCGATATCAATTAACTTGGCAATCGTGTCATTGGCTGTGTACCATAGCGGGTATGCTTCACTATGAAGTCTACTTGCCTCACCATAATTGTTATCTTTGCCGAACTCAATGAATGCAGGCATCTTTTCCAAATAGCCATCGTAGTTTGGACTAAAGCTCTCATTGTATAGCTTCATGGCTTCTTCATTGTTACCAATCAGCTCAACCAGCTGTTTACGCTCACCCTCGATCTTGTTTAAGAGAAACTGCATAGATTCATTGAGCTTGGTAATCTCCTCTTGGCTCGTTTCCACAATCACCGCCAGAGCAAGGCGCTCCACATCGGATACATCACCATTCATCATACCTAGGAGACTTACACTAGGCATCCATGTCTCATCAATGGCATTTGCCTTGTTCGACATATCCTTGATCTGCATCGCCGAATAGACACTTACAAAGGCAAGCAATGCCACCACGATTGCAAAACCAAGTAATAATTTCATACGAATCGTTAACCTGAATTTCCCCGCCACGTTTCCCCACGTGTTCTTCATCGTTCCCACTCCTTAGCATTGTACATATCAATACTATATCGACAGATTTCGTCGTAAATTGTAGATATATGCCATCCAACTTTCACAAATTTCATTTAACAATGAAAAATTTACAATCGTTTTAGAGAATGCTCAGAATATGTTTGAAAATTCACAGCTCAAAAAACCTCATTTTCCTGGCAACGCCAAAAAATGAGGCTCTTATTATTATTGCTTTTACTATAGTTGAAGTAAATTTCTTAAACGGATGAATTAGCGAAAAATACGTCGATGAATCTGAATGAAAAAGTCAGGAACCGACTTCGTATATTGACGTGTTACAATCAGTATTACACTGACCAGACTTCCCAGAATGAATCCACCTACAATATCTCCTGGGTAATGCACTCCAACATAGACGCGTGATACACCTGTTAGCACAGCGAGTAATAACATCCAATATCCGAAGCGCCGTGCAATGAAAAATGATGCCGCAGCAAGCGCAAATACAAAGGATGCATGCTTACTTGGAAAAGACGGATCAGGCACATGCGGAACGAGCTGGTTCACAGCACCTTCCATAAAAGGCCTAGGATGGCCTACGACAGGTGAAATGCCCCATTTTGCTAACACAAGTGCCACTATAGAAGACACGCACGCATAGAACACGATGCGCTGCTTGTCGGCATCCCCAACAAACCATACCAGAACAAGCAGAGCAATCATGACCCATACGGCATACTCAGCCGAGGTAATCATAAACCAGTCAAGCAGCGGAATGCGATCCGCGAACTGATTAATCCAGTTAAAAATAGATTGATTCATATTCGAAGCTTAATACCCCCATTACATAAACCTAGATTATTTTTTACATATTAAATATACACTAACTATTTGTCAAACAAACTGCAATTCAACCGAACTTTCGAAATCAAACAGGACATTTGCCTTACTTTTTGTTAAAATGAGTTGGGTTATGATACAAATGTTAAGAAAGGTGAAGATTATGCACAAGAAATGGTTATGGGGGACAGCCCTGACCTTGGCGCTCATGGTTACAGGCGTCATTGTATACTACGGATATTCCATCGTACATTTTGCTAATAGTATCTCGACAGCAGCAGGCTCTTCATCCGAATCCTCATCCGACACAGAAACGAACGAAACACCAACCACAACGATTCCCAAATGGGATGGCAAAGAACGCGTCAACATCTTGTTACTCGGGGGAGACTCCAGAGGAGATGACGCGGGGCGTTCAGACTCGGTTATGATCGCTTCGATCGATCCTGTCACGAAGAAGGCGCATCTCTTCTCTGTTCTGCGGGACACCTACGTCAGCATTCCTGGACATGGCAAAAGCAGATTAAATGCCGCCTTCTCATACGGGGGTGCCGAACTGACGAAGGAGACGGTCAGCAACTTGCTCGGCATTCCGATTCAGCATTACGTTTACACGGATTTCACTGGCTTTATGGCTCTTGTAGACGCAGTCGGCGGTCTGGATATCGACGTGGAGAAAGACATGTATTATACCAGCAAAGCAGACAAGCATATGTATGACATCGACTTAAAAAAAGGATTACAGCATATGGATGGGAAAACAGCCCTCCAATATGTCCGTTTCAGACATGACGCAACCTCCGATTTCACTCGAACAGAGCGTCAGCGGATCTTCATGACGGAGCTTGCCAAGAAGATGCAGAGCACTACTTCACTCTTCAAGATGCCAGACATTCTGGAAGCGGTCGCTCCTTATATCGAGACAGATCTCAGTCCAACCCAGATGCTCAAACTGGCAGCACTCGGCTTCGACATCAATGCCAATGAAATTGACAAACAGCAGATTCCTCCAAATAAATTGCTGACGAATGAGCTTGTAGGCTCCGCTCAGGTACTTGGTGTGAATGAAGGTAAGCTCCAAACCTATATTCAAGACCTATTCGCACAAGATGCAGAAACGACAGCGGATAATGCAGCGAATCCAGAGCAAGATAAAGAACTCAATTAGCATACACATTCCGTTAAGGTGGCGATCTGCCATCTTTTTTTTATCCAATTCTCGCCATTTAATGCCCTCTTAATGTTCAAAAGGTACCCTTAGAGGTGAATGTTTAGTGGTAAGGAGGCGATGACATATGAGCAAACCGCGTATTGAAGAATGGACACAGCTACGAGGTATGGCGTTTCTTGCCATCGTCATGCAACACAATATAGCGGAATATATCTATCGCGCAGATATTGCACAGCCGGACTCCATTATGTTAACGATGATTTATCATTTGACTCGTTTTGGTACACCTACATTTGTATTTCTGTCTGGCGTGCTGTTATTTTATCATCACAGTCATAAGAAGCCCGACTACCCACGTTTTATCCGTAAACGGTTTGGGGATATTTATGTGCCCTTTGTGCTGTGGACCCTCATTTATTGGCTCGCCATCCGTATCTTCACGCCTGAATTCTGGCAATCAGGTACACTTGATGTGCGAAGCTTCATCCATGAGCTGTTCATTCCTCAGACGGGATACCATCTCTGGTTTGTGCTTATGGTGTTCCAGTTCTACGTATTGTTCCCACTGTTCCTTCGAGGTGCTCAGTTCGTACAGAGGAAGATTGGTAAAATGACTAGATTGACGGGAACACAATCTATTATCGCACTTGTTCTGATTGCGGCAGCATTATACACATGGCTGATGAAATGGTCCTATTATGATATGGCAGGCTGGACGGCGACTCTCTCTCCGCCTTGGTCAACGTTGCTGGAGTACCGTTCCTTCTCCTGGGTGATGTATTGGTTTTATTTCTTACTTGGAGCTGTATGCGCCTGGGGCATAGAACATTGGAGGCAGTGGACGGTGCGGGCGTTACCTTGGTTGGTATGTCTCTTCATCGGTATGTATATCTGGCTTGGTTACGATGTGCTTAGAGGTTCTAGGGATGTTGTGAATCTGAATATTTCCACCTATCTGAAGCCAACAACGTTTGTCATTATTATGGCGCAGATGCTTATGTTATATGGATTTCTTGTGTTGCTACGTAACAAAAATACCCGCTTCCAGCGGCTCTTTACGTGGATTGGCCGTTATTCGTTCGGCGGATACTTGGTACACGCCTTAATTATCTATTGCATTGCCTATATGACTAGACCATTGTTGCTAACTGGCTGGCATTTACCTGTCACGCTGCTTTCCTTCCTGGTGACCGTGTCGATCTCACTTGCGATCAGCTGGGGTCTATCCAAGTTGCCCGGCTCCCGGTTTACCGTTGGATTGCAACGGCGGAAACGTCCCAATTCAACTGTGCGTAGCAATGACGAATCATTTTCGAAGCAAAAAGCAGGATACAGCACAACCCTATCAACTAAGCAGCAAGCGTTAGCTGAACATGACGTTCGGTAACTCGCCAATGATGTTCATATTTCAGATGCTTTATGGAATGTTAGTCTTATAAAAACTTGATTATACATTGATTAGGGCATCCATTGAATAACATGGATGCCCTGATCTATCTCTTGAGATCATTCTTATTCTGGTTCAGTGGCAGCCGGATGTCCCGGGGCATGCTTATGGGGAGCAGCATGTGCTCCTCCTTTTCGATGAACCAAACGTTTCAGATCACCCGTCAATTCCTCTTTCATCTTGTTGATCAGTTGTGTTTCACTAATGCCATGAGCTTCGGCAATCTGGGCGAGTGACTTTCCCTGCCGTAGCTGCTCTTCAAGCTGATCCGGAGTAATGCCGATAAACTTCGCAATTGTCTTCTGATTCAGTGCAGCATGTTTTCTTCCATGACCTGCGAATTCCCGTCGTAACTCCCTCAGTGGCGTGTTGATAACCTTCTTCAACTTCTCATCCATACTTGCCTTGGCAGCAGCGGCTTGTTCCTTTGTCAAACAGCCATCGGCTGTTGCTTGATCCAAGCGTTTCGTAAGAGAAGGCTTCAACTTCTGAAGCAACTGCTCCTCGCTTAGACCTTTTCTTTCCTTTGCAATCTGAGACAACGTTTTGCCAAGCTCCATCTGCTCCTTCAGGTCTCGAAGGCCAATCCCCAGTAGATCTGCTGTCTCGCCAATCATAAACAGCCCATGTCCTGCTTGAATGCAAGGGAGTTTATTCTCGGTAGACGTGGAGGATGAGTCCTCCTTCGGCGTGCTATTCTGTTCGGAGAACGTGTGAGCAGACACCATATTTCCATTGGAGGCTACTACGAATATAGCTAAGATCCCGCTAGCCAACCATGTTTTCCATCTGAAATTCATTTCTGTACCGCCTTTCCTATATCAAGGTTCGTTTTCTCTAGTGTGAACCTAATCCTTGCTTTTTTATTCCAAGATTTTGCATCATTCGATAAATGTTTGCATGACCAGATAAAAAACTACAGCCAAAAGAGCCGCTGCATCCTTCTACCGGTTCGTCACTCGACGAACTCGGCAAAAGTTACAACGGCTTCTGTTCCTACCCCTTTGGTGCTTGTAAACATAATTTCACCATGCATGGCTTCCACGATTCTGAATGTCACCATCATGCCAAGCCCCGTGCCTTTGATTTTATTCGAGAAGTAAGGTTCTCCAAGACGAACTAATGCTTCCTCGTCCATTCCCTCCCCGTTATCCCGCACGTGAACTTTGACGGTGCCATCCTGAGCATATGCCCAAATATCAATCTGACCGCTTCCTTGCAGAGCCTCAATGCTATTTTTAATAATATTAATAAAGGCTTGTTTGAATTTAGAAGAATTGCCTCTAATCCATAAATCTGGAGGAATATCTGTTGTAATCTTACCACCCTCCAGATTAGCCATCGGCACGAGAATGCCTTCAATATGATTGAATTCATCTGCAATATTCAGAGAGATGATATGATCAAACTCCGGTTTGGCAAATGTGAGAAAGTCCGTTATGATCCCTGATGCCCGATCAAGCTCTTCCAGTGCAATTCGCACATAACCTTTGTTTTTATTATCCTCCTGCTCTGTCATGAGCTGTAGAAACCCTCTCGTAACCTGTAGCGGATTCCGAACCTCGTGAGCCACAGAAGCAGCGAGTTCACTAATAATCTCCATCTTCTCAGAGCGCTGCAATTCGTTATTAAACAACTCCAATTCCCTGGAATATTCAATGACTTCTGCATGTTTCTCCGCGAATCGATTACCGAGAATCGCAATAAGCGATACGATGAATACAACGATGGCCCACTTCCACCAGAACAGCTGATACATCCCATTACGTTGATAATAGAATACTAATTCTGCAATGCTGACCAGCGCAAATGTCCCATAACCTGCCGCAAGTAATATCCCTTCCCGATTTCGCTGAAGCGCCTTGGCAACTGTACCAATCATTAATAAAGTTAATAAAATGACGAGAATTATGCCGCTTCCCTTTTGAACCAACAGCACATAGAACAGATCCCATTCACCGCTAGAAACAAAATATAGAATTAACGCCAGGATCGCAACCATAGAGTACATGAGTTGAAATTTGCGTAGTTTGGTGAAGATTCGATAAGGCCCACTTCCAGTAACTTGTTCAAAGAAATAACATAATGCAGGCATGCCTGCTAACATAGACAGATCAAATAAGACGGAATACAAATCCCCATGTACCTTGTAGAACGTGTACAGAAATGGCGAGTACGTAATAATCATGATGCCTACAGAGCTTATGACAATGACTAATGAAGTCCATAATCCGGTATAAAATTTGCCGAGAAAGAAGTTACAGCTTAACATTGCAAGGGCTGTGAATAGGAACGTTGCCCCCAATATCACATCCAATAAGCCGCTGCGCATGAACTCTTCCTGCAGGATGCTGTATGGCCCTACCTCTACCGTTCCATAAATACCCATTCGACCGTCCGTATTCTCGGCCCACACATACAGCTGCTGATTAGAATTCTCCATCTTCAACGGCAATAACACTGCATTGCTATCGTAATTATAATGATAGTTCTCGTATACCTTCTGGTCTTCCAAGTAAATGACAATATGCTGACCTTTGATATTCTCGAACCGAATTGCATAATAATCCTCTTGTATCGAAGGAATGGTCAAACGAGTCCAAAGTGATCCGGCAGGCGGATTAATCATACTATTCTCTAATTTTTCTACCCCTTGCCGTTCCCACACTTCATCCTGATGCTTCGCTTCACTTATAAATCCCCGATCGTGTATATTCCCCCACTTGACTTCCCACGTCATGATCGGAACAGGTTCCTCGTTCTCTTGTATAGCCGCGGCACGAACCTCTAAAGGCCAGTACAGGAGAAACAATAAACCAATCCATAAGACGATGATAGCTTTGGGCACATTTTTCATTCACAGCACCTCAAAGTTCTTATTTTCTCCGTTACCTTGTCCCCGTTAACTCTACCATCTATTTTCGCCAAGGTTTCACGTGTCACCTTCTAAATTTAAATGAAAAATCACATTTTAGTTTAAGTTTATATTTTTTTCCAATTAACTGTTAAGAAATCAATTAAAACCGCTATTCTAGTCTCGCAAATCTTCAAACTGGTTCACTATCATCTCTCGTTCCTTGCGTTCATACGAGTCTCGAAACGCTAACCACTGCTCCGTATCCTCATCCTCGTATATGGTCCAAATGTCCGAGAACAAAAAATCTCTCAGCTGCACGACTTGTCCAGCCCATATTCCTCCAACCCAGAACAAACCATCCGGGCGACGAATCACCGTACGGGATAATCCTGGTGTAGAAGCCTTTTGTCCAATGCGAATACGCGTAATCATATGACCAAGTGTGTACCATTCCAAGGGGTATCCCTCCTATGTGTTCATACTCCATCATACCATAGTCAAATCAAGAAATGCTGTAAAAACGGCACTTGCGATTCAATCCGACCTCCCTGGTGTAATGGTTCCTCAAAGTAAACCAAACATCCATGAGGAGATGATTCGAATGAATGAGCCACATAAAACGGTTGAGGTTGAGCACAAAGATATCCAGCAAAAATCAGATTCTAGTATGGTTGCAGCCACATTTATTAAATATGCAGCATATGTTCTAATTTTCTTCGGTTTTCTGTACTTTCTGGTCAAATATGTATTTCCTAAATTCTAAATTACTCATTCATACTCAAAGAGCCTAAGGGGGACAATATAGGTGTGCGAGTAAGATTACAATACCGACCCTTTGGGTAACTACGAAGTAAGATGACTTCACACACACGATCACAGATTACGTTCCAAACTTAAATGAATAAATAGGACTGAAGGGAGTTGCTAGGCATGTCAGATAAACCAATTAGCAATGGAGAAAGCGACCGTTACTTCGATCGTTATCAAAGGTCACGGGATATTCCGCCAGAGACTGAGGTTCCTGTCGGAGACATGGATACATTTGATGAAGTTTCCGGCAGGCGGATCGAAATAGAAGAAGATTCAGAAGCATATCCCGTAGCTGCAACGGCGGATGGGGAGCCAGAACTGGAGTCCAGAACAGCAGAACCTTCGCTGGAATCCGTTCCAGATGCTGACCTTGTTCAGCCGGATAGCCCTGTCGACCCAGCTGCACCTGATCCAGATGCACTTCATGGCACAGACTTGTTGAATGGCTTTGGAGCAAATGCCAAACCTCAGGATGATATCCTCCCAGGGCGATAATTGCAAGCAATGATTGATCCTCTTGCGCAACTGAGCTTCATATCTGAATTGAAGGAGGCTGAGACTCATGAAGGACGAGCACACTCGAACTAAATCAGAACCGGATAATCTGGTTACGGAACGAGATATTGATCCAGACTTCGGACTGTTCACGGAAGACTCATTCCCAGATGCACTTGAGGATGAAGAACAGCGTGATGCAGTGGAGCATGCCATTCCTAAAGAAAGAGCAAATTCGAAGGATGCTTCTAATTGATAGCTAATGTTATACAAATAAAAGTATCTTATTATAGTTGAAACCTCTTCTTTCATTGGAAGAGGTTTCTTGACGTACAGCAAGCAAGATGAATGAACATCTGCCCTGTTGATGAGAAACAAAGGGGAACTACATCCCGCATGCAGTGCCCCCTTTGTCATCACTCATTCTGTCTCTTACAGCAACATTACGTTTTACTTTTCGTTGGAGCTTGACTCGCACCTGCCAGCTTATGTTCCAGACCAGACCACTTAGCAACGATGGCGGTCATTAACAACGCGACACCATTAATGATAAAGATCCAGCGAATCGGTAGCCAGCCACCGAGAATACCCCCAATGATCGGTCCCGCCATTGTGCCAATCTGAGCAGCAGACTGATTGAGGCTGAACGCTCTGCCCCGAAAGCTCGAATCCGTCACTTGTACAATCATCGCATTGATCGCCGGGAAGACCGCTGCGAAGAACAGTCCATAGACAAACCGAAGTATGCCAAAACCGATATAACCTGTTGTGAAGAATTGCAACAAATTACCCACAGCACCGCCAACCAATCCGATGATTAACACTTTGCCGAATCCGATTCGTGAACCGATTTTGCCCCATCGAGGTGCCATAATAACTGTAGCAACACCCACCGCAGAGAAAATAATGCCTGAGCTTAACGAGGCTCGATCTGGCTGAATGCCCATCTCCATAACGTATACCGTCAGCAAAGGCTCTAAGATCATAACCGAGAAAGTACATATGCCCATCATGCCGAGCACTGTAATAAACACACGATTTGCTCTGGCTTCTCGAATATCATCCATCACATGGGAGCGTGGTTTATTCCGATTAAAATTCTCTTCCCTTACCCAGAACGTTGCGATTAGTGCCGAGACCAGGACAACAATCGCGGAAAATAAGAAAGCACTGCGGTTACCATAGTAATGACTGACGATTCCGCCGATTAAAGGTCCAATAATTCCACCAGTAGCCCCTGCCGTGGACATTACTCCAAGGGCATAGCCTGTCTTTTCTTCGGGTGTATTAGTACCTACGAGAGCAATTGCTGCCGGAACGAAGCCAGCCAGCAACCCTTGGAACAAACGCACCACAATGAGAGAATATGGATCTTGCACAAAATAATTAATCAAATACAATACCGCAAGGCTGTATCCTGACCGAATCAGCATCGGCTTTCGTCCGTATTTGTCCGCTAGCGATCCCCAGAACGGAGACACCAGCGCACTCGCCAGAAAGGTAATGCCAAATGCAAGGCCTGACCACAACTCCAAATGATTCTGAACACCGAGATCGCTGCTCAGAAACAGCGGGAGGAACGGAATAGATATAGAGTATGCCGTACTGCAAAAAAATACACCGATCCACAAAATCGCCAGATTACGCTTCCACGAGAAGTTCATATTCCCCGCACGCCCTTTCCATCAATGACGCCGGGACTGCCGTGTATTGGAGCGAACGGAACAGACCCGTACGTCCCTGTCTGAGGAAGCATTTTCCTTATTTTACACCCATACTTTATTGAAGACCATCCCTATAAGTACATTTGTGAAAACCACTATAAGTGCGTGTTCAAAAAGGTCGGTTTTCAGTACCGAGAAGATGGGATGAAGATAGAAATGGAGTAGCGGAGCGTAGGCAAAACTACGTGAGCAACGGACATTTCGGCTGAATTCCATATTCGACGTTGATGATGCCTTTAGGCATCCTGCGTAATCAAAAGCGGACTTTTTGAACATCCTCTATAAGGAATAAAGGGTGTCATAGATTGCTATAGAGTATACAAAACAGGTATGATAGTTGATGGATTATCTTATCGTAATCAGAGAATTAATATTACGATAGCAGAAGAACCAAGGGGGAACTTGTTCATGATTAATCGTCGAAAAAAATCAATAGCCGCATCGCTGATTATGGCGTTACTGCTTATTGTAATTAGCGGTTGCGGGCGACCTACTAATAGTGCTGCACCGGCTCCAGTAGAGCCTGAAGGCCCTAACCCTGTCGCTACCATTGAAATGGAAGATGGGCAAAAAATCGTTATTGAGCTATACCCGGATGTCGCTCCGAATACGGTGAATAACTTTATTTCACTCGCGAACAAAGGCTTCTACGACGGCACGATCTTTCACCGCGTTATTCCAGGCTTCATGATCCAAGGTGGCGACCCAGACGGTAATGGTACAGGTGGCCCAGGGTATAGCATCAAAGGTGAATTTACATCGAACGGTCACAAAAACACCCTGTTGCACACACGTGGAGTCATCTCTATGGCACGGAGCAACGCATTGGATTCAGCGGGATCACAATTTTTCATTATGCTGGCAGACGCGGAGCATCTGGATAACGCCTACGCTTCGTTTGGCAAAGTGACAGAAGGTATGGAAGTCGTTGACGCGATTGCAGCTCAGGAACGTGATGACCAAGATAAACCTCTTACTAACCAAGTGATGAAAAAAGTAACGGTGGACACGCACGGACTGGAGTTTCCAGAACCGGTGAAAATGCCTTAATTCCATCGAATAGGGCAGCATCTCAGCGTCCAATAGGGAATTCAGATGAACGAAGTAAATACTTATGAAGTTTGTTTCCTTCGGAAGTGTTTCAGCCATAAACAAACAAAAGCTCTGTCCTATGCGAAGATCGCAAGGCAGAGCTTTAACTATTGGTAGCGCTTGCATAAATAATATCATTAAATGCACTCGTCTCTTGCGCTGCTTCATTCAAAGAAGCCCACCTAACAATCGCAACCAACCGATGATGGCAATCCACAGTGGGCAGCTAAAGGCAATGCCCCATGCAAGCCCTTTCAATAAACTCCGATTCATTTCCACGAACAACGACTCCTTTCTCAGGGGGATAGTCGCAGTATCGGTATTATCATATGAATTGATACCCATTTTCATTCGTCACAAGAGTATTCATTTCCTGCTTTTCTTCCGCACATTCATGGAATGGGACTTGGTAACCTGATATACTATGACTACTGATTATTACAGGGAACCTGATTTACCGCATGAAAGGAGATTTTATGATGGCCAAATCGAAAAAACACACACCTGCTCCCAAGGCAGCTCAGGATAAACCAACAACCCTGAAGGATCTGCTCAGCAGTGATGTGCTTGAGAAGTTAAAGGCTCAGGCAGATGAAGCCAAAGCCGCAGAAGCTGAACGCAAAGAACAAGAGCGTATCAAGGCAGACGAAGCACGCAAGGCAGAGCAGAAGCGCCGGGATAATGATTTTGAATATTTGTTAAACAACAGTTCTCTCGACTGGAAGAAGCATAAATAAGTAAGTTGCTTTCATTGATGCGTTTAAGCCAGATCGATTACGACTTTACTGGTCTACAATCCTACGCACAGACTTGGAATCGCACTGCGGTTCCGGGTCTTTTTAATTTGGAGAAATTCATATCGCATATCTTATTCCTGTATAACGAGCTACGGCGCCGAAGCGTTTCCCTCTTCTGATTCATCAGCTATGGGTCGGGTATGTAGAAGTAGAGAAGATACTTAATATGCATCTCTATTATAAACGGAGGGATCAGGATGACTGAACAACGTTTAGCAGGTAAAGTAGCCATTGTTACAGGAGGTGGATCAGGTATAGGCCAAGCGACTGCCATCCGGTTTGCCGAGCATGGCGCTAAAGTGTATATGCTCGATCGGACACCTGAGAATGCGGAAGAAACAAAAAGCTCCATTGAACGCGTCGGTGGTGAAGCACACGTTATCGAATGTGATATATCCAAGCCAGACCAGGTGCAGCAAGCTATCAATCAGGTTACAGAAACTGCAGGCCAACTGGATATCGTCTTTGCCAATGCAGGTATTAATGGATCGATGGCACCCATCGAAACGATGGAAATCGAAGACTGGGATCAGACCATGGAGATCAATATGCGTGGTACCTTTGCAACGATTAAATATGCGATCCCTCACATGAAGGAACGTGGCGGTAGCATGATCATCACAAGTTCAATCAATGGTAATCGGGTGTTCTCCAATATCGGCTTTTCTGCATACGCTTCCAGCAAAGCAGGTCAAACCGCATTTACGAAAATGGCCGCACTCGAACTGGCACAATATAAAATCCGTGTAAACGCAGTCTGTCCGGGAGCCATTGATACCAATATTGACGATAACACCTATCCCTCCGATGACCTCAAGGAAGTTCAGATTCCTGTCGAGTTTCCTGAAGGGCATGAGCATCCATTAAAGGATGAAGCCGGTACTTCTAAGCAGGTAGCCAACGTGGTGCTCTTCCTCGCTTCGGATGAGTCTTCCCATGTAACAGGTACGCGCATCTATGTCGATGGAGCAGAATCCCTGCTACGCGGCTAAAAGAGGTTGTTCAAAAAGTTCGCTTTTGATTACGAAGGATGCGCGAGCAGCATCTCAGCATCGAAGATGGAATTCAGCCGAAATGTCCGTTGCTCACGTAGGTTTGCCTACGCTCCGCTACTCCATTTCTATCTTCATCCCATCTTCTCGGTACTGAAAACCACCCTTTTTGAACACGCGCTAAAAGGTTGTTCTAATCGCAAACTTAATAATCCCGCTAGCACCTGTGACAGGTTGCTACGGGATTATGTTATACATATATCATGCCGCTTCTCAGATTGTCGTACCTCTACCTCTCTTCATCCGGCTTCTTACTCGGTTAGGAATGGCAAAGAATAAACCATACATCAGCGAGAACATCACCAGAGCAAGAATCTCTTCCCCTATAATATAGACAGGATACGGTCCTAACAGATCAAGCACTGAAGCAGTATCAGGCTTGTGTCGAAGAAACATATAATTCGCGTCAAGGATCACATCCATTATATATACAACCAATGCCGCCACATTAACGAATACCATGGAAGCGACAACAGATCGCCAGGTTGGACGAAGCTGCTCAACCCAAGTCATGTAGAGTAAAGCAAGAATAATACAGGCATGTGCAGTAAAAAATTGAATAAAACGAAAATGCGGATAGCCATATCCCAAATTCGGTGTCACAATCGCCATAAGAGCTCCTGCAATACCAGCAAAGAGCAGCGCACTATGCAACAAGCGACTGCGAGTTAATAATACAACGCCAGACAGCAGCAACGAAAGACTGCACAATTCAAGGGGTAACGAGGTTTGCAGGCTCCACACACCTCCATAGATGTACCAGGCCTGCAGCACAATCTCACAACCGAACATGAACAGAGCTAGAGAAATACGTATGTTCCGCCTTGTGCGATCCGACGTTGCTATGAATGTATTTCGAAATAGATATACTAGTAAGAGTCCAACAGCTATATATGCCATTGCCCACAGATGTGATTTGGAAAAAAAGATAAAGGGTTCCGCGTCATACGGGTCGAGCCATGAGGGAAATGCCATACGTCTCTCCTTTCACTCCTGAATGAACGAAGATCATCCTGGGATATTTTTCATTTTGCCATCGTTCTATCCGATTGTCCATTATCTCTTTTCCAGTTCATAGGGGCTGACAATAAGATGAATACCCGTCATCAACTTACCTGTTGCTTTGTCATTATCTTTATGTTAAGATAAATCCAAGAACAAAACAAACTAAAAGTTAGTAACTTAAATTAATTCACGATAAAATAAAATGACAAGCCATTTTCATCTATAACACCGAGCACTGTATTACATCCACACTACTTAGGAGGAATTCATATGTTAATCAAAGGACTTCACCACGTATCTGCTTTAACTGCACGCGCAGCGAATAATTATCAGTTCTATACCAATGTCTTGGGTCTTCGCCTTATCAAAAAGACGGTCAATCAGGATGACGTATCTGTATACCACCTGTTCTATGGTGACGAAAAAGGGAATCCTGGCACAGAGCTTACGTTCTTCGAGATTCCGATGGCTGGTGAGACACGCGAAGGCGTGAATAGCATCTCAGCGACATCCCTACGTGTTCCGAGCGACGCAGCACTCACGTACTGGCTACAACGTTTCGATGAGTACGAAGTACCTCACGGTGAAATTACGGAGCGGGGTGGCCGCTTGACCCTTTCCTTTACCGACTTTGAGAACCAGCGTTTGATTCTGGTTTCAGATGAACACAATACAGGTGTCCCTGGTGGAAAACCGTGGGATCGAAGCCCAGTGCCTGCTGAATTCGGCATTATTGGTCTTGGCCCAATTCATCTGACCGTTCAAGATGCGTCGCTGACAACCCCTGTTCTTACGGATCTGCTCGGCTTCCGCTCTAAAGGTTCATACCCTGCTCTGGTTGCAGGCCAGCCAGACATTCTGGTCTTTGAATCCGGTGACGGCGGAAGTGGTACTGAAGTGCATGTCGAAGAACGAAACGACTTGCCGATCGAACGTCCTGGTCGCGGAAGTGTTCACCATGTTGCCTTCCGCGTAGACAACGAAGAGGAACTGAAGCAATGGGTAGACCGTGTAAGTAACTTCAAATTCCCGAACTCAGGTTTTGTAGATCGCTTCTACTTCCGTTCCCTGTATTTCCGAGAAGCCAATGGCATTCTGTTCGAGCTTGCCACGGACGGCCCTGGTTTCGATACAGACGAAGAACTTGAATTTCTCGGTGAATCTCTAGCCCTGCCTCCATTCTTAGAAGGCCGCCGCAAAGAGATTGAAGCACAACTCAAACCGCTGGATACTGTGATTCGTTAAAAGAGACGAACAGCATTCACATCATACTGCTTTCTGCAAAAAAAACGATTATCACGATGATGCATCCTCTAAATAGAAAGCGGGGATGCATCGTGAATAATCGTTTTTTTATGAAGTCACCTTAGTTGGTGCACCCATGCAAATGTTCCATTTTACTTCGTTAGATAAGATGTTGTGAGCGGTACAAACAGCGCTGAACCCGGATCTTCAGCTACGATCTCGACATAGACAGCCTCTGTGCCTTTAACATCCACGTCCAGACTTATCAAGCCGTCTTCTGGCGTAATATTCACTGTTTTCAGGACAGTGCGATCTTGGTCAACAACCTGAATCTTCTGATTGCCTTGGAGAGCTGCCAGTTCCACATGAAGGGATGTATACTTTTTGCCCGTGTTAATCTGAATATCGCTTCCCTGTGTCGAAGGATCATTATGCAGATACACGTCTTTGTAATCCTTGCCTTTGTATGATGTCTCCGCAGGATCTTTGGTATGCCATGCAATAGATCCGAGCACCGATGTTCCCAAAGAGCTTAATGTTAATTTATTGTCCGTTACTGGCGTTGACCCATTTGTTCCACCGATCAGGACGGAAGAAGTTGCCCCGTCATATGATATTTCAGTTCCAAGCAGTGTACCCACCGCACGAACCGGCAAATACGTCGTTCCGTTATAGGTAATTGGCAATACGTTCTTACCGTTAGCGTCCTTCGCTGTCACGGTTTCCCCATTTAACTTCAGCGTAATCTTACTGTTGAGATATGCTTTGATTGGCTCCAGTCCTGTTGCTGCCAATGCTCCTGTACCGATCCCTAACGTTAGTGTGCCTACCATCAATCCAAGTACAACCTTCTTTTTCACTACTAATCCCTCCCTGAGAAATGAGTTGTCCTTTATACATTTAAATCACTAAAGTAAAAATGTCAATTCATTTATTACAATTATCTGGTATTTTTTTATGTCTTATTTGTTTTTAGACAGCACAAAATGAGGCTGAACCTACTGGTTTTTTTTCAGCCCCACTGTTCGCATAGCTCATATTATATATACCCGTTCACGCGAATCTTCTGTTACACCACTTAATCAAAGGACTCTTCATATCCATCTTCGTATTCTTCATTCGTATAATGCACGTTCACGGCTTTCCACTCGCCATCCTCATAGCCATAAGCGAACTTCAATTCACCGCCATACACGGCAAAACCGTAGGCGCCCGATACGGATACAACCAGCTGTTCGTTCTCCAAACCATAATAAATGACATCACCAAACAGAAGTTGATCGTAGTACTGCATTCCTTCCGTATCTTCCTGTATTCGAATGGGATCACCCTTAACCCCATCAATGGACACATCAATGCCCACCTGACCTGCCGTAACATCAATCTTTGATTCCACATGCTGCTTCACAATATCTTCTAACGACTGCATCTTCATGACTTCCAACGTTTCAGGATGAATAATGTATGCCTGACCTAAATAAATTCCCGTTCCATGACCTTGCGTAAACATAACAACAATCTCTTTTTGCCCATCACCGTTCAGATCAATCTCATGTATTTCCGGTTTGTTGCTTCCACCCTCTGCTGTCCAATCACTGAACTCGCGAGTTTTACCATTTGCTTCAAGCACTAAGCCTTTATATATATATCCAGAACCCTCCACTTGCATCGGGTATAATCGAATGGCATCATTTTCGGGAGCTACCGACACATATTCCTTGTTGATTGGAGCAGATGTGTCCAGGCTCATTGCATGTTCCTTTGTTGTTTCGATATCAGAAGCCACGACCGCTTCGGTCTGGCTGAATTGCTCATCTATGTTAAGCTGTTTTTGTTGTACATTGGTCGTTTTGGCAGCGGAAGTTGTACTAATTGTAGCTACCGCCAAAATAATCATCAGCAGGATACCTGTCCAAGTCGTTTTCAATATACTGGGCTCCTTCTTATTTCATGGAATATGACTATTATACCGTCATTTATCGCCCAAGCGTTGCGTTTTTGTTAATGTTTAATAAAAATATCTTTACAAACTTTTCATTTTGCGAAAGAACGTTCGGGTTTAACCAATATAAGCAAAATTCCAGTGATATTTTTAGAAAATAAAGTAAAAAAACACTCCAGACACAGCTCAAGGCTGCATCCGGAATGCTTTGGTCTTGTCCATCAAACGATCCGTTAGTTGTCTTAGCTCTTCAGCAGAAGAGGAGATCTCCTCCATAATCGCTGTTTCTTCATGTGCCGCACTCATAATCCGTTTGGCTTCATCCGAGAATGAGCCTGCCTTACCTTGGATTTGCTTCACATGACCATGTGTCAGTTCTACGCGCCCCGTCTGATCTGCAATTTTGAGGCCGATGTCGTGCGCACCTTTCATGAACACTTCCACAGATCCCGTCAATTCCTGCAACGTCTGATCTACATTAATCGTCCGCTGAGATTCATTCACGACAAGCCCATGCTGTTCATGAATCAATTGGGCCGTGTCTCTGATCCGTTGCTGAACTCGGCTAATTAACTCATTGATCCGATGTACGGAATCTTTACTCTCGTCTGCGAGTTTGCGAATCTGCTGTGCAACGACAGCGAATCCAGCGCCTTCTTCCCCTGCCCTTGCAGCCTCTATGGATGCATTAAGGGCAAGCAGTCCCGTCTCTTCTGCGATATTCTTAACGGATTGTGTGATTGCTTCGATATCCGAAGCTTCCTTCTCAAGCAGAACCATAATGTCACGAGAACGGTTATGCGATACCGCCAGCTCGTCCATCCCTTTCATCAAGGAAGAGAAAGTCTGCTTCGTATGCTCTACCGAACGTTCCATTTGCCCGGACATTTCAGCCATGCCCATGGACTGATTCTGCATCCGTTGAAAATCACCAAGCATCTCGTCGGCAGTCACTAATGAATGCTGTGATGTCACTTTCTGCTCCTCTACGCCGACAGCAATGTGATCTACTGCATCTGACATCATCTCAATCTGCTCAGCTGCCTGGGTAATGGCTTCACTCAGGGACTGGGCATTCTGCGAAGTTGTCCGGGTGCTATCCGCGATATCATTCACAATGCCACGTAGATTCGTCACCATCGCCCGAAATGCATCGTACAGAACCGTAAGCTCATCAGCGGTACGACGCTGTGGAATCTCCGTAGTCAGGTCGCCCGATGAAACTTGCTGAGCCGCTTTGGCCAGACGTACGATTGGACGCGTTAACCACCGTGATGCAAAATAACCGAGGATCCCGTTCCAGCATACCCCCATCACCAGAACGATTGAAATGTATAACCAGCTTGGGATGTCAAATGAGAACCAATCCTGGAGAAAAAATATAAAAAAGCCGCTAGTTCCATATGTAATAATTGAAATCAATACCAGACCTGCGACTGTCTTTGCGCCTAAAGTCCATTTCATCTTCGCACCTCATAGTCCTTTTTTCCTATTTTACCAATACTTTTCCAAAATACATGTGATATTCATCACTGAAAACGCTATTATGAATACCTTCTCAACCTTATAGCGCATAATTTATAAGAAAAGATTCCCCCTTCAACTCCGTGCACAAAACAGTTACATCCGTCCGTATCGAATTTTAATAACAATAAAATCATCTCATGGTGGCTTCAACGTCGGGTAATATATCTAATTTAAATTATTTATCGGAATTTAGGGTCAAATGATTTAGCTTGGCATCCATTTTGCTTAAATGATATACTGAGTGCGCTTTGGCTATGCCAGAGTTGACCTATTTTTGGATGCCACTGGAGGCGAACGAAATGTCCACAAGGACTGAGAAAGACTTTATCGGTGAAAAAGAAATTCCTGACTATGCGTACTACGGAATACAGACGGTACGGGCAGTAGAAAACTTCCCCATTACCGGCGTTCCCGTGCACCGCGAACTAATCACGGCTCTGGCTGCTGTTAAGAAAGCAGCGGCAGTCACGAATATGGAACTCAAAATGCTGCCACGCAAAATCGGCGATGTCATCGTCATGGCCGCTGAAGAAATGATGAAGGGCCATCATATTGATCATTTTATTGTAGACTCCATTCAAGGTGGTGCAGGCACCTCCATGAATATGAATATGAACGAAATTCTTGCCAATCGTGGGCTGGAGCTACTGCTGCAGAACAAAGGAGACTACTTCCACTGTAATCCCAACAATCATGTGAATATGTCCCAATCCACGAACGATGTCATTCCTACAGCCCTTCGTATCGCAGCATATCACCTGTCGGAAACCTTGCTGAAAACGATGCAACGACTGCAGGATGCCTTCCGTAAGAAGGAGCAGGAATTCGACGATGTCGTCAAAGTAGGACGTACCCACCTTCAGGATGCGGTGCCCATTCGACTTGGACAAGAATTCGGCGCATATGCACGGGTGCTTGGTCGTGACATGGAACGTCTCGATTTTGCTAATCGCCGTCTGTTGACCATCAACCTTGGTGCTACAGCTGTAGGTACGGGTCTGAATGCCAAGCCCGAATACATCGTTAAGGTTACAGAGCATCTGGCAGATATTACGGGATTGAAGCTGCAAACGGCAGAGGATCTCGTAGATGCGACTCAGAATACAGATGCTTACATGGAACTGTCCGCTGCGCTAAAAGTATGTGCAGTGAATCTCTCCAAAATCTGTAACGACATTCGTATGATGGCTTCAGGTCCGCGTGCAGGCTTCAATGAATTGCGCCTACCACCGCGTCAACCAGGCTCATCCATTATGCCGGGTAAAGTGAATCCTGTTATGGCGGAAGTCATTAACCAGGTATCCTTCCAGGTCATGGGTAATGACCATACCATCTGCATGGCTTGTGAAGCAGGTCAATTCGAACTGAACGTCATGGGTCCTGTCATTGCATTTAACTTGTTACAATCGTTGAAAATCATGAATAATGGTATCGACGTATTTACCCGTTATGCCGTCGAAGAGATGGAAGCAAACCGGGAGCGTTGTGAAATCATTATGAAGCAGAGCTTCAGTGTCATCACAGCTCTCAATCCACATCTCGGTTATGATGTGGCCGCTTCAATCGTGAAAGAGGCATTGAAGACAGGTGCTTCTCTGCAGGAAATCATTCTGGAGCGTGGTCTGTTGACACCAGAAGAGCTTGAGGAAATTTTGCATCCAGAACAGATGACGACGCCAGGTATTGCTGGCGAGCGTTTCCTGCTTAACATGGAACAATAATTCGCTTTTTCGCTATAACCGTTAAAAAGAACCACCATCCAGACACACCACACATAACAAAACAAAAAAAATAACAGCCCCTCTAGACCGATAACACTCGGTTCATGGGGGCTGTTTATCGTTATGATTCAGTTAGAGATAACGGATCACTGTAATAATGTCTGTTGCTTGTTTATCCCCACCGCTTGCGTTCAAGCGATGATAAGATCTGAAGCTCTTCCCTGTACTTAGCGACCGTTCTACGCGAAAGGATGATGCCTTCTTTTTGCAGCAATGTGGCTAAGGCACTGTCGGAGAACGGGCGATCCGCACGTTCCGTAGCAATCAATGCTTTTAACCTCAACTTTACTGCAGATGCCGACATCTGCTCTCCCTGTGTTGTTGCAATGCCTGAAGTGAAGAAGGCCTTCAATTCCAATACACCATGCGGCGTTTGAACGTACTTCCCGTGGACGGCACGACTTACGGTTGACTCATGCATGCCGATCTTGTCAGCAACGGCCGCCATGCTCAGGGATTTTAATCCAGACGGCCCCTCAGACATAAACCGCTCCTGCTCCTCCAGTACCGCTGCCACCACACGCATTAATGTGCCCCGCCGTAAGTATACACTTCGAATGATCGCCCTAGCTTCTGCTGTACGTGCCAGCCAAGACTCATCCGTAGAAGGATCTCTGAACCAATGAGCGTATTCTTCGTTAATTGATACTCGCGGGATACCTGCTGAGCACAGTCGAATACAAGTCACTCCGTTTCGAACAGCTACAGCCACATCGGGAATGATGTAGTGTGGAGATTCCTTGGAGCCAATAGATCGACAGGGCTTAGGGTTCAAACTCGAAATGTAATCATAAGCCTTCTGCGCTTGTTGAGAAGTGATCGCTAACCGTGCACCTGCTCGGCCTGGATGGAACGGAACTAACGCTTCCAGCCCTGCCTCCACCATCTGTTCCGCAAAAGGAGCAGCCGCTGGGTCACGCTTCATCTGCAAGAGCAAACACTCGCATAAACTACGTGCGCCAACACCCGCTGGTTCGAGCGATTGCAGTACATCCAGTCCTGCCATCGCCTCATCCATAGATATGCCGAGTAACGAAGGCACCTCGGTGAGATCAACCGCGAGATAACCATCTTCATTAACACAGCCAGCCAAATAAATAGCAATTGCTCTCCGCTGTGAAGGCAGTGCGAGTACACGAATCTGTGACGCCAGCCACTGTTCAAGCGTAGGTTCAGCCCCTTTGATCCGGAGAAACGGATCGTACAAGGAGCCTCCTCTACCATGATTCTGCCGCGCAGGGAGCCGAGCTACTTGTGCCGTGGTTTCTTCAATCTCTAGAACGGGATTGTCTGCTGCTGCATCCTGAAGATAACGAGCCAAATCCTGGCTGGACAACGTTAATACATGAATGGATTGTTTCATCTCTGGTGTAATGGACAGTCGTACACGTTGCTCTTGCACCAACTGCATTCCAAGCATCCGTCTCCCTCCTTAGCGGCAGTCTGAGAACTTGTATCGAAGCACGAACACATACATGTTGAACACACATTGAGTACATATTGAGTACATATTTTGAGCACATCATAACACAACAATCTAGGGCGTGTGCTCTTCATTAAACTTTAAGAGGTTGTTCAAAAAGTCCGCTTTTGATTACGAAGGATGCCTGACGGCATCTTAGCTTCGAATATGGGATTCAGCCGAAATGTCCGTTGCTCACGTAGCTTAATCTACGCTCCGCTACTCCATTTCTATCTTCATCCCATCTTCTCGGTACTGAAAACCGACCTTTTTGAACACGCACTTTAAGGACATCCCTAATCTTAGTTAGCGTATGAAGCTAAAACTTAGCGCGTGTTTAATATTTCTCCGACACCAGCTTCGCTTGGGTAAACAGCAATAGGTAGTCTCTTCCGCCTGCTTTGGAATCCGTACCCGACATATTGAATCCGCCAAAAGGATGCGTACCTACCAACGCGCCAGTACATTTCCGGTTAAAATACAAATTACCTGCAAAAAACTCCTGTCTAGCTTGCTGCAAATGCTCACGATTCCGTGAAATTACCGCACCGGTCAGACCATAATCTGTATTGTTGGCAATCTCCAAAGCATCCTTGAAGTCTTCCGCCTTAATAAAGGCAAGCACAGGGCCAAAAATCTCTTCCTGCGCAATACGAGCCTGTGGATCAACATCCGCAATAATGGTTGGTTCGATAAAGTAACCTTCTGCGTTGCCTGTTCCACCACCCAGTACCAATCTTCCTTCGCTCTTGCCTATTTCAATGTATTCGTTAATTTTGGCATACGCCTTGTCATCAATAACAGGTCCAACCTGGCTACCTACTTCGAGCGGACTTCCCATCGACAACTGCTTTGTGCGCTCAATCACTTTTTGCAATACTTCATCATATACATCCTTATGAATAATGGCACGCGAGCACGCAGAACACTTTTGTCCCGAGAAACCAAATGCCGATGCGGTAATAGATTCTGCTGCAAGCTCCAGATCACTGTCATTATCCACCACAATGGAGTCTTTGCCGCCCATCTCGGCAATTACCCGTTTAATCCACTTCTGACCTGGTGCCGTGCGGGCTGCACGCTCATTAATCCGCAGTCCGACATCCCTGGAGCCTGTGAAGCTAATGAACCGGGTCAATGCATGATCCACCAGATAATCACCGACTTCACTGCCTGGCCCTGGCAAATAATTGACGACTCCGTCCGGCAAACCTGCCTCAGCCAGCAGTTCCATGAATTTAGCCGCAATCACTGGCGTTGTGCTAGCTGGCTTCAATACAACGGTGTTGCCCGCAACAAGCGCTGCCGATGTCATGCCAGCCATAATGGCGAGTGGGAAATTCCATGGCGGGATGACAATCCCTACGCCGAGCGGAATATAGGTTAACTCATTATCCTCACCAGCAATTCGTGTAAGTGGCTGAGGCTGACTCAGCCGCTGCATATCACGAGCGTAAAATTCCATAAAATCAATCGCTTCCGCTGTATCTGCATCCGCTTCTGGCCATGTCTTCCCTGACTCATATACAAGCCAAGCAGAGAATTCATGCTTCCGGCGACGCATAATCGCTGCTGCTTTGTACAGCAATCGTGCCCGTTCATTCGGGTCGGTATGCTTCCATGACCGGAATGTCTCTGCCGCAGTCTGGATCGCTTGCTCTGCCAGCTCCTGATCGGCTTGATAGATCGTGCCAATGACCTGTTCTTTATTGGCGGGATTCACAGAGGTTAATGTGCGGGAGCTCGTTACCTTTTGCCCGCCTATGATCATAGAATATTGTTGTCCTAACTCCGATTCCACCTGACGAAGTGCTTTCTCAAAAGCTTCTTGGTTGGCCGGGTTAGCAAAGGACGTAAAGGGTTCGTTCACAAAAGGGATATTCATAAAAATAATTCCTCCTTCAGGATGTGATATAGATTCGCTGGTTGGGTCTCACCCAAATATATGTAGCAAGATCCGTGCCAACACCGGTTAAGGTAGGAATATTTTTGTAGTTTTTTGTGAAATTTAGATAGTTTACAGATTTCATTGGTGATGCATACGTCCAACGCTACAGATTGGCATGATTCTTGCTGGATATGTTGGTATCAGAAGCATGATTCATAAGGAGGAAGCAAGATGAGTATTGGAACGGAAATGTACCGCAAAACGCTGCTAACTGTTGCAGGGAACAAAACTGTGGAGAATCTATCTGTAAAATATGGAAAAAAGCTAGCTGGGAAATTTATTGCTGGCAATACACTGGAGGAAGCCCTTGAAGAGATTCGCATACTCAACAATAAAGGCATCATGGCAACCCTGGATCATCTCGGAGAAGGGATTACTCGTTTGAGCGAAGCGGCATTGTATCGGGATGAATATCTACGACTGGTCGATGGTATTGCTCGCGAGCAAGCAGATTCAAATGTATCGCTTAAACCCACACAGATGGGGCTTGCCCTTGACCCCGAAGAAGGGTATGAAAATATTCGAGCAGTGGCCGCGCAGGCGAAATTACATGACCTTTTTGTGCGAATTGATATGGAAGATAGTCCGTTTACCCAAGCGACGCTGGATATCGTTCGCCGGCTACATGGTGAAGGACTGGTGAACACAGGTACCGTGCTGCAGGCGTATTTGCATAGAACCGTAGAAGACACGCGGGATATGATTCGGGAAGGAATTCGACTTCGCCTTGTCAAAGGAGCTTATAAAGAACCCGCTACGGTGGCCTATCAAAATGCTTCGGAAGTCATTGAACAGTTCAAATTGATGATTCGGCATCATCTCGACCAAGGTGTCTATACCGCAGTTGCATCACATGATGATCACATCATCTCATGGACGAAGCAATACGCTAAAGATCGAGGAATCTCGCCAGATGCCTATGAATTTCAGATGCTGTATGGCTTACGTATGAGTGAGCAAGAGCGATTAGCACAAGAGGGATATCGGATTCGTTGTTACGTTCCCTATGGAACAATGTGGTACCCTTACTATACTCGTCGATTGGCGGAGAAACCGGCTAACCTCTGGATGGTTGTCAAAAATATGTTCAGATAATATATGTTCACTTTCATCTCAAGCCAGCCTGTATCTCTCAAGGTTGGCTTGTTTCTTGTGACCCACCAACAATGTCTAAAAATTTAACATCCCCAAATTGAAGTGTACGAATAATTAGACACCTCCCGACAACCTCATGTAAATCCAATCTAAACACATTCATGAATGATCTAAATCTAAAGCGATATGATGTCACATATTATAACTTGTATATAACTTTTGAATTGCGTGAACTACGTCATATCAGTAATTCCACAATTCTCACCATTTTGTAAACGCATACTTTATGTGTTTTATATACTTCACGCTCGAATTCTTCCATACCTATACATTTGATGTCAAAAAATATATACATACAGCATTTGGAAAGCTATAATATGTTTAACATTATGGGTGTTCTATCCATTTGTTATAGAAGGACTACACCTATTTCCTTTTAAATAACGCAATGTTCTAATTGAGGTGATCGCATTGAAACATTTACTTCCCAATCTGATGTCCTTATTACGCACTGAACTTATCATTCAGGGCGAGACCATGATGGAGTACACTCATCGACTAGCTTCACAACCAGCTCACCGTGAAACTTCTCAGGAGCCTGTCTTTTTTCGCGATACGTTAGGATATTCATGGATACCCCAAACGTCCGAATCCGATAAGGCTCCGTCCCATAAACGAATACCTGTACCAATCATTTTATCATCAACCGAGCTTGCAACCTGTCTGACTCTCTTCTATGCCAGTCCATATGTATTAATTCAAGACGAAGCAGAGCATATTCTCGGTTATATCGCCGCAGCCGACCTACTGCAAGAGATGTATCACGCCCATCGCCTTCTGGAAGCCTACTTCGAAACTACACTGGAAACGGCAGGTACAGCACTAACTTTAATTAATGAAGAGGCCAAAGTAGCTTACTGGACATCCGATGCGGAGCATGTTTTTTCCATCCATCGAGAGGAGATCATCGGCCAGCCTGCTGCAGACTTTTTTCCACTCGACCGACTTCAATCACTCAAAACACTCTACACCGGTGAAACCGTATATCGTAAACAGCATCAACCGAGACCTGATCTATTCGCTTTAATCAATGCACGTCCTGTGTATCTGGATGGCCAAATTGTTGGAGCGGTCGCAGCCGAAGTGGATATAACAACTGAAATCCGACTTCATCAGGAATTGCTGCATATGACTTCTAAGGTTCAACATCTGGAAAAGGCTGTCGCCAGGCTGCGTCCGGATGTAGATCCCTTTGCCAAAATCAAAGGCAGCAGCCCAGTCATCAAACAATGTCTGGAGACCATCCGTAAAATTAGCACCACTTCAGCTACTGTGCTCATTCTCGGGGAGAGCGGCACAGGTAAAGAGCTATTCGCCAAAGCCATTCATGATCTACGCGAACCACAAACTGCACCTTTTGTCGCCATAAACTGTGGTGCTATTCCTGCCTCTTTGTTCGAAAGTGAATTGTTCGGCTATGAGAAGGGAGCCTTCTCCGGGGCTGATCCGAAGGGCAAAAAGGGAAAAATCGAGCTTGCGGAAGGCGGAACGTTATTTCTTGACGAGATCGGCGAGATGCCCTTGGAGCTACAAGTTAAGCTACTCCGTGTATTGCAGGAGAAGAGCTATTTCGCCGTAGGTGGAACACGCATCAAGCAGGCAAATTGCCGGATCGTTGCAGCAACCAATCAGAATTTAATGGATATGATCGCACGCGGTCAGTTTAGAGAGGATCTCTACTACCGGCTGAATGTCATTAATCTCATCATTCCCCCACTACGTCTACGGAAGGAAGACATCTACGAATTAACACAGACCTTTCTGCAGGAGTTTTCTTTGTTATATAGCCGGCATATCGAACTCGTACCTCCCGCTGTGTTCAAGCTGTTATTCGAATATGACTGGCCGGGTAACGTAAGGGAATTAAGGAATGTCATCGAGCGAATGACCATTCTCACTACGGATGGCGAAGTAAAGGCAGATTATCTACCCGAATCGCTACTTGTATCCATGAATCAAGAACAGATCAACACTCAGCAGCAGTTGTCTCTTAATTCATATGCAAGTTCAGGTGTGGTTCACTCAGAGACACAAGTTAGCGGGCTTCATGCTACTGATGAAACTCATTCGGAGACGATGGGATTGTTGGACGATCCTTCTACCTCTTCCTATCAGGATCGGCTTGATGCATTTGAGTCACAGCTGTTACTCCAATATCTACAAGATGCCGGAGGAAACAAACGCACACTCGCTCGTCAGCTCGGCATCTCAAGAGCGACGCTGTATAATCGAATGAAGCGACTTGGCCTATAGACCCTCGGCGCGGTGCGAATGGCATTACTAGACAACACTTCGCTAGTTCAATCCTGAACCATTGAGTTCGATAGAACGAAATGAGTGCCCACACCAAACACGCAGTAACGGTTTACCATCCTCCACTGCGTGTTTTTTTGCATTTATTCGTTTATTAGTTTCATGCATTCATTGCTTCAACTATCTATTCATCTTTTCAACTACTCATTGATTCATCCTTAACACAGGTTCCGACTTATAACACCCGCGCTAACCGCTTCAGGGCGGCTCGTAGATGGCGATAAAAGGTCGCTCGACTCATGGAACATACCTGTGCAGCGGCAGTTGGATTGCCAGCATGTGTCCAGTAGGCAGCATACAGCAACATCTGATCCTGCTGACAGATCCCATGTGTCCTTCCCTCAAGCAAATCCAGCACATACATCTGAAACTGGATGCCATTCTCCATACCGTTCATTCGCTCCGCATACAGTTGTAATTCTCCAGGAGAATGCAATAACGACAGCATTTTCCGGACATCTGTTTCCGTCCACGACGTTCGTTCCTTTACCGCCGTTGTATGGGAGGTACCGTTAGCCAAAGTCTCTGTATTCAGCAAGGACATGACCCAATCCCCGAATTTTTCTTTGCGCAGATCCAATTCCAGTACATCAGCTTGCTCATCATACAAGTCACACACACGTGTACGTGTTTTCCTCATCTGAAAACCAATACTTTGCAGAAAAAGCTTCAAATTCGGATTGGTGGCCACAAGCATCACTCTAGAACCATCCCCTAGTAACGATAAACGATCCAACGCCATATAACCGACGAGCTCCTCACGCTTATAACCGGGTACATCATCTCTGGCCGCAACCAAAACCGCATAATGCGTATCTGCCTGATCCGGGTCACACTTCAGTTCCTCTGGCGTAAAACACTCTTGCATTTCATTGGGGAAATATTTAAGTAGAATCTCACTGCTCTCCCGGTGTACAAAAACAGTAATGAACATCGCAGTGGGCTCACCGCTCTTATCCCGCATGACCACAATGCCTTCTGGGTATCGGCGTGCCAATTCGTCCAGAAAATCACGATATAGCGGTGCTTGCCACGGTTCTACGCTATATTGGCACCATTGCCACAACAACTGCTGGAGTGCCGGCATATCCTCCATCCTCATCGCCTCCATTGGCGAGAACAGGGAGTCAGCAGAAACATCTGCGTATTTTCGGTGCTGCAGCATAGACTCTTGGCATAATAACAGCATTTTTCTCGTGATTTGATAGCGCTCATGCGGCTCTGCTTTTTCATGCAACGGTTTCAGAATACCTGCAATGCGGACACGCATAGCTTGCAGTCGTTGTGGTTCTCGTTGGCGAAAATCCCGTAACAGATGCAGTCGAGCTAAATCATGTAAGACCACACCATTCCGATCAGAACTAATAAACGACATGCGTTTCAGAACCTGGTATTCCTGTAGCGTCACTTCTGTTTGCAATACAGAGGATAACAATTCTTGATTCGCAGTCTCCAGCAAGGTTAATACCTCTACCATTGGTTGCAAACTAGGCAATGTCAATTCATGTAGCAGACGGGCACTGACCATATGTGATAGTTCAGCCCATTCCGTCAGTTGTATATTGCAATGTTGATCCGCTGCTTCCACCGCCAGTGCAAGACCAAGTGGATGACCATCCGTCATACGAGCGATCTTGCCTGCCATATGGCGGTTCAACGTGCCCACACCTGCAATGTAATTCGTAACCTCTTCATCTGTGAAATGCTGCAGCGGCATCTGAACCAGATATTGCTGTAAACGAGGATGTATCCGCCAAGCTGAAGCAGGCTCTGGTCTTGATGCCAAAATAATAAGTACACCGTTAGCCGGTATTTTGTTAACAAACACCTCAAGGAACCAGCTTTCCAGCAAAACCAGCTCCTCATAATTATCCACCGCAATAACGTATCGATTCCGAGCAGAGGCAGCGCGCAAATGAGTTAATGGCGGATGATTCTCTCCACTCTCCATCATCTCCAGTCCTACAGCAGAAGATAGATAATCCAGGAAAACCGAAGGGGTCGAGCCACAGAATCGACCATCCATCCAGATCGCGGTTGCCCCCTGATTACGAGATACAGCCATCATCTCCGAGAGCAAGGAGGATTTGCCAATGCCCCCCATTCCTGTTATCGAAAAGATAGTAAGGGGCGCTACCGAATCTGCAAACCAATGATTCAACATATTCAATTCTCGAATTCGTCCAACAAATCGTTTGCCCTGACCGAAATAACTATCGTATCGTGATTCACCACTGTTTCCCATCTATATCCTCCGTACTAGTACTAGTACTTTCAATATACTTTATTTTTCAATCAAATTGAGACTATATTGAGACGCATAATCAAGTATAAAATGATAAAATCTCGATAAAAGCCAAATTATAGAAGAGACTTCGTAACAGACATGTAAACGTTTAACAACGTATTGATGAATGCATTCCACTGATCAACTGATTTCGAATTTCATGCTTCCCTTTCATCATCTATACTTCTCGAAATTCATGGAAAGGCGGATTTGTGTGAGAAAAAATCTCGATATCTATAATCTGAGCGAGCAAATCGGAATCAATCCAGAGCGATTAAATGAATGGATTCGCCAAATGAGGACTTTTTCCTCCAAGACAGAGGCTTTGGAAGCCAAACGCGCTTCATCCCCCTATCGTTTAGTGGCGCCCCCCTTCCTATCCCTTGCTTCTATCACCAATCAACCGAAATTAAAGCGCGGACGTCGTATGATACTTAACAAGCCCTTTCTGACTACAGAAATGCAACACACATATCGCATCAGCAAAAAATGCTAAACCATCGCTTGGAATCAAACGAATTAACACTCCCTAAGCTTATATCTTAGGTTCTAGCGATGGTGAAGCTGTTCATCCTCTATCATTGCATGGGCGAGAAGCGCCATCTCCAGACAGATTCTTCTCCCTTGATCCATAAAATCCGAACCGAGTAGCTCCTCTAACTTCTCCAGCCTGTTGTACAATGTCTGTCGATGAATAAATAATCGGGCAGCAGCATCCCGCTTAGAACCAAAACTGCGTAGGTACGCATCAAGCGTTACGACAAGCCGGAGATGATATGCCCGATCATGCTCGATCAGCACGCCTAGGTGATCATTGACGAATGGTTGCAGGAAGGATTGAGGCAAAGCTTTTAACATTTGATATATACCCATACGTTCGTAGAAATGAACATGTTCCATCTGATCCACCGTTCGCGATATTTCAATGACCTGATAGGCTTCTTGGAGACTACCATGCATTTCGGTCAAGCGGCTTCTTAACTTGCCAAAACCGACATGGATTGCGACTTGCTTCAGATTACGACTCGCAAATTGTTTAACATCCTCAACAATGCCTTCAAGCGCTCGAAACAGCTGGTCACGCGTGGACACGTTATTCTCTTCCTTGGCACAGCACAAGTATACCTGATTATTCTTAAGCATAATTAAACTCGTTAAATTATTCTTTTTGAGCAGAGAGCGAAGAAGTACGAGGATATCCTGATGGTTTGCTTCCATTCGTTCCCGACCTGTTCCCTTCCTTTGATGCTCAATCTCCATTACTCCTCCCGCGAACCAATACTGTCCCTTCACCAGCAAACGTAACCCCATCCGAGTCTGAGCCTGTTCCTCTTGATGAATGTTTCCATTCATCAAATCCTGGATCAGCTCATTTTGGTTCCGCACCATCTTCTCCTCCAAGAACTGGGAACGCAAGGTGAGCGTTGCTGCAGCTTTGGCTGTGTAATCCAGCAACAGCTTGAGATACTCCACGGGTGCCGTTGGATGGACAAGCATACCTACTGCAGAGAACACTTGACCGAAACAGACAACCGGATGGCAGAGCAGCACATTGTCCTCATCCAGATGGAACCATAATTCGGGTTCAGAATCATTCAGATCCAGATGCTCCACCTCCTGCTCATACCACGTATAGATGGCCTGTTCAGACTCAGGTGGCAGATCCGGAACGAAGCTCCCAGGCTCCATTGAGGAAATGTATACAACCGGTTTAGTCGCATAGTTATGCAATAGGCTCATGACTGTGGACATATCCGTACTTTGCAGTGTTAGCTGCTGAAGCTTCCGAGAGTACGATTCCAAACTTTTGAGTAACTGGTGTTGGTGGTTAATGAGTAGTGAATGGATGTCTTGAGTAATCTCGACGAAACGAACCGGCTGTTCAAATACAATCAACGGAAACTGATGTCGGTCAGCTAGTTCAATTAATTGTTCAGGAATGCTGTAGATAGATGTACCAAACTCCACGCATAGCCCTGCCGCCTCACTCCGAATCAACTGCAACAGGTATTCCTCACGACCTTCTGCCGATTGAAGCCATAGTCCAGTGGATAAAATAAGATCATGAGGGCTTACAAATGGAGAAACATTGGTAATCTCCAGCACATGAACCCATCCAACTTGCCGAGACAATCCCTCTTGACCTGCCGCAAGCCTTGCTCTGTCAAAAACAGGACGATCCAACATTTCCTTTATCGTAAACACACGATCATTTCTCAATATCGGCTCTCCTATATGTCATTTTTTCTTACATTATAATCGAAAGACAAATGTCCTGAATAGACTTTCTCGACATTATGTTGATGTTTTCTTGAAAAACATAGACATTAAGCAAGGTGCAAAACGACGACCCAAGTCATAAACTTGTAGTATAAGCTAACAACCAATAAATGGACGAGGTGCATGGTGATGAGAATCGGAATTCCCAAAGAAATCAAAAACAATGAAAACCGTGTTGCAATAACCCCTGCTGGAACCGCTGATTTCGTCAGAGCCGGTCACCAGGTGATGATTGAACAGGGTGCTGGACTTGGAAGTGGCTTCACAGACCAAGAATATGTTGTGGCTGGTGGAGAAATACGAGAGCAAGCCGCATCGATCTGGGCAGAATCCGATATGATTATGAAGGTGAAGGAGCCTCTTCCAAGCGAGTACGACTACTTCAGACCTGGGCTCATCCTCTTCACCTACCTTCATCTTGCGGCAGAGCCTGCTCTGGCCAAAGCCCTAATTGAACGTCAGGTGACCGCTATTGCATATGAAACGCTGGAAGTAAACGGATCACTCCCCCTGCTTACACCGATGAGTGAAGTAGCCGGGCGTATGTCGGCCCAGATCGGAGCCCAGCTTCTAGAAAAAACTGAGGGCGGCAAAGGCATTCTGTTATCCGGTGTACCTGGCGTTAGTCGCGGTAAAGTGGTCATTATAGGCGGAGGAACGGTTGGAACCAATGCCGCCAAAATTGCCATCGGACTTGGAGCTGACGTGACTATCCTAGACTTGAACTTGAATCGGCTACGCCAGCTGGATGATATCTTCGGCAATCAGATCCATACGCTGGTATCGAGTCCATCCAACATCGCAACAGCGGTAGCATCAGCTGATCTGCTCATCTGTGCGGTGCTGATCCCTGGTGCCAAAGCACCTACCTTGGTCAGCAAGCAGATGGTTACGACGATGTCACCGGGCTCGGTCATTGTAGATGTCGCGATTGATCAGGGCGGAATTGTCGAGACCATTGATCATATTACAACCCATGATAATCCAACCTATGTAAAGCATGGAGTCGTGCATTACGCGGTGGCTAACATGCCTGGTGCAGTGCCGCGTACATCGACGGTGGCGCTCACTAACGCCACCATGCCTTATGCACTGCAACTCGCAAGCCATGGTGCAGCCGCTGCGATTCGCGGGAGCTCGTCCATTCGCAGCGCGGTTAATGCGCTGAATGGACATATCACGTATGAGGCTGTTGCCCGGGATCTCGGGCATGCCTATGTCCCTGCAGGACAGGCGCTGGAGAATGCCGCCACTGTCCAGTAAGACATGACAGCTCACGGAGGGAATCCGTGGCGGTTAGATGATCTTGAACATTATCGTTCCACAGGCTCTCTCCTTAAGCCTGTGGAACGCAATAGAAGCGCCAGTCTGGGCAGAATTGTCCAGTCTGGCGCTTCTAGTTTTATTTTGCAATATACCACGCATACATGTCTTAGGTTCGTTCCTCCGCTTAAACAGCACGCTCACTGCACACCTCTCGGAAATTGCAATCCCTGCAAGCACGATGCGAAGGCATCGGTGTAAAATACGAGACGTCCTTCGGACGATTATAGTATTCATCTGCGACACACGATCGCATCTCTTCAATATAACGACGAACGTTCTCTTCCACCTTCGCTATATCCTCTTCTGTTGCCGTGTACTGCTTGTGTGTCCCGGTCAAAAGGTATTCCACTCTTAGCTCAATTTGCTCTAACGGAACTTGGTAATGCTCCTTGACATAGGATGCGTACAACATCAGCTGATCGGAGAAATCATCCTCTTTGCCTGTCTTCCAATCTACAATGATAATGTTGCCATTACGACGGCGGTACAGCAAGTCCATCTTCACATATACGCGGGTGTCGTGCAGCAACATGGTATCCCATTTCTCTATTTCCAGAATCGTTGTGCTAGCGCGTGATAAGTCCTCCCACGTCAGCGTCTGATAGAGGTTGCTAACACAAGCAGAGACACGTTCCTTAATTGTAGCAATTCGGTCGTCCAACGTATCGTCACCGTAATACATTTCGGATAACATCACACGATTCTTCGGATCTTGTCGCCACTGATCTTGATCCATGGATTCCACATAGGCCTGATTGAGCAATTTGCGCATCATCTGTTCCAGAAAATGTTTACGTGGCTTATCCTTGCCTTCCTCTCTACTGCGTACAGCAGACTCACACATCCGGTGGGCTAGATCACCAAATACCAAATATAGATTGCTTAACTGCTTCAAACGATATAACCGCACCTGCATCTCGTCCGCTGTTTCCGTCTTCCAACCGTTATGTGCTCCGTAATAGTGATAATAATATTTGCGCAGGCACTCATCGAACATGCTTGCCCGCGACTGCGAGTAAGACCACTGAGGGTATTGTGCCATAAGTTATTCTGCCTTTCTGTATAACAGGATCTGTGTACATTGTGTAGGTTGTTTACGATCTGTACAAGACCCCTTTATGTGATTGTTCAAAAAGTCCACTTTTGATTATGAGCAAACTTGGGAATAGATACGATAAATGATTTCATTTCATCATACCCGTGTCTGAAAATCCGAAGAACCCCTATTTTGCCGATTTTTGTTCTAAGCCATGAAGTTTCCCGCAGGCGTGCCAGAGTCAAGGGAAAGTGACGTAGCAGGGGCCGAACGCAGTTATAAGACTTACTCTTCAGCGAGTTTTCAGACATGTCCTAACGAACTCAGGCGAGCTTATCACCTGTATTTGAGCCATATTGAAATTGCAACGAAGCTCAGCATCCTTATTTCACGAAAAAGCTGGATAAAGTGTCCTGAGTTACTCCCTTTGATTACAATAAGGTGTCCTGAGTTCGCTAAATACTGGATAGGTGCTATATTTTCGAAATAGCGTGTCTCAAGTTCGTAAGATATAGGTTCGAGCTCATTTCATGCTACTCGTGCCGCAGCAGAGCTAAAATGGTGAGCATAACGAAACCTAAACGTTAAACTCGCTAGCATTTTAACCCTACAACATTTAATCTGCTGCCGCACTAGTTACATCATTTTCGTTTTAGCGCGTCTTTCCGTTTTTTTCTTATACCCGCAACCGTTTCCGATGATATCCGTATCGTTTATATAATATCATCATGCTGAGCACAAGATGAGATGTATTCATTTGAATAAGGATTAGAGGCATATCCTTAAAGGAGGCACCACCCATGAATCGACCGGATTGGTTCCAGGCAGAAGAAGCTTTACAACAGATCCAAGTCATCGGAAGCGACCGGAATGAGCTTGTAGACATCATTGGCCAAGTGCACGGCTTGCACTGCATCGGCACAGGTACAGATGCCGCCGTATTTACGTATGAGGGATTGCCACAATACGCCTTCAAAATGTACTCGGATCATGCCCTGGACAAGTTACAAAACGAAAAAGAAGTATATGAGCAGCTCAAAGGTTTACCCTATTTCCCCACATATTACGGCAGCGGCAGGAATATTCTCGTTATTAGTTACGAGCCTGGGGACACACTGCTGGAATGTCTGGAGAAGGGAATCCCCGTTCCCGAGCAAGTGATGCTCGATGTGGATGCAGCTCGCGAGGCTGTCCGCAGTCGTGGGCTAAATCCGCGGGACATTCATTTGAAAAATGTGTTGCTCCAGAATGGACGTGGCAAAGTTCTGGACGTATCTGAATACATTCAGGACGGTAACGATCATCGCTGGGAACACCTTGTCTGGGCATATCACAATATCTATCCAAGGATTAAGGGAACGCCACTGTCTCCACGCATGCTGCAAACGATCAAATGGGGATACAACCAATTGGATCAAGCCAACATCAAGCTGGACGACCTCTCCAGAAAAGCCAACCGGCTGTTCTCCCGATTTATGAAGTAGTCTTATTACACGATTCCAACGGGCATTCGCAGATTGGTGCGAGCGTCCGTTTTTTTCTTTCTTTTCACAGGCTAGAGTAATGAATACCCATCACTATTCCTCAGTTACACCTCAATACCTCAATTCATCCTTTAATCAACTCTAGAGCACCTAACGTTCTTTCTCTAACCGCCCTTGTGACGGGGTCATTCCCTTATGTTTTTTATATAATTTAGTAAAATAATTGGCATTCTCGCAGCCCACTCTAGCGGCAATCTCCGTAATCGTTAGACTGCTCTCACGCAGCAGCCGCTCCGCTTCTGTCATTTTGCATCCATTTACATATTCCACGAATGTACGGCCGGTTAGTTTTTTGAACATTTTGCAGAAATGATATGCATTTAGTCCAACTTGGTTCGCCGCTTCAGTCACTGAGATTTTGGATGTCGGTGTCGCCTCAACCTGTTCAATCAATTGCTTGAATCGTTCTCGATTGGGAAAATAGGACCTCGTGCTCCGCTCTAATCGTTGCTGTGGTAGAAATGTACGGGCAAGCATCGTGAATAGAGCATGCAACTTAGATTTCACCACAAGCTGATAAGCCGGCGGCCGTATGGACATCTCTTCGATCGCTTCATGCATCAATGCATAATACGTGAGACAGACATTGTCTTGGTCAGCAGGTTTTACCGGGAACCTCACTCTCCCCTCTAGATAGGGAGCAACGTACTGTATATGAACCGGATCATGTATAAAATCATGAAATAGAGCCGGGTTCACCACGACTGAATCGTACTCCACATCCCCCTCTTGAGCGGCATATCCAACATGCAGCGCCCCACCTGGAATGACAATCAGCTCGCCTGCTTCCGCGGCGTAAGGTTTACTATCGATATGAAAAAGGACACTGCCCTTTCGCATCATAATAAGTTCGAAGTGCTCATGCCAATGCAAATATAAAATACATTCGCCAGCTTTCATTTGCCTGAAACGATTTTCAAACAGTTGAAATGGATGTGACTTATGGTCAATTCTTGTATTTTCGTGAAGCGCTTTCAGATCTAACATCGAGAGTGGCTCCTTCCCCACAAGATCGGACTAATATTGCACAAGATTGTATAGAGCTATCTGGCAGATGCCCGGATATAATGAGTGTGTCATTGAAGTTACTATAAGCCAATATTGGAGTGAATTACAACGATGAATAATCCATTGCGTATAGGTACCCTGGTAGGTGGAGGAGACGCTGTTCGCGTCATCCCACAGATTATGCAGCACGGCTTCGAATCATTCAATCTGACCTTCTGGCAGACGACAGGAGACTTGGATTTAACGGAAACAGCCAAACGTGTTCGCGAGATTGTAGACGAAAATAATGTTGTCATTTCCGCGCTTAGCGTATTCGGTAATCCACTTACCGGGGCTGGCAATAACGCAGATACACTGGCTAGCTGGGAGCGAGCTATTGATCATGCCCATCTGTTCGGCGCAGATATCGTCTCGGGATTCACAGGACGACTGACTGATCAACCTATCGATCAATCGATTCCTAAATTCAAAGAGGTGTTTGGAGAGTTAACACGCCGAGCGGCAGAACGCGGTGTACGCATCGCATTTGAGAACTGTGATATGGGTGGAAACTGGCAGACTGGCGATTGGAATATTGCCCACAATCCAACCGCATGGGAAATGATGTTCAACGCTGTACCAGAGGACAATATCGGACTAGAATGGGAGCCATGCCACCAGATGGTCAGCCTGATTGATCCAATTCCTCAACTGCGTAAATGGGCACCTAAAGTGTTCCATGTGCATGGTAAAGACGCCACCATTGCTTGGGATATTGTGAAGGAGCATGGCGTGCATGGACCGCATGAATTTGTATGGCATCGCACACCGGGCTTCGGGGATAGCAATTGGTCGGATATTATCACCATTCTGCGGCAGCATGGATACCAAGGCACGATTGATATTGAAGGCTGGCATGATCCGGTCTACAAGGACGAACTAGAGATGACAGGACAGGTGCATGCCCTTCGTTATCTGAAGCAGTGTCGTGGCGGGGATTTTGTACCGAATCCAGTCTAGGCAGCAGGAGTATCGTGTCTGACGTGTCTGAGAAGTTAACCGATGAACACATCAAACATCAATGAAGCACATGAGAAGCAAGAGGAGATGATAAGGTGACTCAACAACATCGAGTCGTTATCGCCGGCTGTGGTGCCATGTCCAACACTTGGGTAGATTACGCACTGGCTAGACCGAACACAGAGATTGTAGGGCTTGTGGATCTATACGAACCTGTGGCAGCAGCACTTGCAGCTAGACATGGTCTCACCTGTCCAACGTTCACCGATATCCGTGAAGCCATCCGGGCTACCGATGCAACCATTGTATTCGATGTAACGATTCCAGCTAGCCACTACGGTATATCTATGGCTGCGTTACAAGCGGGCTGCCATGTGTTTGGCGAGAAACCACTGGCTGAATCATTCGCTGAATGTGAAGACATCGTGCAAACTTCAAGAAGCACGGGTCGTATTCAAGCGGTCATGCAGAATCGCCGCTTCGATCCACGTATTCGTGCCTATCGGCAACTGATAGAAGATGGGCATATTGGTAAAGTTGGGTATGCAGGAGCTGATTTCTTCCTCGGTCCTCACTTCGGTGGATTTCGTGACGTAATGGATAGTCCGCTGTTACTGGATATGTCCATACATACCTTCGATCAAGCTAGATTAATTATGGGGGCGAACCCCGTATCTGTTTATTGTCATGAATTCAATCCTCCTGGCTCCTGGTATACAGGCAATGCGATGGCAATCTGTATATTCGAAATGTCGGATGGTTCGATATTCAACTATCGCGGTTCTTGGTGCGCTGAAGGTTCACCTACTTCATGGGAAGCGTCGTGGCGTGTTACTGGGGAGAAAGGCACTGCCATCTGGGATGGTCATGACGCGATCTATGCGGAGGTCGTTGCGGCGGAACAGCAGGAGGCTGATGGCAAACTATCGTTCTTGCAGCCCCATGAACGAATCGAAGGAACGTTGCCTGTGATGGAGAAAACCGGGCATCATGGCTGTCTTGAGGATATGTTCTCTGCGCTAGAGGCTGGCCGCCTTCCCGAAACACACTGTAGCGATAATCAGTACAGTATGGCAATGGTGCTTGCATCTCTCGAAAGTGCCCGTACAGGTCAGAAAGTGCTGATTGGGGATCATCTGAAGTTAGTGTAGTGATTGTTCGTAGGCTAAACCCTAAACCCATGGAATCTCACGCTAGATGTGGATGGATAGACTAAGATAGACACGGAGAAGGATTGTCTCAAAAGGAATTTCTCTTCGCTCCAAGCGCTAACGAACCTACCACATCTTAATAGACAGATTATGTACGTATGCAAGATTTAACGAACCTCAGTAACGCTATTCTGTCATACAACAGTGGCAAAACCTAAAAAATCGACTGAATCGAGGAATTAACGCCTCTATGATTCGTTAGATATCAGATCCGGCAAAATGGACGCGAATAGCTTGTGTCAGGTTCATTACATTATAGTAATGCTAAAGGGGATGTCCCTCGTCATATTGTTGACTATGGGACATCCCCTGTGTGTATTTATAGAGATAGCTCTAATCCATATAAATTGAACTAAAGAATAGTTTACACTTGGCACTTCGATGACAGAATAACTTCCCGATCGCTTCGCTTCTCCTCTTGAAAATCAACAAGAGATTTTCATTCAAATTTCTCATAAATTTGAGATGTTCATGAGAACATTGATTTCTACAGATTCCTCCTCATTGCTGCCAAGGCAAACTTCTGTAAGACGGTAAATCCACTGCCCAATCAACATCGTCAAAGTCTTGTTTGTAAATTGTTCGTTTTAGTGTGAATTTTGAACCCTTGCTTCGATCATAATCCCGAACCATAAACTTCCAATTGTCCGTTATGCTCTGTCCCTTTTCATTTACTCTAATCTCAGTTCCTACACCTTCAATTATATGCTCATTCCCTACATCATCCACGATCAACCAATTTTCTCGAGCATGTTTGCCCGTTTGAATAGAGCTTGCTTTAAGCACAAGTTCATTTTCCTCCGTGTCCTTCCTATCCTTCTCCAGATCGTATGCCCCTTGGACAGGATCAAAGCTATAACCATGAATAGTGTACTCAGTACCTTCTTGCTTAATTTTTACAGGCTTTCTGTAGAGCTGATTCAGATCAAATTCGACTTGCTTTTCTTCTTTTACAGGTAACGTGTAGCCATCCAGCACAAAACGAATATGCTTCGCATCCAGCGTTACATATGCAGGATCCCACACCTCGGATAATTGGATATGCCCCTCTGTACCACTTAGCTGGCTGAGGTCTTTCACTTGGAATTTAGCTTGCCGCGCACCTGACCTACTGCCGTTAAAAATACGATATTCCTTCGTATCAGGAATCTCCAGATGATACAAAATTTCCAGCTCCTCGTCCCATCCTGCCTCGACTTTAGCTTGCAACTCATCACTCAGGCTCACATCGAGATCCAGACGAATTCCATTTGGCGTTCGGATCATTTGAGTTAATCCGATCTGTAAACCTTCTGGCGTTGTATACGTGTCCTTCAGTGGTGTTTGGATAGATAACGCTTTGGCCTTGGTCATATCCAAATTAAATTGAAAGCTCCAGTCGATCGTTTTCTTTTCAGATGGCTTATTCACCCCAATAGTGTATTCTTCTGCAGTTAAATGCCCCAGTTCCCCTCGTACAACCACTTGATCGGGGATGTCATCATTCAGTTGAAATACCCATCTCTGAAAACCGGCTCGGTAAAGGTTGGTTTCTTTTACAATTGTGGCGACTTGATGTCCATTTTCATCTGTAATATGAATATTGCCTGAGTATGGGGTAACAAGGTATGCATTTGTCCCGTCCGGGGCTATTTGTTCTATCGTCATCACAATCTGCGAACGATCCACCAGCATATGATGGATCTTGAGCGTGTAGCCCTCATTCTCAATCTCAATCTGCGGATTAACGTATAGACCTAGTGGCTGTAGACGCTTGTAATCATCAGTTAGATTGAAATACCTCAAGCTTTCTGGAACAGGGATATTCGGAAGTGGCGGATTCACTGCGCTCACGCCTGGCTTTGTAGGCATTACGTTCTGTTCCCAAGCGAACCATGCTCCCCCAAGCAGAAGAATTACAGCGGCAGCCATCCCGGTTCGACGGAACCATTTCTTTTTGCTGGCTTTCTTCGGCTGTAGCTCATCTTCTCCGCTCACCATGGATACATCTTCCAGCTTCTGCATCACTTCCAGCGTAAAATCAGCGTCTGGTTCTTCCCGGAACAAATGCTGCTCCAGCAACCGTTCTTCCTCATTTAGAATAGGCTTCATATGTTGCTAACCCTCCTCTACTTTCCAGCTTTTTCTTAAGTGATTTTTTGCCTCGGTGGAGGGCATTACGCACTTGCCCTGGGCTCATGCCAGTAATCTCTGCGATTTCTTCATAGCTCAGCTCATTTGTATATTTCAACAATAGGACAAGCCGATATGCCTCAGGTAGCTCGTCCATTTGGCGATATATCTCACGCTGCATCTCCTTGTGCAGCACTTGTTGTTCTGGTGTATTGTCATGACTGCGCTCTAGACCGTTGTCTACAGCCGTCATCACCGGTTTCTTTTCCCGTAGAAAATCCCGCATTCGATTCACTGCGATGGTGTACACCCACGAAGAGAAACTGCTCCCCGCTCGTCTCGTTGGCAAATATCGATAGATACGAATAAACGTATCCTGAGCTAGATCCTGTGCATCCTGATGACTTGCGCCCATTCCGCGCATAATGCCGAAGACTTTATTTTTATATCGATCCACAAGGACGGCAAACAGTTGTTTCTCTCCCCCAATAATGCGTTCAATGAGTTCCTCCTCCTGTAGCTGCTGTGCCATGTAATCCCCCTTCTCTACAGCTTCCATGCATGGTTCTGTACTATATAGACGGTATGACTTCCCGAAACTTCTCACTTCATCCAAAAAAAAGAATTCGCTCGTCCCGGTAGAAGCCGGATAAGCGAATCCTGCATAAGGTGTATTTACTTCTTCTCGGATATAAAATCACTGAGCTGCGTATAGATCGCCACAATCTCATCCATCGACATCCGTACCAGACCACTGGACGAAGGAGCTACAAATTCATGAATCTCCGGAACGACTGGATCGTCTTGGAATCCCCACCCTACTTTGGTGCGTTTGCTATATTGGGTATACACCCCTTTGCCGACAAAACAAGCGATGTCTGGGCGGTATTTTTCTAATTTTTGCTTTAGAATCTCCCGTCCCTCGGCATACTCTTCACGTGTAATATCTTCTACACCTCTTGTTGGTCGCGCTACAATATTCGTAAATCCATATCCTAACTTCAGTAGCTCCCCATCCTCTTCAGTTTGATATAAACGCGGTGTCAAACCGGAACGTTCGAGGATACGCCAGAAGCGATTGCCTTTGTATGCATAATGATGGCCTGTCTCGCCGGACGTGATGCTTGGATTAAATCCGATAAACAGGATGGATAAACCTGGTTCTAAATGATCTGGAATCATAGGACGTACACGCTCCTTTTAGTGCTATAATGATTGAAGGTTTTTCGAAATAGGCTGAAATTTTCATGAAAAAGGAAGTTGAACAGATGATTGCAGACATCATACTTGAAGTCGTCCTGCCCGTCTTTCTCTTAATTGCCGTCGGGTCTTGGATGCAAAAGGTGTTCAAGCTAGACTTGTACACCCTCGCCAAAATTAATTTCTATTGTATTACCCCGGCCGCTGTCTTTATGAGCATGTATCATTCGGATATGTCGGGTGAATTACTCGGTACGGTCACGCTATTCTATGCGATCTATGTCGTTATCCTCTATATTATCGGTTCTGTTACGGCACGTACGCTTCGGATGAGCAAAGGTATGAAGGCTGCTTTTAATAACAGTATCATGCTCGACAATGCGGGCAATTACGGGTTACCGATTAATGCGCTTGTGTTCCGTGGCGATCCACTTGCCTCATCCATTCAAGCGCTCGTTATGTCGTTGCAGGCTTTGCTGACCTTTACTTATGGGGTACTCTCCATTCAAGGCGCCAAGCTTAAGGGAAATTACCGCGCAGTGATTATTGGATTTCTAAAAATGCCTGTGCCTTACGCGCTTTTGCTCGGTATCTTGCTTCATATGTGGAATGTGCCACTACCAACCTTCTTATCTATGCCGCTAACCTATGCGCAGCAAAGTATGGTCGCTGTAGCTTTGTTGACACTGGGTGCTCAAATTGTAAAATATCCGATTCGGTTATATCGCCTTGATGTGTATATTAGCACATTTCTACGGTTGCTGATTGGCCCAGCCATTGGGATCTCCATCGTATTGCTATTAGGTATGCAAGGTATTGCCGCGCAGGCACTTATCATTGCTTCTGGTATGCCGACTGGGGTGAATGCATCCATTCTAGCCGAAGAGTACGACAATGAGCCAGACTTTGCTGCTCAAACGGTACTCATCTCAACCTTGCTCAACATTATTACCATTACTGCTCTCATCTCATATGCCAAAACATTTTGAAGCGAGAAGCTATATAAAATTGAACTAACGAATATTAAGTAGTAGTCATATTAAACTTCTAAGTCCCCAACCTCTTTAAGATGGTTGGGGACTTTTTTCATTCTTCACTTTCATTCGTCCCGGTTACAGGAATAAAGTCTTAGTGAGACTCCTCATTTAGCCTGACCATAGAACTGTTTTGCGCGTCAAATGCTTCTTATCCGTTGCGAAAGCGCGTTTCGACCATTAAAATTATTGGGTAATTATCCCTTAGAGTTGAGTTATTTTCATATATACATAATGTAGAATGTCTTCATTATCATTTTTTCGCGAGGTGAACGTCGTGACAAGAATTGTTGTCCCTCCTGAGAAGCTTCAGGATATCTCCAACCAATTTGCGCAAGCTTCGGAACAAAGTAGAAATATGATTAGCAACCTGAGCAGACATATTAGTTCATTACAGAGTCAATGGTCCGGAATCACACAGGAGCGTTTTTTTCAGAATTTTCAAGTGGCACATCGGCAAATGGCGAACTTCTCCACTTCGGTATCTTCCATCGGCACAGAGCTGAATACGATTGCCACTCGTTTCGCCCAAGCGGATCAGTCTCAGGGACAAGGTGTGCAGGCAAATGGAGGTCAGTCTCCTTCTGGCAAAGATGTTAAAACAACGTTATCGGACCTGTATGATCAAGGGAGTAAGTCTTGGGATGTACTAAATAGTTATCGTACTAATCTTGCAACAACTGGAACCCTTCTATACAGTGGTTTAGCCAGTTCTTTTGTATTGACAGGAATTGTACGTTTCAAAGATAGTGCATCAAAATCAAAAGGCGCCGCTGTCCATAATGCCAAATGGGTAAAAGGAAAAGGTAATAGTTACCTTAGTAGGTTAGCACGGAAAATGGATCAACAATTCCGCAGACCCGGTATCGTTATGAAAGGACTAAAAGGTTTCGACAAGCTTACTTCTAAGTTGAAAATGGATGGGCTTGGACTAGGTTTTGACAAAGCTAAATCCTTTCGAGAATGGACTCGTAATGTTGTTTCAGGGGTTCATAAAGGTAGCAATGGTATGAAAAAATCCTTCATTCCCAAAATGATTGCAAAAAAACTCTACCCTATAAATATTGGTCTAAATGTTTTCGATGAGGGTGTCAAAACAGTGTCTAAATTAAAAGACGGCACTCTTACAAAGACTGATCTTGTAGTATCAGCATCTAACGTTGTAATAAAATCAGCATCTTCAGCTGCAGGAGCAATCGTAGTAGGTACTATTGGAAGTGTATTTGGACCGCCTGGCACAGCAATAGGAGCGTATCTTGGAGGCTCAGCTGGAGCACTTGCAGGTGATGTTATAGCAAAGTCTACTGAGAAACTAATTCGAGGTTTTAGTAGCCTATTTAAATAATTTGAGAGAGTTGGAGGTACTATGGAACAATCCATAACCTATCAAAGAAAAACAGTTTTATTAAAAGCTGCATGTGGTATTATTCTTATTTTGATTAGTTTGATATTAATCGTCGCTTCATCCCATGAAAATACAGGTCTAAGCAGAACTATTTATTACAGTTCATCTGCAATACTAGGATTCTGGTTTTTCGGACCTCTACTTATGAATATGGTTTTATTATTATTCACTAAGAGAGTTTTAGTATCTTGGGATAAAACAAATGTAAAATTAAGAAGCGGTGAACTTATTCCCTGGACAGAAATAAGAAAAATAGACATTCATCGAACACGAATGAGTAAATGGGTTCAATCTGTTCCCCCATCGTATTCTCTAACTTTATCAGGGGGTAAACAAGTGATAATTAATACTTATCATGCCCTTACAAATCGTGAATTTACTCATTACTTCAAAATCTTGAAATCATCCTGGAAAGCTAATAAATAATCTCTTCTCCATATGGGACGGTAGACCCGTCTCTATTACTTGCAATACCATTATAGGAACCTAATTCAAAAGGCCCTTGCTGCATAGACGGGTAGAACAATTTGCCTCCCTTTTACCGACTTCGTTTACACGATAATAATCTTGAAGATAAAAGTACATCTCTCATGATCACGGGTAAAGAAGTAATCACTTATTTGAGAATGTACATCATCGTTGGCGTTTACACAAAGACAAGTATTGTACTTCACTTCTAATTTTGGGGGTTCTCCATGCAGTACGTTACATACCAACGCAAGTTTGCTATACGTCACGCATTAATTTCTGTTCTATTAATTATTGCTGGTTTTGTCTTGATAATTGACGTGATCTTTGGTCAGAACAATCCACTAGAAACCATTTATTATAGCAGTGCTGCCTTCTTAAGCTTTTGGTTTGTTGGGCGGCTATTCGCGTGGAACATCATTAGAATATTTGGCTCCAATGTATTGTTTGGCTTTGACGAATCTGGTATTAGGGCCGAATCTGGCGAGCACCTGCACTGGAAGGAGATTCAAACGATTCAATTGGTTGCACCGGGAATCAACAAATGGATGCAACCTACCTCATCCTACTATGACTTGAAAATGCATAACGGACAAAGCCATAAAATTTATACATACAGTCTACTGAAACATCAGGAGCACGACATTCTTAAAATGCTTCGCAAAACCTGGAATGAACGTAAATCACCGTCCAAAAAGCAAATGAAATAATGTAGGAATTGGACGCAAGTTGTAAATGGAATATGGTGAATTCATGAGGAGTACGCGATGGAATCCATAACTTATTCTAGAAAGACAGCTTTCTACAAGTCTTTTGTTTGTTTGTTTTGTGTTCATTTTAGTTGCTTTCATTCTTCTATATGAAGTTTTGACTGCTGATCTTAACTTCTTCCAATATGCATGCTACGGTTCAGCTTGCCTTTTATGTTTCTGGTTCTTTGGTCCAGCTTGGTTTTCTTTAACATGGATTGCAGTAGCTAACGAACCTATACTCGTTCGTTGGGACAAATCACGAATCCTATTAAATAATGGTGCATCTATTCCTTGGAAGGTCATAACACGAATTGAACTCAAACAGCCTTTTCTTCGTAAATGGGCGCAACATTCACCAGCCTTTTACCGGCTTCATTTACACCATAATAAGTATAAAGATATAAGTACATTTCACATGCTCACTGGTAAAGAACTCACCACTTACTTGGGTCTGCTACGACAACGTTGGCATCTTTATAAAGACAACATGTAAAACTTACTATTCATTATAAATAAAGGGGAGTGAGTGATCAGCAATCTATGGAGTCGATTAAATTCAGTCGATTAGTAGTCCTAGTAAGAGTTATCAGCACTCTAATCATCATGATTTGGATCTTGAAAAAATACCATTTAGCTGGTTGCGTCCTCTCTTTTAAGATAGAGAACTAACTGGCATCTCTCCAAAAAACAAAAACCGAAAGTAGTCACGCACACATGTTTTTCTCATCACACATTCTCTACACACTCATCTAATCGAAAGAAGGCGATTAAACTCATGGCTAAACCTCTAGTTACCCTATCTATCGAAGAATTCGGATTTGCGCTCGCCACGCTTGGCGCAGAAGACATTGCCGCCGGGCTTCTCAAACCAATGTATGGTGAACTATCTGAACAACACTGGGAACTTGTTCTGAGAGCAGCCTCTCACAGCCTACTATCCAAAGGGCTTATCGTACGTATGGAAGAAACGGAGATTGAGATCGAGCCAGAGTTTCTGAAGATGCTGATGCATTTTGCCCAAAGTCGCGGCATGATTCGCGCCTATTCCGATAGCATTGAGCAAGAAAAGGTATTAACCATTCACCAAGGTACAGATAACAACGATACATACTTATATCACTTAGCCGTGGATCAACGTGTTCACCTGTTCACTTGGACAGAACCGCAGGAATGGGAGGAAGAGCTATTCCGGTTCTACACAGGACAACAGGAGCCATTCATTGAACAGCCCACTCCATTCAAGCTAACAGAGGAACAATGGAATGTACTTACGAACGAGGATAACCACACTGCGTTAGATACCCTCATGAATGATTGGGAAATTCCCACGGAATCGCATGAACTACTAACGCGTTGGTATGAGTCCTTTGAAGCGTCTGGTCGTCAAGTAGATAACCTTAGTATTATTCGTTATACCAGCGACCAAACTGAGATCCCTTTGCCAGATCAAGCTCTGCTTATGCTTCATACTGAACAAGGCTTCTGGAGCATTTCCAATGATAACGTTAATAGCGAAAGTGATGCCAGCATCGAGATTACCCAACATTCCAGAGCGTCCTTCCGTAAACAATTACGGGCATGGATCGATCGCTTCGCAGCTCCTGTGTCCCACCCTTAAACCACTATCCAACACAAAGAAGTCCAAGTGCAACTATTCTCTGTTGCGCTTGGACTTCTTCTATTTTGCACCTACTCAGTTGGTGCTTCATGCTATGCCAATGGTCTGCTCAGCCTTCTTACTAGAAGATCCAAGACGGACTATGATTCAAACGATGTTCGCTCTGGAAACTTACCGCCTTCTCTGAACAAACATCGCACCAATCGCTGGGCGGCTCGATTGAAGTAAAAACTTGAACTGATGCCGTCCACCTGAACAGGCTCCAGTTCCTTCACACTTTCCTTAACCTTATTCATCTCAATGAGTCCCATCTTCCGCTCATTCGGTCCGAATCGATAAATAACCTTTTCATCGTCCTCCGTCTGTTTCACCAGTAGAATCATTGACGCCATACAGGTTACCCCCTATCGTTACGTAGTGAGATTCCAATGCTACAAATTCATCATGCATGTTCAAAAAGATGCCGTAGACATCCCTCGGAATCAAAAAGCTTTATTTTGAACTACATATATAATTATTACCCAGATTGGAAGGAATGGATATAGGGCTTAGGTTAGTTATATTGATCCAAAACTCCCATTTTTCCAACAACAAAAGAGAGGCCCTTTAGGCCTCTCTCTTGATTATGAAGCAGCAACCAGTTTCTTCATACTTGTAATCAACTGATCTAATTTAGCATAGTCGCTAATCATGTCTGTCATTTTGGAATCCTGCGTTCGCATATTTTGATGCATGTCTTCAACAGAAGCCATATTCTCCTGCGTAATCCCCGCAATGTGAGACATACTGTCTACCATATCATTCTGCTGCACATGCAGATGGTTCGACGATTCGCCTACACGATCGGTGTGCTCCTTCATCCGCTCCATATTCTCATGGATCTGCTCAATAAGGTCGCTCACTTCCTGTGAGACCGTCCTGCTGGTGGCTACAGCAGTTTGCCCATGAACAACCTGTCCATGTAGTCCACTAATTTGCGAGCGAATATTGGATAGAATGCCATCGATCTCAGCCGCCGCTTTTCTTGAGCTATCTGCTAGCTTGCGTACCTCATCGGATACAACGGCGAACCCTCTGCCATGCTCACCTGCTCGCGCGGCTTCAATCGCTGCATTCAATGCGAGTAGGTTTGTTTGTTCCGCAAGCTCCTGAATGACACTTACGATGGAACTAATTCGTTCATTATCACTATTAAGCTTTTGCATCATCTCTACTGTACTGCCCATCATCTGATGTACGTTCTCCACGTCAGCAGATAACACGCCCATCTGAGTGCTGCTCTGCTCTGTAAGTCTGGTGTTCTCTGCTGCATAATTCTGAAGCTCGCGTGTGCCATCTAGCAATGTACTCACAGTCTGATTGATCGTCTGCGTTGTCTCGTTTACTCTCATGACACTACCCGTCTGTGCCTCAATGGACGATGTCATCTCCGTGAAGCTCAGCGTAACTTCCTTACTGATCTCTCCTGTTGTACGTACGCCTTCTTGCTGATTGTTACTGAACTGATCCAGCGTTAGAACGGAGGCTTTCAATTGATCAAGTAAATGATCCGCAACCTTCTTCGCTTCCAGTGTCTCCTTCTGTCTCTCGTTAACCTGCTTCTGTAATCGCTGACTAAAGTTCGCACCAAAGGCTAATGCAGCCGTCGCAAACCCAAGATATAGATACAAGTACAGGAGCGAATCCCCTGCAAACAGTTGATCTCCATACTCCGGTATCATAAAGATATACGTGCTCACTCCCGCACCGAGCACTCCTGTAAATATGATCGTTTTATAATCTGCATACAGTGCCATAATGGCCAAGTTCACATAAACTAAGAAATATGTGCTTATTACCGGATTCGGATCGAATACGATTAGCATGACAACAATCAATGTCACAATACAAGCGATAAAATATTTAATCGATGTTACCCAGATTCGCTTGTATGTCATGAATGTAGCCACTGCACATGACGTACCTCCTATACCCACAAGCATCAAAATAATGTTCATGCCGAGTCCAATCATAATATCGGTAACGATACTAAACGCAAGCATGATCCACAAAATTTTGATGAATAGACGGTTACGTTTGTCTAGCTCTGTCAGAGCTCCCTTAGCCATAATGTTTCTTCCCCCCTGTAAAGTATTCCCATCAAAATACAATGAATAACCTATGTAAGATCTTATAAATTAAGTATGCCTGGACAATTGTAGTCCCTTGGAGACCAAGGCTGAATCCGATTCCGAATGAATAATCCACGAATACCGTTCCTTATGCATATACACATCTCTCACATCCACAATTGAGGGAATAACGTCTTCGCCCTTATAAAACACCCTTCCCGCAACCTTATTAATCGGTAGATGATATGAGATTCGCAAAGCTCGCATCAACGTAGGTTCAAGCAACATGACAAAATAGGTCAAACCGTTCTTCTCCGCGTAATGAACAATGGCTGATAACAATTCGGCAATATATTGCCCCCGGAAGCTCGACAAAACCGCCATTTTATCAATCTCTGCAACCTTTTTCAGGTTCTCTTGAATCATGGGATGCGTGTGGAATGGTCCAATTTCATTAATGGGGCTATCCTCCGAATACGGCTTGATCTCCGTTGTACCCACATAGTATCCTTCCTCCGTAATCACCACGTATCTTTCCAGAATTTCCTCTGAAAATTCAAGCTCGAATCCTTTTTCTGTCCAGACAGTTGTCCATATTCCGTTGAACATGGCTAGTTCCACTTCACTCTCTACCCTTTTGAACAAGGTCTCCGCTTCCTTTCTGAGTCATTCACAATAAAATACATTCCTCCATATTATCGGAATTCTCAGAGGAAATAATTAGGCGGCCCTCTAACTTACTACTGCCTCAAACAAGCCAAAAGGGTTCAGTACCAACGGTTTGTGCCTCTGAAAAAAAAGAAAAAAAGCAATGTAACTTGAATGAAAACATTCAAATCACATTACTTTATTTGGATTTAAATTACGAATAATCCCAGATACTCAACCTAGTGTATGAGGCTATCCGATTCATCTACTCTCTACAACTGCACTCTATAATCACGTACTCAATAATCTAGTTCTATAATCGTGGATCAATTCGATCCGATTCGAGGGATAATGTGGCGAGCACACATTCATGAATCCGCTCCACCGATTCGCCACGTACGAAGCGCTCGATCCCCTCCATTCCCAAAGCACTCTCCATGAGGGCATGTCTTTCTTTTTTGGACGTTTTGCGTTTCCGAAGACGTGATAAATTCTCAGGCGCAAGGTAATCCATACCATAGATGATGTGCAAATATGCGCGTCCTCTAACTTTGATGGCAGGCTGAATCATTTTGTTTCCGTTCCAGGTACGGAACGTCTCCGGTTTGATAACGATCCCTTCGTGACCCTCTGCGGTCATTTCATCCCACCAGCGAATAATGTCTGCCTCATCTTTCTCGTCAGCGATGATACGGTATTCTGTTTCCATCATCAATGGGGAGATTCGGGCAAACTCACGATTCTGCTCCATATGCCATTCATGCGTCTGCTCCCAGAATGTACCCGTGCTGTGTGCCAACGTATGGAACGGGGCAATCCGAATGTCACCAATATCATTTACATCCCAGCAATAGTACTGGAATACATCGCGAAATGTCTGGGCATTTGCAAGCTTGAGCTCAGTCTCCTGTAACCATTCGGTTACATCACGACCCGCTTGCTCCGCTTCACGAAGTTTATCCAGCAAAATATTACGATCCATAAGAGACGATTCAGACACATGCGCATACTGTGAAGCGATTAGCTCCCTTGCCTTTAGATTCCATGGCACAATCTCGGCGTCAAGTAATACAAATTCGGTTTGATGCCGCTCAAAATAACCATCTGCGCTCAAGTCCGCATGTAGTCTGGACAATACCAATTGCTCTGTTGCTGGATCAAAAAAGGATCTGCCTGTACGAGTCACGATGTTCCCAAGCATCGGTCGACCTACTCGCTGCCGCGCTACCTGCTCATCACGGAAAATCAGCAATATGGCGCGGCTTCCCATATGTTTTTTCTCAGCAACCATACGGGTAACGCCTTGTGAGCGATAATACTGGAACGCATCCTGCGGATGCTCCAGATAACCTTCTACTGAAGAAGCTACCGGCGGTGGACTCATCGTTGGCGGAATGTATACTAGCTCTTCAAGAGGTACGGTAAAATGAGAGAAGGTATCAATCGCCGTTTGGGCAACCTCGCCATGTATCGTTACATCCATCCGCGAATTCGTTTGTACGGTGAACCCTTCCTTGAATTTACGCAAATTCGGCGGCGACAAACGTTTTCTTTCCCAACGTACTAATGGGCTGTTGCGATCCTCGGCATAATCCTTCCGGGCAGACACACTAACCGCTTCCCGCTCAGGCATTCGCCAAGCTGTTAGCATACCTCCAAATACCACACCTTGGTCAATGTTGACGGTGTCGTTCACAATCGTAGGATATGGGCGAGGGTCATGCCCCCAGACGATGCACTCACCAGAAGTATGGTCTACATACCAATCTTTGCGGATAGGACGACCTTCCACATCTGTCCCTTCTACATCACCATATCGGCAATAATCCTGAATGCGCTTGGATTGTTTCCCTATAAAATGATCCCTTATCCCTGCATGGGCAACGACCACCTGCCGCACTCCGTTCTGGGTAAACACCAGATGTGACGGAGCTTCAAGCAAAAAGTCTCGCAATTCTGCTCGCACTCGCTGTGCCAGATCTGTACCTTGAGCCTGTTCCAGTTGAATCAGCTCTGCCTCAACAAGCTCATCTCCATGACTAAGCGTGACATCGCGGCCATCCAGATAACGTGCAATTTTCCAACCATGATTGCTATCAATCATATAAGCAAGCCCTGCCGCGCAATGCTGTTGCCAGAATAACAAACACTTGAGAGATTCAGGCCCGCGACTCGATACATCCCCAACCGAAACCAGCTTACGTCCGTCTGGGTGCTGGTACAGCCCGGTCTCACCTTTCACATATCCCAACTTGATGATTAATTCCATCATCTCTTCATAGCAGCCGTGAATATCTCCGATGATGTCCACTCCTGATCCCATATCCAGCAGAAGTGGGTTCGTTGCCCGAACAAACGTGATCTCATCCGGCTGTTTCAGGATATAATTTGCATCGAATCCTTCTTCACGAATAGAGCGTAATGAGCGCTTAAATTGCTGTACCTGCTGCTTCACCCGTTGCCGTCCACGCGGATACTCCCGCTGGCTGTCCCGTTCCAACAGATCCTTCTCCGGAATATCAAGTACGATGGCGATCACAGGCACATGTGCTTTTCTTGCCAGATGAACAAGGCGCTCTCGGTCTTCCGGATATAGATGCGTCGCATCAATCCACGTCAGCTTGTTCAGACGGCAACGCGTACTTACGATAGCTTCCATCGCCTCAAACGCCTTCGCGGATACCTGTTGATATTCGGCATATAACACATCCGCCTCGCTACGTGGACGGTTCTTCCACTCCATATATTCTTCATCGCCCACTAGCATTCGGAACTGATCTGACGAGACCGCTTCTGTCCGCCTTATGACGCCTTCACTCGCTAAACGATCCAGCAATGTCGTTTTGCCACTGTTGGACGGCCCGACGAGTACCACAATTCCCGCATGCGGCAGCTTGATCTCCCTCTTTTTTCGATCTGTGCGAGATGTTTCGTGAAGCTGCTGATTAGATTCTTCCCCCGCTCTTGATGTTACCTGCTTCTTATCCGCTTTCATTGTTGACCCTCCTCTCTGCGCTCAAAAATAATCATCTGTGTCGGCTGTCCGTAACCCTCTACATGTTCACCAATGCCTTGGATCGTATAGGTGTAATTCGTATCTGCCGACCATTCCGCACATCGTTCAGCCAGTTCAGTGCGTGTCCACTCGAAACGATGATCGTGGTGACGGAAGCTCTCCTGCTCCATCGCATAGACCTCATTGTATTCCTTGTTCGGTGTGGTCACGATCAAAACTTCTGGCTGATATTCCTGAAGCAGTGTACTCATAATTCCATCTAGGCGGTACGCCTCAATATGCTCAATGACTTCGCACAGAATCATGACATCCTGATGCTGCAGCTGTTCATCAAAATAAAAGAGTGATCCGATGATCGGCTCCGGCATCGCAACGACACCATGACGACCCTCCAGCTTCGCAAATCGTTCCATCGCACGTAGACGTGATTGACCAGAGGGCTCTACTGCCAAAATTGACTCTACGCCTGCAATGGTAGCCAGCCTTGCCGATAGTTTCCCTTCTCCAGCGCCCATGTCGACGATTCTCTTTCTGTGCGGCAAACGAGCAACCACCTCTGTAATCGCACGGTATCGTAACTCATTTAGTCTTACGGGTGGGTCATCTGTTATCACATCTGTTTGTACACTGGTTTGTACAACTTTTGGCACTTCAGTTGATCGATCTATGGATGCCTCAGCTAATGAATCTCTACCCTCTTCCACTTCTTCTGCGCTGAGCAGCTTGTTGTCTGGTATAGACAATGTGCCTTCCTTCGACTCATATTTCCTGATAAGTTCGGCGAATCGTAAGGTACGTCTAACGATAAGCTCCTTGTGCGGATGGATCTCCAGCCACCCGGCACCGTAACGTTTAATTTTATCAATCTCATCCTCGCTGATGAAATAGTGCTTATAGTTATCCAATACCGGAATCAATAGAAATAACTGGCGCAGTGCATTTTGCACGGTCTCCTGACCACGAAGAATGATGCGTCTTACACTGCTTTTCTTCTTCAGATCGAAGGAGTAGGATAGCTCTTCTCGCTCCAAAGTAACAGCGTACCCTAAGTGGGAAAATAACTCTTCCACCACGCGATCAGGTAAGTCCGAAGCGACCGGCCCAAAAGATAATTGCAGGTCAAAAGGATGATCCACCCATTTCGCATACTCTTCCTTCGGTTTACCATTCAAGGCTGTGCCAAGTGCTGAACGTATGTAGGAGCAGAATAAACTGCTTGTCACGAATTCCCGATCATTGATATATTGCGTGATATCATAACCGTCAGGGGTACCTCTCACCAGATCTACAGGATCTGGCTCTGCATGAATTAACACTTCTGTCTCACTCGACGTTGCGCGGGTATAGACCATTCTGACGCGTACGCCTTTGTCTGTCCGATCGTATATATTGCCCGGGTTCTTCGCGAGCAAATGAGACACCACCGCAGCGTCTGCCCCACTTGCTTGTATAATAAGGTGCATGGTTGCTTCCTCCTTCACTAATCCGTTCTATAAGTGTGTGTTCATAAAGAGGTTCTACATAAAGTCGGTTTTCTGGCTCTCTAATCTATTCACCATACTTCTTGCAGTGCCAAACGGAAGATACGATCTAGTTCCTGAATCTGGACGGCATCCTCTCTTGCCATCTGCGAGGCTGTCTGTTCGTAGTGCTCGATCTGTTCTGTCAAAAATGCTTGAATTGCAGGCAACTGAGGCTCCATATCAAGCTCATCTCCTGCCTTTTTACGGCGCAGCAGTTCATGGATCTCTATAGATAAAGGATCTGACGCAGGAATTAGCTCTTCAACTAATCGTTCAAATTCCATTGGCGGCATTGTCCCACATCGTTCAATCCAGCCACAGGCAAGCAGCGGACGCAGGACATAGAAATACTTCTTAATCTTCACCTGATGCCCCTGCAAGTAATCCCGGAAATTTCCTTTTGCCATGTTCAGATAGTGATACATACAAGATTTAGGCGAGAACGTTAGTGGCGACTGTGCACGAATCTGTCCTGCTATACTCGACTTCTCCAAGTACTGGATCGGTGATTGCAGCCACTCCAGGAGCGGGGGATTCGATTTACGGAATAACTTCAGCGCCTTACGCAAATCCCAGCCGTTAATATCAAGCTGATCATTGATTGGACGTTCAATCACATCTCGTCCCTCTTCAATGGAGAGATACCATTCCAGCGGTCTTACATAGATAAAGCGCACATCATAATCACTATCCTGTGAGGGGAAACCCCAGGCACGACTGCCTGACTCGCAAGCATAAAGGATCTGAACCTGCTCTTCCCGCTCAATCTGCCCCAATTGCTGATGAATCATAGATCGCATTTCTTCACTAATTACGTTCATTGCCTTTTCCCTCCTTTGGCGAATACGCTGTATAGCTGATACGATGTATAGCTCCCGATTCACCACGGGTTTGTTATCCTATCTGCTATCGTGTCATTGTCTGGTCAAACCTATGGTTTGATTATGCCTCTTTCTGGACGTCAGGAACATGGTGAAAGTATGGCGACAGACACATCTAAAATGAAAGCTGCCTATGTTCCTGTTACAATAAGAAGTAGGCCAACAAGGAGTGAGTATCATGGCAAAAGAGAGCTTTGACAAAGAAATTCAGTTTCTTCGTATGTTATCCCTAACAAGTGGTGCATATAATCGTAAACAATATGCCGAGCGGCTTGGCATTTCCATACATACCTTCGATAAGACGACACGGCGATTAAGAGAGATTATGCAGACTGTCTCAGAACAACGCACAGTTTCAGAGCCCGGCAAAGAAATGAATGACCTGGCTCGCTTCCAATATGGTGAGTCGGCAGAGCCTATGCTGCTCTTCCTATTTCGCGCCAAGTCGATGAAAGAGACGGAGGTTAAGCGGCTTGTCCTTCTTTTACATGCGCTTCAGCAAACACCCCTTACCGCTATGGAACTGCTGGATGCCTGCTGTGAAGACCTGCCTGAGGATATGGCATTGCCTGATGAGAAAACGATTCGTTCGGATCTCAAATATCTGGAGGAGGTTGGCGTTATCCGTAAGGAACCTGGCGGCAGGCCCTACCGATATCTTCTGCAACAGGATGTCCTGACTGAGCTCACGGCTGAGGAACAACTGGAACTATATGATTTTGTAGATATTATGGCGAACACTCAAGTTCCTTCTGTTCAAGGATATTTACTGCGGGATAGTCTCAAAAAGGCGATTGCCCTAAGTTATCCGCAAGAAGAAGCTACCGAGCCTTTCATCTATAAATACCATTACTACTCACGTATCTTGGACGAAGCGCATTTATACCCATTGCTTGGTGCAATTCGGCAGCGGAAATGGGTTCAGTTTATCTATTACTCCCCTAAGAAGCCATCCAGCTACAGCTCGCAGAATACGAATCCATTATTTGAACGGGAAGCTGAGGGACGTCTGAACCGCATCCTTCCCCTGGAGGTCGTCTATGACCATCAATATGGACGTTGGTATGTTGTCGGATATCAAGGACGTCGTGGTTTTGTGAAATTTCGAATGGAGGGCATTACCCAGATCGAAGAGCAAGACGCGGCGAATGAATCATACATGGATCAATTGAAAAAACAATGGGCGAATCTTAGCCGTTACAGCTGGCTGGTGGATACCGGAAATACTGTTACTGTGCAAGCACGATTCTTCCACCCCGCCGATGGTCAGCGCAACTTCATATTGGATCGTGTGAAGCTACAAGGGCAATGGGGTACGATCACGCCTGAAAGTAATGATACTTTCCTCTATGAGATTCGTGTGAACGGTACAACTGAGATCAAACCATGGCTGCGGAGTTTTGGCTCTAGCTGTGAAGTGCTTGCTCCCCGCAGGCTACGCCAAGAGATGATTAAGGAATGGAAGGAGATTGCTCAGTACTATGAACCTGTTCGAGAAGATGTTCAACTACCAGATCATGACGAGACTGAATGAAACGGGGCTATTCACCTGGACATCGCAAGAGCGCGCTTGGCTGCGGTTGATGTTGAAGCATCCGGCAGCGTTCGAGGCGTTACGTCCATCGACCCTCAAGAAACTGCAGGAGATGTTGGAACCAGAGCAGGAGCTGAACCTTCAGGACGACCTGACGGAAAAAGCCAAAAGTGTAGAGAATAGCGTCTCCCATCCACTTCTCCAAACCTTAAGGCAGATGATATTACATCATCAGGGGTTTCGCTTAACTGGACGTGTCCGCAATGGACGAATCAGCAATGACCAATTTGGGTTTCCGTATAAGCTGGAATACTCTATGGTCAAAAAAGAATGGTATGTACTCTGGTATGCCCCGCGCTTTCATAAGCTCATGGCAACCAAGCTTCACAGTATCATTGCCGTAGAAGCCGAACCCATTGAAGCAGCTCTCGCTTCCAAGTACGCACAAAAGATTACCACATTAACTGAACACCGAAAGACAACTGTGACCATTGAAGTGTTGCCTGAATATAATCAGGAGCTGTCGCGGATCTTGTACGCATTCTCCTGCTTCGAGAAGCAGGTCGACTATGATGAAGGCGAACAAACCTATCGGATTATACTCACGATTCCACGGGGAGAAATGGATTATGTTCTATCCAAGATGCGCTTTCTGGGGAAAAGAGTTCGGATCACCGACAATGCATCGCTCCGCAAGCGTATGGCGGAGACGGCCTCTAAGGTGCTAGCGCGTTATGCGGAATCTGATGCCGAGGGTGAATCAGATTCTCAGCGCACCCAGTATGATGAAGGGAATACTACAGGCATTTCTTAAGTCGAGGTAATGATATGACATTCTCAGCACAAAAAGCTCACTTTAGAAGCCTACGTAAGCTATAATCCATAAGGAAAATGCTCTAATTTTGTGATTGAACGCTTGATATATACGTCCCTGCAACAACAAGCCTGGACACTTCGTCCAGGCTTGTTGTACGATACATCGCCCATGCGCTTATAGGTGAAACATGATATGCGATGTTTAGTTTTGGATAGTTGGTGTTACGCATTATTCAATAGACATCATGCGATACCAGCTTTATTTTCCTACGTACTACTCGCAGCCGAATTCCGTCGCTTATTAATCGCATGTACACCCATCACCACAGCGATCAGCTCATACGAATCGAGCTGTTCTGACTCATTGTGAAGCACAAAGGCGCCTGAGCTGAACCACCCGCTTGTTCGTCTGAAGTTGGCCACTGTTCTGCCACCCATACCGGTGATATCATACTCCTGTGAAAAAGCCGGTGCGGACACTTCATATACACCACGAGGCCCAGCATCATATTCATACTTTTTACTGAAGAAGCTAAGTCTTGCCCTGAGTACACCCCAATGATTCCCATCCGCAGAAGTTACATCCCATCGGTTCGTTAACATCCGGAACTTGCCGCTGCAGATTAAGCCTGACGGGGCAAATACATCGATCGATGATCCAAAGGCACTTTTTAGATCTAAATGCCCTACCTGTTCTTGGTCATGACTCACAATCTCCGTATAACCAGCATTGAAAAAATTATCTCTGAAGTACAGTTCCATAGAAATCCCTCCTTCTTGCAAGCCTATACCTTATCTCCCAATATAACGTAATTAATCGATTTACGTTATAGGCGTTGTTCAAAAAGTCCTCTTCTGATTACGAAGGACAATTTATAAAAGAGGCAGAGGCGGCTTCAAATTAAAAATGTTCTGTCTGCTCTAGGAGCAACGACAGAACATTATCTATTACATATCACATGTTACTTATGACTATACTTCAACTTTTTTATTATTCAGATACACCGTTAAGGCCACACATCCAATAGCTACAATCACTTCAAAAATCGTACTTCCCCACATCGTATTACCCCATACAGGTCCATTAGAGGTGAACGTTATTCCAGTGCTTTCCTCCGTTAAGTTAAATATTTGCAGTGGGCTAACTACACCTTGAAAAATAACATTCTCAACCCAGCTAAGGACTGAGGTAATGATGAAATAAGCAACAAGCCCAATCCATGGTCCCGATATCCAGCGGAAGCTGCCTGCAATCGAGATGCAGAGAAAAATGATGACTGACATAAACAAGATCACCCAAAGACCGAGTAGAATAACGGCCACAATACTTGAAAAGTCCATTCCACTCATGTTGATAAAGTACATGATATCAATTGTTGAGTTTAACGAATCATAGATCAAAAGGTGAATCGTACCAATCAACGCCAACACCAACCCACAGATCGCCCCAAAGAGCAGTGGGGATAACACATGGGACAACCCCGAAACAGGAACGAGACGACGATTATAGGCACGAATGTTAGCCCAATACGTTTTGATCATTTTGACAAAGGTTGCTATACCTACCGCTGTATATGAGACAATCGCGAGAATGACTTCTCCACCGTACGGTAAAAATGGCGCTACTGCAATCTGCAGAATAATCAGAGTCACTAGACTAGCTAATAAGGTATTCCAGTTCCTTTTAAAGTCATATTTCAGTAATGTCATCATTCGGCATAGACCTCCTTGAACATCTCATCCACACTTTTTCCATTTTGCAGACGCAGCGTTTCAACTTCTTCCCGCAGTACCATTTGGCCTTCTCGAATAAAGATGACTTCGTCAAAGATCCGTTCAATATCGTTTAATAGGTGCGTTGAAATAATAAGGCTGCTGTCTTCATCATAGAATTTCACGATGGCATCCAAAATTTTGCCGCGAGCGACAGGATCAACTCCCCCAATCGGTTCATCTAGTAGATATAGACGAGCCTTACGTGACAGAGCCAGTGTTAGCTGTAGTCTTTCGTTCATGCCTTTTGAGAGATGTTTAACACGCTCCCCCTCTGCGAGCTTCATAAAATCAAGCATTTCCCGCGCCTTTTCTTGATCAAAATCAGTGTAGAAATCACGGTAATAAGCAATCGCATCACGCACCTTCATCCAGCTCTCCGTTAATGGCTTATCTGGCATAAAAGATACAAGTGACTTCGTCTCCAGTCCAACTGGCTTTCCTGCGACCTGAATGGAACCATTGCTAGGATACAACAATCCTGCAACCAACTTCATCAAGGTGCTCTTGCCACTACCGTTGCTGCCGAGCAATCCAACAATTCGACCTGGTGCAATCTCAAGTGTAACATCTTGCAAAGCCTTCTTTTTGCCATAAAACTTACTGACCTGGTTCAACTCTAATATGTTATTCATGCTGCGTTCCTCCCTTCCCAGCCGGATTATTCTGTTGCGATTGTCCTTCGGCAACGGCATCTGCCACAATTGAGACAATGTCCTGCTCCTCAATACCGAGTTCTTGCATACCTGTCAGGAAGCGCTCCAGTAATTCTCCAGCCATTTCTTTTTTGATCGTCATAATCTTCGACTCCTCACTTGTCACATATCTTCCAAGCCCACGTCTCGTTTCCACCACTTCTTCTCGTTCCAGCTCTTGGAACGTACGTTGTACCGTATTGGGATTGATCTGTAATTCAGCCGCTAGTTCCCGTACCGAAGGAATCTTATCTCCAGCTTGGAGTGTACCGGTCACAATCTGCTTCTTGATGTACTGCATGATCTGTATATAGATTGGTAAGTTATTATCAAATTCCATGCTCACAAAGCTCTCGCTCCTCTCTGTATCGGTGTGTTAGTTACATAGTACACTAGTGATCCAGTGTTGTAAAGCCTATATTTTAAGTCGTAATGATTAGGGGAAAAACAAAAAAGAGCAGATCTATACGATCGGCTCTTCCTGTAACTAGGCTATTCTTAGCTAATTCTTCATATGTCTAGCTATACCCGGCGCATAATGACAGCTATCTCAAACTCGGGCTAACAAACCAAAAATTAAATTTATACTATGTCCAAAGGGACCTTCCGTTGCGGTGCAGGGAACACCTCATTCAGCCGCGCCTCTTCCTCTGGGGTCAAAACAAGATGCATCGCAGCGGCATTATCCGCCACATGCTCTAGCTGGACTGCTTTGGGTATCGCAATAACATCCCCTTCACGGATAACCCAAGATAATGCAATCTGGGAAGTTGTCACATTTCGTGCTTCTGCAATCTCTTGGATGACTGGATGTTCAAGTAATTCTTTACGCAGTCTGCCCCCTTGTGCGAGAGGACAATACGCCATCACAGGAACATGCCGTTCTCGTAACCAAGGCAATAGATCATATTCAATACCTCGTGATGCAGCATGGTACAGCACTTGATTCACGGCACAATGCTTACCGCCCGGTAGGTTCCATAATTCCTGCATATCGTCTGTATCCAGATTAGATACACCCCAGCGCAGAATCTTGCCAGCTTGCTTCAGTTGCTCCATAGCTTCGACGGTCTCTTCAAGTGGAACCCTTCCTCTCCAATGCAGCAAATAAAGATCTATCCGATCTGTACCTAGACGCTGGAGGCTGTTCTCGCAAGCTGTAATCATCTGCTGCCGGTCTGCATGATGTGGATACACTTTCGACACCAGGAATACATCATCACGACAACCTTCGATTGCTTCACCCGTCACCTCTTCTGCCCCGCCTTCTGCATACATCTCTGCGGTATCAATAAGGGTCATGCCAAGTTCAATTCCATCTCGCAAGGCTCTAACTTCCTTCGTCCGGCTCGAATCCTTTTCACCCATATACCATGTGCCTTGACCAATTGCGGGCAAGGTTGTTCCATCTGGCAGTTGAACTGTACGAGCGATCTGATCCTGAGTCATTCGTATTACCTCCCATCAGATTTCATTGTGGATGTTATTTATACTTGTTCAGGCGGTCGTTGGTTAGCAACGGACGAATTGGCCCGTTTCCAGCGTCCCACCATCATCACATATAATTGATCTAACGGTAATGTGAGACTACTCTGAGCTATGCTTATCGTGGCATCCACCATATTTGTATTCACGGTCATTAGTTTGCGTTTGATACCCATCTGGCGATCTAGAAAGGCCTTCTCATCCCGAAGCTTAACACCGATCATCGGTTGTCCCATAAGCTCATACATAAAAATATTTTCTACATCTACCCAAGCAATGGATCCGCCTGAAGTATAAGAGGAAGAATCAACAAAGCCCTTCTCATCCACCACAAATGAAGGCTCTTTCTTAATCATTTTCATCAGAATGTAGCAGAGACAACAGCCAAAAAACAAAATAGAAACGATACCAACCACACATGAAATCGTAGAAGCACCAGAATCCTTAGAATCATCAAGAATTAAGAATAAACCCGCTGCAATGAATATTGCTGACCCAGCTGTAAGCCATGCTAGGCGTTTACGACTAGGGTATTCTACGTGTTGTTGTTCATAGGATGTGGACAATGTGGCCTTCCCCCTTCATTGCGACAAAAAAATAGTTGGTCTCATATTAAATTATTTATATTAAGTGGCATAAATAGCATTGTTAATTAAACGTATTCATGTCTGTCTAAACGGAAAAACAGGACTTTATTTGTCAATTTCGTGACTATTCAACAGTAGAATTCGTCACAATTCAGACAATTCCTTTATACCGTCGAATAATAGGAAAAAAGTGAACTTCAATGGCTTATGGACATTGTCCTGCTCTACTGTTTCCGTTAATATAAATGGAAAGGTTAGGAAAATACATTCAAATTAGGGTGGGAGGACATAGAATGAATAGTTTACGTGGCATTACTTCGGAAGACCTGTTCCAGATCACATGGGTCAACGATCCAACACCATCTCCTCAAGGCAGACAACTGGTGTATGTGAGTCGAAATACGAATGACAGCCGAGATGGTTATGCATCCCACCTGAGACTTTTGGATCTCGTGAGCCACCAAGATCGTCCCTTTACTTCAGGGGAGAAGGATCACTCTCCTGCTTGGTCGCCGGATGGATCACAGCTTGCCTTTTTACGGGAAAAGGATGGAAAAACCCAAGTTTGGCTCATTGCATCCGACGGTGGAGAGGCTAGAATGGCAAGTCATCTCAAGCATGGGGTTAGCTCAATGCTCTGGTCACCAGACGGACAAGCCTTGCTCGTTAAATCCGCTGTAGATGAGCCAGCGAAGGATGATAAGACTGAGGAGGATTCCTCAGAAAACAAATTACTGCAAGAGCATATTGTGGATCGTATTCGGATGAAGTCAGATCAAGGTGGATTATGGAACGGCAGACGCAGTCATCTATTCTATATCCCGCTTGAAGGCGGAGAGGCTACGCAAGTAACCTCAGGCCACTACGATGTTGGAGAGTATGCATGGTCACCAGATGGAACAAACATCGCTTGGATTACCCAGATGCCAGAAGAAGGCGAAGATCATAACGATTACAGTCTAACCAACCATGTATATCGTGCGAAGCCTGACGGAACAGCCATCGAGCAGCTTACGCCGGAAGGATATTCATTCTACCGCCTTACGTATGCACCGGATGGACAATCTATTGCTCTACTCGCCAGTGACCGTTCCTATCACAATGCTACGCTTATCAAATTATATTCACTCCCCCACGTGGGCGGTGAGCTAAAGTGTCTTAATTCAGATTGGGATGTGCAGTGTAGCCATAGTCTCGTTGGAGATATGCGCTCCCATTTAACTCCTACGGGACCTGTATTTAGCCGTGATGGTTCGTCAATCCTTTGCCTAGTAACAATCGAAGGTAGTGTTCGCATTGCCAAATTTGCAAGAGACGGCGGCGAGTCACGCTATATTTTACCGGCCGAAAAAGAATTCTATCAATTTGCTGAACTTGCAGATGGACAGATTGTTGCAGCCGTGGCTGATGTGTTGAATCCGGGAGATCTCTTTCTCTATCCTGAACCAGATGACATTGAAGCCCAGCCTATTCAACTGACACATAGCAACCCACAGTTGACCGAGCAGATCCAACTCAGTTCGCCAGAGACATTCTGGTTTGACTCCTCGGATGGACTTCGGCTACAAGGATGGATTATTAAACCACAGGGAGTGGTCGATGGGGTCAAAATCCCAACGATTCTTGAAATCCATGGTGGACCACATATGATGTACGGCTTTACCTTTATGCATGAATTCCAGATCCTTGCCGCACAAGGGTATGCCGTATTGTATCTTAACCCACGTGGTGGTCTGGGATACGGGCAACAGTTCGTGAATGCCTGCCGCGGAGATTATGGTGGCGGTGATTACCGCGATCTGATGGAAGCTGTCGATTATGCCCTTGGGCAATATGACTTTATCGACGAGACTCGCCTAGGTGTTACCGGTGGCAGTTATGGTGGCTTCATGACCAACTGGATTGTTGGGCATACCGACCGATTCAAGGCAGCCGTCACACAACGCTCCATATCCAACTGGCTCTCTTTCTACGGCGTCAGCGACATCGGATATTTCTTCACAGAGGATCAGATTGGCGGAAATGCTTGGGATGATACAGAGAAATTATGGAAGCACTCTCCACTAGCCTATGTAGGCAATGTAACAACTCCACTGCTGATTCTGCATGGAGAGCAGGATTTACGATGCCCGATAGAACAAGCTGAACAATTATATATTGCCTTGAAGCGACGTCGACAGACGACACGTCTCGTTCGTTTCCCGGGTGCTAATCATGAATTGTCCAGAGGAGGACATCCACATCTGAGAGTCCGCCGGCTTGAGCATATTGCGGGTTGGTTTAACGAGCACCTCTAAATCGTAAGTTCGGAACCGAGCAACGAGTGATGCTACCTGTAAAAAATACCCTCACCAAAAAACCACGTGAAGTCATCTGTGTGATGACCTCCACGTGGTTTTTCGATGTTGGGAGGAAGGCTCGTTTATGGAATATACTTTAGTTGCTCCGTTTCAAACGTCACCTTAACTTAATCCAAGCTAAAGTCTAAGCCTACTCTAATGTTCCTCCGACACACCTCATCTGTCTAGACTGCTTCGAACGATTCTCTACTTCCTCTACTCTTCTCCCCACACTACCGTTACCTCGTTATCCCCCTCGTTAATGTTGGAGGGTGATCCTGAGATCGATACAGCAAATTTTCCATCCGCACGTCCCACGATACTGAAGTCATCAGCACCTAAGTCTTGGACGTTCTGCGTAAGATTTTGGTTCTGATAGTAGTCCCGATATGATGCTCCAAGGACAGTTAGTGTCTCTTTTGTGCTATAGGTCAGACTGACCTTCTTCTTACCATCCATCACGTTCTCCACAAGGGAGATGGTCTTCGCATCTTTAGGCAATGGGAAATCAGCCGGCAGATATTTGGATTTCACACCTTGAGCCTGTGTATTTGTCCCTGTTGACGGAGCTGTTGTTCCACTGTTTCCTGTTGTTGGCGCACCAGATGAACTAGTTGAACCAATACTTACTTTGTTGTTCTGTGAATCATACTTAACTTCTGTGTTCAATGCCTCTGCTATAGAGCGTACCGGTAGGTATGTACTGCCTTGATAAGTAATTGGAGCCAGCTTCTTTCCCTGCTCTCCTGTCGGTGTAAACTTCTGCCCATTTACCTCAATGGCCAAGCCATGGTTCAGGTATGCTTTGATCGTTTCTAATTGAGTACCTGCATACACTCCCGCTGAACCAGTGAGTACCATACCAAGTACCCCTGCTGTAACGATCCATTTTTTACTTTTCATCCTGTGAAACCTCCTCAATGATTATATTGATGCCATTACCAATTACATAGCGTTGGTTGATGCCAATACGTTGTTAAACCAAAGAATGGAATCATAATACCATCTGATGACAGCTTTTGAACCCAATTATCATTAAAACAGGTCTCCGGGAGTACTAAAATAGTCTTTTCTAACAATATATACTCCCCTCAATAGACAAACATGTACCATGATAAAAGTCCCGAATTAGCAACTATACCCATGGTCATACTAATTACACTGTGTGTCTTTCTTGCGCGGAGTAACGCTAATGTCCTACTATGTTTACCCACTAACAGAAGTATGGGTTCAAGTTGCAGAAATACTAATTCTATTAGATAATAGTCTGTCGAATGTGGTCGAACTGAACGGAACTTAAAGGGGGAACATGTAATGAAAAAATATAGCTTTGATGAATCAATTCATCGCCTGGACACAGGGTCGGAAAAGTGGGACGCACTAGAGGAGGTTTTCGGTGTTACGGAGGCACTGCCGATGTGGGTAGCCGATATGGATTTTACTGCCCCGCCATCGGTAATTCAGGCGCTGCAATCCCGTGTGGAACACGGCGTCTTCGGTTATACGGTACGTACGGATTCATATCATGAGGCCGTGATCGGATGGATGGAGCACAGACATAACTGGAGCATCCAGAAGGAATGGATTGTGTTCACCCCCGGCATCGTGCCAGCGTTAAGTATTGCGGTACAGCGATTCACCGCACCAGGTGATGCAGTCGTTATTCAAACGCCGGTATATGCTCCTTTCTATGAAGTCGTACGTGGACAAGGCCGAGAGCTCATGACTAATCCACTCAAAGGAACGAATGGTCACTATACGATGGATCTAGAACATCTCGAATCTTGCTTCCAGACAGGTCGGGTCAAAATGCTAATTTTATGTAGCCCTCATAATCCATTAGGAACGGTATGGAGTCGCCATGAGTTGGAAAAGCTCGCTGCTCTATGTGTTAGATATGATGTACTGATCGTTTCCGATGAGATCCATGCCGATCTGATACATCAGCCAGGTGCTCACACACCATTGTCTATGATTTCGGACGCGATTGCTCAGCAAAGCATCATTTGCACGGCACCAAGCAAAACCTTCAATATTCCGGGGCTCTGCACATCCAATATTATTATTCCAAATGCCAAGCTGAGAGAATCATTTATGCAGGGTGTCAAAATTATGGGACTGTCCAACATCAGTACGTTAGGCGCAACTGCTGCCGAAGCAGCATACAGAGGTGGCGCAGACTGGTTGGATGAATGCCTCGCGTATGTCCGCGGAAATATGGAATATGTACAGCAATATGCAGCAGAGCATATCCCTCAACTTGGGGTATATTTGCCAGACGCAACGTATCTGTTATGGCTTGATTTCAGCAAACTGAACATTACGCAAGAAGAGCTGAGCAGTGCTCTACTGAACGAAGCGAAGATTGCCCTTAACGATGGTATTTTCTTCGGTACGGAAGGCACTGGATTTATGCGAATGAACGTTGCGTGTCCACGCGCTACGGTTGAAGAAGCGATGCGCAGATTGTCAGCTTGGATCAATTCACTTAGCCAAGTGTCGGTATAAGTTTGTAATTCGGACTTGTATTTATTGAAGTGAATCATCTTAGGATAACTGAGGATCTAAATGAACTTTAATTATAGCCATCCTCTCTCTGCTTGCGGAGAAGAAGATGGCTATTTTGTTTTTCATCTCAACTCCATCTGATGATGCCTACTTCCTCTTCGCCAATTCTTGATTAACTTTAGTGTAGTGATTGCTGACTTTCTGCTCCAACGTGTATACTTGCTGTTTCGTACTTGTCCACTTCTCTGTCGCCGAGACGAGTTGATTCAATGAACTTAGCACACGTGAAGGTTGGGTTTGCTTAAGACTCTGCTTGAATTGTTTCAGTGCATTTGAGTAACGTTCTTTTGTTAGCGAAACTTGTTTTTTGGCTGTTTGAATTTGCCTTTTTACGGAATCAGCACCTGATAACATACTACGCAAACGTTTGATTTCTGTGTTTTTCCGTTTACGTGCTTCAGCAAGCTCGCTTTTCTTCATTCGGATCTCTTCCCTAGCCAGTTGCACAGCGGGCTTCAATGTATCTGCTTGCGCACGAACAACCGCTGTCCATTCCTTGTTCTTCGTCGCTCGGGCTGCATCCAGCTGCTTATTGACTGCGGTGTAAAGGGCAAATAACGGTTCGTATCGAGCTTGGGTACGTTCCAAAGACTGCGTTAATGACGATATCTTCTTCTCATCGGTCTGCCGGATGCTCGCCTGCAGCCGTTTGAGCTCAGCCATATTGGACGTATGGAGTGCTTTCGTTTTATGCTCCCACGTCTTCCCCTGTCCTTCCAAGCTCCCCACATTCTCATAGGCTCGCTGCAAGGATGCTTTTGTCTGGCGATCTGCTTTGTTTAATACATCGTTCCAGGCCTTCTGCGCAGTGACTCCCAGTTCAATCCCTGCCGCCTCGGTTGTTGCAGGCAAGCTGAGGTTTAGGATCAAGCTAAACACAATTACTAGTGGGACAAGTAAACGCAGGGAAGTTATACGCTTCGTCTGCGGACGACCAGCAATGCTTATATCTGCGATTGCTCCCTGTGGAAGCTTGTCCATCGTTTCACCAGGCACCTTGTCCATCGCTCGATGACTTACTCCATAACTTGCTTCATGATTTACTCCGTGCCTAGCTTTGCTCTTTAGTATTGGCCTGGGTTCGTACCTGGACTCGCCCTGTAGTTCTTGCTGTAGCTCTTGCTGTAGTTCTTGTCCTGGTTTGTATCTAACTTCCCTCTTCAGCCTTGACCTCGGTTCGTGCCTTTCTTCGTGCACTGCCTTCTCCCCCTTCGTTCTCTCCGACTTGAACCTATGCATCATCACATATGAACTCCTTTCTAGAGGTTGTTCAAAAAGTCTGCTTTTGATTACGAAGGATGCGCGAGCAGCATCTCAGCATCGAAGATGGAATTCAGCCGAAATGTCCGTTGCTCACGTAGTTTTGCCTACGCTCCGCTACTCCATTTCTATCTTCATCCCATCTTCTCGGTACTGAAAACCATCCTTTTTGAACACGCACTTCTATGTGATCTCGGCTGTATAAGTTGAATGAAAAAATATGACGTTCAACCGATATATGCCTGGTATGAAACGGCTGAAACGACAAAAAAGCACCCGCAAGATAGGCAATCTGCCTATTCCTGCGGGTGCTTCCCACTTCAGCCGTTCTCTGGGTTCGGTGAATGATACCATTCATTCTCGAACCCAACCCTTTTTCTAATATATTCCATCATTTCTGTCTGGTCAAGTCAGATTGAATGCTAATCACTAGCCTTGGGGAGAACCCTTCCCCTTCAGATCCCCGTCATTGCCTACAAATCAACGAGTATGGCTTGCATCGCTTCAGTCAAATCTTCCTCTTTTAGCATCATATAGATGTTCTCGCCACTCACCGTGTTGAGTTTGATCTGATAAACGGTGACTGCTTCCTTGGTATAAAAGCCGGTTCGTTGGCGTGCGAGGAGATCGCTAATGATTTCTTTATTTTTGGTAGCGACCTGTTTATGCCCACCTAGATTCGCATCGATATACTCTGAGTCAGCATAAATGCTTCTTCCGTTACCCACACCGTCGAACTCCTGCTTCACGAACTGTGCTGACATAATATCATCTACTGATACATTCAGCTGATCATACAACTCTTGCTGCTTCAACCACGTCAACACACGATCGTAACTAGCCTTGATTTCATAATTCCATGATGTTCGCGGAAACCTAGGGTCTAAATCTGATTCCTGATTAATCTCGGCACTAGCCCATGACTCCCAAGGTGACGTCTGTTCTTCATACGTCTGATCCAAAATATCCTGCTTCAACAGGTCTAGAAAATCACGAATATGCTGCGGATTGCTAATGTATGTTTTACGCGCTCCACTTAAGTACGACCGGATGCCAATACTCAATACGTCCTCATCCAGTTTGTACGTTCTGTATTGGACAGCTTTGTAATCCTTCATCTCCCTCAGTACCGATAATTCCTGAGCGAACTCCGATTGAGGAATCTGATATCTTCGTTTCATAACTTTGCCGTTAGCCAGCTCGTAGTTCACGAAAATATACTCACTATCATCCCATTGCATATAGTTTAAATTGCCTAATAGATCCAGATCAGAATCTACGATCTTATGATGGAGTGCAAGGATCGCATCAATGAATTCCGGATTATTCGAATAAAGCTTGCTATCATCCCTCTTCACACTAATTCCATTGTAATATTCAAACTCATCTCCACCAAGCTTAACTTGCACAACATCTTCCTTAGCAGGCACTCTTGCGGCATAACCGTTCCAGTCCGCAACAGGGACATACAGAACCAACCCTGCCACGATTCCATACAGCGCCATCTGAGGTAGAAGCTTGGCATTCCAGATTAACCAAGTCTTGCGAATCAACATCTCGGCACCAATATAACCAACGATCGCTCCCACGACATAACCGATGATTCCCCAATTTGGAGACTCTCGTGGGGCAAGACTCGTAAAGTAAGCTCCACCAATCAACACAATGGTAAACATGAATCCAAATCGGAATATCGGTTTGACCACTCTGAACGTTACTGCTTCGGTAGCCGACTCGACTTTTCTTCTCGCATAGATAACATATGCTAACGCGATAAACACTACGGTAAGTGCCGCATATATTACCAGCTCTGGCCATAGGATTGTACCTGAACCGATGGATTCCATTCGAGTAATCAATGATATATCGGTACGAACACTACCCACTTGATTATAAGGAAATCCTAATAGGTGCTGTTGTAAGTGAAGTTCATATCCTCCCCAGAACACCATCGGTAACAAAATGAGCGCATATACCGTGAGTCCTTGCAGGATCGATTGACCTATGCACATGCCCACAGCAACAGTCAACATGAACATAAACATCGAGTAGATACTCATGCTGAGTCCCCACATCCAGATCGCATCACCTGTGAAGATGTAGGCCGGTTCATCCAATACACCCCATACCCAGCCAGTAATTGCGGTTGTCAGCCAGATCGGAATGAGAATTAACATAAATCCGGTGAACAGATGAGCGGTTAATAGATGTTTACGCTTAAGCGGCAAACTATGATATACATCCGAAGATGCTCCAGATTGCATATAGCGGAATAGAAAGAGCCCTATTGCAACCGGAAATGCGAGCGCGAGCAAGAGATGCATTTGCCCATTCGTCTGGAACAAACTTGTGATCTCGTAAGGTTCTTCCCGATACTCCGTACCGATTGGCAGTGGGAGGGAGAATAACAGTACAATCAGAAACAAAATGCCTAGCCACCCATGCTGCCTGAAATTTTGGAACAGGATGCCTCGGTTAAAGTATAATCGGCTGAATGTCATACCCTGCGTCCTCCATTTCATAGATAAATATCTCTTCCAGCGTCAGTGGTAGTACGTCCAGCAGATAAGGATCTTGTGACTGAAACCGCTGTGTCACCGTCTCACGATTGCCTTTGACGATGAATAGCGACACACTGCCCCGCTTCTCTTCATGCAGAATATCGATATGTTCCTCTATCGCTTGGGCATGATCAGGATGACGAAACGCAACTTGAATTTTATGTGTATCTGCCTTCAGGTCATCCAGATCCTTCTCTACAATGATTCGGCCTTTATGCATAATAGCTACGTGGTCACACAGATCCTCGATTTCCCTGAGATTATGGGAGGAGATGATAATCGTTACCTGACGATCTGCCGCTTCTTGAAACAGCAGGTTTTTGATCTGTTGTCTCATGACAGGATCGAGGCCATCAATCGGCTCATCCATCAGCAACACTTCAGGCATACAGCTCAAGCCCAGCCATACAGCCGCTTGACGACGCATGCCTTTGGACATGCGATGGAGCTTGCGTTTCATATCGAGCTTAAATACGTTGCCCAGTTGCACGAATCGTTCCTCGTTCCATCGCGGATATACAGACCGATAGAAATTCGCCATTTGATGAATGGAAGACTGCGGGAAAAAATAAGGAGCATCTGCCATAAAAATGGTACGACCCTTCAAGTCTAAATTCTCCACGATTTCAACTCCGTCAATGCGAACCGTACCGCTGTCCTGACGATAAATGCCTGCAATCATTTTGAGCAACGACGTTTTGCCTGCTCCGTTGGAACCGAGCAACCCGTAGATTGATCCTTTATGTACCTGCATCGTGACGCCATCTACTGCTTTTTCCTGTTGAAATGTTTTGACGACCTGCTTCAGCTCAATCATTCGGCTCCCCCTTTTCTATACGGGCCATCGCTTCCTGAAATAGAATCGTCATGTCGGCTTTGGTTAAGCCTGAATACGAAGCCTCTGCAATCAGCTTCACCAGAGCTGCTCTAATCTCATCTCTCATGGCTGCATTCGGATGTTCCACGGAAGATGATACGAAGCTCCCTTTTCCCTGTAATGAGTAGATGTAACCTTCCCGTTCCAGTTCCCGGTATGCCTTCTGAATGGTGTTGGGATTCACCGTCAGTTGCGCGGACAGGGTGCGAACGGAAGGAAGCTGCTCATCTGGTTGGAGAACACCGTATACGATCATTTCTTTGATTTTGTCTACTAGTTGTTCATAGATCGCCTTACGGCTGCGCACATCCAATTCGAACATCCCGCACCTCCTTTCTGACAGAATAATGTGATATAACGATAACAAGGTGTATCAACTGTACTATCATTATTAATACAGTTAATACACCTTGTCAACACTTATTTTGACATATAATCCTAGTCACGATACGATAATATGGATGTAGTGACATATAAATTTGTTTTCAAGGATGCTTCGTTACGAGGTATGAAGAACCTCTAAGCTTGTCCTGCCCTTCACCCTTCCGTTAAGATAGACATATGACATATTCAACACTTCACAAGGGAGAAGACTTGAATGAATGAGCTTAATTCAGCATTAAACGATACAGAACATATGAATGTTCCTGCTGCATCTCGAACTCCGCGTGTATTAATTGTAACTGCCGTAGATGCGGAAAAAGAAGCTGTCCTTCGCGGACTGGGTGATAAGGCCGCGGATATGTTTGACGTGATCGCTGCGGGTGTCGGCCCAGCCTCCGCAGCGGCAGGAACGGCTGCAGCGCTCGCCTTAGCGGCCGCGTCTGCCAGCCGTTTGAAGGCGCCGGCGGTTGCCACGGCGCCTGATCTTGCTACGGCGCCGCCACCGGCTGCGGCTGCCGTAGACCCTGCTCTGGCGCAAGGTGCCACCGCGCCAGAGCAACCCGATGCGGCGCAGGCATCTGCCGCATCAACAGCGCCGGGGCTACTTGCCGGGAGCGGCCTGACCTCAGCGTACACGCTGGTGGTCAGTGCCGGCATCGGCGGCGGCTTCCCCGGCGTGGCGGACGTCGGCTCCCTCGTGGTAGCCGACGCCATGGTTGCTGCCGATCTGGGCTCGCGAGCGCCAGACGGCTTCCTCTCTGTGGACGAGCTCGGATTCGGCTCGTCCCGGGTTGCGGCGGACGCAGCGTTTGCCGTCCGCCTGCGCGATGCGCTGAAGCGGGCTGGGCACGCTGTCAGCGGAGGCACTGCGGTCACCGTGTCCACGGCGACCGGAACAGCCGAGACGGCCGCGGAGCTACTGCGCCGCGTGCCGGATGCCGCCGCCGAAGGCATGGAAGGCTTCGGCGTAGCAACGGCTGCTCAGCAGTTCGGTGTGCCTGCACTCGAACTGCGTGGCATATCTAACGCGGTCGGTCCACGCGACCGCGACGCTTGGCGCATCAAGGATGCACTAATTGCACTCCAGGCGGCAAGTTCCATTTTACGGGAGGTACTTACATCATGAAAATTGCATTTTCCCCGTGTCCCAATGACACGTTTATCTTTCACGCATGGGTGCATGGTCTAATTCCAGGAGCACCTGAGCTGGATGTTCGCTACGCCGATATCGACATTACCAATGGTCTCGCTGCGAGCCCTATTGGCCCCGAGATCCCGGATGTTATGAAAATCTCTTATGCCGCTTTGCCATATGTGCTGGATAAGTATGCGTTGCTGCCTGCAGGCGGTGCACTCGGCAGAGGTTGTGGCCCGCTTGTGTTAACGGCAAGTGGTACGACAGATCCGGCATATCTCTCAGGACGACGAGTTGCTGTACCTAGCGAACGCTCAACCGCATATATGTTATTCCGACTCTGGGCTGCACAGAACGTTCCCGGTGGTGTCGGTGAGATCGTTGTGATGCCATTTGATCAGATTATGCCTGCTGTACGCGACGGCCTCATTGATGCAGGATTGGTCATTCATGAAGCGCGCTTCACTTATCAAAACTATGATCTTAAACTAATGACCGATCTCGGCAATTGGTGGGAAGAGGATACAGGTCTGCCTATTCCACTCGGAGCGATCATCGCTCGTCGTGATCTGGACGCTCAAGCACTGGCTGGATGGGCTCGCGCCTCGGTGGAGTACGCTTGGGCACACCCGGATGAATCCAGAGCCTATGTGATGGAACATGCGCAGGAAATGGACCCTGATGTAGCTGCACAGCATATTGATCTGTATGTGAATGAGTTCAGTGCCAACCTTGGCGATGATGGATATGGTGCAATAACCGCATTGCTGGGAAGAGCGATGAAGGAAGGGCTTGTACCTGAATTCGACCTAAGTCTACTGCGGATCTAGAGAATGTCTCCAAGCTCGCTGAAGTTCATCATGAATTAAATTTATTTGACTGTGTACAGAATATCCTGTACCCACTTAGCAAAAAAGGTTCCCAATTCTCACGTCCTAACGTGGAATTGGGAACCTTTCTTTTATGCTTTATGCGAATCCATGTCCATCATACCTTTAGCTGCCTCAATCAGAGTCATCTTAAACCAGAACTCATTATCCTTTTGCAGTGTGCACCACGGTACGGATCATCACCCTTAACCCGTCCAACATCATTCCTATCGGCAAAGAAGGAACAGCAGGCTGCAGCACAGCCATCTCCGTTGAAGCAGGGAAATGAACGAATCCAGCACAAATCGGCAGCTGTTCCAGACGAATCCAATCCAGCACACGATACATCGTGTTGTTACAAATATAAGTTCCTGCCGTGTTGGATACAGCTGCCGGGATGCCTGCTGCGGTTAGGTCATTCACCATAGAACGGATCGGCAGGGTAGAAAACAACCCATCTGGGCTGCCTTCACGAATCAGCTCATCCACAGGACGCTGTCCCTGATTATCAGCGTAAGAGCTTGGCGGAATATCCTTAACGTTTACAGCAATGCGTTCCGGTGTAATGGCTGTTCTGCCTTTTGCCAGACCACAAGCAATCACCACATCCGGCTTATACGCCTGCATCTCTGCGATCAGAAGATCAGCACATTCGTCGAAGTGTACAGGCAGCAGCACCGTCTTCAGCACTGCACCCTCCACCTTTTCCTGTGTAAGAGCTTCCATCAATTCAGACGTGGGATTCACCGCATCGCCGCCAAAAGGTTCAAATCCAGAAATTAAAATTTTCAGCATGATGCCTTCACTCCTACTCGTTATACGCTATCTATCTGGTTCGAAACGTTTTCGGTTCGTTCAACATCAACCATTACTCAAACTTATAACGCAGTCCCCACTGCGCACGAATCGTATCCATCAGTTTCATAATTTCCAAGGACTCATCCAGCGGAATGGTTGAACTTTCCGTTTTACCTTCCAAGATGCAACGTCCTGCTTCTTCTGCTTCAAACGCATAGCCAATGCTTGTACGTTCATCGGTGAATTTCTCAGGCTCATCTTGTCCATTTACATGCAGATATGCTTCCTTCCCTGCGAGGAAGAACGGTAACCGGATGTATCCTTCTGTACCATAGATGACTGCTTCATTGCTTAGGTTCAAACGAATAGCTCCATGCAGTGAGGCTGAACGTCCCTCAGAATAAGACAGCAATACAGAGAATTGTTCATCAACACCTGTCTCTCCAATGTTCGCGGTACTCCACACATGCTGTGGCTGCTCGCCAAAGATCATGGAAGCGAATGAAATAGGGTACACCCCTGCATCAAGCAGTGCTCCACCGCCAAGTTCTGGATTAAGCAATCTGCCCTCTGGCTCCCAGCCAATGCGGAATCCAAAGTCTGCTTTTACCAAGCGTACTTCTCCAATTCGTCCCTCCGCAATCCATTGTCTAGCCTGCACAATCGGTGGGAGAAAACGTGTCCACATGCCCTCCATTAGAAAAAGCTTGTTCTCACGCGCTGTCTCAACCAGCTGTTCTAGCTGACGACCATTCATGGTAAAAGGCTTCTCGCACAGCACGGCTTTCCCGGCCTCCAGACAAGCAAGCACATTCTCCTTATGAAATGGATGCGGTGTAGCGACATAAATGATATCCAGCTCCGGATCTTGCAGCATCTCTTGGTAGGTGCCATAGCTACGTTCGAATCCGTATTCCGCCGCAAACGAATCCGCGCTTTCCTGCGTCCGGGAACCCACTGCCGCCTTCACAGCATTGCCCGCATGATTCAGATCCTTCGCAAATTGCGATGCGATCCAGCCCGTGCCCATAATGCCCCACTTCACTTTGTCCGTCCCAGCAACTCCTGTCATATGAAAGCCTCCCTAATACTCTATTCGGTATACATTGACCTTTTTCATGCAATGGAAACGTTAACTCTCCTTTATTTTACCAAAAAGAATCCGTTACGTCAGAACATGGTTTCATTCTCACGTCAGGATATCTAATAAGATCTGTCTGAAAGGGCTCGCTCACATTTCAATTCCACCTTATTTTTGCTAAGATTATCAGCAGATCACGGATGAAATGGACGGACTCATACCATCCTGATCGTATTTGCCTTTACAAGTTTAGCGGCTATTACCAGCATCATATTAAGCATGTTCACGTATCGACAATGGTTCACCACCGATAAGCGACTGCGTTCTTTGTAAATGCTCAACACGATCACTACGTTACGGAAGGAGGTTACATATTGAGTACGAACCCAGGCGAAATGAATCTGTCATACAGCGAGTCCACTGAGACTCAAGGCAAGCAATCCTCCCAGCAGGATCATGCCATTGAATCCGTTCGCTCCATTCAAAGCGAATTGCAACCATTTCTGGCTGATGCGCTCCTTGAGCTGGGGCATGCTGAGCGGATTGCAACCCATCAAGCATGGAGGTGGAACAACACATCGCTCCCTCACCATACCTTTATATATATGCATAAATTTACGGGAACACTTGTAGCAGACGGGCATTCTACCCCGGTTATGCGCAAGTCAGCTTTTCTTGGCAAGCCAGGTATGGCTCTGGAACTAGTCAGCGATTCAGATCAAGAAGCTGAACTATATATCATTACGTATGATCTGTTTCGGGCAACCGAGAAAACAAACGAACGACGAATTTACGAACGTGAGCTTGAGTATCCGTTTACCGGCTGGATTCAAGGGCCTTACTACGGCATACAACGCATTGCATCACAACTCACGGTTGAATACGGGCTTACCCTCTTGAAAAAGCAAATGCTTATGACTGAACTATTACATATGTTATGGCCGCAAGAGAAGCCACTTCTTACAGAAGCAGATGATGAATCAAAGTCATGGTTGCAGGCCACGATGAAGTACATGCAGGGCAACTATATGCACGAGATTAAGCTAGAGCAACTTGCTGAACTTGCTAGCATGCATCCCTCGTATTACTCCCAGCTTTTCAAAACCCGGATGCACAAAAATCCAATTGAATATATAACTCATCTACGGATGAATCGCGCAAAGGAATTGCTGATCACCTCTGACCTTAGAATTCGTGATATCGCTCGTCAGGTTGGATATCGTGATGAATTCTACTTCAGCCGTCGGTTCAGAAACCATTCTGGATATGCACCAACAGCCTATTCGAAGCAGGTACACCGAAACATCGTGTCCCTCTCCTATCCATATACAGATCATCTTATGACGTTAGGGATAACCCCTTGTGCGGCTCAGATTCAAGGTCACTTACCACATCTGCCAAAGTCTCTCACACTTCCGTTCCATGCTTATGAACCATGGGAACAAGGTCGTGAAGCCTTCCTTGATGTGAATCCAGATCTCATTCTGACCAAGGATAATGCATACGCCAAGGCCATGGAGCACATAGGTGATATAGCTCCCATTATCACAATTCCTTGGAATGAGACAGATCTCTTCGGTCATCTGGACCGAATTGCGACACTTGTGGATCGTCCACAAGCTGCCAAGGACTGGCTGGAACGTCATGAGCGCAAAGTAGAACGAGCCCGTAAGAAGGTTCGTGAATCCATCGGACAAGCTACGGTGGCTGTATGTACCATGACGGCAAAAGGACCGCGTATGTACAGTACCCGTAATTTTGGGCATGTCTTTTATCGCAGTCTTCAGCTGCTTCCACCTGAACGTATTCAAGCAGAGCTTGCTGGGAAATCTCCAGGTGTGGGATTAAATTGGTTGCCGATTACACCAGGGGAATGGGATGGTTTGGAAGCAGACATACTGATTGTAGCTGTAACATCGATGAAGGAACGATCCACCTTGCTTCATCAACTAGCCAGCGATCCTCTATGGAACCAATATCCCGCAGTCAAAAATGGACGTGTGCATGTCATCGATTGGCAATCTTGGGTCGTATACGCTCCCTATTCCATCAACATCCAGCTCGAAGAAGCGGTTCATCTGTTGACGAGCCAAACTTCATTTAGGTAATCTAGGACATGCCCTAAAAAATGTCCATCTCCAAAATCTTAATTTATCCCATGTACGAGGCTAAATTAAGATTTTATAATGATCTCTAATTGATAATGATAATCAATAACATCAGCAACACCATGCTGACGCAACAAAGGAAGTGAACTGAATTCAACACTCTGGGCTGCCACATCGTCCCACCAATCAACGAAAATCAACCGTGACAGTGAGCTTATTGTTTCTGTCAGCCATCTCGGTTCTGCTCATAAGTCTATGTGTCTCCATTTCGCTGGGTGCCAAATTTCTATCACTTGAGACGGTATGGACTGCAGTATTTCAGTATAACTCAACCCTAACCTCTCATCAGATTATTCATGAGCTTCGGCTTCCCCGGGTGATTGCCGCTGCTGTTGTTGGTGCAGCTTTTGCCGTTGCTGGCGCATTAATGCAAGGTATTACTCGCAATCCGTTAGCAGATACAGGTGTGCTAGGAATCAATGCTGGAGCTACTTTTATGGTGGCACTCAGCTTCGCGCTATGGCCAGGTTTACCCTACGCCTCTCTGATGGGACTATCTTTTGTGGGTGCGGTGCTTAGCACATGTTTTATTTTTGTGCTAGGTTCAGCGGCACCTGGGGGATTGTCTTCCATTCGTCTGACCGTTGCAGGCGCCGTTGTCGCCGCGATGCTTAGTTCTCTTAGTTCAGGTATCGCGATTTATTTTGACTTAAGCCAAGATCTGGCGTTTTGGTATGCGGGTGGGTTTGGGGGAATGGAGTGGCGGCATTTGAAGATGATCGCTCCTGTATTGCTCATTACGCTCATTCTCACGATGCCTCTTGCTCGGCGGATCTCGCTAATGTCACTAGGCGAGGAAGTTGCACAAGGACTCGGCATTAACATTCGCTGGACCAGATTACTGGCTTTAACTGTAGTCGTTGTGTTAGCCGGTGTTTCGGTATCTGCTGTTGGCTCTATTGGATTCGTCGGACTGGTCATCCCTCATATATCCCGCAAGCTTGTCGGGGTAGACTATCGGCTAATTATCCCGATGTCTTCGTTGCTCGGCGCGATTCTGCTCGTTCTAGCGGATCTTGGGTCTCGGATTGTAAATCCACCCGAGGAACTAGCGGTAGGAATCATGGTTGCCTTTGTCGGGGTACCGTTCTTCCTCTATCTGGCTCGTAAAGAAAGGAGAGCCCTATAGGATGAATAAGATGAATGCACAAGCCAGGACGCGTAGAACCCGTTCCATTGTCGTTAGTGTCACACTACTTTGCATCGCCTGTGCTGTTATCATCATCAGTTTGAACACAGGCACGATTCGGATGTCTCCAATGGCAGTACTGCAAACCTTGCTAGGCAATGGTAGCTCGGATGATCACATTGTGTTATTTGATTATCGTCTGCCGCGTATCTTAGTTACCGTTCTAGCTGGAGCCGGACTTGGCATCTCAGGAGCCGCTTTACAAGGAATTACACGCAATCCTTTAGCCGATCCAGGCATACTTGGATTGCATGCGGGAGCAGCACTGGGATTAATGGTATTCGTAAGCTTGTCACATTCCATGGACAGCCCGGCCGCCCTGTTCATTCCATTGTTTACTTTTGCCGGAGGCATAGTAGCCGCGCTTATCATTATGCTGTTAGCCTATGATCGCCATAATGGTGTTTCTCCCATAAAGCTCATTCTTGTAGGGATCGCCGTTGCGGCTGGCTTTCATGCTTTAACGTTGTACCTTTCCCTTCGCCTGGATGAGGATACGTATTCCTTTGCTGCTCGCTGGCTGGCGGGAAGTGTCTGGGGACGTGACTGGGTGCATGTGCAGGCTCTGCTTCCATGGGTTATTCTATGCATTCCTTATATCTGGAGTCGATCCAAGACACTTGACGCCTTCGGTCTTGGAGATGCCGCAGCCACGGGTATCGGTACAGCTGTTCGATCCCAGCGCATACTGCTGCTCTTATGTACAGTCGCTCTATCTTCGGTCAGTGTGTCTATGGCTGGGGGCATTGGTTTCATCGGGCTTGCTGCACCTCACCTGGCTCGCAGACTTGTCGGCCCGATGCACAGACATCTGATCCCGGCTGCTGGGCTGATCGGCATGGTCATTCTTGTTGCTGCCGATACGATAGGGCGGACTATCTTTCAGCCTAATGCTATACCCGCTGGCATTGTCGTCGCGGCTATTGGCGCGCCCTACTTTCTGTATCTTTTGGTACGGACCAAATAACCTACTGGATGGTACTACACTGTTACATCCCGAGTTGAATTAGCCTATTAGTTCAATTCAAGAAGAATAACTGCTGTTGCTATATCCAATGTTGTTACTTCAAACTATTATGCATCTATGAGATGTCCAAGGAGAATGTGATTACCCATGTTAAAGAAAAATATGATGCTCCTCATTAGCGTCTGTCTAATACTCGTGCTTGCCGCCTGTGGGACTGCCAGCAATTCATCTTCATCTGCTTCTACTTCTGGTTCCTCTACAGATACGTCTGCGGAACAGCAGGATAATAATGCGGCAACTGGCGATCAGCGAATCGCATCGATGTCCATTCACTTAACCAACAATCTGCTCGCTCTAGGTATTACACCCGTAGGTTCTGTTATTGGCGGGGAAGCCAAAGCGTTCTTGTCTCACGTGGCTGACCGCCTGAAGGACACCACACCACTCGGACCAGTCAAAGACCCTGACATGGAAGCGTTGCTTGCTTTGAAACCGGACGTCATTTACCTTGATGAGGAGTACTCAGGTGATGATATTGCGAAGTTCGAGAAAATCGCTCCTGTACATGTATTTAACTTGGACGACGGGACATGGCGCGATAACCTCAAAGCGATTGGCAAGCTCGTAAATCGGGAAAAAGAAGCAGAGCAATTCATTCAGAATTATGCGACAGAGACAGAAGACGTAAAATCGTTAATTCATGATAAGATCGGCGATGGTACCGTTATGGCTATTCGAGTGACAGCTAAAGAATTACGTGTATTCAGTACCAAACGTCCGATGGGGCCAATTCTATACGATGATCTGGGATTAACTCCAGCCAATGGAATTAAAGACCTTGATTCCTCTAAACCTTATCAAGTCATTTCTCGTGAGGTGTTGCCAGACTTCGATGCGGATGCCATATTTGTCGTAGTTAATTCGGATGCAGACGCGGAGAATATGTATACAGAATTGCAGAATAATCCGATCTGGCAAGGGCTAAAAGCGGTAAAAGCAAATCATGTCTACCCTATCAAAGCCCAGCCTTGGCTCGACTACTCCGCACTGGGGAACCAGATGGCGCTGGATGAAGCTAAGGAAATGTTCTCAAGTAAATAATGTTAATGGAACACACATATCTATAAGTGCGTGTTCAAAAAGGTCGGTTTTCAGTACCGACAAGATGGAATGAAGATAGAAATGGAGTAGCGGAGCGTAGGCAAAACTACGTGAGCAACGGACATTTCGGCTGAATTTCATCTTCGATGCTGAGATGCCTTCAGGCATCCATCGTAATCAAAAGCGGACTTTTTGAACAACCTCTATAACGTAAATTGAAAAACCTCTGCTACGCACGGAAGAAGTTCGAATCAGAACGGAACTCCGCCTGCGTTAGCGAGGTTTTTTTGTTTTTGTTTTTATTTTTATTTTTATTTTTCTGGCAGATAAAATTTTCATTTCCCCTCAAAAAAACGATATGATGTAGCCTCCGATTCCGGATCATAAAGTGATCATAGCGTACACACAACAATCTCAATATCCGTCTCAGCAAAGGTATCCTGAAGGATTGTCCGTACCTTCTCCCACTTCAATCGATCCAGCCCACATCCAATCTGCGGCATAGCTAGCTTGCCAATTCCTTGAGCCACACATACGTCATGCATAGATTCAACTGCACGGGTAAAAGACTGATATGTCGGCTTATTCGAGAACTTCGCCTTGGTGACCAAATTCAAAGTTCGTCCTACCGGATAACATGTCCCGATCTCAAGAGGTTCTTGCTTCGCTTGCTCCTGCAGTACCTCAAGTCCGAATCGTTCTCTAAACTGTACCGCAATCCCTGCACCCATACGGGCATCGGCCGAAATACAGTGAGCTAGCGAATAATCTTCATCCATGGAAAATAAATCCTGCTGTATCTCTCTAAACTCCATACTGATTACTTCCTCCCAATTAATAAGTTATGCTCCAGTGAAACGCTGCTGAAATGCATTCAATGTCGACTGATCTTTGGTTCGATCGAAAACTGCAAATACGATACGTTCGAATGCCTCTCGATAATGTTCATGTATCAGGACATCATGGAAAAACTTCGCAACCTGCACCGGATCATTCTGAAATACGCCACATCCAAATGCACCTAGTACAATGGTTCGGTGTCCATGTGCGATTGCTACGTGCAAAATGTACCGAATTCGTTGCTTCATGACTGACTCAATCATCTGATCGTCAGCTTCTTCTCGCGCTCTCACAACACCGGCATTGACCGCTGGAGCGGTAATGAAGGCTGCACAATACGGCTTAACCAATAATCGATCTTGATCATCACGAATCACTGGAACCTCAGGCGAATAAATCATATGATCCGAATATAGACAGGTTCGCAGTTTCCGATTATGTTCGTACATCTCTGTCATCTGCGCAATGCACGGGTACAGCCCTGTTGCACGCGCCAGACTTTCCTCCTGTGCCTGACTTCCCCCAAGAAATCCGCCGCCTGGATTTTTGGCAGAGGCAAAGTTTAGGCAGACGACATCTTTCAGCTGCTCATCCGTCACTAGACGTGCAGCAGCCGCAAGTGTTGTTTCTCCCGTAACTTCAATGATCGTACTGGATGGTTTAGCTGATAGAGCCGACTGATTCAGCTGATCCTTAAACGTTTGCAGCTCTGTTGGTCGGTATAACACTGAATGCTGGATGGCATATTGCACATCCTCATCGATCCTTACGTTCCGGTCATATGAATTGACATAGCTTCCCTGTTCGAGAATAGCTAACGTTTCGTGGGCAATCCGAGATCTGCTTGCGCGTTGATTCGTCGGTTGGTTATGAGTCGTTCTGTTAGGAGTCGTTCTGTTCGTTCGGTTGTGACCTTGTTGACTAAGATTCTTTGGGCTGCTGATCTGGTTCTGTTTATGTTCACTCATGTTTATCACTTCGACTTTCTATGTTTTCTCTCAACTGGGTAAGAATCTCGCCTAACCAGTTCGTCCCTCTCCATGTTCTGCGATTCCGAATTCGTGGGTCTTCTTCCGCTAAGCCGACTCCCCAGATTCGGTCATCCGGGCTTGCTTCAACAAGGGTCGTGCCGCGAGTAGCCAGTAATGCTTCCAGTAGATCGTTATTCTGCGTGAATTTCGCTTCATTACCCTCATAAACGATGCGCTTGCACTCCGCTTCCCAGACTGTCTGGTTGAAGTTAGCAACCTGTCTGCCCAGTTTTTTTTGCACAGATGCGGAGCTTGACTTCAGTATTTTATCTGCAATAGCCTGATCTCCGAACAATAGTGCTTTCTGGTGCATCATGTATTGCTCCGCGCTGGTATAAGATACACCATTCACTGCAAAATCTGCGGGATGCCATTGCGAAAAGGGCGATGCTGTGCGCCAGAAAAATGTAAACTTCTCCAATGTGATCTCCTCCTTTCTCTACCTAAATCTCGTATTCCAAAACGGACTTAAGGAACAACCTCTATAGCGTTATTTTCCGTATCCTTACGTTGCAGGTCGATCAGGATTCAATCGATATAAGCGGGATGGGCGATGTCCTGCACTGCCTGCATATTCCCCCGTCTCTACGACCCAGTCCGCGATCTTACGGCGAAAAGCAGCCGCCAGCAGCTTTTTGCCACCGATAATTTCGTATACTTTCTGCAGTGCTGTCAGTGTAAACGTATCTGGCATGAGATTAAATGCTATGTCTGTATACTCAACCTTCGAACGCAGACGCTCCAGCGCATACAAAATAATCTTGGCATGGTCAAAGGCAATCCCCTGCGCTTCCATCACCCGCATGCTATTACTTCGCACTCGCCATTCAATCGACTCCTTGGTTTCAATCACGGCCGATAGTTGCTCAATTCCATTCGTCAAAATCAACTCAATTCGGCGCTCGGTTACTCGCCTATGCTCGTGGATATGACGCTTCTCCTCCACTAACCGCTGTTCCATGCGAAACCAGTCTGCTTCGCTCGCATCATCACCAGCTGCAAGCTCTAGCTCACTGCTATCTACTAACGCCATGTAGGAACAACTGATGACACGTGTGCGCGGATCTCGGTGGACATCGCCCCATGTGTATAGCTGTTCCAAATAAATGTTGTCTACCCCGGTCTCTGTGTATAGCTCCCTGCGCGCCGCTTCTTCCAGAGACTCATCCATGGATACAAACCCTCCTGGGAGTGCCCACTGCCCTAGGTAGGGATGCCCTCCTCGTCGAATCATCAAAAGCTGAAGTGCAGGCTCGGCAAGTTTACGATAGTTGGACTGTGTCTCATTACGAATCGTAAATACAAGCATATCAACGGTGACCGAGGGACGCTCGTAATCCCCCACGTTATAGGTTGCTAGAAACTGTTGCTCACTCATTTGATCATGCTTTTGGTCATGCTTTTGGTCATCATCTCTTGAACCGTCCACCACAAGAACCTCCATATACCATATTAAAAAAACATTCCGCTTTGTTATTAACACTTTGTTATTAACAAAAAGATAATAACAATTTAACATATCGATCTCGTTCAAGTCAATATTTCCCATGCCTAATTGCACAACCAGAATCGCTCTTCTAATTTTATCTAAACTGAATGTTGATGGATGCTGACGTTGTGATAAGCATCTCTAATGAAAACGGAAATCCCTTGACCTTACGTCAAATCAAACTTATCATTTAGTTAGTCAACTAACTAAATATTCGTGTTCAAAAGTGGGCTTTTTGAACGACCTCTAAAAGGATGGAAACGTATGAATCCAGCACGTACTGAACGTCTAATGGGACAGTTATCCGAACTAGTGAAGCTCCAGCGTTACAAAATTCATGAGAAACTTGTTAACCACCCTGAGCTATATCCTGGTCAGCCTCCTCTTCTATTTCAGTTGGAACGGGAAGACGGACAGACTCAGAAACATCTAGCTGAACAGCTTCGGCGCACACCGGCTACCGTAACCGTGATGCTGAAGAGGATGGAAACATCCGGCTATGTAAGACGGGAACCCGATCCTAATGATCAGCGGAGTCTACGCGTGTACCTCACGGATCTGGGGCGCACTGCACTGCATGATTTAAGGGAGGTATTTCAAGAGCTGGAGGAACAGGCTCAGAAAGGCTTCACCCCTGAAGAATCACAGATGATGTCCACGCTCGCGCAGCGTATGGTGCAGAATTTGCGCGATATCTAATGTAGTTACTAGTTCTACAAATCATGCAGCATGAAATGCAATATGAGATGAGGTGATTTTCCGATTGTGGTCATTAAAACGATTTCTAACTCCTTATAAGTCAGCCGCTATTCTCGCCCCGCTGCTCATGGTGCTTGAGGTCGCCATGGATCTACTTCAGCCCAAGCTAATGTCAAGCATCGTTGATGATGGGGTGCTTGCAGGAGACCTGTCCCACATTATACGCACAGGTTTATTTATGCTTTTATTTGCGCTAATTGGCTGGGTTGGAGGAGCGGGTTGCACGTTATTTTCCAGTAAAGCTGCGGTTGGATATGGCACTGATCTGCGCCAGGAGTTGTTTGATCATATTCAGACCTTCTCCTTCCGCAATCTGGATACGTTCCGTGAGGGCTCTCTAATCACTCGGCTTACGAGTGATATTACACAGATGCAGACCTTTGTACAGATGCTTCTACGGATGTTTATCCGCTCACCGATGCTGATCATCGGAAGTGTCATTATGGCTTTTACGATTAGTGTTAAGCTGGCGTTCATTCTGATCTTGACGATGCCGGTTCTATTTATTTTGCTATATGTGCTCATCCGAGCCTCGTATCCATTGTTCGCAAGTGTTCAGGATAAATTAGACAAGGTTAATGCTGTTCTGCAGGAGAATCTTGCCGGGATTCGTGTCGTCAAAGCATTTGCCCGTGCGAACCTGGAGCGCTTACGCTTCAAGCAATCCAATCAAGATTATACCGAAACAGCGGTGAAGGCATGGCGCATTGTAACTTTGAATGCTCCTGTTCTGAGTCTCATGCTGAATGCAACCATCGTAGCGGTATTATGGTTTGGCGGTTATCAGGTGGTCGGAGGTAGCATCGCTGCCGGGGATCTGATTGCTTTTATTAACTATGTAACGGTTGTACTCTCATCACTTACCTCAATCGGAATGATGATGATGAGCTTCTCTCGTGCCAAGGTGTCTGCTGCTCGGATCAACGAGGTGCTCCATACGCAGCCGGATATTCAATCTGGCAGCTCTATTGTTAGTGAAGGTAAAACATTAAGCGGTATGAATCGTAGTAGTTCCGGACAGGTGGAATTCAGAGACGTTTCCTTCCGGTATGACGGAGAGCCTGCATTGACTGGAATCACCTTTACAGCTAAACCAGGGGAAAAAGTAGCTTTACTCGGGTCTACCGGCTCAGGCAAAACCTCACTAGTACAGTTAATCCCTCGATTGTATGATGCCTCGCAGGGCGAGGTTCTCGTCAACGGAGTTAACGTAAAACAATGGGATCTGCATGACCTTCGTAGCTGCGTCTCCATCGTATTACAGGAATCCATCCTGTTTAGTGGCAGCATTCGGGACAATATCGGTTACGGCAAACCCAATGCAACAGAGGAAGAGATTCGTCAAGCTGCGCAAGCAGCGGCTGCACATGAATTTATTATGAACCTGAAGGACGGTTATGACACCGAGCTAGGACAACGAGGTGTTAACCTCTCGGGCGGTCAGAAACAGCGGATTTCTATTGCACGTGCGCTTCTCATGCAACCGGAGGTTCTCATCTTGGATGACAGCACAAGCGCTGTAGATCTTCGAACTGAAGCAAGCATACAGAAGGCATTACACACGTTGATGAAAGACAGCACCACGATATTGATTGCCCAACGAATCTCTTCCGTACAGGATGCTGATTGTATCTATGTACTTGAAGAAGGGCGCATTGTAGCTAGCGGCACACATGATCAACTCATGGCACATTCGCCACTCTACCAGTCGATCTATGATTCACAACAGCGGAAGGAGGATGTTCACTATGGCTAAATCTATATCGTCCTCCAGTCAGTCAACTGCCTTGCCTCCAATCGGTGGCAGAATGGGGCCACCAGGCAGAGGGCCAGTACCCAAGGTACGCGCGAACAATGCAAAACACGCTATTCTCCGGGTTTGGTCTTATATGGGACAACATCGAGCAGGCGTCATTGCTGCACTGGTCTTGACTGCCCTTGGTACGTTGTTAAATCTTGCTGGACCTTACCTGCTCGGCCGAGCAGTGAATGAACATATTGTCCCCAGAATAACGGAGGGGCTTCTGAAGGAATGCCTTCTGTTACTGGCCGTGTATGTACTGGGCTCCCTCATGATGTGGGCTCAATCCTTCGTTATGATTGGTGTGTCTCAGCTTACGGTGAAGGATCTACGCCAAGACCTCTTCTCTCGGCTGCAGCAGCTTCCAATCAGCTTTTTCGATAAAAATCAGAGCGGCGATCTGATGAGCCGTGCCACCAATGATATCGATAACATATCCACCACACTGAACCAAAGTGTGACCCAATTGATGTCGAGTGCCATTCTGCTCGTTGGCTCATTATCCATCATGCTTGCCCTGGATGTGCGGCTCACCCTTCTAAGCTTAGTTACTGTGCCGTTAATTACGATTGCCACACGGCTGATTGCTTCCAAAACGCGAAAGCATTTCACAGCACAGCAGAAGTTACTCGGTGAACTGAATGGTTATGCGCAAGAGACGATTGCCGGGCAAAAGGTCGTTACTGCCTATAATCGTCAAGGTGAGGCTCATAAACATTTTGTCGGACTGAATGAGAAGCTACGTGTATCCAGTACGCAGGCTCAGAGTGTGTCAGGGTTAGTTGGCCCTACCATGAACGTGATGAACAACATTGGCTTCGCTATTCTGGCTGCCGTTGGAGGTTGGATGGCCTATCATAATCTGACATCCATCGGTCTGATTGTAAGCTTCCTTGCTTATTCCCGTCAGATTGAACGCCCGATTAATGATCTGGCGAACCAGTACAATTTGATTCAAGCCGCGATTGCTGGTGCCGAGCGTGTGTTTCATATTATCGATACACCGAGTGAATACGTGGAGGAGCAGAAAAAGCGACTGGAGCAGATTCGAGGTAAGGTTGTATTCGAACACGTATCCTTCGGATATACACCCGAAAGACCTATTCTGAAAGATGTCAGCTTTACCGCACAGCCAGGCGAGATGATTGCATTGGTTGGTCCAACAGGTGCAGGTAAAACAACGATTATTAATCTGCTGCCCCGCTTCTACGATATTACAGGAGGACGCATCACCATTGATGATTGTGACATTGCTGAATTGGAGAAAGATCCCCTGCGGCGTGAGCTTGGCATTGTACTGCAGGATGCTTACCTATTCTCAGGCACCATCCGGGACAATATTGCTTACGGTAAGCCGGATGCAACACTAGAGCAGATTCGGCAAGCTGCCGAGCTAGCCAATGCACACTCGTTCATTCGCAAGTTGCCGCAAGGGTACGACACACCAATTATTGCTGGTGGCAGCAACCTAAGCCAAGGTCAACGCCAATTGTTAACGATCGCGAGAGCGATTTTGGCTGATCCCGCCATTCTCATTCTTGATGAAGCCACGAGTAGTATAGATACACGGACGGAAATGCATATTCAACAAGCGATGCGGACGCTGATGAAAGGTCGAACGAGCTTCGTCATCGCCCACAGGCTCAGCACCATTCGTGAAGCTGACCAGATTCTTGTTATTGACGCAGGCGAAATCACTGAGCGAGGTAATCACGAGCAGCTGATGCGGCAACAAGGCTTCTATTATCAGTTACATCAGGGACAACTCAGCTAATAGAGGTTGTTCAAAAAGCCCCATTTTCTCTGTACTGAAAACCGACCTTCTTGAACACGCACTAATAGTGACTTTACCTCTTGAAACACAACAGCAAACACGCCGTAACATTCCTTCTCCAAGGATGCTGCGGCGTATTTCAGTTTCAAGCAACGAGCGGGAAGTATAACGTAAACGTCGAACCGCTTCCCTCTATGCTTTTAACGATAATTTTCCCTTGATGATCCTGCACAATTTTCTGACATAGAGCTAAACCTAGCCCCGTACCTTCTTCCTTCGTCGTATAGAATGGGTTAAATATTTTGGAGATCGTCTGTGCTGAAATACCGCTCCCTGTATCCGTAATCGAGATGAGCGCTCGATCTCCATCATGTATTAGATCGATATGTACCTCCCCCGGATCAGTCATAGCCTCAAACGCATTACGTATCAGGTTAATCAACACCTGTACGATTTTGTCCCGATCCATGTTCACAACCACAGGCTGCTCCGTCATCTCAAGCGTGATTCGATGTCCGCGTGATACAGCATCTGACTCAGTTAATGACATCACCCGCTCCAAACAATGAGCTAGTTGTTCTGGCTTCATATGATTCGCCTGAGGTTTAGAAAATTGCAGAAATTCAGCGGTGAGATCCGTCACCCGGGTCACCTCTCCCATGATTACTTCATACCATGGAGCAATATTGAATGCTTGTCCTTTAGATAGCTGTAAGAAGCCACGGATAGCTGTCAGTGGGTTACGAATTTCATGTGCCATGCCTGCAGCCAGTTCACCGACCGATCGCAACCTTTCGGAACGGAAAGTCTCTTCTTCATTTTTGAGCCATTTGCTACGTTGTTGCCGGAGTAGTCGGTCTTCAGCGATCGTCATTAATTGCTGATGTGACGCGGCTTCTGTGGGGTATGTTGATGCGCTGTATACCACTTGTAAACCCTGTAAATTCTCGGACAATAGCGTCACCATTTGTTCATCCACATCCTTTATTTCCGGAAGTATAATCGCAAATCGATCACCTGCATAACGAGATATACCGTAGGCATCTACAAAGCGTTCCCGTATGCGATCTCCTGTGTCTTTGATCACTGTACACCAGTTCGCTTCGACTTCCTGGTTAAAGCCGTTGAAGTTCTGAATGCTTAGAAGAATCAACGTAAAGGAACGACGCTCCTCCACGACTTGTTTGATCACTCCCAAATAGCCTTCATAATTCAGTAACCCCGTTAACGGATCATGGAGGGTTAAGAATTGATTTTTCTCCCTAAGCCTGCGCTTCTCAGCTTCACTATTGATTAAGGTATGGTACAAAAAGATGATGACAACTGCTGTAATCATGTCAAACAAAGATACCAGTAACGTATACGTATCAATTGGCACATACGAGAGCCGAATGACCGTGTATTGCAAAATGAGAAAGAGGGAAATGGGTAATGTCTGTGTTACACGCTGTTTATTTTGAATTAGAGACATAATGAGCATGTAATACAGCATATTGCACCAGTTCAGCTCTGTTAAATAATGAAATACCCCGAGGAAGATCCAGTGTACCTTTCGCAAAACAGGATATCGCCTCTCGGCAAGGACACTCGCTACAAATAGCACACCTGAGCCTATGGCTAACATCAGATAAGAGGTACGATCCAGCAGATGAGAGGATACAATGATCAACAGGCTTCCCAGTGGAAAAATAATCATTTTCATTGTGTAACTTAGCAAACAGCCTCGCCCCCTTTGGCCTATTACACATATCCTTATCCATATCGAATGAACTAGACATTTGCATAAGAACGGGTAGTGAACAATCCTATTTGCATATATTATATCGATTGCCGTGAGCTGATGTTGTCGATTAATGGAGGTATTTCTAAATTCAACATGATTCTATTTATTTTCCCAACTCGTAGCGAACGCAATATGTTATAATACATTAATGGATTAATTTGGAATATTAATTCTTAATTAAGGAGGTACTATATGGAACAACGACGCAAACCAATAGGTATAGGTACACTGGCTCTGCTTGTGCTAGCTATGGGTTTCGCCTTTAATTTCCAATGGGGTAACGAACAATTCCAATTCAGCCATTACCTATTCGATTATTTTAACTGGCCGATCTACAGCAACGGTCAACAGGGGATTCACCTTACCTTTGTTGCTGCAATTGTCTTCTGGGCAGCCACAGTGATTATTGCACGAAAGTTCCATATGAACTATGGCGCAAAATTAGCCTACAGGATCGGTTCATTTATGCTCATATTCAGCGCGCTGATCTTCCCCCTATACGGGGTAATATGGATCCTATTCGGTAGATGAGCTAATCAAGAAGCCAGCACCCTATTATTGTTAGGAGCTGGCTTCTACGGTGATTATGATTTATTTTTTGGCCATATACTTACGAATATCAAAAGCAACGGCTGCTACGATAATCAAACCTTTGATAATTAACTGCCAGTATGGACTTACCCCAATAAAGGTCAGACCATAGTTAATGACCCCGAAGATCAATACACCAGCCATAACCCCAGGCACCGTACCGATTCCTCCGGCTGTAGACACCCCACCAACAACACATGCAGCAATCGCATCCAGCTCATACATATTACCGTAATTGTTCGTTGCCCCGCCTGTACGTGCCGCTTCCAACACGCCGCCTAGACCATACAGTGCTCCCGCAATGGCATATAATACGACTAGATTACGCGCGACATGAATACCAGATACATGTGCCGCCTGAATGTTGCCGCCAATCGCATACATATTTTTGCCGAGACGTGTCTTGTTGAAGACAACCCAGCAGATGAGTGCAACAAAAATAGCAATTAACACGATAAAAGGAATTGAATACCCACCGCCGAGATCAATGTAGCCTGAACCAATGACTGTGAAATCTGGTCTCAGACCACCGATCGGTTGAGATTGGTTAGGCTCGGTGTCGAAATAGATCGAGTTCAATCCATATACAGCAACCATCGTACCTAATGTCGCAATAAATGGAGGAACATGCAATTTGGCAACAATGATTCCATTGACCAAGCCAACAGCTAAACCAGCTAAAATGCCCACAAAAATCGGTATCGCTACCCACAGTTGCACAAGATCGGGAAAGAAGCGATTGGCATATTCGTCTATCTGCAACATCGAGGCCGAGACAACAGCCGTTAGACCTACGACGCGACCCGCGGACAGATCGACACCGCCAGTGATTAGTATAAAAGCAGCTCCAAGTGCTATGATCGCTCGCGTAGAGGATTGCTGTAATATATCCCGCAAAGTAGAGAATGCAAGGAAATTCGGATCAGCTATCGCGATGCCAATGACCAGTAGAATGAGTACGATGAAGATCGCGCGCTGCGCTACATATTGCTTCACCTGATTGACGACCTGCGTGTTCATGTGTTCCCCTCCTGACTAGGCCATTCGCTGCTGCGCGGCCAGTCGCATAATATCCTGCTCCGTTGCTTCCGCTCCGTCTACGATCCCCGTTAGCCGCCCTTCACTCATGACCATAATGCGATCCGACATCCCCAGTAGTTCAGGCATTTCTGAGCTGATCATAATGATGCTTTTACCCTGACGAGCCAGTTCCGTAATAATCGTGTAGATCTCGAATTTGGCACCTACGTCGATGCCACGAGTAGGTTCATCCAAGAGCAAGATTTCGGGATCGGTCAGAAGCCAGCGGGCAAGCAGCACCTTTTGCTGATTACCACCCGAGAGGTTTCTAATTAACGTGTTAACTGAAGGCATTTTGGTTCTGAACTTCTCTGTCTGCTCACGAGCCACCTCTCGTCCTTTGGCCTCATCAAGCAATCCAATCCGATTACGGTATCGGCTAAGGCTAGCAATGATCGTATTTTCATACACGGATAACACAGGGAAAATCCCAGTCACTCTTCGTTCCTCGGTCAGCAATGCAATATTGTGACGTTTAGCTGCTGCAGGTGAGTTGATCTTCACTTTACTTCCATGAATGGAGATCGTACCTGAGCGAAGTGTACGGAGTCCGAATAAGGACTCGATCAGCTCCGTTCGTTGTGCCCCCACAAGTCCACCAACACCGAGCACTTCCCCTTTTCTCAGCTCAAACGATACATCTCGGAAAGAGTTCGGCTGGCTGGACGTTAGAGCCTCTGCCTTCAAGATAACGTCTCCAGGTACATTCGTTCGTTCAGGGAAGCGTTCACTCAGATCTCGCCCCACCATCCGGGTGATGATCAGGTCTGTCGTTAGATCCTCTGCATTCCATGTTCCAACGACGAACCCGTCACGCATAATGGTGACTTCATCGGATATGGTCAGAATCTCCTCCATTTTGTGTGAAATGTAGATGATCGATACACCCCGGCTGCGCAGTTCGTTAATGATTGCGAAGAGTTGCTCCACTTCCTTGCCCGTCAGGGAGGATGTTGGTTCATCCATGACAATCACTTTTGAATGAAAAGAAACCGCCTTGGCAATTTCCATGGATTGAATTTTGGATACAGATAGTGTTCCTGCATTCACCTTCGGATCAATGTCCAGATTCAGATCCTCGAATAACGTCAATGTTTCGCTATACATCCGTTTCTCGTTGACGAATAATCCACTCATGGGGAATCGTCCTAGCCAGATATTCTCCATGACCGGTCGATGGGGAACTGGGTTCAATTCCTGATGAATCATCGAGATACCCTGCTGCAGTGCAGCCTTGGAGCTTGGAATCTCGACCTCATTCCCCTCGATTCGGATGCGCCCTTCATCTGGACGGTACATGCCAAACAAACATTTCATCAAGGTGGACTTACCAGCCCCATTTTCCCCCATAAGGGCATGAACTGTTCCCGGCTTCACTTTCAAAGTAACCTGACTTAATGCCTGCACACCCGGAAATGCCTTAGATATTCCCTCCATCTCCAATAGGTAAGGTGATTCCATCCTTCATCTCCCCTTCCTTACGCCGTCAGAAAAAAGGACGCCCTCACCGCTCGGGCGGACGTCCCTATGTCTGCTGTTGTTTATTGGGCGTCGGCAATGTTGTCTTTCGTAATTTTTTTGTAGGCAATCCAGACGTACTTGCCATCCGTGATATCATAGCCGGTGTTATCCTTGGTAGGTGTTTCTCCCTTCGCCAAAACCGAGGCCAGCGCCACCGTCGCAGCACCCTGATTCTTGGCATCATTCAGCACTGTACCCAGCATCGTGCCATCTTGAAGCGCCTGAATCGCTGGCGCTGTAGCATCCACACCAACCACCGGCATCGTTTTGCCATCTTTGAAATATCCAGCCGCCTTCAACGCTTCAATCGCCCCAAGCGCCATATCATCGTTATTGGCTAATACCGCTTCGATTTTGTCTCCATGGGAGGCAAGGAATGCCTGCATTTTCTCCTGTCCTTTGACCCGATCCCACATCGCCGTATCCTCTGCTAAGGCTTCCACTTCAATTCCAGCATCTTGAATGGCTTGCACGGAATATTTGGTTCTAAGCTCCGCATCCTGATGACCAGGCTCTCCTTTCAGCATGACATATTGCAGTTTGCCATCTCCGTTCTTGTCTGCCTCCGGATGAGCCTTCCAGTAGTCCACAATGAGTTGACCCGAGATTGTACCGGACTCCTCAGCCTTTGCGCCTACGTAGTACACCTTATCCCACTTGTTCATATCCTCCGCAACGGGTTCCCGGTTCAGGAATACCACTGGGATGCTAGCCGCTTTGGCTTTGTCAATAATAACTCCCGCAGCAGTTCGATCGACTGGGTTAACCGCCATGGCATTATACTTTTTGGATACAAACAGGTCGACTTTCTCGTTCTGGGTTGGCTGTGCATTCTGACTATCGACAATATCCAGTGTCGCCTTCCCTTCAGCAGCAGCTGTCATTGAATTCCGTACTCCGGTCATGAATGTATCATCGAATTTGTAGATCGCTACCCCGATTTTAGGGGTATCGGTAGTGGATGCCGATTGACCACCCGTGTTCGTTCCTGTACTCCCACCCGCACTGTCTCCACCACTGCTACAGCCCGCCGCAGCTACCATACATGCCGTTAACAGCAATGTCATCCAAGTCTTTTTCATATCCTAATGACCTCCCCCAAGTTCATTCGGCTTCACCGATATCTTTATTATGAAAGGGTTTACAATAAATTCGAATACAATATCTTCACCTGTTTTATCGAAATCTTCCTCAGTTCGAAGAACTATTTATTTACACAGTCCACTCCGATGACAGAATAACCTTCCAATCGCTGTTATCCCCAGATTTTCTGAATTCCCTTCTTCAAAGGGAAAAATCCGGTGATAAAGGCGAACGCTCCGCTTTTCTAGGTTATTTCTGTCCTCTCCGTTCTCGTGTAAATTTAAAGTTGTATTTATCAAAAGAAAACTCTCTTGAGTCATTACAAATAACCACCTCACTGTACAAAAGGAAACAGCAGCTTTTGATTATCCATCCAGAACATATTATCCGTGCTCACCAGCTTCGTTTCCAATGTCACCCTTGGCTCTACATGGTTACTATTCAGGCGTGCAACTGCCTGATTCACACCTAGATAGCCTGCGCTGAATCCATTCTGCACGATCAATTGCTGGATAACGCCTTCTTGCAGTTGTTCCAGTTGCTGCTGCTCACTTCCGAATCCAACAAGTTTGATGCTTCCAATGCGCTTACGGCGATTTAATTCGTCCGCTGCCCCAAGGGACGCAGATTCCTGAAGCGTTATTATGCCGTCCACCCGGCTCTGGTCCATTACCTGCTTCGTCACTTGCCAGCAGACCTCCCGATTACTGCACACTGAATAAGGGACAATCTCCATGTCAGGATACTCGGTCAGTGCTTCCTTCACGCCCTGCTCGCGGTGAACCAAACCTGGATTCATAAGGTCAGGCCCCAGTAAAGCCACCTTTCCCTTGGCTCCGAGCAATTCTGCCATGGCATGCCCCGCTTTCCGCCCAGCTTCCAGGTTATCCATGGAGATGACACTGGTGATGCCTTTCACAGGAAACTCATCATTCAGAACAATGACAGGTGCAATGTTCCCTGTTGGGCTTTTCGTTTGAGCCATGTGTAGGATGTTACTCAGCGTCTCCTCACTAAGTGGATCAACCAATAGAGCAGTCGCCCCCTGTTGTAGTGCCTGTGCAGCCGCATCCACCTGAGCCTGCTCACGCTCACGCTGAGGAAGATTAATCCATTGTGGATCTCTTTCATTTTTTCTTAAAAGGAGTCCTGCACCAGATCCATCTCGTGTGCGAGAAACAGATCCATTACCGAAAGCCTCCACTGTAACCAGGTCAGCTCCTTGTTCTTTGGCGGCAGCTTCTGCACCTAGTCGAATGGCTTCAGCCAGTTCACCCGTTCCTGCTGGCGTAATTAATGCGATACGATGCGAAGTGCCGGCCGAAGGCTCTCCTGCAATGCTACAAGCCATACATAATAGTAAGGTACAGCATGTGATGGAGAGCCCTATAGTGCGGAATATCGGGATAGAGACAGCCCACTTGAACTTACTTAACTTGAACTTAATTGACTTGTTCATTCTATTGCTTCCCCTCGCTTCGTTCACGCTTGTACTGAATCGGAATACGGATCCATACTGTCGTACCCTCCTCCAGCTCACTTGCAAATTCCAGACCATAAGCATCCCCATAATAGAGCTGAATTCGATCATGCACATTGCGAACAGCCACACCTGAACCTGCTCCGCTTTTTACGATTGCATTGCCATTTAACAAACTGGCTACCTGCTCTTCCGTCATGCCTACGCCGTTGTCCGTAATACGCAATACGAGATTGGCTTCTTCTTGATACACCCGAATCTCGATCTGCCCCTCATCCATGTCATACTCAATGCCGTGCACGATTGCATTCTCAATTAAAGGCTGTAATACCAGCTTCAGTGTCAAGCAGTCCAACGTCTCCTCATCGGCTTCCATGTTGAATCTGAATTTGTGCTTGAAGCGCATCTGTTGGATCGTCAAATAATGATGTGCATGCTCCAGCTCCTCGCGAACCGTGATAATCGTTTTGCCCTGGCTGAGACTAATGCGAAACAGACGCGAGAGTGAAGTGATCATCGTAACCACTTCTTCATTACGGCTCATACCCACCATACGCACGACTGAATTTAAAGTGTTGTATAGGAAATGAGGGTTAATCTGCGCTTGCAATGCCTCCAGCTCATACCGTCGCTTCTGCTCCTGCTCATGAATAATTTCATTCATCAACGCCCGGATTTTGTTAACCATGAGATTGAACCGCCGTGATAGGCGCTCAACCTCAAGTGGCCCTTCGATGGGAAGCTCTACGCTGAAGTCGCCCCGCTCTACCGCCTTCATTTTTCGTTCCATTCTGCGAATGGGACGTGTCAGGCTGGAGGACAGAATGAGGGATACGATAATTACCAGCACCAGTACAACGATAAGCACCCTTATCAAATAACTGTTCACTTCTTGACGGGTGGTTAACATTTCATCCAGATAAGCGACACCAACGATTTTCCAACCGATATTGGCAACGGACTTCACCGTATTCAGCCGTTTCTGTCCTTCCGACTCATCCTCATAACTGCCCGTAGCAACCAAGGCCTGTTCAATATTTTCACGTTTGAGTCCCATGTACATGAGTTGTTGCTGCGGATGATACACGATATTGCCAGCACTCTCGTCAATGATGTAGACATATCCACGTTGACCGAGACTTACACGGCGACTTAGCTCATCCATTTGCTTAAAATTAATGTCCACGAGCAAAATCACTTGCCGATCTTGACCATCCTGCCTTACGGTAATGCCTTTGCTCATAGATACAACCCATTTGTAGGGACCATCATACATATTCTGAATATGAGGCAATGAGAAACTAAGGTGATCTGGCACCCGCAATGCGGATTGAAACCACCCCTGTTGTGTGACATGCGCACTCGGTTTGAGCCGGGCAGACGGTCTATTTTTAAGTAAATGTCCTCCCGCGTCAAGCAATGTAATCGAGATGATATCCTCTCGACTGCTCAGCAGTGTATCAAGCTGCTTATCCACCTGGTCTCCTTCCCACGTTCCGTCCCGCAGCATATGCTCCTCAATCGCCCGATACAGATGGGACATACTACGCACATAATCCTCCAGGCTGTAGCTGACCTGATCTACAATTTGCCTGGTTGTCAGCTCTGCACTCCGCTCCGCAGCTTGAGAGAATTTATCATGCAGGAGCATCGCCATAATGGTGAGCACAAGAACGATAAAGACGGAAAATGACCATGTGATGATAAACCGGATACTGCTGACTTTAGATGAACGGAGCCGATTCTTACACCAGCCCGCGAGCCCGCTGATCCAGCCGGTGAAGAACCTCATTGCGGCGATCCCTCCCGAATCTGAAGTGCCGTCTGTTTGCGATATTCTTTCGGCGAGATCCCCGTATGTTTCTTAAAACAAAAGCTGAAATAATTAGGTTCAGCAAATCCAACCCGCTCCGCAATCTGGAACGCCTTCAGTTCGGAGCCGCGCAGCATTTCCTTTGCTGCTTCCATACGAATCTGCATCACATATTGAAGAAATGTAAGCTGTACTTCCTTTTTGAAAATACCGCAAAAATATCCCGAGCTAATGTGCAGATGCCCACACACCTTTTGGATCGACAGTTCTGGATCAGCGTAATGCTCCTTCGTATAGGCTAGTGCCTGTTCGACGATATCTTTGTACACATGCTGCCGACCACTCGCAATACGCTGCTGTACTAGCATACAGACTTCTTTAACTTTGCCCTGCGCCTCAGTTAAACCCGGTAGTCGGAACAGTTCCGCATATAGCTGAAAGCCTGCTCCGAAGATATCCTCCATCGACTCCCCGGATGCCTGTGCGGCCTTCCAGACCGCAGTCAGCACCTCGATCAGGTACAATTGGATGTCACTTCGCCCATGCTCCACCGTAATTTCCCGGAAAATGATCTCCAATGCCTCGACCAGTTCTGCTTCAGTTCCTGCCTTGAGGCAGCGTGTCAACGTCTGCTGTTTCAACTCATCAAAGCGCAGTTTACCAGCCGCCTGACGTTCCACATCGGCAATATATATCAATGAATCCGTGCCGGGTACAAGCCGATAATCGAGGGCAAGCAGTGCATCCTCATAGGCATGCTTCACCTCGGTAATGGTGCTCACCAATGCACCTGAGCCAACTGTGGCAGGAATGCGCAGATAATGGTTAATGCTCCGCAGCACACTCTGAAGTGCCATCTGTTGTCGTTTCTCCCCATCCGCTCCACCCCAGCGATCCACGAACAGCAGTACAACCGTTTCCTGATGAATAAATGCATGACCTGCACTGTGCTCTCCCCATATCTCCTGCGCAATATTCAATGCAGCGAATTGCTTCAATTCCGCATCGCTCGATTCGCCCCAAGACTGCCCCATGCCTCTGCGATCTCCGTCCATATGCAGTGCAAGCACAGACACACCGTATCGCTGTCCATCGAAGTTCAAACCGCACTGCTTCGCTTTTCCATGAATATAGGCGGGAGACTTCTGACGGTGAAGCAGGGTTGCCAACAGATCTGCTTGTAGTAAAGGTAAGCTTGTATAATAATGCTCCCGCAGATGCTGCACATCCTCACGTTCAGCCACCTCAGCAGCCATTTGTGCACGCAACCGAGTTAACAGCTCCATAAGGTGCCCAGCTGAGAAAGGCTTCAGCAAATATTCATCCACACTGATGGAGACCGCCTGCCTGGCATAATCGAATTCATCGTATCCGGTCAAAATAACGACTTTCACCAGCGGATTACGCTCCCGCAACCTTCGTGCAAGCTCAAGCCCATCCATAAATGGCATACTGATATCCGTGACCACAATATCCGGTTCCACCCGTTCCGCCATCTCCAGCGCTTCTCGTCCATTCTCAGCCAAACCAACAATGCGCAGATCGAGCGCTTCCCAATCCACTTCGACCACTAATCCTTCGCGTACGTCCTCTTCATCATCCACCAGCAATACCCGATACACTGCCGATTCCTCCTTTTATTAAGCCGATCATATGTCCAAGCAATAATGTATATGTCGTAATACATCAAGGTTGCCATCATAATATACAATAATAATTTGCAAATGTAATCGCTTTCTTTTATAGTGAAGGAGACGGAAGGAAATGGGAGATTCTTTTCGTTTGATCGGGAACAAACAATTAGAAAAACAACCAAATATTTGATTATATTATCAAACATGGTATACTGGTGTTAATCGATTGTTTTGAACACGCTTGACGATGATCGGTTAAAATTATATTTTGTGGAGGAATTACATGCAAACAGGTACAGTTAAATGGTTCAATGCGGAAAAAGGATTTGGCTTTATTGAAACTGAAGAAGGAACAGACGTATTCGTTCATTTCAGTGCAATTCAAGCTGACGGTTACAAATCATTGGATGAAGGGCAACGCGTCCAATTCGAAGTAACTCAAGGTAATCGTGGACCACAAGCTGAGAACGTTACTAAACTTTAATTATAATCAAGCTGCCTTGTACAAGGCAGCTTTTGTTTATTCACCAGATCGTAAAGTTTCATGAGCAGAACACGTATCATATATTGAAATGTATATAACTTATAAGGTAATACCCACCTTAAGAAACGAGGTTTTTATCCCAACTAACCAACCTAAATCGAAAGATGATTCAATCGTATTTTCAACGGTAGATGATATTCTCCATTTCTACGCTGACAAGCAGCCTACCCAGCAGCCAATGAAAGAACATTCGCCCGCCCTGCCTACTTCTTCCACATCTGTACACCCAACACAACTACCTAATCGCTAAAACGGGCTTGATAAGAAAAAGACCCTGATTCGCTCAAAGCGGTCAGGGTCTTTGTAATCTACTCGTTAATATCTACTATCTATTTCATAGTAACCTGTATTAGATCTTGAACGGACTCAAGGATGTCTGGAGCTCTGTTGATATATCCGACAGGACGGCTGCGGAGGATTTAATCTGCTCCACAGACTGAAGCTGTTCCTGAACAGAACCTGCTGCCTGTTGTGAGTTGGCACTTGCTGTCTGCGCATGACGCGCAATCTCATGAACGGATGCCACAACCTGCTCTACACCTGCGGACATCTCTTCACTTGTAGCAGCCATTTCTTCAATCTCTGCGGCGATCTGTTCATTCGTATCTCGAATCTGACTGAAATTGAGCTCAGTCTCCCGCGTCAGGCGAATCCCTTCCTGCACTTCATCCTTGACCTTGGATAGAGCTGTGATGGAGAGCAGCATATCCTGTTCCATGCCTTGCACCAATTCATCAATCTTTTCCGAAGAATCTCCGGCCTGTTCTGCCAGCTTACGTACTTCTGAAGATACGACAGCAAAACCTCTGCCATGTTCCCCAGCTCGAGCTGCTTCAATGGAAGCATTAAGCGCGAGTAGATTCGTTTGCCTAGCGACCTCATGAATCGTAGAAGCCATCTGACTAATCTGAGCTGACTTCGCTTCCAACATACGCATGATCTCATCCGTTGCCTGAACTGAAGTGTGAATGGCTGACATCTGCTCTACCGTCATATGGACAGTCTCGCCACCAGTCTCGGCCTGCTTGCGTGAATAGATTGCTGACTCTGAGACATTTGAAGCTTTATCCGCCATCCGTTGAACACCCACAGCCACTTCTTCCATCGCTTGCAGATTTTCTTCCGTACTGATCATTTGGCTCTCTGCACCGCGTGCCACCTGTTCAACAGAAGATGATATCTGCTCGGACTCCGTCGTTGTTCGCTCAGCAATCGTCAATAATTGCCCAGTCGAATGCTCGGCTTTCTCTGCCGCCTGTAGCCCACCCTGAATGATTAGCTTCAAGCTGCTTCGCATCTCGTTATATCCTGTACTGAGCTGACCAATCTCGTCCTGCACATGATCCTCAATCGACTGTGTAAAATCGCCCGTTCCAGCCAACTTGATCGCGGTTGATACTCGCCCAATTCGCATTCTGACCCGACGGACGTACCAGATGATGACAGTGATCGCGATTAGCATCGCAACAATACATACGATGGCGAAGGTCTTCAGGAAGGATGAAATAATGACATCAATCAAGGATTGTGAGGCACCCACATAGAGTATGCCAATAATCTCTCCCGCTTGATTACGAATCGGCTCATACGCTGTCTGATAGGTTTGTCCTACAACAACAGCTTCCCCGTAATACCGCTCTCCTTGTTGTAAAACAGCTTGAGCGACCTGTTCCGATACCTTCGTACCCACCGCACGCTCGCCATCCACCATCACGTTGGTGGCAACCCGTTCATCTCCTCTGAAAATGGTAACCGTATCTCCAGAGGCTTCGCCAAGCTCATCTACAAGATCAAAGTTCCCTTCCATCGTTACTTCGCCCTTGAACAGTTGTCCATCCTTAATCGCCCATTCGCCTGGATACTTGTATGTAATGATATGATTCGCCATCTGCAAATCCCGTTTTGCCTTCTCTGTAGCAAATGTCGTAATCCCCTGCCTCATTTCCATGATTACGCTTACTGCCACAGCGGAGGAAAAAAGAATAAAAATGCCGATCACAATTAAACTAATTTTAGTACCAATACTCATGCTTCGCATGTGTGTACGCCACCCATTTCCCTAAGTAATTGTTATGAATTACAATGTGAAAAGTTCAAACTCGACTGATCACATATAGAGTTATCGGCAGGAATAATAGCAATGTGTATAATATTTCAGTGATATTTATCACAAAAATTACTCAATAAAATCAAATCTATTACTCAATCTACTTAAATGTGTAAAAAGAACCTCTAACGAGGGAAATACGACGTCTAAAAAGTAGGTCATAAGTCCTTTTTCAATCCTCCAAAGAACATATTTTTCCACTCATTGCACACAAAAAGGATCCGATGAAATCATCGAATCCTCCATGCTTTTATGTTTGAAACCCTGAGATTTAAAGTACAGTTACTCGTAAAGTATCCCGTATCATCATTGATTCGTGATCTTAACGGTTGCCGTTGATTGATCCCAGTCCACCTTCAACCCCAAAGCTTCGGAGATGAAGCGCACAGGCACAAGTGTACGACTGTTCTTAATGATGGCTGAGCCATCAATTTCCACTGATGTGTCATTAACAGTTGCTGTACTGCTGCCAATCTTCAGGACAAACGTCTGGTCATTCAAAACCGCGGTTACTGTCTTCGCTGTTGGATTCCAGGTCACCTCTGCTCCGATTGCTTCAAAGATTGCATTCACAGGCACCATCACCCGTCCACTAACTTCGAGCGGCTCCTGATCTGGGAATGTCACGGCTTGTCCGTCCAGGGTAACCGAGATGGCCTCTTGTTCCGTTGTTCCGGTTGAGGTTGCATTATCCTGTTGTTCGTCTGTCTCTGGCAAAGGTGTCACTTCGCGCCCAAGTTGTTCCTGCAAGTTCGCTAGGCGGTTGAGTGCAAACGTAGTTAACGATCCCGATGCCATAGAGCCCATGCCCTGACCTCCACCAAAGTTACCACCTGGTCCAGTCGAGTTGTCACCTGTATTGGCTGTTGAGTCTGTTGTTCCATCACCATCTGCTGTGCCGCTAGGTCGTGTCGGCGGTGTGGTACCATCTGGCGGTGTCATACCCTCCATTCCTTCCGGCGGGGTCATACCTTCCATGCCTTCAGGTGGAGTCATGCCTTCGAAGCCTTCTGGCGGTGTCATTCCACCACCCATACCACTTCCTGTATCACCATTGGCCGAGTAAACAATATTGGATTCAAATTGCTCTGTTGTATAGAATTTTGTTGGGTCTGCTTCTACATAAGGACGAATCTCAGCTGCAAGCTCTGTAATCCGATCTTGAATACCTTCCAAATAGTCTGTCAGCTCGTTGACATAGGTCAAATATTTTTCCTTATACTCTGGCACGGCAAGCAAGTTATTGATCATAGGTACATTTTCCATGCTAATGCCGAGCACAGGTTCGTCTACGGATACATTTGTTGCGTTCGTATTCGTCGTGGTTGAGCCAGTTGTCGCTGTCCCGCGACCTCCGCCACCAGCCGAATATCCATTAAAGGACATATTGAAATCCCACGGCACAACCGTAAATTTGCCATTAGCATCACTATAAAGCATATAGTTATGTCCCTTGTCTCCGTTATAGCTGTCATAGTTGCCTAATACGGTATTGCCTGCAATATATTGAAGTGCAGAATCAACGTCCAGCACACTCTCGATATCGCCTTTTTCGCCTTCTGGCATTTCATTCAATGTTTGAATGAAATTTTTAAGCTTTGTTTTGTCTTTATCAGAGCCTAAGTCCTTGGAAAGTGTACTGTATTCGCCATCTTCCTCATACTGAAGGTAGCTCTTCTCCTCGGTGTCGTAGAGGACACCGTCTTCGTAATTCTCCCCATAGTTACGCTCCAGATAGCTGTCATCTACAGCCTCAACACCTGTATAGAAACCAACCAGCTCACCGTTAACATAGAGATTGACATAGTTTGTCATCGGCACATCCATGCCAATGCTGCGTAGTGCTTCATAATGGAGAATCTCACGCATATACGAAGGATCCGTATAGTTATTATTCAGAACCATTTTATCTAGACCGAGCAAGGTTTGTGTTTTGTCATACTTGTCGAATTTCAATCTGAAGCTGTAACGGTCGGAATCCTCCATGGAAGCGACTGAACGTAACGTCATATTGCCTTTTGTCGAGAAACCTACGTTATCCAGCTTGTTCCCATCCACTTCCACGCTAACCTGTTTATAATCCTTATCCATCGGGCTCTCAAGCATGCTTTGCCAGTCTGCATCGTCAATTGTAATCTTCACATCAATAACATTATCCGTTTGGAACAAAGACTCGTATGCTTGGGTCACGCCTGCACTTGAAGTTGTAGCTGTATTCTCTGCGGCGTATGCCTGATGCCCTCCAACCCATGCAAAAGATGACGTAACCATCGTCACAGACAAGGCTGTCACTGCAACTTTCCGTAATAAATGATTCAAAATAATGATTCCTCCTTCTTGATTTTCTGTTAAGCAGCTGTGGCTTATGAAACCATCGTAGAGGACGAACCTTTAGTGAATCTTAAATCGTGAAACAGATGCATCATTCAATGATATGTATACCGATGAATTTTTCATGGTCGTACAAGAAAAAAGATGAAAAAAACGCAAAATATTACCTAAGAACCAGTTCTTAAGAACTAATTAGACTTCAAAACCTAACATAAATATGGCTATATTACGATATATCACAGGTATAGAATTTATATGGAGGTCCTGCGCATGAGATAAGTGATACACAAATAGAACGGATCTGTAGCAATTAAATAGAATCAACAGATGAAAGAAACCGAAGAAACTTGGATTAGAAATTTAACTTCCTTTAATAATGACCTGAACATACATACGTAGCACTACGTCCAGGCCACACATCTTATAACATCATCTAAGGAGTGAACCACCTTGTTAAACAAGCTTCGTTGGAGTACCATGCCTTTCTTTGCCAAAAATCTAGTCATCTCATTCGGTAGTATTGTGTTGATTGGTATCATCCTCATTACTGCCGCGTATCAGCTACAAAAGAATATTCTCGTTGAACAACTGCATGATCAAGCAACTGTTATTACCGAGAAATGGTATGTCGATCTGGACACAGCCAAAGTAAATGAAGCCATGAATGAGAAAAGCTACACAGGCCCTGCCCAGCAGGAAATGAAAGCCTATCTTGATTCCATTCACGAATTCTATCCAAACATCGCTCAGGCTTATATTTTCGGTTCGGAACTTGAGGGCGGAGACGGAACATCCATTATTGCTGTCCCTACGAACCTGGTACAGCCTTTTGAGGAAAGCAATCTTGCGGCAGGCGATATGTACCCACTGCCCCAAAATAACGTTGTGGTGCTGGAACAAATGAAAGTGGACGGGGAGCCTGCCTTCAGTGATTTCTACACGGATGAGTATGGCACTTGGACAACCTTGATCTATCCAATCAAAAACGCTGATGGTTCCATGTACGCTGCTCTTTATTTTGATGTAGATGCAAGTGCAGTGCCTAAAGGTCTGAATGAACTGCTGTTGTACGGTTCCATATGTCTGGTTGGTTTCCTGCTTCTATTCATGATCCTGCAGTTCATTCTGCTGAAGAGAACACTCGCCCCGATCCGTAGCCTCATGCACGGTATTGAGGAAGTGAGTACAGGTAACCTGGATGTAACGATTCAAGTAGGACGTGACGATCTGGGTGTTATCAATATGAAATTCAATACCATGATTCAACGAATCAACGATACGATGTACAAGGTACAGAATACATCGCATCACCTGTCGAATTCATCAAAGAAACTACTTCATATCTCTGAGAAAAATAATGAAAATATTCAAAGCATCAGTAACCATATGAAGGATATCTCCAGTGGACTTCGCTCCCAGGATCAAGCAACGGTTGAAAGTGCACGCGCCATGACGGAGATGTCCACCGTTATTCAGACGATCGCCAGCAGTTCATCTGACGCAGCGGATCAAGCTTTAAGTATGGAGCAACGCTCCAGTGCAGGTAATGAAGTCATGCAACAGGTCGTTGAGCAGATGCGCCTCATCGCGGGTGCTGTCGAGAATACGTCCGAGTCGATTCAATCACTGGAAAATAACTCGAATCAGATTAGCAACATTGTCAATATGATCACGGAAATTGCTGGACAAACGAATCTACTCGCGCTCAATGCTTCCATTGAAGCGGCTCGTGCAGGCGAGGAAGGCCGAGGCTTCGCCGTCGTGGCTGGAGAAGTTCGTAACCTGGCAGAACAATCCCAAGAATCCGCCAAACAAATACGTCAACTGATCGAAGAGATTCAACAGGATATCGTTCAATCCTCCGAGTCGATGCAACTTGGCTCTCAGGAAGTGAAGAAAGGCTTAGAGGTAACGCAAGAGACAGGCGTGTTCTTCGAGAACATTCTTACAGCAACGAATAAAGTGGCGAACCAAATCCAAGATATCTCCAGCTCTACCGAGGAAATATCAGCAAGTACACAAGAAATGTCTGCTACTGCCGATGAATTATCTTCAAGTGTCAGCAGAGCGGCTAGCAGCAGTAAACAGATCGAGCAATCCATCGAGGAGCAAGAATCCTCCATGGCTTCCATCGTTACCGCTTCTGATGAACTGTCAGCGGTATCTGAGCAATTGCAAGAGTTGATCTCGTTCTTCAAAGTGCGAGCGAGTTAAAGAATGCGGCTGAATAGCAGAAATGCTGTTCAGCCGTTTTTTATTTGGAATAGGTTAAGGTACGTAATAGAAAAAAACCAAGATGGGCAAGTATTCCTCTTCCCGTCTTGGTTTTTTGGGGTTGTTAGCGTGGTGTTATTGTAGGCAAGGCTACATGTTACACAGTTCTTGATGCTGATAGCTATTGATTTATACAGTTACATATTACAGATCATTGTTACGCTTCATCAGGTTATAGATCATCATGGCTGACTCTTGGCGTGTTAATTCATTTTTGGGCAAGAACCGTTGATCCGGATATCCTTTCATCACCGACTCCTGAGCCACAAGACCAATGCTGCTTCTTGCCCATTCGGAGATCGACTTTTGATCTTCATATGGCGTGAAGGATGATAGGACATAGCCCTCCTTTTTCATCACATTGGCAATCATACTCGCTGCTTGTTCTCTTGTGATATAGGCATTGGGTTTAAGTGTCCTATCTTGGAAGCCTTGAAGAATTCCTTGCTGTAATGCTGGTGCAATCTCCGAATAATACCAAGCATCTGAATGCACGTCAGTAAACTCATTAACATAAGGAATCACGGAGTTATATCCAAAAGCTCTTTGCAAAAAGATTGCAAATTCGGCTCTTGTCACCTTTTGCTGTCCACCAAATGTACCATCGAAATAGCCTCTTACAATCCCTTTTTGCGCTAAGGAATTAATCGCATCCTTGGCATAACTCCGATCTATATCCGTAAATACAACATTAACCAACCCTTTGTTGCCTTCATTGGAAGGTATGACCTCTGTATTAATGGTAACACTGTCGTTCTTGCCAGTAGTTACACTTGGGGTCGGGTTATAATTAACATAGGGGTACGGAAGAACAGGATAATTATATCCATAGACGGTAGCGCCAGTGCCATCTGCAGGAGTTGTTACAGCAACTGTCTGTTTGCCAATAACCTCCTCTGATCCATCAGGTCTGACACGTACAGCGATGATATTATACTCGTAGTATTTACTTCTCTCGACACCTACTTCGCTAAATTGCAGTTTACCATTCACCGTAGCTACGATCCCCTCATCACGGGTTTCTCCAGTAGCCGTATTGACATACGTCTTACGATAAAGACCGTTTCCTAGAGGCTCGTACTTCGTTTGTGGATTACGTTCAACGTAATGAACAGCTCCTTCAATAGGTTGATACTCAAAAGCAATTGTTGCGTTTGAAGCATTCATCGGCGCGACATTCATCGATTGAGGTATGCCTGCCGTCTGTACTTCAATTGTGCTCGATTCAATTTTTCCATATTTGTTGCTCGCTACAACCCGATATGTATATGTTCTGCCTGGCTGGAGCGTGTACGCAATCATCGTATTAGAATGACCTGACCATACTTTGTTCACTTGATTCTGGTAGATCTCATACTGGGTTGCCCCCTCTACCAGATTCCATTGCAGGTCCACTCTATTATCGTACACTCGATTGACTCTGATGTTAATCTGACCTTTCGGTGCCACGTCCTCAGTCACCTTAGGAATCTTCACACTTTTAACTGCAGGCGGCCCTTCGTTGTCTCCGTCCCGGCCAATCACTTTATAAATGTAAGTTGTGTCAGGTGTCACATTCCCATCCTCGTATGAGGTTGACTTGGTCACCGCCAAAGGCAGATCATTACGGGTAATCACATACTCAGCTGCATAGTCTGCCTTACTCCACGTCAGTCTAACTTTGCTGGAATCCAGTGCTTCAGCTCGGAAATCCGGTGGATATGGAATATAATTTCTAATTCCGATTGTAAATTTCGATTCTTCACTGTAAATTTCGCCTTTGCGAGCTACTAATGTATACTTGGTGATTGAATTAAAATTCACGCCTTCATGCACATATTCTAAAAGCGGACCCTCATATAGAATTTCAGAACCACGCTTGAGAATATATTGTTCAGCACCTTCCACTGCATGCCACTGCAACCGGATCGCATTATCACCCACAGCACTCGACTGGGAGTATCTAGGACTATCTAGTTTCGTGATTACAGGTTCCCCATCAGCTAGCGTCGGAATAACGTAAGGATCTTCAGGGGTGCCCTGTCCTTTAAATTCCACATTATTTTTTACCGTCGCTTTGAATTTGAAGTTTTGTAAGGTTCCTGCAGCGGCAGACTTAATGTGGCTATTCAAAAACGTATCTGCCTCGGATGCATCCTCCGTAAAAACTGGACCTGTATTCCCCGATTTTCCATATGAATCACCATACGTATTAGGATTGGAAAAAGCAAGGCTGGTAACCATCCGATTCGGATGACTAGAGTCACTCAAAACAATTCCTGTATACTTTTCTAGGTCTTCCTTCGTAACAAGTCCTACAGATGACGAATAACCTTGAACATACTCACCATTATCGAATGCATTTACTATCCACCATTGCCTCTCAAATGGAGACTGCTTATCTTCTTTTATTTGATTTAATTCATAGCCCACGCTATCTGCGAACTTGGAGGACATGTCTACTCTCCATCCAGCAGCCTCACCTTGTATATCGATATATTTTGGAACTGTATTTTGAGAGATTAAGGTTTGATTATCCACGAGGTACCATTTACCGTATTGCTTAAGATCAACGACTGATCCAAACGCCGCCTTGGACTCACCTAACATATATGCATTGAGAGCCGGAGGAGTGATAATAAACTCTAATGAATCCGTTTGAGTAGGATTTTCAATACTTATCCAATTTAATCTGATCACATTTTTCTCTCCTGGTTTCAGACCACTAATGCGAGCACTTGAACTCAATTTACTTGTCAATTCTGTATTCTTCATATCATTGACGTATACTTCTGCCTGGTCAATTCCATTTAGTTTGTAGAACAAACCAATACTACTAGCATCAACAAGACCCCAGTTTACATAAGTGAACCCATCTTTTATAACTTGATCTAACTCACCTGAAAGTTTCCCTGTAAAATCAATTCTACCCACATCATCGTAAACCGGCGCAGGTCCCTTCAATCTAACAAATAATAGCGATTCTTCTCCATACTTTTCACCATCATAGCCAAGAACCGTGATCCTATATGTTCTATCTGGTACTGCCCTTGTTATTGTATATGTTCTTATATTTTTATCCAGTACAGCATCTCTACCGACAGTTACAGCATATTTGGTGGCTCCAGGAATTTCATCTCATGTTACCGTTATGGAGTCATCCGTTGTGGTTACCGTTACATTAGGTTTCGGCAAATATGACTTCGTCGTTTCGTCACTTTCAGTAGCCGTTGGTGTAGAAGTAGTCTCAGTTTCAACAGATTCAGATGTTGCATAGGCTCGCGATGCATCTTTCCCCAAAAATAACAGATTGCCCAAGATAAGCTGAAAGGATAGGACAATATAAATAAACTTCCTAAATCTCATGGTTGTAACCACCTCTATGTATTTATGTTCATTCTAGATATGCAATCTAACTATATAATTCTTATTATCTAGTCTATCACGCTTATTGAGCACACTCTCTCTCACTCAAACAAATCTAAATCTACTTATACCTTCCTTTCAACAAAAGACTAAATACCTACCACACATTACACTCTAATCCAAAAGACCTACTCCATCATAATATGTAATAGAAACTTGAACAAGAGAAAACTAACTCATATTACCTTTTTTTCAAATTCCCTAATATAGCGCGTTAATTCCTTCGAAGATGTTGTGTTTGTTTTAATACCTTTCACCCCGTCACCCTGCTTTAATCTACAATCAATCAACGGCTACCAAGCCCCACTTTCCACCTTCGTCTTCTGCAAAATAATACGTAATCCCATATTCCTCTATATCGTTGGTATCCCTCATTATTTCACCGAGCACACCTACAAGAATGTGGTTCTTCGTTGTGTCCTCGGAAACGTGCCCAATCTCCGTAAACTTTACGTTCCCTCCGAATTGTCCCCAATGCCGATCAGCTACTTCTGGAACTAAGAACAAACTTCGAAAGGCAGCCTGATCTGATCTCACGTTAGCTTCTAGAGCTTCTTTCAATACCTCTTGGATCTCATCATTAAGAAGAGGATCATGCTCCTGCTCCCAATCAATAAATACACCTTGTTCAAAATTGGTCTCACTGCCCTCCGACTCAGTCTCCTGCTGTACGGCTACTGTTTCTATTTCTACATTCTCCTTACTTTGATCTTCTGGCGAGCTGGCCTCTCTGTTCAAGTCATTGCATGCCGCCATTCCGCTAGCAAGGCACAACAACACTAGCATACTAGCTGCTTTTCTCACTCTATTCACCCTCATATATGAAATGATTGATCTCAATCTCACCTGTTCCCTATTCATAGAATAAAGCTATTTTATCATACAAAATAATCCATATAATCAAAATCTAAGATAGCAGAATTCAGCTCTATTTTCCAAACACTTCACTTCCATAACTCAAAACATTTATTAAAAATATGATATAGATCACTTTCTCCTCCCCCAGGAAGATGCTACATTTGTTAACGACCAATTGACCGAAATAGTAAACTGGTCATATTGAACAGGATTCACTACTATGATCACCATCCCACATCATAAAGGAGATGCATAACCTATGGCTGCTATGGATCGAAGGCAGCAAATTATGAATTCGGCAGAACGATCGTTTGCCTTATTTGGTTACAAGGCCACAACGATGGAACAAGTCGCCCGCATTGCGAATGTAGGCAAAGGCACGATCTACACCTTTTTCGATAACAAAGAAGAACTGTTCAGGGAGATTCTACGCTCCATCATAAGAGACATGAAACACATTACGGAAGAGACCGTGCAAGACGATCAACCTTTTCTCGACAATGTGCACCAGAGCATGGATGCCCTACTGGAGTACAGGCAGAAGCATGAATTGTTAATCAAGTTGTTTCAAGAGGTCAATGAGTTCGGCACACCACAAGCGAAGGAGGGTTTACAAAAGGTAGAGTCAGCCATTCTTGAATATATGGAGCGTCAGGTTACGAGAGCTATGGAGCTGAAACAGATTCGCCAAGACAATCCCAAGATCGTCTCTTTTGTGCTCCTGAAATTGTATGTCACCTTAACCTCCGATTGGAACAAAACGAATCCAGCCTTACACAAGGCTCAGATACAGTCATTTGTGAGTCAGTTTCTCCAAAGCGGACTATCACCAACCTAGAGACTGGCCCCACGCCATACAGAACAATAAAGAAATAATAACGATAGTGTGATAATGGGGAGAGAGCGCATAATGAGATCCATACAAGTATTTTTCCAAGATATAAAATCATCCTTCAAGAAACCCAAAGTATTCATTCCAATCCTCGTGGTGTTGTTTATTCCTGTGCTGTACAGCGGCATGTTCCTCAACGCATTCTGGGATCCTTATGGCAAAATGAATGAGCTTCCTGTAGCTGTGGTCAATAACGACCAAGGTGCTACATTTAATGACCAAACCTTAGTAGTCGGCAATAATCTCGTCGATGAATTGAGAAAAAGTGATGATTTCCGCTGGGAGTTTGTAAGTCGTGAGCAAGCGGATCAAGGCATGAATGACAATACGTATTATATGACGATTGTGATTCCCGAGGATTTTTCCGCCAAAGCTACAACGCTAATGGATGACCATCCTACACCAGCAGAGCTTATATACGAGCCTAATGAAGGTTACAACTTCTTGGCAGGGCAGATAGGCGGTACCGCAGTCAAACAGATTAAGGCAAAGGTATCTGCGAAGGTCACTGAATCCTACACCGAAACACTGCTAGATCAGGTAGCAACGATATCCAGTGGTCTGTCTGACGCGGGCGATGGTGCGAGCAAGCTCAATGAGGGCTCAGCGAAGCTGAATGATGGAGCTAGCAAACTAAAACAAAACCTGTCCAAACTCGTGGACGGCACAGATCAACTGCAAGCTGGCGCAGCAACCCTGCAAGACGGTACAGGTACACTCGCAGATGGTATCGGCACACTTCATCAAGGCGCAAACTCTCTATCCAGTGGACTCTCCCAACTGGCCGCTGCTGGTCAGAAGCTGGAGAACGGAGCCACACAAGCTCAAGCTGGAGGTCAGCAACTACAAGCAGGTATCCAATCTGCTCATGATGGTGCTACTAAACTGGAGGCTGGTCTCGTTGCATCCGAAGAAGGCAGTGCGAAGTTAACAGCAGGTATTCAGGCTTCTGTTGATGGTAGCAGCAAAGTAAGCGAAGGAGCTCAAGCTGTTGCACAAGGATTAGCTCAGTTAACAGCGGCAAGCCCAGAGCTCGCCAGTAATCCGGCCGTACAGCAATTGCTTGCTGCAAGTCAGGCGGTTGCTGCGGGTAGTGAACAATTAGTTCAAGGTGGACAACAATTGGTCACGGGTAGCCAGAACCTACAAGCAGCTCAACAGCAATTACATCAAGGCAGCACACAGCTTGTACAAGGTGAACAACAATTGCTTCAAGGTGCTTCCCAGCTCTCTGCTGGACAGGAGCAATTAGCTGGAGGCTTACAACAGTTCAATGCCAAATTATCTGAAGCCGCTGCGGGCGGAGCCAAACTTGCCGTAGGCGCAGATCAACTGAATACTGGTGCAGACAAATTAGTGGCTGGCATGAATGAATTTTCAGGCGGCATCACTACAATCGCAGACGGCTCCAGACAGCTGGATGCAGGCGCAGCCCAGTTGCAGGATGGTACCATGCAGTTAACCGACGGATCAGGCGAACTTGCGAGCAAACTGATTGATGCTGCGGAAGAGACGTCCAGTGTGAAAAAGACGGATGAACTTGTATCCATGTATGCTGAACCTGTTCAAGTCGAAGAACAGAAGCATAACGAGGTACCTAACTATGGAACAGGGTTCTCCCCTTATTTCCTTTCCTTGGGTTTATTCGTCGGGGCTCTAATTGCAACATTAGTTGTACCTACGCGCAATAGCTCAGTCACAGATGCGAGTGGTTGGAATCGTTTTGTCAGTCGAACCTTAGCTTTTACATTAATGAGTGCTATTCAATCTTTGCTCGCTTCGTGGCTCGTTCTGTCAGGACTGGGGCTTGAGGTGAAAAGCGTTCCACTGTTTCTCTTATTCAGCTTCGTCACCAGCCTCAGCTTCATGTACATTATCCAGGCTCTCGTGACATGGCTTGAGAATCCAGGACGGTTCCTGGCTATTCTCATGCTGATCTTCCAATTGACGACAAGTGCAGGTACGTTCCCACTGGAACTTATCCCGAACTGGCTAAGAGTATTCAACCCATGGTTGCCGATGACCTACAGTGTGACTGGATATAAAGCGGTAATCTCAAGTGGCCAATTCGGTGTCGCATGGGATCAGATCGGTCTTCTGTTGATCTTTGCCATTGTAGGATTGGCAGGTTCGTTCACCTACTTCATGGTGCATCGTGCTGAGAAAAGCGAAGTCGTTCAAGGTGAAGCAGCACTTCATATATAAAAAGAAAAGATAACTAGCAAGGCGGATATCATTGATGCATTCTCTTCGACTTAAGAGCGAAGGTGGTTGCCAGATATCTGCCTTGCTTTTTTTGTTGGGACGATGCGGTGTTGATTATGCGCTATGTATCTTCTTTATTTTTGCGGCTACCAAAATGGATAACAGAAAAGACGATCCTCAGGTAACTACATACCTTACAGACCGTCTAATGATTAACCCTATAAAATCACACTACATGCTCCGCCTTCAGGTGGTATGCATGTAGCCTGAAATATCTGCTTAGAACAGATACGTGAGTGAATACGTAGATGAGTACGCATCCCCATAGAGGACAACTGCTACGATAATAAACAAAATGATCAGTGCATAAATCAGTGTGCCGATAATCCCGCAGACCAGCCCGGCAACGGCTAGCCCTTTCCCCTGCTCCATACGAACATTGATTTCTTTAAGTGAGAGTGCTGCAAAAATAATAGCTACGATTCCGATAATAAATCCGATATATGGAATCATAATCGACAATATCCCCAACACAAGTGCTGCGATTGATTTGCCGTTAGTCTTCGGTGCCATATATGGTGGATAAGGCGGAAACGGTGGTAGTGGATCATTATAGTTCGGGTGTTGATTCTGATTCTGATTATAATTCTGATCCACATCATTCTGTCGGTAATCCAAAGGTAAATCCTCCCTATTCATGAAGTATTATCATTATACTGGATTATGCGAAAATCCAATATGTGTTTTTATGTAAGAAAGTTAATATCAGTGAATGATTACTTTGCACTAAATAATTCTAAGTTTAAAACCTTATAGGCTTTCGAGCATTAGATGTATTTATTTTACGATTCTAAAATCAACAATATGTATAAATCTTGATTAAAGCTTGCGTTGTTGGTGCTTCAGCTGTGACAATCTTCCAATCATAATCAGGCCAATTAGCGCCAAAATTCCTAGATAGATTCCAGCAAACATCGTATACATCTGCTCTGACTGATCCTCAGTGAGCCCTGATGGAATGTTCAGATTCACCATGTAAGGCCAAATCTCTTTCTCCATATTAGCCGTCCCAACAGACTTGCTAGCGTATTCCTCCATGTATTCGTTAGCATATTTGACCAATTCAGGATCCATACTTTCGATCTTGCCATTGCTCACAATTGGAAAGTTTATTGCGTTTTCACCATTATTCGATGTCTGTGCCAATGAATCATATCTTTTCGTATCAGGCCACAACACTTTAACCACAAGCCCTTTTCCTTTGTACGGGTACAGATAAAAATAATGCTTGTTCATTTGGGATTTATCTCCCTCTCTTTGCATGTAGAACTCTGCAAACACAGGATGGATTCGTTCAAACTCGATCTCAACGTAATCTCCAGCAGATATTGTTTCTGGTTCTAGATCCTTCAAGTTGATGAATCCTTCTGCAAGTTTCTTGTTGTTAATGAGCCCAATTACAAGAAAGGCACCAAACACTATGGTTACCAATAGGAATGATATTACGGTTCCTCGTATGATCTTTCTCTTATCTAAGGTTTGCATATTTTATAATCCTTTCTTTAAATTCCAACTACTGTTTATCCTAGGTGTATATCGGTCTAAATGGCAGTTAAATGAAGTATTAGACTACAAACACATCTAAAGTCCTGTATGGAATAGATTAATTGACGTAACTACGTACCGACATTGACGTTTAGTGACGACGCATAATAGATGAATTTCTTTAGTGTAAACTCTCCCGCTTTTCAATAAATCAAGCCTGTATCAATAGTAAAAATATGTTATTCTAACTTAAGGAATGGGAGGTATATGATGTACAAAATTGCTCTTATATTGATATCCATAATTGGTTTGATGGCGGGTTGTACCTCATCTGAAGCACCTGTCGATACGTTGCAGCAAGCGGAGCAGAACCAGGATCAGGCGCAAACGATCAAGGAACTTGAAGAGAAAAACCAACAACTTCAGGAACAGATCAATCAACTTCAGGTAGATGTAAATAGTGAGGAGATTAGAAATAATCTAAGAGAAACGTTGAATATGACATTCAAGCTCATTGCTGCCATGGAGTCAGGGGATACTGCATACATGAAGTCCATTTCTTCACCAAACGTGGAAATATCTCAGGATAACAAGCAATTCATCATTGCAAAGGAAAGTCATTCTTATGAGGTCAACTTCATTAGCGGATTAGCGTGGGATGAGTTAGAATTCAGAGGTTACGATCAGACGGATTCAGGTCATTTTATGCTCTTCGTAGCCCATTACAATTATTCAGAGGGTTCAGAAGGACATGCCGCATATGAGTTTTCTTTTGTCCGTTCGTCTGAAGGAGAATGGCTGTTTGACGGATATATTTCTTAAGTGAGAAAACATAGAAAGGCCTCTAATTACCAAATAGGCTGAAGAGGCTTTTTTCATATGTCTCGCAATTAGCGATTTTAACTTCATTCTTCGCGGCTGATAAAACCTCGTACACATAAATCTTTAAGTACATACCATAAGAACGAAACAAGAAGCTCATCCTCATCTGATGCGTACTCATGGCAATGATCGAATATTACAATCCATTTACGTCCAGCAGTTCGAAGATCAAAATCGTGGTCGTACGACAACATATTAATTAAAGAACCAACTGAGAATAGAGGAAATACGTTCTTTTCAGGTACTCGTCTTCCTCCATTGTAAATAATAATCCAATGGTCGTCATATTCTTCGATCGCCTCTACATAGTAGGTTTCATGAGTATATGGAGTCATGATAAAAAAAGTATCTCCTACTCTCATAGAATATTTAATTGAACGGATTACACTCTGGAACTCTTCAGGATCCAAATCAAATACTTCATCAATAATCAACACATCTGAATCATATCGCATACCTAATCTCTCCCTAGATGTAATACTACTTCATTCGACAACTGGTTTAATTTACCTCCTCCATATCATTGCAATTTAAATCCATGCATTTCACACGGTGTAAAGCAACAAAAAAACACGTAACGACAGTATCTTGAAATACCTCATTACGTGTTCATATTTTTAATTACCCTTCCACCTCTACTCGTTGTAAAAACGTCCGTGTACGATCCAGTTTCGGCGCGCCAAAGATCTGTTCTGGTGGGCCGGCCTCGGCAATTTCTCCGTTGTCCATGAAGAACACGCGATCCGCTACCTCACGGGCGAAGCTCATCTCATGGGTCACGATCATCATGGTTATGTTCTCCTGTGCTAACTGCTTAATTACACGGAGCACCTCACCTGTTAGCTCTGGATCAAGTGCAGATGTCGGCTCATCGAAGAGCAGAATATCCGGCTGCATCATCAAGGCACGGGCAATCGCCACCCGCTGCTTCTGCCCTCCAGACAGATTCGCTGGATAAGCATCCGCCTTGTCCGATAGCCCTACTTTGCCGAGCAATTCCAGACTACGCTGCCGAATAACTGCTGTGCTTTCTTTTTTCAACGTCTTCGGAGCCAGCTCCAGGTTCGCTCGTACAGTCAGATGGGGGAACAGGTTAAAATGCTGGAATACCATGCCCATCCGGTCAGTGATCTTCCGAATCTCCGCAGCATTTGCATAACTCCCGTTCTCCGCCAGCTTCTGCCCCTGAATGCGAACCGTGCCTCCTGTGATCTCTTCGAGATGAATGAGGCTACGTAGCATCGTACTTTTACCCGAACCAGACGGGCCAATGACAGCGATGACTTCGCCGGGTGCAACGTTAAACGACACCTGTTTGAGCACATCCAGTGCACCAAATGATTTTTTTAACTGAGTTACTTCTATTATATGTGTCATCCATACACAGTCCTTTGATTAAATAATTTGAAAATTCATTCCGACACCATGTCAGAAGATTGATCTGTTATTGAAGTAACAGGTGTAAATATCCGTCTAGTTCAGCTATTACTCGAACGAGAAACGCTTCTCCAATGCCTTAAATAGCAAGGTAAGCACAAGCGTCATCAATAAATACATAACTGCAGCAATAAAAAATGGAATCAACTGAATATCTCTGTTCACCGCAGCTTGAGCATAATACAGCAATTCAGGCACAGCGACAGCATATAACAGTGCAGTATCCTTGATCAACGTAATCGACTCGTTCGCCGTTGCGGGCAACACCACACGGATCATCTGTGGAATAATAACTTTTACCATCGTCTGGGTCTTAGACAGTCCAAGTACCTTCGCTGCCTCATGTTGCCCCTTGTCAATGGAGAGCAAGCCGCCCCGGAAGATCTCTGCAAAGTATGCTGCATAATTCAGCACAAATGCCATCGCCGCTGCAACGAGACGATCAAACACTAGATATTCTCCGATAACTGGCAACAGCGGAAGACCGAAGCAGAAGAACAAAATTTGCAGTAATAGTGGTGTTCCTCGCATCACATAGACGTAAGTGTGTGCAATCCAAGCAAGTGGTTTAAACCGGCTACGCATCATTAACGTAATACCAAAACCAAGCGGTATAGATAGAACAATTGCCAATAAAAACATCAAAATCGTTGTCTGAGCCCCTTCAAGCATAGGCTTCATCACCGTTAATATATAATCCCAGCTCATGAATATGTCTCCTCTAATCTGTTAACCCCGCACTCCTCGCGGAAGCATCACATGCTCCATTGCGGAATACGGGGTCATTATGGTAGCGAACATCTGGACAAGCCAGCTCCATTCACATCGGTATGTCAGGCCATCGCCTGTCTATTTCAAAACCTTATCTTCACCCAACCATTTGGTTGAGATTTCAGCTGCTGTGCCATCCGCATTCAGCTCATCAAGCGCCTTTTGCAGATCGTTCAGCAAAGTCTCATTTCCTTTTTTGATACCAATACCATATTGCTCTGGAGCAAGGGACTCATCCAGTAGTTTATAAGTTCCCTCTTCCTTCGCCATGTAGTACCTAGCAACAACCTCATCGATAATGACCGCGTCAAGACGAGTCGTTTTCAGATCTGTCAGAGCCAGTACGTTATCTTTGAACTCGGAAGCTTTTACTTTGTCGTTCAGTGGACTTGCCGCCAGTGCATCTGCCGCAGAGGACAGTGCTTGCAAACCTACGTTTTTACCGTCCAATTCATCTAGCTTAGTGATCGGTGAACCTGCAAGCGTAATGACAACCTGACTATTTTCAAGATACGGCTTCGTAAACAGCACTTTCTCTTTACGCTCATCCGTAATCGTATATCCGTTCCAGATCATATCGATCCGGCCACTGTTCAGCTCAGACTCTTTGGAAGACCAATCAATCGGCTGGAAAGTAACCTCTTTACCCATTTTCTCCGCTGCTGCCCGCGCATAATCAATATCGAAGCCAACAATTTCATTCTGTTCATCCCGGAACCCCATCGGTGCAAACTTATCATCAATTCCCACAATAATGGTGTTATCGTCCTTGCTTCCGGAACTGGAGCATCCAGCCACAATAATCATACATATACTGATGAATAATAGTAAAATCGCTTTTTTTCTCATCTCTCTTACCCCTCCATGTCTATAAACCAAGCCAAACGCTTTAGTTCGTTACCACGTTATCAGAGACTTATAATAACATAGCATGGGAGAAGAGTCGAGTATGTTGTCCATTTCCGTTCAGTTCATACCGCTTAATTGTCAATAATTTGTGAAAAAGCGACCTTCACTTGCTCGGTTGACACGAGCTGTTTACGTACATGTGAATCCCACTCATCTGTGATCTGAAGCGCATCTAATTCAAGTCCAGCCCATTGTTTTGTAGCCTCTCGACTTAAAGAATACCGCGTATCCTCCAACTGGTACACAATGTGCTCCAAATTATCAATCAGTACAAAATTGGCAGTTGCATTGTAAACAAGCATCCGCTTCAGTTCTTCCTCCTGCAACTCATCCGAACGTAAACTGTACTTCACTTCCGCCGTAAATGTATCGGGATATAGCTGATAACCATTCAAATATTCAGCCAAAGGTAACCCCTGATTCAGATGGCTCAGATTAGAGAAGTCTCCCATATATGCACTCCGATATTTCTGTAAGGCGGTAAAATCATGAGTTAAAGGGTTCTGCTGCTCGGCAGCATAAGCCTGCTGCTTCGCTTCAATTCTAGGATTAATAATCCCTTCAACCACGGTAAGAGCTACGAGTCCGACAAGCACTAACACGATGATCCAACGATTCTCCCTCATCCTCTGATCTCACCTACCTCAAATTCCCTTACTAAACGCCCTGCCTTCTGCACAACCAACGGCACGATAATGGTCAGCAAAGGGATCACAAAAGCAATAACTAGTACAGCAAATTGATAAGGTCCCTCCACCTGAACAGGGCGACTATACCAAATGTTACTTCCGAATCTTAATGCAGCCTGTGTTCCCCACATAACCAAGATCAATGCACCCCACATCCACCAGGCGATGCGCGTCCACTTCCTTAATGCTGTTGATCGAATGACAGTCGTCGCTTCTGCATCCCGTTGACGTTCTCGATTGCCCAACATATATAACAGGTATGCCCCTCCCACAAGTGCACTTGCAATCATAAGCCAAAAGTTAACGATCTTACCCTCCATCAGAACTCTCATCGGAATGGTAATGATCCACGCAATCAAACAGTAGATTAATGCAGACTGCAATACCGCAGTCCAATAAGGGAATCGTTGTACCTGATGATGATCACTCATAATCTGATCCAGACCGGCAATATGCTGAATAGCCTTCTCAAAAGCTTGTTCCTCACTCATTCCCTGATCGATATAATCCTCCACTCGGGCTGTAAGGTTGCTATGTATCTCCTCCTTCAATTCTCTGTTCGCTTTTGTATCCTGCGCATGTTCAAACAGTCGTTCTATATGCCTTGAAATACGTTCTTCTAGATTCATATCTATCCTTCATCTCCCTCTGCTCTAGATATAATGATCATGCTGTCAATCAGCGTCTTGGCTGCTTGCCAATCCTGAAGCTGTCTCTCATAGGCTATCCGACCCTCCGAAGTGACTCGATAATATTTGCGTCTACCGCCCTGCGTCTGTTCTCCCCAGTACGATTCTACATATCCATTCGACTCCAACCGCTTCAAGCTAGAATAGAGCGTTGGTTCTTTCAATTCGAACCGTTCCCCACTCTTGCGGTAGATTTCCTTAATAATGCCGTACCCATAATGATCTGTCGCCAGAAGCACACTCAGAATCATGGGATCAATATTTCCTCGAATCAAATCACTATTAATGGTTTGCTCTTGCATCTGACCGACTCACCGACTTTCCTTAACCTGGGTATACTATAAGACATATTACTATGTCTGTAAAGGTAATATGTTTATCATAACAAACATCGAAAATAAAAAAAATAGTGATACACACCAGCACGAAAACTGGGGCACATCACTATTTATAACTAGGAGTGTATATTAATAAGGACGGTTTTCAGTACCGAGAAGATAGGATGAAACTTGAAATGAAGTAGTGGAGAGTAGGCAAACCTACGTGAGCAACTACATTGTTTCCGAAGGAAACAAACTTGTAAGCCTCCACTTATTTCGGCTGAATCCCTTATCCGACGCCTACACTATTGCTGTACTTTCTCACGATCTTTCCCTTTATCGGACTCACCTGCATTTTTGTTCGCTGCATCCCGATCCTGCTGCATTTCTTCCACCGTTTTCACCTTGAGACGCGCAGCACCCTCATATTCCTTCGTTGGAATGAGATTACCCGCAGCCAGTCTCGCTTCAGCGGCAGCAATCGCTTCTCCATACTGCGGCAGCCATTGTGCCTGAGCAACCAGCATCTCATCAACCATTTGCCAGATTTCCTTCGGATTACATACCGCACCAACGAGCGGGTCCATCATGAAGGCTTGGCGGAGCAACGTGTCATCTCCATGGACAGCCGCCTCAACGGCAAGCCGTTGGACTGAAATGCTCACATTACATACAGCTGCTGGCCCGAGTGGAAGATCACCTACATGCGGCATTGAAATTCCATTACGATCCACATACCCCGGAGCTTCGATTATCGCATCATCCGGCAAGTTGGAAATGACTCCATGATTCACAGTGTTAAAGTGTCCACGATACACCCGCCCTGTCTCAAGTCCTTCGATAATATAGGAACCATGTTCCTCCCCACGCTTTTCTGGAACAAACCGCATCGGCTCATCCTTCATCCAGTTCGGGAAATCCGTCTCAAACCAGTTTCTTCCCTCTGTACATACACGCAAGTATCCACCCGTCTCACCATTAATCCAGTTACCTAGATCAATCCAGTCTGTGATCTCTTCAGGACGCTTGCGATACCAAGACACATACTCGCTAAGATGACCATTCGATTCCGTGCTATAGTAGCCAAACCGGCGTAACATATCAATTCGCACTTTCTCCGTACGACTAAACTCTGGATGCTTCTCGAAGGCTTCAAGCAGATCACCCGTGAGATCCCGTCCCTCGTGAGAGGCCTGAATATACCAAGTCTGATGATTAATTCCGGCACAGATAATATCGACTTCACTCTTTTGCAGTCCAAATGCTTCCGCAATCTGATGATGCCCGTGCTGCACACCATGACACAACCCAATCGTTCTCACGCCTCCATGCTTATTACATGCCCAAGTTAACATCGCCATCGGGTTGGAGTAGTTCAAGAGCAATACATCTGGTGCACTGTGCTCACGAATATCCTTACATATGTCCAGCATCTCGGCGATCCCACGTTGCCCATACATGATGCCACCCGCACAGAGCGTATCGCCTACACATTGGTCAACACCATATTTGAGCGGGATATCCACGTCGGTTGCAAAAGCTTCCAGTCCACCTACACGAATGGTGCAAAGCACATACTTTGCATCCTTGAGCGCTTCTCTGCGATCTGTCGTTGGCTGGATTGTAATATTCAGTCCATTCTCACGAATGTCCCGCTGACATAGCTCTGTAACCATGTCCAGGTTATGCTTATTAATATCACAGAACGCGATCTCAATATCGCGGAACTCTGGAACAGTTAACAAATCGCGCAACAGCCCTCGTGTAAACCCAATACTTCCCGCACCGATAAATGCCACTTTAAAAGACATTGCTAATTCCTCCCCGTGATCCGAAATTTGTGCTTCGGTCATGATCTCATCTCATATGGATGTACTTCGTGAAATCATTGTAACAACGGAGGTGAAGGAAGCGTTATCAAAATCATGACTTGTTTCAGGTTGAGATTGTCAAAAATCCTAACCTTTGAAGATTGTCCGCAAGCTCTGCATGTCTCTTCACTCTTCCATTGAATGTATTGGGTAGTGACTGACATGACGGTCTTTCGAAGAACGAAAAGCTACTGGAGTAAGAGACGTATACTTTTTGAATAACATATGAAAATATTGCCGGCTCCCTACCCCGACATAATCGGAAATTTCGGATATAGGAATATCGGTCTGTTGCAGCAGCATCTTAGCCTTCTCCATCCGAAGCATCGTCAGATAGTCTGTTGGTGTTCGCTGCGTGTGCTGACGGAAAATACGATGCAAATACCCTGGATGTAAATTCACAGCCGCCGCAATATCCTTCATCTGAATGCTACGATCCATGTTCTGATGCATGAATTCCACCGTTCGTTTCACATACAGCTCCGTCTGATCCGAGGCACTCCGACTCATCTCCCCACGCAGACGCGCCACACGAATCAACAGTTGAATAAATAGGGTACGCACCAGAATGCCTTGATCCAAGGCTTTTAAATTTCGTGCCTCTCGATGCTCCCACCGTTCTTCCTGAGGAATCACCCCGATCGGCTGGAAGCTTCGGCCTTGCTCTGATAATCCGCGCTGATCCAGCTCTAATACGAGGCTTTTCATAATGTAATACACCTCTTCGGGGTCAGGCAGTACCAGATAGGCACAAGCATGCTGAAGGAATTGCTGCACCTCTTCTTCCTCCATTGCCAAGTGGCGAATAGAAGGTTGAACCGATGCCGACGACGCGGAGACGGCAAAGCCAAATTCAACGTTCAGCATGCGGCAGGCAGCACCATCCTCGACTAACAAGCGGTGCGGGACACCGGCATCGATCAGGATAAACTGACCTTTTTTCAACAAAGTCTGCTCCTCGCTCCCATCTGGCATCTGCACATCGACACGACACATTCCCGAGATAATGTACATAATTTCTGTAGAATCATGATCATGATAGTTCATCCGGTAGTTATTCCACTGCTTGTAATAATAGGCGTAGAAACGAGGTTCACAGTTCTCGCTTCGTAATTGCTCCTGAAACAAACTGCCTGTCATAGGTACGTCTTGCTCTTGGTTCATTCTGCACACCTTCCTCGCTGCAGTAATCCTCACTTCCCCTATTGTACCAATAGCCCTTGCCTAAATTAAACTACCTATATAAATTGAACTACAAATATTTACACAGTCCACTCCAATGACAGAACAACCTTCCAATCGCTGTTATCCTCAGATTTTTCGAATTCCCTTTTCCAAAGGGGAAAATCCGGGGATAGCTTATGCTTCCGATGTAGCTTTCTTTCAGAAAGCTTTCAGGCGAACGCTCCGCTTTTTCAGGTTTTTTTCTGTCCTCTCCGTTAAAGTGTAAATGTCTAGATCAATCTATGTAGCTTAATTAAAAAACTGATATAATACTGTTAAATTAGATGATAATCTAATTAGATAGATGCAAAAACTACTCTTCAATGAGAAAAAGTAACTCCATATTTAAATTATCTAGGAGGTCTATGATCATGAGCATGATGATTTATCTTGTTAGACATGGAATCAAGGAACAGCATATAGGAGATGTCGGACTAACGGAGAAAGGGACGGTTCAAGCTGAACAGACCGCGGAATATTTCAAAAAATTGCCGAATGCCCGTATCTTCTCCAGCCCTCTTCGAAGAGCAATAGATACGGCTAGTCACATCAGTCTTATTAATGCAATTCCTGTAGAGAAGGATCAACGACTCCGTGAGCGTGCTAATTGGGGAGATGCCCCTGACCAGACCTTCGAACAATTCGTCGAGATGTGGAATCGTTGTACGCGTGAACCCGACTATATCCCACCAGTAGGTGATTCAGCCAGACAGGCTGGGGAACATTTAGCCCATTTTCTATCTGAGTTAGCGCTGTCTGAACCTGAGCAGACTACGACTAATCATTATATCCTTGTCACACATGGCGGGTTAATTACGGATTTCCTCGTTCACACCCTGCCCACGCAAGAGCTTCACACATGGGTTCCTGATTTCGTTGCTGTACAACATACACTCATCCCCGAATGCTCCATCACTACACTCGCCTATGAGCAGGGACAGGTTGTGCTTCAGGATCTCGCCTCTGTGCAGCATTTACATTCTGATGTTCGTGAGCAAGAGCAGAAGAATTGAACAGCAATCATGTCATTCATCCTAGCATCCAAGTCACTTCCTCCGTGTAAAAGAAAAACCTATAATGAGTGGCTGACCTGACCATACGAACCTCTAAACATACGAAAAAAGCTCTGACTGCCTCATGTGTTGAACCATGGGACTCTGTCAGAGCCTATTCCAAATGCTGCCTTCATCTGAATGAAAGCAGTTAACGTGCCTAACTAATAACTGATGCAGAGCATAATTTGCCCATCTAAACTTCATCGTTCACTGGTTAGTTTGCAACATTAACCTTCAACTTTAGCTTTTTTCATTAACTTCATAGGTGTTTACTATCATTCATTCCGCATATCCATACTTCAATCCGGATTCACTTGTGGTTCAGCTTACTTACCGCCCTTACCCGTATGGAGTTTAGGCAGTGGTACTTTTGACCAGTCTATATCCGAAGCCATATAGAAGGATGGATAAGAAGGCTGGTTGTACCCGCTGTTCTGTCCAGCAATACCTACACGATACATCGGATCATGCATGAGCGTGTACAGCTTCCGATCCGTCTCCTCGGTGCTCAAGTAGATGCGGATTGCAGAGCTGTCCGCTGTTCTCACCAGCATCTCTTCTCGCCAATCCCCGAAAATATCTGCTACGAGACCAGGTGTACCTTTGGTGTAGTTATTGGTCAGCGTCCCTGTTGCGGTTAGCAACGTACCCCGGTTCCAATCCTTGATGGTAGGTGTGACATCAATAGCGCCATCCACGATCTGTGTCGTCATATCTCCAGCCCAGCGAATGTTCATATTCGTACCTGGTGCTGTATCACTTATTTTCTCACCTTGGGCTGTCCACAATCCTACTGCCCACGTCTCCAGTCCACGGCGAGTTGGATCAACATCTCCAATCATTCCGCGTCCTGTGTCTTTACCAGTGTAGCCACCGTAGATCACTTCACCAGTCTTCGCATCACGCAGAGAGTATCCATACGGAGCCCATGGCCCACCTTCATGCACCATGAAGATCTCAAGCCCTGGACGATCCGGGTCAATATCTGCTACATGCAGAGCATCGCCGTGTCCCAATCGCGCTATCGTTCCTGGCGCTGCACTTTCAGCAGGCATGACATCCTTCGAGTTATATAGCACGCTACCGTCATGATCTATCGTAACAGAGCCGTATACAATCTCTTGTTTACCGTCCCCATCCACATCAGCCACACTGAAATAGTGTGCACCTTGTGTTGTAATCTCACCATACGTTGGATCTGTACCGTCTACGCCATGAGGTCCATCATTGAATGGATTTTTCATTGGCGTCCAGCCGCTATCTACCTTCCACTCACGTTTGAGCTTCTTGCCATCCCAGTTATAAGCAACCATCGTCGTGCGGGTATAATACCCACGCGCGAAGATCGCAGATGGCTTCTTCCCATCCAGATACGCCACCCCTGCCAGGAAGCGGTCTACACGGTTTGCCGGTTCGATCCGGTTCATCGCATAATCTCCCCACATCAGACCATCATCGTGACGTTCCGGTTCATATGGGATCGTTTCCAGTTCCTTGCCTGATTTCCCTTCAAACACCGTTACATACTCGGGGCCATCCACTACGAATCCTTCAAATTTGCGCAGCTCATTACGGTCACTACGGCTTGGCGCATATACATCAATGAAGTAGTCAGCCAGACTCTTCGCATCGGCTTCAGAGAGCGGATAGTTATACTTTTTCTCTATACCAAATGCTTCTTCCAGCGTAGCAGGCCAGTTGCCTTTAACCACTTCTTCGTGCTTGTGCCAGTTCTTGAACATATCTACAACATGGTTGTAGTAGTCCGTTGCACTCATGCGGTAGTCATCCTCATGAGAATATCCTGCTTTGCGATCCTCTTTGGGTAACGTAATATATTTCTCGGACGTTACTTTTCCTTTTTTGTTATACTTCACGATTTTGGTACCTGGTGCCGTCTTGAACATCAATTCAGCCTTGCCATCCCCATCAAAATCATAAACCAGCATCTGTGTATAATGGGCACCTGAACGGATGTTAACCCCGAGGTCGATTCGATATAACAACTGTCCATCGAGCGTGTAACAATCTACGTAAGTATTACCTGTATAGCCTTTTTGGGATACATCCTTGGAGTTGGAAGGGTCCCATTTCACAAAAAACTCATACTGCCCATCCCCGTCTACATCACCAACGCTCATATCATTCGCCGAGTACGTGTATTTTTCTCCAGCAGGAGTAACGCCATCAGCTGGTTTTTGCAAAGGTAGATCAACATAACCATTCGCCCAAGGTTTGACCGATGAACTGCGTTTGCTTTCTTTGCCTTTCGCATTCACTGCAGCAACTTCATAACGAGAGGAAGCTTTGCCTGATTTATCTACATAATTGGTGCTGTCCGTAACTGTAGCGATTTTCTTCCCATCCCGATAGACGTTGAAATTAGTACCGGTCAGTCCTTGGTCACTGTAACCAGTAGCTTCATCTCCAAGCAAACGCCAACTGAGAAAGACACCTTCTGAAGTCGACGCCGCCACAAGTCCGCGATCCAGATATTCCAATTGAATGTCTTTCACATGCCCGCCTCCCTTACTGGATTGCAGACCTACCTCTGCTGAACCTGCTCCGTTTGCAGCGGCGGTTGCCCCGCCGATTCCAGCTGTTCCAGCAAAGAGCAATGCCACACTAAGTGCAGAAGAGAGCACCTTTGCTGCGAGTGGCATCCCCGTTTTTTTACGATTACCATACTGACGAGAAGCCGCTCTCTGTTGCACCTGTGTTGTTGTTTCTGAGTTCATCCACCTTCACTCTCCTTAAGACAGAATAGTGACGCCAAAGAAATGATTGCGCTTACAATAAATCGGATCAACCTAGCCCTTATCTGACTTAATTCAGCACTGTCCCCCTTCGATCTCAGCAGTCAGGAGCAGTAAGATCCTGCCATCGGGTATTATTATAGACATCCTCCCGTTTCCACCATAGGTAATTATCCGTTGAAAATGATTAATATTCAGTGTTTGTTGCCAATTAGCTCGACATATGTATGAACCGTTCCCGTATGACATAGTAAAAACCGCAATCCTCCACCACTTGGAGAATTGCGGTTACTGTGATTCAATTATCGCTTACAATTCGTGTTCAAAACGATTTGTTTCTTTTTTGAACAACCTTTTATGGCTCGATTCCCCATACTAGGTTTCCACCTTGATAGAGCGTTACCTTGCTCCAGTCCTGATACGATGTTTTGGTTGGATCATAGGAATAATCGTTAGACTCGTCAAAGCTCGACCAATCCGTCTTATACATCCGAAGCTGAATCTCTCCGGATTGTCCACCAGGCTGGATACTTCCAGCTCCTGATGTGAAGCTGAGCTCCACGTAGGAATCCGTGAAGGTGCGTTGAATGTTGGACGCACCGATCTGTGCCCAGTCAATCGCGGAATCCATTGCGGCTGTGCCCTCTTTTGAAAAGTAATAACGAATCTTCAGATCACTCAAGTTCACAGCGGTTGTACCCACATTTTTGATATTAAAATATGGCTTGATCTGACTATCTGTTGCGTTAGTATCCCCTGCACGATACTGCAATACGAGGTCACTCGTTGGCACAACTACACTCTGAGGTGTAGCAGAAGCAGCAGCAGAGTTAACACTTTCACCTGCTGTATTCACAGCCGTTACTACATAATGATACGTTGTGCCATTCGTCAGCCCTGTGTTGGTAAACGAGGTTCCGCTCACATTGGCCGCAATGGTAGTGAATGGACCTGCTGCACTTGTTGCGCGTTTCACATTGTAGCTTGTCGCTCCTGCCGAGGCCGTCCATGTCAGGTTAACCTGTGCGTTGCCTGCCGTTGCAGTTAATGCTGTCGGTGCTGCTGGCGTTGTCACACCCGCTACCGGAGTAGCTGTGGCTGTCGTAGAATTAACACTTTCACCTACTGCATTCTTGGCGGTCACAACATAATAATACGTTGTGCCGTTGATCAGTCCAGTATTGTTGAATGATGTTCCACTTACATTCGCTGCAATGGTAGTGAACGGTCCAGAAGGACTTAGCGCACGCTTCACACTATAACTCGTTGCACCTGCAGAAGCCGTCCAAGCCAATGACACCTGAGCGTTACCCGCAGAAGCAGTCAATGCGGTTGGCGCTGCTGGAGCTGTGTCACCACCTCCTGGAGGGTTGCCTCCACCATTATTTGCAGGCAGAACCGGGAATGAATTTTTCACCAAGGTTACGAATTGATCATGGAACCAGTGACCCGAGACTGGAGCATTAGGTAATGCACCTGTTAATACGCCATCCCGCGTGATGAAGGTTGGATCACACATCCGGTCGAAGCCTTTGCCTTCATTGTTCGGAATTTCGGAGCTGGAGCCATCCGATTCACCTGGAGGTTTCACCCATACATACGCATCCAGATGCGCCGGACCTGGAGCAGCTTTAGGTGCTTCCCCTATACCTGCGCCACTGTTATTACACCAGTTGCCTCGGTGATCACGACGATCGATCCGTCCAGAATTCACGTAGTCGTTGATATTGCTGCCTATAGCCGATGTTGGACGGTTCACCCCGCCCCATCCGTTACGGCTGGTGTCAATGAGGAAGCCTGTGCTGGTCGGCCATCCTGCTTGAACGAATCCAGAATAGAGCGCTGCAGTGAAGTCCGTCTCATCAAAGTACGGGTTCCATTCATAGAAACTGGAGGAGCGAATCGGTTGTCCACCAATGTTCAGATCCGGATTAGGCAGATTTGGCTCATTCAGAGGAGTCGTATTAGCTGTATTCGTGATGAAACCATCAGCACTTTGCAGACCTGCTGCTGTATCTTGTACTACACTAGTGTAAAGAGCAATGGCAGGTGCACGATTGGTATCCCATCCAAGCCAGCCGGAGTGCCCGATATCCAGATAATTGTATACGTTTGGAACGGCATGCAGCTTGTCCAGCGCATATTTGATGCCATCTTCATAGATACCTGTTGAGCTCGCTTGAGCACAGGCTGGTGTACTCAGGTTCGTTACAAGGTTCGGCAGGCTATCCGGTTCAATGATCGCAACAATCCGAATATCCTGATATTTCGGATCTGCGAAGATGTCTGCAATGACATCAATGTAATCCGTCTTATATGTCTGTAGTGCAGCCTGTGTTAGGGGAAGTTCTCCGTTAGATGCAAGGGCATGACAATCCCGACCTGGCAGGTTATAGATAACAAAAGATGCCGTTATAGGTACGCCAGGTTGCTTCTGAGCAAGGACTGCATCCAGATGTTGCTCGATGCTTTTGCGTCCCGCGTTATCCGTACCACCGTAGATGGCAGCAATGCGGTCGATCCAGACAGCGGTTGGATATGATTTGACGGTTTCCATCTTCGCTTTTAGCGTTGCATCATTGGTGAGCGCAATAGATGTATCCACAAGAGCGGAATAATCCTGATTCAGATAAGCCGTCGCTCCAACAAACGGGTTGTCCACACGCGCCTCTGCCGCCTGAGCTATACCCGAAGACATCCCAGGGAATATACCCGCCGCAAGCAGCGTAGCTGCCAGCATTTGTTTTACACCTTTGCGCAGCACGTTCTTACCTCTCGATTTAGCTTTCAATTTAGTCTTCATAGTTCCACCTTTCCTTTAGTTAGATTTGGTTTATACTCATTTTTTGATCCTCTGTGTTAGCATGATGCATAGCACGTAGAGAACGTTCGGATGAGCGGAAATAACACCTCCATGCGGGATTCATTCATGTTGAACAATAACCAAGACAATAGCCAAGGAACGAAGAACATACTGACAACAGAACCATACACTTAAACACCGGAGCTTGTCGTAGGTCAGAATGACTGGAATTGTGGGTAACTAAGGATGTGTGGGTCGAACCATGCGGTAATCATGTGGGTGATGTTGATTGTGTGTGTAACAGAAACGAAGATGAAATGGTGTGATGAATTGACGAACGAACGTGCCTACTTCATTTTAGTAAGCGCTTACTTATTGAGGTTATAAAAAAGGATCTTCGCCTGCAAACCTCCCATCGCGTGTTCACCTCCTCATAGCTCGATTATACGACATGTAAATATTACTGTAAATTGAATTAACTAAAATTATTTATATTTTTTTCCAACAATTTGGCAGGAATTCGAGAATCCCTTTCCCAGAGCCAATAAAAGGCTCATCATGGCCTATTTTGCCACAATGAACCTCTCATTGGAACACTCCTCTGTCTAATAGGTAGCAAATCCCCCTAAGGGATGACTACAACATCTCCCGGTTTCAGACCGCTAAGCACCTCTGTTTTATCACCTGACTCCATCCCGGCTTTAATCGTCAGTGGCTCGGTCTGTCCATTTCCTTTGTCGAGTAACACATAAGGTTCCGTCTGATCACGCATGATGGCTATACTGGATACAACTGTGGCTTTGTCTTTGCGCGTTGTCTCAATATCTCCCTCAAGACTTACCCCGCCAAACATTTTTGCGTCTGGCTTCAGATCAATGACCACATCGAATTGGGAAGCTTGTTTCAGATCCGTGTCCGTGCTCTTGCGTGCAAATTTGGACACTTTGCTTACCTTACCCGTAAATTTAAGATCTTTCTGTGCGGTCATTCGTACCTGAACGGGCATCCCGACCTTGAGCCTGAACATCTCTTCTTCTCCAACAATCGTCATAAACTTCAGTTTACTGGTGTTCGTAATGGACCCGATCACTTGTCCCTCTGTCACTGCACGTGTTTTGCTGTCCTCGTCATTCATCTGGAAAATACCAGACGCGGAAGCGTAGACAACGGCTTTGCTCATCACATCTTTCTTTTTCTGTATCTCCTGCTCCTTCAGAACTAATGCTTTCTGATTCAATTCGCTTGTCAGGCGTTTGCCCTCCCGTTCAACAAAAGCCTTCTTGCGTTCTTCCTCGGTTACACCAAGCGTTTCCGTCATTCCTGCTTGCTCAACGCTAACCTGATTGAGTTCATAATCTAACCGAGCTTTCTCCAGATCGCTTTCCAGTTGCTGAACTTCTGTTTGTTGCGCTGTCGTATCTAATGTGAACAGAATATCTCCCTTCTTTACCTGATCTCCACTCTTCACATGCCATTGCTTGATGCTCGAAGCATATGGAGAGAATACATCCGTCTGGTCGGTGTATACGGACTTTCCCTTCACCTGAATGGTTTGCGTCATTGTTTCCTGTGTCACATCAAATGTAATTGGAGGGGGAACTTCTACTGGCAACTCCGGCTTAGGCTTGTACTTCTCATATAACCAATAGCCAACGCCTGCTAATAGTACAATTGTGATGATGATTTTAATCCATTTCTTCATGTGCCCATATTCCCTTTCGCTGATAAAGTTTGGGGAGTTTCTCTCTCTCCTTATGCAAGCTGTATATTACATCGACTTGATTACGCTCAGTGCGTTCGTTCGGGATGCGCTAATGGCCGGATAGATACCGGAAACAACCCCAACCAGCACAGCAAAAACAATGCCGAGCGGCAGAGCGGACTGCTCAATAATGACTGTCATTGGCCCGTTCTGTTGATCTGCCATCTGGCTTGCCAGCAAACTATTCACCCCACCCAGCGCAGCATAGGCAATGCCTACACCAGCCACGCCGCCCATCAGGCCAAGCATCGCCGCTTCAGTGATAAACATGTTGCGAATCTGCCATAGATTTGCACCAAGCACCTTCATGACACCGATCTGTTTGCGACGCTGATGCGTAGACATGATCATAGCTACAATAATGGATAGGGAAGCCAGCAGCATTATAAAACCGCCAATGCCCATAGCAGCCTTTTGATACGTCGCTAGCTGACTCGACATCGCTTCCTCTTGAAACAGATTACTCTGTGTATTTAATGTCAGTTTTTTGATCTGTTCCTCAACCTGAGAGACATAGCGCTTATTCTCTACCTTGACTAGAGCCGAGTTAAGGCGCTTTGCAGCCGAACGATCTGCCTGTTGTATGCCTAACTCATCCTGCAACGCACGAACGGTATCCAGCGGCAAATATACTTTTTTATCATTTTGGGCAGTAAAATCATCCATATTAGAAGGCTTCGTCAATTCTCCAGACACGGTCACAGAGCCGCTCAGTTTGGTTTTGCCTGGATTGGTATAATCTTCATATCGAAACTGAACCCGCTGCTGTACTAATTGATCTTGCTTCGCTGACATCTCCGTGTACTGCTGCAAGAGATCGTTATTATACGGATCGGCATTCAATTGTTCGATTAACTTCTGAGTTACCTTGGGATCCACCAGTCCAAACGCAGCCCCATAACTCGTCACCGCAATTCGTCCATCCTCTGCCCCGCGTCCTTGCGAATAGCTGTATCCGAATCCTCGCAGTGCTTCAAGCTCCGTTCCAATGACTTCAACATAAGTGCTGCGTCCGTCTGGCAGAACCATTTCTAATGTGTCCAGCTTCAACATCGGTGCGACAGCAACCACATGCGGAAGTCTTTGAATAATCTCAATCTTCTCTAAGGTCAGAGCTCCCCGTTCAAAATTGGACTTCTGCCCTCCACTACCGCTGCCGGTACGAATACCTTCATTAGGCGAAATCGTAATTTCATCCATCTTATAATTGGCATTTAACGTTTGCTCGCTAAAGGTCTGTACGGATTGCCCTACACTAAGCGCAATAATCATTGCCGCCGAGCCAATGGACAGACCGATCATGCAGAGCAGCGTTACCATCTTCCTACGAATGATCTGTCCCCAGGCCATACGTAATACATCCAGTAATCTCACAATTTCTCTCCTCTACCTCAAGCTTCTTGTGCAGTCTCTTCAACCAGCACACCCTTATGTAGGGTAAGTACAACCTGCATCTGCTCAGCGACCTCTGCTTCATGCGTCACAATGACAAAGGTTGTGTTCATCTCCCGATTAAGCTTCTGCAAAATCGCAATAATCTCTTCCTCGGTCTCCGTATCCAGATTTCCTGTAGGTTCATCCGCGAAAATAACCGATGGCTCGGTGATGAGTGAGCGTGCAATACTGACTCGTTGTTGTTGACCACCAGATAATTGGGAGGGGAACAGATTAACTTTCTCACCTAACCCCACCTGCTCCAGCAACTGTAACGCTTTGACCTTACGCTTGGAGGGACTCACGCCCATAAACACCAGCGGCAGCTCTACATTTTCCCGAATCGTAAGATTGGACAACAGCTCATATGATTGAAAAATAAAACCGATATGGCTGCGACGGAACTCCGCCAGACGATTCTCGCTGAAGCGAACGATATCCTGATCAGCAATTAGTATTTTCCCTTGATCGGGCTTCATCAGCCCAGCCATTAGATTAAGTAGAGTGGACTTTCCTGAACCTGAGCTGCCCAGCAGAGCAACCATCTTGCCTTTCCCAATCGTCAGATTAATATCTTGAAGCACCGGCACACTTCCTTGTGCGTTGCGGAACGAGTGGGATAAATGTTCAACTCGTAGCATTCCTTCTTGTCTTCCTTTCAAGCTGCTGATTATGTATAGCTTAAGAAATAAATTAAATGTTCAAAAATTCGGTTTTCAGTACCGTATAAGTTGAACTAAAGAATATTTACACTTGCCACTCCGATGACAGAATAACTATCCGATCGCTCTTATCCCCAGATTTTTTTGATTCCCTTTTTCAAAGGGAAAATCCGGGGATAGCTTATGCTTTCGATGTAGCTTTCTTGCAGAAAGCTTTCAGGCGAACGCTCCGCTTCTCCATGTTATTTCTGTCCTCTCCGTTATCGTGCAAATATTTCGTTTAATTCATATAGCAGCGACTTATTGAACTTCCTTTAAATTATAGGATGGAGATGTATCTTAGCCGTCCATAGATGTATCTAAGTTGTAAAATGTGGCACAAAAAAGACCTCGTCCGCTTAATGGCTACAACCACCATTGTGCAGAACAAGGTCCTTCCATTTATTTTTAGCTACCAAGCCCGGAAACTAAACCGATATAACTCGCTTTTGTCTAACGAGCTGCCTACTACGAATAGTTCATCATCATTCCACTTCAGCTTCATAAAGTTCTCAATATTACGGTAGATTACCGTATCAGAGCTTAATTCATTGTCATTCAGATAAGCGATGTGCACTTCATTGTTCTGATTATCCATCGGAATGACGTAGGCTAGGCGAGATTCATCTGCATCCAGATCGAAGTTCCAATACGTCCCCTTTAACAACAGGTGCAATTGCCCTTGCTCCGCGCTATACCGATACAATCCCTGCACGTTGTTGTCCTCACCTTGGACAATCATATCCCCATTCTTCAACAACCTGAATTGCTGAATGTCTTTCATTTTCATAACCATGGTTACTTCATGATCATCTTCAAGAGAAATACGATAGATGGCGAAGCTGTCTTTGAGCATAACGAGGATATAGGCTTGCTTCAAATCCGGACTCACTTCAAACACATCCATCACGATAAACGTGTCACTTGCATTCTTCACATCACTCGCATCCTTGAGCACGGACATCAGTTCCTGATGAGTGTATATCACACGAGCCTTACCTGTACTCATATTCATCTGGCTAAAGGCAAGCTCATCCTGACCAATATAGGTGCTGTTTCCCACAAACGTTCTGTAGTACGAGTTATCCTGTCCAAACTTGCTACGCTCCCCAGTACTCAGATCATAGCCAAATGTAGTGCGCTGAACCTGACCTGAACGGTACTGTGAATAGACTAGCTTCTTCCGGTCTGGACTTAGGAAAACGCCATAGTCGGTATTGCTGCCAATATCCTTCACCTTATTATCATCCAGAGATAAGAGAGACAATTTCAAGCCAGTATAGGACTTCTCCGGACCATTAACCACCATCGTATTACGATCCACCACGTCAAAATCATAAATCCCAAAATCATTCGGAATCTTCGTAGCAGATTCAATCTGAATTGTACTACTCGGAGGCGGTGCCAAGGCGCTATTGAATTGCGCACTCGGCAGAATTACCGTTCTGGGCTTAAGGTTTCCGATGCTAAACAGACTACCAATACCGAAGATGCCACAGGCAAATACGATCAACAGCCCGGACAGCATCAATCTGTCACGCTGATTACGCCAAAATCCTGAAGGCCTCATGCGTTGCTTTCCCCCGGAAGACGGATATGAACTTGTGTGCCTTCATGTATGATGCTTTTCATCTCTACTGTTCCCCCATGACGCTCAACGATGTTTTTCACAATCGATAATCCTAGTCCAGCGCTTCCTTTCTCCGTGCGAGTAATGCCTTTATCCTGATAGAAGGGTTCGAATACATACTGGAGTGCTTCCGCGCCAATCCCCTCTCCTTGATCGCGAATGACAATATCGATACTGTCGCCTACACGAGAGGAGTGCACCTCAATAATCGAATTCACATCACTGTACTTCACCGAGTTATCCAGAACGTTGAGAAATACCTCCTTCAGCTTGTCACGATCCCCGTGAAGATAAAGTTCTTCCTCCAGTTCATAGTGGATACCAATGTTGTACTTGCCTGCCTTAATAGACATGTCCTCACAAGCTTCGCGAATAATATCGGATACTTCGATGCGCTCGAACCGGTACGCCTGCATGACTGCTGAAGACACAGACACCTCCAGAATATCGGCAACCATCGTATTGAGACGACGGCTTTCATTGATGATATAATTCATCCCTTTATCGAAAAAGGCCTGATCCGTAAATCCATTATCCCGTAAGATCTGGGCGTATCCCAGAATCGTCGTTAAAGGCGTTTTTAATTCATGCGTTACATTATCAAAAAAAACTTTGCTTCGTGCCTGCACTTGTTTCACTTCGTCCCGTTCTCGCTCAATGACATCGATCTGCTCTCGAACCCGGTCAATCATGACCGTAAAGCTTGAGGCCAGTTCACCAATCTCATCCTTCGTTGTAATCTGAATATCTGCATGAAGACTTCCTTGCGCCACTTCAGCGGAACGTTTCGTCAGGACACGGATCGGTTGGGTGATTTTCCGGGAAATAAAGATCGATGCGATAAATATAAATACGAAAATAGCCGCCGCAAATAACTTGATCGTATTCTGGAACCGGAGGTTCCGCTTATACAGATCGGTATAATCCTTCTCCAATTGCACAATGCCGATCACTTGCTGACCTGATTGAATGGGAAAAGATAAACTTGCGGTCACTTGACCTTGATCCACCACTGTCGTATATGCAATCTTGGACTGCATAGCCTGCTCAACATCAGGAATATCCGTCCGTTTAACAACGTTAACCCCACTGTTCGCGGCGCTATATAACGATGCATCAGGACGGTAGACCGTAATCTTCCCGCCAACTGCGGAACCGATCTGCTCCGTAAGTTCGCGACTTCCTGCTTCGAGCGTATCCCTGCTCATTCGTTTATTATGAATCAGGAAGTACTGATTCAGTGCAATATCCAGATTTTTTTTCGACTGAACGATATCATCATGCACTTCTCGATACATGTTCTCCTCGGCTACCTTGCTTGAGAGAATCAAGAGAGCAGAGAATCCGATGAACACAATTGCTGAAAATAACACGACCATTTTGAACTGAATCGTCCACTTCATGTCTGCACCTGAATATTCAACTTGTATCCTACGCCAAATACCGTTTCAATCATCGATATCCCTTGTGCTCCGCTATCGAGCTTCTTACGGATTCGTTGAACATGGATGTCCACCGTTCGGGTATCTCCAGCGAATTCAAATCCCCACACCTTGTCCAACAACTCGGAGCGTGTATGCACCTTGCGGTGATGGTTCACCAGAAATAACAGCAGATCGTATTCTTTATTCGTTAGGCCTGCACGTTCCCCGTCCTTCCACACTTCTCGCTCATCCTTGCGGATCTCGATATGCCTACCTAGCCGTACAACCTCATAGGACTGATTCTCCAGTGTTTCACTAATTAGGTCGATCCGGCGAAAGATAGCACGAATACGTGCAACAACCTCACGGATATCAAATGGTTTGGTAATATAATCATCTGCTCCAAGCTCCATGCCGAGCACCTTATCTAACATATCGGACTTCGCGGTAATCATGATTACAGGAATTTTGGAATTCACAGATAGCTGCCTGCACACATCAAACCCGCTCATATCCGGAAGCATCAGATCCAGCAGAATCAGATCCGGCTTCGAATGACGAAGCAAATCCAGACCTTCCCGTCCCGTAGCCGCTTCCTTTATCTCAAATCCTTCTTTGCGCAATGAATACGATAAAATATCTCGAATGGATTCTTCGTCCTCAATTATCAAAATCTCTTTTTGTCTCATGTTCCTCTCGTAATCTCCCTGCTCTATGAATTTCTTCTGTTGCCTATATTTTGTATCGCAAATTGGCTCCTTGAACAGAGGGATGCGAGAAATGTTACAACTCGGATACAACTCTGAACGGTTTGGAAACAACCGCCCGATATACTTGCATCATAAGCAAAATGAACCAGACCGGAATCAAGCCTGATCTGTATCCAAGGGGGATTCACATCATATGAACAACACACAGATAAATGACGCTTACGTCAACTATAAATCAGAAATCACTAGGTATCTATCACGTATCGTCAAACAACCTCAGGATGCCGAGGATCTGGCTCAGGAGTGCTTCATTCGGCTCATGAAGGTTATGGATCCCATACCTGAGGATCGACTTCTCTACTATCTCAAGCGTATTGCTCGTAATCTAGCGATGGATAGCTTCCGCAGACGTACTCGCACATTACGACGTGACAGCCGACTAGAGGTTCCCACACACCATGTAGACACACCAAATCTTGAAATCAATGAAGGTGTAAACGATCTTGTCTCCCATATTAACAATACCGAGCATCGTAAAATATTAGAGCTGCGCCTGATCCATGGATATTCCATTAAAGAAACGGCGGAGCTGGTCAACCGCAGTGAAGGCATGATTAAATCATCCGTCTTTCATGCGGTCAATCGAATTCGAGCTAAAGTCATCTCTTAGGAGATGGCTTTTTTACTATGCAAAATGAACATATTGTATCACACGCAAAAGTGATTATATACACCTAAGACCTATATGAATATGTCATAATACCCAATTTTACAAATATCGAGTTAATTTTTACAATTTGATATGACTATGTTAGATTTTGGTGTGGTAGAATATGGACGAACTTATGAATCAACTAATATTTGGGAGGGATTTGGTTGGGTAAATTGACAGGTTTGCGGGGAGTTTGGTTAAAATCACTCCTGGCATTGTCCATGGCTTTGCCGCTTCAGATTGGATTATGGAACGGAGATGCTTCGGTACATGCGGAAGGGCCGACAGATCCGGCACCATTCATTCAGGCAAAGGTCGTTAACGAAAATGCTGGCAAAAAGGTATTGTTCGACAACTCACACGGTCAGACAGCTGGAGCTGCAGATTGGGTGATTGATGGAGGTTTCTCCGACTTCGGAAATGCGTTAGCGAATGATGGATATTATGTAAGAGAACTGCGCAAGACAACCCCATTTACCTATGAGGATCTGAAAGAGTATAACGTATTCGTTATTGCAGAACCTCAGATTCCTTTCAAAACTTCGGAACAAGCAGCAATGAAACAATATGTTGAACAAGGCGGCAGCATCTTCTTCATCGGAGATCATTACAATGCCGATCGTAACAAAAACCGCTGGGACGGTTCAGAAGCCATTAACGGTTATCGCCGTGGGGCGTTCGAAGATCCAACCAAAGGCATGAGCACGGAGGAACGTAACTCCGAGGCTATGCAGAATGTAACGAGCACAGACTGGTTGTCCGAAAACTTCGGTATCCGTTTCCGCTACAACGCATTAGGCGATATTGACGCAAACATTATCGTTCCGGCTGACCAAGCCTTTGGCATCACGGAAGGTGTATCATCCGTAGCTATGCATGCGGGTTCCACACTGGCAATCACAGATCCAACGCTTGCGAAGGGGATCGTGTATCTGCCAAAAACCAATGCTAAATGGAACAACGCTGTTGACCAAGGTGTCTACAACGGTGGTGGCATTGAAGAAGGTCCTTACGTGGCTGTATCCAAGCTGGGTGCAGGTAAAGCTGCCTTCATCGGTGACTCTTCCCCAGTGGAAGACGCATCGCCTAAATACTTGCGTGAAGAGACAGGCACACGCAAAACTACCTATGACGGCTTCAAAGAAGCTGACGATGCGGTATTGCTCGTGAACACAGTGAACTGGCTCGCGACGCAAGAAAACTATACGAGTCTGACAGAAGTGGCTGGACTGGAGCTGGATAACGCTACTGCCCTGTTGCCATTCGAAGAACCAGCAGCTTCTACAGAGCCACAAGCTGAACCTTGGGCGGCACCTGCTGCTGGGTACAAGTGGTATGATCGTTCCACGTTCAAAGCTGGATCTTACGGCGGACCTGCATCCAGTGCGAATGCTTCCTATAGCTTCGTGAAACAGGATACACTTCCTAATGCAGAAGACTTCCAGGTGCGTGTTGTAGTAGAGAACATGCCTCCAAATACAACGGTATCAGGCTATAGCGCAGGGATCTATCTGACTGGTGGAACCCAAGTGGCTATGATTCAAAATGACAGCGGCACATGGCCGACGTCGTACGGTTATAGTTCTGCCTTTAGCGTAACCTCGGACAGCAAAGGTCGTGCAATCAAAGACCTCAACGTTCGCATCAAACCAGGTACAAACGGCAATGCAAGCTTGCGCCTACGCTTGAACGGCAGCAACTTGATCACGAATGCCGTAACTGTAGGTAATGTACCAGCTACGCCGCTGCCAGAGGAAGAAGGACCAATCCCAGCAACAATCACGGTTGCTGAAGCTCGTACCAAAGCAGTTGGTTCAACGGTAACCATTGAAGGTGTAGTTACAACACAGCCAGGTGCATTTGGCGGACAAGCCTTCTATCTTCAAGATGAGACAGCTGGAATCTATGTATTCCAACATACTAGTGGCTTCCAAGTTGGCGACAAAGTGAAAGTTACTGCACCAACAACGATCTATAACAGCGAATTCGAGCTTACTGATGTTGTAGCTATTGAGAAGACGGGTACGGCTTCCGTTCCTGCTCCGGCTCTCGTTACTGCCATTAATGACGCTAACCAAGGTCAACTCGTACAGCTGAAAGATGTAACGGTTCAAAATATCATTAGCGCTACGCCTGCTGGATCATTTGAATTCGATGCAGTGGCTGCTGACGGAACAACTACACATGTGCGCGTGGATACACGTACAGGTGTAACTGAAACTTCCTTCCCTTATGCTGCGGGTGACAAGATTGATATCACAGGTGTATCGGCTATTTTCAGAGATGTATATCAACTGAAGCCTAGAAGCTTGAACGATTTTGTTGCTGCCGAAGAACAAGGTGGAGGCGAAGTGCCTTCCACTCCAGCTGTGGGAGCACCGGGTAAACCGGTGCTTTCTTCCGATAACGGATATACAACAGGGCTGTTCGGCGGTTCTTATAACGTTACGATGAATCTCTGGTGGGGCGACAATGGCTCGGAATACAAATTGTATGAGAACGGCGTACTCGTTGATACTCAAAAGTTAACTGAAGCTACACCTTCTGCACAATCAACCAAAACAGCGATCACTGACAAAGCCAATGGCACATATACGTATGTAGCCGAGCTGACTAATAGCAAAGGCACTACGCGTAGTGACGAGCTGACGGTACAAGTAACCAATGCAACACCAGGTAAAGCTACTCTTTCCCAGGATAACTGGGATGGCGATGGCATTTACAGCGTAACGATGAATCTCTGGTGGGGTACAAATGCTACAGAATACCGCCTTTATGAAAATGATGTACTTATCGATACACAGGAATTGAAGGCTGCAACACCAGCATCTCAGCGTGCTGTAACCGATCTGTCTGGCCGTGCCAACGGAACGTACACGTACCGTGCGGAACTGATCAATGCAGCAGGTGTAACAAGCACTGAGACCATTACGGTTCAAGTGAGTAAAGCAGCTCTGCCATTGGCAAGTTAATAAAAGTAAATCAAAAAACCGAAACCACGAGTAGCCTGGATGGGATCAATCCCCATGTTGAGCTACCTGGATTCGGTTTTTTTTTACATGTATTCATTATTTCGTTAATTCATCAATTCATTTGTTTATGACAAGCGCTCCGGCTCATTGATCTTTCTGGTTAACAGCATGCCGTTCACTACAGCAGAATACGCAGCGATGGCAATAATAGCAAAGAATACGATCTGGTTCATCTGTATTGAGGAATAGTTACTCCACGTCAAAATAATCAGGATTCCACTAAGTCCGATATTCTCTCTGTTATGCTCCTTAAACTTCTGAAAAATCATTCGATATAGTAATATGGCTATTACGAACACAATCCAGACGATAGTAAATGTCTCCATGTGTTTCACCTTCTTTCTTCTTTCTTCTTTCTTCTTTCTTCTTTCTTCTTTATTCACTCTTCATCACTAGATATCGCTGTGTAAATCTGAGAACGATACTTATCGAGGTTACCGTCATGTGCGAATTGGATAATAATTACATTATCCTGTTGATATTCACCGACCTTGGTTATTAGCGAGATCATAAAGTTCGCTTTTACCAGCGCTTGCCTTGCTTGTTCACTAGAATCCGTGAAAAAAATAAATACGGTGTCACTATCCTCCCCATTGTAAGAAATGCTGAATTGATGAGGAATCAGACCCTGCATATCAACACTGGATGAAGGCTTCATGACCTTAACCTCCAGTCCCTGCTCTTCAAGCGAGGTTTGGAATTGATGTAGAAATTTGTTTGGATCAATTCGCTGATTCTGCCCTGTGCAGCCTAGAACGAATGTCAGCAAAATTATGATTAAAATGGTCGTAGTTCTCATTAATTCCCTCTCATCTTCCCTTGAATGTTCACATTCTCTTCGTAATTGAAAGCCCCGTGGCCTCAAAGTGAAGCCCTCACTAAAAAGGTGAGAATCAGAACCATCCTTTTCAAACATGTATTTATTAAGAAATCATACCACAATTTGCATAATAAAATGAACATAAACTCCTAGATACTAACAAAAAAAGAAGACCACTAAGCGCTGTATCCATACTAGCACTTAATAATCTTCTCCTCATTACACCAGCTTCTTCCGAATATAACCCGAGATTAAGTCAATGATCGTAATCATCACAATAATGCCTAGCAGGATAATACCTACACGCGGCCAGTTCCGGGTACTCAGGGCAAAGATCAGCGGTGTACCAATCCCCCCGGCTCCAATGACACCCAGGATCGTTGCAGACCGCACATTGATCTCGAAGCGATACAAGGTATAGTTCAAGAATCCAGGCATAACTTGCGGTAAGATGGCAAACCACAACTGCTGCATGCGGTTGGCTCCAGATGCGAGCAACGCTTCAGAAGGACCGTAGTCAATATTTTCAACTTCATCCGCGTACAATTTACCGAGCATACCGATGGAGTGTAAACCAAGGGCAAGTACCCCTGCGAACGATCCAGGGCCTACAGCCTTGATAAACATCAATGCCATGATGATCTCAGGAAACGTACGAATGAAGCTAAGTACCATTTTACCTGCGCCTGAGATTGAGCGATGCCCACTCATGTTACGTGCAGACCAGAAGGCAAACGGAATACACAATACAGCAGAGATCACCGTACCCAGTACGGAGATGGCGAGTGTATCCAGCAATCCGCGAAGTAAGTCTTCCCCTTCAGGCAGATAAACAAAGTCCCAATCTGGTGAGAATATACCTGCGATAATGGCCTTCATAATCTGTCCAGCGGTTTCTTTAAACCCGGTAAACGGTACACCGGCAAGAGCCCAGGCATACACCAGAATCAGCAGGATCACAATAACCCAGCGAAGCGGGTTCTTCCGTGGTTTCGGCCGGATGCGGCTTGTTTCATTTTTCATCATAGCAATTTCTCCCGCAGCTTAGTACTTACATAATCGATAATCAGGACAATAGCAAGGGTAAATAGAATGATTACGCTGGTTTTGTCATACTCCAGGAATCCCAGTGTAGCTTCATAATAAAGTCCAATCCCTCCGGCTCCCACCAATCCCAAAATGGCTGCAGCACGTACATTAATCTCAAAGGCATACAACACATAGGATGTGAATTGAGCGGCCAGTTGTGGGACAACGCCATACACAATGAGCTGAATACGGTTCATACCGACAGCCGTCATTGCTTCCAGCGGCCCTCGATCAATCGTTTCCAGCGTCTCATAGGTGAGCTTGGCAATTAGACCTACAGAGAATACAGCCAGTGCCAGGATACCCGGAATCGGCCCTAGACCAAACACTGCAACAAACAAAGCAGCAAGCAACAGATCGGGTACTGTCCGAATCAGGTTAAGTACAAAACGTGCCGGATAGTAAATCCAGCGGCTAGGCATCAGGTTACCCGCACAGATAATCGCCACCGGAATGGCAATGATGGCACCAATGGTTGTACCAATCAACGCCATACGAATGGTTTCCAGCATGCCTTGAACGATATTATCAAAGTAACTCCACCGGGGTGGAAACATTTCTTTTAGCAGATCCCACATGTTCGGCAAGCCTTCAAACAGCTCCGTAAAGCTTGCATCGGTCTGCTTCGCACTCGCCCAGAGAAGAAGCAAAATAATGGCTAACGTGAGTAGATGCTTCGTGCGTCCAGGTGGTTTGGGACGACTAACGACCTGATTCGGGCTGGAACCAGGTTCCTTACCTATGCCTGGCTTGCCTGAATTCTGAAGTGAAACATTGGTTTGCCCCTTCATACCAGAACTTCTCCCTGCTCATGCACAGCCTGCTTGTCCAGTAATTCATCAGCTAGAATCGGTCTGCCGTAAATCTCGGCAAATCGCTCATCCGTTGCTTCTTCAACCGGACCGTCGAATACAACTTTACCTGCCCGCAATCCCACAATACGGGTCGCATACTCTCTTGCAAGGTCGATAAAGTGAAGATTGACGATGGTTGTAATGCCTAGCTCCTGATTAATGTGTTTCAGATCATCCATAACCTGCTTTGTTGTAAGTGGATCTAGTGATGCCACCGGCTCATCGGCCAGAATGATTTTAGCTTCTTGGGCAAGTACACGAGCAATCGCCACACGTTGCTGTTGTCCACCAGACAACTGATCTGCACGGGAGTAAGCTTTCTCCGAGATGTTAACCCGTTCCAACGCGGTGAACGCCAATTCAACATCCTCTTTTGGAAAACGACCCAGGATAGTACGCATCGTCGAATGATATCCGACTCGTCCACAGAGCACATTACGGAGTACACTGGAGCGTTTCACCAGGTTAAAACTCTGGAAGATCATGCCGATATCACGTCTGATCATACGTAGGCGTTTGCCCTGTGCCTTCGTAATCGAACTTCCGTTGATCTTGATCTCACCTTCACTAATATCGTGCAGTCGATTAATGGAACGTAGGAGGGTTGATTTACCTGCCCCAGACAAACCAACGACCGCAATAAATTCGCCTTGTTCAAACTTCAGATTAATATTATCCAGGCCTTTTGTGCCGTTTGCATACGTTTTGGTGACGTTATGAAGCTCAATCATCGCAATAATCCTTCTTTCATTTGTAATGATCATACTGATCGAAGCCTTGCTATAATGGCACAAGCCAGCGCAGCGTAGAGCACGCTGAACTGGCCTGACCACTCTGAACCGATATAGCTAGTCCCATCAAGAGAGATACGTGAAGCAACACGATTGTAAAACGACTTTTAGAGTTGTAGCACTTCTAAGCTACAATTACTCGCCTTTTACTTTTTCGCCATACTGACGAACGATCTCGAACTTGCTATCATCGGACTCTACATAACCTTCATGCGTGTAGATTTCTTTAATGATTTGGTGGCCCTCTGTGTCTTTACCGATATCGATGAAAGCTTGTTTGATCTTCGCAGTCCAATCTGCATTCATATCTGTACGAACAGCAATGGTATCGTTAGGAATTGGCTCAGTGAACGCCAGTACACGTGTATCTTCAAATACCGTTGGGTAATCTTTAGCTACAGTGTTACGAGCATCTTGGAAAATCGCTGCTGCATCAACGTCACCGTTCAGTACAGCAATAACACCTTGGTCATGACCTTTCAATGTTACAGGAGTTACATCTTTCAATGGGTCAATGCCATTGTCGAGCAACAAACCTGCCGGCCATACATAACCAGCGGAAGACGTTACGTTTTGGTAAGCAATTTTCTTACCTTTGAGATCTTCAATCGTTTGGATCGGTGAATCTTTCTTCACGATAAACATCGATTTATAAGAATCAGCCAATTCCTCTGTTGGAGCACCTGTTTCATCATTTACGCCAAAACGTTGAGCTTGTAAAATAACTTGAGCTGCGCCTTTTTCTTTAGCCAGCACATATGCTGTTGGAGGCAGGAAACCTACGTCTACTTTGTTGGAAGCCATTGCTTCAATAATTGTGTTGTAGTCTGTGGATACGCTGACTTTTACCGGAATACCCAATTTGTCACCAAGCAGCTTTTCCAGCGGCTTTGCTTTGGCTTCAAGCGTGTCTGCATTCTGGGAAGGAACGAATTGAACCGTTAGTTCTGTTGGTACATAACCTTCGGCTTCTTTTTCTGTTTCTGCCGTATCAGTAGATGCACCAGATGCGTTCGAACTCGTATCAGCCCCGTTAGACGAACCTGTCGTAGCATTAGACCCACAAGCACTCAGAAACAGAACCAAAATCAACAATGGTAAAAATAAAGCGGACTTCTTCAAGCGAACACCCTCCAAAGAGTTTCTATTTTTCAATACTTATCTACTATAATTGGCAAATATTTGCGCCATGTGAAACGAAATTTGGAGTTTTGTAAAGTTTCTTGTCATGCTGTCAGGGACGATTTCATCTGTTAGAATAGGCTCATTATGGATGAGAATTGGAGAAGAAAAGCATGGAAAAGGCACGAATATCAGGCATGCATCTCTTTCTTCCATTCTTTCTATCGTTCCATTTTTTGGGGTCATTCCATATATATAAACTTATATATTAGAGGAGATTGTAAAATGAAGCCTACTCAACCGACGACAACCTTCGATATTTTGTTCACCAGTGATCTGCATGGGGCCATCCGTCCGATTCATTACAACACCAATGCCTATCGCCCAGCCGGGCTTGCTATGGTAGCTACACTCATTCGGAAGGAACGTGAACGCTCGCCTGAACTGCTGCTGGTGGATAATGGTGATTTACTACAAGGCTCTCCCTTGGCCTCCTACGCGGCTGCCAACGTATCCAAACATGATATTCATCCGTTCATTACCGTGTTGAATGAACTCGGCTATGATGCGGCAGTCATGGGAAATCACGAGTTTAATTATGGGCAGGAGCTGCTCTCTGGAGCCGTTGAAGACTCCACATTCCCATGGTTATCGGCTAACATTGTGCGGACTCGCCCGCAAGAAGACCATGAAAGATTACTAGAAAGCGAGCAAAATGCTGCAGGAAATCAGCCGAGCTACATGACTTATGGGGATGACTCCATTGTGATTCATTCTTATGGAACAGATTCTGAAAAAGGGAATCATCCCATTGCACCATTGGAAGCTGGCATTCCTGCATTTGGCCCTCCGTATCTAATTAAGACATTGTCTTCGGGTGCCAAAATTGCTTTATTAGGTGCAACTACACACTATATCCCAAACTGGGAGCATCCCAAAAATATTGAAGGATTACATTTCCTTGATGCGTTAGAGACCATCCGTGCATGGGTTAATTACATTCGCGAAGTGGAGAAGCCAGATGTTCTTGTGGTTAGTTATCATGGTGGATTCGAAAGTGATCTAGAGACCGGGGAACCAGCTGAACGGTTAACTGGAGAGAATCAAGGGTATGCCATCTGTCGAGATATTGAAGGGATTGATGTACTTCTTACAGGACATCAGCATCGCCAGCTCGCTACAGTAATCCATGGTGTAACCGTCATTCAGCCTGGATTCAGTGGAAGCGGCATAGGGCATGTATCGGTTCAGTTACAGCAAAATTCAGATGGAGCATGGCAAATTACAGATAAACAAGCTAAGCTTCTGCGCTTGGATGAACAGCATGAGTTTGAACCCGATACCGTGGTCATGAGACTTACGGATGAACTGGAGACTCAGGCTCAAGCCTGGTTAGATCAACCGATTGGTGAGGTATCTGGTGACTTGTCGATTTCCGATGCGACAACGCTCCGGCTTCAAGCTCATCCATTCATTGATTTTGTTCATCAGGTACAGATGGAAGCAACGGGAGCACAGCTCTCAAATACAGCCATGCTTAGTGAAGAAGCTCGCGGATTCGGAAGTCAGATCACGGTTCGGGATGTGTTATCGAATTTCATCTATCCTAACACGCTTACCGTATTAGAGCTGAATGGTGAGGATGTTCGAGAGGCGTTGGAGCAAAGCGCACGCTACTTCGAACTGGATTCCTCAGGAAATGTTATCGTTAACCCGGCCTACATCGAACCTAAACCACAGCATTATAATTATGATATGTGGGCAGGCATTGAGTACGAGCTTGATATCTCTCAGCCTGTAGGTAGTCGTGTGGTGAAGCTAGAGCGTAATGGTATACCAATTGCGATGGATAGCACATATTCTGTGGTGATGAATAGCTACCGTGCAGCAGGGGGAGGCGATTATGCCATGTATCCAGGTAAAAAGGTGCTGCATGAAGGCGCCACGGATATGGCGACATTGGTGGAGGATTACATTCGTAGACATCAGCCGTTGACGGTGCAGCCTGCGAATAATTGGAAGGTTATGAACTAGGACAGAGGTTAGAAAACCTCTACCAAATAAATATAGCCTATGAAAGGTTCTCGATTAAGAATCTCTCATAGGCTATTTTATTTTATGATCGGCCAGTCATTCGCCTGGACTTCTAAAAAGGTAAAATACTGTTCACAATGAGCACGAGTATAAACAACGCAATCCATACCAACAACAGGTTAGCCATAGCGATAGCCCACTTGTACTTCCCTTTATGGTAGAATCCCCAACAAGATAGTGATCCTAGCACAGCAATTGGATAAGAGATCAGTAAAGAAACGGCAGCATAGTTCGATGCATAGTCATATGAAGTCGGAGCATCAAACATAAATACACTCATCATCAGCACAATGGGATACGCTAATAGTGTTAATAAGTACAAGCCATTAAATAAAAAAAGCCATGTTGCAATTGTTGAGTTTTTCAATTTTCCAGACGACCTCCATAACCTAGCTTTCCCTATACGAGTATAAGAGCTTTGTGAATAAGCCCTATTATATCCACTTTGTGACATAACGTCATGGTTACGACTTCCATATTTACCCTGTGAAATGTTTGTTGGTTTAGAATAAATGTTGACAGCATGCAATCCCTATACAAATGAGGATTGAACAATAGAAAAAGCAGGATCAGAGTGAATTTCTCCCTCCATCCTGCTCTAATATCCAGCCTAAGCTAAGTTTAAGCATTCACTACAAGCTGATTGTTTTTTTGACTAATACGTCTGTAGTGGAATACAAACAGGATTAGCCCAAGCACACTTGTGATGATTTCAGTTACGGTCATAGACCAGATCACGCCTGTAAGACCAAAGTACTGATGGAAAATAATGATCACTGGAATGAACAAGGTTCCTTGGCAGATTGCCATCACATTCGTTGGAATCCCCTCTCCTGCAGCTTTGAAAATACCGGTAAACAGTCCAGTAAGACCGGTGAACAAGGCAGAGATCAGCATCGCGATCAGGATAGCAGTTCCAGCCTCAAGCACCGATGCATCGGATGAGAACAGGCGAATGACTTGTTCCTTGAACACATAGACGATGCCAATAAAAATTACCGCAATCCCCGTAATATATAGCGTAGCTTGTTTATACGTAGTTTTTAATCGAGCAAAATTTCCACTTGCAAAATTATGCGCCACGAGCGGAATAATCCCCATGAAAACCCCCATCGTTAGAAACTCAGGCAACTGCACAATCCGTAGCGCAATACCGAAGCCAGCGACAATATGATCACCAAATGTCATTGCATAGTGGTTCAACAGCAGAGTCGATACGATCAGGAATGACGTTTGCAGCAGTTCGGATACGCCAATCTTATATACCTCTAACTGATCCTGCAGGTTCAGCTTCCAGTGCTTTAAGAAGCCTCTCAGATTCTCACTGCGATATGATAAATACCAGATATAATAGGCTGCTGAGCAAGCATTCGCTAGTACGATGGACAGCGCAGCACCAAATACATGCCAATCGAAGATAAGAATAAATAGTACATCCAATAAAATGCTGGCAACAATGCTAATGAACATACCATACATCGATTCCTTCGATGCACCTTCTGACCGAACCAACTGTTCCAGCGCAAAGTTCACAATGACAATCGCTCCACCTGCCAATAACGTAATGGCGTACTGACTCGTGTATGCATATACAGCCTGATTGGCGCCAAGTCCATGAACAATCGGGGTGATGAACAACCAAGAGATAAGGGCAATGAATATACCAGCAGCTAAGCTGAAGTAAAGCGAGTAACCTGCAACTTTCTTCGCCTTCTCCGCTTCACCCTTAGCCGTTAGACGCGTAATGAAGGTGCCGCCACCGACTCCAAACATATTGCCAAATGCCATCAACACAGTGAAGATTGGTAAGCCGAGGGTAATCGCACTGAACATGCCTGTATCATGTACTAGACCAATGAAAAAGGCATTGATGAGGTTGTACAGCGTTCCCGCTGACATGCCTAACATCATAGGAATAGACAGATGCATAATAGACTTGTGGACAGGAGCTGTGCTCAGATAATAGGAGTTTGAATGTTTTTCTTTCAAAGGAATTCCGCCTCTCTTTTAATTATAACAATTAGACTTCTAAGTTTTACAGCAAAAAAGATACTCAAGTGTTACCAACCAACGTTGGCACATTGACCAATAGAACCTAAACTGTTAGAATTCTAACTATTTGAATATGAGCAGTTAATCCTGCTCAGTACATCAGCCCTCTTAGAGGTTCTGATTAACCTTGGTCAATAACTGCATCAATGTTGCCTGTTCTTCCTCGGTCAAACTTGCCACAATCTCGTGCTCAACTTTGGCAAACATCTGGGTTACATCTTGAATGACTTGCTCGCCCTTAGGCAAGACGTATAAGTTCTTCTGTCGCTCATTATCTGAAGGAATCTTCCGCTCAATATACCCGTTCTTCTCCAAGCCTTTCAGCATACTCGTAATCGTTGCATCCCGCCGGTTGAATGTCTCAGCTAGGTTTTTCTGAATCAACCCGTTATCCTGATGTTCATAGATATATCCGATGATTCGACCTTGTTGAGCATTAAGCCCTAACTCGTTCACTTGATCATCGGCTTTGCGTTTGATCTTGATTCCAATCGTTTGAAATAGATCCGAATATGGCGTATCTTTCCGCAAGAGAACTCTCCTCCCCTTTGTATAACATCTTAAAGTTAGATATCTAAGTGTTCGTGAGCTAAATATACATCCACTCCGTTTTGCTGTCAAGCATCATAGTTATTCAATCATATGAGCAAGCGTATGTTGGGTTATAAAATAATTATTCACGCAGAATACGGCCATACGATCCAATAAGAAAAACGGACACCCATATAGATGTCCGTTTCTGTATATCCCTTTATTCGGTTGCACCTACTGTAATCATAAGTCATCCCGTTGAGCTCCTGTGGTACCAAGGAGACGTATCCGAGAATGCCAATGACTCACCCAACCGTCACTGCGCCTTCTTACGTAGTTGACTGTAATACAGCTCGCTGTAAAAGCCACCTTGCTCTAGCAAGACGTCATGCGAGCCTTGTTCCAGCAGATGTCCATCCTTCAGCACTAGAATCCGGTCGGCTTGGCGGATCGTGTTCAGCCTGTGAGCAATGACAAAGCTGGTACGCCCCTGCATCAGACGTTGCAGCCCTTCCTGAATTTTGATCTCTGTAACGGTATCAATACTACTTGTCGCCTCATCAAGTACAAGAATGGACGGGTCGGCCAGAATCGCACGTGCGATGGCAAGCAGTTGCTTCTGTCCTTGACTGATGCCACTGCCATCGGCTTGCAATACTTTGTCATAACCACCCTTCATTCGTGTAATAAAGGAATGCGCATTGGCTAGTTTGGAGGCAATCTCCACCTCTTCGTCTGATGCATCCAGACGGCCGAAGCGGATATTTTCCCGAATCGTCCCTTGAAACAGGAATGAATCCTGAAGAACAAATGCCATATGAGAACGCAAATTCTCTCGGCGAATGGTTGTAAGATCCCGTCCATCCACAGTCAGCTTACCCGCCGTTGGATCATAGAAGCGGGACAATAGCTGAATTAGCGTCGTTTTGCCTGCCCCAGTTGGGCCTACTAACGCAATCATCTCTCCCGGCTTCGCCTCAAAACTAATCTCATGCAAAATGTCACGACCTTCATCGTATCCAAAGGAGACCCGGTCAAAGCGCACCGCTCCCTCTACCTTCTCAAGCGATACCGCTGCACCCTCATCCTTCGCTTCTTCATCTTCATCCAGCACTTCAAATACACGCTCCGCTCCGGCTATTGCCGACAATAACGTATTCCACTGATTCGCTAGATCGTTCAGCGGACGTGTGAATTGACGAGCATACTCGACGAAAATGATAATGATCCCCACGGTAACCGTACCCTGAATCGCCAGAATACCGCCGATCCCTGCTACAATGGCGAAGCTCAGGTTATTGAGTCCGTTCATCAGCTTTGGTATAAAACCCGAGATGGTCTGCGCCCAGAAACCGGAAATCCGGATTCGAGTATTTCGCTCCTCAAACCCACGAATAACCCGTTCCTCTTGAGAAAACGCCTTAATGATGCGCTGACCAGATAACGTCTCTTCTATATATCCATTCAGTTCACCCAGGTTACGCTGCCGCTCCTTGAAGAGTGGCCCTGTTCTACGCGTAATCCAGCGCATGCCAAGAGCCATAAGTGGTACAACGATGAACGTTAGCAAGGTCAGCAATGGACTCAGCCAGAGCATGACACCGAACGTTCCAAGCAGGGTTAATATGCTGGAAAAAATCTGGATGGCCGAGCTGTTCAATGTACCGCTAACATTCTCGATATCATTCGTAACCCGGCTCATAATCTCACCCTGCTGACGCTTGCCGAAGAATGGAATAGGCAATTTGTGCAGGTGGGAGAACAAGTCGTACCGCATACGATATACCGTTTCCTGTGCGATTTCGATCATCCATATGTTTTGCAGCCAAGATGTTAGGGAGAACAATACATACACCGCAACCAGTCCAAGCAGGAACCTGGTCCAACTAGCGCTGGTTGATTCTCCATCCATAAAGCTATCTACTGCGACGCCCACCATATACGGCCCAAGTAGTGCAAGTGCTGAGCTTGCAAAAACCATCAGTAGCACGAGTGAAAGCTTCACTTTGCGGCGTGCAAGATACGTCCAGATCCGCCCCAATGTGCCTGACCAATTCTTTGCCCTTGCCTTCGGCTTAGAACCGCCGCCTTTGAGCGTTGCAGGATCAAGCGGTGGTGGCGGTTGACGGAAGGGTTCAATGAATGCTTTGAACATGCGGCGTGCCCTCCCCATATTGTGATTGATAGATGCGACGATACAATTCCGATGAATCCATCAGATCTTCATGTTTACCTTGCCCGATTAGACGTCCATCATCCAGCAGCAGAATTAGATCGGCCGAGGTTGTGGAGCTAATCTTCTGTGTAATGATAAAGGTTGTGCACGATAGCTCCTCCAGTGCATCCAATAACCTTGCTTCTGTTGCCACATCCAGTGCACTTGTACTGTCATCCAGGATCAGAATACTTGGACGACGAATTAATGCCCTTGCAATGGATAAACGTTGCTTCTGTCCACCCGACAGGTTAACGCCGCGTTGACCTAACTGTGTATCATAACCATTCGGTAACTTCTCAATCGTTTCATGAATTTGAGCACGCTTCGCGGCTTCTTGAATCTCAGCGAGCGTAGCATCCTCTCTGCCCCAAGCGATATTATCACGGACAGACCCGGTGAATAGTACAACCTCCTGTGGAACATAACCGATTGCCCCACGCAGCAACGAGGTATCCAGACGTTCGGCGTTGGTACCATCAATCCGGATCTGACCTGTGTCCTCCGTGTATAGTCTTGGAATTAGCTGTACAAGTGAAGACTTGCCTGAGCCTGTCGCTCCCATAATGGCAATGCGCTCACCTTGGCGAGCAGAGAACGAGATATTTTCAAGTACAGTAATATCACTGTTCGGATAATGAAAGCCAACATTTTTGAACTCAACCGCACCTTGTATTAACTGTTGTTTGGGAGTCAGCATGGATGTTCCCTGTTCTACTGATGATGCAGACTGTCCTGATTCTGTAGAAAATAAATTCGCTGTCTTCTGAGCCGATTCTGAATCGTCCTCCGTTTCAAAGACTTCATTCAGCCGCTGTGCTGAAGCGCTTGCTCGGGAGAATGTCACGAGAATCCAAGATAAAGCAGACATCGCTCCAATGGTACGAAGCAGGTAGTTAATGACAGCGACCACTTCACCCACCGTTGCACTGCCCGAGTTAATATCTGCTCGCCCGAACCATAGTACAGCGATAATGCAGCCGTTCATCATGAGCAACATGAACGGCATCGTCGTCTCCGTCAGGCGTAGGGCGGAGATCGTGCCTTTCATCAGCTTGCCGCTGAAGCCGGCAAAGCGTTCAATCTCATGGCCCATCCGCACGAAGACACGGATCAGCCGAATGCCTGTCAGATTCTCCTGGATGACTCCGTTGACGGCATCCAGTCTGCGCTGCACATTTCGGAACAGCAGCGCTGCCTTTTTGATCATCCAAACCACGACAACAAGCAACACAGGCACCATAACGACCAACAACAAACCCAATCGCGGATTAACAACTACGGCCATAATCATGCTACCAATCACGACCAGAGGCACACGCGTCATGAAGCGTAGACTCATGAAGACGGTATCCTGAACCTGGGTAACGTCCCCTGTTAAGCGGGTAATGAGCGATGAGGTGGCGAAACGATTGAATACGGCGTAAGAGAACGCTTGCACTTTATCATACAGCTTCTCCCGCAGATCGTATCCGAATCCCAAGCTCGCATGGGATGCAAAAAACGAACTGGCAATTCCGGCAGCAAAAGCCACAACCGCACTCGCCACGAGCACTCCGCCCCAAAACCAGACGACGGACAGATTCCCTTCCTGTATGCCGTTATCGATAATCTTCGAGATGAGATACGGCTGAGCCAGCTCCACTGCAAGCTCAATCAACATCATGACCAAGGCAGCAATGGCGGCAACTCGGTACTTCTTCAAGTAGTACAACAGCTTGATCATAAGCATTCCTCCGGCTCGGAGCGCTCTAAACCGCTATCCTATTCCAGTTCAGAGCCTCCCTTAGACATGTTGTTTTCTCCACTTTGCCCACTATGTAATCATTTCCTATGTACATATATGGTTATTATAACGTATTTTACAATCCTGCTTCTATTCTTATTACCCTACTTTTCTGCAAGAAATAGTCTTCCCCTCTTTTTTAACGCAAAAAAAAGGAAGGTATGCCCTTCCCAAGCAGTTCGGATGCTCACAACTGATGTAGCTTCTCATGGAGATATTCCCGGCGTTCTGCCACGTAGGTACGAATTCTCTCGGGTTCATCAGCAAACACATCCATAGGCCATTTCATATAAGGGTCTTGCTCGACTTCTTCGGAAATTTCATGGTGTAGTCGATTCACGATGGGCATAATTTTCTGCTCTGTAAAAACACTCGATAGGTGTTGCTGCATCAGTTTCTTGTATTGTTGACGGAAACTGCGGAATGCCAGCAGTCGTCCGGTAAGTTTGTTATAGCCTTGAATACGAACAAGATTGGAGTCAACTCGCGTTCCATAACAGTTCCTCCCCCAAGTACCCTCATAATCCCAAGGTAAGATACCATATTTCCCGCTTTTGATTTTCTCATACCATGTGTAATTTTGATGAAATCCGTCAAAGTTCCCAGTAAGCACAGCTCCACTTAACCAGCGCAAATAGTTGTCCGTATCCACCCTCGACTGTAAAAAACGATACAATTCCAGTCTGGACTTTGTGTTCAACTGTCGAACAAAGGTACTTAACCTTGTGCGATCCACATCCTTGCCCCGAATTAAGCTATATCCGGATAATAGATCGGTGCTTGTTGAAGAGGAATCCGAATTTAATGTAAAACCAGCATGGTCATTCACCGCGTAAAAGATACTACGTACGGGAATTTTCCGTTGGCGAAAAAAGAAGGATTTTACACCTTCGATTCTTAGGTATACTCCCAGAAGCTGTCCGTTCAAGTATAAAACGCAGTGCTTGGTAGATGGAGCAGGCACCCGGATCGACTCAAAAAAGCGAAAAGAAAGCGCATTGCGAATGAGCGAAGGGTCATCGTACTCTGCATTAAAGTGATACGTTCGGCTAGCAGTGCGAATCTCAAATGATTTTTTGGCATAACCGCGTGTATGCCCCCCTCGGTAACGAATCCGGATCGGAATCTGCTTGCCATCCATCTTCATCGTGCTGTTCACAAACGTATCTGACCATATATTGGAGGTTAACTGTTGATATTCGGTTGTAGACAAGCTGATATGGTAGACAGGTAAAGCCATTTCCATCCGCCTTTCGAGTACCTGTGAGATTCGCCCGTAGGTCTTTATCTCATCCTATGCAGAAAAACAGAAAATCGTACGGGCGAATGCATAGTCCTGTATGTATTACCTCCAGCTTCACCTCCAGCATCACATCTAAGACTGTGAAGTTAGAGGTGATATTATTCTATAAGTATACATTCAATTTCATAGATTATAGCCAAAATAGTATAAAAATAGATTCCCGGCTAGTCCCTCCAAGAAGCATGTCACATATGCTTAAACTACAGACAGACACGAATGACAAATGGAAGGGATCACGATCACATCCACCATTTTTGTCCATCTGAACTTATATCATGGAAGGGGTAAAACACAATGTCTATGAATGGTGAAGGAATGAGAGGTTTGTTGGGAAGAGAAATTAAGGTTAACCGGGGAGGACCTGATTCAGTACAAGGTACACTGACGGACGTACGCTGGGACTATATGGCAATAAAATGTAAAGAAGGGATCGTCTACGTTAATGAAACACATGTCAAAAGCATAACAGATACAGGTCGTTCCGTTGGGAACAGAAGTGCAGGCATGGGTAACCCTATTCCCGCCAACACGTTTCTGGGCGTTATGCAGGCACTCCGCTTCCGCCGTGTCCAGATCAACCGTGGAGGGCCTGAGAAAGTCGAAGGTATCCTGGCTGATGCCAACCAGAACCAATTGATCATAACTTTGAAAAATCAGGAGATTGTGCGTATTCCGATACAACATGTGAAATCTGTATCCGTCATACGTGGTGGCGGCAACAACAATAACAATACAAGTCAAGGAAACCAAACCGCTCAAGGTAATCAGGCGGCTCAAGGCAACCAGTCCCGTGGAAATCGTTCCCAAGGAAACCAAGCCCAGAGTAATAAGTCTGGCGGGAATAAATCCAGTGGCAACAAGTCTCGGAGTAATCAAGGCAATCGCTCTCAGGGGCGACGGGCTCAAGAGAACCAAGCCCATGGCAACAAGTCAGGCGGTAAAAAGAATTAAACAAACTAAACTAATCTCTTAAGTTATCTACTAGCTTAAAGGGGGGAATTATCATGTTGATCTTCATTGCATTAGTCCTAATTGGTGTGCCTTTTTACTGGATCGTTGCGCCCGGAAGACCTACCACTCCATCCCATGAACATCTAATCCAAGCTTCGTCCGGACTTCTCCCCCTGGGAGGTGAATCACAGTAAATGTCGGACTACCAGATGTGGTTAACCTTTGGGGTATTTATCATCACTGTCATTTTCCTGATGTGGCGTCCTGGTGGATTAAATGAATCCATCCCCACCTCACTTGGCGCCCTTCTTCTTATTTTAACTGGAGTGAGCAGCTATGCTCATATTGTTGGAATCTTTGGAATCGTATCTGGTGCAGCCGTAACGATTCTCTCTACCATTGTAATGTCAATTATCCTGGATAGCATCGGTTTTTTTCGCTGGATCGCCTTGAATATGATTGAGAAAGCGAGAGGTTCTGGCTTTCGATTGTTCTGGCTAGTTCTATTACTTTGTTTTCTCATGACCATCTTCTTCAATAATGATGGCAGTATTCTAATTACAACTCCGATTATTATTCGAATCTGTTTCATCCTTCGTTTGAAAATGCATCAACAGTTGCCCTACCTGATCTCCGGTGCGCTCATCGCTACGGCTTCAAGTGCGCCAATTGGACTTAGTAATCTAGCTAATCTGATTGCTCTGCAAATGGTAGGCTTAAATCTGAATACGTATACTCAGATGATGTTTGTGCCTTCTATGCTTGCGATCATAGTGATGACCGTACTTTTATTCTATTATTTTCGCAGGAGTATTCCCAAAGTCATTCATCACTTCCCTGTATCCCTGCAATCTTCATCAGGTTCAGGATATCATCCACTACAGACCGATGAAACGGAGAATAAAGTAGACTGGTGGCTGTTCCGTGTCTGTATAGGCATCGTTGTATTTATCCGAGCAGGATACTTTCTAGCTGAGCAAGTCGGTATACGCATGGAAGTTGTCGCACTCACCGGTGTTATTCTCATGCTCATTGTGCGTTGGTACCGTACCCGTACTGGACTCAAAGATGTGATAACACAAACACCTTGGCACATTCTACTCTTTGCCTTCAGCATTTATGTTATTGTGGATAGTCTTCACCGAGCAGGAATGACAGCATCCATTATTCAGTGGATGAAACCTATGATAGAAGGAGGAAATGCCAGTATTATCGCTGTGTCAGGGCTGATGCTCACTCTGCTTTCCAATCTGTTCAACAATTTGCCTTCTGTCATGATTGGAACCTTTGCCGTTACTGATCTTCAACTGAGTGAATCTCAACTGCATCTTGCGTATCTTGCAAATATTCTGGGAAGTGATATCGGAGCCTTGCTGACACCAATAGGTACCTTAGCAACATTAATTTGGATGTATATATTAAAGACCCATCATATTCGAGTCTCCTGGAAACAGTATATGAAAGTTACTATCATTGTGGTACCCATCAGTCTAATTGTTAGCCTAATTTCATTATTTATTTGGACATCTATAATCTATTGAGAGGAGGAATACTGTGGAACTCGTTACGCATTGGCTGGGTAAATCAATTGAATTGGAACTGGCTGGCTGTAAACTTCCAATTCAAGGAGAGATCATTGATGTAGGTCAGGATCTGATTGTAGTCTATGAAAACCATCGTTTTATCTATATTCCACTTCATCATGTTCAAACCATGCATGCCAACACCTCAGATTTAAGTGCGGTTATTCCGAAGCCTGACCCCGAGATTGACCACGACAACATTTCGTATCGAAAAATGCTGATGAACGCCCGTGGACGATTCAGCGAGATATCGATCGCAGGACGAACACTGCATGGTTATATTACGAACATTATGAATGACTATTTTATGTTCTACTCTCCCTTATATCACTCTTCTCTATACGTTTCAATCAATCATCTGAAGTATATCATTCCATCCCCTACCAACAGCACACCATACTCTCTTAGTCAGCAACATTTCCCTATTCAGCCCTCGTCCATGCCACTCTCCCGTACATTCGATCAGCAACTGCATAAAATGATAGGTGAACTTGTAATTATCAACCTTGATTCCAAGCCTTACCATGCAGGATTATTGAAGAGTACAAACGGTCATTTGCTTACACTTGTAGAAGCGGAAGGGACTTCATTAATTATGCACACCGATCATATTCAGACCATTCATCTCCCCTGAGTATCACAAAAAATACAAAGGTTCATCAGTCTATATCTGATGAACCTAACCTAATACTTCCATCCTACCATCCCTTTAGTTTAGAGCTAACCTTCAAATCAAAAGAACCAGGACATGATGTCCTGGTTCTTTTGATTTGAAGTAGACCAGTGCTTTTCACTGTAATCTAGCCCCTCCAGATATGCTTTGTTCAAAGCAATAATTTCACTCTGATTTCTCAAAGTCCGCCTGTTGCTGTTCATAGATTTCATAGAAATCTTCCCATACTAATACGTTATCCTTCTCCTTGCTCCACCAGTCCTTGTACCACGCTTCGATCTCTGAACCGCCTCCCTGTTCCCACTGCTTCTGTGCATCGATAGCAGCCTGCTCAACCGTATATTTGCTGCCACCAATTATGGAACGGGTATAAATATCATTGATGGCTGTGCTCACATTTGTAAACTTCACTTGGAGTTCCTTCGGCAATTGCGGCATATGCTCCGAATGGGTAACACCTTCTCCCACAGGAAGATCTGTCATATAGACCTCCCTCGCTTCCTTGAAGAGACGTAGCCCTTCCTTCTGCGATGGAATCTCTTCACTGAACAGCATTTCGGTATAACCGCACTTACCTTCCTCCAAGCGACTGTACAGCATCGCATAATCGCCTGCCCAGCTTATCTCCTGCTTGTATTTCTCCTGATCCGAGATGCGCGGACAACCTTGATCGTTCAATGTATAATGTGTGCCTTCAAATCCGTTTTTGAAGGTGCGACCGTTTTCTGTTTTGGTTAGAAAATCAATATACTGCATGGCCGCTTCCGGATTTTTAGCACGAGCATTGATGGCTGCGGTCATCTGAACTGGGTTATTCCACACCATCGTATAATGTCCTACCGACGTAGATGGTAACGGGATAACCTTTAATTTTGCCTCTGGAACATTCTGCATTAATGTATCCAGTTCCTTGGCTGCAAACCCCGTATAATCGGAGGTCATGGCGGCATACATACCAATTTTTCCATTTAAGAAATCCTGTTTCGCCTTCGCTCCATCCTTATCGGTCAGAAAATCTTTATCGACTACACCTGCTTCATATAGCGCACGTTTGAATGAAGTTGCTTCCTTCAAATGGTTAGGGCCAACCACAACCTCCCCGTCCTCCATGTTCACAAAGTTCGCATTATACATATACCGGAACAGACCTGCCGTATCGCCGAACTGAAATCCACCTATACCGTAGGTGTCGTTGACTCCGTTGCCGTCAGGGTCATTTTCTGTAAACGCCTTGGCAACCGCCAGCATCTCTTCCTCATTAGTCGGCACCTCCAGATTCAGCTTCTCCAGCCAATCTTCACGAATGAAAAAGCTCGTCAGTGGAAAAACCTCATTCATACGACCCACTTCGTATAATTTGCCATCACTTTTGATGCCCGCTTTCTTAAGCTGCGGATATTTCTCCATCAGTGCCTTGTATTCCACACTGGAGTTCTCGATCAGGTCATCTAGCGGCATCAACTGTTTCTGATTAAACAGTGTATTTCGGATCGGTGTACCGAATTCAAAGATAAGATCGGGCGCGCTACCAGAAGCAAACAATACATTCAGTTTGGATTGCGATTCCCAGCGGGGAACTGCTGTATATTTTACATTTGCCGGGCCATTCTCATTAATCCACTTCGACCACATATTATCTTCAATCGTACCCATACCGCTAGGGACGGCTCCCCGATCATAAATCGTTGACGTGATATTTCCCCTGCTGTTCTCCCCTTCAGCCTGTTCACTTGAACCTCCCCCAGTGCATCCAGCCAATAACCCGCCAATTAAGCCCAGAACGAGACTCGACTTCATCCATGCCTTCATCGTTAACGCCATAGATAAGACCCTCTTTCTCCCTATATTATGAACTGATGCGATGTGACCGACAGGCTGCCTTACCCTTTAATTGAGCCAAGCATGACCCCTTTGACAAAGTACTTCTGCAAGAATGGATATACTGCCAGAATAGGTATGACCATCACGATGACAGCGGCTGCTCGGATACCTTCTGGAGTCAGATTCGAAATCATCGTTGGATCGGTAAAATCCTGTACATTCAGATTGGACATAATCATGTTTTGGACAAGCACGGTCATGTTGTATTTCGACGTATCATTGATATAAATCATTACGCTCATGAATGAGTTCCAATAGCCTACGCCATAAAAGAGAGCAATCGTCGCCAGCAATGGCTTGGATAACGGCAGCACGATTCGGAACAAGAGCCCAAGCTCCCCACACCCGTCGATGCGTGCGGCCTCGTCCACTTCCCCCGGCAGATTTTCAAAATAAGATCGCATGATCAACATGTTATACGTACTCACAAGACCCGGTAACCAGAGCGCGCCATAACTGTTCACGAGACCGAGATTCTGCACAACTAGATACGTTGGAATGAGTCCACCGTTAAAAATCATCGTAAACACCATCGCCATCGTAAAAAACCGTCTGTGATAAAAGTGTCTACGTGACAGCGGATAAGCCGCCATAATCGTTACGGCCATACTGAGCCCGGTGCCAATCAACGTAATCTCGACACTGTTCCAAAATGCATTCAGAATCGGCGTCCCCGTAATCAGACTATGATAGGAGAACCAGGTAAAATCGACGGGCCACAGCCCCACTTCACCGGATACAACAGCTCTTGCATCACTGAATGACAGGGCGATGATATTCAGCAGGGGCAGAATACAGCTAATCGCCACCAATGATAACAAGACATAATTCATCAGATAAAATACTTTTTCTCCTCTGGTTTTCCTCATGCTGTTCTGATCTCCCTCCTTACCACAAGCCTTCGTTAAATCGACGTGCAATTGAGTTCGCGCTGAAAATAAGGATAAATGCGACCAAGGATTCAAATAGTCCCATGGCTGTTGTCAGACTGAACTGCGCCCCCTGAAGACCTGTACGATAGATGTATGTACTAATTACATCCGCCACCTCGTTGACATTAGAGTTCTGGAGCATATACACCTGGTCGAATCCAACCTCCATAACTCGACCCATCGACAATATAAGCAGAAGAATAATTGTGGGGCGTATCCCTGGAAGAGTTACATGCCAGATCTGACGCAGCTTGCTGGCTCCATCCATCTGCGCAGCCTCATACTGACTCGGATCAATGGTTGTTAACGCCGCGAGAAATATGATGGCATTGAACCCCATGTCCTTCCAGATGCCGGATCCAACAAATACCGCAATCCATGAACCCTTGTTATACATAAATGGATAAGGTTCTCCCGTCCAGGCTTCGACCCAACGGTTCACGATTCCATTCTCCAAGGAGAATACCGTCATGATCATCATCGCAATAATGACCCAGGAGAAGAAATGCGGCATATAGACCACCGTCTGCACCGTCCGCTTGAAAGCCATATTCCGTACTTCATTCAGCATGATGGCTAGAATAATCGGGATCGGAAATCCAATGATGATACTTAATAAACTGAGAAATAACGTGTTACGTATAATCTCCACCGTACGCGGATCACTGAATAGTGTCTGAAAATGCTGCAAACCGACCCACGGACTGTTCCATAAACCGTCGTAAAAATTGTAATCCTTGAACGCCATGACCAATCCCCCGATGGGTGCATAACGAAAGGTCAGATAGAACAAAATTACTGGAACAAACATTACGATTAACGGAATATTCATCTTGAATCTTCGCAACCGTTGCTGGCGAATCCGCTGCTTCATTTCATTGTCAGGTGGTTGGAAACCAGATGGTGAACCTGCGGTCAGTTCCCCCTTCATTTGCATCACTCCCTTCTGCTACTGCTGATGTACTATAGTTGTATTTTAGATAAAAATGAAAGCGTAAACATTTGATATTTAACGATTCTTTTTTAAATTTCTACACAAAAATAACCCCACATGCCATCGTGGGGCCATCCCTGATATTAAGTTGCTATGGAAAACGAGCTGCGTATGAAATGATATACATTAGATAATAAACAGACTGTACATTGGCAGCTACTTGTGAGGAATTGCGTTAATATACCTGTCTACCTGTTCACATGTTCACCTGTTTGCTTGCGGTATTCCCGGGGCGAGACACCTGTCATTTGTTTGAATACCGTCGTGAAATAACTGGAATTATCGAACCCGGTTTGTTCCGCGATCTCCGCCATGCTCTGCCGCGTACGGTGAAGCAGCAATTTGGCTTTCTCAATTCGGCGCCTGCTAACATATTGACTAAAGCCTTGTCCCGTCTCTTTTTTGAACAAATGACTTAGATAGTTGGGTGTCACATGAACATGCGTGGAGACTGATTGCAAGGTGCAACTTCTGGAATAATTCATCTCAACATACTGCATCACTCGTGTAATGACATGATCCTGATGTTCCTGAGTTAACCTTCTCAGCATATCCAACCACTCTTCACTCTTAGATCGAGCCCAGGTGATGACTTCCGGTACGTTATGAACCCACAGCAATGGCTCTGCACCAAATTGTTCCGTGCCACCTGATTCCTGGAGTTGAAGCTGCTGTGCCAGCAATTCAGTCATCACCTTCATCAGCATATGTACCTCTTCTTTGGCTCGTGGCAAAGTCATTTGGGACGCTTCTTCCAAGAGTCCATCTATGCGTTGAATGATCGCTGCGAATTGATGGTGGAGCAATAGCGAGTTCAGTTCCTCTTTCAGTCTTTCGGTTCGGTCAACCTGACTGTATTGTGCCCTGATTCGATTGTCGGACTGTCTCTGGCGATATCGTTCATGTGCCTTACGTAGCACCTGACAGGCTTCATCGAGGGAGAACGGCTTCAGTAGAAATTCAATCGCTCCGTAACGGATAGCGCGCTGCGCATATTCGAATTCACGATACCCTGTCAAAATAATAATCATGATGTCGCGTCCACTCTCGTGTATACGTTCAGCCAAGTCCAGACCGTCCATTATAGGCATGTTGATATCCGTAATAATCAGATCAGGTGTGCAATGGTCTACGACTTGTATCGCTTCTTCTCCATCTGCCGCTTCCCCAACAACTTCCCAGCCAAGGGGATTATTCCGAATCAGATGGATCAGTCCTTGACGAAATAACGTTTCATCATCCACCACAAGCAAACGTCCATTCACAGAACCTACTCCTCTCTGTTATCTGAATGTTCCGAACGGGAATTTTCACCTATCTGATAAGGTAAGCGAAGCCGTACAAGAGTGCCTTCATTTACCTTCGACTCGATCTGCACACCATAGGGATCGCCATGAATGAGCTCAATTCTTCGAAGAACGCTCTGCATCCCTATATGTTGACGCTCCTCATCCGCAGGTGCCATAGGTTCCATAATGCGTTCCATCACCGATGTGTTCATGCCGCAGCCATTATCTGAGACTTCTATGATAAGCATGTCTGGTACCGCGTCCTGTCCATCTTGGTGTGAGCAACGAATATGCAGATGACGGTTATCTCTCTTGTCTGCAAAGGCATGAACAAACACATTCTCCACGATCGGTTGAAGCAGCAAGCGAATCACCTGGCAACGGAGCAATTCTGAAGGAACGGAAATTTCAATCGACAACGCTTCCTGGTAACGTGCTTGCTGGATCTGCAAGTAATGTTCGATCTGGTTCATCTCGTCTTGCAGGGTCGTTAATCGTTGTACGGGTTCAAGTGTATATTGCAACATTTCGGACAGGGCAGTGACAAGGCGGGCTGATTTCTCGTCACCAAGCATATAGAATTTCCAGAAAAACATAGTGAGTGTGTTATACAAGAAATGAGGGTTCAGTTGTGCTTGAATGGCTTTGAGCTCGGCTTCTTTCTCACTGAGCTCCCGCTCATACACTTCATGAATCAATGTATCGATCCGGGAAGCCATCGCATTGAATCGTTCACCGATGAAACCTAGCTCATCCCGGGTCTCAATCTGTACCCGTGTATTGAACTGTCCATCACGCACTCTTTTCATCGCATTGACTATACTCGCCAGCGGACGCAACAACCTACCACTAATGATTGTGATAATAAGCCAGGAGCATACTATGCTAGCAACCGCAGAGAAGACGGCGACTTTTACGATGATCTTGCCTTTATTCTGAATCTGAGCTAGTGATACTTTGCTGACCAAGGTGAAATTAGCCTTGTCTGAGGTTTGTTTGGTATACAAATGCGTCGTGCCCTGTTCATCCCTAATCTCGGTTGCCCCTATACTCAACTCCTTCAAGGGCGGTGGATCAGCATCTTGATTATGAAAGGCATATAGAAGCTCACCATTGGTGTCGAATAGATACACCGCAACTTCATCATTTAGCCGCAGGTCTTTGAGATACGATTCAAACAGCGAGGTGTTAAACAGTATTAACATCACACCATACGTCTCCAGATCAACAGAGCGCATTAATCGTCCTGCTAAGATCCAATTGGTCTTCTCTTCTTGTATAAATGCATCCGATTCCAGACGATTCCAAACATATTCACCGCCTGTTCCTTCTAATCTATGAACCATCTCTGCCAGATAGGAGGGATTCATCTGTTGAAATGAACCCGCAAAGGCTCCGAGATTAAACACATTTTCTTTCAAATCATAAATACGGAGACCCATAATCTCAGGTGCATCCAATCGTACCTGGTATAACTGATCATCCAATTCATCTTCCAGCTTCATCTGATCATAGGAGGAGATACCTGCTTCTTGTGCCTTAATGGCATTTTTGACGGAGGGATTCAAGGTGATATAATCGGTGACTTTATACATATCATTGACCCGTGAATCTAGACGTGCAAGAATCTGCTCTGCGGTAAGGCTGTACTGGCGACTCACTTCTTCATTAAATAGGTCGATATGTATGCGATAGGTGATTAGCCCCGTAATACCTGAGATGACTACCGTGGCTGCCGACAAAAACAAAATGAGCTTCGTTCTGAATTTAAAGCGTTTACAAATTTCATCCCACCACTTCACATACACGCACCTCACTCTTACTTCCTTACCAGTTTCTTGTAAAAACATATCATACCCCTATGCGAAAAAACAGAAAAACTCTGACAACCACAGAAGCGGCAATCAGAGTTTGAACGCATTTGTATCCGTTGAATCCGTTGAATACTAAAATAGTGTGGTGGAAATTGCGCGAACCAGCTTAACTCTGGATCGAGCTCTCATTATTCCCCGTAAATTTCTTTGATTCGCTCTTCCTTGTTCGTCGACAACAGGACATTCAGGAATCCCATCGCATTGTTTGCATCCGTTCTCGCTGTCTTGTACACCTCGGCAAACGCTGCTTCATCCTGCGCAGGGTCAATCTCCGCTAGCTTGGCCCATGATGTACGAGCCTTGTCATACAAAGTGGTCAGTGTGATGTCATCCGTCGTCTGTGCAACAGGTGCCATCGATTCAAACTCGGAGGACTGTTGGAAGAAACGCAATGTATTAACGAAGGATGCATTGCTGTAATCCTTGTTATTCATCGCCTCCTCGGTAATTAACAGACCTTCTCGAGCGATAAATAGCGTCTTAACCATAGCACGCTCCAGGTTGGTCGCTTCCTCCCATGTTATATAGGATTCATTCGGTGCTTGAACGGTTGTGAAAAAAGGAAATGCATCATCAATTAATGGCTGTGAATCTGTATGAATAGGTCTGCCCGTATTCACATCAACTACAGCATCACTATAGTTGGCAATATTCACGTTCTTGGAATCTTTCTCACTTACACGGCGCACCGGATGGTCATCTAACGGAATGCGGATATATCCGACGTTGTCCGCATACTTCTCAACGAGTTCATCCATCGTTGAATCAAGACCGATCTGCCCCTCTTTTACCGAAGAATCTGTCTCGTTTGTGTTGGAATCAGATGAAGTGTCGGCATCCGAACTAGCTGCTGTCTGATCTGCTGGCTTTTCCGTTGCCGCCGTTACTTGAGAGGAGTCCTCGGTCGGCTCCGCCGTCTTCGCTTCCTTAGCTCCTCCGCCACAGGCGGTCAACACAGCCGCCAAGCTAAACAGTGCAACGAACATTTTAATTGAACGATTCCAACTCATTGTGTGATCTTCCCCTTATCTTGTGATTGTCTCTGAGATTCATTAACCTGTACATGAAGGTATGAATAGAACTTCCGAACATAATCCATTCGTATGGATTAATTACATAGCGCACGAATTTGATTCACATAACATGCATAGTTCACAATTACATATGGTTTGTATTTTAGCATAAGTTAAATCTTGGGTGTATACGTCGATATACCTGTGCCATGTGGGTCTTCAACTCACCTACCAATATCGCGCCGAAAATAAAGAAACACCGTCATCTATTAGAAGATAACGGTGTTCATGAAAACCGATTGAATTAAGGTCAATCACTTGTTACTTGTACAACTTATACAGCTGGCTTGAATCTACTTGATGCCTTTTGCCTTCTCCATATGCTCTGCTCGAATCTGCGGATCTGTCGAATTCGCGGAGGATAACATCTCGAAGATGGCTTGAATGTCCTGTTCCTTATATACCGTCTCCGGGACCTCTGACTCAAGTCTCTCTGTCTTACGAAGGATCGTCTCTACGAGTTCATGATCATAGATGATCAGTTCATCCGATTGAACATAACGCACAGCAGGATCCACGCTAATTCGGCAGCGATTGGTGAATGTTACCATGGAGATAAGGCGAACCCTTTTGTAATCTCCAAGATGTGCCTGAATCGCCTCCACATGTCCACGATGCTGCATTAACGGATTGTACATCTTAATTCGGCTGCTGCTAACCGTCCAATTGGCCTCTCTTCTTCCCCCACGAATCTCTCCTGTGGTTAAATTACGAGTCTCAATGACGAAGATCCCTCTTGGCCCGATGACCACATGATCAATCTGCGAGTAACCTGAGCGGGATTTGGGATTAGTTACAAGTAAATCATGCAAACATTTGTACGCTGAGGGGAGACGGTACAGCTGCTCTGCCGTGCTTGGTTCCACTGGTTGCTCAGTCCAGTCCCCTTCCGTTTTGCGACGACTACGAGCCGTCCGTGTCCGACTTGGGATTGATGCAGACATCGGAGGGGCTGAAGCAGTAATCGAATTGGCTAGCTCTGGCTGTGACTTGAACAGAGACATAATTTTTTTAAACATGGGCAAGCTCCGTTCTATTTAGTGTAGGTTTACGGTTCTTTGCGGGAAGCGGAACAATATCCATTGGAGGATGATGAACTTGATTATGTAAACTTCTATTACTTATGTCGGATAAAAGGCAGGAGAATTAAAGGGATATACGCCAAAAATTCAAGTTTCACTTCCATTATACATGGATATTTAACCAATACTGTGACTTTAGACGCATAAATATAAGGGGGAATGAAAAAAGGCCGTGTGCCTTTCTCCAATCGGAAGAAAAAAAGAACACACGACCTTTGTCATCATCGTTATTATGCTTGAAGATAATATGTGTAGAGTACTTGCGTACCTTTCTCATCGAATCCATTCTGGGCAATCTCTTGATACAGCGACTCTGCCAGTGCTAACCCTGGTGTCTTCATGCCCATGGCTTTCGCCGATTCTAAGGCAATTCCCATGTCTTTGATAAAATGTTTCACATAGAATCCTGGCTCGAAATCGCCAGCGATCATCCGCGGTCCGAGATTACTAAGCGACCAACTGCCGGCTGCACCGGTGGCAATGCTTTTCAACACACTCTCCGCGTCCAATCCCGAAGTCTTCGCGTAGGCGAGTGCTTCGCATACACCCATCATGCCGGAAGCAATCGCAATCTGGTTGCACATTTTGGTATGCTGACCAGCTCCGGCTTTGCCTTGCAGTACGATATTTGTACCCATCTGCTCAAACAGAGGACGCACAGCTTCGAATGCCTCCGCAGATCCACCAACCATAATGGAGAGCTTGCCATCACGAGCGCCAATGTCACCGCCTGATACAGGTGCATCCAGAGCATGCAGCCCTTTCGCTTCAGCCGCTTCATAGATCCGTGCAGCCAGCAATGGGCTAGATGTAGTCATATCGATCAAGTAGGAGCCCGGTTTGGCATTGGCTACTAGTCCGTCCTGACCGAGATAGATTTCTTCCACGTCTTTCGGATATCCAACCATGGTGATAACTACATCACAGGCAGCCGCGAGTTTGGCAGGTGAATCATGCCATACCGCACCTTCCTTTACCAAAGCTTCTGCTTTGGCAGCTGTCCGAGTATAAACATGTAATGGATAACCTGCTTGCTGGATATGCCCTGCCATGCTTTTGCCCATTACGCCTGTTCCGATAAAGCCAACATGTACTTCTCCTGGTACCTTAGATATTGCCATCGTAGGTTTCCTCCCTTAACGATCTCTATTTCTTCTAGTGCTGTCTAGTGCTATCTCAAGGATAGTGATACGTTTCATGTTAATCCTTTCCGACGGGTTCGTCCATCTCGATTGCAGCTTTCTATGAAAAATACTAAAAAATAAACATTTATATAGATGTAGCTATAAAGGTGAAACAGACATGCTGATGATTCAGCTCTGTGCGGTAGCTCAATTGAATCTACTTAGATACGCTCTAGATCTCAGAATCTGCATACGTATAGATTATAGCTCCAGCTTCGTTTAAACCAACCATGTTTAATTTCACATCTGTTAAAGGTTTTGTAAGGATAACGTACCAGAGCCTGTCCTCATTCGCTAAAGGGGCAATGTTCGCTTCAATTAGAGTTGAGGCAGAGGCTATATCATAGCTCACTTTTAACTGTGTAATGTCCGGATCATGAATTTTTCCATACAGGATGGTGTTATAGTCCGTATCCGACCACTTTAATGCAGAGATTCGGGTATTTACCCTTTCGCTAGGGTCGTCATAGAGAGAACCTCCAGTTAACCTTAACTCAGAGGACCATCGTTTCTGCTGTGCAAAGGCAAGGGAAAGTCCTTCTGTAGCATAGTCTTCATAAAAAACGAGTTGAGTTCTGGAATCAATATCTGCCACGACCTTCACTTGCTCAGGCTGAATATTATATTTCGTAAGCATCGCATCCAAATCTCTGGAAAATCCATATGTATTCAGTAGTAGCAATAGTATTGCAACAACTACTGCAACGAACACTCCTAAACCTATTCGTATTCCACGCTTTCTCATATGAGTCATGTGCGTCTCCCCTTGTTAACCCAAAAAGTGTAGATACTTTCCAAATCTGTCGACTGTAAAGAATGCAATAATCCACAACAAAGGCAATTGCATCATCCAATAAGGAAAGATATAACGTTCAGATCGATATGAAGCCCATCCTCCGATGATAGCCCCGATCACACTTATTGGATATGAGACTACAATTTTACCCATCCAATCCGATGCAACTTGAAATTCTACTGGCGTTGGTGCCCCGAGAGACATACCAATAGCAAATGCAACGAAAGGCCATGCTAGCAACGTCATGCCGTATAAGAAGGTAAATACAACAATATATGTATGACTCGTTTCTTTGTTATTCAAGATCTGTTTCTTCAATTGTACTCCTCCCCAGATGTAGACTCCCTGATCATTTGGAATAATACAGCATCACCCGCATTCGTGTTGTGAGAATAAGCATCTGAGGTAGAAACACAACGCACATATAAATAACAAGAATGATCCATACATGTGCGGCAAAATTGGCAGCAGTGGCAGATGGATCTGGACGCGCGACCCAAAACCACCAGCTTGGAATAGCAACGAGCCAGGTTAGCCCTGTAGAGATAAGCATTTCCTTCACACCTGCCCATGCCATACAAAAGAGAATAAGTATAAGTATGGTCATAAACCATGAATTCATTGGCGATCCCCAAGTCATAGCGCTAAACCAAAAAATCGGATACAGGACTGTAATCGCCCATTTCCAGATCGGATTCGTATATATGTTCATGATGTCTCCTTGGTTCTCTGTAATAAAAGTATGTGTTCAAAAAACTTTTTTTGAACATCCTCTAAAAGTAAAATAAAAAGGCATTATTTTCATTCTTCTGGCTCATACTACCTTCAGGAAAATGTTGAAGGAGTGACAATATGCGTTTAAAAAGCATCGTTGCCGTTGGAGCAGTTCTCGCCTGCTCATCTCTGTTATGGGGATGCGGGAACGGAAATAATAATCATACCGCCGAGACTAATAACACCGTTCAATCACAAGGCTTCGGTGATCCCAAACGGCTGGAAGCATCTCACCTAGAAGCCTTGGAGCGGATGGAAAAAGACCATATTCATCGCATGGTTTCCCTGAGTGCAAGTACCGATGGGGATAAAGTGATGACTACACTTGAGCGCTCCAGTCAGAAACTGGAGGAGATGAGACCCCTTGCTGAGATGCTTCAATATGGCGGACATCCGGCACTTTTACAACGAATCCAAGAGATGTCGATTGACATCCAAGGCTCCAAATCCGTGGTAGCTCAGATGAAAGACCATCCTAGTGATGGGAAGATCAAGCTTCAATCTGCTTCCAAATCAGATGCCCTGCATCACATCGGCAGCTTCCGTGAATATCACCAATATATGCAAAACTATATCCAGTCTCAAGATAAAGACCATAGCCAAGAATCACATTAACCTATTTCCATAGAGGATAGCGAGCCACTCGATATCAGAGCAATCGTTAGCTCGGAAAGCTTCTTTCCCTGCTATCGGTTGCTCTTTTAATAACGACATCATTCTACCCATAGCGATAACCATATAAAAATGCAAAACAATACAATAGGAGCAAGTGCTCCAGTCGTAATCATAATTCCCAGTTGCGCAGGTCTCAGATTGGAGAACGGATGATTGTCCATGTTCAGAATTTTCTTCCGCCACCTGGCGTTTAGGAGCTGTTTGATCATACGATTCAACATCTTTCTCCGTTGCTCCTGTCCCTCAACTTCCTCCACCAGAGCCCTTAGCTCGTTGTACATTCGTTCCTCTTCCTGATCCCATGAAGTGCTTGTACTCATTCTGCGTTTTCTCCCCTCGTATTGAAAATAAACACAAAATTAGCCAACCTTATATAACACGACGATGCCATCTATTCACATCTACTCATAGACCCTACTTCATCAACACTTCCAAAGTGGAGGAAGTTTGCTTTTTTTCTACATACTTACCTGCACTTAAGTAGATAGCATCTCAAGGAAATGGCTCCCTGCCCACAGTAAATAACCTGCTTGCGCCACAACAACCAGCAACGACTCCCTTATTGTTAACGCTCTTTCTCTTCTGACCTTACGAAGATGCATCAAGTAAAACGCGTTACCCACTAACATCAAAAGGATTCCGATCATATTCATGTTTTGCAAAATCGGTGTCGTAATAGACAAGAAACTCACTCTCCTTATCACGATTGTAAAATGGATGCGACATGCTGAATGCGGTGTATATGCTTCTATCTTAAGCTGCAATTGCCTAAATCCTTTGAAAGGAAAGTTTATCTTTTTTACTAAGACCGCACAACCTAAATTTGGAAAATATACTCATTTCTCTTGCGATAATCGAATGGTTCAGCTCCGGTGAAAACTTATACATTCTATTATCAAAAAAAGCCCGGACACATTGTCCAGGCTGCTCTTCGTTAGCGTTTATTTGGATTGCTCTCGTTCCACAATCATCTTCGCAATCTCTTGAATCTGTAGTTTTAATGAGATCGGATCATTACCCCAGAACAAGTCTGGATCGAGTTGGAACACTCGATTATTTTTAACCGCATCTAACGTCTTCCATACACCTTCGTTACTGCCCCACACCTCTGGAAGCATCTCCCCTTGATCCAGGAAAATGAAATCGCCAGCATACTCGCCAACGACCTCGTATGAGATCTGTCTGTTCGTTTCTTTGCCGATAATCTCATTACGCTGCTTCTCTGGTGGATTCAGCTTAAGATGTGTGTAGATCGCTTCGCCACCCCGGTAGCCACCATTACCGTAGACATAGAAATTTTTATCAGCAACAAATACACCCATCAAAGCAAATGTATCTTCTGGCGTGATGTAAGGGCTAATCTGTTCACGTGCATCTGCAGCGACCTGATCCAGTCCTGTAAGCCATTCTTCAGCTTCCACTTCTTTGTCAAAAACACTTCCGAAATAGCGCATATTCTCATGGATATCCGGAAAATGGTTATACGGTATAACAAGCGTTGGCGCTATCTTCTCATACTGCTCAATGATCTGAGCATCTGCCGCCGGATTCACCCAAGTAATAATGAGGTCTGGTTCCAGCTTCAAAATGCTCTCCAGCGAACGTTCACCAATATCGGCAATCCCCTCAATCTGATCTTGAATGACTTTGTTCTCCAATTCCCATCTCGTTGCACCTACTGGCTTGATCCCAAGTGCCAGCATGTTGGGCAGATAGCCATCTACGACAATACGCTGCGGATGAACAGGTAACTCCAACTTTCCATTCGGCGTATCGATGATATGTGTTTCCTTGCCAGCTTCTTCGGAGCTGTTGGCTTCTCCATCTGTCTGTTCTCCACTTGCTGCCACCGTGCTTGTATCCGCCTCAGTTCCCTGCTCCGTCGCTGCAGTATTCGTTGTAGAACCGCAAGCAGCGAGCATCAAGACTAGCATCATGAGTATAACGATTTTGAAAATATGTAAACCTCTTCTCTGTGTCTGCATAACACCCTCCAATTAATAATGATTATCATTCTCTATAACAATCATTATTATAACGATCAGGTTAACGGATCGTCGATGTGTTATGGTCGGGTTTCATGCCTGTACAATCGTTGGATTCACTCGTAGAAAGTAACGCATGTCGTATCTTTTCCAGTTGTTTATCCAGTGACAGCCCATCATCCATCCAGAATTCATTAAGCACCAGAGGATATACACGACATCCCAACTCTGTGATCAATCGCTGCCACACCTGTCTGGAAGTTAACTTCTCGGGCCCATTCTCATGAGGGGAAGTAGGTATAATGACCAACATATGATCCGCCGCATATTCTATCATTTCTTCTTCCTGAATAAATAAAGGTCTGTCCGTGTCCAATACCTCCTTCTGAATCCGATCAGGGGCAGCACATTGCAAAGCCTGATATAGATTGTAGGCGGAACGCACCTTCGTATGCGGGATCAACCATCGCTGATCATAATTCAGTTCATAGATGCCCACTGTTTGTTGCGGCAAAATAACACTTTTCAATAAACGACGTGTCTCGTTCACGTTGGATTGGTACTGAGAGAGCCACTCCCGAGATGCTTGTTCTCTGGCGAACAATGCTCCAACCTTCTCCACCTCTTCGATCTTATCCAGCTTTCCCCATTCGAGCGTAACTACCGGAGCAATTTCTTCTAACGCTGTCAGCACATCTGGAAAATGATAAAAATACGTTGGCGCTAAAATAAGCTCAGGACGCACTTCTCTCATTCGTTCAATCAACTTGGCGTTGTCGGTAACGACCGTTTGTTGCAGTTCATCATGAAGCAGGTCGGATGAATCATATATTTCATTTGTGGTCAGAATGGGTGTGATGCCGATCGCAAGTAATGCCCCTACAAACTGCAAAGCTGCAATCTGTTTCGTCTGCTGCAAACTACGAAAGGCTCCTGGCGTGATATGCACATGTTTTTTGAAGGTTTTGCTCAGGTATGAACTATCCGAAAAGCCTGTCCTAAGTGCAATCGTCTGGAGTGAATCAGATGTGGTGAGTAAGAGACGTTTGGCCTCGTCCAGACGAAGACGATTGAGGTAATCCCCGAAGCTCCACCCTGTTTCCTTACGAAACAAAGACGAGAAGTAGCTTGGATTAAATCCCGACATCTGTGCAAGCTGTAACCGGGTCAGATTGGTGTCCAGATTGTGCTGCATATAAGTACATACTTGTTTGATAGATCGTTCCCGCACATAATTCCCCTCTGCATCATCCCAATGAATAAACACCTGTTGAAGTAATTCATTTAACATTAGATTCACTTGAGGATTACGCTTAGGGTTGGCCGCATGCATAACACGCTCTACCAGCTCTTGGAGACTGCCCTGTAGATGCCGAGCAAACTTCATCACCCTGCCATTCTCCGGCAATTGCTCATCACTGAGCTGATATTGAACATTGTCTCCCGTCTGCTCCACAAGCTGATAACGCTGAAACGAAATGATATATACGGAATGCATCGCTTCCAGCTCAATGGGCTCAAACTCAAGTTCGTCAGACATGGACTGAAGAAAAATGCATTTCCCACTCCCCAGCGTGTATTCACGCTCATCCGTGCGAAGACGAATTCCCGATAAGGGAATCACCAACGTAGGATTGGACACATGCAGACGAATCGGAAATACCGTTCCATCATCAGCTACTTTACGAACCTCCTGACATTCATATAACGTAGACAACATTCTATTTCACTTCTCCTTCCACGCTAATCTGCAATCCAAAGTTATATCTAAAAGACCCGCCACCTGCGCACAGGCAACGGGTAATTATGTATGTATCAAGTACGGTTGAAGAGATCCTTAACACGTACATCCACAGCAATCCCTGATGCAATATATCTCCTTGAGCATATCACATGCAGGTTCAATCGACTATCTGACGGATCTAATCAAGGACATCACAAACAGCGGTTCTGTCATGACCCTGGATTGGTCAAAGAACCGCTGCCTGCATGAATATCGTTGTGTGCATTATCCTGAAGGGCACCAACCATAGGCAAACTAATGGCCCGAATGCAGACACGCTTCACACTTATGAGCAACGTTTACTGAGTTAAAAAGTTAACGTATATTAATTATTAAGTATTGTACCGAAATTATTATTGGATAAAAAAATCAAGTGATTTCCAGCAAGGAGTAGTAGATATGCTTGATCATAAAAGACGGTCACCTCTAGCCGTGTTATTCACGTTTAGTTTAATCATCGTTTTATTATTGCTTGCATGTCCGGCGAGCAAAAAGAAATTGTTGAAAAAGCTGAGATCGCCAGCCTAACCTATTTCAAAGAAACCTATGGAATTGATGTGGAGTTCACAGGCCACCGATTCATTCCGTCTGACTTATCCCATACGGTATCACTGACGGGGCATGTTAAAGGGAACAAGTTTCAAGAAATATTTGCAATGGTCGACTATGATACGTATGAAGTCAAAACAGGCTCAGTACCAGATGATATCCAACCTCTTAACTCAATGTATGAGGACTAAATCCACTTTATTGGCCTACACAAAAAAAGCAGCGTACACACCAAACATCATGTTCAGGTGTATCGCTGCTTTTATATTAATGACAAATGCTCTCTTAAGCCTTGTTCAATTCCGCATTCAGGCAGATGGAGCCATGCTGACGTACGTTAACCACGATTACTGGTGTATCCAGCATACCACGCATCCAGTTCATGTATTCTTCTGCTTTCTCGTTTGGTACAATCGCCAGAATTACGCCAGCGAATCCACCGCCGTGTACACGACATGCGCCATCGCCGAGCTTGCTGAGGTAATTTTCTGTTAACGCGAGAGCCACCGAAATTTCCTGTGCACGGGAAGCTCCGCTCTGATATACGTTCTGGAGCCATTTCCATGATGAGTTACCAGATGCCGTAATCAGGGATAGGAAATCAGCAAAACGTCCATCACGCAGTGCCTGCACCTGTCCATCTACACGCTGGTTCTCGGACAAGAAATGAAGTGCACGCAGTACCGCACGATCTCCAGCCGCTTCGCGGATCGCTGGCAGCTTCGCATAAATATCTTCTTCCGTAATTTCACGAACATACTCCTTACCAAGCGCCTGTGCGACTGCTTTCATCTCGTTCGGCACCGAAGCATAGTCTTCAGTCAGATCCGCATGGTTACCACCTGTATTCACGATGACCAAGGAATATCCGTTTTCTTGGAAGTTCCATTCCACAGGCTCAATCACAGGTTCAGCCGGATTGGCAAAATCGATGGAGATCAGTCCACCGTAGGCACAAGCCATCTGATCCAGAAGACCGGATGGTTTATTCCAGAAGTGATTTTCCGCATATTGTCCAATCTTCGCCAGCGTCACCACATCCAGCTTACCATCATTGTAGAAATGGTTCAGGATCGCACTGATCAGCATCTCAAAGGATGCAGAAGAGCTCACGCCAGAAGCTGCAAATACGTTACTGGAGATGTCTGCCTTGAATCCACCGATGTTGTGTCCCAATTCCACGAGTCCAGCAGCGATACCACGGATTAGTCCAGTTGTACCGTCATCCTCTGTATTTGGCTTCAAGTTAGCGAGATCGATAACATACTGTTTGTCGTATCCTTCGGAATAAAACGTAATCACATTATCGTCTGTTGGTACAGCCACCGCAATGGTGTCGAGCGTGATGCTACCCGCCAAAACTTTACCATGGTTATGATCTGTATGGTTACCACCGATCTCGCTACGTCCCGGGGAGCTGAACAATTGAACTTGCTCCTGCTCACCAAAGTGCTCACGGAATGAAGCATCCAGCTTCACATAACGAGCACCCTGCTCTTCGACATGCTGTGGCCCGTACATTTGCGCGAGCAATGCCTGTCCCTGTTTTGATTGAATGAGTTCTGTTACCTGTGTGGTCATCTCTATTCCTCCCATTTCATATGTAAGCGGTGTAGTAACCGCTATCTCTGATATAGCCTAAATGTCTTCATTGATTTAGCCTTCCCCATTATCTCAGCTTCCGAGACGAAAAGGTAGGGCAGAATTGAAATTTTGTAAGCGTTTTTTGAAAGCAGTATTTTCTAATTGGATCTCCACCCGCTTTACTTTACGATCTGTAGAGGAAAACCATTGCTGTAAAGCATCCCAATCACTCGCGCTAATCTCGGCTGTCTTCAAACTAAACCTACTCTCATCTAGCCATTGATACGATAATATCGGCCAAGTTGGGTTCAACATGTATTCATTCTCAAGAGAATCCGATGCATAAGGAATGACTTGCATAGAATTTAGATCTACTGCCACAATAATCTGTCTTTTTACACTACCACCCTCATCGTACGCATAACGCAGTAACAGCCGGTTTTGATCAGGAGATCGTTTATAATCTTGAAATGTACCATAAGGCATGATCATGCTTCGGCTCTGTATCCCATTTGTCTCCAGCAAAAGGGTAGAACATGCTTTAGTACCACAGCCATACTGCAACAGAGCGTGGGTCAAATCAGAGGAATCTGACTGGATCTTCACGAACTGAGTACGTTCAATCTCCAACGCCACATTCTCTGATTCGGTTAGGTAGTCCTTATATATAGGAATATCTTCGACCTGCAACATGAGGGTTTCCATCTCTTCATACAACTCGATACGGTCAGGAACAGAGGAAAATCTTTGCTTATTTCGTTGTGTATGTAGCTCGGATAGAGAAGTTTCATTCAACCTCCCACGCTCATTCGCTGGAGAATTATTATCCTCGACAAAAGTGAGTAGTATAGTCATACCAATGGATAAAAGAACTAAATGCAGTATACGTTTACTCATAAGGTTAGCTCACCACCTTCTATTTTTGACGAGCTCATATAAGACAACTTCATCTCTGAATATACAATTTATGGTTTCGATTCAGTTCGAGATGAATTATACTACAAGGATATCCATTTTTGGTTACAATCCACTCTCTAATCTTAAGAACGTTTACGTCATATTAGGAGGTCGTTCAACGAAATGATGAAAACAAGCAAAACCACTCCAAAGGCAGTTTCCTTCTTATCTCTGGTTTATCTCATTCTAATGGCGTTCGTCTACGGTGCATATATCTGGATTGAACAGTACCGCCTAGATCAGGCTCAATACTGGCTCGCCTCTAGGCAACTATCGCAGGAAGATGTGATACCCATTCAACTTGTAGGTACTTGGTCAACGACGACCGAATTGGTGTTCTACGCGTTATTTGGTTGTGCATTCATTTTTAGTGTATACCTCTCTCGGCGATTGGGTTCGACGCTAAAGTCTTTCCTTATTTGGAATACCGTACTAATCGCCACCATTGGAGTTGCCGGTTATATCGTATCTCAATTCTCCGCCTTGGCAATTGGTAATTTGTTGCAGCCCCTTTTATTACCAGCGAGTGTACTCGCCGCACTATTCTTGTATCAATTATGGGGCAACTTGCGATCAAGCCGTAATCGTACAACACGATAGACTGACACGAGATACGTATACAGATACAAATATAGATAAAAGTTCATCTCTATGAGAAGCTCATGCAACGATTAAGATCGTTTATACAACGATAAAAGACCTTTAAGGCTCGCTTCCCTGTGAGGGATCGCAGATCATTAAAGGTCTTACTATTCATGGCATATGTAGTGAAGACGTCAATTCTACTGAATTGACGACATCTGAGCCGAGATCGAAACGTTGCCCTCGTTCACCACAACTTCATTGAAGAAAGTTTCGAAGAACGAAGCTGGCACATACATCGTGCCTTTCTTAGTCTGTGCAGGAACCGATAGCTCCATATTCTGACTCAAGTTGATGATTTTCAGCTTGCCTGTAAACTTCACTTGGGTACTGCCGTTCTTCACCAGAGCTGACTGTATGCTGTCTTCGACAGATACGGCCTTTTCAGCAGCCACCCAGCTGACTTTGTAGCCCAGTGCTTCCGCCGTAGCACGTAATGGCACCAAGACGGTTCCTTTTTGCTCGTAAGGCATCAGCTCAGATTTACTTACTTGCATCGGTTTTCCATTCACGGTTAACGTATACGCCGGAGCCGCTGCGCTCACTTTGCCTGCCGAAGCATATAAAGCCCCCGCCACCGTGACTACGCACAGCGCAGTGATGAACATAACCACCTTTTTCATTGGAGCGTCTTCCTTTCGTATAGAGATTGGATATATTCTTCTTTTCAGACGTCGTCAGTGCTGTTAATGTTCCTCAACTATTTAAATTTTACCACAACTTGGTTTCTATGATTTTAGAATAAACTTCATACTTCACTCCCACATTGAATTAATATATAGTCTAACAATAAGGTATATTTTTACAAAGGGGAATTATAGATTGTTAAAATATTTACGAATGATCCTTTTAATTCCTTCCGTTATTTGCTTACTAACCGGTTGTAATGGATTATCAGATGAGGAAAAAAGAGAATATTTTAAAAAAGCAGTTCCTATTGGACAAAAATACTTCCAAGAACATTATGATGCAGAAATCATATTTACGGTCTATGACATTAACTTACCTAACTCTTCTACTATGTTCCTCTATGGTTATGTAAAAAACGATCAAACGATCAATATATCTCTATCATTAGATATTCCATCTATGGAAATACGATCTGCTAAAGGTCCAGAGGATTTTATAAAAAAAGAAGTCAATAAAGGTAATATCCTTTTGCAGTCAAGTTTTTATAGCTATTAGATAAATGAAGAGAGGTGAGTACTTGATCAAAAGCATTCGTTTAATATTGTTGATTTTCGGAGTTATAGTTATTATAACTGGTTGCAGTAGCCTCTCTAAAGCTGACAGACAAGAATTATATGAGAAGGCCATTCCTATTGGACAAGAATACTTCAAAAAGTATTACGATGCTGATGTGGAATTTGAAGGTTACGAAATTCATTTACCCATGTCATCTACAATGGTATTGCATGGTCATGTTAAAGATGATCCCTATACTTCTCTCACTTTGTCTTTTTCCCTACCTTCCCTAGAAGTTGAGACAGCCGGGGGACCTGGAGATTTTATTAACAAACGTAAGAGCGAGGAAGAGGTTAGTTCCTATTGAGATACAAGTACAATATGTTTACACGCTATGGAACTCGAGAAATAATAAAAAAATAGAAACCAGACTACATGTCACAGATTCGTGTGAGTAGTCTGGTTTTCGTTTAGATCATCCTAGTTGGTATATTCAATTACATTCTAGATAGGATTTTTTTCTATCCTTAAGCTTTTATACTAGAATTCCCCCGCTCGAAATATGCATGCAATCTGTACAGACAGATTTCTTTTGTCCAACGATATAACAGCGATCGTTCCTCTGCATCCTGCACTTGTACATTCAGTGAAAACACTCCGTCCACGAAACGAGTCATACCGCCCTTCGCCCCGCTCCACATGGACATCGGCATGTCGATAATCAACTTTTCAATCTCAGATGCCGTCTTCTCGTTCCAGTCCCAGAGTTTGAGCTTACCTTTATCCGAAAAGTCTTTGCGTTTCCGATATGCCTTCTCTGTCAGGTATGTATGGAAAAAGCTCGCCATCTCGCTTGGTGTTACTGGCTCCATCCAGTGATCCTCTCCACGTTCCAGCATGTAGAGTAGCACAACCATCTTGTAGCTTTTGTTCATGATCGTCTTCTCCACATCTCGCAGCCATGCTTCCTGACGAATATAAACTTCGCTCTCATACGGTGACAGTAACTCTGCCCAGTATAGAAAACCAACGTACGATCCAAAGTCGCTTCGATACCCAATGCTTTTGGAACGTCCCATCAGATGCAACTCCAGATATGTCGGAATACGTCCTAATTCTCTCTTCAAATCCAGAAAATCCTGATGCAGCTTCTCTCGACGAGGCATTCTCTTCCGGCTTAACTCCTGTAGCAGGTTTATTACCTGGGTATCCAGATGAATAGCACAGTTAGCGGGAACCTCAGGCACAGAAGGATCGTTTCTTTTCCCACCTGTTTCGTCATGGTCACGCATATCCAGTAAACTCAGCTTGATATCCGCATTCCGATAATTCCCGATGAGGTCGATGATGACACAATGAGATTTACCTTCCGCTAACCGAAGGCCACGTCCTAACTGTTGGGTGAACACCGTAAGAGATTCGGTTGGACGCGCGAACAACAACGTATCCACACGCGGGATATCGGTACCTTCGTTGAACAGATCCACCGTTAAAATAATCTCCAGTTCTCCCTCATCAAGCCGCCGAATTGCTTCTTCACGAGACATCTCCGATGTACGCGAATGTAGACTTAGCACCTTCACTCCCTGACTACGAAAATACGCAGCCAGATAATCTGACTGGCGGATGGATGAGCAGAAGCCAATCGTACGTGTCTGCTTATGCTGAAGCCATGCCGAATAAATTTTCTCCACATGCTCCTCATGCAACTGTGCTGCCATGAGCTGTTCTTCATCATATTTCGTGCCCATCCAGCGAATCTGCGAATAATCCGTGTCATCAAATACACCGTAATATTGGAATGGGGCAAGCCAGCCTCGCCGAATTGCATCAATAAAATGCATTTGGTACGCTACGTTCCCATCACACAAGGCGTATACATCCTTACCATCCAGTCGATCCGGCGTAGCTGTAATGCCAAGTAGGAACTGGGGCTGAAAATGCTTAATGACAGACAGATACGACTTTGCAGCCGCATGATGAAACTCATCTACGATAATGAGATCGAATGCATCAGATGCAAACACATCCCGATGTCTCTGTAAACTAAGCGTATAGATCGAAGCAAATACACAATCTGCCTCTCCATCTTTATACTGACCGTTATAAATGCCGAAACTACGTTCTGGCATGATGCGTGCAAAAGACTTTTTCGCTTGGAACAAAATCTCTTCCCGATGTGCAATGAACAGTACCCTTTTAAAGCGACGTGCAAAGAAGCCAGCCAGATACGTTTTACCAAGTCCTGTCGCCATCACAACCATCGCCTTATCATACTGCTCTTCCACAATGCCTTCGAGTGCTTCCAGAGCTGCTGATTGTGCGGCTCTCGGTTCAATGATCTCCGAAGATAATTCGGCCGTTATTTCCTCCGTATCCTCCGGCAGTCGATTCCCGAACTCTGCTTCCTCTAGCTCCGTAATCCGCTGAATTAGTTCAGGATTCTTTTGATGATATTTACGGTACTCTCCTTCGTACAGAGAGATAGAATCCGAGTTAACAGGTAAGGTTGTTTCGTGATAGAAACTCTGCATGAATTTATCCAGTGCCATCTGGAATGTATACGGTTCAGCCTCAGCATTCATTGCTAGATTCCATTCATAACCTGTCTTAAGTGCAGAGAGCGAAAAGTTGGACGAGCCTACAATAAGCAATCCTTCCCCGTTATCGTAGTCAAACAAATAAGCCTTGGGGTGAAAAGATGTTCCCATACTTCGCCACAGTCGTACCTCAATCCGTTCATCTACATCGCATAATGCCTGTAGCCCTTCGGGTTGAGTAATGTATAGGTAGTCTCCAGCAAGCATTCGCACCTCGGCACCACGTTCAACCGCGCTTTTCAAATGTGGTGCAAGCAGCCTTACACCCGATTGCATAATAAAGGACGTCATAATATAAATCCCGGACGCATGCTGCATCCGGGCAATGAGTTCATCTGCCAAGTTATCTGTGATGAGTTTAACGTTAAGCTTCGTCGACATCGATTAGATACACCCGTTCTTGGAATCCACCACGTGCCTCTGCCTTATCTGCTCGCAGCTTGTCCAGTTGTGCGACATTCACCCCATGCATTTCAGCCAATGCGCGAATCACTTCCAGCATATCTGCCAACTCTTCGAGTGCGTCTTGATCGTTACCTGCCTCTGCATACTCGTCCGTTTCTTCACGCAATTTCGTTCTCAGTTCTTGCTTATATTCCTCAGGATCAAGAATACGTGTACGGCATTCTTTCCCGCTAGATGTAATGATGTGCGGAATCTTATCCCGTACTAACTTGTTATATGTAGGCATGTGGTATAACATCCTTTCTGCTGTGCGAGCCTTCAAGCCTCGCGCCAGAATCTCCCTTTTTGCCATTATACCATTTGCTTTGGAGAGGAATGGGATTATTTTGTAAAGTGGTGGATTAAGTCGAGGAAATAAAAATAGAACCCATGGCTACTCGTACAGGAGTAGATATGGGCTTTCAATCATAATCTTATTTATTTGTTGAACAAGATATTCTGCTGTTCACTTTCAATAATTTTATTCTCGCATATTTGCCAGCACAAATGATAATCTCCATCATGATTATCTATCAAAAAATACCCAGATATATCTTGAATACCAGCCATTTCAGAAAGTTGTTTCTTCATAAAATCAAGATGATACTCTCTGATATCTGCCCCATAAAATACATAAGCTGTCCAATTAATTTGTTTCTCTGGGGATGTCCAACCCGACTGATACAATTCCAATTTATCTTTATCCATCAAACCTTCATTGTAATTGGCTGTGAAGTCATCCCGTATCTTTTTCACTTCATTAATCGTGCTCTCATCACACTCTAACCAACCTCTAATAGATACATACTTTCCCATTTCAATCTCCATTTCTGCTATGAAGCAAAGTAATCGTTCACGATTTCTGTTAATTTATCATTTCCAAGTTCAATGTTAGTCAAGTAGTGTATAAAAAATTCATTGATATGTTCTTCTTGAAATAAACTCAAATACTGAAATGAAGCTGTCAACACATCATCCTCAGGATAGTTGTTTTCTACCAGTTTCGTTTGAGACAACTGAATTATTTCGTTAGTAAACGTGTCCCTCTTTACGCTGATTAAAGTATTTAACACAAAGTAAATTTCATCTTCGTTGTTACTTTCCAATATATCTCTGATCTCGGACTCCTCTAATTCTTCAAGATACAATCTAGCCTTAACTTTTCTAAATGCTCGTAGAGCTTTAGGATCATCATTATAAAACTCTTCCCAAAATGTTATATAAGCTACATCTTCAGGTACTTTTACAGATGATTGATTAGGTTTATTTAAGTCAGTCCAGTCACCATACAGCTTATCTGAAACTACATTAAATAAAGCCGAATCATACGGAACAACCTGCTTAGCATCATTTTCAATCCTGTAATACGTATTCCCTGAAGGTGTATACTCTATTTCATATACAAAATATCTTTGACCTAATGCTAAATTAGTTTGTAATGTAATTGTATCTTTAAGCTGTACTCTCATTATCTCACTCCAATTAAGTTAAACTCAGCGTCTATATCTCTTCTTATGTTCATGCTGCTAGATTAATCTTGTAGTATCTCAATAATTTTTAATAGTTCACCCTTTAAATTTTCATCGCATTGTTTATAAGCCTCACCTAACAACCCTATAAAAAGTTCTTTACGACTTGCAACTGTCAACCATTTGTCTAACTCAACATCTTTTAGGCCTGGTGGCATATCTTCAAAGTCACTCCACCATTCACTTATTGCTTTGAATAACCACTCACTTTCGGTGGAAACTTTAGTTGTATTTTGATTTACAATTTTGAAAAGGCTCTGTATTACCGTACCTAAGTGAGCATCCTGTATATAACGTGTACGCTGAGCATAACGAATCGCACTCTGTGCCAAGAGAATCTCTCCTACTACAAAAAGTAAATTTAATTTTAGAATCGCAAGATTTAATGGTTCTTGTTTAGAATCAAGAAAAGAGTCATTTAACGAGGCATACCCAATCCCCTGCCTTACACCCGATTTCAATAAAAGATGTCATAATTAAATCCCGGATGCATGTTGTATCCGGGTAATACGTTCATCTGCCAAGTTATCCGTGATGAATATTGTTAGTATTTATTCCTGAATTGATTGAATCGCATATTCTATATCGTGCTCCATATCCAAGTTAGGATACTTCTCTTGCAGTTGAAGGAGACAATCTATAAATGATCGACTTTGTAACTCAGAAGATAAATCCTCAAATATCTCGCTTAGCCAATATAAATCTTTTTCTTCACATTGATTGAAAAATGCAATCGTCCTTTGCTCATTCTCCTTCAAAATATCTACCATCTCATGCCATATCATCTGAATTGCTGGATCATCGGGATGTAGTTTTGTTCTCTTTTCTACTAATAAAATCAACTTTTCACTATAGTCTACCATGCTTAATCTTCCTCACGGCATTCTTGAGTTATCTGGAGTCTTGTCCTGATCTGACCATCGTTCTTTATGACTCCTACTCTGACATTTTTATAATTTCCAAACATCCATTCTCACTCACATTTAACTCTGTTGTTGAGGAGATTTGCTACATACTCACCTGACTTTTTAATATCTTCTACTGTCCAATCCTTGGGAAACCAAGCTTGGTTCTCTCCGCTTCGCTTTGCTTTGTTTTTGTGGTTTGGAATGTTACCAACTCGCACACCATTTGGATATTCTTTAGTGATGTTAAACGGAACCTTATTTTAAAATAAGTAATTAATATTATCTTGACCATGACCACCGTTAATCAATCTGTTATTTGAATTAAAATCTCCAACTGAAGCGTGGTGAATTCTTTCATTACTCACTGTGAATCTCGCACCGATCATACCTTTCGGAAATCCTAAACCCTCTTTTGGAACCTTATACCCTCTATTATACAACCCTGTAAAAGCTAGCGCGATTTTGCTGAATTGCAGACCTGCGATAGAAATTCCTGCTTGCCATGCAGGTACGGGCTCCCCAGTTGTGGGATGATAACCGGCCATAAATGCATTAGACTGTTCATCATAAAAATCCCCACCACTAGACTCTGGTTTTTTCGAGCCACCCTTCATTTCCTCATAGGATCCACCGTTTTCCCAGTATTTCTAAAGTTCCTTTTGTCCTGGCATTCCATCTTTCGCTTCACTGGCAGGCATGTAAGCTCCCAACAAAGAATTCCACACCATTCTTCGCTGTTGCTCTTCTGGATTCCCTGTACCCTGATTTATATTTACATTTGTAGCAACCTGTCCAGCAATAGCTCCTAAGCTCACTTGTTCCTGGTCTGCCTGTTGAAACCTCTCGGCAATGGTGCCGAGGTTCTGAGAGGACTTTACCATACTTTCCAGTGCTCGATCCAATACAGGACGGGACTGCTGAAAATCATAGAAAAATCGTTCCTGTGTTGCTCCCGACCATTGAGATTCAATAAACCCAATTCGTGCAGTTAGGTCATTGCGGATACTTTCCAACTGCTGCCTACCCTGCTCAATCTGTTTAGATACATGCAGTAGTTGTTCTGGTGTTACTTTAATTGTACTCATATCATTCTCCGCCATAAAAATAGAATTTCACTATGTTAGCAGAAGTTTATACTGTATACATCCGCCCATGTTCCTGAATTTTCGTTCCTGCAAAAAACTTTATTACATCACATATAATTCTCTGGTCCCATCCCTATTAAATGAGCCACACATCAGAAAAACAAATTTTAAAAAACAATTTTATCGCAAATCGGGTGGAACATGCTTCAATCGGTTGTTTAACTCCTCTATTATTTCTTCCGTTCGTTGTAGAAGCTTCTCAATGTTGTTTGGCTTTAATGACTGATTCTGCGGGCACTCCTCTAATGAGGACATATGTTGCATCGTACCGATAAATAGTGCGATATCTAGTCCTGATTCTGTGTCCGTATGCACTAAAGGTAAAATTTCATTCATCGTAAGTTCCTTAAGTGGATGCACGGTTTGATACCTATGGATATATAATGCCTTAACCATTGAAATAAGCGCCCAATCACAGAGGATTAGACAGGTCGTGAACTGATTGTGATTACGCATGATAACAGCAAGCTTCAGGTGATGCTGAGCAAGTTGGTGATAATCCACAGTGGTAGTAAGTATTGTATGATACTCCGGGATACCTTGTGATTTCGACAGGATGAAGCTATCACTGTCTTGAGAACGTGGAGTAAAATCTACTTGGTGATTACAATGTGCTTCGGTGGTGAACCAATTTCTTGCCATTGTCATCCCTCCAAAGAGTTAATACCAATATTATACATTGAATTGAATACTCAAAGATATAATTTTTACAAATTATACGATTTAAATGGTTGTGTTTACCCCCTAAAATCTTGTCTACACTTTTACATATAGGGGGTGCATAGTGTGGAAGATAGAAAAATTCTAAAATTAGTCGGTGCACGAATTAAGGTTTTAAGGAAAGATAAGGGACTATCGCAGGAGGCACTGGGAGAAAGAGGCGGATTCCATTTTACATACATTGGACAAGTTGAACGTGGAGAGAAAAATGTTTCTTTAATTAATCTTGGCAAAATTGCAGAAGCTTTGGACGTTAATGTTTCTCAACTTTTTGCTTATGTGAATGATGAAATTGATTTAACTGAGACGGATATTATGATTCAAGAAGTAGTGGACATGTTGAGAGATGCATCTTTAGATAATATTCAATTATCTAGAAACATTCTAAAAGAGATATTAAAGAGTGACAGAACAAATCATAAATAAGGCAAAGCAACTGTTTAACTGGTTGCTTTGCCTTTGTTTTTCCGTCAATTTGACATACTCAGATAGCTTTCGTTTTACGACAATTCGGAAAATTACTACAGCCCCAAAATGCAGCTCCTGCCTTATTTTTACGTTTGATCATTGGAGCACCACAGCTACACTGTATAGAAGATACTGTTTTAGATGAAGGTTGTTCTTTTCTCACCGAAACAGCCTTCGCTTTTTTATTGGAAGGATTCCATTTCCCCCAGCTTCGCAGCTTGCTGTCTACTAAACCACCGTGCCAATAATCCACTTTGAATTGATCTGCTTCTTTTCTAGCTGGACCCGTAAGATCTGAGGTGGTTATAAGTAGTGACAAAATACAGTCATGATTTCTCTTAGCACCTACCAATTCACGAACAGTCATCACTTGAACCTTGTTATGATCTGCATAACATTTTGCTTGAACCGCTGTTTTTTCACCACGCTTATCTGTAATAACTAGATCAACCCCACCGTCTCTACCACCAACGCCAACTTCTTTTACTGTATAGCCATTGTCCCTAAAATAGAGTGTAAGTAACCGCTCAAATTCTGCCCCGGTCATTTTATCTAATGGCAATGTTAGAATTACTTCGTCAGCTCTGCATGTAGGAGAGGCTCGATTAAACCCACTATTCACTGCTTTTTTTGGAACTTGTTTCTTTCGGGTACCAGACCTTCTTCCTTTTTTCTTCTTAGAAGGTTGCAGTAGTCCAGCAATAACTGATAGAGCTAAAATGCCAATTACAAACCAAATAATTTCATTCATTAATAATCTCCCTGTTTCTCAAATATTGTAGGTAAATCTAATCTACTAACTAGAAATAATCTAAGTCTTTTTGCTATTGTGAGTAGTAATCTTCTCGTTTCAATTCTGCTCTCATTCTTCGTATTCGCATCACAACCTATAATTTCAATTAACAACTCATAATGATAAAGATTTCTTCTTTGACTCCATTCAATTAATATGTACAGTATTACTCGTGTTTCTAGTAAACAAATAGAGGACTGTAGAAAGATTAATGTGCCTAAAATCATTATCTAACATAAATCCACTTATTTCCACTTTAAATTACTGAAAAATCCTGTCTATCTCTCGATCTATGCCGGAAGATCCGAAACAGATGTGTTACTTAATTTTAAAAAGGAGGGCTCCAGATGCTAATCAGAGTATTTTATTCTCTCATAATATCCTCTACCCTATTAGTTATGATCGGCTGCACAACAGAGACTAGCGCTACTAAAGAAATGGCTCGCACTATTATGAAAGAGGATCAGAGCAATGACATATTTATAATGGAGTCGATCCTGTATAAGAAAATCGAGACAATTAATGAAGAACAATTCAGCTCTGTGCGAACTGCACCCTATGGAAGTATTACTTCCAGTTATGAACAGAACAAAACCTTCCAGTCTGGCATGGCATCTATATTACCCAAAGGCACCCAAATATATCGCTCTATCGAACAACCTGAGTATGTCTATTCCGATGACGGAGGTGCGTATACGTTGTATCAATCTGTTCCTGAGGGTTGATCCATGCATCTCCATCAGATACTCATCCTAATGCTTATCACTGACAAAGTAGAATTATAAACCCTCTAGTCCATTTGTATTATTTTAACAAAATGTATGGATAACGGTAGTTTCTCTGTACACCATATGTTACGCTAATTAAAGTCCATTGCATAATATAGACAGCTCAACATTATAACTAATGCAGAGGTACATACCTATGAAGAATGATTGGCTCTTCGCAAAAATTATTGTCATGATCTTGGTGGTTAGTAGAGGATATAATGACCTGATGCACTTCATTAAGGACGATTATTTTGCCTTCTACAATCAGCAATTAAGCACATTGTGGTACCTTCCCTCAGTCATTCTTGCAGTAGCAGCAGTGTTAACCGGGTTTCTATCCTTTTTGAGGAAACGTGCTCAAGCAGGCGTAGCTTTTGGCATCTGTCTCATGGCAGATAGTCTCTTTGTTGTGATTCAATCCTTACTCGCTTTCATCCCAGATTTCTCTAAATCATGGTACTTCTTAATTGTGTTCTTGCTGATTGGTCTGCTCGAGTTCGCCACAGGTAAGAAAATCATATCCGAAAATCGGACAACGATTAGTAAGAGAGTACACTGATAGATACACTGCCCTATTGCTCCCTTACAAGCCCCTTATCTATTACCCACCTCCAGTTCAACTTACCAATCTGTTCAACCCTAACATTTACACGTTTACGGAGAGGACAGAAATAACCGGAAGAAACGAAGCGGTCGCCTGAAAGCTTTCTGAAAGAAAGCTACATTGGAAGCTTAAGCTTATCCCCCGATTTCCCCTTTGACAAAGGAATTCAAAGAAATCTGGGGATAACAGCGATCTGGAGGTTGTTCTGTCCTCGGGGTGACCCGTATAATTCCCTACTCCCACATCCAGTTCAACTTACAAATCTGTTCAACCCTAACATTTACACGTTAACGGAGAGGGCAGAAATAACCGGAAGAAGCGAAGCGGTCGCCTTTATCCCCGGATTTCACCCTTTGTAAAAGGGAATCAGAGAAATCCGGGGGTAACAGCGATCTGTAGGTTGTTCTGTCATCGGAGTGACCAGTGTAAATCCCCCCCCTGTTGACCTTAGTTTTCAAGTTGAACAACCAAACGAATGTTCTATCATTTCATTGACTATCCCGATTCGCTCCAATATAATAACCCTATTAAAGTTAAATATTTTTTTAACTCTATTGGAGGGTTATCGATTGTATACACTCAGCAAAGAAAAAGTAAGACAACATATGAATAAACACGGCATTAGCACACAGAAGGAGTTAGCCGATCAATTAGGCATCAGTAAGAATCAGCTTTCGATGCTGCTTTCGCCGAACTTTAACCCGATTAAAACGAACGCGATGCGTTTATGTGAAGTATTGGATGTGGAACTCGAAGAGATTCTAATGTCTGAACAGATCGAATTTCCTTTTGAAGCGGATACGCTAGTGGAACAATCCCATGATGAGGATTTAGAAGTGAATGTGGATGACTTTGAGGGTCAAGATTTCATTGATATCCATAACATTACTGCTAATCGAAAATACTCAGCTATCGAACTATTCGCAGGTGCCGGCGGGCTGGCGCTGGGGCTGGAACAGGCCGGTTTTGAATCCAAAGGTCTCGTGGAGTTTGATAAATACGCTTGTAAGACGCTGAGAAAGAATCGACCAGACTGGAATGTCATCGAGAAGGATATTATCGAGGTTACAGAGCAAGGTATTAAGAACTTTGTAAAAGACATTGGGATCGGAGAACTCGATCTGCTTTCAGGAGGATACCCTTGTCAGGCGTTCAGTTATGCAGGTAAGAAAATGGGTTTATCCGATGCGCGCGGTACGATGTTCTATTATTATGCACAGCTCCTTAAGCAGCTTCTACCAAAGACCTTCTTAGCTGAAAATGTAAGAGGACTCATTAGTCACGATGAAGGCAGAACATTCGCGCTTATGCTCAAAGTATTCTCCGAGATCGGTTACACGGTAACATGGAAAGTCTTACGGGCACTGGATTATGATGTCGCTCAAAAAAGAGAACGCATTGTCATGATCGGTATTCGGAATGATCTTGTTGAACAATATGATCTGAAATATGAACTTCCTCAACCTTATGGTTACCAGTTGACCTTGAAAGATGTGCTGCAGAACGTTCCTGAATCCGAAGGTGCAAAGTACCCCGAATCCAAACGCACAGTGCTTGATCTCGTGCCTCCTGGCGGATACTGGAGAGATCTACCTGATAACATCGCGATGCAGTATATGGGCAAAAGTTATTACTCCGGCGGAGGCAGAACAGGCATGGCTCGCAGATTATCTTGGGATGAGCCTTCACTCACGCTAACGTGTTCCCCAGCTCAGAAACAGACGGAGCGCTGTCATCCTGACGAAACTAGACCATTCAACGTTAGAGAATATGCTAGAATCCAAAGCTTCCCTGATGACTGGGTGTTCGATTGTTCCATGAACAATGCCTATAAACAGATCGGTAATGCCGTTCCAGTGAACATGGCAAAGGCAGTAGGCTTGTCCATTGTTAATGTATTGAATCAGATGAACTAAGTACATCATAGAGGAATTCTTTTCAGAGAGGCTCTTTTCAAAAGGAATTCCGCTTCGCTCCTAGCGCTAACGAACCTAACACATCTTAAACAGTGGATTAGCTACGTTTAGCAAAATGTTACGAACCTCATTAACGCTATTCCGTCATAAAACGGTGACGAGACCTAAAAAATCGACTGAATCGGCGAAATAACACCTCTGCGATTCGTTAGATCTGAGATCCGGGAAAATAGGAGCCAATAGCGTGTATCAGGTTCATTACATCAGCACAATACTAAAGGGGATGTCTCTCGTCATATTCATGACTGATGGAACATCCCCTTTTGATATACATGAAGGAGGACTAGACTCCCCACTTAATCTTTTTTTCCAAACATGACTGCTGCCACAAGAAAACTCGTTCCACACAATATTTCGTTTAACACATCGTATGGACCTATGTCAAGAAAGTAGACACTTATGCGACGGATTTGTCCGTAAATTTCTTCGCAAAACGAGTAGGGGAAAGATAACCTAGCGCACCATGCATTCGCTTGCGGTTGTAATAGAACTCAATGTACTGGTAAATGGCGTTATAAGCCTCTTCTG
>NZ_JAMAUZ010000049.1:0-297 GCF_023714095.1 Paenibacillus sp. MER 99-2 | reverse complement strand
AAGCATTCCGCCTGGGGAGTACGGTCGCAAGACTGAAACTCAAAGGAATTGACGGGGACCCGCACAAGCAGTGGAGTATGTGGTTTAATTCGAAGCAACGCGAAGAACCTTACCAGGTCTTGACATCCCTCTGACCGGTACAGAGATGTATCTTTCCTTCGGGACAGAGGAGACAGGTGGTGCATGGTTGTCGTCAGCTCGTGTCGTGAGATGTTGGGTTAAGTCCCGCAACGAGCGCAACCCTTATATTTAGTTGCCAGCACTTCGGGTGGGCACTCTAGATAGACTGCCGGTGAC
>NZ_JAMAUZ010000048.1:0-330 GCF_023714095.1 Paenibacillus sp. MER 99-2 | reverse complement strand
GCGACGGATTTGTCCGTAAATTTCTTCGCAAAACGAGTAGGGGAAAGATAACCTAGCGCACCATGCATTCGCTTGCGGTTGTAATAGAACTCAATGTACTGGTAAATGGCGTTATAAGCCTCTTCTGGATTCTTAAAACGAGGGTTACAGTAAATAAGTTCCTTCTTCAAAATACTGTGCCAAGACTCGATACATGCGTTATCGTAACAGTTTCCTCGGCGGCTCATACTGAGTTCCATACCATACGATTTCAGTTGCTCCACGTATTCTTTTGACGTGTACTGCGAGCCACGATCCGAGTGATGTAGCAGTCCTGGAGCGGGGCGTTTG
>NZ_JAMAUZ010000047.1:0-348 GCF_023714095.1 Paenibacillus sp. MER 99-2 | reverse complement strand
TAAGGCTGGGCTGTGATGGGGAGTGAAAATTACAGTAGCGAAGGTCATGATCTCACACTGCCAAGAAAAGCCTCTAGCCAGGTGATGGTGCCCGTACCGCAAACCGACACAGGTAGGCGAGAAGAGAATTCTAAGGCGCGCGGAAGAACTCTCGTTAAGGAACTCGGCAAAATGACCCCGTAACTTCGGGAGAAGGGGTGCCCCGGTAGTGTGAATAGCACGAGGGGGCCGCAGTGAAAAGGCCCAAGCGACTGTTTAGCAAAAACACAGGTCTGTGCGAAGCCGTAAGGCGAAGTATACGGGCTGACGCCTGCCCGGTGCTGGAAGGTTAAGGGGAGCGGTTAGGAG
>NZ_JAMAUZ010000046.1:0-353 GCF_023714095.1 Paenibacillus sp. MER 99-2 | reverse complement strand
CGTTGCTCAGTTTTGAGAGCTCAAACTCTCAAACAGCTTGCTTTTGCATGGAGCTTGTTCTTTGAAAACTAGATATCGAAACGAAAGTAAATGCGAATTAGAACATTCCTTTTTAGCTGAACTTGTGTAAACAAGTTTCAATAAAAACGGTAGATTGCTGGAGCGAGTGATCGAAATGGAGCGACTTTTGGCTTTGGACGTAGTCCAAACCAAGCGGAGCGACAGCTCGAACACGAGCGAATGGTTAAGCTACTAAGAGCACACGGAGGATGCCTAGGCGCTAGGAGCCGATGAAGGACGTGGCGAACAACGAAACTGCCTCGGGGAGCTGTAAGCAAGCTTTGATCCGGGGG
>NZ_JAMAUZ010000045.1:0-395 GCF_023714095.1 Paenibacillus sp. MER 99-2 | reverse complement strand
TCGATTAACAGTCGAGTGCTCTACCAACTGAGCTATCAGGGAATGGTGGAGCCAAGCGGGATCGAACCGCTGACCTCCTGCTTGCAAGGCAGGCGCTCTCCCAGCTGAGCTATGGCCCCATTCTTCGGTACTACTATTATATTTATGGTGGGCCCTGGTGGACTCGAACCACCGGCCTCACCCTTATCAGAGGTGCGCTCTAACCAACTGAGCTAAGGGCCCGTATAGACATTCGAAAAAAAATACCCCTAAGGGTTTTCGCTTGGCAGCGTCCTACTCTCCCAGGACCCTGCGGTCCAAGTACCATCGGCGCTAGAGGGCTTAACGGTCGTGTTCGGGATGGGTACGTGTGGAACCCCTCCGCCATCGCCACCAAACGCGTAGCTTACATCTCA
>NZ_JAMAUZ010000044.1:0-404 GCF_023714095.1 Paenibacillus sp. MER 99-2 | reverse complement strand
CTACGCGTTTGGTGGCGATGGCGGAGGGGTTCCACACGTACCCATCCCGAACACGACCGTTAAGCCCTCTAGCGCCGATGGTACTTGGACCGCAGGGTCCTGGGAGAGTAGGACGCCGCCAAGCGAATTCCCTTTGGGGTATTTTTTTTGCCCCCCTCGTAGAGAAAAAGGGTTATATATGTGGGCCCTTAGCTCAGTTGGTTAGAGCGCACCTCTGATAAGGGTGAGGCCGGTGGTTCGAGTCCACCAGGGCCCACCATAAATACAATAGTAATATCGAAGAATGGGGCCATAGCTCAGCTGGGAGAGCGCCTGCCTTGCAAGCAGGAGGTCAGCGGTTCGATCCCGCTTGGCTCCACCATTCCCTGATAGCTCAGTTGGTAGAGCACTCGACTGTTAATCGA
>NZ_JAMAUZ010000043.1:0-413 GCF_023714095.1 Paenibacillus sp. MER 99-2 | reverse complement strand
ATATCTATTTTTCCGCCGACCCAAGAAAGTACACCTTTCATAAATAGATTTCGTTCTGGCATGTTTTTAATATTTTCTACTACTTCACGTGACATAAGGCGGAAATCACCGACATTCTCTTCAATTTTTGGAGAACTAATCTTATTGTGAAGTTTATAGAAGCTGCTGGAGGTTGTACGTTTTAAGTAACTGTCTGTGGAACGATCAATACGTTTGGCTAAAACTATATCAGCGCCAGCTTGCCATTTTTTAATAAGCTCAGGGATAACTTCTATAGGGGTCTTGCAAATCTACATCTATTGGAATCACCACATCACCCGTAGCGTGCTCTATGCCAGCAATCAGTGCAGATTCTTTACCAAAATTACGAGTGAAACTTAATAAGATTACCAATGGATCATTTTGATGTAAAT
>NZ_JAMAUZ010000042.1:0-414 GCF_023714095.1 Paenibacillus sp. MER 99-2 | reverse complement strand
GCTTCGTCGCGAGCCGCCGTAACTTGATCTTTGTCCTTGTTCAGGATACCCATATGATCCTCTCTTGTTTAGGTGGGAGTGCGATAAAAATACGGAATGTGCGTAGCACCCGCACACCCACGCACAAATGCGTAGGCGATTAGGAGTCCAAAACACCTAATCGCTTTACCATGTTAAAATTGAGTTCTGCGAATTATGCGGGCGCTGAGCGCAATTGAGAAGCGCTCGCAAAATCCACCACGTTATCTGAAAGCGCCGGAGCCCAAGCTGGGTCTTTCACGATAGAACACTCGATCGGCTGAATTCCGTGTGCATTTAGGAATGCCAAATGCGTGGAACCATCGAAATCTCGATACTTTTTCCAGTTAACCTGCTTCGGGCTCGTGATGTGTCCACAGGTGTGGCGTGCAGTAC
>NZ_JAMAUZ010000041.1:0-421 GCF_023714095.1 Paenibacillus sp. MER 99-2 | reverse complement strand
GGCAATCAATTGCGACGTAGCGATGCCGACAACCGTGCAATCGGCGGCACACTCAACCTGAACTCACTGTGGGTCGAAGCTGGGCACATTCAGCATCAGCTACAATGATGACCGCCGTTACAACAGCCATTATTACACGGCAGATTACTATCAAAATGTCTACAGCGGTCCCTTTGGTTCGCTTGGCCTGCGGGCCGGTATTCAGCGCTATAACAACGGCGACAGCAACGCCAATACAGGGAAATATATCGCTCTCGATCTCTCGCTACCACTGGGCAACTGGTTTAGCGCAGGGATGACCCATCAAAACGGCTACACCATGGCAAACCTGTCAGCACGCAAACAGTTTGATGAAGGAACCATTCGCACTGTTGGTGCCAATCTGTCACGTGCCATCTCCGGCGATACCGGTGATGACAAA
>NZ_JAMAUZ010000040.1:0-438 GCF_023714095.1 Paenibacillus sp. MER 99-2 | reverse complement strand
AACCTGCGCCGCGACGCGATGGCTGCGGAGCAGGACGCGTTCCTGGATCCCGAGTCCGGAGCACGCACCCCGTACATCACCCAGGCTCTGGCCGGGGCCACGGGTCCCGTGGTCGCCACGAGCGACTACGCCTCCCAGCTGCCGGACTCCGTGCGGCAGTACGTCCCCAACGACTGGGCCTCCCTGGGCGCCGACGGCTTCGGGTTCGCCGACACCCGGGCCGGTGCCCGCCGGTTCTTCACCATCGACGCCCACTCGATGGTGGTGCGGACCCTGGAGATGCTCGCCAAGCGGGGCGAGATCGACTGGTCCGCCCCGGCCGAGGCGCTCACGCGGTACAAGCTCACGGACCCCGCGGCCGGCACCTCCGGCAACGCCGGGGGCGACGCCTGAGCCGTCCCGCACCACCGACCCACCGCCCCCGCGCCCCTCATGGCG
>NZ_JAMAUZ010000003.1:0-850694 GCF_023714095.1 Paenibacillus sp. MER 99-2 | reverse complement strand
GCAAGCTTCTCTTCAAGTCCGCTCGACTTGCATGTATTAGGCATGCCGCCAGCGTTCGTCCTGAGCCAGGATCAAACTCTCCAATAAAGTATTGAAAAGAGCGATTAGCTCATTTTGAATCTGACGATTCATTGTAAATCAAAAGTTACTTTCCATTTGTTCAGTTTTCAAGGAACTTGTTGCCCGTTACTGTAACGAATCATCAGTCGGACAGGAATTATATCTTATCATGCCGATCGACTTAGTGTCAATCTTTTTTTCGTCACCGTTCGAATGTTTTCAACATTTCAACGTCCGAAGCGACAAGAAATAATATATCATGCTCACATTTATTTAGCAAGCATTTTTTGAAATATATTAGTTTATAATCATCACGATTCGTATAACAACGAATTTATAATTTCTATTAAGCACAGTTCGCTTACATACCCATCAGAGTAATGTTGAAACTTCCCGCTTTTTGGCAGCCATAGGATATACCAGTCTATGATTATACTTGTTATTTCCCCCTCTGGAAATCTTTAATTCAGCATCAGCTTTCTACGTTGAGAGTATTTGAAGAAAGTGATCCAAAGCTTCTATAATGAGGTATATAAAAATGAATATGTTGATCGCTCTTAACGTAGCTGCGGTCATTAGTTACTTCTTTATGTATAGAAGAAACATGAGAAAGTTTACGAATTAAATTAGGTGAGGTGATCGCATTTGAATCGATGGCTGAAACGTGTGCGCAAAGGATATGGCAAAAAACTCGTATCCATTCATGCATGGAATGCTTGGATTGTAGTCATCCTTGCCATTACTGGCTTGATGTTAGTTGGAGGCTTTTGGCGAGAGTTACTGGGCATTGGACGTGTATGGTTGAAATGGATCCACATTGTTGTTGGTTTGGCCATGTTAGCGCCTGTCGTATACTATTTGATTTTGGCAGGTAAGCATTGGAAGCAGCTTCGAAACAGGCCATGGCAACGTGCAAACACAATTGTAGTTCTTATACTACTCGTCGGCTGGCTAATCTCAGGTATTGTGTTATGGCAGTTCAAGCTCGCCGGTCCGAAGATGTCGAATGCTGCATTACTCACTCATGATCTATTAACTTGGATTGGACTACCCTATATTATCTACCATTCGATCACCCGCACGAAATGGTTGAAGGATCCTGCACGCAGGGCGGTAACGACTAGAACGAGTTCATCCGATCAAAATGAGATCCAATCAGGCTCACCTGTTCCTTCAGATCAAGACACTTATGTAGCATCATCATCTTCCTTCGATCCTACAATAACGTCTAGGGACGAATTACTAAACGATACCGGTAAACCTCAACCTGTATATACGCGACGAGCTTTCATTCGCTCTGCTGTTGGTCTGGGACTCACCGTTACGCTCGGACCTACATTTGTATCTTGGATTGGGCGTAATATAAATATGAAAAATAGTATCGATTCTATGTTGGAGAATGATCCCAATCGCATGGTTCCTTTACCTCAGCCCATGTCTGCTTCTTCCCCTCCAATCGGCGGAGGCGCAGAGGGACATTTTCGAGTGTATACGGTCACTCCGATTCCCTCTTTCTCCAATGAAAACTGGTCATTCCGAATTGATGGCTTAGTTGAACGAGGACAGATCTGGAACTGGGAACAGTTTGTGAAGCTCACCCGTACGGTTCAGGTCAGCGACTTCCACTGCGTTACGGGGTGGTCTGTCTACAAAAACACTTGGGAAGGAATCACCCTCAAACAGTTACTGGCTCACGCCGGTGTGAAACCTGAAGCACATAGCGTCAAGTTTTATTCTGGAGACGGAGTGTATACAGATGCAATCACGTTAGAGCAAGCCCAAATGGATGATATTATGATTGCTGTCATGCATGATGGTAAACCAATCCCAGCAGATCTGGGTGGTCCGGTTCGCCTGGTTATTCCTCAAATGTATGCTTATAAATCGGTGAAATGGCTCAATCGAATCGAACTGATTGACAGCGAACATATTGGATACTGGGAAGAGCGCGGATATGATAAGGATGCATGGCTCCCGGGGTCAAAGACACGAACTCCTAGCCTTTAATAGTTCTGCAAGCTTGTCTAGCCTGTTGATCTCATTATCTCAACGTTGCAGCTTGAAGTAATTCCTCACTCAGTGAACGATAAGGACAGTAGTTGGTTGGAGGGTTAGCTTCCAAGCTTCATGCCAACAAACTTCACCGAAAGCAAACACCTATCCTTCACGAGATCCTCTTTAAAAGAGGGATTGGAACACACATAGAATAAATAGAATAACTGTGACAGGATGATATGCTAATACTTGGTGGCAAGTGTACTTCCTTCCTTCCTTTCGTTCAAACTATAAAAAAAGACCGAGTAGCACATGATCGTGCCATTCGGTCTTATTTATATTCATGAATTACAGCTAGCCTATGCCGCCACTTTATTTGTAACGTCATAACCTGATCATCAGCGTTATGTTCATAACATTTACTTATAGGTTCAACAGGCGAACCAATTCATCTTCATCCTCAATCGTAGGAATACCGAGATCATGTGCCTTAGCCAGCTTGCTACCCGCTTTCTCTCCAGCGATGACAAGGTCTGTCTTTTTCGACACACTACCTGTCACTTTTGCACCCAGGGCTTCAAGCCTTTGCGTAGCTTCATCTCGCGTCAATTGATGTAACGTCCCAGTAAGGACAACCGTTTTGCCACTGAAGAAGGAATCCTCCACAACAACTGCAGGTGCTTCCGGCGCTTGCGCTTTCACCCCTAGATCCAGCATTTTCTCAATAGCCGCCTGTGTGAACGGATCAGCGAAGAAATTGACGATGCTCTCAGCCACTATACCACCTACATCAGGAAGCTCAATAAGTTCCTCCACCGTTGCATTCATGATTGCATGCAGATCACGATAATGGTCGGCGAGCATACGTGTTGTTGACTTGCCCGTGTTCGGAATACCTAGTGAGTACAGGAACGATGCAAGGTCACGGTCTTTACTCTGCTCCAGCGCTGCCAGCAGGTTACTCGCCTTCTTTTCACCAAAACGCTCAAGCTTCACTAGATCATCAAATTGTAACGTATATAGATCTGCCGGCTCACGTACATTCAGTTCATCATACAGCTGGATCGCTGTCTTCTCACTGAACGTCTCGATATCCATGGCGTCGCGCGAAGCAAAATGGGAAATACGAGCTACAGTCTGCGGCTTGCACGCCGTCTTGTTATTACAGAACAAATGAGCTCCCCGCTGCTCTAAAGGAAAACCACATGCCGGGCAGTGTTCTGGATATACAATCTCTTCGCCGTCGCTCTCCTCCGTCACCTTACCAAGGATCTCAGGGATAACATCATTAGAACGACGGATAAATACTCTTGCGCCCAATGCAAACTTCAGATTTTTCCGCTCAATGTCACCCACATTGTTCAACGTACAGTTCTGTACAGTAACTCCCGCAAGTTCAACAGGTTCCACACGCGCCAGTGGTGTGACCTTCCCGGTACGTCCAACATTCCAATCTACGGCCTTTAGAACAGTCGTTGTCTCTTCAGCCTCGAATTTGTATGCGACAGCCCAGCGTGGGAATTTATCTGTGTACCCCAGTATCTCACGGGTACGCATATCCGTAAGTTTGATAACTGCTCCATCGATCAAATAATCCAACTGTCCACGATTCTCTTGAATGGCAGCCAGTTGCTCCATCACATCATCGAATTCCTGGAAATAAGTAATGGACGGGTTCACCTTGAAGCGATTTTCTCTGAGAAAATCCATCATCTCCTGATGCGTGGAAAACTGAACGTTATCCGAATATCCAATGTTATAAAAATAAGCATTCAGACGACGCTCTGCTGTTGTCTTAGGATTCAGGTTACGGAGTGCTCCTGCTGCGGCGTTGCGCGCATTTTTGAGTGGCTCGGCTGCAGTCTCATTGTATCGTTCCAAGACAGAAAGATTCATAATTCCTTCTCCTTGAACTTCAAGGGTACCTTCGGTGTAAGGAATTTTAAACGGTACGGATTTAATGGTTCGAACCTGAGCCAGAATCCCTTCACCTACGGAGCCGTTCCCCCGTGTAGAAGCTTGTACCAATTCTCCATTGGTATAAGTCAGATTCAAGGTTAGCCCATCAAACTTCAGCTCGATGACATAGCCTGGCTCCGGCAAAGGTTTATCTGGATTTTTGGTATTATAATCGTTCACTAACTTCAATACACGTGTATGCCAATTTCGAAGCTGTTCAATGTTCTGAGCTTTGTCCAAGCTCCACAGTGAGGATAGATGTCGATGTGGTGTGAAGCCTTTGAGCAATTCTCCACCGACCCGCTGTGTCGGAGAGTCCGGCAATACTATACCACTCTCTTGCTCCAGTGAGACCAGTTCGTCATACAAAAGATCATATTCCTTATCGCTGATCTGTGGCTGATCCATCGTATAGTATTGATAGTTATGTTGGTTCAGCTCAGTTACGAGTTGCTCCATCCGGTTCATTGGGTCCATACAGGGCCATCCCTCCGTTATATTAATCTTAACTCGAACTTTATGTGATCATATGTCAAATATATATGTAGAACGAACGTCAGAGCATGGCTCTGCGTTCGCTCTTGAATCGACTTCATAATTCCCTGACGCGAATTCATGCAACTTAGATAGGAGATAAGAGAATTCATTATAACCTGAACCAGAACGGATAGATCCAGCTAAAGGTTATAGATAATATTCTCTTTTAGAGGTTGTTCAAAAAGTCCGCTTTTGATTACGAAGGATGCCTGACGGCATCTTAGCTTCGAATATGGGATTCAGCCGAAATGTCCGTTGCTCACGTAGCTTAATCTACGCTCCGCTACTCCATTTCTATCTTCATCCCATCTTCTCGGTACTGAAAACCGACCTTTTTGAACACGCACTTTTTGACTTATTCTACTTTGGTAATAGGTGCAAAACCAGCAAGCAGACGCTTCACCCCAACTGGAGCCGGGAATGCAATCTGCAGCTCGGTATCATTACCGCTACCTTTTACCGCAACGATTGTGCCTGTTCCCCACTTGCCGTGCTGCACTTTATCCCCTGCTTTGAAACCTGATTCACTATTCGAAGCCGCAGGCTTGGAAGCAGATGATGGCGTAGCGTATGTTGGACGTGAGGTGCTTGTAGTCACACGGGAAGTTGGTGAGGATGCACTAGCGGAAGAACCACTCCGGCTTTGATGTTCGAACAGCTTAGCCGCACTACCACCAAAGTTACTTCCACCGCTGGAGCCTAGTCCACGTCCACCATATGACCCCCCTGTGTTCGTACCACGACGATAACGGTCACGTGCGATCGAGGTATCTTCTTTTAGCTCATCCGGAATTTCGTCAAGGAATCGGGACGGTGGATTCGCCGTTGTGCGTCCAAACAACGTCCGCATCTGAGCACACGACAAGAACAACTGCTCCTCCGCGCGGGTGATACCTACATAAGCAAGGCGGCGTTCTTCCTCCAGCTCTTCATTATCCATAAAGGCTCGGCTATGTGGGAAGACTCCTTCTTCCATACCCACGATAAAGACAACAGGGAACTCCAGACCTTTGGCACTGTGCATTGTCATCAGAGTCACCGCATCGCTCTGATCCTCTTCGTCATCGTTCATGCTGTCGATATCCGCAATCAGGGCGAGATCAGTGAGGAATGACAAGAGCGTTTTGTCTTCATTATTTTTCTCAAACTCCATCGTTACAGACAGGAACTCGTCAATATTCTCCAGCCGTGCACGTGATTCGAGTGTATTCTCATTTTGCATCTCAATACGGTATTGACTCATCTCCAGAATCTTCTCCGTCAGTTCAGTTACCGACAGATACTCTACCATCTGGTGCAATGCAGCGATCATATCATAGAACTCCACTAACGCATTGCGCGTCCGACCTGCAAAACCAAGATCGTCCACAACCTGAAGCACACGGAAAATGGAAACTCCACGCTCACCGGCAGCCGCCGCAAGCTTCGCAACCGTTGTATCCCCAATGCTACGCTTCGGCACATTAATGATCCGAGTGAGGCTGATATCATCGTCCGGGTTAGATAACAAACGAAGGTAAGCCAAAATATCCTTGATCTCTTTACGATCATAGAACTTGATGCCGCCGACGATCTGATACGGAATATCCGACTTGATCAGAATTTCCTCTATTACCCGGGACTGGGCATTGGTACGATACAGAATGGCGTGGTTTTGATAGGATTTGCCGTTCTTCACATTTTTACTAATCTCGGAGGTCACGAAGTAACCTTCATCATGCTCGGAATCAGCACGGTAAACCTTAATCTTGGAACCACCCTCTTTGTCCGTCCACAGTTTCTTCGGTTTGCGTCCGGTGTTGAGACCGATCACTTCATTCGCTGCATTCAGAATGTTAGAGGTTGAGCGATAGTTCTGCTCCAGCAAAATCGTCTGTGCCTCTGGGTAGTCCTTCTCAAAGTTCAAAATGTTGCTGATATCCGCGCCGCGCCAGCGATAGATCGATTGGTCACTATCCCCTACTACGCATATGCGGTGGTGACTGTCTGCAAGCATGCGGCAGAGCATGTATTGTGCACGGTTCGTATCCTGATACTCGTCCACGTGAATGTACTGGAATTTCTTCTGATAGAAGTCAAGAACTTCCGGCACTTCTTTGAAGAGTTGAATCGTCGCCATAATGAGATCGTCGAAATCGAGCGAGTTGTTGGCTCTTAAGCGCTTTTGGTACATCGTATATACCTTCGCCACAATCCCCTCAAAATAGTCGCCTGCTTGCTTCTCATATTGCTCAGGACTGATCAGTTCATTCTTCGCTGTGCTCATCATCGCCTGAACCGCTTTGGGTTCGAACTTCTTCGTATCGATATTCTGATCCTTCATACAACTACGAATAACAGATAATTGATCAGATGAATCCAAAATACTGAAGTTAGGTGTAAAACCGATTCGTTCAATGTCACGGCGCAAAATACGCACACACATGGAGTGGAATGTGGATACCCAGATGTCGCGGCCTTGAGAGCCACCTACGAGTTGGGATACCCGATCCTGCATCTCCCGGGCTGCTTTGTTCGTAAAGGTAATTGCCAGAATGCCCCAAGGGGGTGCTTTGCGTGTTGCGATAAGGTAGGCAATCCGGTGCGTAAGCACTCGGGTCTTACCACTTCCCGCTCCTGCCATAATCAGCAGCGGCCCATCCGTCGCCTCGACGGCTTGTCGCTGTGGGGTGTTAAGCCGTGCCACGGCATCATGTATATTAATAGGTTGCATGCATGCATGCTCCTTTCGTTGATTAATCTTATAAAGGGTGCTAGGGGTTACACTTGTCACTCCGAGTGCAGTAGCATCTTCCGATCGTCGTTATCCCCAGATTTTTTGATCCCCTTTGTCAAAGGGAAAATCCGGTGATAAATACGAACACTTCGTTTCTCCAGATCGCTTCTGCACTCTCCGTTCGGGTGTAAACATCGTATCCTTATATTTTGGTGTTAGGTAAAAAAAACCAGAAAACTGTAGTAACTTTTCAGTTGTAAAAAGGGACACTTCGTTTTCTCAAATCGCCCCTCAATCTACATTTCTGTCTGAAACATAAATCGTGAATGCAATTGTTGAAAGAGGTTTGAAACCCCTAATTGCGATATTACTAAGTTATAAAGGGCAAAGTTCTATTTTAACAGATTCGAAGAGGGATGTGGGGGAATGGTAAACTAAACCGCTTAAACCGATTGTTTCACAGCCTGCACAGTTTCCAGCGCCTTCTGTAAATCACTATAAATGATGTTCCCTACAACAACGGTATCTGCAACTTGAGCAGCTTGTCCTGCTTTCTCCGCCGTATCAATTCCGCCGCCATAGATAAGATGTGCCCGATCCAGTTGTCTGTGCACCTCACCAACCAGTTCCATGTTGCCAAACGTACCGCTGTACTCCATGTATACAATAGGCAGGTGAAGCAATCGCTCCGCAGCCTGAGCATAAGCAACGGCAGCCTCTGTCGTTAGCTCGGTATCCGCTCCGGTGAGTCGTGCCACAGTGGAGTTCGCATGTAGCACAACGTACCCCTCAGCAATAAGCAAATCCCACGGGATCAGATAACCATAACGCTCTATCGCCTGCTGGTGCTGTCCAATGATCCATTTGCTATCTGTCGCATTCAGCACGATGGGGATCAGATAACCGTCAAATCCAGGGACGACCGCCTCCAGATCGGATACTTCAAGCACACACGGCAGCTCATAACGACGAATACGAGACATGAGATCTACGGTGTTGTCATACGTAATCCCAGAAGATCCTCCCACGATGATCGCATCCGTTCCAGACATACATACCTTGTCCAATGCTTCATCTGATATTTCTCGATCCTGGTCGAGCTTAAAAACATGTCTCCACTGCTTAATCATGTCTATCAACGAACATTCCTCCAGAGGTTCTTCTGTATCCTTTTCAAGCTTATAAACTCAGTCTAAGTCAGCAGGGAGTGAGTGTCAATGTTCGCATAAAAAGGGGAACAAAAAATTACAGACTCTCCCCACATGTTCAGGAGTAACCTGTAATTTTTTAATAATAAAATCGCTCAACCATCAATTAGGGTCGCCAGGCAAACCTTGTGTTCATCTGCTCCAATTCTTGTTCGGTCAGGATGTCGGAATAGACGCCGTACACGCCCCATTTTTCATAGCTCGCTACTTGATCTGTATCATTGATAGTGTGTACATAGGTAACCGCTCCAGCTTTGTTCAGCTTGGCGACGAAGTTCTGATTCACCTTATATTCAGGCATTGTTACTGCATCAATATCGTTCTTTTGCACAAAATCGATCACCTGAGCCTCTGTATCCTGGGTAGCATATAACGTATAGATAATGGAAGGAAATGCATAGACCTCTTTCACCGTTTGCAGCATCGGCTCGTTATAGATCTGAACTACAATGCGATCAAGCACCTCAGAATCATATTTCTTACCTGCATTCACTAAGGATTGCAGAACCTGCTTAATATCTTCGTCCTTCTGCTCCTTGGTGTCTGTCACAATGTACATGTCCGGGTAATGGGCGAGCACATCCACGATGCCTTCTGCATCCATCGGTTGATACATGCCGAGAATTGGCGTGTTCATAAATTCATCATACGTCAGTCGCTCTGCCTGCTTCTCTTCAGGAAGTTCTTCATCCTGTCCTAACATTTTGCTCATATTCGCTGTCCATTCATGTCTAGCCACTGTTTTGCGATCAGATGTCAGCATAAAATCAATTTCAAACACACGTGTGCCTTTCTCGTAATTCGCAATCATCGCCTCATAAGCATTGGTGTAAGGTTGATCCCGAATACTTCCCATGGCATGGGCAATTAAACGGTATGATGTAAAGCCTTCCCGTTGCTCCTCACTCTGACGATCATAGGCAAAAAAGAGCATACCTACGGTAACGAGAAGTAATGTAAGAACTGCGGCGATGCGTTTCATAGGGCATTCACTTCCTTAAGTGAGTGATAGTATAGAAGATTAAGCGGATTGGTCATCTATCATCTGGATTAGGATTGTGCGCATTACGCGAATACACAATTGCTTTTTGGTAACTAACTACCCTGATATGAGAGGTATCAAACAAAAAAGCCGCCCATAGGCGACTGTTAAATGAAGGAATGTGGCTGAGCTATCCATTCTTCTGTACATCTTTTAACTCTTGTAAAAAAGCAATCAAAGCTTCTCTCCAAGGTCTGAGTAATTGTAAACGGTTCGTCCGGAGCGCCAGATGATCCATCACAGAATAGGAGGGACGCGGAGCTGGCCGGGGGAACTTCTCTGTGGAACACGGTATTAGTGTGGCCTTCAGATGAAAATCATCCTGCTTCGCTGCTTCTTCCGCAATCGCCTTGGCGAATTCATACCATGTACACGTTCCCGTGTTGGACACATGATAAATGCCATACTGCTCACTTAGAGCGAGGACGCTCACAAGATTAGCAAGATCCACAGTGTACGTTGGTGATCCAATCTGATCTTGAACCACTTGTAACTCAGGGCGATTCTGTAAGAGCTCCAACATTGTTTTCACAAAATTGTGACCGTATACCCCGAACACCCATGATGTCCGTACAATGAACCATTGTGAGCATAAACTCTGCACTAACTGCTCCCCGGCTAGCTTCGATCGGCCATACACACTTTGTGGATTGGTTATATCATACTCTCGGTAAGGCACACGGGAAGTTCCATCAAAAACATAGTCTGTACTAATATAAAGTAGTTTGGCCTTCACTTTTTCCGCTGCCACTGCAATATTACGTGTTCCTGTTGCATTTACTGCGTAAGCCGTTTCTTCATCCGTCTCCGCTTGATCCACCGCGGTATAAGCAGCACAGTGAATAATTATGTGAGGTCTGAACGATATAATAGTCTTGGTACATTGCTGTTGATTCGTGATGTCCATCTGTTCCCTATCACAAGCCATTACATGATGGCCATCTCGCTGGAATGTCCTTACAACATCCTGACCTAGCTGACCCGCTGCTCCCGTCACCATCACTCTATATTTCATTTGGCTCACTCATTTGATTGTCTTCATGAGGTTTCACACTATTCTGGTAGGCACCCGATTGGATACGCATCCACCATGTTTTATTATCCAAATACCATTGGATCGTCTCTTTGATCCCGGTTTCGAAATGATGCACAGGCTGCCAGCCAAGCTCTGTAGTCAATTTGGTCGGATCTATCCCGTAACGGCGGTCATGCCCTAATCGATCTTGTACATATTGGATCAAACTAGTCGGTTTGCCAAGTTGCTTGAGAATGGTTTCTACAATATAGAGATTGGTACGCTCATTATTTCCACCAATGTTGTATACTTCTCCAACCCGTCCACGATGGATAACTAGATCAATTGCACTGCAATGATCCTCAACGTAAAGCCAGTCGCGTATATTCAAACCGTCTCCATAAATCGGAACTGCCTCATCATTCAAAGCACGGGATATAATAAGCGGAATGAGTTTCTCTGGAAATTGATATGGACCGTAATTGTTGGAGCAACGTGTAATATTCACCGGCAGACCGAAGGTCTCATGGTAAGCTCTGACCAAGAGATCTGCACCGGCCTTACTTGCGGAGTAAGGACTGTTCGGCATCAGCGGTGTCTCTTCGGTAAACAAACCGGTCGCACCAAGAGAACCATATACCTCGTCCGTAGACACTTGCACAAATTTGGTGATCTGATATTTCTTCGCCGCATCGAGCAGAACTTGGGTGCCCAGTACATTCGTTCGAACGAAAATATCCGGCGATACAATACTGCGATCCACATGGGACTCGGCAGCGAAATTAACGACAACGTCGATGCCTTGCGATATAATCTGCTCCATCTGTTCTACATTCGTGATATCTGCGTGGATAAAACGATACTGCGGATTGGATTCAATGGATTGTAAATTCTCCAGATTTCCTGCATACGTTAAAGAATCCACATTGATGATCTCATAATCTGGATGTGTGCGAAGCATATACATCACAAAGTTGCTGCCTATAAATCCAGCTCCCCCAGTAACGAGCAGTTTCATGGTGTCTCTCTCCTTTAGTCAAAATTTACTTCGGCATCCTGCAAGCAGGGATGTTTCTGATCCTTATCGGATAAAACAGGATTCGTTATGGGCCAGTCGATTGCAAGTGCTGGATCATTCCACAAAATACCACGATCGTGTGTAGGCGAATAGTACGCATCTACCTTATAAGATACTAGAACGTTAGGAACAAGGGTACAAAACCCATGTGCAAACCCTTGGGGAACAAGGAGCTGACGCTGATTGTACTCACTGAGTATAAAACCTTTCCATTGACCAAATGTCTTGGAGGATGGACGGATATCCACGATTACGTCATAGATTGCGCCAGATAGTACTCTCACGAGCTTGGTTTGAGCCTTAGGTTGAAGCTGGTAGTGCAACCCTCGGATAACACCCGCTTCCGCAGATAAGGATTGATTGTCCTGCACAAATACATGGTTGATCCCCTGTTCTTGTAGCTGCTGCTCATTATAGCTCTCCATAAAATAACCTCGATGATCACCATACACCTTAGGCTCCAAAATAGCCGCCCCGTCCATAAACAGTGGAATTACTTTCATCGTATCCCTCCGTTATCATGTTACTGGGTTTATTCATATTGACTATATATATGTAAAAGATCAGGTGTGTGATTGTTCATCGGCCCGCAAGATAGAATATTCTCATGTACATATGAAGTTCATTTAAAGTTACATAAGAACAAACTAAGCCAAGCCAGAAAGGTCATTGGCTTGGCTTAGAGATGAAAGATCAGAGATCAGTTAAATGATAGATGTAATATGGGGAAACACAATATAAATTCTTTACGATTTATTCTCATTCACGATCTTCTCCAGGTACTTCAACAATTCCTCACGCAGGTCAGGACGTTGCATCGCATAATGAAGGGTTGTCTCAATGAAGCCCAGCTTCTCTCCTACATCGTGACGCAAACCATCAAAGTGGTAGGCGAGAATCTGACGTTGATGATTCAGTAGAGACAGCGCATCGGTAAGCTGGATTTCTCCACCTACCCCGACAGATTGGCGACCCAAAATTTCGAATATATCTGGTGTTAAAATATAACGACCCATAATAGCAAGGTTCGAAGGGGCATCTTCCTGCTTCGGCTTCTCGATTAAACGACGTGCACGGAATACACGATCTTCAGTGTGAGGGATAGCTTCCCCATCAACAATCCCGTACCGAGATACTTCATCCCAACCTACGGGCTGTACCCCAACAATCGGCGACTGCAATTCGTCATACACCTCGATCATCTGTTGCAGACAAGGATGCTGAGACTCCACGATATCATCACCAAGCAGGACTGCGAAGGGTTCATTGCCTATAAACTTGCGAGCACACCAGATCGCATGTCCTAGACCTTTGGCTTCCTTTTGACGAATATAATGAATATCAGCCATCTCGGAAGGTTTACGTACCTGTTCGAGCAGATCCCATTTTTGTTTGCTTGCCAAGTTCTGTTCCAGTTCAAAAGAGGAATCAAAATGATCCTCAATAGCACGTTTACCTTTACCTGTGACGATAATGATATCTTCAATTCCTGAAGCCACGGCTTCTTCGATAATGTATTGGATCGTCGGCTTGTCCACGATGGGCAGCATTTCTTTGGGCATTGCTTTGGTAGCTGGGAGAAACCGGGTACCCAGTCCGGCTGCAGGAATAATGGCTTTGCGTATACGCATGCTGAATCCACCCCTCTGATCGAGAAATTATGAACACTATAATATAATCGGATGAAAATATTGGACATCATCTACGTAATTGGAATCCATTATACCATCAAAAGTTCCCGAATATCCTGTTCCGATAATGTGGTCGATCCACCATCTCCCGGCTCGATCACTTCTGCAATAAGGTCTTTCTTACGCTGCTGTAACTCTAAAATCTTCTCCTCGATGGTGCCCTCTGTAATCAGACGAATAACTTGTACCACTTGCTTCTGTCCCATCCGGTGAGCACGACCGATCGCCTGCTCTTCCACTGCGGGGTTCCACCACAGATCATATAAAATAACAGTATCTGCTCCGGTTAAATTCAGCCCCGTGCCACCTGCTTTTAAGGAAATAAGGAACAGTTCACCTTCTCCTTCATTGAATCTCCGACACATCTCTACACGACTGACAGCAGGCGTCTGTCCATCGAGATAGAACAAATCCCGTCCCTGCGCCGACAATGTCTGCCGAATCAGGTTCAGCATACTCGCAAACTGAGAGAAAATGAGGATGCGTTTGCCCGCAGCAAGGCAGTCTTCCACGGTCTGCAGCAACTGCTCCATTTTGCCCGAGTCTCCTACATAACCTTCTACAAAGAGCGCCGGATGGCAGCATAACTGTCGTAATCGAGTAATACCCGCCAATATTTTGATACGGTTCTTATTGAAACCGCCATCCTCCATATCTTTTGACGTTTCATCCTGGAGCTGAGCAAGATAAGCCGCATAGAGTTTCTTCTGTTCAGCCGTTAGCTCAGAGCGCTGTACCGTCTCAATTCTGTCGGGCAGCTCTTCAAGCACATCTTTCTTCAAGCGACGGAGAATGAACGGACGCACCATCCGCGCAATCCGCTCTGGGGGTAGATCACGGAATCTCCGATAGTTCGGAAACAAACCGGGGAATATTGCTTCAAAGATCGACCACAGCTCATCCAGTGAATTTTCCACCGGCGTGCCTGTAAGCGCAAAGCGTCGCGGAGCTTGAATTTGCTTGACTGCTTGAGCTGTTTGAGACGAAGAATTCTTAATCGCCTGGGCTTCATCCAGAATAAGCGTATGGAAACTTCTGCCCAAGTACATGTCCAGATCGCGCCGTAGTAGCGGGTAGGACGTCACAATAACGTCTGCCTGATTCATATCTGCAAGCATCGTCGCTCGCTCTTCTCGGTGTCCTGCTGCAATTAACACACGCAACTGAGGAGCAAATCGTGCAAATTCATTCGCCCAGTTATAGGTTAATGAAGCTGGGGCGACAACCAGCACTGGGGGATGCGTAGCCCTCGTTCGGATGGTTAATCCATCTTGCTGTGTGGTAGACCATTCACCATCCGTAGTGGTTCCCATATCATCTATAGGGAGACTCGTTATCCGGTCACCGCTGTACTCAGGCTTCTCCTGAAGTGATGCCGTGATGTAGGCAATGCTTTGTAGCGTTTTGCCAAGTCCCATATCATCTGCCAAAATACCCCCGAACCGATAAAATGCGAGCGTGCGAAGCCATTGGTACCCGCTAACCTGATAATCACGCAGCACAGGCGCTAGCGTGGTAGGCAACTCAAAATCCATGCCATCCGGGTCACGAAGATGATCCAGGAAACGTCGTAATGAGCCGCCCCATTTTACATGGTTGGAAACCTCATCACGCCCTGGCAGTTGAAGTGCCCGAACTGCAGGTAACGATAGCTGGCTATTCGTCATGTCAGAAGCCTCTAGACCGAGCGAGTCCGCAAGGCGCGCGAAGCTCTCTGCCCCTTCATTTTCAAGTGAGACAAACACGCCGCTGCGTAAACGGAAATAAGGTTTCTTTTCCACAATACTACGCATAATCTCTCGCAGCTCCAGCTCATCGATGCCTTCCATTTCAAACGAAATTTCTAGCCAATCCAATCCTTTGCCTAGATCTGCTCTAACTTTGGGAGGTGTAGGATAGGATTGCATCATCGCTTTCACAGCATGTGGCATATAAATATCTACTAAACCTTCGAGTTCGGGGAGCAAATGATACATGACATCATAGATCGCATCTTCCCGTTCACTCGTCCACACACTTCCATCCCTCTCTAGAAAAGAGTGATCCAAGCGATCAATCAGATTCCGTTCCGCATGGCGATCACGCACGAGAATGACCTTCTTCTCATCCTCGTCGATCAGATATTCAGCAAGTGGATTAATGACCATGACACTATAATCAAATTCCAGACGTGCTGTAATCCGCTCTCGGTAGAAGTCGATATATAGCTTCGGTGCAAGTTCCGGCTCCGCAATCTGCTCACGCACCTGTGAATCAATAGATAGATGTCCAAGAAGGCGAAGCTCCGGCACAACATGCTGTACGAACTCATCCACCTGCTGAGCTGAAATGTCGATGCTTTCTTTAATGCCATACGAGGTGAGCGCCTTGCTTAGATCCTCTAAGCTTCGCATCTGCATTGCATCTAACATATGCAACTGCCCTTCGACGACAGCAGCATCATACGCAGGAAGTAGAATCAGTTCACGCAGTCCAGAAACTTCAAGCTGATACCCTTCATTTGAGCCCTGTGCGATACGATAATACAAAGGCAAAACACCCTCACCTAAGGTCAGTGGCCCATTAATAAAACCCGTACCTTCCATTCGGCTATCCGCCTGAAGCAATAAATCGAGTAGCGGTTTCCAAACTAATGGGGCAATGAGAATATCCCTTCCATCGGAAGCACCCAGGTACCCAGATATCGATTGTCGATAAGCTTCCTCACTCTGTCTCATTCGAATCAACATTGATAGAATCGCCTGATCCTGAGCATTAAAATAGTGCATGGAAGGATCATAGAGGAATAACTTCGTAAACGAGATCGGTTCGCCTTTCTCAATACAGTTGAGGAACTGCTTTACCTTCTGAACAACGTACAGTCGTTTGCCTCCAACTTTCAGTTCAAGAGCCAGTTTGGCTCCCCCTTGATGAACCTGTACGAGTTTGCATATAAACTGCACATGTAACTCTTCCCGCAGCGAAGACCGTGTGACAGGTGCTGTGTGATGCCTTCTATGCTCATCTACGTAATGGCGTTCCTTAGCAAACATAGACAAAATCTGATCTGCTGTCCGATAGGAGGGTTTATCTGCTGACCTGCCCCATCCTGGAGCTGAGCTTGGACGGCTTGCCTGAGCAAAATGAACGGGAGCAGGACGTTCCCACTCACGTTCTTCTACTAATGTACCCACTTTGGAAGGGAGATTGCTCCTGGATTCACGCTCCTGTTGCTCCCCCCATTGGTGAATCGACAGCAATACAGCCGCGACATGTTTACATTGGTCATAATAGCTCGTGTCGTTGGGACAGTTGCAGTCGGCTACAATTTCCCCAATCTCGTCGAGCTCAACGGTGACTTTATAACGCTGCGTGCCGCGAACCAACGCTTCATAATGCTTTTGATCCTCGCTGGCAGTGAGGCCCGTGACCCTTCCTGATTCATTGTAGGCTTCGCCTTGCTTGAATGCCGTGACTCCGCACAGCAACTTAATATCCATGATTGTGAATGGCGCCACGGATCTTTCGCCTCCTTATTCATGCTGAATAATGGACATCAACTACCCCGTCACGATTATTCCGATTTTATAGAAAAAAACCCCAAGAGCTCCGTAAGGCAGAGATTGGGGTTTGTGAGCTTATTTCACCAATTGACCACGCGTTACGCCGAGTTGGTTTGTTGCTTTTAGGGTTTTCCAAACTTGCGTACCGCTGATCTCGCCGCGCAGTGCACGGTTGTACAGATCAATAACTTCACGTACTTGTTCAGGTGTTTCCTCTAGGAATTCTACACGGTAACGGGATACGCCCAGATCCATGAAGTTGGCTAGATATTCAGCACCAGATTGCTCGACTGCGTTATAAACGGTATTACGGCAACCTTCATCCACACGTACGGGGTGAGACATACCGATCCGATCCTGCAGAGATGCGCGGGAATCTTCACATGGACGTCCACAGTTCGTATAGTCCGTACCTTCACTCATAAACGTACAATACACGCAGTGTTCTGTATGGAACATCGGCAGATGCTGGTGGATAACCACTTCCATCTTGTCTGTCCGTGAGCGACCCAGCAGGTCAACCATTTGCTGAATGTTCAGGTCATATGAAGGAGTAACCGCGTCACAACCTGCTTCCAGGAACAATTCAACAGCCTTGTGATTCGCAATGTTCAATGAGAAATCACCGATCAATTCTGGGTGCTTCGCATCCGGGTTCTCCATCCGATGACGGAGATAGAAATATAGTGCACCCGTGTTACGTACCAGTACCGCATCTGGCTGGAGACGTAGGATGTTGTTGTGGTATCCATTCTCGCCAGGCATATGAATACGCGGAGTTACCAGTGCAATTTTGCGTCCAGCCGTCCGAACAGCCTCTACAGCTGCAGGGAACTGTTTGATGAACTCGAAGTCAGCGTAGATCATCTCAATGCCCGCTTCCAGTGCTGCCTCTACTTGCGGCAGACTACGGCAGAGCGCAGTCAGTTCTGCTTGACCGCGAGCAACTGGCGATGCTGGTTTAACCGTATCGCCGTATACGTCCACGGAACGTTTCACGTAGACAGGCGGTTTAGGACGCTCACCCGCGAGCTGTTCTACCGCCTGACGGCGAATATTGTTCAGCTCGCGCATTGGGATAATGATGTCACCATGCAGGTTGACATCCAACTGCTCCAGTTGGAACACCGTGCCACCCAAACGTCCAAACTGCTCTTCGAGCAACTCGTATGTCATTGGACGTTTCTGAGCGATGTCCAGTTCCATCTCGGAGTCTACACGGACTGTTGTGCCCTTCTGCACATCCGTCCACCACGTACTAAGCGGCTGCCCTGGGCTACCGATTACTTTGACGTTTACCGGGAACACACGGTATGGCTTATCTGTCTCAAATGACTGACGCAGACGTTTATCCAGCGCAGGGTCATTCGTTTTCCATACTTTGTCGCCAACCTTCACACGGCGCAGATCCACATCACTACGGCCTGGCACGATGTCCACAATCCAGCCCTCTCCAGCTTCGCCTTCGAGTTTTACGCCTTTACGACGCACATCATATACACGTCCGCCTTCTTCCTTCTGCGTTGGATCTCCAGCATCAAATACGATTCCGTCTCCACGCTTCACAGGTGCATCAAGCTTCAGAACAACGCCATCGCGCAACACTTGGTCAACACGTCCAAGATAGACACCACGGCTTTTCGGGAATGTACCATCTACGAGTTGCTTGTTATTCGTACCATCGAGGAAGCCATGCGTGAAGCCACGAGAGAAACTCTGTTGCAGTTCACGAACTTCTTCCTTACTAGGCGGTGTGTTATCTCCGTCAAAATACCGGTCAATCGCTTTGCGATATTTACTAACTACGTTCGCTACATATTCTGGCGTTTTGAGACGCCCTTCAATTTTGAAAGAAGTTACACCTGCTTCGATCAGTTCAGGCATCAAGTCAATCGCAGCCAGATCCTTAGGAGACAGCAGATAGGCCACATCACCCATCGGTTTATGCTCACCATCGACCATCAGATCGTACGGCAAACGGCAGGCCTGTGCACATTCTCCGCGGTTCGCAGAACGTCCACCCCACATTTCAGAAGTAAGACATTGACCCGAGTAGGATACACAGAGTGCACCATGGACAAATACTTCCATCGGCAATTTTGCCTGCTCTCCGATCTTCTGAATCTGCTTCAAGTTGTTCTCACGTCCAAGCACGACACGTTCCATGTCAAACGGCTTCGTAAATTCCACCGCTTCCGGGGATGTGATCGTCATTTGCGTTGAACCGTGAATCGGGAAGTCCGGCGAGATTTCGCGGATCAATTTGACCAAACCAAGATCCTGTACAATTACCGCATCTACGCCAGCATCCACACAAGCATCGATGAGTTCTTTGGCATCCGCCAACTCATTTTCAAAAATCAATATATTAAAGGTCAAAAAACCTTTTACGCCATAACTGTGCAAAAACGCCATAATCTCTGGCAGCTCGTCCATGCGGAAATTGTTTGCGCGTGCGCGTGCATTAAATTTTTCGACTCCGAAGAAAATAGCATCTGCGCCGTTGGCTACCGCCGAACGCATACAGTCCCAGTCACCTGCGGGTGCCAGAAGCTCGACATCTTCTCTTCGTATTGTTGCTGTTTTCATGTATATCCTCCCCATAACCGGCTATGTGCCGGATTTCATGCCTGAACGTCCAACCTATCAATTAACAATCTTTCAATCATTCTATCTATACATGCTATCTATACATACGTGTTCAAAAAGGGCGGTTTTCAGTACCCAGAAGATGGGATGAAGCTAGAAATGGAGTAGCGGAGCGTAGGAAAACTACGTGAGCAACGGACATTTCGGCTGAATCCCATCTTCGACGCTGAGATGCCGTAAGGCATCCTTCGTAATCAAAAGCGGACTTTTTGAACAACTTCTATACATATGTCTGTATTCCCTGATATCCCGGCCTACAGTCATTCTTCCATATCAGATCAGCAGTCATAACTCCTGAACTAGTATAGTGTACCACTTCTGCACCGACTCTTCTACGCTTTCCTGAAAAAACCGTTTACCATTTTCATACGGAAAATAAAAAACCGAAAGGTCTTCTGACCTTCCGGCATGCATGTTATATATTATTGTTTCATAGCAGATTTATTTTATAAATGTGAATGAGTTCAATACTTTTTCCAACACAGCTACCTGAACTTCCGTTCGATTCGCATCATTCAGCCCGCTCGTGATCGTATACGTGATTCCATTCTTCTCGAATGCAATCTGACGTCCGGTATATGGTACACCCTTCTCCACGTCCTGATAGGTAAAGGAATAGGCAGGTACACCTGCAAACGTGATCTTCTCACTATTCATCAGCTTGAAGTTTTTGCGCGTTTGACTTGCCTTCGTATACGCTTCTCTCAGCTGGCTGGCCGTCATCTCAAGCGTTTTCTCTTCGTCTGCAGCAATAGAGAACTCTCCACCCGTAAAAGTATATACCACTGGAGATTGTTCGAACTGATCATTATACGACGTCCAGTAGCGTGGAATATCTACACTGTACTGATAGCGTTTGGATGTCCGTGTACGTTGCTTCGTTTTGTCTATCAAATAGTAATCCTCTTCCAGTTGACCAAAGTTATCCGCAACGATATCAAAATCAATATAGATACTCTCAACAATGCGTTCAAACCATGCTTGATCCTGCTTCTGATCTTCCGGGAACGAATATTCAACATAATAGCGATAATCGCCCTTCTGCAACAGCACATTGTACTCTGTCTGCCATCCATCGCCAAAGTTATAACGGAACTCCTGAACCTTTGCTGTCTCACCAGACATATCCATCGTATAGGATCGGATAGGCTCATAGTTATCTAGCGTGAACGCCTCACGCATCCACTTGTCCAGTTGTTCGCTCCATTGTTGAACGGTAGCTCCCTTAGGCGTAGATGAAACCGTCATTTCCAAGTAAGCTCCATCCTTCGCTTGGTAGGACAGATCGTCATTATCCATCGACCACCCTGCCGGCACATTCAGCTCAATGCCGTAATCACCATTGTGAACGTAACGCATCCCTTCTACAACTGTAGATACATCTTTAATGGAATCGTCTGATTGATCATAGGTAGGCTGGAATGAGTCCAGTAATGCTGCATGTTGATCGAGATCCTTATAATAGACCGCATCATAATCTGCAAAATAAATACTATAGAGACGATCATTCTGGATGTATTGACGCATCTCCCAGAACATCCCGTCCTCATCATTCACAACAATTCGTGCATATGGCATGTTCGTTTGGTTGACCGCTTGGCGATCCAGCACGACGTCTCCCGCTTGTTTGGCTTCTTGTAGAAGCTGTTGTAACAAATCATCGGCATCAAGTGCAGCATTCTGATCGCTGACATACACCTGAAGATAATAACTTTCGTCTGCAGGGCCAAATGACATCATGCGCTCCTGCTCTTCCGATTGCAAAGTAATCATATCTTCTGGGTAGTCGATCGACCAGCCATAATAACTATTGCCGATTCTCGTTTTACCTGCATCCACATCGATGTCGTCCTCGTCCACATCCGTCGGCAATTCCGTTTGCGCTAAGCGAATGACGATTTCTCCTGAAGACGTTGGAGCAAGTGTTGCGCCGATTCCTGCTGCCACCACGCGAAGCGGAACCATAAGTACACCATTCACCATTTTAGGGGATGTACCCATGTCTTTTTTGACGCCATCCACCCAGGCAATCGGACTACCAATCGTGATCGTTACCGTATGTGCACCTTCCTTGATTTTGACAACATCATTGCTCTCCAAACGGATTTCACTGCCAAAAGCCTTCTTGAAAACGCCGACAGGTACCATGGTCACGCCATTGCTCTTGTAAGGCTTCGCAATAGTTTGTTTGCTTCCATTGATGTAAGCGTAAGTGCTTCCTGCTTGAATTCGCATTTCGTTAGTGATGCTATCCTCGGATGCCCATGCTGGCATGGCTAAGGCAAAAGTCAGTACCCCAGCCAACATGCCGGTGCTCAGCACACGTAAAAATGACTTCTTCATTCCGTTCATTCGTCCTCTCTAAGTACGGGCTACTCCCGTCGTTATTGTTCTTCATCCCCTGTAAGAAACGCTTCGATCTCAGCCTCGAAATCTGCTCGATCTCCAAGTACCAACGTGCGGATAACGATGTCACCATCCGATTGCATCATCAGTTTCACTTTTTGGCCTGGCAAATACGCTTTGAGCAGCTCATTGATATCGGCCGCCGAAGATACACGTGTGCCTGCGATACTATATAATAGGTCACCCTCTTGGATTTTGGCTTTCTTCGCTGCATTGGACAACACGCCATTTACCGTTAAAGGATCATCCGTAGGCATTCCTACGACAGTAGACCAACTTTCTTCCAGCAGTATTCCAAGACTTGCGCGTTTCACCTTACCGTATTTGAAATACTGATCGATAACATATTGCACCGTATCCACCGGAATCGAAAATCCCGTGTTATCTATGCCGATTTCCGTATATTTCATAGAGTTAATACCGATAACTTCGCCCTTCAAATTGAACAATGGACCACCGCTGTTCCCTGGGTTAATGGCTGCATCGGTCTGAATTAAACGATAGTTCGCTTCTTCCACTTCGCGGTTAAGTCCACTAATCACACCAACCGTTGCTGTATTCCGCAAGGCAAATGTAACTGGTGTCCCAATCGCAATCACCGTCTCTCCGACAGAGGTCTTTGACCCTTTGGCGAATGTCGCCGGTTTGAGCGATTTGGCATTAATTTTAATGAGTGCAATATCACTGATTGGATCACTGTATGTTTTGGTAATGTTGTATGTATTGCCATCTGACGTCACAACGAGTGGATTATCTAAACCATCAACGACATGTGCATTCGTTACAATCCATCCATTCGACCGGATAATTACGCCTGTCCCATGCGCCAGATCATATTCATCGGAGGATGCGTCGCCATGTTCGTCACTTGCTTTACCAATAATGCTCACAACGGATGGAGACACCCTTTCAATGATTTTGGGGATCATCTCATTTCCTTCATAAAGGTAGGTGCCTGTCTTGGCATCATATTGTCCGCTACCACCCAGTGCCTTAACCAAGTCCGCGGAACTGACATATACTTGTCCATCAACCACTTTGGCTTTCATGCCAGCACCTGCCGGCGACTCCGCTGCTCCTGCTGCTGTTGCCACACTAATGGAAAGCACCATCGCCATCATCATCGCTATACTTTTTCTCCCAAACCCGTTCATGCTCTCGCTCATCCCTTTCGATCTATCCTCTATTATCGGTTATGTAGCCTACTCTTCTAATCTCTTCTCTCTACCTTCTTCTGTCAGTATCCTCCAATCTATCACACAAATTATGGTTATACAATTGTTTCTATATTCTATTATCAATGAAAGTTCATTCCACCACGCTGACCCCGATCCAACAAAAAAACACCTTCCACCATTAGCTCTGGAAAGTGCTTCGTCTGTGTTCTTATTGCTATACACCAACTACGTTAATCCGTAATCTAACTAATTGAACCATCCGGTAATCATAGCATAGTCCGTCATCAAGAAAACAAGCAAACTAACCACTGCAAATCCGATCGCAAACAAGTTCTTCTTAGGTGCCCGAATCAATCGCACAACGCCTATAAAGATAATAATCGTAAACAACAGGACAAAGATATCAAATGCATTAAAATTCGATGTACTCGCTGTGGCAGCTTCTGCAAGCAACATGGATAGACAGACCTCCTCACCATAATTAAACGCACATTTTGGCAACGTCCCAATTCCGTATCTGAAACGCTCCAATTCACTCGTGAATCCATACAAAAAAGCTAAATTCTGCCCAAATATCTAACTCTATGTTAGCCGTAGCCTGCTTGTAATGCAAGCCCTATCATCCATAAAAATGAAAAAAATCCAATTCATCCGGGTAAGTCTACAATGCTTGTCATATCATATATGTAAACACTTTCATTTGGTAAAAGTCGAAATTATAACTCTCTTCTATATTCTCGTGCAGATATTAAGGGAATGTCTCATAAATCCACTCAATTCACATAAAAAAACCTCCCCATTGAACCCGTGAAGCATCGCTGTATATGCAATGCCTCACCGCCGTTCACTGAAAAGGTTCTAACCCAATGATTCTATTGTACTTTGTTATATCTCGTTATTCCGTTAACTGAAGCATCTTGCTGCGCTCTGTATCCCGCACCAAGACTGGTTTCAGATACTTACCGGTGTAAGATGCCTCTACTTGTATAATATCCTCTGGTGTTCCCGTTGCTACGATTGTTCCACCGCCACTACCGCCTTCTGGGCCCAGATCAACAATGTAGTCGGCTGTTTTGATTACATCCAAGTTGTGCTCGATAACAAGCACGGTTTCACCGGAATCAACCAAACGGTGTAAAACGTTTAGCAATCGATCGATATCATCGACATGCAGTCCTGTCGTTGGCTCGTCCAGAATATAAATGGTCTTCCCTGTACTGCGACGGTACAGCTCGGAGGCAAGCTTCACACGCTGAGCTTCACCACCAGACAAGGTTGTTGCCGGTTGTCCTAAATTGATGTAACCCAAACCTACATCAAGCAATGTCTGCATTTTGCGATGGATTTTTGGAATGTTCTCGAAGAATTGTGTTGCATCCTCAACCGTCATTTCGAGTACATCAGCGATGTTTTTGGATTTGTACTTCACTTCAAGCGTCTCACGGTTATAACGTTTTCCTTTGCAGACTTCACAAGGAACGTATACATCCGGTAAGAAGTGCATCTCGATTTTGATAATTCCATCACCACGACAAGCTTCACAACGCCCACCTTTGATGTTAAAACTGAAGCGACCTTTTTTGTAACCACGCATTTTGGCTTCGTTCGTCTGTGCAAACAAATCCCGAATGTCATCAAACACTCCAGTATACGTAGCGGCATTGGAGCGCGGTGTACGACCGATTGGCGACTGATCAATATCGATGACTTTATCGATATGTTCCAGACCACGGATTTCTTTATGTTGTCCAGGACGTACACGAGCACGATTCAGGTCACGCGCCAATGTTTTGTACAAAATTTCATTAATCAGTGTCGATTTACCTGATCCAGATACGCCAGTTACAGCAGTGAACACACCAACTGGAATTTTTACATTCAGGTTCTTCAGGTTATTCTCTTTGGCGCCGCGCACTTCTAACCAACGATCACCTACACTGCGGCGTTCCGCACGTATCGGAATGAACTTCCGTCCACTGAGGTATTGACCCGTTAACGAGTTCTCGTCATTCATGATCTCTTCTGGTGTACCCTGCGACATTACGGTACCTCCGTGGATACCCGCACCAGGACCAATATCAATAATATAGTCGGCTGCCATCATCGTATCTTCATCATGCTCAACTACGATTAACGTATTTCCGATATCTCTCATATGAGCCAGCGTACTAATCAAACGATCATTATCCCGTTGATGCAGACCGATACTTGGCTCATCTAGAATGTAGAGCACACCCATCAGGCTAGAACCAATCTGTGTCGCCAGTCTGATCCGCTGCGCTTCACCACCAGATAATGTTCCGGCAGCACGACTCAGAGTGAGGTAATCCAGACCGACATTGACCAGGAAGCCCAGACGGCTGTTAATTTCTTTGAGAATCAGGTTCGCAATAGCGCGTTCCTTCTCACTCAGATCCAACGTTTCAAAGAATTTACCCGCTTCTCCTATAGAGAGGCTCGTTACATATGCCATGTTATGGTCATTAATTGTGACTGCAAGACTTTCACGTTTCAAACGATGTCCTTTACATGTACCACAAGGCTTGGCGCTCATATACCCTTCAATGAATTCACGGATGCCCTCAGATGCCGTTTCACGATAACGCCGCTCCAAATTATTTACGATGCCTTCAAAGGTCACCAGTGCTTCTTTGCGTTGTCCAAAGTCGTTCTCATAACGGAAACGAATTTTCTCTGTACCTGTACCTAGCAGCAACTTGTTCATCTGATCGGCTGGAAGGTCTTCGACAGGTACATCCTGCGGAATGTTGAAGTGTTCACATACTGACTTCAAGAACTGAGGATAGTAAGTTGATGTTCCTCCTGTCCATGCATCAAATGCGCCATCTTCAATCGTTTTACTCCGGTCAGGTACTAGCAGATCCGGGTCAACGATCATTTTCACACCAAGTCCATCACATTCAGGACAAGCTCCAAACGGGCTGTTGAAGGAGAACATTCGTGGCGCGAGCTCTTCAATGCTGAATCCACACACCGGACATGCAAAGTTAGAGCTGAAACGGAGTTCTTCCTCTCCGATGATATCAACGAGCAATTGTCCACCTGACAGATTAAGTGCTGTCTCTATTGAATCTGCAAGACGTGACTGAACATCTTCTTTGATGACAACCCGGTCCACGACAACTTCAATCGTGTGTTTCTTATTTTTCTCCAATTGGATATCTTCAGACAGTTCACGCATCTCGCCATTTACCCGTACACGGACAAATCCTTGTTTGGATATATCGGCAAATACACTCTTATGCTCGCCTTTACGTCCAGAGATAATCGGTGCCAAAATCTGCAATCGAGTTCTTTCCGGATACTGCATGACACGATCGACCATCTGCTCTACCGTCTGCGATGTAATTTCTACACCGTGATCCGGGCAATGAGGATGTCCAACACGTGCAAATAATAGACGTAAATAGTCATAAATCTCGGTTACCGTTCCCACGGTTGAACGTGGATTACGACTAGTCGTTTTCTGGTCAATCGAGATCGCTGGGGAAAGTCCTTCAATAGAATCCACATCCGGTTTCTCCATTTGTCCTAGAAACTGCCGTGCATAAGCAGATAATGACTCTACATATCGCCGCTGACCTTCTGCATAGATCGTATCAAAAGCCAGCGAGGACTTGCCTGAGCCGCTCAGACCTGTCAATACAACAAAACGGTCACGCGGAATGGTAATATCAATGTTCTTTAGGTTGTGTGCTCGTGCACCTTTGATGACAATATTCTCGCTAGCCAATGTGTATCCACCCTTTCAAAAATCAATATCGTGTTGCGAACCCTCCCAAACCCTCCCTTCCTTCCTAGGGAGGACCCCATAGGGCTCAGCCCTATGGACACCCGAAACAAGCGGTGCATTGGCGGTGGGTCGGGTCTTGCTATGTGAAGGTATATCGTGCGCCCGCAATTCTGCACTAGATTCCAACCTATTGCCGGAATCTAGTGCAGTCGCTCTACTGCGAGGGGACGCTCGCGGCTTTGCCTTGTTCACGGTAGGTCGCCATTGCCTTCGGCTCGGCTCCCCCTCTACAATCGGGACGCATGATTTCCATATGCTTTCCTATAAACCTTTTAACCAAATTCAACTTTTCTACTAGTATAGCCGTGAAGAGAACATTCCAACATGTCTATTTATCGGCAATCTATACTATTTTCCTTACTGAACAAGAGAACGGCCCATAGGCCGTTCTCTTGTTGCAAATCCTTCTTTACGAATATGTCTGTAATTGTTGCGTTATTGTTCAATTGCCTACTCTGCGCGTAGTTCCAACAGTGCGTCACGAAGCTCAGCAGCACGCTCAAACTGCAAGTTTTTCGCTGCATCTTTCATCTCTACTTCTAGGCGCTGTATAAGCGACTGACGTTCCTTCTTGGACATTTTCTCTGCAGCGCCAGTAAGGAATTCGTTCTTCGATTCGGCAACCTTCGTTGCCTCAATCACATCACGTACCTTTTTGCGAATTGTCTGTGGTGTAATGCCGTGTTTCTCATTGTAGGCCATCTGGATTTCACGACGGCGCTCCGTCTCTTTGATTGCCTTATCCATAGAATCCGTCACTTTGTCACCATAAAGAATAACTCGACCATCACTATTCCGCGCCGCACGTCCAATGGTCTGAATCAGAGAACGCTCGGAACGAAGGAATCCTTCCTTATCCGCATCTAGGATCGCAACCAAGGATACCTCAGGTAGATCCAAACCTTCCCGCAGCAAGTTGATCCCGATTAAGACATGAAACGTACCAAGCCTTAGATCACGCAGAATCGCCATCCGCTCCAGTGTCTTGATCTCAGAGTGAAGATATCGAACTTTAATGCCGATCTCTTTCAGATAGTCAGTTAGATCCTCAGACATCTTCTTCGTCAACGTCGTGATTAACACACGTTCGTCTTTGGCAATGCGGTCATTGATCTCTGCAATCAGATCATCAATCTGTCCCTTCGTTGGGCGCAGCTCGATAATTGGATCAAGTAGACCGGTAGGACGAATAATCTGCTGTATCATCGTATCGGTATGCTCAATCTCATATGGACCTGGCGTAGCCGATACGTAGATAATCTGATTCATCTTCTCTTCAAACTCATCGAATTTGAGTGGACGATTATCGAGCGCAGATGGAAGCCGGAATCCATGTTCAACCAGAACCGTTTTCCTCGCTTGGTCACCGTTATACATTGCGCGAATCTGTGGCAACGTTACGTGAGACTCATCCACCACGATCAACATGTCATCTGGAAAATAATCCATCAGTGTATACGGCGTATCTCCACGTTCACGGAAGGTCAGTGGTCCGGAATAGTTCTCGATTCCTGAACAGAAGCCTACTTCCTTCATCATTTCAATATCATAACGTGTACGTTGTTCCAGTCGCTGAGCTTCCAACAACTTCCCTTGTTCGCGAAGCACTTCAAGGCGTTCTTCAAGTTCACGTTCAATGTTGACCAATGCAACCCGCATCGTCTCTTCTTGGGTTACGAAGTGAGATGCTGGGAAGATCGCAATATGTTCACGTTCTCCTACTAGTTCTCCGGTCAATACATCAATCTCGGTAATCTTCTCAATCTCATCACCAAATAACTCGACCCGAATCGCATGTTCACCTTTAGAAGCTGGGAAAATCTCAATGACATCACCGCGTACACGGAACGTACCCCTTACAAAGTTAATATCGTTCCGCTGATACTGTATTTCTACCAAACGGGACAAAATCTGATTACGCGGTTTCTCCATACCTACCCGCAATGACAATAACATGCTGGAGTAAGCAGACGGCGAACCCAAACCATAAATGCAGGACACGCTGGCTACAATGATAACATCCCTACGTTCAAATAATGAACTCGTTGCTGCGTGACGCAGTTTGTCGATCTCTTCATTGATGCTGGAATCCTTCTCGATATACGTATCCGAGGACGGAATATACGCCTCCGGCTGGAAGTAGTCATAATAGCTGACGAAGTACTCAACCATATTATTAGGAAAGAAATCTTTGAATTCACTCGCAAGCTGAGCTGCCAACGTTTTATTATGGGCAATAATCAGCGTTGGACGTTGAAGCTTCGCAATGGTCTGTGCAATGGTAAATGTCTTACCTGTACCGGTTGCACCCAGTAGTGTCTGATACCTCTTTCCTTCCCGAACACCCTGAACCAATTGTTCAATGGCTACAGGCTGGTCACCTTGGGGAGAAAACTCAGACTCGATTTCGAACGTTTTGTCACTCATTACAATATCGCTCATTGCCGTATCTCACCCTATCGTCTAAAATAATAGTCACTTATATATTGTCGAAGTTCCCCGAAATTTTATATGGGAAAACTTATAGGCATAGGAATATTTGTTCCCGTTAGATTATACCTCGTTCGTTCAAGTGATGCAAACGTGAAGTGAAGACAGGAGTGGGTTAATTTATGGATATTGCGACACTTATCGGCATCATTGCCGGGATTGCCGCAGTCATCGGCGGTTTTTTGTGGGAAGGCGGCCAAGTTTCTGGGTTGTTACAAAAAACAGCTGCATTAATTGTATTTGGTGGAACAATCGCTGCCGTCGTTGCTAGCTTCCCGGCTAACCGGTTACGTACAATTCCGGCTGCACTGCGCATGGCCTTTGGACGGAAAGACAACGAATCAAGCCAGTGGGTCGACGAACTGGTGGACATGTCAACCATCGCCCGCCGCTCAGGCGTGCTCGCCTTAGAACGTAAAGTAACCGATCACCCACATCCATTTTTAAGAGACGGCATTCAAATGGTTGTTGACGGTACCGATCAAGATGTCATTCGGCAGATCATGGAGATGGAGATTGATTCTGTTGAACAGAAACATGATGGGTATGCCAAAATTTTTGAAGCTGCTGGTGGTTATGCACCGACCATGGGGATTATCGGTACCGTAATGGGTCTAATCCAAGTACTAGGAAGTCTAACTGATCCGACAGGGCTTGGCCCTGCCATCGCTGTTGCCTTCACAGCCACTTTATATGGTGTAGCGAGTGCCAATCTAATCTTTTTACCCATCGCTTCCAAGATTAAATCCCGTGGTGCGGAAGACATACAGCTTATGGAAATGATACTTGAAGGTGTACTTGCTATCCAAAATGGGGAGAATCCTCAACTTGTCCGCAAACGCCTAGAATCATTCACATTAACACATCGTGAGATCACTCAACCTGTACTAAAGGAGGGATTCGATGAGTCGGCGCAGTAATCGGCGCGCAAAACGTGAGCCTGGTGAACATCGGGATCGTTGGATGATTACTTATGCTGATCTCATCACCCTTCTGCTGATATTCTTTGTCATTATGTACGCGATGAGTAATCCGGATTCCGGTAAATATAATGTTGTGACACAATCGCTGCAAAATACGTTTAACCAATCGAATTCCATACTTGAAGGTGGTAGTGGCATTGTAGGCGAAACGGTTACGAAACCTACTCCACCCGACAATGAAGAACAGAATCCTACGGATACAGATCCGGAGCCGGATACTACCGATAGTGATAACCAGCCTCTCACAGAGCGGGAGAAGCAATTCAGGTCACAGGAAGAAGAGCTGCAAAATCTATTCAATACGATTACACAGTATATCGAGGATAACAGTCTCAATGATCAGATTTTTGTGGCGGACAAACCGCAAGGCATCTCTATTACGCTAAGCGATCGATTTCTGTTTGATCAAGGACAGGCCGCACTGAAAGATAATGCTGCACCTATACTTAGCAAACTTGCAAGTCTATTCCGTAACCTGAACACTGTGGTTAGCATCGAAGGTCATACCGATAACGTGCCGATTGGAGCCAGTTCATCCTATAAAGATAATTGGCAGCTGTCTGGTGAACGTGCCTTATCCATCCTTCGATTTTTCCTAGACCAAGAAAAGCTGGATCCCGACGGCTTCCAATATGCTGGATATGCAGACACACGCCCTACTGGAGATAACTCCACCGAGGCTGGCCGTCAGAAGAATCGCCGCGTAGAGATTACGGTGCTACGACAATTACAACCTTAACCTTCTTCATTGCATCATTTATTTCTTAAATACGACGATTATTCTTACACAAAGCATTATAAAAAGGCACGTTCAAGTTGAAATCATTCAAACTGAACGTGCCTTCTTCGTATGGATTAAGATGTAATCTATCTTATAATGGCTATCTCATTTAACTTAGTTATCACTCTCGAACACGTTCGATTTCATCCGAATGCTCTCTTCCGCATCCGGTTTCTACGACACTTAACGTTATTATGCATCCATCCCTCGTTCGCTGGGGCGTAAGATGACTGAACCTACGGCAAGTAGAATAGCCGCCATACCAAACAAAATCAGTAGAGGGAGCTGGATATCAGACAACGAGCCACCAGCGGAGATCGTCTCCACAGCTTGAATCGTCCATTTTTGTGGAACAAAGTTGGCGATCTTCTGCATATATTCAGGCATGACTGAGATTGGCCAGAAGCACCCTCCGATCATACACGTTGGTGTGATGATAAGGGAATTTAACATGTTTGCATTTTTGGACTCACGGATCAATCCAGCAACGGTACTCGCAATTCCCATAGAGACTAACATAAATGCAGCAAGAATGAGGAAGTGTACACCAAATGAAAGACCAGCGTCATAATGCAGCACCCATCGACTAATGCCTAATACTAGAACAATTTGAATGATACCGATGATAAAACTCCCCAGGAAATTGCCGACTGCAATTTCATAAGATCGTACTGGAGCTGTATATACGCGCGCCATCGTTAACTGTCTGCGATCTTCCAGAATAACGGATACAGCGCTTGTCAATAGACCCATCATAAACATAATCGTAAATCCAGTCACATTATTCAGACCAGGCTTCGGATAGATTTGTAGATCAACAGCTCTACCTGTAATAGCGGATTTATCTGTTTCCTGTAGTAGTTGTTCCAATTTCACTTGCTTCGTCTGTTGATCTGAAGCCATATCCGAAACTTCACCTGTTCCGGCGTGTACGGCTGATGCCAACTGATTCAACCCTACAGTCATCCCGTCCACAGCAGCTCTAAACGTGTAGGATTCTTCACTCACACGCATTTCGATCAGTTCCAATGGAACTTGCTTCCCTTGCACCAGATCCTCTGTATACTGCGGCGGAATAACAAGACCTGTGCTTCCCTCTTGCCGAGCAATAGCTTCCTTCACCTCTGCTTCTGTGCCCATCGGCTTGAGTAAGTACTCCTCTTTATGACCCAGCTCGCCTATAATCCATGCACCAGCTACACCTTGATCCTCATTGACATATGGGATGATGGCTCGGTTCGCCTGCTCATTGCCAAATAAAAATACCGTACCCGTCACAACCAAACAAGGTAGGAGTAGAAACGTAATGACCCCTCGTTTACGTCCCAGCGTTCGTCTAATCATAAGCCAGGCGATATGTAGACTATTCATAGCGGTACCCTACCTTTCTGTAGATTACACCTGCGGCTAGAAGCAGAACGGCGCAAACGACGCCAAGCATGATGATATTATGCATAATCTCGCTCACAGAAGAATCCAGCATCATACGCAAGAAGCTCTGTAGCGCCCAGTGGTTGACTGTAAATTCACTTATGCGATGTACCCAATCCACGGCGATGGGTGTGAAACCTCCGCTGATGAACGTCATTGCAATAATGATGGCTTGCATCATACCACTTGCTGACGTTGCATTTTTGTTAACAAGTGCAACGATAATACCGATCGTCATCGAAGCAATTGTAATCAATACACAGATCAGGATAATCAACCAAGGATGACTCCCCCAATTCACGCCGTACAACCAATAGGTCATCACGATAATAATGATGGCTTGCATGAAGGCAAGTAGACTGTTTCCAGCAATTTTCCCGGCAAAGATGATGCCATTTCCTATTGGAGCTGCCTGAAGCCGGGTCAACGTTCTTTTGTCCTTTTCCGAAAACAAACTATTAATCGTTGTCATGCCAGAGTAGAGCATAAACATAGCCAGCATGGAAGCCGCGTAATATTGTGATGCACTGTAAGAATTGCCTGCCTTACCCGGACTGCTTGTGGTGATATAGGTACGCTCTGTCAGATCCGTATCTGGCACAGATGCCATAGCTGCGATCACTTCTGGACCAAGCACTTTGGCAATGGCCACTTGTCTGTTCAGTTCATCTGTGAACCGTGTAAATACAGTCTGCCCTACAACATTAAGCGTGTTGTCTTTGCCCAATATCCACTGCAATTCTACGTCTTTACCCGCCACAAGCTGATCCTGTAGACCACTAGGGAGGATTACCGCAAAATCCAATTCACCCTGTCTGAGAGCACTTATGGCATCTTCCTCTGAAGTCAGATCGCTTACCTTCAACATGTCTGATACCGCTGGTGAGGTCACGAAGGTCTGCAGAGCTTGATCTAGCACTGAAGCTTCCGTTGCTTCTGTAGATTGAATAATGCCCACTCGAACTGGTTTAATGACAGCATCTTCAGCCGATCCAATCGTTCCTGAAAGGGCTGTACCTAATATAAAGATCAGGAGTAATGGGAGTATAAATAGATTCAATAACACGGTTCGTATTTTCAGAATACGCCTAAGTTCAAAAGCACATATATGCCACATGTTCATCTGAAACCCTCCTTAGTCTCGAAGCGTACGTCCAGTCAGATTAAGGAACAATGTTTCCAGATCAGGCTCTTCGACTTGAAGGGACTGAATAGCTAACTCATGTTTGTTACAGATAAAAAGCATATCCTGCATATCCTGCTGTGCCGAAGGCACTGTAATGGTGATCGTATCCTCAACAACCTCCACATTCTTCACGCGAGGATGAAGTTTCATCTCTTCAATGGCTCCAGGATTAATGGCAGAGGTAGTGAGTACAATTTTTTCCGTTGATGCTACGCGCTCCCTCAATTCCTTCTCGGTACCACAAGCGATGATATGTCCTTGATCCATAATGGCCACCCGGTGACTGATCGCAGCCACTTCTTCCATGTAATGACTTGTATAGATAATGGTTGACCCCATATTGTTAAGTGTTCGCACTGACTCCAAAATATGATTACGTGATTGCGGATCTATGCCGACCGTTGGTTCATCCATAATAATGAGATCCGGCCGATGCATAATGGCACATGCAATGTTCAATCTCCGTTTCATCCCACCTGAGAAAGTGGAGGGTACTTCTTTGGCTTTGTCCTGCAAACCTACAAATTCAAGCGACTCCTGTACCCTCTCCTTCAGTAACTTGCCGCGTAATCCATACAATCTAGCAAAAAAGGTAACATTATCCGCCGCGGTCATCGTTTCGTACAATGCCAGATCCTGTGGTACCAAACCGATCTTGCGCTTCACATCAAGTGGGCGTTCCTTAACCGAGATGCCATCCAGGCGAATTTCGCCCTGATCCATTTTTAGTAGCCCAGCAATCATACTGATGGTTGTGCTTTTCCCTGCACCATTTGGACCTAATAATCCAAAAATTTCACCTTTATTCACGCTCAGATTCAGATGATCCACCGACAGCTTGTTGCCGTAACGTTTGACGACCTGATCCACTTCAAGCATTACCATATCCCCCACACTCCCTCTCCCGTGCTAGCTTCCTTAATCCAGAGTTATAACTGTATTGTATCGAATTGTTGCCTGATGCGAAGGTACGAAAAGTCATACATCGAAGGTGACTTAAGTCATCTCCTGATCTAGAAGGTGCGTATGATATAATTAGGGACGGATTACCAGATAGTTACTGATCAAAAAAACACGTAAAAGTTTTCTCTCTATTGCAACTCTTATCTGAAAATTAAAGGATGTCACTCCATATGCCGATACGAGCACTTCAATACGGTCTTATTCTAGTTCCAGCGCTCTTGTACATCCTCGCACTACCGCAAGAACAAGATGGAATCTATACGTTTCACATTCTTATTGCTATTGGGATCGCTGTGGGGAAAGACTTCACTCGTGCGGATCTACCGAGGCTATTGCTCCTGATCATTGAAGTCCTATGGAACTGCTGGCTCATTACTCAATACGGTCCATTTATGCTGTTCCTTTCCATATCCATGCTCTATGTATATATTTATCGACTGGATGGGGTACGGCGGTGGTTAATACTTGGGGCACAGCTCATCGCCAGCAATATCGCATTACATAATTACTACACAACGTCTATAAGCTCGTCCCCTCTTCTGTTCTCATTTCAAACGAATGCGGACTCCCCACTCTCTCCAGAAACTACAGGATGGGTTATCGGCAATCTGCTGTTGGTTACCGTTGCAGTGATCTCCTGGCAAGGCTCAAGGACTGCAAGTAGCCGTGGACAGCTAGAACAAGTCTATGACGAGCTTCGCAATAAACATTATGAGCTTCAGGATGCGCGTGCACAGATGGTACACTTCACGAAGCAACTGGAGGATGCCGCTCAAGCCGAAGAACGCACGCGTATTTCACGACAGCTCCACGATGATATCGGACACCGCTTAATTCGTACCAAGATGATGTCCGAAGCTGCGCTCCTGACCCTCCCGGTGGATTCAGAACAAGGTACCGAGATGGTTAAACAAATTCGGGATCAACTCGCAGCAAGTATGGATGATATGCGCACAACGCTTCATAAGCTGAAGCCTGAATCCTATCGAGCGGATACCTATGCGTTGGATCGTTTACTGGAAGAGGTCGGCCGTGAGACAGGCGTGAAGACAAATTACCGGGAACTCGGGAATGCACATGTCCTGTATCCCAGCATACAGATCGTTTTATATAAAAATGCCAAAGAGGCTGTAACCAACGCGCTGCGACATGGGAATGCCAAGAGTATTCGGGTCGAACTGCAATTTGGGGAAAATGAAATTCAATTGACTGTTAGCAACGACGGTCAGATCAATGCAGAACCTATTAACGGAGTATCCACGGCGTTTACAGATGAAGCCGACAAACACAATACCGGTCACAATACGAATCAATCAACACAAACACAGTCAACACAGGCAGCAACGACTGCTGGACTAGGGATGGGACATGAAAGTATGCGTCTGCGCACACAACTGGTTGGCGGCGAATTGCAGATTCAGTCCGCCTATCCTTACACCGTCATTACGCGCCTTCCTCTGCCGCGCCAAGCTGATATGATCTGAAAAGGAAGTGAATGTTCCCATGATTGAACCCAACGAAAATAATCCAGCATCTCATTCTGACCCAACACATTCTTCGTACATTCGGCTTATTCTGGTTGACGATGATCCCTTCATTCGCGAAAGCCTCAAGGTACTTATTGGACTCGATCCTTCGATCACAGTGACAGGAACAGCGGGAAACGGGCATGAGGCACTCGCTTTACTGGATTCAGGGGCAGATGCAGACGTTATCCTTATGGATATTCGCATGCCAGAATGTGACGGGGTGGAAGGTACGAAGGTTATTAAAACGCGTTACCCAGACATCCGTATTTTAATGCTGACAACGTTCGATGATGATGAATATATCATTCAAGCTCTGCAAAACGGGGCAAGTGGTTATTTGCTCAAAAATGTTCCGCCTGATCGGATTATTCAAGGAATTAAGACCGTTCATCGCGGGGACATGTTAATTCATCCCGATATTGCAAGCAAACTCGCCGGGCTGCTTCGCCCCACACCTACTCCTTCTGCACATGATCCATTGAAGTCCTCTGGACTAACACGAATGGAATTGTCTGTGGCGCAAGCCATCTCGGAGGGTCTGTCCAACAAAGAAATTGCAGCTAAGCTGTTTCTAAGCGAAGGAACCGTCAAAAACTATGTGACAGATATTCTTGGCAAGCTTAGTCTACGGGATCGGACTCAGATCGCTATCTACATATTGAAAAAATAAAAGAAGAGATAAGCGGAATCAAACGAAGTCCACTCAACAAGTATGGTTTTCAGTAACAGAGAAGATGGATTTATGGAACCAGAACAAAATCAAAAAGGGTATCTCCACATCAGACAGGTTGTGGAAATACCCTTTATTTGCATTATATCTCTACAGAACCGGAATCCCCTGTCGTAGGAGCAGGCAGAGCGAGTGGTGCCTCTTCGCTGCGCTGCCCTTTTCGACGAGCGAAAATCTTAAGGCTAACAATATGGAACAGCGAATGCGGACGGAGTTGAACTGCCCAGGCTCCATGGTTATCTGGAGCCATAATAATTCCAAGCTGATGATGCTCGCCTTCATAGATGGCACGTTGCATGAACTTGCTCTCTCCTTGATGATTGCGAACCTCAAGCTTACAGAAGGCTGAGTTCATACGCAAAGCACGATGCAACTCCTCAGGCGAATGAACCATTACGCCATTCACCTTGTAGAGTGTCTCCCCCGCTTCAATACCTAGTTCAGCCGCTGGACTCTCTGGAATAACACCTAGCACTTTCAGGCCATGTTCAGGATGTACGAACACTGGACTGCGACGCTGTTCTTCAAAACTGCTATACCATACCAACAATTCATGTCCAATAAATGCAGCCAAAGCAGCAACGACCATGAATGGTGACCACCATGCAGCTAGAAGACTTAATCCTAAGAGGCTTGTCCCGTAAATCAGTAGCCTTTTGGCAGAGATCTGCACTTTCTGTCCCGGCAACATGCTTTGGGTCACTTCACCGAATCCCAGCATGATCGGTAGTGCCGCTAGCATGTATCCATTTCCTGCGTTCATGAGCGGATTCCATGCAAGCTCTGCACCACTCCCCGTCACTGGTACAAGGATTAACAACGGAATAGGCCAGAAATGCAGTAACTGATAACCACCAACCAGTTTGCCTCGTTTCCCTTCGAAGAGTAGTGGTGATGCCATAGAAACGCCTTGCATCCGTAACAACATTGCTTCCCCGAGGTGTAGAATCGCGGCTAGCACAAGAAGTGCAGGCATATCTAAGGCTCTAATCGCCTCGGTAGAACTGCCCAGCCATCCTGTAGGTTGCCAGTCAGAAGCTAGGTTCAGTCCAAACTGTACGACACCGAGCAATCCAGCCGCGTATGCGAAGCATAAGTACCGAATCCGGAACAATGCCAAGAACACAGTAGCCACCCATATGCACACTACACTGCTTAGAGTAAGGTGCGCTCCAAGGAACAACGAAATGATTGAGACAATGATACCTAGTAGAATTCCTCCCAGCACAGTTCGAATCGTCTGGGTTATTGAACTTTGTAGGCGAACGTGGAACAATTTACGCTCCTGTAGCAATTGCCGATGATAGACGAGTGCAATCAGGATTACCGCAATATAATAAAACGGCTGAATAAACAACTGCAACAATGCTTCCCCTAATGTAGTTAACCATGGCCAAGCCCATTCCATTGTGGACGGTCACTCCTCTCCTTCAGCCGGTTCAGAAAAAAAGAAGGCTGAAAATCAGCCTTCTTTATGGCTTCGACACAGCAGCCGAAATATCCTTCGAGACATTTTCGATCGCGCGCTTCAGCTGTGCATCATATTGAGGATTGGCAATGCGTTCAATCAGAGCCGCTTCTAGAGATTCTGCGGTTTTCTCATCAATCTCGCCTGTTGCTTGAATGCCTTTTTGTTTCTGGAATGCTTTGACCGCTTCTTGTGTCTTCTGGTCATAGTATCCATCCACACGATCTGGCTTGAAATCAAGTCCTCTCAGCATCGTCTGCGCACTTTTCACATCCGTGCTATTGCTGTCATATTTGAGCGGTAACTTCTCTTTATTGATCGGTGCTACCGAGAAGTAATCCGGTTGATTCACCGCAATATCTGGCTTAATACCTTTCTCATGGATCCAATCTCCATTCGGCGTGAGCCATTTTGCAATGGTGATTTTCAGCAAGCTGCCGTCACCCATTTGCTTATCATAACTCGTCTGTACGGTACCTTTACCGAAGGAGTTCTCGCCGATCAAGGTTGCGCCTGCAGATTGTTGCAATGCTCCAGCCAAGATCTCTGACGCACTCGCACTACCTTTGTTCATCAGGACAGAGATTGGATAAGATTTACCGGAACCATTGGACTTACTTTGTTCCTTCTTACCGTTCTTGTCTTCAACCTGAACGATGACTTTACCTTTTGGAACAAACTGCTCGGCAATCTCAATCACGACTTGCAGCACACCGCCTGGATCATTACGCACATCAATGATCAGACCCTTCATGTTCTGCTTCTCAAGCTTAGCTAACTCTTCCTTGAAGCGTTCACCCGTATTTAATGAGAATTGAGTAATGGTAATAACCCCTACCCCATTATCCTCCATGTGGGCATAGACCGTCTCCAAATCAATATCGTCTCGAACAATAACAAATTCAATCAGCTCGGTAGATCCGGCACGTTTGACCTGTACCTTCGCTTCACTACCTTTTGGCCCTCTGATTTTGTTAACGGCCTTATTCAGCTCCAAACCTTGCAACGTTTCACCATTGACGGACATGATGATATCTTTTGCCCGTATCCCAGCTTTCTCTGCTGGTGATCCTTTGATCGGAGATACAACAACTACATTTCCGTCCTGAGACGAAACCTCTGCACCAATTCCAGTAAATGAACCCTCTATGGATTCCTCAAACTGAGCTGCTGTTTCCTGCCCCATATAATTGGAGTATGGATCTCCGAGCGATTCCATCATTCCGTTGATCGCACCATCGATCAGTTTGGTTCGATCCACGTCTTTATAATAGTTTTTGGAGATCAAATCCATCGCGGTTTCAATCTTCTTCAGCTCGTTCTTCTGCTGCGTATTACCTGTCACACTGGCTAACAGGCCTTCACCTGGTGTCGTTGGACTTGCCATGCCGGGAAAACTCATTAACACCAATGTAAGTAAGCTTCCTCCGAGAAGGGCTCCAATGACAAGCAGCAGCGCCGATCTTTTCTTCATCATCCGTTTGTCACCGCCTTTAGTTATGAACCATCCTAAGTCCATGGATCATCGAATCCAATTCCTGAACATGCCAACTTAGTATATGTCTAGCTTGTACGGAATATGTTTATTCCATTCGGTCAATGCGTCACGTTATTACAAATAGTTCATCGGATTCACTGCCGTACCATTATCTCGTACTTCAAAGTGCAAGTGAGGCCCTGTCGAGTTCCCTGTATTTCCTGACTCTGCAATGACATCGCCTTTGCTCACCGTGTCACCCTTGCTCACTTTGAATCCACCTTCACGTAAGTGACCATAGAGTGTCCATAGTCCACCACCGTGATCCACAATAACGGTATAACCATAACCACTATACCATTCAGCCATAATAACGATACCGCCAGAAGCTGCATGAACAGAAGTACCTACTGGAACAGCAAAATCCACACCATTATGCATCTTACCTACTACACCCGTAATTGGATGGGTACGAGGGCCAAACGGGGAAGATATACGTCCTCCCGATACCGGTCTAGAGAAAATTCCGTTACCTGATGAATACGTAACCTCACTGCTACTATCCATGCTAACTCTAGTCGGATTCTTGGCTGCTGCTTTGGCTGCGGCAGCTGCACGAGCGGCGGCCTCTGCTTTGGCTTTAGCTGCTGCTGCGGCCTGCTCTTCACGCAATTTATTTTTCTCTTGCAAGAGAGCCGAACGTTTGCTAGCAATCTGCATCAACACATCTTCCTGCTCTTGCGTTAATTCCTCGGACTCTTCAATTTTAGCATCATAGGAAGCCAAAAGCACTTGCTTCTCTTGCTCTTTCTCATTCAACTGCGATTTACGCTGTTTCTTCTGCGCATACAGGCTCTTAGCTTCAGCATATTGCTGATCCAGCTCTGCCTTTTTGTCTACAACGAGCTGCTTGTCCTTCTTATGCTCATCCAGCAGATGCTGATCTTGATCCACGATCGTTTTCAGCGAGTCTGCACGGGTTAAGAAGTCAGAGAAGCTTGTGGAAGACAATAATACGTCCAGATAGGATACAGCACCGTCGGTATACATCAGACGTACACGAGATTCCAGCAATTTCTCTCTGGCTACGATTCGTTCTTCTGCAGCTTGAAGATCCTTCTTCGTTGTACGTAGATCTTCTTCGGTATTCTCTATCTGTAATGAGACGTTTGCGAGTTCATCACTAACGACATTAATCTGCTCCATAACAACCTTCAGGTAAGCATTGGTTTTGTTTTTGTAATGCTGCGCTTCCTTTTTGTTGGCGGCGGCCTTCTTCTGCTCTTGTTTGGCTGTAGCCGCCTTGTTCTCTAGTTGTTGAATCTGCTGATCGATGTCACTAATGCTACTCTTAGCATATCCGTCCGAAGGTTGAAACGTTAAGCTAGCTAACAATGTAAAAGCTAGCAGCGAAGCGGTTTTTTTCAAAATGTCGATCTCCCATCCTATGAATTCACAAGAAAGCAACCTGCACAGGCGGTGAACAAACATGTTCTCTGCTTTCTTTCATCTTAAGAAATTCGGTCTCTCCTACATATCGTCAAACAGCTTCATTTTGTGAACCTGCTATGCCATTCTAGTTTGCGAACGTTCAACATTGTACGTGGTATACGTAGGTCTAAACGTTAAGGGACTTACGGATGGACAGCGTACTGCCCAGTATGCCTACCAATACCCCTAGCCCGATCAATAAGGTTGCGAAGAGCACCCAGATATCTCCAAGTGGAACAAGGTTAAGCATCTGCATAAATACATCCTGACCAATGGTCGCCATAAGACGACTGTATCCAAAGAAAAGTACGGCTACTGTGACCGCTGAACCAATTAGTCCTATTAGCGCACCTTCAATGAAGAATGGCCAACGAATGAACGTATTGGTTGCCCCAACCAGCTTCATAATGCCGATCTCTCGGCGACGGGCAAGAATCGTTACGCGAATCGTATTCGAGATCAGGAACATGGACATCAGACCCAGTCCCCCAACGAAGATAAATCCAATGTTCCGAACCAGCTTCGTAAATTTGAACAATACCTCCACCGTTTCCTTGCCGTAATTCACTTTCATGATCGGCTTCTCCGGGTGTTTCTCGTTCAATGCTTCGATTTTTTGCGCTACAAAAGTAACGGTTTCCGGTTCAATGACCTCAACTTCAATGGTCTCCGGCAGTGGATTGTTATCCACATCGAAACCGCTAAGTACATTATCTGCGCTGTCTCCGAGACGCTCGCGGAACTCTTTCAGTCCCTCTTCCTTGGAGACAAAGCGAATTTCACTTACTTCAGGCATGGCGCTGATCTCTTGTTCGAGTGTGTTTCGTAACTGCTCGTCCACATTCAGTTCAAGAAACGTGCTGATCTCCACCTGACTGTCCACTTGGTTTGCCATAGAATTCACATTCAATACCAATAGCATAAACACACCAAGTATAAGCAGGGATACGATGATGGACATGATGGAGGCCAGAGACATCCAGCCGTTGCGGAATACGTTTTTGAATCCCTCCCGGAAGTGGCGCAAGAGAGTACTAAAATTCATAACCGTATTCTCCTCTCATCTGATCCCGTACGATCTGTCCACGTTCAATGGCAATAACCCGTTTACGCATCGTATTTACGATGTCTTTGTTGTGAGTTGCCATGACGATTGTGGTTCCCCGGAAGTTGATCTCATCCAGCAGTTGCATAATTCCCCATGACGTCTCTGGATCAAGGTTACCTGTAGGCTCGTCCGCGATAATAACCGACGGATTGTTCACAATCGCCCGGGCGATGGCAATACGCTGCTGTTCCCCACCTGAGAGCTGCGAAGGCTCACGATTGGCCTTACCACGCAGTCCCACCAGATCAAGCACTTCCATCACTCGTTTCTTGATATGACGCTTCGGTGCTTCAATAACTTCCATAGCAAAAGCAACATTCTCGAACGCCGTCATCTTAGGCAGCAGTCGGAAGTCCTGGAATACAACACCGATATTACGGCGTACATAAGGAATTTTCCTTGGTTTCAGCTTACCGATATTAAATCCGTTAATGGATATTTGTCCTTTTGTCGGTACTTCTTCTCTGTACATCAATTTCATAAATGTCGATTTGCCTGCGCCAGACGGACCGACGATATAGACAAATTCATTGCGGTCGATCTTCACCGACACCCCTTGTAAAGCGTGGGTCCCATTGGCGTAGGTCTTCCACACGTCCTGCATTTCTATCACATCATCACTTCCTGCTCGCATAGTTAGCCATTATCATTTCGACACAATCCCGGCATTTCCTTTAAAAAGACCTGAATTTCATCAGGAGAAGTCCAGTTCGACCTTTTTTGATGGTGAAGCATGGATTCATATGAAGTTTATTGTAACAAATTTGTTACCTATTGAGTACCCGAAAGTTTTCCTACATTGGATCATATATATAGAAAGTGTTACAAAGTGCGGAACAACAGAAGTAAAAAGGAGCGTACGGTTATGAAAAAAATACACGTGGCAGTCATTGCAATGTTCTCAATCCTCTTGTTCGGTTCCGCGTCCTATGGAATGATCTATATGTATGTGAACCAACCGTCGATACCCCAGAAGGTGCAGGTAGGCGGATGGCAAATCGGAGGAATGAATCGAGCGCAGGTCATGCTTGAACTGGATGAGCGATTACAAACGTTGGAAGAGTGGCCTGTCATTTTGGAACTGGACGAACCCTTAGCGAGAACACTACCCTTTACAGCCGAGCAAACAGGCGCACATTACGATGCAGACGGCTTCCGACTTGCCATGAAGCAACTGGAGGAGGGAAACTTATGGGAACGTGCCTATGCGCGTTATCATCTGGCTGAAGATTGGCCTGTGGAACTGACGTATGATGCGACATCATTAAAAGCTCAACTGAGCCCTGCGTGGGAAAAAGAAACCTTCGGTTCTCCTTCCAATGCTGTTCGCAGGATCACGCCTAGCGACAAGATTCAATACATCCCGGAGAAAGGTGTACGCCGCATCGCTTGGGATGAACTAATCCGTCAATTACAGGTCAAGCTACCTCATGATTTCGGTGTAATAGACTTGGAGGGTAAACCTGATTCGATCCGCATTCAGCTCCCACTGTATACGTTGAAACCTGATGTTACGGTGGACTCCCTGCGCTCAGAGGGCATTGAACGGAAAATCATTCAGTTCTCGACAGGGCTCGGCAATAGCAGTGAGGGTCGGGTACATAATGTGAGCGCAGCAGCCGAAGCCATTGACGGCATGATTCTGAAGCCAGGTGCCATGTTTGATTATGAGAAAATTGTTCAAAAGGCCGAGAAAGAATTCGGCTTCCGCGAAGCGCCGGTCATTGTGAACGGACGACTGACACCCGGAATTGGCGGGGGCATCTGCCAGGTATCCAGTACGATATACAATGCAGCCCTGCTCACAGGTCTTGATATCGTTGAGCGTCGCAATCACTCCCTACCGGTGAAATATCTACCGAAAGGTTTAGACGCCACCTTTGCTTCTGGAGCCATTAATTTCCGTTTCAAAAATAACACTGAAAAATCATTACTTATTCATGCCGAGGTCAACAACCATCGGTTAGTCGTGAAGTTTTTTGGTACATTTCCGGAGAATGTCAGCTATGCCCTTGAATCTCGCACGATTGAAACGTTAAGTGTTCCCGTAAAATACGTATCCAGCAACGTTCTCCCCGATGGAGCAGAGCAGGTGCTGCAAAACGGACAGCCTGGATATATTGTCGAGACTGTACGGACGAAGCGGGTCGATGGGAAAGTCGTCGAATCCAAAACCATTTCACGAGATACGTACAAAGCACAGAATCGCCTAATTGCACGCCCGGGAAACAGCAGTATACCTGATGAACAAGAGCCTTCCATTGTTGAGGATGGGATCTCCGATACCAAACAACCTTAATTAATCCAGCTTATTGTCAAAGCTTCTATAGAAAAAAAAGACACACCTCTCGTCTACCTTTCGGTTAACGTGTGAAGTGTGTCTTTCCTGTATTAATGCAGCAAGAAGTTAATGACCGCCTGTATATTCGCCTTGCTCTTCGCCTATGACCATCTTCTCATTGCCCATGAAGAAGGAAGCGATTAGAGCCAGTGCAGCCGGAATGGCAGCCCAGGCAAACAACTGCACAATGGAAGAAGACAACGCATGTGTAATGGCCTCCAGAATCTGTGGTGGAATACCCTGTCTTAATTCCGGCGACAACAGCGCATGTGGATCTGTCAAATTCAGTCCCTCTGGTATGCCCCCACCAGATGCACCCGCTCCACCAGCCTCTGCTGCTGACCCGAGCGCCTCAGTCATTTTACGTGTAAACACTTGGCTCTGGACGATCCCAAAGATCGTGATCCCCATCGTCATCCCGAGAGATCGCAAAAAGTTAAGCGTAGAACTAGCTGCTCCGCGTCTCCGTGGTTCAAATGCATTCATCGCCGCATTGCTAAGCACCGAGAACGATGCGCCAACGCCAAGCCCGACCATAACCATGAAGATGCGAATCGTCCAGAGTGATGATCCCTCATCCAGCGTTGTAAGCAATCCAAGCCCAAGCACGAGCAGAGCCAGTGTGGGAATCATAATATTGCGGTACTTGATTTTGGTCATTAATACCCCGCCCAGGGAAGCCGTTACGACCGAACCAAGCATCATTGGCAGTAAAACCAGACCTGAGTTGGTCGCTTTGCCGCCCAAAACACCTTGAATGAAAATCGGTATGTACACTGAAGCTGTAATAAACGCCGCTCCACTGAACATTGCGATCACGTTGCTGGACCAATACACTCGATTGCGGAACATACCAAAGGAAATAATCGGTTCCTTGGCTCTCGTCTCTGCAAACAGGAACAATAGAGCCAGCACGACAAATCCGGCAAACAAACCAATAATCTGAGCCGAATCCCACGCATACGTCTTACCACCCAATTCTAAACCGAAGATGAGGCAGACAACGGCACCAATCAGTGTTACAGCACCTAACCAGTCAATCTGCTGGGATTGATGCTGGTGTGATTCCTTATAACAGATGGTGATAAACAGAAACGCAATTAGACCGAGTGGCAGGTTAATATAGAAAACCCACTCCCACGTCGCATACTCTGTAATGTAAGCCCCAAGCAACGGGCCAAATACGCTGGATAGACCAAATACCGCACCAAACAATCCACCCAGCTTGCCACGTGCCTCTGGCGCAACAACGTCAAACATAATCGTAAATGCAATGGGTACCAGTGCGCCCGCACCAATTCCCTGAATGGCTCTATACATCGTTAATTCCACGATAGATGTCGCTGTTCCGCACAGTGCCGAACCGAGCATAAATACAATGATACCAAATACAAAAAACTTCTTCCGTCCGTACATATCCGACAGTTTACCGAAGATCGGCATTCCCGCCATCTCCGCAACCATGTATGCAGAGGTTACCCAAACGAACTTGTCGAGTCCTCCGAGTTTGCCGACGATATCGCCCATCGCCGTAGCCACAATGGTGTTATCCATTGAAGCCATGAGTATGCTAAGCAGCAGCCCTGCCAGCACAAATCCAATTTTGTTTTTACTTGCAGCCATCGTTCTTAATCTCTCCATTCACGATCTATTCATATGACTGCATTAGTATATCCGAAATGTTGCAATCATTAATCAGTCCAAGGACCGATTGCTTTACGCCAAAACAATATATCGTGAACGAGCAATCCACATCAGTTTTCGCATCAGATTTGTTCAACGCGGCCTATTCTCGCTTCCGGATCTACCGACAAGTCACCCGAATACTCGACCAGCCTAATGTTACAGCCACGTCCAATATGAACTCGTGTACCTCGAACGGTATCGGCTTCTGTATCTTCAAGCATGATCTCATCTCCCTCAATCAATTCTGCTCGAAAAGAAGGAGCCCCGCCCAAGCCAAGTGCTTTCCATAATCCACTGCGCTCTCTACGCCGAATATCAATTCGTTCACCGCCAACTTCCCTAGCCGAAGAAGACGTATATAGACGAATCTCCACGGTGTCTGCGTTCAGTAGCCCTCCTACCTTCAGGTTACCTTGAACACTAATCGTCTCGCCCTGCACATCTCCATCAATCGTAGCCATCCCGCCGATATCGATGCGCTCACTGTCCACTCTGCCGCGTACGTTGCATTTTCCGTTCACCGTTAACTCCGGCGTAGCCAAAGCTCCATTAATGGTTGTCATGCCATCCACACGGACACGAGAACTAACCAGCGGGCCGTTAATTGTACACATCCCATTGACCGTTGTAGTCTCAGCGCGTGCCGGGCCATGGACGCCCAGTGTTCCATTTACATCCAGTGAGCTCGTTTGCAGCTCGCCTTCCACTTTAGCCATACCATTTACGGTTACACTCTGGGTGTACAACGCACCATAGATTTTCAGTGTTCCATTTACATTGAGCGAAGTACAATCCAAGTCTCCGTCCAATTTGGCCATGCCATCAATATTCACTCGGTTATAGTGCCCACCTGTCGTTTTGCGAGACCCCGTTACATTCAAGTCATTTCTCAAGTGACGCTCTTCCATTCATTTCTCCCCCTTTTCAGACATTCCCTAATTTAAGTTTGAGTTCTTCCATGAACGTTGCCAGCGTAATTCTCAATACCACTTTTACACCCTGATCAAAATAAAGCTCCGCTCCTGCGCCAACCAGCATAAACGTCGGTACACCCATTTTGCGAATAAGCAACAATTCACTCGCTCTGTCTCTGAAACGGTAATAATGATCTGACATCACTTCGATCAATAACGAACCTTCCTGTCTTGTGATATCTCCACTCATTAATAGCTTCTCAAGTACATAAAGCATCATGATCTGCTCCAGACCGTACAATGGTTGCTCCCGACCTGCTTCTGTCAACAATTCAAGAGATGCTAATGAAACAATGTTTCGATCTATTAGTTGCTGGACAGACATCTCTACTTCGCCTAATGATGGCGAGAACACATCCGCCAGCTCATCCAGCGATAAGCCGTCCTTCATGTGGATAATCTTATCGATTCGTGGCAAAATCTGCTGTTTCGGAAAAAAGGTCTCCTGTCCTGTATAAGAAGACTTCCGAATGAACCATTCCTCCGGAATGAGATTTTTACGTTTCCAGCGATATAACTGCCCATATGAAATGCCCGTCAGGTCTAATAATTCTTTTTTGGAGATCAAATCATCCGTCATCGTTGAACCCCCTTGTCAATGAAAACAGTGTAACATAACATTGTTACGTTGTGAAGAGGATCATTCTCAACCGTATATTAATCTCGTCATTGCATCAGGGGAGCTTTGGGTATAACCTGTGTAATAGATACTACGCTTCATGAAGAATTCATATCCCTAGGCTTCCAAACGGGAGATGTAAAGGTTACATATCGGACTTATGAAAGGGGTTACTTTATTAGATGGCACTTATTAAATGTGATTTTTATTCAGACACACTTGGATTAAGCACGAGTATGCATGTTATTTTGCCACAACAAACGCATACTCAAATCGGGATGCAAAATGTAACTGGGACAGGATTACATCCTACACTCTACTTGTTGCATGGTCTTTCGGACGATGATTCCATCTGGCTGCGCAGAACATCGATTGAACGGTACGTTGCTGATCTCGGTATTGCTGTTGTTATGCCACAGGTTCACCGCAGTTTCTACACGGATATGGCCGAGGGTGGACGTTACTGGACATTTATTAGTGAAGAACTGCCAACACTCGCCCGCTCGTTCTTCCCTCTATCCCACCAACGTGAAGATAACTTCGTTGCTGGCCTATCAATGGGTGGCTACGGTGCGTTCAAGCTAGCGCTTCGTAAACCAGAGCAATATGCGGCGGCAGCTAGCTTATCCGGTGCACTCGATATGGTTGCTCACCTGAACAACACTGAAGGATCTGCATTGCAGCAGGCTGAAATGAAACGAATTTTCGGATCACAAATAGCGGGGTCAGAGAATGATCTGCTTCATTTGTTGCAAAAGAGCAAGCAAAGTCCAGACGCAAGACCGTTACTGTATCAGTGCTGTGGAACGGAAGACTTCCTTTATGAAGATAACCAGTCCTTCAGAAAGGCCTGCGAACAGACGGACTTCAAGCTGACATACGAGGAAGAAGCAGGTGCACATGAATGGGGTTATTGGGATGCGAAGATTCAAGACGTATTGAAATGGCTTCCTTTGCCTAAACGAGACTAGCGGTTATGCAAGGTATGACGTACAAAGAATGTAATTGTGCTTTTTGAGAGGATACGAGGAAAACATAGCTCTTACAGGATCATCCTTTAAAGCCGCTATGTTCTCCCCTCATAATACGAAGTATTCATTCAATCGCTTGATCTGATAACACACGAAAAAATCACTGTCACCTTGTCCCTCTTCATCCCTCTGCCAACCCTTCCTTTGGCAATAGCGCTTTGATTCGGAACGCCATACGTAGACGCAACGTTTCTTCTGGATCTTTCAGACTGCGACCGATAATCTCCTCGCATTTCTCTAACCGATATATCACTGTGTTGCGATGGATGTAAAGTCGTTTCGCTGTTTCAGCCAGATGACAATGCGTTTCAAGATAAACTGATAACGTATGGAGCAGCATATGATGATCCTTAATGGTCTCGTCCTCGAATCCTTGCATCGTATCCGCATAGAATTTGTGGAGGTGCTCATAAGGGATCATACGTAAAATTTCAGGAACTTCCTTCGGCTGATACATCTCGATAAAGCGCGTTTTGCCCGCTATGCCACCGAAGTACAGAGCTTCATTGGCCTCTTTGTAAGAAACGGGGATCTGGGCGAGCGGCTGAGCATAGCTACTGAAGCCAAACGATAGCTCTGATTCGTAATGGACAGCAATCTTGCCCTGAAGACGCTCTAGTAGTGCGACAAACAATGGTTTAACCGTTTTCCACTCCTCAACCAGCGGCATTAACAGCACGTAGGCGCGGTCGTGAGTGAACAAATGTAATGGATATCGAAAATGGGTCAATTCCCCTTCAAGATGTTCGGCAATCCGATCCTGCTCAGCCTTATATTGCATGAATGAGATGGTTCTATCCGTACCATCGAATTTGCCAACTGCACAAAGATATCGCTGATCGCTGGACAGTCCAAATTCACGTCCCCGACTCGCGATCTCCTCACTACTGGAGAATGCGCCACCGATAAAATTAGCAAAAAATTCGTTCTGGATGCGGCGGCGATTCTGCTTGAGCGCATTATCCTTCATTAATTCAAACGCAATCACGTTAGTTGCCTGTTCTATAGTCAAAATATTCGAACGTTCAGACGGCGTAACCAAGCCTTCTATACACAGGAAATGTAATTGTCTGTGGGTATACACTGGAAACAATGTCAGCGTTTCACGTTTCTCACTTAATAGAGAGAACGCCGAGAAAACAGATGGTGCCACATGAAAATGCCCTCCGCCAGACAACAATGCTTCAATATGCGCTGCGGTGGTCGCGGAGAATCGACCATAGATGGGCTGAAGGTAAGGGCCGAGAAGAAGTACCGGCAAGCGAAGCAAAGATGATAACTGATCCAGCAGCTTCGGGATGCCCTGACCGCTCATGATCTGCTGAGTGAACTGTCGATGGGTCTGTATGGCATTATGCAGTTCAGTAGTTTGTACATCGAGGATATGACTTAGCGATTTGTTAACAATATCGCCAAGTGAAGGATCGACAGGCAACTCCATCAGAGGCAGATCCAACTCGTTAGCTAGCTGAATTGCGGATTCAGGGATATTCCCGAGGTAACGTTTGCTTTTGATACCGAGCCCAGTACAGTCTTGGCGACTCATCTCCGAGATTAGTTCAAGCAGAGCCGGCAGATCGTCCTTAAAGTGAAAAGCCGTCGTAATGAGTAATTCATTCTTTCTCAGGTATGGAATGATATCCGGGGCATCCATCATGTTGACTGTATGAACTTCCCTGTTCAAACCCGTTGCTCCTGCGACAATGATTGTTCCGTCAAACACCGGCAGCTTCAGTAGCTCATTCATTTTCATCGTTCTTGCGCCCCTTTGGTTAACATGTCCAATGAATCCTGTTATTCTTCTACATTTTCGTGAATGATTTCCCTTTTGTTTTATTCTACGATTAATTAATCGCAATGCCAAGTCAATTAATATAACACCGGTTGGAAAGCTTATGCTGCCGGAATGGGGGAGATTGCATTGATAATCAAACAACCGAAGCCGTCTGCCTTATCCGAGCAGGTCGAAAACATGATTGAATGGCTGGCTTCGCACGGCAAAGACGAACGGAATGGCGTAAGCCGGCTACTCTATGACCCAGCTTGGATCGCGGCACAACGAGCCATTGAAGCCAAAATGAACGACCTCGGGCTACGGGTGTACTACGACGACGTTGGTAACTTGTTCGGGCATGCAGCTGGACGCGACCCTCAGGCTCGGGTTGTACTGACTGGATCTCATGTTGATACAGTTATAGGGGGCGGAAAATACGACGGAGCCTACGGAATCGTTGCTGCGCTAATTGCCGTGGAACATTTATTAGAGCAATACGGTCAGCCGCTCAAACCCATTGAGATTGTCTCACTCTGTGAAGAAGAGGGAAGCCGCTTCCCGATGACCTATTGGGGTTCAGGTAATATTACTGGCACGAAGAATCGCGAGGCTATTCAACATTTAAAAGATGCGAGTGGTATGCTGTTTGAACAGGCGATGTACAATGCCGGGTTCGGATTAGGGCAGCATCCACAGCCCCAGCGCAGTGACCTCGAATGTTTTATCGAATTGCATATCGAGCAAGGCCAGGTATTGGAACGCGAGAAGAAATCAATCGGTGTTGTCAGCCATATCGTTGGGCAACGCCGCTACGATATTACAGTCCATGGCGAGAGCAATCATGCGGGCACAACCCCGATGAAGTGGCGGCAGGATGCCATGTTTACTGCTGCTGAGTTGATTCGGATACTGATGCATCGAGCCAATGCAAGTGAAGACGGGTTAGTAGCTACGGTTGGACGTTTGGATGCCAAACCCAATGTTGGTAACGTCATTGCACGCGAGGTCACCTTTAGCCTAGATGTACGCCACAGTGACACAGAGACCATTCGAACATTCTGCAATGAATGCTTCGACGAATTCGAGGCTGTCGCAGCCCAACACGGAACACGCATTGCTTATCGCAAGTGGATGGATGAGCCTCCGGTTGCGATGGATTCAGCACTGAATGCAGCGACTGAGAGCATTTTACAGCGTGAGGGTATTTCGTACCAAAAGATGACCAGTGGCGCGGGACATGATTCACAAGTATTCGGAACGTATTGCCCGACAGCGTTGTTATTTGTACCAAGTCGAGGCGGCATTAGCCACTCCCCCGCGGAGTTTACCGATACAGAAGATTTGCAGCGCGGTGTACGCCTGCTGATCGACCTACTTCATCAATTGGCTTATTAATATACATTCAGGAGGCGGTTATGAGATGACGAAGTACCGGGAAATCCATGCACCTTTGAGAACAATCATGACACCAGGACCGGTCGAAGTAGATCCGAGAGTCCTGCGAGCAATGGCAACACCGATTCTAGGTCAATTCGATCCAGCATTCACGCAAATGATGAACGAGACGATGGATATGTTAAGACAAACGTTTCAAACAAAGAATCAATGGGCTTTCCCGGTTGACGGCACTTCCCGTTCAGGACTGGAAGCCGTATTGTGCAGCCTAATTGAACCTGGCGACAAAGTGCTCGTACCGATCTTCGGACGTTTCGGCCACCTGCTGACAGAAATCGCTGAGCGCCACGGTGCTGAGCTGCATCTGATGGAATGTCCTTGGGGAGAAGTGTTCGACCAACAGGCTGTGATTGATGAGGTTAAACGGGTACAACCGAAGATTGTAGCCATTGTACATGGTGAAACTTCAACAGGCTGCATGCAGCCACTGGATTTAATCGGCCCAGCTTGCCGTGAGCTTGGTGTGCTAACAGTCGTCGATGCCGTTGCCTCCATTGGTGGTGCGCCAGTCAAAGTAGATGAATGGCAGCTTGATGCGGTTATCGGGGGCACACAAAAGTGCATCTCCGTACCTTCCGGTATGGCTCCAGTTACGTACAACGAGCGGGTAGAACAGATTCTGGCAAGTCGGAAAAAGGTAGAGCGAGGCGTCGCACTAGACAGCGACCGTCGAGATGTAGCACACCCGATTCGCAGCAACTACTTCGATCTGAGTCAGTTGCAGGACTACTGGGGGCCACGTCGTCTAAATCATCATACCGAAGCAACGTCCATGCTATACGCGTTACGCGAGGGACTACGCATCCTGCTCGATGAAGGACTCGAAGAGCGCTTCGAACGTCATAAGCTGCATGAAAAAGCATTAATGGCAGGCATTCGCGGCATGGGTCTAGAATTATTTAACGACGTCGATTGGAAGCTACCTGTGGTCACCTGTGTGAAGATTCCACAAGGGGTTGATGGTGAGTCTGTACGAAGCATGTTACTTCACCAGTTCGGCATTGAGATTGCCAGCTCATTCGGCCCGTTACATGGGCAAATCTGGCGAATCGGTACGATGGGTTATAGCTGCCGTAAGGAAAACGTGCTATTCGTACTATCCGCACTGGAAGCTGTGTTAATCCGACACAACGCACCAATTGTCATCGGACGTGGAGTACAGGAAGCACTTAACGTGTATGAGTAAAATACATCCAGGTGCCACACCCCTCCGTTATAACTTCTTAGCTAGAACATAATCGCATTACAGCTTAGAGAATACGACGCAGAGTCTCAGCTGAACACACTTGAATGTTACAGAGAAATGGGATTCCGGCATGTCCGGAATCCTTTTGCATAAACAAGACTTCGCTATAGGAACGCCGGGCACATCATTGTTACTGCTCGAAGACCGTTTCGGCGAAACTCCAAGCGGAAGGTGACACATGAACAATATCATCCGGCTGCGCTCAGGACTTGCTGGGTTGCAGTGGCTCTTTTTCTTATTTACAAATACAGTCGTCATTCCAATCACGGTAGGGGCGGCATTTGCATTACCGCAAGACAAAATCCAATTCTTAATTCAATGCTCATTTGTTCTTACAGGGCTCGCCTGCGTGGTACAAGCAGCGTTTGGGCATCAAAGATCGGTCATGGAAGGACAGTCAGGATTGTGGTGGGGTGTCATTCTGAGCCTCAGCGCGGCTGCGCCTTCACTGGGCATCTCCCTGACGGAGCTGGGCGGTAGTCTGGCCGCGGGTATCGTGATCTCAGGAATCATCACCATTCTAATTGGTGTCTGCGGACTAGCCTCACCGTTGTCGAAGTTGTTTACGCCAGGCGTGATGGCTGTATTTATGTTTCTCCTCGGTTGCCGGCTGAACATGATTTTTCTGGAAGGAATGCTCGGGATCTTCTACGGAAGCAACAACGATTCAACCCACCGTGTTTCTGTTATCAGCAGCCGTGGCTGTTTTCGTCGCAGTCTTATCCGTAAAAGCAAGACCTGCGATTGGACAGTATGCGTTACTGATTGGGATTCTGGGTGGATGGGTACTATACACTCTCATTTTCGGCAGAGATAGCGAGACATCCAGCACAGGAACACTCGACATAGGTTGGTTCCCTCTCGGTGATCTATGGCACGGCCTAAACATAGGCGTTGTCATGATTGCGATCATCGCCGGTCTGGTTAATGCCTCGAACACATTCGGCGCTCTGAAGGGGACAGATCACATTTACGAACAAGAAGCCTCTGACAAGCAGTATAGACGTTCCTTTACTATCAGCGGTGTGTTTGCGGTTCTATCAGGGCTACTCGGGCTGGTACCCTACGCTCCTTACGTTTCATCTGTAGGTTTTCTTCAACAGACCCGTATTCGAGACCGACTCCCATTTGTCATCGGTGGTCTGCTCTTCACGGGAATCGGTCTGATCCCGGCAATCAGCGGTTTGCTGACACAACTACCGCTCAGCATCGGGAGCGCTGTATTATTAGTAACATATCTACGACTACTCGGTTCATCACTACAATATTTCGGCCAGATTCAAATGGATGCAGCAAACTTGTACCGGACAGCAGCACCTCTGTTCGTTGGAGTCATCGTGATGGGATTGCCATCGGAATATTTCGCCTCCTTGCCCCCACTGCTACGTCCGCTACTCGGAAATGGTCTGCTCGTCGGCATTTTACTAGCACTAGTGTTGGATCGACTTCGCTCCGGTTCATCCCAACAAGATCAGACGCTGGCTTCAAACAAGGTTCGGAGACTTATAGCTCCAACATCTGAGCACTCAGGACGCACACTCAATTCCAATTTGAATCCGAAAGGAGAACAGTCATGAGAAGGATACATGCGAATCAATCGAAGGAGTTCAAACTGGGCACAGAAACAGAGAACGAGATCACTTTGGAACGTCAGGATCAATGGGGAGCATTTGTGGATGCCACGGTTCAGTTAGCTTCTACCGGGACGGGCGAGCTCGACGGGCTGACATTCGCAGTGAAAGACGTCTTTGATATTCAAGGTGTAACCAGTGGAGCAGGTAATCCAGATTGGCTTCGAACGCATAAAGCGGCGGATTCCACAGCTCCCGCGCTGTTACCCTTACTAGCCAGCGGCGCAAGACTTATAGGCACAACACAGACGGACGAATTGATGTACAGCCTGAATGGGGAAAATGCTCACTATGGCACACCAATCAACCCCCTCGCACCAGATCGAATACCAGGCGGATCATCAAGCGGTTCAGCCGTTGCAGCTGCGGCAGGTCTGGTTCATTTCGCCATAGGCACAGACACAGGTGGTTCGGTTCGTATTCCATCATCGTACTGTGGTCTGTATGGCTTCCGGCCAACACATGGAGCCGTATCTGCGGAAGGGGTCATTCCACTCGCACGTAGCTTCGATACGGTTGGCTGGATGAGCCAATCTCCGAAGATTCTGTTAGATGTGGGCAAGGTACTACTACAAAATAGATCGGCAACTCATCAAGATAATGTTTTGAGCGTAGAAGCGATTGCAGAAAGCGGTGCATATGACGCATCCGATGTTGAACCAACATTCTCGCGTTTCCTCATTGCAGATGAAGCTTGGGGTCTGCCAGAGGAAAACGATCGTTCAACCCTACTCTCGAAGCTGCACGAACTGCCCAACTGGAAGCAGGCTAGCACTTCAATCCAATTAACAGCACCTACAGAGAGCTTGGCGGACTGGTCGGCAGCGTTCCGTGTTCTTCAAGGGTTAGAAATTGCCCATGAACATCGCGATTGGTTGATAAAGGAACGTCCAACATTCGGCCCTGGTATCGCAGAACGATTTGAATGGGCTTGTACACTGGAGGCATCTTCACATACCACCGAGAGTGACCTACGTACTCGAATTCGTGGCAGCCTTATTGAACTGCTCGGCGATGACGGACTCCTGGCAATTCCAACTGCTCCAGGCCCCGCCCCACTACTCGGGCTACAAGGTGCGCAAGCCGAGGCCTATCGAGCAAAGACCATGCAACTCTCTTGTATCGCAGGGCTTTCAGGTCTACCTCAGGTAACCGTGCCAGTCATTCGTGAGGATGGACTGCCCATCGGGCTCTCCTTTATCGGTGGCGCTAATACCGATCTTAAGCTACTGCGTTGGATGGCAGAACATTTCACAGAAGAGGTGCGCGGATGAAACTAGTAACGATTGAACTTCAAGGACAGGAGCAAGCAGCGTTCCTGACAGATCATGGCGTGATTCCACTGACTTGGCTGAATGAGAATCGGAACTCCGATTGGGATACAAGCCTTTTCACACTATTGCAAAACAAACAACTGAAGACTTTGCAAGACTGGTACGTTAGTGGCGGACAGGAGACCCTCTCCGCTCTTCCTGCACTGCCAGTGGACGCTGTATCTTACCGCGCGCTATACCGCCGACCTGGCAAAATGATTGGGGTTGGCATGAACTACCTGGCAAAAGCCATCGAGCTGTCAGGACGCCCTGCCGAGGATGAGCCTGTCATCTTCCTCAAACCCGACACGTCGCTGATTGGCCCCGGCGAAGCGATTCGTCTACCGGATGGAGCTGGACAGATCACGGCAGAGGCAGAGCTAGCCATCGTCATTGGGCAGACATGCAGAAATGTTACCGAGCACGATGCTATGAATTACGTAGCCGGTTATACCACTTCTCTCGATATGACGGCTAAGGAGATTCACGCGCGTAATCCTAGATTTATGCAAAGAGCCAAAAGCTTCGATACGTTCCTGAGCCTTGGCTCCTCCTTATCTACTCCTGACGAATACGTTGATCTGCCTAATCTTATAGTTGAAACTGTACTGAATGGCGAAGTCATGCACCACAATACCGTTAGCCGAATGATCTTCTCACCCACATACTTAATCTCTTTCCTTTCACATGTAATGACATTACATCCGGGAGATATCATTTTGACAGGCACACCTGGTTCAGTCGTAATTGAAGCTGGTGATGAAGTGGAATGCCGGATTGCTGGGTTAAAAACATTGAGCAATTCGGTAGAAAACTGAATCTCTGATTATTGAAAATCGTCTGTATAAACATTCGTGTCCTGCCCCTCAACATAACATGACATTAAACGTAATATTTTTTTGTTTAATTTGAACAGAAAACCCGATCATAATCTACGTTTTTGTCAATGAATTGTGAGGACAAGGTGATAAAATAAGGATAACAAATCTAAAGTGAGATTACATAACACATAAAGGTTACGTTATCTTACATTATTTTATTCATCTGTGGTGTGGGCAAGGACTGATCGGAACGGTTCGTGTACTTACATGAGAACGATCAGCTTTGCTCACCCAATACGAAGAGGAGTGGGGCGGAATATGTCTACGAATTTGGCAGGTCGAGTGCTGGAAGAGACACACTTGCAAGAAAATATCAGTGTGGACGACTCCCTGAAACCGAAGCAGGAGAGTGAACGAACGATTGGATCGATCGCTTACATGTTTATGTGGATCGGGGATGGCGTGAACCTTGGCAACATGACACTTGGAGCAAGTCTCATTGTTGCTGGTGTCGCTACACTCAATGTATTTCAGACGTTCGTGGCAGCTATGGTTGCAATTGGTATCATTTCAGTGATCTTTGCCATTAACGACCGATTCGGTTACCGAACAGGAATCCCTTATGTTGTTCAATTGCGGATGTCATTCGGCATCAAAGGTTCCATCATTTCCTCCTTCTTACGCGGTGTGCCCGCCATCGTCTGGTATGGATTCCAGAGCTGGGTCGGGGGAACCGCACTGAACGAAATTGTAAAAGTACTCAGTGGCGGTAGCTTTGACAGTGTTGTCGTTTGTTTCATCGTATTGCAGGCAGTTCAGATTGTCCTTTCACTTTATGGCTTTCATGCGATCAAGTGGGTGGAGACCCTTGCCTCTGTTGTTATTATGCTAGCACTCGTCTACGTGTTCAGTATATTGCTCAATTCTCATAGCACGGCGATCACCGAAAATTGGGTAAATGCGCAAGGCACGTGGGGACTTCCATTCTTCGCTTTCATCATGGTATTCCTGGGTAACTATGCGGCAATCTTCCTAAGTGCTGGTGACTATTCCCGTGAGCTTAAGAGCGGCATCAGTGACAAAAAGCGCAGTATGCTCTACTTCCTCCCCATCGTTATCGCATACGGCTTCGTCCTCACGATTGGCGCAATGATGGCCGCAGCAACAGGAATTTCGAATCCCGTTAAAGCGTTCGCTGTGATCGTTGACAATCCATATATCACTGTCGCTGTATCCGCATTTATCGTCATTGGGGCAGTTGCTGTCAACATGGTCGCCAATATCGTGCCACCAGCTTATGTCATCTCGCTTGTCACCAAGCTAAAATACAAAACATCTGTCATTATTACTGGATTACTTGCGCTCTGCTCCTTCCCATGGGTACTCGTGCAGGATTCTTCCGCTCAAGGTTTAAACACGTTCATCCTGATTTACTCCGCTTTCCTTGGTCCAATCGTGGCGATCATGCTAGTCGAATACTACATTCTACGTAGGCAAAAGGTAGATACGACCGAGCTTTATCTGGACAACGGTTCATTCAAAGGCTACAATCCGAGCGCCCTACTAGCCATGGTGATCGGAGCCGGAGCTGCGTTCCTACTGGTTGACGTCGGCTGGATTATCGGATTCGTCGTAGCAGGCATTGCATACCTACTACTCAGCAAATTCGCATTCAAAGGATCATCATTCAAAAAAGGCACCATTTACGAATAAATACAGGTTGAACTGGACTATTACGTTTGAATAATTCAAGACCACTGAAGAGGAGAGTTGTGTATGGAACGTTACGATCTGGTTGTACGCGGCGGCAGCGTAGTGCTGCCGGACGGTGTCAAGAAAGTCGATGTCGGTATCAAAGATGGAAAAATCGCGGCAATTGCCGCCAAACTGGAGGGTGAAGCTGAGCATACTTATGATGCATACGGATCTCATGTGTTTCCAGGTATGATCGACGTACACGTCCATTTCAGCGAACCAGGACGAGAGCACTGGGAAGGTTTTACGACGGGATCGGCTATGATGGCCGCAGGCGGTTGCACCACCTTCTTCGACATGCCACTGAACGGTATTCCCTCAACGGTGAATGAAGAGGCGCTGCTGGAGAAAGCTCGGATCGGTAACGAAAAATCACTTGTTGATTTCGGGCTCTGGGGTGGTCTGGTGCCAGGGAATGAGGATGACCTGAAGCCACTGGCGGAGTCAGGAGTAATCGGGTTCAAGGCATTTCTATCCACAACTGGCAACAAAGAATTTGAAGCCGTGGATGACATGACGCTGCTTACGGGCATGAAGAAGATTGCAGCTTTAGGCAAGGTGCTGGCTCTACATTCAGAGAGTGCAGCGATCACCAACTGGCTAAAAGATGAAAAAGAAGCAGCAGGACTCTTCAGCGCCGACGATTATCTGGAGACCCGTCCGATTATCGCCGAAGTCGAAGCTGTAGAACGTGCTCTGTACTATTCGGAAATAACAGGCTGCGCACTGCATTTCGTGCATATCAGCTCCGCTGCAGCAGTAGCGAGTATTGAAGCTGCCAAAGCTCGCGGCATGAACGTAACGGTCGAGACTTGCCCACACTATCTACTCTTCAACCACGATAGCCTACGGGAAAAAGGAAGCATCGCCAAGTGTGCTCCTCCGCTGCGGGAAGCAGACGAACAACAACGACTCATCTCCCTGCTGGCAGAAGGAAAATTCGATATGTTATCGTCGGATCATTCGCCCTGTCCGTACGATATGAAGGATCCAAAAGATTTCAATCTATTCCAAGCATGGGGCGGCATTAGCGGCGGACAATTCACCCTACTGTCAGCATTGGAGCTTGCACTAGCACATAACATTCCACTGGAGCAAGTTGCCGCTTGGACAGCGTCCAATCCAGCAGAGCGCTTCGGTCTTGCGGAACGTAAAGGCAGCATCGTCACCGGGATGGATGCTGATCTCGCCATCGTTGATCTAAACAAAACGTTTACGGTGACGGAAGACAACTATTATGCCGAGCACAAGCAAAGCCTCTACATCGGCCATTCATTCCCAAGCAGCGTGATAGGCACTATCGTGCGTGGACATGTCGTTGTTCGCAGCGGCGAGGTTCTCACCGAAGTGAATGAAGGCGGCTGGCAGAAGCCGTAAGGGACTGGAGTTGCGTCACAGTCAGCAAACACAAAAAGCCAGTGAGAGATATTCTTCTCTCACTGGCTTCTTTTTCGTATATTGGGCCGTTATATTAATGAGATTCTCGGTATTAACCGCGGTTCGTAATCCACTGCTCCGTGATCTCCAGTACCTTCTCACTACGTCCAATGGCTTCAGCCACTTGACCTGATGCTGTACCGCCGTAAACGTTACGCGCGTTAACTACCGCTTCTGGCTGCAACACATCATAGATGCGCTCATCAAACAGCTCAGAGAATTGACGGAATTCGTCAATCGTCAGATCCAGCAAATACTTGCCGTTCTGAATGCAGTACAATACCGTCTTGCCAATCACTTCATGCGCTTGACGGAACGGCAAGCCTTCGCCTACGAGGAAATCCGCAATATCTGTAGCGTTGGAGAAGTCCTGGTTCACAGCCTGACGCATGCGATCCTTGTTTACTTTCATTGTAGCGATCATCGGTGCGAACAATTGCAGTGCACCTTCCAGTGTAGCTACCGTATCAAACATGCCTTCTTTGTCTTCCTGCATGTCCTTATTGTAAGCAAGCGGAAGAGATTTGAGCACAGTCAGCAACCCGATCAGGTTGCCGTACACACGTCCTGTTTTCCCGCGAACAAGCTCAGGAACGTCCGGGTTTTTCTTCTGTGGCATAATGCTGCTGCCTGTGCAGAACGCATCATCCAACTCAACGAATCCAAACTCCGTGCTGCTCCACAGCACCAATTCTTCACTCAATCGGGACAAGTGAGTCATAATGAGCGATGCTGCTGCCAGGAACTCAACAATAAAGTCACGGTCACTTACCGCATCCAAACTATTCTCATATACGCCATCAAAGCCCAATTGCTCTGCTACAAAATGACGGTCAATCGGGAACGTTGTTCCTGCAAGCGCACCCGCGCCAAGAGGCAGAACGTTAATGCGTTTGTAGCTGTCCATCAGACGTTCAGCATCCCGTTGGAACATCGACACATAGGCCATCAGATGGTGGGCAAACAGAATAGGCTGTGCCCGCTGAAGATGCGTATAACCCGGTACGATAGTATCGAGGTTGTCTTTCGCTTGTCCGATCAGTGCTTCCTGCAAGGCATGTAGCATTCCCACAAAACCAACCACGCGCTCACGCAAATACAGGTGCATATCGGTTGCCACTTGGTCATTCCGGCTACGGCCTGTATGTAATTTGCCACCTACAGGGCCAATGGTCTCAATGAGATTTTTCTCAATGTTCATGTGGATGTCTTCATCAGATACGGAGAATTCCACTTCGCCGGCACGAATTTTGTGTAATACGGTAATCAAGCCTTCTTTGATCGTTTCCACGTCTTCCGCAGGCAGAATGCCGCATTTACCTAGCATCGTTACATGGGCCAAGCTACCTTGAATGTCTTCCTCAGCCAATGCTTTGTCAAAATTAATCGATGCGGTATATTCCTCAACTAGATGATTCGTTTGTTTGGTAAAACGTCCTCCCCAAAGCTTGCTCACGGTGAGTACTCCCCTTTCGCTCATGGACAAAGCCGCTCCTGCCAGATATGCAAGAACGGCCTGCCTTGTCAGTTATATTTAGATGACTCTATACATTGAACTAAAACACTTGTAGAGGTTGTTCAAAAAGTCCGCTTTTGATTACGAAGGATGCCTCACGGCATCTCAGCGTCGAATATGGGATTTAGCCGAAATGTCCGTTGCTCACGTAGTTTTGCCTACGCTCCGCTACTCCATTTCTACCTTCATCCCATCTTCTCGGTACTGAAAACCGACCTTTTTGAACACGTATTTACATAGCATGTAATTAGTTGTTTTTGTTTTGCTCTACGCCGGAGTTTACTTTCAGACGCAGTGCGTTCAGGCGGATAAAGCCTGTTGCATCGCCTTGATCGTATGCTTGCGTAGGGTCAGCTTCCATCGTTGCGATGTCTGGGTTGTACAAGCTGACAGGGCTTTTCACGCCAGCGCCGATAACATTACCTTTGTACAGTTTCACACGAACCGTACCGGTTACGTTTTTCTGACTTTCGCTCACGAGTGCTTGCAGCGCCAGACGCTCTGGTGCGAACCAGAAGCCGTTGTATACGAGCGTGCTGTAACGTGTGATCAAGCTATCACGCAGGTTCATGACTTCGCGGTCCATCGTAATGGATTCCATTTTGCGGTGTGCAGTGAACAGAATGGTTCCGCCTGGTGTTTCGTACACGCCACGGCTCTTCATTCCGACAAAACGATTCTCGACCATGTCCACACGGCCAATACCATGCTTACCACCCAGCTCATTCAATTGCTCCATCACTTGCAGTGGGCTGAGACGCTCACCGTTCAGGGCTACACAGTCACCTTGTTCGAATTCCAGTTCAACATATTCCGCTTGATCTGGTGCATCTTCAGGCGCGCTGCTCAGCAAGAACATATCTTTGTTCTCGTCCGCGCTTGGATCGAACCAAGGATCTTCAAGCACACCGCTCTCATAGCTGATATGCAAAAGGTTACGGTCTGTGGAGTAAGGTTTAGCTGCAGATGCCGTGACTGGAATGCCGTGTTTCTCAGCATATGCAATCATCTCAGCACGTCCTGGGAATTGATTACGGAATTCTTCCAGACGCCAAGGTGCAATTACAGCAATATCAGGTGTCAGTGCAGCCGCGTTCAGCTCGAAGCGAACTTGGTCATTCCCTTTTCCTGTCGCACCGTGAGCAATCGCTGTAGCACCTTCTGCACGCGCGATGTCCACCATACGTTTAGCAATCAAAGGACGTGCGATACTTGTACCGAGCAAATATTGTCCTTCGTAAAGCGCGCCCGCTTGGAACATAGGGTAGATGAAGTCTTTTGCGAACTCGTCGCGCAGGTCATCGATGTATACTTTGGAAGCACCTGTTGCCAGTGCTTTTTCCTCCAAGCCGTCCAATTCATCCTTTTGACCGATATCTGCTGTAAACGCGATGATCTCAGCGTCATAAGTTTCTTTCAACCATTTCAAAATTACAGATGTGTCCAACCCGCCGGAATAGGCGAGTACGATTTTTTCTTTAGCCATGTCTAATAGGTCCTCCCCAAGTTCAGTTACTCACTATACAAATGAAACTAAAGAATATTTACACTTGCCACTTCGATGACAGAATAACTTTCCGATCGCTGTTATCCCCAGATTTTTTTGATTTACTTTTTCAAGGGTAAAATCCGGGGATAAAGGCGAACGCTCCGCTTCTCCATGTTATTTCTGTCCTCTCCGTTCTCGTGTAAATGTTTAGTCCGATTTATATAGAAATTATATTTAATATATCATCGCGAAATCCGCGTCTAAAATCAACCCATTCATGCAAATCGCAGCTATTCGCTCATTAACGCAGCCATCAAAGCCTTCTGTGCGTGCAAACGGTTCTCTGCTTGATCGAAGATCAAGGAGTTTGGTCCGTCGATTACGCCTGCGCTTACTTCCTCTCCACGGTGAGCCGGGAGACAATGCAGGAACATATAGTCTGGCTTCGCAGCCTTCATCAAGTCTTCGTTCACCTGATATGCAGCAAATGCTTGCTCACGAATCTTCTGTTCTTCCTCAAAGCCCATACTCGCCCACACATCCGTGTACACGATATCCGCATCTTTGACCGCTTCTTCGGCACTATACGTTACCACAACCTGTGATCCGCTCTCCTTTGCAATGCTGCGTGCTTGTTCTACGATTGCACTGTCAGCCTCGTAGCCTTCAGGAGTCGCAACAGCCACATGCATCCCCATCTTAGCTGCGCCGAGCATCAGAGAGTGCGCCATGTTATTGCCGTCTCCGACGTAAGCCATTTTGAGACCTGCAAGTTTGCCCTTATGCTCCAGCATCGTTTGGAAATCCGCCAGCACCTGACATGGATGCGCCGCATCACTCAGTCCATTGATAACTGGAATATCTGCATGCTCTGCCAGCTCAGTTACATTATGGTGCCCAAAGGTACGAATCATAATGCCGTCGAGATACCGAGACAATACTTTAGCCGTATCATGCGTCGTTTCGCCGCGACCGAGCTGGATATCATTTTTGCTCAGGAACAGTGCGTGCCCACCTAGCTGGAACATACCCACTTCAAAAGAAACACGTGTCCGAGTAGATGATTTTTCAAAAATCAGTCCGATCGTTTTACCTTTTAACGGCTGAAAAGGCACACCGTTTTTTTGCTTACCTTTGATCTCAATGGCAAGGTCAAGCAAGTAACGAATTTCTTCTGCCGTATAATCGGTGAATTCAATAAAGTCCCGGCCTCTTAGGTCGATCTTCTGAACCTTCTCGGTTGATTGAACTTGTGTCATGTTAATAATGCCTCCTTATTTCCGGTTCCCTGCACCCGCATGTGCAGAAGTTAGTGATAGCCTGGATTTTTCCTATCATGACTGCGAATGACCTACTTATGCTGCATAAACACGCGGCTACAGGGAATTCATTATCAGAATCTACACCGGAGCCGTTGATGACCCCGGAATAGAAAATTTTCCGAAAAGTATCAATGATATCTGAACCTATCCGTGCGGATTAGGCGTTCTTCGCTGCGACATGCTCTTCAATGAGTGTTGCCACTAAGGAAACAGCCTCGTCGATCTCTTCTTTGCTCACATACAAGTTCGGAAGCAGACGAATGACATTCGGCCCTGCAGACACAAACAAAATACCACGTTTCTGCCCTGCAACCACGATATCGCCTACCGCTTCTTCACATTCAATGCCGACCAATAAGCCCAGTCCACGAACTTCTTTGACAAAAGAATTGCCCGCCAAACGCTCTCTCAAGGAGCTCATCAGATATTCGCCCATCTCAGCTGCACGCTCAGGCAGTTTATCTTCCAGCATCGTTTCGATGGTTGCAGTGACAACCGAGGAAGCAAGTGGCGTACCCCCAAATGTAGTCGCGTGGCTACCTGCTGTAAATGCATCTTTCAAATAACCTTTACCCAGCATAGCTCCAACAGGGAAGCCACTACCGATGCCTTTAGCCACTGTGAAAATGTCAGGTTCAATGCCGTAATGTTCGTGCGCGAACAATTTACCGGTACGCCCCATTCCCGTCTGTACTTCGTCCACAATCAATAACAATCCATGCTTCTCGCATAGTTGCTGAACAAACTGCAAGAACTCAGGCTTAACCGGATGCACGCCGCCCTCAGCCTGCACCATTTCCAACATAACTGCAGCCGTGTGTGGCCCAATTGCCGCTTCAAGCGCTGCATTGTCATGCAATGGAACAGTAACAAATCCTGCTGGCAACGGCAAAAAGCCCTCTTTTACCTTATCCTGTCCTGTAGCTGTTAACGTAGCCAATGTCCGTCCGTGGAAGGATTGTGCAAAAGTAATGACCTCATAACGATCTACGCCTTTCACCTTTTGGTGATAGCGACGAGCTAGTTTAATCGCTGCTTCATTAGCCTCGGCACCACTGTTGCAGAAGAACACCGCATCTGCACACGTATTCGCCGTCAATAAAGCTGCCGCACGTTCTTGACCTGGAATCTGGAACAGGTTAGATACATGCCATAGCTCATCGATCTGCGCTTTCAGCTTCGCGCCAACCTTCTCTGGTGCATGACCAAGGCTCGTTACAGCCAATCCGCACATGAAGTCGAGGTAACGGTTGTCCTGATCGTCCCACAGCCAGCTTCCTTTTCCCTTAACTAAGCTAATCGGGTAACGTGCATAGGTTTGAAAAAGTGAGCTTTCTGTCTGAGCCGCTGATGCCGCTCCTGTTGCAGCCGCTCCCGCCACTGCTGTGCCGGTGCCTGCTTGTTCTTTACTATTTGCCATCACCCTTCACTCTCCCATTCTTGATTTAAAATAAGAATCCTACTGCATCCGGATAATCCGTGTTCCGATCGTTTCTCCCTGTAACACCCGGCTCAAAATCTTCGGCTCACTACCATCCACAATAACAACCTCACGCACATCCCCATGAATACAAGCGATAGCTGCCCGCACTTTAGGAATCATCCCGCCATATATTTCGCCGGTTTGGATCATATCTTCAATCTCTTGTACAGAGACGGATGGCAATACTTTTTTCTCCCCGTTCACAGTCTTCATAATCCCCGGAACGTCAGTGACTACGATCATTCGACTGACACCCAGATGAGAAGCTACCGCACCTGCCGCTGTATCGGCATTAATGTTATAGCGTTGACCCGAAGCATCTACGCCCACTGGCGCAATGACAGGCATATACCCCATCTGCACAACACCTTGGATAATCTCCGCTTGAACATTAGTCACATCGCCAACCCAACCGATCTCTGCATGGTTGCTGACAGGTTTCGCTTGAATCAAACCGCCGTCAACTCCCGATAATCCGAGCGCACGCCCACCCACACGTTGGATTAAACGTACAATTTGTTTGTTGATGCTACCTGCCAGCACCATCTCTACGACATCAAGTACAGGCTCTGTCGTCTTACGCAAGCCGTTTACAAATTCCGTATCAATGCCCAGCTTCGCCAGGTTCTCCGAGATCGCTGGGCCTCCGCCATGTACGATCACAGGCTGAGTTCCTTGAGATTGAAGATCACGCAGATCGGCAAAAAAGGATTCAGGCAACGCCGCAAGCGTGCTGCCTCCGCATTTCATAACGAACATCTGCTTCTCAGATACAGCTTCGCTTCCAGTCTCTTCATTTTGTAATGTCGAGGTCATGAGCATGGCTCCTTTCGTTCCAACATTTTAAAAGGCTTAACACTTAATTGATTCACGATAGACGAGTCCAACCGTTCCAAATTCGGATCGTTCTTCCGATCGCCGTTGTCTCCAGATTTTTTGATTCCCCTGTCTAAGGGGAAAATCCGGAGACAAATGCGAACGCTGCGCTTCTACAGAATCGATTCCGACTTCTTCACTACTTTCGTCTATAAATAAATTTCATTAAAAGTTTAATCCTTATTATTTTCTCTATATATTTTGGTAAAAGCTATACATCAATCATATAGATATCGATTAATCAAGAGATCAAAAAGTTGGTTAAGCGCTTGTTCAAAAAGATTGGTTTTCAAATGACGTCAGTCATCTTCGGTAATCAAAAGCAAAATTTTTGAACTACCTCTTTTACGTGCGGTATGCCGCGTTAATTCGTACATAGTCATATGTCAGATCACAGCCCCACGCGATAGCTGTTCCTTCGCCGTGGTTCAGGTCAACAATAATACGCACCGTATCCGTCTGTAAGTACGCTAATGCTGCTTCTTCGTCAAATACGACTGGACGAGATTGCTCAAGTACCGAGATGTCTCCGAGTCGAATGTCCACCGTATCTGGATTTACCGGCTGACCAGCACGTCCTACCGCAGCAATGATCCGTCCCCAGTTTGCATCTGCACCAAACATCGCTGATTTCACCAAGCTTGAACCGATTACTGTCTTTGCAATCGCCTGAGCAGATTCATCGCTTACTGCACCTGTGACTTGAACTTCAACCAGCTTCGTCGCACCTTCACCGTCTCGTGCAATTGCCTTAGCCAGCACTTCGCACACATACGTAAAACCAGCCGCAAACGCATCCCAATCCGGATGATCCATTGTAAGCTCTTCGTTCCCTGCATAGCCGCTAGACATCGCCACGAGCATATCATTTGTGCTGGTGTCTCCATCTACCGTAATCATGTTAAACGTGTGGTTCGTCGCTTGGCGCAGCAAGCGCTGCAAAGCTTCTGCACCAATGACCGCATCAGAGGTCATGAACGCCAGCATGGTAGCCATATTCGGATGAATCATACCCGAGCCTTTGGCTGCTCCTGCAATCGTAACCGTCTTACCGTTCACAACAACGGACACGCAGGCTTCTTTTTTCACCAAATCGGTCGTTAGAATCGCTTGTGAAAATTGCTCTGCTTCATTGGCTTCATTGCCCAGTTGTGCCGGAAGTGCGGTAATGCCCGAATGAACCGCGTCCATCTTCAGGAGCTCACCAATAACCCCTGTAGAAGCAACTGCCACATCTTCCTCCGCTACACCAAGCTCGCGCGCAGCCGCCGAGCGCATTGCATAAGCATCTTCTTCGCCTTGTTGTCCTGTACATGCATTCGCATTGCCACTATTTACGATAACCGCTTGAAGGCGTCCATTGCTCAGGCTCTCACGTGTTACTTTGAGCGGTGCAGCTTGAAACACATTCGTTGTGTATACGGCCGCAGCAGTTGCTGGCACTTCGCAGCGAATAGCTCCGATGTCGTTACGTGATGTTTTTTTCAATCCACAGTGCAGTCCGCCGGCAGTGAAGCCGCTCGGGGTTACAATCGTTCCGTTCTCAATTATTGTAAATAACTGCTGCCCTACGTTTGTTCCCATATATTATCCCCCGTCTCGCGTTCGGCCATATACCGATTATCCGCCTTAACATAACTCTGTATTCCTACTGGATGCGTGTCAGAAAGCAACTAAAATGAAATGCTTCCTAATACACCTTCCAAGCTTATGGATATACTGGTGTCATGTTCAGCCCGAGGTTTTCCTCCCATCCCATCATCAGGTTCAAATTTTGAATCGCTTGGCCGGATGCGCCTTTTACCAAGTTGTCAATGACAGAAACAATCGTCAAACGACCTGTACGTGGATCAACAGAGAATCCGATATCACAGTAGTTCGATCCCGTAACTTCTTTCGTTGATGGCCAGATTCCTGGCTCACGTACACGTACAAAAGGTCTATTTTCATAAAATTGACGATAGAGATCCACCAATTCCCGATCTGTGTGCTCGCCAACTAAACTTGCATACATGGTGCTCATAATGCCACGTGTCATCGGCACAAGCTGTGTCGTAAACGTAACGGTTACTGGCGATCCAGCAACATTACCTAACACTTGTTCAATCTCTGGGATGTGTTGATGTTTATTTAATTTGTAGGCTTTGAAATTCTCATTCATCTCTGCATAATGGTACGCCAGATTCGTTCCGCGTCCCGCCCCAGATACACCCGACTTTGCATCGATAATGATGCTTGAAGGATCAATCCAGCCAGCTTGCACCGCAGGGACTAATCCGAGCAATGTCGCTGTTGGATAACAGCCTGGGTTAGAAATGAATGCCTTCTCTTTCACTTCTTCACCGTACAATTCGCACATACCGTACACCGCTTGTTGTAATAGTTCGTCTGAAGGAGCCGGATGTTTATACCACTCTTCGTACACCGCTCCATCCTTGATTCTGAAATCACCAGACAGATCAATGACTTTCAGCCCTGCTTCCAGCAGGCCAGGAACAAGCTTCGCACTTACACCGGACGGAGTCGCTGTGAACACAAGGTCTGCACGTCCTGCGATCTCCACTGGATCCACGCCATCAAGTGGCCTGTTAATCACGCCCGTCAAATGCGGAAATCCAACTGCAATAGACTCCCCACTGCTGGATGAAGAGATTACCGAAGTAATTTCAACATGCGGATGATGCTGTAAAAAACGAATCAGTTCCACCCCGCCGTAGCCGGTGGAACCGACGATTGCCACTCTTAATTTGTTATTCACTCTCGCTCCCCCAATCTCGTTGTATGCGCTACTTCAACCATGTCCAATGCCTAAGGTTAGGCATGCCACGGTAATTCCGTCGCTTCTATGCATATTTGTGTATTATTATACGACTCTAGTTATATAAATACAACACTCTACCATCAATTTTACATGGATTTTCATCCATCCCGAACATATCTTTAGAGCAGCAGAGGACGAACCCGAATACTTCTGCTAAAATACGTAGTAGTGAGGGTTTGGGAAGACCTGTTTTCAGCATCAAAAAGGGACTTTTTGAACAACCTCTTATATAGGAAGATTACATACAGAATATCATTCATAACAAAGGATCTTCCTGAGATGAGTTCTGATAAGACATTTTGGAGACATGGGGGTCTACGGTGCATATTGAATCCATCTTACTTATTGTACTCCTGGGTTTGAATATTATTTTTGCGGCAGCGGTCGTATTCTTCGAGCGCAAGGATGCGAGTTCATCCTGGGCGTGGCTGCTCGTCCTGAATTTTATTCCCGTGCTTGGGTTTGTACTTTATCTTTTGACAGGGCAGAACCTGACTCGTTACCGACTATTTCAATGGAAAGATCGTAAGAAGCTTGGGCTGGAGGAACGTATCGAGGCACAGCTTGCCCAGCTACAGAGCAATCGAACACCTTTTCACAACAAAGTGACCGAAAACAGCCAGGACATGATCTACATGAACCTGAAACAGAATGGCGCGCTGTTAACCGAGGATAACGAGGTCGAAATTATTACCGATGGCACGGATAAATTCCAACGGTTACTGGATGATATCGAAGCTGCGCAGGATCATGTGCATGTGCAGTATTACATCTACCGAGGGGATCGCCTAGGTAAACGTATTCGTGACGCGCTCATTCGCAAAGCGAGAGAAGGTATCAAAGTTCGATTGCTGTATGATGCGCTTGGATCGCGGCGTGTATCGAATCGATTTTTCAAAGAGCTGCGCGAAGCGGGCGGTCTGGTGGAGGTCTTTTTCCCATCCAAATTCAGCTTGATTAATCTGCGTATGAACTATCGGAATCATCGAAAAATGGTCATTATTGACGGAAACCTTGGTTATACTGGCGGTTTTAACGTAGGTGATGAGTATCTAGGCTTGAACTCCAAATTTGGATATTGGCGTGACACGCACCTCAGAATTACGGGGAATGCCGTCCATGCACTGCAAACTCGCTTCCTTCTCGACTGGAATGAGGCATCGAAGCAGCATGATACCCCTTATGTGCCAGCACATTTTCCTCATATCGAGGGAACAGGAACGATCGCGATGCAGATTGTCTCCAGCGGCCCTGATGCTGAAACGGAGCATATCAAAAACAGTTATCTGAAAATGATCAATGGAGCGAAGCACTCCATCCTCATTCAGACGCCTTATTTTATCCCAGACGCAAGTGTCTTCGAAGCCATAAGGCTTGCTTGCCTATCTGGTATAGATGTACGTATTATGATTCCGAACAAACCGGATCACGCCTTTGTGTATTGGGCTACGCTTTCGTATATTGGGGAACTGTTGAAGGTTGGGGCGAAGGCATTTGTCTACGATAACGGCTTTATTCATGCCAAAACACTGATCATAGATAGTATGGTTGCATCTGTCGGTACGGCGAACATTGATTATCGTAGTTTCCGGTTAAACTTTGAAGTGAATGCCTTTATGTATGATGAGACGATTGCAACTGCTCTTGTGCAAACCTTCGAGCATGACCTTCTTGTATCCCGTGAGCTTACGATTGAAGAGTACAACAAACGGAGCATCAAAATCCGCTTCAAAGAAGCGATATCTCGTCTTCTGTCTCCTATTCTGTAGCGAGTGAACAAAGGTATGTGCAGTGCAGACAGTACTTCAATTCGATCCCAATGTGATCTATAATTACAAACTCATGCATTAATGCGAGCTCTGCAAGTGACGTATGAACTGCTCAAGATTGAAGAAAGGGACATTCCGCCCAGCTATACTGGTGCAGGATGTCCCTTTTTGTATACGATATTAGAGTCCAATCTCATCATTCATTTAATATAGGTTGCTGAAGCGTTCGCAGTTGCTCATGTCTCTTCTCTTTTAAAACCTTCACCGAGCACTTCATGTGCATTGCTAATAATGACAAAAGCTGCTGGATCCACGGACCGAATCAATGTTTTCAGTCTTGGCACTTCATTTTGCCCCACCACAACCATGAGTACAGTTCGCTGATCATCGGTATAACCGCCTTTGGCCTCCAGCTTCGTTAATCCACGATCTAGATCTTCAAGAATGACTTTGGTAATCGGTTCAATCTGGTTAGAGATAATGTAAGCTACTTTGGAGTAGCCGAGTCCCATTTCCACCGCATCAATGACTTTCCCCGTGACGTACAGGCCAATTAGTGCATATAAAGATTGCTCTAATGACAGTACAAAGGCTGCCATAATAATGACCGTAGCATCCATAATCACAACGCAGATCGAATAACTCAGTCCACTATATTTTTGCACGATCCTTGCCAGTATACTCATACCACCTGTTGACCCTCTACCCCGATAGACAATCCCAATACCGAGTCCAACCCCTATTCCGCCGTACAGCGATCCTAACAATGGGTTTGTCGTTGGAATCGTCCAGTCTTTCGTAAGATAAACAAACAGCGGTAGAACGATACTACCCAGCACAGACCGGATCCCATACTGCTTACCGATTAGAAGGAAGCCTGCGATTAGGAGCGGAATATTAATGGCCCACTGGGTATATGCTGGCTCCAGCCCGAGCCACTCATCACCCAAGATCGACAGACCGGATACACCGCCAGATGCGATCTGGTTCGGTAATAAAAATAAATTAAATGCTACCGCAATGAGGAACGACCCCAAAATAATAGATGCTGTATCTACAACGTTCCTCCAAGGCCCATTCAGAGGAATCAAGGTGGTTAATCTCTTCTTGCGGTTAGGGTGTTGATGTGATGGTTGTTGCTGTTGCATGGTGATCGTGTTCTCCTTTTGTCTCATCAATTAATGTAAAATGACTTATGCACGTCAAAAAAAAGCCCCTGTATACACCAGCATACGCCTACACGTATCCAGTCCATACAGGAACTTTATTTAATCGGTTTCCACTTTAATCTGGCTGCGCAAATAACCATCGATGAATGCATCGAGGTCGCCGTCCATTACTGCTCCTGTGTTCCCTGTTTCTACGCTCGTACGGTGATCCTTTACCATACTATAGGGATGGAACACATAGGAGCGAATCTGGCTGCCCCAAGCAATATCCGACTGATCTCCTCGGATTTCATCCAGCTGTTGTTTTTGTTCTTCAATTTTGCGCTCATACAATTTCGAACGAAGCATCGTCATCGCACGCTCACGGTTCTTGATCTGTGAACGTTCGTTCTGACACGTTACAACCACACCTGTTGGAATGTGAGTAATCCGCACGGCAGAGTCGGTGGTATTGATATGTTGTCCACCCGCACCACTCGCACGATACGTATCAATCTTGAGGTCTTCTGTTCGAATATCGATCTCTACAGTATCATCAATCTCGGGAACCACATCACAGGAGACGAATGAAGTATGTCTACGTCCGGATGAGTCAAATGGTGAGATTCGCACCAGTCGGTGTACACCCTTCTCGGCTTTTAGATAACCGTATGCATTGTGTCCCTTAATGGATAGTGTCACACTCTTGATCCCAGCTTCTTCTCCCGGAAGATAGTCCAGAACCTCGACCTTGAAGCCACACTTCTCAGCCCAACGGGTGTACATCCGAAGCAACATCTGTCCCCAGTCCTGCGACTCTGTTCCACCTGCGCCTGGATGAAGCTCTAGAATGGCATTCATCTTGTCATATGGCTGGTTCAGTAACAGTTGAAGCTCGAACTCATCAAGCTTGCTTACGATGGCTGTCACGCTGTTACCAACCTCTGCGGCTAGATCCTCATCGCCTTCTTCGTCAGCGAGTTCCACCATCATCAGAGCATCGTCGTAATCCTGCTGTAGTTTGGTGTATTGATCAACAGACCCCTTCACCGCATTCATCTCAGCAATGACTGCTTGTGCCTTCTCGTTGTCGTCCCAAAAATCAGGAGCGGACATCTTCACCTCAAAGTTCTCAATCATCTCTTGCTTCAGATCTAAGTCAAAGAGACCCCCTAAGGTTTGTTAGTTTCTTGCCTATTTCACGCAGATCTTGCTTCACGCTTGGATCGATCATATCGGATTCCTCTTTTCATTAAGATAAGCTCCTCGCTATCAGAGCATTACAGTTGAACTAGGCAGCCTGTGCTCCCAATTCAAAAGTATACCTGACTGCAAGGAGCCATAGGACATTCGTTCATGTATATAAAATGGACTAAAGAATATTACACTTACCACTCCGATGACAGAACAACCTTTCGATCGCTGTTATCCCCAGATTTCTTTGAACCCTTTTCTAAAAGGGGAAATCCGGTGATAAAGGCGAACGCTTCGCTTCTACATGTTATTTCTGTCCTCTTCGTTCTGTGTAATGAATTAGTTCATTTTATATAGGTTCATGTAATAAGTTTACACGAACTTATCTATTTAGCGTACTACTCTTGACCGTGGCAATGTTTGAACTTTTTGCCGCTGCCGCAAGGACACGGATCGTTACGTCCGATCTGGTCGGACACTTTTACCGGGCGCTTCTCAGCAGGTTCGCCGCTAGTCGAGATCTGACTTTCCTCAACAACAGCTTGACGCTCCTGGTTGCTCTCGATTTGTGCTTTCATCACATATGTCGCTACTTCTTCTTGAATCGAAGCGATCATCTGATGGAACATCTCGAAGCCTTCGAATTGATATTCGCGAAGTGGGTCTGTACCACCGTATGCACGAAGGTGAATACCTTGACGCAATTGATCCATTGCATCAATGTGATCCATCCACTTGCTGTCTACTGCACGGAGCACAACGACTTTCTCGAACTCACGAACCATCTCTTCACCGATACGCTCTTCGCGACCGTTGTACTTGGTCTGTACTTTCTCGAACAGGTACTCGATGATCTCTTCAGCTTCTTTGCCCCACAGCTCGTCTTTAGTAACTGAGCCATCGTCGAGCAATTTGCTGTTCATATAATCGGCAACTTCTTGCAGTTCCCAGTTCTCCGGAATATCGTCGCTACAGTGAGCTTCTACAATACGTTCGATGGATGGCTTGATCATATCCATAACGATTTGTTTAATATTCTCGGACTCCAGCACCTCACGACGCTGTTTATATATAATTTCACGCTGTTGGTTCATAACATCATCATATTGGAGAACGACTTTACGTACGTCAAAGTTATTACCTTCAACCCGCTTTTGTGCCGATTCCACTGCACGTGTAATCATCCGGCTCTCGATCGGTTGATCCTCTTCAAAGCCTAGACGCTCCATCATGTTCAATACATTGTCTGCACCGAAACGTCTCATCAGTTCATCACCCAGTGACAGATAGAACTGCGTTGAACCCGGGTCACCTTGACGTCCCGCACGACCACGCAATTGGTTATCGATCCGGCGTGATTCATGACGCTCTGTACCAATGATATGAAGACCGCCAACCTCTGCCACACCTTCACCCAAAATAATATCCGTACCACGACCAGCCATATTGGTTGCAATCGTTACTGCACCGGCTTGTCCAGCTCCTGAGATAATCTCAGCTTCTTCCGCATGGTACTTGGCATTCAATACTTGGTGACGTACACCACGGCGTTTCAGCATATCAGAGAGACGCTCTGAGTTTTCGATGGACACGGTACCTACCAGCACGGGCTGGTTTTTGCTGTGACGTTCTACGATCTCTTCTACAACCGCTTTGAACTTACCATCAATACTCTTATAAACGACATCCGCCATATCATCACGTTTGTTCGGACGGTTCGTTGGAATTTGCAATACTTCGAGGCCGTATATTTTCTTGAACTCTTCTTCCTCGGTTTTCGCTGTACCTGTCATCCCTGCAAGCTTACGATACATCCGGAAATAGTTCTGGAATGTAATCGTCGCAAGTGTCATGCTCTCGTTCTGTACTTCGATGCCTTCCTTAGCTTCGATCGCTTGGTGCAATCCATCGCTGTAACGACGTCCTGACATCAAACGTCCTGTGAATTCATCGACGATCATGACTTCTTCGTCACTCACAACATAATCCACGTCACGACGCATGATCACATTCGCTTTCAGACCTTGTACGATGTGGTGGTTGAGCGTTACATTCGCGTGGTCATACAAGTTCTCAATACCAAACGCTTTTTCTGCTTTTGCCACACCTGCTTCAGTCAAAGCTACGGATTTCACTTTAATGTCTACCGTAAAGTCTTCTTCCGGAACGAGACGTTTAACAAAACGATCTGCTGCATAATACAAGTCTGTAGACTTCTGTGCTTGTCCGGAGATAATGAGCGGCGTACGCGCCTCATCGACCAGGATAGAGTCTACTTCGTCAATGATACAGAAGAACAACGGACGTTGTACCATTTGTTCTTTGTAGAGCACCATGTTGTCACGCAAATAGTCAAAACCAAATTCGTTATTCGTTCCGTACGTAATATCACATGCATACGCATGCTGCTTCAACGCATGATCCATACCACTCAGGTTAATACCTACAGTCATGCCCAGATACTCATAGATCTGTCCCATCTCTTCGCTATCCCGCTGTGCCAAGTAGTCATTGACTGTAACCACGTGAACACCTTTGGACATGAGCGCGTTCAGGTATACAGGCAGCGTTCCTACCAACGTCTTACCTTCACCCGTCTTCATCTCGGAAATCCGGCCTTCATGCAGAGCAATACCACCCAGCATCTGTACGTCATAGTGACGTTTGCCGAGAACTCGGCGGGATGCTTCACGCACGGTTGCAAATGCCTCTGGGAGAAGCTGATCCGTAGTTTCACCCTTTTCGATGCGGGCACGGAATTCTTCCGTTTTGGATTTCAGTTGTTCATCAGACAAAGCCTGAAATTGTGGTTCCAGTTTATTGATCACATCGACCGTCTTCATCAGACGTTTAACATCACGTTCGTTCATGTCGCCGAAGATCTTTTTGACAAGTCCTAGCATGGTATACCCCTTTCGTGCAAAACAGAATAGACCCCCTGCTGCCGCCGTGCGACACCATCGGATGGATATTGCATCCACTTGCCCGGGGGTGACAAACGATATAATTTGAGTTCAAATTATAAGAATGAAAATAATATTAGTTGAATCAACTCCAGGCTTGCCAAGCGTTCTCATGAAGTGATTCGGTATTCAACCAGGAACCCAGTTTATAAAATAAGCTGGAATCCGAAGCCTTGCGAATCATGTTCATGGTGCTGTGCCTGTCATTGATTATGATTAGCGATCATTCGTTGACAATTCTTCATCAGGACAATGATTCTCTTTGTATAAATTGTAACAGTTTGTAAGGGACGCCGCAACACGCCACAGCACACTTCTTTGAAGTTCTGACCACATAACCGTGGACAAAAAGTGCCAAAAATCATAGCCGTTAGCGGAAGCGTACTCTTCACCTATTTCATTTTTTGCGAATAACCGCCATAATCCCATTTTTTACTGGAAATCTTAGATATTAATCCCACATTCAATGTCATCGATTAAACATCACATTTATAGGATGCACTAAATCTCGTATAATCTATTAAACGCAACAACATGACAAATAGTTTCACGAACCTGTCTCTTGCTTGAGTTTATGAGGTTATTCAAAAGTCCGCTATTGATTACGAAGGATGCGCGAGCGGCATCTCAGCATCGAATATGGAATTTAGCAGAACCAAGTAGGATGCTTACGAGGCTTGTTTCTGTAGGTAATATGTAGTGCTCATGTAGTTTTCGTTTACACTCCGCTACTCCATTCTACCTTCATCCATCTTCTCGGTACTGGAAACCGATCTATTTGAACACGCCCTGTAAGCAGCAGGCTTCCGATCGCTTTAGACACGAAAGAGCCCCATCCCGTAAGGATGGAGGCTCTTGTTCAGTCCAGCACCGGAACAACGTCGTTCCGTTCTGTTCCTCGTTATATTCATTTATCGGATATTACTTCATTCACATGTTATTCGAATCATTCATTATTCATTCATTTGTAAAACTTCACATGGAAGGTAAGATTAGCCTTGCTCAATCAAACCGTATTTGCCATCGTTCCGTTTATATACAACGCTGACCTCTTCATTATCGACGTTAGAGAAAACGAAGAAATTGTGGCCAACCATGTTCATTTGGAGGATTGCCTCTTCCACGTCCATCGGTTTTAACATAAACCGTTTGGTTCTTACCACTTCGTAATCATCATCGTCGGGTTCTGCATCCAATTCAGCGGTAGCCACTGTACCTGATGGATCTTCAACAAAGAGTGTTTTCAGGCTGCCTTCTTGACGGAACTTACGATTGACTTTTGTTTTATGTTTGCGGATCTGACGTTCCAGCTTGTCCACCACTGCGTCAATGGAAGCATACATATCATCGCTCTCATCTTCTGCACGGAGTACAATGCCTTTGAGTGGGATCGTCACCTCTACCGTATGCAGGCCTCTGGTCGTGCTCAGTGTAACAGCACCGTCAGAGTTAAGGGGTGCATCGAAATACTTCTCGAGTCTACTCAACTTTTTGTCGACATAATCTTTCAAAGCATCGGTAACCTCGATTTGTTGACCTCGAATACTTAAATTCATAGGGCACTCCTCCTTTTACTTTGCCACTTCATTATAACACGAATGTAAGCGCCATGTAAAAACTCCCGGTGACCGAATAATGACATCTACTCCAGCCACATCTACCATCATGGGTTTAACGCCATATTTCGCGATATTTCATCATTTTTAGCCATAATCGCTTATTTACATGGATAGTCTTATTAGGCGCTTGATGATGTAATTAACCGTTTTTGAGTTGAATTAATCTTATATGTAAAATGAACCGGATTAGCTTTATGAATCCTAACATTAAATGAAGGATTGAAAGGAGGCTGACGGGATACTTTGATTTTGTACGATGATTTGTGTTGGGATACGTCTTAGTACAATTCAGTGAAATCTAAGAATCTAGTCTGCAATGTTTGCAAATCTAGTAAAACAAAAAAAAGACTCTGGACATGCCAGAGCCTTATGCTAGCGATAATTCAATTGGTAACCATCTAACCATATATGTAGGTCGGATTAACCGGATGATTATAATTTGATTACGTTAGCTGCTTGCGGTCCACGTGCGCCTTCGACGATATCGAATTCAACAGATTGACCTTCTTCCAAAGTTTTGAAGCCTTCGGATTGGATTGCGGAGAAATGTACGAATACGTCGCCGCCGTCTTCAGTTTCAATGAAACCGTAACCTTTTTCTGCGTTGAACCATTTTACTTTACCTTGCATGCACTAACATTCCCTTCGTCATCAAATGAAGTGAAGCTTTCGGCCTTAACCTCTGCCCACAACTCAGATGATACCATCCAAAGTTATCCATTGTCAATTGGTAAAGAAAATGTTTTCTTGGTATTTTTTGTAGATTAATCAGAGATTGTGATGAATGCTGTAATATTGTCCCGAACTCACTTCTTTCGAAAATAACTCTGCCCTCTAGAAGATATACAAAACTTTCTTTTTCCTTGTCCGTAAATTCGAGAAATTAAATCTTTAGTCTTAATAGAAATAGTTCATATGTACGCGTTTGTTTCTTATAACAACATTTAAAATGATATAAGAAGTAGTATATCAAATTATTGAGGTGCTTGTTATGACCAGAATAAAAATTCCAATAGATCAGATGAAGGAGACTATTCACCATTTTAAAATACGAAAAGATGAATTAGAACATATATTAATAACTCACCGAAACATTTTAATTCAGATTCAATCTGATTTTCAAGGGTTCACTTCGGAAAGATTATTATCTGATTACGCTCATGCTGAGAAAATAATGTACTCTATTCTAGATTCAATCGGGCATGTCTCTACGACACTAGAAACCGTTGTGGCCAGGTTCCAAAATGCTGATTCAGGTAATGTTGAACTATACGGAAATTTAACTCTTGAGCAAATGTATCAATTACATCACATAACCAATGCCTCTAATTTAATGGATCGATTGGGCTATGATCCGAATTCAACTAAGGATAGCTTTTCCCAAGGTGCTTCAGACCAACTCAATTCAAAGGTAGAGGAATGGACAGCATTTGGAGAAAATGCTATAAAGCATCCTTTCGAAACAGCCGTAAATATGTTATATAGCAATACTATCGGAACAGCTGTTGATATTGGTAATGTTATAAAGTTCGGGTGGAACTTCACCTTTAATTTCGGAGATGCGCGAGAATTAGCCGAACAATCATATAATCAGCAAAAAGAGAAGTTAGACGAACAGGGCTGGAAGTATTATTCGGGCGGGTTAACTACTCAAGCAGCGATGTTTCTTGTTGGAAGAAAGTTAGGCATGCCAAAGCATAACAAACATGATGATTCAGCCGGTGGTTCATCGGGTGAATCAAACAAAACTGAACAACCAGATAACAAAATTGATCCAAAAACAACTGAGAACGTAATTAATATAACTAGTCAGATAGAGGAACACGGACCTGCGTGGAAATCAGAGGAACTTCTTGAAAGACACTTAGCTAAAAGAATTAAAAAGGAACACATACCCGAAGATTGGACAACTGAAGACTACAACTCCAAAATCACTGAAATTATCAACAATAAAGATAATGATCTATATGAGTACTCACAGCCCGATTTCCCACAAAAGTATTATATCTTTGGTGATAAAACATGGATTGTTATGGTGGGTGAAGATGGTAAAATGGAAACCGCCTTTCCTCCTGATCGGGGTTATATTAAATATCTCGAGGAAGAAATCAATGCCAAATATATAGGTAAAATTAAGGATGTGGAATAATGGATTACCAAAAAATGATTAAACTCTATGGAATTGATATGGAAGACGAGCTTGAAGTGAGCCCTTTCGAATACCTGGATACTTTCGGCATGCGTAGTGATCTTCATAGAAATAGAGATAAACTGGAGCTATCTGATCTGCAATTACTTCATAAATATGACCAAATGTTACTTAATCGTAGTGAAGAGCTTTATAACTATATGAAAGCAGTATACTCTTTCAATGATACAAGTAAGCCCATTGAGGAGTGGTGGTGGCATTTGGATCGAGTGGTTTCTGGGGAATTGCTTGTCGATGTGAGCATGGAATAATCTGAACCCTAACGTCAATTAATGAGAACAGCTCAATTGGGTTGGTTAAAATACCCACAACACACGATCGGCTTTAATTATTATCTGCATGAATTGAATAATAATTCAAGAGTCATGGTGTTCAAACTGTTTCCTGACAACAGTATCTATATCCCGATACGGTTAAGTTATGGTTATGTAAGCCACAGAAGGTGTATTTGAACGAAGCTGAGGGTAGATATGACATGATCTATAGATACGGTTCACGCACGCTTTCTTTCCATTATGTTAATCAGTATGAAGATGAGATTTATTTGACTAAAATTTATTAGAGTATGTGTAATCGCGATATTAATTATAATTTAGATTAAACTTATGGAATTCCCCCTGACTGTTGGCATAACAAAATCCCCTTAGATATCTAAGGGGAAGCAGCCACAACGTTTACCTTTATATTCACTCATTTTTGTTTCTATATATTTTTATTTTTTTCTATCCATTAAAATACTTTCAGGAGAGAAGTCACTCTCGTATGCATTACGCTGAGCCTTTGCCTGGTTACGCTTCATAAGCCAATCCTGAGCCTCAACACGAAGTAAATTCATTTGGCTTAAGATAGCAGCATCATGGTCTGTTAACGCAACAATTCTTGCCTTCTGAGCTGAATCAATAGAAACATTGTGTAAATGATCTTGAATACGTTGAATGATTATTCCTCTTTTATCTACATATTCAACCAATTCTTCATAATTCGCGTCTGACAATTCACTTATTATATTAGAGTTCAATAGTTCTAACTCTGCTATTAAATCATCCATGTGCACTCTCTGACTGTGATACAGCTATTTTAGAAGCCTGTATCCATGTTTCACGTAAGTCCGTAAGATACCCAATGGCTTCTTCAGCTTTATCAGGTTGTTTCTGAATATTAGCCTGCACTAGGAGATAATTAGTATATTCATACATTGAATACAATCCCTTTGAAATTTCAACGGAGTTGTCCAAGGTACTCATAAGTTCGCTAATAATAGTCTGAGCTTTACCCAAGTTAAGACTAGTCGCTTCATAATCATTTTGTTTCAATCCTTCAATACCGGTACGTGCAAATCGTATTGCACCGTCATACAACATAACAACGAGTTGTGAAGGAGACGATGTCTGAACTGAAGATTGCCGATACTTATCATAAGGAGATTTAATCATGTACTCACCCTCTTTAAGAATTCATTCCCAAGCTTGAAAACAAGCTAGAGGATTGGCTGCTGAGTTTACTCATAGCTGTTTCCATCGCAGTGAATTGTTTGTAAAACCGTGTTTCAGCATTATTTAAATTGGTCAGCATAACACTAATTCTATCATTGTACTGTTTAAGTCTCTTACCCATAACACTCTGCTCATTAAATGTCGTCGTCAGATCAGTAGAATATCGACTGGTACCTACTCTTTTTACCATACTCTCAAGAGATTCTGTAACTTTAGATGCTAATTTATCAAAGATCCCATTTTCAGAATCACTTGCAGGACCTTGTAATAGATCAATTGCTTTCTGTGGGTTAGTAGCCAGTGCTTGTTTCAACTTCGCTTCATCTAGCTCTAGCTTACCTTTAGTATTATAATCCCCCAGATTAATTCCAATTTCTTTTAAGTTTACAACTTCTTTTGAAATAATACTACGCATAGAAGAAATTGTACTTCGGAGAATATCATCATTTTTCAAAAGTCCACTTTTTGCTTTTTCTGTCCAGTTCTTTATGTCATCGTCCTTCATGGCTGACTTCTGCTCATCCGTCAAAGGTGCAAAATTACGATATTTGGCTTCATCGACTTTCGAATTCAGTAAATTAAGCAGCGAATTATAATCTTCTACAAAATTTTTAATATTTTGTACTGCCGTTTCAGTATCTGATTGGATTGAAATCTCAGCGGGCGTATCCGTTGTAACACCACCCACTGTGCTGGATGTTTCTTTTAATAAAGTTAAAGTCACACCGTTGACCGTGAAACTATTACTATTATTTTTAAATTCAACACCATTAACTAACGATATTGAATCTTTCCCTGTCTTGGTAACAAACTCAGTGGGATCGTTAACAGAATCATAGCTTTGGTTAAATAATTTCAATGTGCTATTATCACCACTTGAGATTATTTCATCTGTATTACCTAAAGTACCACCTTTTTTTGAGGTAAACATCAATTTACCCGTAATTTCATCAAACTTAGCAGTAACATTTGACTTAGAGTTACCGTTAATTGTGGATACTAGAGTTGCGATGGACGTAGTTCCATTAAATAATGGCTCCCCTTTATCGTCCTCATAAGTAACCCCACCAATTGTTAATGGGTACACTGCCTTGTTATAAGTCTCGCGATCAGCATCGGTTAATACTGCAGGATCTGTCACACCATCACTAATCATTTTCAGGTCAGCAAGAGTTTTGGAGCTAGAAACGCTCTGCCCCACACCCCTTGTCTCCACAGTTTTGTTAGAAGCTAGTTGTGTTACACTCACCTTCATGTCTATTCCTGTAGCTGAAGGCCCTGCTTCTGCCCTAACTGCTGTTGTATTACCATTAATAACTGATTTGTTCGTATTCAATGCTGCGCTTTTCCCGTACTTATCAACGAGTTTATTGGTTCTAAACTCAACTAGCTTACTATTAATCTCCCGATAGCTATCTCTTGTCCATTCTAAGATTTGTTTTTGCTGATTCATCTTATCCAGAGGAACTCTCTTGGCAGCCATCATACTTTTGACCATACTATCAATATCCATACCCGAAAAACCATTAATACGAGTTACCATACCTTATCCCCTCTCTATATCTTCTCATCAACTAATATTCCGGCAATTTCCATCATTTTAGCAACTAAATCTAATGTTTTCTCCGGTGGGATTTCTCGAATCAACTCACCCGTATCTCTATTAAGAACTTTTACCATAATATCATGAGTTTTCTCATGCACGCTTATCTCTAAGGTTGTCTGAGGGCCCTGTAAGGACTGCACAGCACGCTCAATCGTTTTAATTAAATGTTCATCAGCAATAGAGACATTAGCACCTTGTAGCTCTTTTAAATTCATCTCTTTCGTATTCTTTATAGCAGGTGTTGAGGTTACTGAATCACCCGTCACTGAAGCATCAGATCTGGGTTGTCCGCTAACTGATCCTGAAGCGGATAGAGAAAGCTGTACATTCATGAGCCTATCCTCCAACCAAGCTTATTTAAAGTATATATCGGTTACAATCAAACAGATATTTAGGGAAATGCTAACAAAAATAAAAAAAGCCCCGGAAAAATCCGGAGCTTGATTACTAAAGTGAAAATTAACGAAGCAATTGCAGAACGCCTTGCGGTTGTTGGTTTGCTTGTGCCAACATTGCTTGTGCAGCTTGTGCAAGGATGTTGTTTTTTGTTTGTTCCATCATTTCTTTTGCCATGTCTACGTCACGAATACGGGATTCGGAAGCAGTCAAGTTCTCAGAAGTTGTTCCCAAGTTGTTGATTGTGTGCTCCAAACGGTTTTGAACAGCACCCAGTTTAGAACGCTCAGCAGAAACTTTGGAGATTGCGGAATCCAATTTAGTCAGAGCATTTTGTGCTCCAGTTTGGCTGGAGATATCTACACCGGAAATACCCAGCGCGTTGGATCTCATATCGTTGATGGAGAATGTAAGGTTTTGGCCTTTATTCGCACCAATTTGCAGAGAAACAGCACCCGTACCGGAAGCTTCGCGAGAAGCTTGATCAAGACCGAGTTTAGACAATACATCACCATTAGCAAGTTCACCGAAATCAATTACTCCGCTTGGGCTAGTTACAGTCAAACGACCATTTTCAGCTTTCACTTCAACGTCTTTAATTTCTTTATCGGTGTCAGTAAATCCACCTTTAGTGTTGATATCGAGAATTTGCGCATTGATAGCTGTTGCGAGAGCATCAGCCAATGCTTTAGCATCGGTGTCAGCATTTGCAGTGAGACCCGTAACTGTGCGAGTTTCACCATTGATGCTAAAGCTAAATTTATCAGCTGCAACAATTGCATCAAGAACTTTGTTCTGTCCAGCTGCAACTGTTACTGCACCTGCTTGCTCAGCAGCCGCACCAACGAACACGTCTAATACAGAACCGCTTCCTGCAGCATCAGTTCCGTCTGCAAGTTTAGCTGTAAGCGTAGCACCGTCACCAAAGTAGTTTTCAACTTTCGAAGAAGTCCCTTTTGAACCACTTTCGATTTTGAAGTTACCTGGAGTTGCATCAGTCACTTTAACATGCTCTACACCAGTTCCAGAATCATCAATAGATGCATTGATTGCTTTTTGCAATACATCGCGGATTTTACCACTTGCAGTTGCATCCATTGGAGTTGTTGACCAGTCACCTGTCAATACAGCCTTATCTGCTTCGCTTAAGTGCTTGCTCCAGTCGATCGTGATGGTTTTTCCATCAATTACGATTGCATCTTTTTTGTCAAACTTAAGCTCTTCTGCTCCACCTGTGCTAGTTGCTACTCCACTAGCGTCTGCACCTGTCAAAGTACCAGCAGTTTGTTTGAATACTTGGGAACCAGATAGTTGGTTGATACCGTTAGAACCACCAGCACCACTCAAGTTACCATTCAACAATTTTTGTGTATTGAACTCTGCAGTATCACCGATACGGTCGATCTCAGATTTCAATTGGCTTACTTCGTTTTGAAGAGCTTTACGATCTTCTGCAGTGTTCGTTCCGTTGGCAGATTGGTCAGCCAATTCACGAACACGTTGTAGGATAGAGTGAGTTTCGTTCAAGTTACCCTCTGCTACTTGAATCAAAGAGATACCATCTTGAGCGTTACGGCTCGCTTGATCCAAACCGCGGATTTGGGAACGCATTTTTTCGGAAATTGCCAAACCAGCAGCATCGTCACCAGCACGGTTGATGCGAAGACCAGAAGACAATTTTTCAATGTTTTTGTTTGTGTTAGCGGAGTTTACACTCAGCTGACGGTGCGTATTCAACGCAGCGATATTATGATTGATAATCATTAGATAGTTCCTCCCTGAAAATAAGTTAGTACCACATCCTTGTGGTAAACGCCGCGACATTAAGGTCGGCCGCCCTGCCGAAGCAGCGTCTAAATTATATATCGACAGGAGGAGAGCAAGTGTTTATAGCAAATTGGAATTTTTTTATTCTTTTTTGTTGCTACTATTTCGAAGACGTTCCATAAATGCTTCAACGTTAGCCGCAAGAGGTGTTGCAGACTCTCTATTTGTCTCCTGAATAGATTGATATACTTCTTGTCTGAAGATATCAATGTGTTTAGGTGCTGAAATTCCAATACGCACCGTATCACCCTCTACAGATAATATTGTAACTTCAATATTATCTTGAATGATAATAGATTCACCCTTTTTCCGTGATAAAACCAGCATGTTATACTCCACCCTTCACTGAGGTCTTCTCTTCTTCAGCCCAAATGAGATGGCGTGGTTCGTAACCAGATTGATGAAGTATAACCTGTTTACCTAGGCGATTTTCAGGATTCAAAACAATCGGTGCTAGCAAATTCATTGTAGAATTATTAGCTTGAGAATGTATTGTAACAATTGTGTATACGGTGACTTGATCTTCAATCGCGAGCTCTTCTTTGTCTACGTCGGCCAGTTCAAAACTATAGCTAGGCATAAACACAAATGGACTTACTAACAGAAATGAAAGTCCAGGCTCTTGTATCGACTGCAAATAAGTAAAAGGCGTATCCTCCCATGGGATTAATGTAAATTCTGTTTTCTCCTCGAATCCCGGTAAACCTTTAGGAAACTTAAATATATCTTCTTCTTTAACTTCTATTTCTCCCCATATGCTTGTTTGGATATGAATGACAAACGCCTCCCTCGGCAAAAATTGATAAAAAAAAGCCATAGAGGACTGTATCAGAGACCGTCTATAGCTCTACATTATATCTTATAACCCCATATCTACAGTAGGTGGAGTATATTGAATTGATGCATACTGCTTAACATAGATATCGAGCTTTCCCCTCTGGTATTCAATCTCAGGTCTGTTGACCGTAACATTCATTTCCGAAACAGCGGCTTGAAAACGAATATCAGGCGGTCTCGTTTCAATACGAATATCTACGTTATCAAATGATGCAGGAGTTCGAGTCTCAGGGAAAGGCTGTGGTTGCCAGTCCGTACCTATGATATTAGCAATCGTGTTACCCGGTTTGTGAATAGCTGCCAATTGATTGCCCTGTTGTACGCGATTGGCCATATTTTGCAGGAATTGCTGTTCAATACCTGAATATATCCTCGCATTCATATCTATCATATTTCCGCCAGTGTATGCAGAGAACGCCTTGGATTGATCTACATTCAGTCGAATAGGATGACTCTCTACCGTTAATTTAGAAGGTTTAGTATTGAGTTGCACATCTGCTTTGGGCTGACGTATAGAAAATTGGCCAAGATCGGCATCTATACTTAATAACGATGGCGTTGTTCTAATTTGAACAATTGGAAGAGTACTCAAAGATACATCCTCCTTCTATCTCAGGAAGTCTACTAACGATGGAGAGATGATTTTGGCTCCCGCAGACAAGGAAGCATTATAGATATTTTCCTGAATTTTAGATTGCATCGCAAGTTCCGCATAATCAGCATCCTCAACTTTGGCTTGAAGATTCGTTAAGTTTATGCCCAAATCGTCTAAGCGGCCTGCCATCAAGTCAACACGGTTCGTTTTTGCACCAATTTCAGAACGGATCGCTAACATCTTATCCATACGACTATCGATATTTCCCAACTGATTGGAAAGTTCTGCCTTGTTACCACTGCCCAATGCCTTCATGATATTGTTCATAATACCAAATAGATTATCTTCTTCCGTAGAGGTACCAAATACTTCATTTCCACTCACATTAATCGGTAGCTGTACGCTCTCACCAACAATAAAATTAATTTTCCCTTTATCTGTAATGATCGATGTAGCTGTAGTTGTATCCATCGTCCCATCAGCATTAGTCGGGAAATCGTAAGGCTTCACGTCATAGGTTTCACCGTTAAATATATACTTTCCGTTAAGCTTACTGTTGGAAATATCAATAAGCTGTTCCTTAAGTTGACTCACCTCTTCTTTGATACTATCCAGTGCGGACTGAGGATTCGTTCCAGTCGATGCTTGAACCGTCAACTCACGCAGACGCTGAACCACATTACCTGCTTGATTCATCACGGTATCATTGAATTCTAGCCAGGATACTGCACTATCTACATTTTTCTGAAATTGTTCATTAGAAGACAATTCAGCCCGATAACGAAGGGAGTAGGTAATCCCTACCGGATCATCAGAAGGCTTGTTGATTTTACGACCTGTCGCAAGTTGAGTCTGTGTATTATTCATCTGCTGTGCATTACGATTCAGGTTCAAAAGTAACTGCGAACTAAGCATGTTATTCGTAATTCTCATAATCTGTTATGTCACTCCTTTCTATTATCTGCCTACCATACCCGTAGAGTTAATTAGTTTATCTAGCAGTTGATCGTATGTGGTCATAAAACGTGCAGATGCGCTATAGGCATGCTGGAATTTGATCATATTAGCCATTTCTTCATCCAATGACACACCACTAACGGATTGACGACGAGTGTCCACCTGTTCTACCAAAAATTCCGAGTTAGATGTCTGACGTGCAGCTTCTTGAGACTGTACCCCTAATTGTCCAACAATTGCACTAAATTGAGCACCAATGGTCGCATTACGCAAACCATCTGCTGATTTCATCGGTGTATCTTTCAGATTCGCAAGCAAGATGGCGAGTGTGTTGTTCCCTTTGATTACAGTCTCCGTGCCAGAAGCATCCGTTGTGCGAAGTGAAGTCGCAATCTTGTTCGGATCAGCCAGAATTTCTGCGTTTAGCGATATATTTCCAGCAGTAATGGTTGTTCCGCCATCCGATGCTGTGAAGAAAGGTAGACCCGGGGTGGTTGTACCATCCATCGTATACCCCAGCTGATGCAGACCATTGAGTCCTTTTACAGTTACCTTCGTATCTGTCGCTAACGCGCCCCCTGCAAGTCCTAAGGCGTTCGTAGCAGGGATAACCGATCCTGCTGGAAGTGTGATTTCGATATCCCCATTTGCGAGCGTATTCGCCAACTCATCCATTTGCTTCCGATAATCACTTACCAACGTATCTCTGGACTTGATCATGCCGTGAACTTCACCATTAGTTAAGGTTCCCGCTGTATAAGCCGTGTTCAAAAAGGCTGGATCTACAGGAACCTGTACAGCTCCACCTGTAACAAGCGCCTGTCCATTCATTTGGATCTGGTAACCTTGTGGAGAATCTGTAACTGTAATATTCATAATTTTGGATAGCTTATCTGCCATTAAGTCACGTTGATCACGCAAATCGTTGGCATTGTCACCTAGCGACTCGACTTTCACAATGGCACTATTCAAGTTCGCTATATTCCCCAGGTAGCCCTGGATTTCATTAGCTTTAACTGCAATATTACTATCCAAATCCTCACTTAGTGCATTCAATTGACGACTGATCTGATTCATCGCATCCGTCAAAGCTAGCGTCGTTTCTTTTACAATTCGGCGTGCTGTAACATCTTCTGGATTCTTACTTAGATCAGACCATGATTTATAGAAATTATCCATAACAGTACGGAAGCCTGTGTTGGATGGTTCATTTACAATTGCTTCGAGCTTCTCCAAGGTATCGCGCTGGATGGACCAGCTTCCGAAGTTCGTATTCTCATTACGATATTGGTCGTCGAGGAATTTCTCACGTACACGCGTGATAGAATCAAACTCTACCCCTGTGCCGAGCTGTCCAGGTGTTGTAGAATGCAGAAATGCAAACGGCTCCATAGGAATAGATGCCTGCATATTTACCTTCTGACGCGAGTACCCTTCCGTATTCGCATTCGCTACGTTATGGCCTGTTGTGCTAAGAGCTGTCGTCTGTGTGAACAAACTGCGTTTAGCCGTTTCGATTGAATGAAATGTAGATGCCACTTAGTTTCCCCCTAATGTTTAGGCACGCGTGTCAAACAGACCGATTCGCCCTGGATTGCCGTTCTTATCGGCAGGATGCTGATAGGTGGCATCCTGTTCTGGTCTTGAAGCGAAGATGTCCATCGATAGGTCGATAAACATCAAGGACTGCTCGATCAGCTTTTGATTCAATTGGTTAATTTCCTTCAATTCTTGTAATGTTCCCGCTAGCTTCTTCTGAACCTCGAGTAATCGCTGCTTGTCAGCCGGATCAAAAATCAATTTTGAAATTTCGGTAATGTTCAGATTCAACATGGATTTGATTCCCCGCTCCTGAAGCAGTTCGTGCACGGCACGCTGTCGTTCAGTCTCCAATGGCTCCTGCTGCTTCATAAACCTAGATTCCTTGTTCAGAACGGCAATAAGTTCATCCACATCGTTCTTGACGATCACCTGTCGCTTGATCTCGCTAAGTGCCAGCATGTCGCGGTGACTTTGTTCCATCTGCTGCAATACTGCAATTAATCTGTCCAGTGCTGCCATTACATGATCACCTATTCCTTATCAAAAGACTTAAAGTACGGCAGCAACTTGTCGGCAAGTTTACTGCTGTCTACCTGATATGTTCCTGAGCTCACTTGCTCTTTCAACTGTTGGATACGCTCCAAACGTCCTATATCCTGTGTACGACCTTGTTCCTCAAGCATCTTCATCGCCTCCGGAGAAATGGATACCTCGTCCTTACGGCGGCTTTTCTTAGCCTCAGCCTGCTGATTGGATTCAACGTTCCTCTGATATGAATTGATAGCACCAATTCGATTTGGTTCATTGATCTTCATGTGAACTACACTTCCTTCCACCTTAGGATTTTTCGATTATAGAATGATACGTTATCAGCAATGCCGAAGATTCTATAATCACCAGAAAAACTACTACTACATTGTGGTCTTTCTTCCTTGGTTTACATCGATATTCGCTTTTCTTACTTTATCTTTACGTTATCAAATAATTAGGATAATAAAAAAAACCGATAATCTTTAATAAGTTTATCGGTACGTTCCAAAACATTTGTTATAGCAAAACATGTAATTAAGCCCTGATTCCTATGAATCGCGCAGTTTGTCGACAGCAGTATAGGTTCGTCCGCCTATATTATTGTTCTCCTTCTGACCTACTTCGCGGGCTGCCCCAGCCAAGTCTTTAGTCAATCGGTTACGGCAAGAGTCGCACATATGACCTTCACGAATCAAGGTTCCGCATACTTCACAAGGATACATCATATTCGGGGCGTTTTCGATGGAAATTCGTCCCTCTCTGATGAACTTGGTAATCTGTTTAATCGAAATTTCCGTTGCATCAGACAATTCCTGAATGTTAGCACCTTTATTCTCACGCAAGTAGTCTACACAAGTTTGGTATTCTATTTCTATTTCTTTAATACAGTTTGTGCACACTTCCCGAATATTTATTGCATATAGTCTGCCACAGCGAGGACAATTACCCAGATTCATCGCTTAAACGCCCCTCTCACACTTTCATTCCGCATGGATAATATCTATAGATTACCTTATTTTCTCACATCAAGTCCATAGGGTTTCGCGAAATAAAAGAGAGGAATATGGTGCATAACTACGCAACCTTATTCCTCTCTTTCAAATGTTTTATTCTAATCTTTCATAAATTCAACCTGCGTATGTGTGTAACTTCTATAAAAAGAAGTATCACTCCGCCTCAGAATCAAGGGATAACTTACATCCAAGACAGTATAGACTTTAGTTCAACGTCGTTCTCACACTGAGTATGGATGACCAGATGCTTGTATTTTGCTCATTGAATGCCCGAATGCGGTATCTGTGCAAGCTTGAAGGCAGCAACTCTACATGTGCCCATGATGGATCCGTCGTAATTGCAACAACCTGACCATCTGCTTCAACCTCATACGACGATGCGCCCGCAATAGAATCCCAAGTCAATGAAACACTTGTTTTATCCGCGGTACCTTTGAGAATTGGGGTTGCAAGTTGTGTAGTCTGTATCAGAGCTTCACTCCAAGCTCCTGCACCGATCGCATTTTTGGCACGAATACGGAAGGTGTGTTCTGTGTTCGCTGTAAAGTTGTTGCGTGAATACGTTGTTCCTGTTACAGCTACAACAACACCATCAACCTCAAGGTCATAACCACTAGCACCTGTAGCTGCATTCCATCGTATGGCGATAGAGTTGGCTGTTGTTGTATTTACACTTAAACCAGAAACCACTGCTGGCAACGTAGTTGAAGAATATATCGCTGTCCATGCACTGCTATTAATTTCTGTTAATGCACGTACACGGTATTTATGAACTGTCCCACCAAGTAAATCACGGTGTGTGTATGTCGGTTCACTTACACGATCTACAACGACTCCATCTGCTTCAATCTCATATGCTGTTGCATCTGCAATTGGAGCCCAGTTTAGAGTAATTGCTGTTTCTTCTGATGTCGTTTTGACAATAGGCACATTAAGCTGAGTATAGGCTGTTACAATCTCGCTCCAGGCACCCGTTCCAGCAGCATTTTTGCCGCGGATACGGAAGGTATGCTCTGTGTTCGTGATCAAGCCTGTTTTGGTATATGCCACGCCTGTTACAGGTACCACTACACCATCAATCTCTAGATCATATGCAGTTGCTCCAGTGACAGCATTCCATTTTAATGCAATGGCTGTATTAGTCACTGAAGAGGTACTCAGTCCTGTTACCAAACCAGGTATTGTATTTTGCGTAAGGACAGCCGTCCATGCACTTGTATTGGTGTCCGTCAATGCTCTCACACGATATTTATGGGCGGTTCCTGCAAGTAACTTATTATGCACATAGGTTGGCTCATCCACAGTGCCTACGATGGTACCGTCTGCTTCAACTTCATATGCGGTTGCATCTTTAACTTCTGCCCATGTCAATGTAACAGCGGTCTCTTCAGACGTTGCTTTCAGAACTGGTGTAGTAAGCAGTGTCGTACCTGGTAACAGATCACTCCATGCACCAACACCTGCTGCATTTTTGGAACGAATCCGGAAGGTATGATCTGTATTTGCACCTAATCCACTCTTCGTATACACTAATCCGCTAACTGAAACAACCGTACCGTCAATTTCCAGATCATATCCGGTAGCGCCAGTCACTGCATTCCATTTCAATGCAATGGCTGCACTTGTTGTAGAAGTAACGTTCAGACCGGTTACTGATCCCGGTAATGTACTTTGTGTCAAAATAGCTGTCCAGATACTGCTATTGGTATCGGTCAATGCGCGTACTCGATACTTGTGGGCAGTACCCGGGAGGATATCCTCATGGGTGTATTTAGGATTAGCAACAGTTCCAACGACAACCCCATCGGCCTCCACTTCATACTTGGTCGCATCGGTAACCTCTGGCCATGTAATTGTAATTGCCGTCTCCTCTGATACTGCCTTCAGGATTGGCACACTCAACTGTGTTACACCTGTCACCAGATCACTCCATGCACCCACACCTGCTGCATTTTTGGAACGAATTCGGAAGGTATGATCCGTATTCGCACCGAGACCACTTTTCGTATACACTAATCCGCTAACTGAAACAACCGTACCGTCAATCTCCAGATCGTACCCAGTTGCTCCTGTCACCGCATTCCATTTCAGTGCAATGGCTGCGCTTGTTGTAGAAGTAATTGTGAGGCCTGTAACAGAGCCTGGTAGAGTATTTCGAGATAGAACAGCTGTCCACGCACCTGTGTTATCTTCTGTTAACGCACGCACACGGTATTTATGTGCTGTTCCAGGCAACAAGTTGCCATGTTGGTACGTCGGTTCACTTACTGTTCCTACAATGATTCCGTCTGCCTCAATCTCATATTTCGTAGCATCTGTAACATCAGGCCAGGTTAATGTAATCGACGTTTCTTCGGATGTACCTGTCAAAACAGGCGTATTGAGCATCGTTGTGCTAAGAATTGCTTCACTCCATGCGCCCACTCCAGCTGCATTTTTGGAACGTACGCGGAACGTATGATCCGTATTCGCCCCCAGGCCACTTTTCGTGTAAACCAATCCACTGACCGGCACAACCGTGCCATCAATTTCTAGGTCATATCCGGTTGCACCCGTAACTGCGTTCCATTTCAGCGCAATAGCTACGTTCGTTACCGAAGTTACATTTAACCCTGTCACAGATCCGGGCAATGTATTTTGCGACAAAACAGCAGTCCATGCACTCATGTTCGTTTCTGTCAAAGCACGTACACGATATTTATGTGCTGTTCCAGGTAACAAATTCATATGTTGATATGTTGGTTCATTAACCGTACCTACAATGATTCCATCTGCCTCAATTTCATACTTTGTTGCATCAGCTACATCGGCCCAAGTCAATTGAATAGCTGTTTCTTCTGATGCAGCTTTCAACACCGGTGTGTTTAGTAGCGTTGTTGCTGTAATTACTTCGCTCCATGCACCTACACCCGCCGTGTTTTTGGAACGCACGCGGAAGGTGTGTTCTGTATTGGCTGCAAGTGCAGTTTTGTTATAAGTCAATCCACTGACCGGAACGACTGTCCCATCAACTTCTAGGTCATATCCTGTTGCTCCCGTAACCGCGTTCCATTTGACCGCTATAGTCGTATTGGTGGCTGTCGTCACAACCAGACCTGCAACGGAATCCGGGAGCGTACTTTGTGTTAATACGGTTGTCCATGCGCTTGTATTATTCGCCGTTGCTACACGTACACGATATTTGTGAGATGTACCCGGCAATATATTCAGATGTGTGAATGTAGGCTCTGTAACAATGGATACCACGCCATCCGCTTCAACCTCATATTCGGTAGCATCAGCTATAGCCGGCCATGTTAATGTAATAGCCTCTTTCTCTGACGTAGCCTTTAATACAGGTGTATTAAACAGAGTTCGACTTGTTACAAGCTCACTCCATGCCCCAGCCCCTGCAGCATTCTTCGAGCGAATACGGAAGGTATGCTCTGTATTGGCACCAAGCCCACTTTTGGTGTAAGTAGAACCTGTCACTGCAACAACTACACCATCGATCTCCATGTCATATCCCGTAGCACCTGATACAACGTTCCATTTCAAAGTGATCGCTGCATTCGTCGCCGCACTAACCACTAGTCCAGCAACGGAACCAGGTAATGTATTTTGTGCTTTGATCGCTGACCAGGCACTTGTGTTATTCTCACTGATTGCTCGTACACGATATTTGTGTGCTGTCCCTGGTGTAAGTCCTGCATGGTTGTAGATTAAATCCTCTATCCCTTCAACAACAACTCCGTCTGCCTCAACTTCATAGGAGGTAGCTCCGTCCACTGCTGCCCAGACAAGAACAACCTCTTCTTGCGACGGACTAGCTTCAATTACGGGTGTGCTCATCTGAGTAATGCCTGTGATTGGATCACTCCAGCTTCCTGCTCCACCCGCATTTTTGGGTCTAATTCTAACACTATACTCGGTATTTGCTGTCAGTCCTGTCTTGCTATACGTCGTGCCAGTAACAGCTGTAACTACTCCATTGATCTCTAAGTCATATCCAGTAGCACCCTTAACCGCCGTCCAAGCCAAAGTCAGCTTATTAAACGTAACATCGGTAACCTTTAATCCATCAGCACGATCTGGTACCGTTAGCTGACTTACGGATTTACTCCATGCACTCTCATTGTTAGCCGAGAAGGCTTTCAGAACGTAGGTGTGCGTTGAATTAGCTTCTAAGCCTTCATGCACGTAGGAAGTTACATTTCCAAGCTCAATCGGTGTGCCACCATCAATCTGTAATTGATAGCGATCGGCGAATTCAATTGCCTTCCACTCAATCGTATTTTTACTCTCTTCTGAAGTTACTTTTAGCACGGGCTTCTCTAGTAAAGTTGTTAGTTCAAACGGTTCACTCCACTGCCCTGCCCCTATCGTGTTAACCCCACGCACTCTATAAGTGTATGTAGTATTCGGTTTAAATGGAGAAGTTCGATATTGCACTCCATAAAACGGTTCTTTTACTACGCCATTTTCTTCAATCTCATACTGCACTGCTTGCTCAGCAGCATTCCAGTTCACATGAATTGCAGTATCACTCGCAGTCGCCGCTAAGTTAACAGGCGTAGCTGGAACTGTAGTAATTGGTGTCTTCGTTCCGGTTTCCTTCACAAAACTAAAGGATTCTGCTTTTCGTGTGTAATACGGATTCAGGTTGGAAACAAAATCGACTACTCTTCCTGTATCAGCATCAACAATCAAACTAAGTTGTGTTGCTTCATAACTTTGTACATATCTTGGTGTTTCCATGCCGAACTCATCCACTTTGGAAATGTTCCAGTATCCCGGTTCTTTTCCAGACTGTCTAAACTCCATAACACTGTAATACTCCCACACCTCATTAAAATCAATGAGAAATGCGTTATTCACTTTGCCAGCGTACGTGGACGTGTACGAACCAAAAGTTACATTGGTTATATCCTGTACTGTTCCGCGAATCGACTGGCTTCTTGAAAAGGAATAACCCGTAGCCGAAAAACTGTATGATCTCGCCCAACCAAGATCGATCGGCACCTGATTCACGCTAAGTGTGTCACCCTGCCGTGAAAGGACATAACGGTAATCCTTATCAGATGATACAATCGTACCGCTCGCTGCATGTGCCCGGTTCCCCCCGTACACGCCAAACTGTCCGAATACCAGTACAAATACTAGTAAACGGACAGTCCATACATACAACCCATTTTTTCGTCTTGCAACCACCGTTCTTCTCCCCTTCAAATAGATATATTGTGCCCCTCCCGAAGCTGTCACCTGTGGTAAATGGCAGAATTATCTATTCTACACTATTATAGCAATCCCTCTTTTTTCATGGAAATTTTTTCTTGATTGTAAACTCTCATCATTATTTCGTTAAACAACTGATATTTAAAATGATTATAATGCATAGAAGATGGACTCATACAGTATTTACTCATTAATAAAAGAACATATATTCGCACCGAAGATATAGTCCTTTTTTCGTTTTCAAGAGGAGTTATCTCGTTAAAGCTAATCACAACTATATAGACAGTTTTTCTTCATATTCTCATCAAAATTAGTTCCTTGCGCCATCCATAGAAGTTCAAGATCTCGCTAATGTTAAGGTGTAAATCTCGATAGGTATGCCGTGAGAATATCCTGTATTCAATATAACCCGTCCACAAGCATCCAAGGTGCTCCCTGTTGTATAAATGTCATCTACAAGTAGCAAGCGTAGCGGCTGCCTTAGATTAGTAGTGGGGTTGGTCATTGATGATGGATGCGTTGAATGTTGTACTTCTTCGTATATAGAAGAGGTTGCGGGGAGCTGGAGTGGGTGCACTTGTGAATGGTAATGAGCCTCCCCTTGCAGTGATTGCAATAGCTCCACACCATTCGACTGGATGGCGAAAGCATCCTGCATCGTCTGAATCCGCTCGCCGCGTGTTTTGAAGCTCTGCTTCGTGGTGTTGATCTGGCGTTGCAACAGATCAACGAGGGGCAGGCGGGTCGCTGCAGCAAGTCCAGCAGCGAGTCGCTCTGCCTGATTGAAGCCGCGCTCGGCCAGGCGCTCAGCGCTGACGGGAACGTAAGTTACCGCGTCAGGCCGCCATCGCGGCTTGGAGCTCTGGAGCAGCGACTGCGGATTGCGGGTCGCTGCGAGAGGGTTGGCTCGCACATCTGTTGATGTGTGCGAGCGGTTTTGCTGAGCGTGCCCTTCATGGGGCGCGCTTGGTCGGGGTGGATGCGGGTATGCATCCACCTGATTCTGGGCAAAGGTGGCGGCATGAGCCACAGAGGCAGGGGGTTCTTTTGCCAAAGCAGCAGTCATCTCTTCGCTCATCGCCTGAAACGCCTGTACGAGCAGTGAGGTAAGGAGTGGCGCATAGCGCTGATGTCCTCGGAATTTGTACATGCCAATCCAATCTTTCATTAACTCATTGTATTGGACGGCACTGCGGTTGCAGGTGAAGGAGCGGTTTTGCATATGTGGGCGGGCACAGTCAGGGCACCCCATTCCCCGACCACACCGCGGACAACGGATGGAACGAATCCACGGAATTCGCTCCACACACTTGAGGCATATTCCAGGATACGTTGAAGATAGGAGCGCTCGTGTGTTACAGGTTAGGCAAGTCGCTCCTGGCGGGGCAAGCAGATGGTGTAATCGCCGGATCAGCGGCTGTAGGTGTTCGGTAATCGCGTCGAGCCAATAGGGCATGAGGGTTGCCTCCAGTCGTTGGATTGTTTTGAGCAGCCGTGAACTAACGTTGTTGGATTGGTTGTTTAGATGGTGGATGTAGATAGCCTTTGCGCCGGGCAATGGTGTTCATTTTTTTGATCTGACCCACGGCTTTCACTTGAGATCGTGTACGGCGAGATGATGCAAAGACAACTCTTCCTTTTGGATCATCCATGGAGCGCCCTGCTCGGCCAGCCATCTGCACGAGGGAAGCTTCGTCGAAAAGTCCGTTATCTGCATCCAGAATAAATACATCACTCCGTGGAATAGTGACACCCCGCTCCAGAATCGTCGTGGTTACAAGCAGGCGGATGGTGCGTTCACGAAATGCGATAACTTTGCTGGCACGCTCGGCGTCCTGAGATGACGTTCCTTCAATATGAATTTGTGGGAATTGACGACGCATGAGGTTCACAAACGCCTCAATCTGCGCAATTCGGGTAACAAAAACGAAGATTTGTGCATCTCTCTGTAATGAAATCTGAATGCCTTTCTTCAGAGCAGCTGGAATACTGCCTTGCCGAATGCACTGAGCCACCGTGGACATCTTCAACAGCTGAGGTACAGGCAATGGGTGACGATGAAAACGTACGGGTACTCTCGCATGAAGTAATCTTCCTTGTGCAACTTCTCTCTGCAGCCTGGATGGAGGGGTAGCAGATAAATACACAAAATGTCCGTCAGGCTTGCACGAGTGCGTGGCCGCATGGGCGAGCATCGGATCATTATGGTAAGGAAATGCATCTAATTCGTCGATGATCACTAGGTCAAACCCTCGGTAGAAACGCATGAGCTGATGCGTGGTCGCCAAGGTGAGCTGGGCGTCTTTCCAACGTTCGGTGCTGCCGCCATAGAGTGTCGCAAGTGAAACGTCTGGAAATGCCTTCGCAAGCCGCGGCGCTAGCTCCAATACCACGTCTCTACGCGGTGTAGCAACGAGTGCCCGACCGCCACGCTCCAAAATGTGGTTCAACAGCGGGAAAATCATTTCCGTCTTGCCCGCTCCCGTCACAGCCCACAGCAAAAACCTCCCCGGCTCGCCCCCTGCGGGCGGCTGAGCCAAAAAAGCCAGCGCCGCGGCAGCAGCCTCGCTCTGCGCAGGGCTAAGCCCCCACCGGCTCAGATCATCGCCGGTGGAAACACCCGCCGTGCCACGCGATGCTTCGCCTCGTACGGGCACGACCCCAGGCGCTGCGCTACGCAGCAGCAGCGCACAGGCACGGCTGCGCCCCAGCGCGAGGCAGGCCTCGCAGTAGGCGCACGCCGCTTGGCCGCACGCAGCGCAGGGCACGCGCTGCTCGGCTACGCTGCCGCACCGGCGGCAGCGCGGCGCGCTCTGCGCGCTACCCAGCCACGCACGGCGACGCCGCGTGGCAGGCCACTCCAGGGCGGCAGCGATGCTAAGCCGCCCATGTAGGTGCGCGAGCTGCGCAGCCGCGCGCCAGGCAGAGGCAAGCGGCGGGGCGTTGTCCGCCAGCAGCGCCTCTGCCTCGGCCGCCAGCAATTGGCGGCCGTGTAATTGCTCAGCCAGCAGGGCAGCGCCCTGTTCGAGCTGAGCCCATGCCCAGGCGGGATACGACTCTGGAATCCCGCCACCCCTACCCCGCAGTGCGGCAGCTTCATGCCTGCCGCCACCTGCGCTACGCCGGGCTTCGTGTTCCCCGGAAGCCCGCTCATACGCTTCTATTTTGCCGCGCACATATGCCTGCCACTGTTCTTCCCGCCACTGATCCATATCTCGTTCCATGCGAAAATGCTCTACCATCCACGATGCCTGGCTTAACGGTAACGCCTCATGCAGCAACAGCCAACGAGACACACGCCGACCACTCGCTCCCTCCAGCCACCAACTCACATCCACACGGATGTCCAGTGACAACATCATGCTCCATCCAAGCTCTACCCTACATACATACAACGCCACTCTCACCTAGTTCCCCTCCCTTTCCCCATCAAGATGCACAATTCAATCCACACTCACATCCAAGTAAAACGAAAAAAGCACATGCTCTCCCAGCGATTCGCCGGCGCATGTGCTTCATGTCCATTTTTTCAAACACTCATTATTCTATTTACTGTTCTTCATCCTTATCATGACATGGCTGCCCTGGTGCGGCAGTACATACAAGAATAGATTCTCCAGGCTCAAGTACACGTCCATTGAACATGAATTTAAATGTCGTGTCAGGCGAGGTACCGTATATATCCGGAATATCTTGCACATCAAAATCATCTAAGGACAGCTTCTCCTGTGTAGGAAGGTCATCCATATTATCGGTTTCAGCAACTGTTGTGTTTGGATCAACACTCAGGCCACTATAGATTATACCCAACAACACTAGCAAACTAATTAAAGACTGCTTCAATTCTTTCACCTCAGTAATTCGTCCATTCCGCTGATATGTACACATTCCAATCAATATCCATAATAAGTAATTATATGGACATTACTACCACCGGTCAACTCTCACATCCTTGCAACAATAAGACAACGATTAAGAAGCAAGCTACTAAGAGGTAGATCACATATTCGCAAAAGATATATTTGGCAAAGGTGCCTCTATTGCTATCCTTCATTCATAGGAGTCAATTCACCCTATACAATACTTTTGAGCATTCCTCTAATAACGAGAATCTTTCTAATTATTATGCGAAACTTTTTCCAGAAGAAATCGTCTATACTTTTAAGTTAAGATTTCCGAGTTCAAATGAGTCTTTGGCAATGGGATATCAGCGAGTCAAAAAGCATATGTCCTTAGAGCGTCCATTGTACAATCGATCTAACTCGAATCGTCCCAATGTAGTTTCGCTCTGCAACATCCAATTCTTTAGCGCAATATCCATACATTGCATAAAAACCCATTTTCAATTTAATAGCAACCTTGACTACAATTACAAAAAAAGACTACAGCCAATGCTGTAATCTTTTCTGCGGATCTATACAACCTGACTAATCCAGGTCACAACATTGTTCACTGCTTAGATTCACGTAGGTCAATTAAACGAATCCTATGCTTCTCCGTCTGTAGAACCTGTTCCATATCAGAGGGGACAACAGGCAAGTAAGATAGCTCCATGCCTTGCCTGAGCATTAGCTTCTCAATAATACGAACTGTCTCCGTTTCCTTACGTTCAGCGACAACCGTCATCGTGAAGCTTTTTCCACGGTAGAGCAATTCCCGGCAAAGTGCCCTTACAATACCTTCGATCCGATGTTCCTGATTAGAAGGAATGAGCAGAATCTGCTCGAAGCCTTCGGATTCCGGACGGGATAGATGGCGCTGGTGTATCGCATGAACGGCCACTGCCGCCAGGAAGTATATGAGCAGAATCATAGTCAAATGAGCAACCATGGCAACTGCACCTCCTCGGAAGGTTATGCTCACCCATGGCGAACATCCCTGTATACAGCAGTATATGCCGCACACTACGAAGGGTTACAGTTACATATGTGAAGACTCACATCGCTTATCTCGCGTATTCCAAGATACTATCTTGGACAACCTCTTATCCCCGATCGACGCTGGAGACAAAAGAAAGGCTAGATCATTACTCATCCATGCTCAACGTTGAACAGATGTTCCGTACACCTTTACTCTTTGCTCATTTGCAGCAATAAAGTCTATTAACCCGCGAACTAATCCAATATTTGGAAAAGGCGCGAGTGAACAGTAATCTATAATCAAACATTTAACTAATCATACATAGGTACTTTTCATTATTAAAGATTAGAGCGTAACCCAACCATATTTGATCGAGTTGATAACAGCCTGTGTACGGTCATCCACTTCCATCTTCTGCAGAATGCTGCTGACATGGTTTTTAACGGTTTTTTCACTGATGAACAAGAATTCACCAATCATTTTATTGCTCTTACCTTCAGCCATCAAACGCAATACTTCAGCCTCACGACGAGTCAATGGGTTATTATCGCCAGCGACAAACTTCACGCCTGCCTCTTTGGAAGTTCCCTCACTCATCGCACCAGTTTCATTCAGATACGTCATACGGCGCAGTTGCATAATCAATTTGCCTGTTACTTTAGGGTGGATAAATGCATGTCCCTCATGAACAGAACGAATCGCATTAATTAGAGACTCTGCCTCCATATCCTTCAGCAGGTATCCGTTAGCCCCTTTACGAAGCGTTTCAAATACATAGCTCTCATCATCATGGATCGACAAAATTATAACTTTGACATCCGGGAACAGCTCACGCAATTTCTCTGTTGCTTCAACCCCGTTCTCGATTGGCATGTTGATGTCCATCAAGACGATGTCTGGTTTCTCCTGATTGCAGAATTCGAGCACTTGAATCCCATCACCACATTCACCGATGACCTCAATGTCGTCCTCCATATTCAAAATGCGTTTAAGCCCTTCACGGAACAGCTGATGATCATCAGCCAAAAGAACTTTAATTGATGTTTTACCAGTATCACGGTTTTCCATCCTGCTACTCCTTTCCCTTATCCACGTTTGTCGGGATATGAATCACGATTTTGGTTCCTTGATTTTCGCCCGATTCGATCTCTATTCTTCCTTCTAACAGTTCAACCCGCTCTCTCATCCCAATCAGACCGAAGTGGGTATGATCCTTGCTTTTCTGTGCAAGAAGCTCCGGTTTGAACCCAAGCCCATTGTCTTGAACGACAATTTTGACGAGCTGAGCCTGGTATGTAATTTCCACTACAACATAAGTGGGATAAGCATGCTTGGCCGCATTGGACAGCCCCTCCTGCACGAGACGATAGATCGCAGCCTCCATAGCAGAAGATAAACGATGTTCCTTGCCTCTGGTTTCAAAAAGCGCGCGGATTTTTGTTTTTACTTCAAAATCCTGCACGTACTTGCGAAGCGTTGGAATTAATCCCAGGTCATCCAGTGCCATTGGACGCAGATTGAAGATTACTTTTCTCATTTCTTCAAGACTGGAACGAACCTGGCCCTTCAAATCTACTATTTCGGCCTGAACCATCTTAAAATCCTGCTTAATGAGCATTCTTTCTACAATTTCCGTCCTAAGCACTAGATTGGCAAGCATCTGCGCAGGCCCGTCATGAATCTCACGTGCAATACGTTTCCGCTCTTCTTCCTGGGCCAAAATTATTTTCAAACCTATCATTTGTCGATTCTTGGCAGATTCGATAATCCGGGTCACTTGACCTAGTTCACCTGACAGATACTCCAAGACAACACCCATTTGGGAACCGATGGTCTCGGCACGCTCTACGGAAGCCTCCACATTTTTGGCACGCTTCTGCAGATCATCCCGGCGGGCTTTGAGATACATTTCCTTCTCACGATAAATCATCAGATCCAGCTGCAACTGTGTCGCTTTCTCATACGCCTGCTTGATATCATGCTCGGAATAGCGTACGAAGTCACGACTCACCTCGGTAAGCCGAATCCGGGAGCGGCGGTAATTAAGCTCCAATTGATCTACTTTCTCGATCGTTTCCGCCGCTTCCTTCAGAACAGACTTCAGCTCTTCATTGAGGGTTTTGAGCTCCTCACGCGTCGAGTCCATGATTTCGAACATTTGATATTTGCTGTTTTCCATGACTTGTATGGCGTTTTTTATGACGCGGTCTATGGCATCGGCTTGTAAATCCACGTTTGTTCGACTCCATTTCTATCGTTTCCGGTATATATCATACCATATCACGATGAGATGGTAACGGTCTTCGTTTTCTGTTCCCATTTTACAGTCAATCCAAGTTGCTCGGAAACGAGACGAAGAGGGACTAAAGTCCTACCCCCTGATACATACGGAGCTACAGTTGCACTCTGTCTTTTACCATTAATAATGAATTCTTTCTGACCAACCACCAGATCAATCAACTTTCCACCACGCAAAACGGTAATACGTTGATTTTTGCTATCCCAGCTCGCCTGTCCGCCAAATGCATCCAATACATGCTTAATTGGTACATACGTTGTTCCATTTTTCAATACAGGTGCTGCATCAATCGCTTTTTTCGTTCCATTAACGGTCATCGACTTCTGTCCAAGCACTAGGGAAGCTGTGCCCGTCGGCAGTCCAACCTCGCTTGATTTAGATGGCATCGTGAAGGCAATATTGTCAAAAGCAACCTTACCTGTCATCGCACGCTCGTCCTGACCCTCTTCCACATTAACCACGTACACTCGCTTCAGCTTCGCTGGGTAAGCAATATTCAGACCGTTCAGATCGACATTCACCTTCTTCCAACCTGTCCAATCAATTGCCTTCGCAAGATCAGCATAGACGGTTTTGCCATTCGCATCAGTGAACTCTGCACGGAGCCAGTTCAAGCTCTTATCGCCCATCACATCTAGGGACATGGAGGTTGCCGCCGCAGATACTTCTCTGCCAACTGTACCGTTGAGTTGTGCATAAGCATACATTTTACCTGTTCCTGCAGTCATATCATAGCCCAGTTCAAGCACCTTGGAACCTGACTTCTCACCAGTTCCATTTACAACCGTTGCTGAACCCGTCACACCCGCTGCATTCGTAGTGAAGTTAATTGGGTAATTCACGTTCTCAAAGTTCTCCCACATCGTCTCACTTGCAGCAGCAGAGAGTACTACAACTGTGCTATAGCCATCGTAACGACCAATCGCATAACCTACCTGTGCTCCCGAATTGACCGAAGATACCGTCAACTGATCTCCTGCAACCTTACCTTTGAATCCGATAAATTCCCAAGTCAGTGAATCTGCCGGAACCGTTACGCTCTGTCCATCTTTCGTCTGTGCAGTAACCGGGATAGAAATCGTTGATCCTGCTTTCAGTGAGCCAAGCCCTGATCCAGCCTTCAAGGAAGCAAGTTCGTTTCCACCGAGCACTGTGACCTTAATAGAAGAGGAAGCACCATTGCTTGATGCAGTCAGTGTAGCTGTTCCTGGCTTCACGCCTTTGATCACACCATTACTCACACTTACAATGCCATTGTTGCTCGACTTCCATGAGAAGTTAAGATCCCCTGTTGCAATTGGATTGTAATACGTGTCATAGCCTTTGGACGTATACGTTCCTTGCTGACCAACTAACAATGTTTTGCTGCCACTAATGGCGAAGCCTTTCAGTTTACCTTCTGGAGCCGTGGAGAATACCCCCAGTGTATTAACAACCTGACGTTGCTCCGTACCATACTCTGTGTTGAAGGTAAGACCTGCAGACTGCTCTCCTAATGGACGGGTTACCATTGTAGTTGATCCACCGCCGTCCAGATTCATACCTTTCCATACGCCGACACTGGTCATGAAGGATTGCAGTTCGTTTAGCGACATGCCGCTACTGTTACTGTTTTTCTCTGCAGCAATAATGTACACGTAACGACCATCCTGCGAGTATCCCACCGCTGTTCTTGCGCGAATACCACCGATACCGGATGAGGCAATGTCACGGGAAAATGCCGCCGCTTTGCCCCCATTCACCAGAATGGTGTGTCCACCAATCATCATGTCCAGATTACTCGGATCAACCGTTTGCCCTGTCGTTTTGGCTTTTAACTTGTAATCCGCAGTGAGTGGCTGACCAACAGACAGATGACTCATGATCCACGTTGCCGCCGTTCCATGAGCACGCAAAATGTATCCATCTGCTGGCACCTTCATGTTCAGTGCTTTTTTATCGGATATTTGGGTGATTACGCCGTTCTGTACGAGTACTTCAGTTGGTGTGGTGGAAGGGTCATTCGGACGTTTATCCGAAATCCAGGCTGATGTATAAATATACATCGAGTTCGCATGGCTGTACTTCACCGCGCCGGATTCTACCGTATAGTCCTCTTTATTTATCCCACGCAGAGCGAAGGTTGAACCATCACTTGCTTTTACTGTGCCATCAAAAGAATATTCATCAATCATCGGCTTGCCGTCTTTGGTTACCGTGAGAGCATACATCCCTGACAGTTCAGAAGGTGTAGAGATCAGAACGCCATCCGATACTTGTCCACCAATGGGCGCTAGCTCGCCAGATACGTTGAAATAATCGCCATTTACTGCGGCAACTGCTTCATTTTCCTTCGCCATGCCACCCGTGCTCTGTTTCGTGTTCAGCGTACCGCCTTTACCTGTCATCACATCTAGCTTCACATACGGATTCTGTAAGTCCACTTGGATAACGTCGGCCAGGACATTCACCTTAGAGCCTGAGCGTGTCGTCGTATATCTGTATTTCATTAGCTTCGCACCGGAAGTGAGAATCTCTTCTCCCAGCTTCGTTGTATTTGTAGATGCCGCTGCAGCCACGGATTGCCATGAGGTTCCAGACAAGACCTGTTGTCCTACATCCATAACCGGTGCAATCCAGATTACGCCTGCCAGCGTCACGATCATCCATTTCTTCGCCTTACTACCCTTAACGTCTACCAGCTGTTTCTCGCGTTTCCCCAGCATGTTCGAAACGTCTCTCCCATCTTGTATATCAATCTTAGAGATTACACCTCTCTACCAAAATGCAGAAAAAGGCTAGATCTCTAGCATACTCTTCTATTAATAGACTTCTATTTCAGGAAAAAGTTACGCCCATCACCAAGATTGAGGGTTATATTGGAATTCAAAAAAGCTGCCGCCTGTGAATTACAGACAGCAGCTTTAATGAATTGCTTAGGATTCTTTTAGAATGTACTTTATAATGGCACACGTATCCACCTAATCCCACCTTTAATTAATAGTTAAGGACATTTGTATTCAAATTAAACAAAAGCCGCTATACCACCTTTTACAATATATACTGTCATTCTATTACTACACTCTGAAGAATTTAAACCATATGATTTCAAGCTAGTAGTTGGAAACTCCAAGCCCCCACAGCGGACTTTCACCGCCTAGTTAATCACCATTGTTTGGCACACATAGAAAAGACCTTGAGGATTCCCCAAGGTCTATGAAGTCATTAGTTCACTGGACAGATTTACGACATAAAAGTAAATTACCTGTTCCAATAGCATATAACGCCCACTAGGTTAGCACGTTGGTATACCATTTCCCTACTATTATGCATACATGTCTTCAAGGTTTACTTTTAAGTTATTTCAGGGAACTTTTTTCCGAAATATTCGTCAGATAGCTCCCCTTCAATTGAATACTCAATGTCATAATAATACGCTGCAATCTCTGTCTCTGGATGCAATAATTCAAGACAAACTCTAAAGAATGGATATAGCCTATTTCGGTCATTGATTATTAACTCAACACATTTGTATTCTATAATAAAATCTTTTAATTTAAGCCCATCAGGTAATGAATCATCTTCTTCTTTCAAATAATTATTTTGACAATTCGTAATCATTTCTTCAAAGAAGATAATTGAACTTATCTTGAGTTTGTCAAAATGATATATTTCATTAAAATATTTTTGTAAATCAAATAAGTTCATATATAGTCCTCCTATTTTCCGGTTTTAATGTAATCAAAGACCAGCCCCCCCTTCTCATCTAGCCTCCCATACACTCTTACGTGATTTGGCGCTTTAGCCACTTTTAATTTTACAATGTATAAATTTCCTTTGTGAGTTAATTGTTCTCCTTGAGATAAGAGGATAATACCGTTATCTCCATATCTCGCATTAGCCAACCCTTTTTGCATCGCTCTTGCGAACTGCTGATTTAAACCAAGCTTTCTTAGAGCATCAAAGGTAGGTCGTGCTATCCAACGAGATGTGGGAAGAAGTAATGAGGACGATCCGCTGATGCCAAGTGAGCTACTTACTCTTCCAGATAAAAAACTACCAGCTACTGAGGTCCAAGCTACTTTAACATCAAAACTATCTTGTCCGTTCTCATAGGCTGACAACAACTGCCCTTTTGCCATATTCGCATTATATGGGGAATTAATATATGCACCGCTAGTTTGGGTTAATTGTGCATATAAATTAGAAAATTTAACACCTTTATCATTGTAGACCTTAGTAAAAACTTTATCTAGGCTGGATTTATAGGAGTTATCTCCTTTCATTGCCGCATTCAACATCATTTCAATTTCGTAATACGTCGAAGTTTTTCGATGCCCACTTGGATCAACATATTTCAACGGATTGTTATGAACATACGGATACAAGTTCAAACTCAGTGGATCATTTAGTTCCCCTTCGTACGTATCCTCACCGATGAATCGTGCCATGCTAGGGTCATACCACCGAGCTCTCAAGTATTGAAGCCCTACTGTCTCATCCCAATACTCCCCTGCATAGCGAAGTATATTGGGCACATTTTCTTCCGTTGTTAACGGTCCACCCCAGATATCATACGTATATTTATTTAATTCTTGACCTGTATCGTCCACAAGCCCGATGACATCTCCGTGTCCGTTCAACTGGTAGTATTCTAATTTGCCTGTCTTCTTGTCCTGCCGAGCCCATAGCTGTCCATACAAGTCATAGATATAAGCGTAAGTAAGCTCCACCTTGCCGGATGTTACAACTGCTTCAGCCATCAGTTTGGCTTCTTCATCATAATAATACCGAACCGTCTGCTCACCTTCGGTACGTTCATACAATAACCCATCTCCGTTGTAGCTATAGGTCACCGTTTTGCCTTCACCTGTTGCTTTAATCAGGCGGTTCTGGCTGTCATACGTGTACTGCGCATCTTTCAGCCCATAGACCTTATTATTTCCTGTACTGTACCGATTACCATTAGAGTCGTATGTGTATGTTTCCTGTTGTGTACCCGTTTCGGCCTGAATCCGGCTCAGTTCATCATACGTATATTGATCAGCCTCTCCGTTCTGTGTCCGAGAAGTGATATTTTTGTTTCCATCGTATTCATAAGTAAACTGATGTACCGTGGATGTCCCTTGAGAAATAGTAACTCCTAATAGATCATATCCGCTGAACTGGTAACTTGTACTAAGTCCTTTACCAAAAGATAATTTTTCCAACATGCTGTTTGGTGCATAACTGAACGTCATTCGATCCACAATTGTTGTTCCTGAGGTAATGTCCATGGAAGTTACCCGGTTCATAGCATCTACTTCACCGTGAACACGCAATGCTTGTCCTTGTGCATCTGTCATGGTATACCCTAGACGTTGCTGGGTATTACTTTCATATTTCAGCTGTGTTCCATCTGGAAACGTTAGTCCATCTAACATACCATCTGATACTTGATAACTGTACGTGGTTTTCCCATGATCGTCAGTCATTGATATTCTGCGTCCAACATTATCGTACGTGTAAGATACGCTCGTATCCGGCGCCTTCATGCTAGTGAGCATGTTGTCACTGTTGTAGGTATATTCTATTACTTGACCAAGTCGATCTTGCTTCTTGACTAGATTACTTCGTTTATCATAATAGTAGCTGGTTGCAGAACCATCCAGAATAGTAGGTGTTTGTTTAATCAATCTTCCCAACTCATCATACTGTTTGGTTACCGTCTGTCCGTTCGGCGATACCACCTGCGTTACTTGACCTTGATTGCTGTAGAAATAGCGACTTGTTTCTTCTTTAGGTGTCGTCGCAGCCGTTATTTGTCCAATCGCATCGTGCGTATAAGTCGTTCGCTCTCCGTTGCCATCAACGGATGCTATTACGTTTCCGTCCAGATCGTACTCGTTTTGTTGTAATGGAACGTATGAACCATTTCGATATTCTTCCATCACTGTCAAGCGGCCTAATAGATCCTTCTTCTCTCGGGTTTTGTTACCAGCCGCGTCCTCATAGGTTACCATCCGATCGACAAAATTATAGGTTGTGGTTGAGGTGGACTTATCTGGGTACTGTGTCTTGGTCGTTTGTCCAAATGCATCAACTACAAATCTTGTAACATTCCCTTCTGCATCTTCAACAGCTGTAACATTACCTTCACGATCATAGGCATACTTGTAAGTAGCTTCTGCTGTTTGCTCTTCAACCAATAAATCCAATGGATTGTACTGCTCTTTGGTAATTATACCGTCTGGTGCAGTATTGATAATGATATTTTTGGTATCATCATAGGATGTCATTGATTTGGTACCGTCAGCATGTATGGACTGAAGGATCCGTCCTGCTTGATCATACTGATATACTTCTGCTTCACCAGAAGGATCTGTTGTTTTGGTCAATTCACTGGCACCATTATACTCATAGGAGTCCACATAAGATTCTCCTTTGCCAGCGACATCATTTACAATGATGGTTCTCGATTGAACTAAATGTCCCGCGTTCGTATCATAACTTAGAGTTGTGACGCTGTCTTTTGCCAGATAACCGCCCTTATCTGTGGTACTTACCACTCTTCCTTTACTGTCCAGCTTCAATTCCGATTCAGAGAGTAGCTGTCCACCATATCCATTTTTAGTTGTACTTTTCAAGACGGTACCTTGGCTGTTATATGTTGTTTCGGTGTATCTCTCCAATGAACTATTAATCTTGGTTGTCGATCGAATAGGCTTGATCCAATGATATGGTGTTCTTCCTGTTTCATACGCATACGTTGATTCTTGCCCTGTGCTAAGCTTTTCGGAAGTTACCATTCCGTTCTCATCATATGTGTAAGTCGTGCTCAGTTTTTCGCCATTACGGCCACCCTCACTAACCCACTCTGTCATTTGAATGGGAAGGTTCCGCTTCGTTTGACTGTCATACTGGAACTCCGTGGAAGAAGTTGTGTCATCTCCAGTTAACATGTGCTTATCTGCATAAACCAAATCTGGATGCGCTGCAGCGTTAAACGTTTTGGAAAACATCCAAGTATCTACAGTGTTCTCTGCTTTTACTTTCGTTGTCCATGATGCAGATTGACCATAGCTGTCAAGATCTTCCTCAGAGTACTCAAAGTTAACCTTGCCTAGGAAGCCTTCGCCATCTGTTGTACTAAAATGACTCTTTCTCTCTCTGACTTTGAATACGAAATGAGAGGAAGATTCTCCGATCTGCTTCAAAGCAGGAATGTATGCGTAATCCGTTATAGCTGATGAAGGGCTTGTAATACGTGATAGCAATGCTGTATGCATTACACCCTGAGCATTCTGGTTGCTTTGCAATTCAGGTAAAAAGTTAAATTTGGATTCTGGATAATAGTACGTATACGTGGTTGTCCGATCTAATGCATCCGTAAACTCTCGCAAAATACGGATCCCATCGTCTTCACGTTGTGTATAGGTTACTTTCCGATCTGTCCCGGATAGTTGTACGGTAACCTTCAGATTGTCATAAGCAAATGTCAGTGATTGACCCTCACTATTTACAATTTTTGAAATCACTTGATTTCCATTCAATGTCGTATAGTGAAAATCCACATTATTCCGGTAGCCGTCTGTGATTTGCAACAGTTCCCCGGCTTCATTAAGAAGATAATCGTAGCCGTTACGGATGGATAGACGGTAACTGCTAGATATGCCATTAACAGTAACGGTCGTATCTCGCTTAATGGTTAAGTCATTCCATACGTAACCTTCCAGTTCCAGGTTCGCGTTTAAGCGGTAATAGCCCACGCCCGGAATCAGAATATACTGATTATCTCCACGTGTCTCCATGTAAGGGATGTCCCAACGCCAGCCTTGCCCTAATCCAGCAGAAAGTTCTTCCTTACGTGGCGTAACCACATTGGCGTACGTTTGCGTCGTTTCATCATATTCAACACCAAGTTGTCCACTTGCTCTAGCGCTATCATAGACACGTGTTAAATCAAACGTAATGAGTCCAGGCAGAGAAAGGTCAGTGCTCTGAATCATCATCTCCCCTGTAGTAGCAGAGATTGATTCGGCTCCATAAGACGCCATATACAGCGATGCATCATCGCGAAGATCGACATGATCCAGACCTGTTTTGTCTATAGTCGTTCCGGTACCTGGTTCTTCATCTTCAATCGCATTCGTTGTAAATGTATTTGGTTTTGATGACTCAGGCAGCAATGATCTGGAAGGGAGCAGCCCCTCCATTTGAATTGGTTCGTTGATTTCTTGTGTTCTCAGCCACTTCTCAGCAGCCTCGCCGCCTGTGCGGTCTGTCTGTAAAGCTTTGTACAGTTGATACAACGAGTACCCTTGATCTAGCTTCTGTTCAATCCAATCTTCTTCAATCCCAAATTGTCCTTGTAAACTATGAATTGTAATGTAGGTAGCGGAAGGAAGGGAATCCCTACCTTCTGCTGCCGCTGCTGCTTGTCCTCCGTATCCAAAAGAAGTAAATCCACTAAAAATCAAAGTCGCACATAACCAAATAATCGTTAATTTCTTAAACACTTCATCACCTCAACCTAGTTATAGAGAATCGTTTAGTTAAACGGGAAGATTTTCTTCGTTCGTTTCGTCAAATTACCATTACGGTCATACTCAAATACAATTTGGTCCCCTGTAAATAAAACTACTTTAAGCAGTTGATTGCCATAACCGTATTCATAGCTGTTATCACTTCGCATGATCATTTCCGCTGCTTTAATTTCACCTTGGACTGGTTTCCCATCCTTTTCGCCTAACTTCAGATAATAGTTCTGTCCACCCTCGAGTTCCCACTCCAGCACGGTATACTGTTCCCCATACACCTGCTCCTGTTCGACTGAAGCAGCTATTCGACTGCTTAGTTCCTTATCTGTATATAACTCAAGCCAAGGCTCAATGGAAAAATCTTTTGACTCTTTAATCGCTATTCGATACTTACCAGTACCGTAAGGATTAAAGCGATAGTACACGCTTCCTTGTTGCTTATCAGGCAGCGCTGTTTCCAAACCTTCATACAACGTCAGAAACTCGACTTCTGGTTCTTTGACCGTAAAATGACGGTAAGGAGCTACAAATTTTAGCGATTGGGACGACTGATTATGCACCTGAATATTAGACTTTCCAGGTATGTGTTGTGACCCTACCGCATTCTTACCTTCCCTTACAACCACTTGGTTCTGATCCCGTATAACGTAATCATAGGCTAATGCTTCTACATGAGATGTAAAGAGCACTGATGAATAAGTTGATGAGTTCGAGAACAACATCGTGGTATTTGGCTCCAAACTCCGTTTGATGAGCGCTGGCTCCTGACTAGGACTAGCTGTCACGGGAACGTTATATTGAATGGTTACCGGTTCTGGAGATATTACAGTTACAACAAGCGTTCCACCCGCTGGAATTTCCCATGTATCAAGACTTGAGCCTACCACTAAATACTGATATTTATTGTTTGCTTCGTAGACTACGAAATCCACAATAGAATCGGTTACTCCAACTCGGTTAACCTGTGCAGGTTGTGCACTCGGATTCGTAAATACTGCGCTCTGTCCTTGATTGATTGTAATTTCCGTTTCTGGTGAAGGCACTTGATCATCTTGTCCACGGAAAACACGGTAAATGCCACCATACGTGATGGGTTGATCTGAGACATTGGTAACAACAACTTTTCTGCCACCCAGGACAAGAGGTTCGATTGCTGTGGCTGATCTACTGCTCGATACTGTTTCATCTACGTTGTAAATCGTGTAATCATACACTCGCCCTGCACTGCTGGAAGCATCGTTTCGTAGCCTCTTCGAATCAGAGCTTATGTTGGTATAAGCATAGCTCTCACCTTTGTTCAAAGTCACACGTAGATAAGCTGGTTCCTGGCTATCCACTACGGAGAAGTCATCCGTATATTCAAATAACACAGGTGTACTTCCACCTACAGTAACGATGGCTTCACCACCAGAAGGAATGGTAGCGAGACTTACATTGCTATTGAATTTGTCGCTATGTGCTCTGCCGTCTGCCTTATACACGACAATATCAAATATTGCACCTATTTTTTTGGCATTACTGCGGATCGGGTTGCTAAGTGAACCCCCATTATGGAATTTGACTGACTGGCCTGGTGACACAGTAATTTTACTGAGCGCTTCATTCGGTCGGTCTTCTACATCAAAAATCGTATAAATTGCACCTATGGTTACTGGCTGAGCAGATACACCCGTAACTACAGCTTTATTTCCATAAAAGACAACAGGACTAACTGCCGTTGCTTTTCTTGTGCTCCGCTCAGTACCATCCGGGTAATAGGTTACGTAATCAAATATCCGCCCTTGGCTGATGGACGCATCACTGTCGAGATACTCTCGGTCGGTACTGTTATTCCAAAATGTCACACTTTCTCCCTGATTCAGTGTTACCCGATGATAGGCGGGTTCCATGCTTTCTTCAACGGAGAAATCATCCGTGTAACTAAACTCAATCGGAACTTGACCAGCTACTGTCACGACTGCATAACCTTGAGAACGAATGGTCGGATTCGTAGTTTTGTTAAAGCCATCTGAATGAACAACATCTTCTGCTGTATACAGGACATAATCAAAAACAGCTCCATTGGAACTGCTTGCATTGTTTTTTATCGGATTAGCCAAGGAACCGTTATTCCGAAAAATCACGGATTCACCGGGATAAACGGTAATTCGAGTAATGGCGTCACCACCGGCTTTCTGAACATCAAATGTTCGATACGGCACACCGTATGTTACCGGTGTTGCTGTTACCAAGGTCACTATAGCGGTTCTCCCAGCAGCTACCGTAGGCTTAGTGGATGTATTCGTACCAGTGGAACTTTCCGTGCCATCTGGAAGATAAACGACATAATCATGCTTATCTCTGGTGGAACCATCACTTTGAAGTGCATCGGACTTAGCGCTAATATTGGTGAATTGGTAGCTTTCGCCTTGGCTAAGTGTCACTCGAGTATACGCTGGCTCATCGGTCCACTCACCACTATAAACTTCGTAGGGAAATCCAACACTAACAGGCTGTGAGCCAGCACCAGTAATAATGATTTCGTTCCCTGCTGCAAGTGAAGGTTTCCCCGTCGTTTGGAAATTTGAAGTTACTAGACTACCATCTTCTTTATAAGAAGCGTAGTCTATCCTCCTATCCTGAGCTGTGGAAGTATCGGCACTTAAGACTCTTGACTGTGTGCCATTATTGAAATAGCGATAACTCTCTCCATTGGATAAAGTAACTCTATTCATGGCCGGGTTGGCTGAGACGCTATATGAAAATTCTGAACGGACTGTCACTGTAAACGGGTTTTGCCCCGTTGAGGTAATTACAGCTGTATAACCTGAACCTACTGACAAATTGTTAATAGAGTTCATATTTTCGCCCATAATACTCCCATCCGGTCTATAAACAACATAATCGTAAGCACTGCTTCTTGAGGTCGCCGCATCAGTACTTAACGATCTTGTAGCACTTCCGTTATTCGTAAACGTATAGGAGTCTCCTGGGCTCATGATCAAAATATCCTCAGCCGCCAGAGCCATAGATTGAGGAGTGTAAATATCTTCTTCGTATGTACCATCAGTTACCTCTGATGCACCTTCTGGTTCCTCAATAATTTCATTTACGTCCTCTGGTTCTTCGTAAATTCCTTCTATATCTTCAAACTCATCATTATCTTCGTCCACACCTTCTGGTCCTTCTTGGATGTCCTGATCTGTAATATCCAAATTATCCTCGTCTGCCAAAGCTGGATCCTCAGTAAAGACATCGACGTTCTCGATGTCATCCTCCATTGTAACGATCTCATCAGATTGATCAGATAGAGCATAACCGGTTGTCGGATATATGGTGCCAATCAACAATACAGCCATCATTAAAACAATAAAACCCTTTTTTAAACTCATGAAATCAAATTCCTCCTTTTGTAACATTCATCCATTGAATCCCTAAAAAGATATTCAAATGGATTGTGAATAATTAATATCGGCATTATCCTAATTTTAGGTAATAGTAAGATAGTCCTTATTTTCTGGGATTATTCTCCTTTTCGAATTCGGATAACAAGAATTCATCATACATACAGACATAAAAAATATTCAGACTATGAGGGTATCTGATAAGCCCTATTTAAGAAGTAAGCCGGCCTTTACACTCTGAAAAAAAATAAAAACACCTCAAGAAATGTAATTTCTTGAAGTGTTCCTATCAATTAATCTCTATGCTTTAACTTTAAATGAATCGTATTACTAGTATTGTTAATCTATACCCTTTACAGATACCCTAACTTATTCAATACACGCTTCAACATCACCGCAGCTTGCGCACGGGTCGCATTGCCTTGGGGTTCAAATGTTCTCGATGTCATCCCTTGAATGATTCCCTCTTGCACCGCTTTGGCGACAGAATCCTTGGATTGGATTTTCTTGTTGTCATTGAACTTCGATAAAATGGACGTTGATGAAGAGTTCAGCACCGTTTGCTTACCTCCATAATTCAATGCACGAACCATCATGATGGCCATCTGTTCACGAGTAATTGGACGGTCTGGCTTAAACGTACCATCGGTATTACCTGTAATGATTCCTGCCTCAGCAGCGGCACCAATATAAGCACTCGTGACACTCCCACTACGAACATCAGGGAAACGACTTGCAGCAGTTGGTTCTCCGTTTAATCCTAGTCCTCTAGCAATTAACTCAGCGAACTCTGCACGTGACATGTTCTCATTTGGACGGTAGTATGAACCATTCGGTGCACTAATGATCCATTTAGCCGAAAGTTCCTTAATGACCTCACTTGCCCAGTGTGAAGCTGTATCCCGATAACTAACGATATGATTTACAGGGACTATCGTCTGATTGCCATTCAGTTGCCCTGAGATGACTAGTCCATCAGCAGTGTTTTTAAAAGAACTAGGCACATTAGATAAAATTAAAGTAATTGGATCGATATACGTAAACCCTGATGTAGCTGTAGGCGTATTAGTAGGTAATTTCATAGACAAATTGCTTCTAGTATCCAATTCCATACGTTGATTATTATTACTATTAAAAGCAAACATGAACACATCCGTGTTATTACTTAGTTTCTGTGCTCCTGCGTTTATAAGCATTCCATCCATTGTTCCTGACGCTAGTACCGGTACTGTCTCTAGCTGTACATAGAAAAATGGTCCCCTCGATCCTGTTGTTGTACTTGTATTAATCGGCGTAATTGCAGTAGATGCACCAATCGTTCCCACGCTCCGGCTCATCGCCGCCAGATCTAGATTAGCTAGTGGCACCGTCCAGAGACGATCACCATATTTTACACCAATCGTGCCTGTACGATAGTTTGAAGCCAACTGGGTCAATGCATTTAATGGGAACCCAACAAACGCAGAGGCTTCGCTATCTGGAATCTCGAATACCACTGGCTGATTAAGTTTCCCAGCAGTTGAAGCATACTCAAAGGCCTGGATCAATTTCGCTGCATCCACATTGAATTGACGAGTCGAACGGTTATTACGTGACATCGTAGACTCGGCGGCTGAGGCAGAGTTATTGTTCATCACAAGTAGAGGCTGACCATAGTTTGATGCATCTACTTCAGCCAACCAAGCAGGACGGTTTCCCGTCTGATTACTACTACCATTATTATTGGTTGTCTGCTGCAATGTAAGTGGCCCAAATGCCGGTAAAGTTACACTGGACATATCACGAATGGGTACAGCGCCAGGGACATAACTCACCGTTCCTGTCTGCGACGTTGTGGTAGCTCCTACCCCAACAGTTGACGTATCCAATTTCAATGTCACCACCGAGTTGGAAGCAGAAGCAGACAATACAGTTGCATTTGAATTATTCAATGCAACACTGAACTGAGCAACCGTTAATGCCGTCTGAGACTGGATGGCATCCCGGAAATTAATCTGAACCGTGTCTCCTTGGATCGTAGCTGACAGGATTTTGCCGTTACCGTAGGTATACGTTACTGGCGTTAGATTCAGATATCCTGCAGGATTATTATTCAGATCCGTCAAGCGTAACGCACCAGGAACATATGATAATGAAATATTTTGTGTATCCTTCACAGCTGAGGCAAGTGTTAACGTAATCAGATCGTCTTCAATTTCAGAATCATTCACGAAGACCGGCTTGCCGTCGACTAGAACAGAGTACTGGCTATTCGCTGGTTTATTTGTCGTTTTCAGTGGCTCATTGTAGCGAACCCACAATTTGTTACCACTGACCTCTGCACTCTTGAACTCAGGTGGTTTGGTATCAATTGCGTTACGAACATAGAAACCACTGAATCCTGCAAGTGTTTGTCCACGTGTATCTTTTACAGGCCAGGAGCCTGGTGTATACGCCACACGAACTACTTCGCCATCCGTAATGGAGCGACTGAGGTTCAAAGTCACGACAGAACTATTATTGATTGAAATGCTATTAATCCCAACACTCGACTGATCCGCCGTTACACTGAATTGTCTCGCTGCATCACTCGAAGTAATATAGACTGTCTCAGGATAATAGAGCGTAAGTGTGTTGTAGTACACGTTGCCTTCTCGTGGCTTGGACATGACGGAATCTAACCCATTTTCTACATCTCGTGCGCCAAATGCAGCCGCAGCATTAAAAGACTGATCGGTCACGCGATTACTTGTCGTACTAGGAGCATAAGCAATCCGTACAACCTGTCCTACGGCCACACCCGTGTCCAGTACAACGTATACGCTATCACCTGAAATATAAGTAGAGCTAACATTCCGATTCTCACCATTAACGGTAACCGTATAACTGTTGCTCAGCGGGCTAATGCTACTAAGCCATTTGTCATACGTTAAACGAATGGTTGAATTGTCATGCATTTTAGTTGTCTTAATGACAGGAGGTTTGGTATCTGGGCTGAGCGTCCGGAATGTCCATGATGTTGCTCCATTCAAACCAGCGAATATATTACCCGTTGAATCCTGCAAGGCTCCTCCTGCAATATCTACTGAATAGCTAGTGTTACTAGTAAGACTTGTACTTGGCGTAATCCGCAATTGTCTTTTATTCGAGCTTACAAATGATGGGGTAGTGGCTACTACAGAACCATTTGCATTCTTTAAAGTAATTCCTCCAATTAGATTCTGATCTAAGTCCTTGTTAAAGGTTACAAGCAAATCTCCGGTTAAGGGAGCACCACTGGCTCCATTAGCAGGAAACAGAGTAGTTACTGTCAATGCAGTAGGATCAGATTGAAACGCTGTAAAGCTCCATTCCCCTTGTGCAATGGCTGATACGTCATTACCTTGTCTAACATCCCGTAGTGCACCTTCTGGAACAACAACTGAGTATGTACCCTTATTCTCGAAATTATTGGATGGTGTAATTATGATAGAACTACCATTAATACGAACTCGATTGGTATCTTTGACATTGAACCTTTCAAATACGTTATTTCCTAGCATAATCTGAATTTCACCTGCGCCCGCCTTAATTGCTTCACTGTAGGTAAGTTGAATATTGGAAGCGAGAGGAACGGAACTGGCGCCTTTCAAAGGGGAAAATGCTGTTGGTTTGGCTGTACCTATGCCTTTTGTTTTAAACCTCCATAGCCCCGATGAAGGAGAACCTAATCCTTGATTATTGGCTACAGTAACAAAAGCACCTTCATCATACATTACATAATATGTACCACCAGGCAATTCTTTGTGTTTAATCGTTACCTGAGTCCCAGTTCCCGAACTACTGGCAGGTATCGCTGGATCAGTAGAAGGATCTCCAATTAGAATACTTTCACTATTAACGACGACTACCTCTTCTGGTACACCATCTTGATAACGATCAATGTACAGCTTTAAGTCGGAATTCCCCTTTCGAACCGCTTCTTTGAAGTTAATGACTAAAGGTTCCTTACCATCTACGTCCACAGCGTTCACTGCTGGAACGGTTGATTCAAATAATATCTCTTCCCAACGTGGATCATCTTCTGCTGCATATGCCTTATTGTTACTACTTAAGAACCCTAAACTGCCTTGAACAGTCAACAATAAAACAAGTAGAAAAATGATACCCTTACGAGCCAATCTTGTAGTGCTCACCGTCTTATTCCTCCTCATCCGAATCAAATTGACCTACATCTTCATTATACAGACCTTATTCTGTATATCGGGTTTAACAGAGATTTCTTTTAGCAATATGGAAAATAAAGAAAGAAAACAAAAAGGATTAGAGCACTCTCTAAACAAAAAGAGCCCTAATCCTTTTTAGAGGACTAAGGTTCTTTCATTAGCTAATTAATACTACTTACAGACCCGCTTGAGATTTCAGAAGATCTGCTTTGTCCACTTGCTCCCAAGGTACATCCAAGTCTGTACGGCCAAAGTGACCGTAAGCAGCGGTTTGTTTGTAGATTGGGCGACGCAGATCCAGCATACGGATGATGCCAGCCGGACGAAGATCGAAGTTGTTACGTACAAGCTCAACCAATTTCTCTTCGCTGACTTTGCCTGTTCCGTATGTATCTACGTTGATCGATACCGGATTGGCTACACCAATCGCGTAAGCGAGCTGGATTTCTACTTTGTCTGCAAGACCTGCTGCTACGAGGTTTTTCGCCACGTAACGAGCTGCATATGCAGCAGAACGGTCTACTTTTGTCGGATCTTTACCAGAGAACGCACCGCCGCCGTGACGTGCATAACCGCCGTAGGTATCTACGATGATTTTACGTCCAGTCAGACCTGCATCTCCCTGTGGTCCGCCAATAACGAAACGTCCTGTTGGGTTGATGAAATATTTAGTCTGCTCATCCAGCAATTCAGCTGGTACAACAGGCAAGATGACATGTTCTTTGATATCCTTTTGGATCTGCTCAAGCGTCGTTTCTTCCGCATGCTGAGTAGATACAACGATCGTGTCCACACGTACTGGCTTGTCGCCGTCGTATTCGATCGTTACTTGAGTTTTACCATCTGGACGAAGGTATTCCAATGTACCGTCTTTACGCACTTCTGCCAGACGGCGTGCGATACGGTGGGATAGTGCGATTGGCAAAGGCATGAGCTCAGGTGTTTCATTCGTAGCAAAACCGAACATCAGACCTTGGTCGCCAGCACCAATATTTTCTGTTTCGCGCGCAACTTGCTCTGGATCACGATGCTCAAGAGCTGCGTTTACGCCCTGTGCGATATCAGCAGACTGCTCGTTCAGAGAAGTCAGTACGGCACAAGTGTTATAATCAAAACCGAACTTCGCACGTGTGTATCCGATATCCTTAATCGTATTACGAACGATGGACGGAATGTCCACGTATTCAGAAGCTGAACTGATCTCACCGATGACAAGCACAAGACCTGTAGCTACGGAAACTTCGCACGCCACACGAGCGTTAGGATCGTTCGCAAGGAACGCGTCCAACACGGCGTCCGAAATCTGATCGCAAATTTTATCCGGATGTCCTTCAGTTACAGACTCCGATGTGAATAGATGCCGGCCTTTAATAGACATTGAAGTTTCAACCTCCCATAACGAGTAGTATGGCGATTGCCCGAACAAAACATTTACGGTGGTTCGTTCACTGTACCCTCGAAGCTTTCCAGTCGGAATAAAGGACCCGGAGTCCTAAGTTACGAAGATAAGGATTTTTCAGGTAATTGCCCCAATAAAAAATCAACCTTCTCCTACCATGGAAAAGGTTGCATACCTCAACTGCCATCTTATCGTATTTGTCAAGTAGTGTCAAACCACTCAATATGAAAGAATATCTATAATAAGTGCTGCTCTGCCTTGCGAATCAGCCTTTTGGTGATCTCTCCACCGACCGATCCGTTCTCACGGGATGTCAGATGTCCCCAGCCTTTGTATTGACCATATGAATGATTGATCTCGCCCAGCTCAGAACCAAATTCAGTATCTGCACCAGCAAGACTACCTTTACCACCATACCCCACATTCAGACCAAACTCCGCTGCAATCTCATACTTCATCTGATCCAGCATTTGCCGACTTTCCGGTACCACTTTACGGTTGCTTCTAGCCATCGTTCCTGCACCTCCGGTTATTGGTTGTTTACAGGTTTAGATTGATCCAGAAGCAGGCTGGCTAGCCGTATAAATGTTTGTTAGAACTGGTTAATCTGCGCAATCGTTTATACATAATCATGAATAATTCCTATTACTTATGCACACTCTATTTCAGAGTATATCCGCCGCGTACCATTACAGTCAGGCTGTATTTGTTACCGTCAAGAACTGCAATACCGCGCCCATCCTTTGGAAAAGAAAGAAGATGATTAGTCGGTGCTTCTTGACCATTCGTGAGGTCTACCCCGTCCGTCAGATCGGCTACACCATTCGTACCCTCGCTGACGATCACAGCTTTACCGCTACGTACAATGAACTCCGCGCCGGTTGCACCGATAAGCTGTTGACCCGGCTTCACCATAACAATCTCCAGTGATTCCGAAGCACCGGATACTAATGGAGGAAGCGTTGTGTCCCCACCTGTGCTACCTGTAGAAGGTGGAGTCGAACCTGTACCTGTGTCAGTATTTCCTGTTCCAGCACTGCTGTTACTACCCGTATTGGTATTTCCACCTGTCGTAATTTTACCGCCCAAGGCTTGTTGAATCTGCTGATCTACATAACTTTTGGTCACAACGGGATCATCTGCTGTTCCCGGTTGAATTGTCCCTGCACCAGTTGCCGTATTGCTGTATACCGACCCAACCCACACGCCAATACCAATCGCCAGCGCCGCCAGGGATACTTTCATATAAGGTTTCATCTGTCTATGTTCCTCCTCTGGTAATCTATCTAATATTTACTATAGAGAAAAAAGCTCGATGCGACAAGCAAAACCTCGTCTCCATTACACTAGAGACGAGGTTTTGGATGCCTACCTGGCAAATTGATAACTAAAATCTCTTAATACAAGTAATTTGAATTTGTTTTATTACCTTATTCAACCCCACCCTCAGGGATCACAGGTGTTTCAGGTTCTTCTTTCGGTAGCTTGGATACATCATACCCATAAGCTTGATCCGCAATTAAAAGACGTTGTCCTTGGAATTGGTCATACAAAGCTAGTCGATATGAGCCACCTCTTAATTTTTCGAAGAAGCTATCCTCTACACTCCAACTTAATGTCTGATTGCTCCCTACTTTCACATCTGTTCCTGGAGTCAGTTCTTTCTCGAATACTTTTCCATTCTGAGCAGTAAAGGTAAGAATCCATTTGTGTTCGTACTCAGCCATCTCGATCTCTTCACTGCGATCTAGTGTGTAATTCATGTCGACTTGTACAGAATTACTGCCCACCAGATAAGCACGTACGCTGTTTGCATTTAATGCATATGGATAAAGATCAATATTAGTAAAGTTACCTTGAACGCTTATCGTAGTAGGCGGTACCTCGAATGCCATTGCATTCACATAAGCAGTAGCTTCTCCATCACCAGTAACAAACTTGCTATCCGCAATACCTTCACCTACAAGCAGACGCAAATCTGAGAATGTAACCGACTTCGGAAGTTTAGCCGAGAACGTCACAATTGACTTCTGACCTGGCCCAGGAGAACGTTCGGATTGCTTAGACGTTGCTTTGTAATATTGACCGTCTGACGTTTTAAAGTAACCTACTAATTTGCCAATTCCATTCTGACGGAGTGATTTATTGGTCATCTCAAACTCAGTATATACAGTATCTGAAGATGTTCCAGGATAACGGATTGTTCTACGTACACTCATTTCAGTCTCTTTATCCGTAGCTCCAGTTGTGTAAGTCTTGCCAGCTCCAACGTATGATACAGGTTGAATCAATCCAGATGTGTTAAGAGTAATCCACTCATTCGTTTCTTCTTCACTTACCTTCTCAATCAAACTTACCTCTAGACGTCCCATACGCAGTTCTGAAGGTATCTTCGTCAAAAGATAAGCTTCTGTACTCATACCCGCTCCAAGGAGTTTTCCACTTTGAGTGTAGATCAGTTTCTTGTCTCCATCAATCTGAGCCGAATCAATCGTAAACATCGCTTCAAGCTCTGGAAGCTGTACTGTTTTAGTGCCTGCATTTCGAATTGTAACTTTAGCCGCCACAATATCACTATCTAGCCATGGTAAGCGTTGTAATGAACCCAAGGATACACCAAATGTTCCTTTATTGTTCTTAATCACGGTCTCCGTAGTTAAACCATCGCCACTTGACACAGATTCTGGAATAGCATAGATTCCAACAGGGTAAGAAAATACAATCGGATTAGACGGACTCGCATTTTCAGTATTCTCATTCTTATCTACAGGACTCATTACATATAACTTAATCTGACTTGCATCACCAATTCCTTGAATCGTCGTATTCAATTTAATCGTCTTGATATCTCCTGGATTCAATTTCAACGATTCTAATGCTTTCGTATCAATAGGATAAATGGTACCATCCTCAGTACGAATTTCGAAGGTATACGTAGGCACTTTAATAGCCTTCTTACCTTCGTTTTTCAATACAAATTGCATATTCAAATCATAATCGCTGTCATTCACACGTATTTTCGCAGATTCAAGCAACGTTGACAGTCTTTGACCTTCAACAGAGATAATGTTAGGTTCATTCTCTGTAGTTTCTACGTTTGAGGTGCTTGCTTCTGGTAGTTGAAGTGCTGCTACAGGCAGTGCTGTCTTCTCTTCACCCTGTTCTTCTACCAGCAGTAGTTCTGATCTTGATAACTTTACTGAGGTAGGCAAGGATGCCATCAAACTAAGGGTCTTGTTCGCTTGAGCTTGAATACTAATACTTGCGCTATCTTTATCTGGAGTTAAAGGATAATTGGTTCCACTTGGAGTGCGCAAAATCCACTTAATATTTGGGTTTTCAAGTAATTTATAACTGATATTATTGAGGTTAACACCGACTTTGACATATTGATTCTTGTTTTCCCCAGGGAAAATTTTGATACCTGATACCTTCACTTTTACAGATGAGTCACTCAGACGAACTGTTTTTGTTTTACCTACAGGTGTCGTAATGCTATAGGATGCAGGAACATTAAATTTCCCGAGTGTACTTTCATAGTTAGGTTTACTGAAATCCCACTTTACGATCAGGAAGTTCAGATCACTCAGCTTTACTTCGCGTCCAACCTTCATTGTATAGGTTAGATCCACACTTGATCCAGCAGCGACGGTTTTCTTTTCTTGATCCTTAGCAATTAATTTCGGGGAGAAGCTTGTCCCACCTTTTGTTTTCACTTTACTCCAGTAATCGAGCATCATTAATGGTTTGCTATCATTATTCTTATATGTCAGTGTGTACGTAACCACATTACCATCATCTTGAGAGAGAATGTTTACGTCAGTTAATCGAACTGAACTACGTGCAGTTACCTTCACAGGGGACAAGTTCCCTAAAGTATGTACTACCTTGTTCTCTGATGCTGGTTTACTAGATGTAGTATTGGAACTATTGGTAGTTGTTTTATCATTATTATTACCCGCATTCGCTGCGGCAGTAATTCCAGCAGTTGAACTCAAAACCAAGGCACTCGCCAAAAGACCCACTAAAACTTTCCTTTGCTCCACTTCCAAACCTCCCATAAGTTGCTTGTTGTTTTATAGTATAAACGTTTGAGAGAGTGAGAAAGTTACGATGTTGTTTGTTTTAGAAAATAACAGGATGAATAATTTGTTTAATAATACTGCCATTCCAAAAATGGTAATCTTTTAAAGGTTATACCATATTCAAGATATACTGATTATGGTTAAATTTATTCATTAAAAAGACCCTGTAGAGATTACTCTCTACAGGGTCTTTACTAATTCGACAATCCTACTCATTAGAGTAACATCGTCTCATACTTTAATTAGTTTTTAGTGATTGAAGTGATTCCAGTACCGTCAGCTACTACATCGAATGTAACTGTAGCAGTAGTACCTGTAGCTTTAGTAAGTGTAGCAGTTAATGTTGTAGTACCTGCTGCAGCGTAAACACCAGTATTAGAAATTACAGTTGCATCACCTGAAGTCCAAGCGATAGCAACTCCATCAGCAGCTGTTGCAGGAAGCGTACCTAGATTGGCACCACCAGCAGCGATTGTAGGTTCAACAAGTGCAGTTGCAGCAGCATTGATTGCAGCTGTAGCAAGTGTAGCTTCAGCAGTAGCAACAGCAGTGTTTTTAGTAGTAACTTGAGTTGTCAAAGCGTTTGTATCTGCTGTTGGAGCACCTGCAGTTACAGCTTCTGCGATCTTACCAGTAGCAACTACACCTGCAGCTTTAGCAAGAGTAACTTCATTGCTAGTAGTCACAGGCAATGCAACATAATCAGCAACTGCATCTTTAGCAGCTTTCAAAGCAGTATCTGCAGCAACATTTGTAGCTTTAGAAACTGTTACTGTTGTTACAGCGCCAGCAGGAATTGCAGGAGTGACTGGAGTTACTCCAGGAGCACTTGCAGCAATTGCAGCAACACGTACATTGTAAGTACCAGCAGCCAGACCATCAATCTCAGTCGCATTCGCTGCTACACTAGTGTAAGATGTTGCACTTGAAAGTTTGTATTCATAGCGTTTCGCAGCATCAAGACCTTTGATTACACCATCATCGTTAGAAGCATAAGATGAGTTTACTGTAGTCAAAGTTGGTGCAGCAGTACCTGTTACAGTACCATTAGTTTCTTTACCAGTGAAAGCAGCAACTTCGTTTTTCACATTAGTATCATCTGTAAGATACTTAGATCCTGTGAAATTCACTGTGTATTTAGTAGTAGTAGTTCTGCTTGCTGCATCAAGAAGATTGATAGTAACATAAGCATTACCATTGGTGAAACTTACTTTAAAGTCATTACCCGCAACTAATTTTTCACCATCATTGTAGCGAATAACTTCGAAATCTTTAGCAAGCAAGTCTACGTTTGCAGCATTATCCAATTTAAGATTCTCAGAGAAGTCTACTTGGATACTTTCTCCAGTAACTTTAAAGTTTTGGTATCCACCAGACACATTAGCTTTAACAACTGGAGCTACTTTGTCAAGTACAGTAGTAGTTTGTTCTGCAACTGTAGCATAAGTGCCAGCCAATGTACCAAGTCTGTTAACATCAACTTTCACACTCACATCACTTGCAGAAGTACCAATATCATTCTCAAGAACCAATTTAACAACGGAAGTTCCATCAAGTACAACTTCTTTAATAGCAACTGCATTACCTTCAGCATTAATTACAGTAAATGCATTTTTAGGAGCAGAAGTTACGCTAGAAGACAATTTAACTTGAATTGTGTTTTTTGCTGTCAGAGCTGCACTATAACCAGCATAGTCTGTATCATAGGTTGCCAATCCAACAGTAATATCAGCAGTTGTAGGAATTACATTCAAACCACTGTTATCAACGAATTGTTTCAGCAAGTTGCCCGCTGTATCTTTCACACCAAGAACATACAAGTTTTGTACATTTCTTTGTGTAGTAGAGTTACCAGCTGCGAATACAACAGGTTGGTTTTTGTAAGTTTCAACGAATTTGATAGAAACAGCTTTGCTGTCGTTCAGTACAGTAATATCAGCCAATTCAGGAGTCAATGTAACTCTGTCTCCGTTGATTTGAACGTGATAGTTAGAGTAGTCAGCAAGTGTTGCTGGATCCATTTTCTTGTCGAAGCCAACAATTACAGTACGGTTGCTCACACTAACCAATTTCGAATCCAATTTAGGAGTCGTTACATCAGCCAAGTTCACTTTACCGCTGTAATCAAGCATTGTGTTACCAAGTCTTGTGTTATCTTTGATGTTTTTGATTGTTACTGTGTTATCACCTGTGGACAAAGCAGTATACAATTCAATTGTAACAACGTTGTTATCATTTCCGCTTCTTGTAGCAGCTTTAACAGCAACAACTTTTCCGTCTTTGTCAGTCACACTGTAATTTTTAGTATCAGTAACAGACTCATTAAGAAGAGCTTTAGAGAAAGTCACTTGAACGTGTTTTGAATCAATTGCTTCTGCTTTTCTTACTTCAGGACGAGTTTGGTCAATTTCAGCGTTAACTGTAACTGAAGTGTCCTTAGCAATTTGGTTTCCAGAGTAATCTTTTACTCCTTCAACATAGATCAATACAGCACCTGTTGGCAGAGCGTTTGCTTTGTCAAAAGTGAATTTGTATTTGTTGTCAGCCAATGCTTTTGGAGTTCCAGTAGCTTTGATTTTGTCAGTACCGGATTTCCAGTATACGTTGTCTGAATCAAGAGTTTCTGGATCAACTTCTTCAGAGAATGTAAGTGTTACACTTTCCAAAGTTGCTGTTGCTGCAGTAATTGTTGGAGCTTCTTTATCTTCAACAACTGTGATGTCATGTGAAGAAGTCAGGGATACAAACCCAGCATAGTCTTTAACGCCAACTACAGTCAGTTTGTGATCTCCAACAGTAAGAGCTGAAGTGCTGTAAGGTGTCAACACAACTGTTCTCAATGTAGGTTGAGTGATTTTGCCGAAGTATGCTTTGCCATCAAGTTCAAAGTTACCTTGTGCTGGCAATTGTACCGGCTCACTGAATACTACTTTAACGGATTTAGTACCCAAAGATTTAACTGATTCAACTTCAGGAAGTTCATTGTCCGCGATTGAGAATTCAACATCTTTTGCGCTTACTACAACATTACCAGCTTTAACGTTGGAGACATTCAAGAAATCAACTTTATTGTTGTTCAGAGTGCCTTGCAACTCTACTGTAACTGTTTTCTTGTCATCAGACAATGTAGCAGTTTTGATTGCTTTACCTGATTTCAAAGAGTAGTTAGAAATGTCTGTAGCAGTATCTTCATCAACAGTACCATCGAAGTTAACAGTTACTTCTTTCAGGTTAGCTGCAGATACTTTTTCTACTTTAGTAGCAGTAGTTACTACATAAGTAACTTTCTCAGTGAACTCTTTATCTTTGTAAGTGAATTTCACTTCAGTTTCTTTGTTAGCTTCAAGAGCTTTATCCAAAGTTACTTTTACAGTTTCGCCGTCGCTGATTTTGAACTCAACTACTTTACCAGCTTCAGATACTGTGTAAGAAGATACTTTCAGGTTTTGAGCTTCGTCAATTACGTAAGCTGCGCCTACAAGCAATTCACGGGAAGCGTTACCTGCGAAGTTAGCGTTAGCATCCAAGAATCCAGCGTTGATTGCTGCTTGAACGTAACCTTTAGCCCATTCAGGAGCGCTGTTGTTTGTTTCAGCTGGGATTTCAAGATCAAGTGCACGAGTAAGGATTGTAGCCATCTCGGACACAGTCACTTTGCCGTTGAAGTCGAAGATTTTCTTCTCAACGTTTTTACCTTCCATGATACCTGCAGCAGTTACTGCTTCAATGTAAGGTACAGCCCAGTTCTTAGCTGTGTAGTTTTTGTCTGTGTAAGACAATTGACCAGTAATTTCTTTCAGGCCGAGCAATTTAGTGATGACTTTAGCGAACTCAGCGCGAGTCATGTCTTTTTCAAGACCTGCTGTACCATCTGGATAACCATTGAAGATACCTTTTGCTTTCAATGCATCAAACTTCTGTTGTGGTGAAACTGCTGTATCACCGAATGCTACAGATGCAAACATTGAGAATGCCATTGCTGTAGACAAAGCGACGGATAAAATTTTCTTCATAACCTTTTTTTCTCCTCCTTGGGTGTTCATAACATTGGAATTTTCTTTAATAGGGTTGCTCGTATTTCTCATTCTATTGTGGCACCCCCTTTCCAGAGTTCTGAGCAAGTTAATATAAATGATGTCTGTGAGCTATCACAGAAACTTGTAAACTAGTTCGCAAAGCAGAATCATACGAAAATAGAGTAGTTTCCTAATCCTACCTACGTATTATACAATGGGTCTTGCGAGTCGTAAAGCAATTTTTTCTAATAAATAGACAAGATTCTTCACGAGGTCATTCTTGGTAAGTTCCCCAATGTTTTTGACTCTACATCTTAAACGCAGTAGATTCTGAAAAGTTGCGGATTCCACAAAAAAAGTTTTGAATTTATTTATGTACTGTTACCATGCGGGTCTTCTTAGAATTCAAAACCTCCGCAAACCATTGATACATCAGCGTTTCCAACTCTTAGGATTTGTTTCCACTCGAATGCCAACGTTTAAATATACCCTCCATTTTTATCCTTGAACCGACATTTTTCTCAAATTCGAAAATAAAAAAAGCATCCTCGTAAGGATGCTTTTGCGTATTCTTGGCTATATTGGTTAGCGAATTTTCATCGCAAGTTCAATAATTTGGGCACGCATTTGTGGATCACTATTCAATCTCAGATACATATCATCGATCGGAAGTCTGTTCTCACGATATGTTTTCTCATGCTTCATTGTTGTATGAGACCATTCAATTAGTTCATTCTCAGCCAAGACCAAATTATTGTATGCATCATGGAATCCAGTAGACTGTACAAGTCCTTCCATGACTTCCTGAGAGATCTCTTGTGTCTTACGTGTATCTTCCAACTTTTTCTCCAGAATGACTGCCTGCTTCTCGAACTGTGTCTTTGCCTTCATGTAGCCCAACTGAGCTTTTGAATAAATCGGTTTCATTAGCTAACTTCACCCTCTAGATCATTGTGTATTTACCGTTATTGTATCTTAAACTCTAGCAAATTACAAAATTAGTTATTGGTAAAAAATCTGTTTCTTCTATTATAAAAGTGTTCTTTACAGATTAATGAACAATCATAAAAAGACCTGCCCCTTTAGTGTAAGGGACAGGTCCTTCCTAAATGCATTGATATCTTGAATGAATTAACTCAAGTTTTTAGGGAATAACTTCGTGCTTTTCTTGAGTAATTCTACTGCAATTTTAGCAGCCTCTGCACGTGTCAGATTACCCTTTGGATTGAACTGGAATTGCTGCTTAGTAGAACCCGTTACTGTTACAGGACTACCCTCCATAATTTTAGCCTTGGTTACAGCTTGTACAGCTGGACGAGCATAGTACTCAATAGAACCGGAATCCTGGAACGACTTAGCAAGAGCAGATGACAGTTTGCTATCATTTGTCGCAAGCTTACTACTCATCGCTCTCGCAATCATGACAGCCGCCTGCTCGCGCGTAATTCGATCCTCCACCCCAAAGTATCCATCGCTTAATCCTGTTACAATACCCGCACGAGCTGCTGTCTCAATGGCAGCAAAGCTCCAAGAGTTCTTCTCTGCTCTTTTTGATACATCAATAAACGTCTGTTTATTTTCGTCATAATTCAGTGGGATGTTCAGACCTTTGACCAACAAAGTGGCAAATTCTCCACGTGTGGTTTGATCATCTGCACCGAACTCAGCTGTACGTAGAGCTTTCATGATGCCTTTGGAATACAAAGCATTCAGCATATTACGAGCCCAAGGATGGTTGGTCACATCTTGGAAACTTCTACTTTGCTTCATGACTTTATAATAACCAAATTCATCAAAAGGTACAGTAATCGTGTGTGCTTTAGTGTCCACAACGCCACCAATTGGTATCCATTGTTTCTGGTCGGTTACATCTGTATAGCGGAATACTGTAATCGTCGAACCAACTTCATCAACAATACTTGGATCATATTTCAGCGTCAGACTCCCCCTCTGTGATGGAGTGAGAATTCTTGAAGTTGGATATTCAGGATAATAACCATAAATTGAGTATGGTGGTATTCCATCTGTATAAGGTAGATTATTTAGCTCACCAAGACCACCATTAATCCAATATACATCTGAGATCAACGTAAAGTTTCCTGTATTATTGGTTGAACTAAATGCACTAATCAAATCTTCGCGCAGAGCAATAGCACTCTCTCCACGAACGGTTCTCATGTCACGGTCAATATTCATTACATTTCCGTAGTCATTCTTACGCTCTAGTACACCGTTTAGTGGATCAGCAATACCAAATAGAATTTTATTATCAGGGTAGAACTTGGTTCCTCCATCCACTTTCGCTTTAAGAATTGTTCCCTTAGGGAAAGATAACGTTAATTCTTTATTAAAAACTGTGTATTTGTTAGCTACTTTAGGAGCCATAAACTGACTATCTACGGTTACTGCGCCTGTGTAGAATACATTGATGGTTTCATTGATTGTACTACCATCTCGTTCAATCGAAATTTTGATCTTATTATCTTTATCTGGTTTCAAGCCAACGTAATCATAGATATATCGATTGTTCATATCTGTACGTTTTGTTGCCACATTCTTGTCAATTAATACTCGGGATGCACCCTCCGCTTCGATATCGAATCGGATATAGTTTTTGTTGACAACAATTTTATCCCCAACTGTCGGCTGTGGAGCGACAATACGGAATGAAGATGGTTCACGTACAATTTCGAGCCTTTGTGTTGTTCTTGCACCAGTGCTGTTGATTAACTCAAGTGTATATACCTGAGTTCCTGGTGAATCAAATTTCAGGTTTTTGATCCGAGCTATGAATTGTTTCTCCGTTCCCGCAAAATCATACTTCTTCGATTGCGGTGCTGGACCATCTTTATCTAAATCAAGTGTCACTGTGCTCGTCTGATCATGACGGAAAATCAACTCAGATCCGAAATAAACATTCGCAATCTGTGCGCCTCCACCTCGGAACACGAGATCATAGGTGTCCTCACTTGTTACGTATTTATTCTCTTTGAACGCAAAATCAGTTGTTACTGCAAAGATGTTATTCATCTCTTCAGTAGTATAGCTTGTTATTTCCTTCTCATAAAATGGTGCACGTGCATTAGAAGATTTGGGTACTGCCGTAGGCATAAATGAATCAATAGTAGATACATTTTCGTCAATGATATACACCGTAATTGTTCTCGTAATAATTACTGGCGCACCCTTTTCATCCTCATCTGTAGCCGTAATACGAATGATATTCTGACCATAGCCTAGAGGGCCGTCTTTTGTAATCCCTAGATCGAATTTAAAGTTATTACCACCTGAAGATGGGAACCCTGTCGTCGGTTTCTCAACCTTACCATTTACCTGTAATTCTGATTTGAAACCTTCTAGAGGCCCCTTTGCAATATCTACATTGCGGAAATCAAGGTATTTACCAATCACTTCTAATTTGGCAGAGTTATTGCCTGAATTGAATGTGAATGTTTGTCCGTCTTGAAGGTTTTCAATATAGATCGAGCTGCTTGATGCAAAACTTACCCATCCTACGAAAGGCAATTCAGGTGCTTTGGTTGCATCTCCGTAAAAGAAACTAATCTTCTGTTGCCCACCTGACATTTTGTTAACCTTATAGATTTGTTGAGTATCTTTGAGACCTGCATCACTAGAGTCCACCGTATCTATATCAAGGACTGATGTCAATGAAGGCAGATACTTACCATTGATGTCTACACCCTTGATTGTTTGAGTTGACTCAACCAAAATGTAAAAAGTATTATCCGAGACTTTCGTATAATCGGTTTTGTTCAAAAGAACTTTTGAATCAACCGGCCCACTTGTGTAACCAGGTAGATAGTAAATATTCGTGATGTCTTTACTATCTGGTGAATACGTGAATTCACCTGTGTAGCCCGTATTGAATGATCCATATTTTGCAACAACTTTGATCGGTTGGTTCTTGTTAACTGTGCCACCTGTAGCTGCAAGAGTATATTCACCAACACCCTCGAAGGTTATCATACGGTACTGATAGTCAACCCCGTTAGCCCCAGTAATAAGAATTTCTTTAGTAGCGTCAACTTGAACAGGATAGGTTACATCATTCACTTCAATACCTGTCGCACCATCAAATGGAGTTGTAGAGTAAGGCACGATGATTTGACCCGACAGTTTGGCCGTTGTTCCTGGTGTTGAGAAGTTAGCTTTGTTATTCAGAACAGACTTCTTCTCTCCACCGGCTCCAGCGACTTCACCAATGGTAATTTGTAGGTCTGCAAATGACTGGTTTTTGTCAAAGTAATATAACGTTCTTTCGACAGTCATTGAACTTGACGGACCAACAATGTCAAACACAACTTTGTTTTTACCACTCGCAAGTGTTAATGGTGGAGTAAAGAACTTCTGACTAATCTCACTGTTTTGTGTAGGAAAAGCGTCCACTTTTGCCCCACCATTAATAGAAAGGGAAACCTTTGTTGCATTTTGAAGTGTTAAACCAAAAGTAACATCTTTCGTATCTACTACTGTCTCAGACACACCATTCAGGTTGAATTCTTGTCCATTCCCTGTGGTGAAATCTGTAGTTACAGTTAATTTTTCAATTAACGGAGTTTCCTCATATAAAATATAAAATGTGTTAGACCGTTCAACATTATTTAGCCCACTTCCAGTTAGAGTAACCCGGTTAAACCCTGGATATAGATCTAATGTAGCTGTAAACTTAGGAGCTGCTTGAGAACCCGCATCAGCTAGGATACTCCCTGTTCTCGTTCTTCCTGCATCCACTGTCCATTTAGTGTTGTTACTAGATAAAGTTAGCTGTTCTACAGAAGCTTTTAAGTTATCTGTGCTAACTCCCGAGAATGTACCCGTAACCGTAATTTTTGAATCTTTAGTTACATAGGCTTTATCTCTGGTAAGGAACGTCTTGCCCGTAATCGTAGAATCAATTGAAAGATCAGATGTCTCTCGCAAGGTTTTCAAATCCGGTATGAAATAAGAGGCTGTACTCGGCCCAGTTGAAGCAGGATCATCCGCTGCGGAAGCAACGAATCCACCGAACAGTCCTTGTGGGAACAATGAGAACACCATAGCGACCAACATGACCCATACCAATGGTCGTTTTTTCTGTTGCATTAAGTATCATCTCTCCTTCTTTTAAGTCAGTTAGAGTTATATATCGGACAGAAGGTTCCAATTATTTAGTAAAAACAGCAAAAAAAACAAAAAACCTTATCCACGAGGGATAAGGCTTGGGGCAGAAAAATGGTATATATAGCGTTAGGCATATCGTTTATTATGTTATGATTTCGAGCGAGTCTCTGGACTTAGTTTGACGCGCATGCGCATTAGGAAATTAATAACTGGTCTTCTCGTTTTGCTGACTAAGCCAATGACCTCTGCGCCGACTTGCAGGAAGAACATCATGATACAGATCACGACGAACGTCACCCAGTTGGCTTCGAACATGGCAGCAGACGATTGGATAATCGCAAGCACACCGAAGAATGCAGCAATACCGTAAATGATCAGCACCGTCTGGCGGTGGCTGAACCCAAGCTCGCGTAAGCAGTGATGCAAGTGGCCTTTATCCGGTGAGAAAATCGGCTTCCGTTGTACCGCACGACGAATGATCGCGAAGAAGGTATCCGAAAGCGGCACACCGATGATGATAAGCGGTGTAATGAAGGACACGACTGCAATTTGCTTGAATCCGAGCATAGACAGCATCGCCAGTGAGAAACCAAGGAATAGTGATCCGGTATCTCCCATGAAGATCTTCGCCGGATGGAAGTTAAAGAACAAGAACCCGATAATACTTCCGAGCAACACAAGACACATCAAGGCAATCATCATGTTCCCCATCAAGAAGGACATCACGGCGATTGTACCAATGGCAATACCGGACACACCGGCTGCCAGACCGTCTAAGCCATCAATCAGATTGATCGCATTCGTTACCCCAACAATCCAGAAGATGGTCAGCGGAATCGCTACCCAAGCTTCCAGTGAAGAATACGCATCCTGAAATGGAATGTTAACGAAGTCTACACGAATATTGAAGCCAAACACAACTACAGAAGCAGCAACGATCTGTCCAAGCAACTTCACTTTGGCTGACAATTCAAATCGATCATCCAGTGCACCAATCAGCACGATAATGGAACCACCGATCAGAAACGCACTAACAAAACTCATATCTCTTGTTGTAAACCATGCCGACACAAAAGGCAGCAGGGCTGCAACCGTAATAACAAAAGCTAGAAAAATTCCGAGTCCACCTAAACGTGGCATAATCCGAGTGTGCACTTTACGTGCATTCGGCGTATCCATCGCGCCAATACGTACTGCGAACTTTTTGACAAGCGGTGTCAGGGCAAGAGCCAGTCCCATTGACACGATAAATCCAATGATAAAGATCGCTACCATTTGAACATTCGACCCCCAATTATAATGCCGTGCATAATGTTAAATCCCCTGATCTCTGTTTGAGGTTTTAATCCTCTTTTATATATAAAATTACTTGTTAGACATGTTTAATGATGAACTATCTGTTACACGGTAACGGAAAGAGCAAGGAAAACCTGGAGAAGTGCAACGTTCGCATTTATCACCGGATTTCTCCCTTATATAAGGGGAATAAAGAAATCTGGGGATAACGGCGATCGAAAGGTTGCCTTGATCTTGTAGTGGTTAGTGTAACGTTTTACTCATTTCAGTGGCACACATGTAATCCAGAACGAATTATACGCTGAACCCCAACGAAACGCCAACCTCAATTTTTAGCAAAAACACGCATTTTTCTCGTATTAGCCTATATTTATTGGGCTTTTGTCACGTTTTCTTTGTCCGTTATGACTTTAAGTGCAAATTTCGGGAGCGCAAGCATTCGACCTGCCCGACTTGGTTCTCGAAGCAAGCGATAGAACCATTCCAGTCTTAACTTCTGGAACAGTTTTGGCGCACGTTTCGTTTTGCCTGAGATGACATCGAAGCTTCCTCCAACACCCATCATCACCGGAACTTGGAGTGTATCCTTGAACTTGTTAATCCAAGGATCTTGAGTATCTGCACCCCGCGCAACAAACAATAGATCCGGAGCAGTTTCACGAATTGCAGCCACGACTTGATCATCTTCATCCGAACCGAAGAAGCCGTCACGATAACCTACAATACGAATCGCCGGATACTGCTGTTGTAACCGAACTGCCGTTTCTTGAATCACCTCAGGTGTAGAACCGAGTAAATATACACCCCAACGATAGTTTTCTCCAACGCGCAGCAATTCATGTAAAAGTTCATATCCGGGAACACGCTCAGCTACAGGATCCCCGCAATAATTCGCAGCCCATACAACGCCTGTACCGTCAGGGACGACCATCTCAGCCGATTGCATAACGCGCATGATGGCTGGATCTTCCATTGCCGCCATAACCATGATTGGATTGGCTGTAATGACGTGATGCGGCTGCTTCGACAGCACCGCTTCTCGGAGAACCTCTACCGTCTCACTCATTGGCAATTTGGAAAAAGGAATACCGTAGATGGAAACGGTAGGTATAGTGCCGGTCTGACTCATTATCTTCTCACCCTTTGCGGCCTAAATAGTTAATAATCTGCTGGGCAGGCACTCTGGCCTCCTGCTTCAATTCCGTAATCAGCTCCTCATGCTCCTTCAGCCATTGTGACCGCTGATCGAGAAGCTTCGATACATGCTTGGCCAGTTGATCTGCATCAAGCGTGCTTGTGCTACCTACAGGATCGCTGTCCAGGCGAAGCATGAACTGATCGATCTTCGGATCGTAGGAAATTCCCACTGGCGGTACATATTGCGAAGCCGCATAGATCAGACTGTGCAGTCGCATACCAATGACGATATCACACTGACTTACCTCTTGCAGCATGAGCTGTGGATCGGTCAGATTGTCCGTTATGCTGACCTCGCTCCCTTTGCTACTCACATCGCCCATCAATTCCATCACGAATCGTGATGCTTCTTGATCCTTAGGCAGATGGAATGGCATGAATCTCAAATGTACAGCTTTGTGCACACAGAGCTTCTTCAATCCAGCTGCAATAGCCGTAAGCTCTTTGCGATCCGACTCCCAGAAGCGAACCGAGATCCCGATAACGGGAAGTTTAGTATTCCCCGGGGAATGGTTATTATCGGAAGGTCCCTCATTCACCGAAGGCTTCTCACCTGATTCCGCCACAACAGACTTCTCTGTTGCTCCATTCTCCGGCAATGGCAGTCCCATTACCGGATCAGGTACAACGTGAATCTGATTCCACTGTAATCCCAGCTGGCGAAGCAGCTCAGCAGATTGCTCATCACGAACCGATACATATTTACAGGCTTTGAACACGGAACGGATCATCGGATTAAAAATCTTCCGGTTCACCGGGCCGATCCCTTGTGCGTATATAAACGTTGGTTTCTTCAACCACTGGGCAAGTTTGATAACACCTAGGTAATACGGGATGGACTTCAGCCCTGTTGCATCCTGTAGCAGGCTACCACCACCGCTAATTAACCCGTCACTTTCCTTGATGGCTTCTCGAACTTCCTTGAATTTCATACGATGAACAGAACGAACACCATACATTGCAGTGGTCGATTCTGGATCCCCGGAGAGCACAATGGGTTCAATGGTGATCCCCGACTTGCGGCTCTCCTCTTCCAGTGCTGTCAGAATTGACTTCAGCACCGCTTCGTCTCCGCTGTTACGGAAACCGTAATATCCTGAGATGACTAATTTTTGAGAAGTGGTGACCATTTTTTCCAACATCCTTCCGCGACTTGCCACACACCCACAGCAATGATCCCGAAGATTAAGCCAAGTCCCAATCCCATCACACCACGAATGAGGGACAACACAGCTGGTGTGTGGATATGCGCAAACGTATCAACCATGGACAACTGTCCAATCGTTGCAATAATAAGAACAAAAACGAATTTACGATATTTCAATGCAGCGAACACACCAACGATGAACAGTGGGTGTCCTCCCATGAACTCTTTGAATCTTGGACGAACGCCGAACGTATCTTCAAGCGCTGTACGCAGGAACATTTCAAGTGGTGTAACCGAGCCTGAATTGCCTGTCCGCGTCAAATAATAATAACCTGCAGCTGCAGCAATGACTGCGAGAACAACCATCAACACGTTAATTGGCATGCGCAGCATTTCTTTGATTTTCTTAATCGAGAAGCTGCCCGAACCCCGATAGAACACAACATAAATCGCGACCAGCGCGATTGGTGCAAAGTGCAACAGGCTTACGCCCCGGAACTGGTTAATGACCAGACTGTACGTAATGCTGTTCAGCAAAGCGATCACAAACGGCACTGCCATAAATGAAAGAATCGATGTTCTTACATAGAGAATGATGGTCTGACCTAAACGACGACCTGCTGACGCATCTGGCTGACGTTGCTGTTGGTAATTCACCGTGCGAACGGCAAGCACCATGGCAATTGTCGGTGCCGCAATGGCTACTAGCAAGGCGATCCCTTGCTCAAGCAGTGTCGGTTTCAGCAAGAACAATCCTGCACTTCCCACTAAGCTTAGTGCGAACACAAGCAGAGTTAGCAGTGGTACAAAGTACGATACCATGAGTGTAATCAAGGCAATCGCACCAATCAGAGCAACCAGCTTGGCATAACGCTGAATGGACGAATCCTTCACCGTAAATGCTTCAGCTTGTCCAAGCTCGAATCCGAATTTACCCATACGTTCAACCGCATGGCCTGGTTCGCCCAGACTGTTGATCAGATTCTCTATTGGATCTGTAATCATGGCTTTGGACGTATTCCGACTTGGTGAAGCATTCATGTAGAGCATGCGAATGTTACGGTCTTTCGTAGCCAATACGAAACGGTCTGCAATGGTATCTACGTCCAGATTGGCATCGGCATCACTCAGGGAATATAGGCGTGCAACATTATAATCAATTTTGTAAGCGAGTGTCTGGAAGCCCGATTGCGGCTTCTTCAGATTCTCGATTGCTGCGAGTCCGATATCGTATTTATTGAGCAATTGAGCGAATTGATCAATACTCTTCATCTCCGCATTATCATTGTACCCTTTCACAGCATCCCCATCAAACAAGATGCGTGTAACGCCATTCTCTTTGAAAAACGACAGCAGTCTCTCCATGGAGGCTTGGTTGTAAGGTACACTATCCGAGATCCGCGGCAAGATGTGGAAGCCATGATCACGCAGCATTTTCACAGCAACCGGGTCAGGCTGCAATGGCTGCATGTTGGCATTCTCCGGTGGCGTCTGCAATATTAAGCCGCTACGGCCTTCGTATTCCCATGGAACCACAGGAATCTGGCGGTCAGCGAACGTTTGTTCAATGATAGGGGCATATGTCTGTGCATTCGCTTCATTGGTGAACAACACATAGGTGTAGTTCTCATTCGAAGGAATCACATTCTTCGTCAGATTCGCGAGATCCTGACCGTTATATACCATAATACGGCGTGTCTTTCTCAACTCATCCAGTGTACTTTCGAACACCGCCATGGTCGTTACGCCAGCGTCTTTTAGACGTGTTAATTGTTCATTCATAAAATCTTGCGGATGAGCCTGATATGCTGAGATATCCAGCAGACCCCGATAATTGAAGACCAGTTCTACCTTCTTGGCAGAAGACTCCGTCTGCACTCGATCACTAATCACTGGAATGGAGGCTACCAATCCAATGATGACAACAAGCCACAGCCACTTCCGGGAAGCGGTATTCCAATAAAGCCATTTTTGACGCACTATACGTGTACCTCCTCAAGTGTTGGAACCAAAATCCACGTTCAGCTCAAGTAATTCCATCATTCATTCCACTTTTACAATATCCACTCCGATGACAGAATAACCTTCCGATCGCTGTTATCCCCAGATTTTTTTGAACCCTTCATTTAAAGGGAAAATCCGGGGATAGCTTATGCTTCCGATGTAGCTTTCTTACAGAAAGCTTTCAGGCGAACGCTTCGCTTCTTCATGTTATTTCTGTCCTCTCCGTTCTCATGTAAACGTTAAGTTTAACTCTTCACTCTAAAATAAAAGCCCCTCCGCCAACCAACCTTTCGGTGCGGAGAGGCTTTCTCATGTTCAAGCTACAACCTTTAGAACCTGTAACTGAATTACGCGTCTACACGCGCCATTACTGCGTCAGACAAACGCTCGATACGGCTCTGAGCATCGTCTGTGCTCTCACCACGTACGGCAAAGTAAATTTTGATCTTAGGCTCAGTTCCTGATGGACGCAGGCAGAACCATGATCCGTCCGCCAAAATGAACTTGAGTACATTTTCTTTTGGCAGACCGTCTAGGCCAAGCGAGTAGTCTAGTACGTCTTGTACTGCGATTCCCGCGACTTCTTGTGGCGGATTGGAGCGCCAGTCTGTCATTTTAGCTTGAATCTGAGCGACTCCATCTTTGCCTTTCAATGTACGGGACTCCAGCTTCTCCAAGAACGTTCCGAACTGGCGATACAGCTCTTGCAGTACGTCGTACAACGTTTTGCCTTGGCTCTTGTAATATGCAGCTGCCTCAGCGATCAACATGGAAGCAAGGATGGCATCCTTATCGCGTGCATAATTACCTGCCAGGTAACCATAGCTCTCTTCATATCCGAACAAGAACGTATGACTGCCGCTTTCTTCGAATTGATCCATTTTTTCACCGATATATTTGAAGCCTGTCAGGGTGTTCATCACTTCTGCACCATAATGCTCCGCGATGACCGCGCCCAACTCGCTCGTTACAATTGTTTTAATTACCGCACCATTGCTTGGCAGCTTACCTGTCTCTTGCAGGCGACTTAATACATAATGAACCATAATGGCACCGGACTGGTTACCGGACAAGACGAAATATTTGCCATCGTTGTCTTTAACCACTGCACCCATGCGGTCTGCATCGGGGTCTGTACCGATTAAAATGTCTGCTCCAACTGCTTCGCCCAGCTTCATCGCCAGCGTAAATGCTTCGCGTTCTTCCGGGTTAGGGGACTTCACAGTAGAAAATTCCGCATCTGGTTGTTCTTGCTCTGCTACGATGTGCAGTTGTTCAAATCCGATCTGTTCCAATACACGACGTACAGGAACGTTTCCTGTTCCGTGCAGTGGTGTGAAGACGATTTTGAAATCACGTCCTACACCGTCTTGGATCAGTTCACGACTCAAGCTCTGACTCGCCACCGTATCGAAGAATGCTTGATCTTCTTCTTCCCCAAGCCATACGAGCAACCCTTGTGCTTCGGCTTCTTCTTGAGTCAACTTTTTGACATCGGCAAGAGAAGGAACCTCCTGGATGTACTGAATCACCTTCTCCGCTTCATGCGGCACAAGTTGACCCCCTTGGTGGTTGTACACTTTATATCCGTTATATTCAGGAGGGTTATGGCTCGCTGTCACCACAATGCCGCCTGTTGCTTGCAAATGACGCACGCTGAAGGACAATTGAGGCGTAGGGCGCAAGGATGTGAACAGCTTCGCCATGATCCCGTTGCCTGCCAGAACGAGTGCAGCATCCAGTGTGAACTCTGGTGAATAGTGACGGGAATCATGCGCAATGACCACAGAAGGCCTGCCTTCTTTGTCACCATGCTGTTCCAACAAATACCGAGCGAATCCTTGTGTTGCACGACCCACCGTGTAGCGGTTCATCCGGTTGCTTCCGGCGCCAATCACACCACGTAATCCACCTGTACCGAACTCCAAATTACGATAGAAACGGTCTTCCAGCTCTTTCGGCTGATCCTGCAAGTCACGAAGCTCCTGTTTCGTCGCTTCATCAATCGAAGCATCCTCCAACCATTGCTGCAGCGTCAATGCTGCTGTTTCGCTTAACTGTTCCATTCCTGCAAACCCCTTCCTCTATGTCCATTCAATAAATTACTTATCTCTTAGCTTGGGTCAGACAATGCAAACATGATCTCGCCTTCAGCGACAATTTTATCTTCCACTCTAGCTGTAGCTTTACCTTTACCAATAGAGCCCTTCAGTCGAGTGATCTCCACTTCAAGCATCAGCGTATCTCCAGGCACAACTTGTCCACGGAATCGGAAATTGTCCAGTCCCGCCAAAAATCCAATCTTGCCTTTATTGCTCTCGATGCTAAGCATAGCCGCTGCGCCAACTTGAGCCAGTGCTTCTGTAATCAAAACACCCGGCATTACCGGATACTCTGGAAAATGACCCAGGAAGTGCGGTTCGTTAATCGTTACATTCTTCAAACCGACGGCACGCTTGCCCTCCTCCATCTCTACAATCTTGTCCACCAGTAGGAACGGGGGACGGTGCGGAATGATCTCTTGAATCTGTTTGCTATCGAGCACGTTGTATTCTCCTTTCGTGTCGTGTTTTATATGAGACTCGTGGCTAAATGATTTACGTTACCTGCTTCGTAGACGCTCCGGGTGCGGATCGTTCTTTCGATCGCTGTTGTTTTCTAATTTTATCTGAATTTACTTTTTAAAAGGTTAAAATTAGAAAACAAAGGTGAGTTTATGCTTCCGAAGTAAGCTTTCTTGAGAAAGCTTGTAGCTTTCGCTTCTTCAGAATCGATTCCTTTCCCTACACTACGTATGCTGATATGACAAACATTTAAAAAACAGGTCTCATATAAAATATAGTTATTGTATTTGTTTAAAAAGCGCATTTTCGGTTAACACTAGAAATATCCTTCATGACTGCAGTAGTGAAGGTTGAGATAAGGGGTCTCTCTTGGCGATGACGCATATCATTCGCAGGGGAGGCCTCTTTTGACGTTAGACGTTAGACGTTAGGCATTAGACATCAGAAGTCAAACGTCATCCATCATTATACTGTTTTCAACACCAAAAAGAAAACTCCTGCCTACGCAGGAGTTTTCCCTCATTACACGTCCTATGGAGCGAACACCAGATTATACACATGCTCCCAAGTGCTCCACTCCAATACGGAGCCGATATCCTGTTTACCCAGTACTACATAGCCAGCGACCATACCACCAGCGAGGGCAAGAACAAGCAGAAACGGAACCAGAAACCATCTGGCGATACGCCATCCACTCTTCTTCTTCTTGACTTTCGTCTTATCCGGCTTACTGTTCTGCTGCTCTGTATCTGTCATCACATTCACCTTTTATGCTCTCAAATTGTTGGCTAGACCCGCCATCGAATCACTGGATGTCAGTGCCCGAGCTGCCAACTGATACGTACGCTGTCCTTGCATCAGCAAAGCCATCTCCGAAGTCAGATCCACATTGGACTGCTCCAGATAACCCGCACGAATTGTAGCTGCCGCTTGACGCGTCGCCGCATTAGCTCCAAATACATCATCTTCGGTTAAACCAACGTCCAAACCAAACAGGTTATCGGCAAACTGCACCAAACCTTCTGGACGCTCAATATCAACGAGTTGCAACTGAGCACCGATGGTTGCATTAGCCGCATTACCACGACGAATCAGCAAATTCCCATTCTCATCAAATGCGACTTTGCTATTCAGCGGTGCGGTAATCCGATTGCCTTGGCGATCAAGTGCAAAATGTCCTTCACCGTTAACAAGTACCATCATCTGAGGTGCATTCGGGTTCGGATTCGGTCTCTCATCAGGTACAAAATGGAATGCACCCTGACGTGTCCACATTTTCTGTCCATTCGCTTCCACAGCAAACATAGCATTGCCTTCAATTGCCAGATCCGTCGGGTTACCCGTCTCATTAAGCGGTCCTTGCGTCATATCCTTCGTAACATCTGACAAACGCACGCCAAACCCAAGGTTAAATCCCATCGGTGTAGAACGACCATCTAGTTGATACTTCTCAGGCTGTTGTTGTACACGAGTCAAAACATCTTCAAACGCTGCCTGCTTGCTCTTATATCCTGCCGTGTTCACGTTGGCAATATTATCGGCAATGACTTCCAGACGTTGCTGAATGCCAGTCATGGAAACCTTGGCACTAATCATGGAATTATTCATCGGTGGTTTACCCTCCCCACTACGTGGTTATATCTACGGTTGACGTTATACACGTCCAACTTCATTAACGGCTTTATCCAAACTTCGGTCATAGAACTGTACAATTTTCTGATTGGCTTCATACGCACGGAACGCAGCATTCATATCCACCGTTGCTTGAGATGCATCCACATTGGAGCCCTCCAAGTAACCTTGGCGAATCTGAACGTTATCCCCAGCAGCCATCATTCTCGCCGTTGCACCGCCCTGTTCGTCCAGGCTGAAGTTACCGTCACCTTGACGTACCAACTGATTCGGCAGATCAACCACGCTAATTCCAAGTGTAACGCCTGTCGGTGCACCTGTAGTTGCATTCACGAGACGACCTTGCTCATCCACTTTAAATTGCTCCACTGAACCTGTCAACACGACAGGTTGTCCATTATTATCCAACACTTGTGAGCCCGTCGAGCTCAGCAATTGTCCGGTTCCCGTAACAGTGAAATGTCCATCACGTGTGTATCTTGTATTACCATCGGCATCCTGTACCGTAAAATACGCTTGTGGTTGGTACGTAACGGTACCATCTTCTCTCACAAACTTACCTGATGCATCAAATGTAACAGGTTGTCCCGTCTGTGGATCGTTTACCACCAAATTAGATGAAATGGCAAAATCACTCTTCTGCCCACTCTCTCTAATCGCACCTTGCACATTCATGGACAAGCTCTCTTCGGCAAATACACCTGAGTTCAATCTACCCAACCGCTTTGTTGGAGTATTCGCATCTCCACCCACCAAAGTAATGAGCATTTCCGGGAAAGAACGGCTAACACTACTCACCTGTTTGTATCCCGTTGTGTTCATATTCACGATATTCTGAGTTGCTGTGTCATGGCGACGTTGTTGCGTAAGCATTCCCGCGGTGGCCGTATATAGACCTCTTAGCATGGTTGATCCCCTCTCCTCAAGCGCTTGTCCTGCATTAGCAGGCTTATGGCTTGTCCGTTCTTAACCCGAGCATGGGCGAACCTTTGTTGATTATATCGGCAGATTAGAATTTTTTCTTAACCACTTGATCCAAATTATTCAGCATAATGCCTGTTCCTTTTACAACACAATGCATTGGATCCTCCGCTACCCATACCGGTACATGCAATTCATTCGATAACAGCTCGTCCAATCCGTTCAATAAAGCGCCCCCGCCTGTCAACACAACACCACGGTCAATGATGTCCGCTGATAATTCAGGTGGTGTCCGCTCCAATACGGACTTCGCTGCTACGATGATGGATTGTACCGAATCCCACAGGGCTTCCTGTACTTCATTGCCTGACACCGTTACGGTAATCGGTAGACCGGTTACCATATCACGACCACGGATATCCATCTCCGTTTGACGTCCGCCTGGGTGCACAGAACCAATGGCAATCTTCAGATCCTCGGCTGTACGTTCACCGATCATGAGCTTATATTTGGCTTTGATAAACTTGATTATTGCTTCGTCGAACTTGTCCCCTGCAACTTTAATAGAAGAGGCGGTGACTACGTCGCCCATAGACAGGACTGCAACGTCAGTCGTTCCGCCGCCGATATCCACGACCATATTGCCGCTCGGCTGAAAAATATCCATGCCTGCACCGATCGCTGCCGCTTTCGGTTCTTCTTCTAGGAATACTTCTTTGGCACCGCTGCGCTCAGCGGCTTCACGGATCGCCTTCTGCTCTACGGAAGTAATATTGGTCGGTGCGCAGATCAAAATCCGTGGGTGGCTGTACCAGCTTCTCGCCCCCACACGGTTAATGAAATGTCTGAGCATCGCTTCCGTAATCTCGAAGTCCGCAATAACGCCGTCACGCAGCGGTCTAATGGCAACAATGTTACCTGGAGTACGCCCCACCATACGACGCGCTTCTTCCCCAACAGCAAGGACCCGCTTCGTATCGCTTTCAATGGTCACAACGGAAGGTTCATCGAGGACAACCCCGCTTCCTTTCACGTGAATTAGCACGTTCGCCGTGCCAAGATCAATACCGATATCCTTGCTTAACATAAAAGAGCCCCCAAAGTGATATTATTTGGTCAGCGTATCCTGTGAAAAAGAGTCCCTTATCACGTCACCGCTCGTTCGACAAAGTGCAACATATATATGTAAAAATCGGGCTGATAAGATGTCATAATTCGATCCTGTACCAGCTTTTAACATATCATACTTCAGGGGAGGGATTCAATCCAAGTTTGAGCTTTTTGGCCTATGTCTTGTCAAAGATGATTACGATTTTGCAGAAGCCAACACTTCACGCTTTTTTCCACTCGTTTTTTTGTATTTGATCTTGGTCGCTTCCCCGCCCCGCAAATGACGGATCGACTTGTGGTACTCCAAAATGTGTTTCACCTGGTCAGCAAGATCAGGGTTGATTTCCGGCAAACGCTCCGTCAGATCCTTATGCACAGTACTCTTTGACACGCCGAATTCCTTGGCTATGGTACGGACCGTATTTCTTGTCTCAACAATGCAGCGACCAATTTTGATGGTCCGTTCCTTGATGTAATCGTGCACGCTCCCGCCTCCCTACTGTGTGGATAGTTTGGTACATTATATGAGGAGCATGCCTATATATTCGCGGTTTAGAGGTGTGACAAGCTTCGAAGGTCCCATAATTTTCAGAAAACGTAAAAAAAGCAGAGGGAGCGTTCCCTCTGCCTTCGGCATACTGCGGTAAAAAATCAATTATTTTTCCGGGAGAAATCCTTTTGGGTTAACCGGCTGTCCGTCTTCATAAACTTCGAAGTGCAGATGGTTGCCAAGCGTTTTACCCAACTCATTCACGCCTGCAGATGCAATGGCATCTCCTTGCTTCACTTCGTCATTTTCTTTTACTTTCACATCGGACAAGCTTTGGTATACCGTCTTAAGGTTCTCGTCGTGAGTAATTTCCACAACTTGACCTGTCAGCGGATTTTGTTCAACCCGGGTTACTGTTCCGCTAAGTGCTGCTTTTACTTCGAACGATTTGTTATCTCCTCTTGCCAGGTCTACACCGGTATTCGGGATAAATGTATCGTTATACTGTACCATCGCAGCTTCATGCTCTTCCGTCGAACCTTCGTTTTCATAGAAAGGCTTAACAATTGATACTTCCGAAGGACTAGCTACTGGCCATACAAAACTTTCCGACTTCGCAACAACTTCCACACTTTCCTGTTCGCCATCAACCACTGCTGTTTCTTCTGTACCCTTGGTGCCGGTTTCTACTACACCCGCTGGATCCGAGTTAAGCGCTTGTTCGCTTGTTCCCTGATAGACCCACACTAATGTTAGTATAATACCTGCTGCTGCGATGTAGGCTGCTGGGAACACCCAACGTTTGGACATTGCTCTTTTCCATGAAGAGGGCTGGCTAGCCGGTACTCCTTGTGTTGTTTTAGGAGTTTCTTCTTGGACTGTTTTTTTGTTTTGTTCATTCATCTTGATCACCTCAGTAACAAGTGTTACCGGGTGCAACTCTTTTATACACGCGCGACTCTAATTATTTTCATAAAACTTTCAGAGAGTGCTATATAAGGGTGATGCGGGTTACCCTAGACCACTCCACAGCCAGAGCAATCTTCCGATCGCTGTTATCCCCAGATTTCCTTTATACCTTTTTTCAAAGGTTGAAATCCCGGGATAAAGGCGAGCACTCCGTTTCTCCAGATTATCTCTGTCCGCCCCGTTCAGGCGCAACAATGCATACCATCCGATATAGGCAAAGCTGAAAGTATTAAGACGGGGCGGGTAGTAGGATAGGATGACATAGATGTGCAGTTGGTATGCGCTCCGCTCCGGTGACAGAAAACCTTTCTACTCGCTGTTATCCCCGGATTTCCTGATTAAAATCTCCTAAGGAAGAAATCCGGGGATAAAGGCGGACGCTTCGCTTCTACAGGCCTTTTCTGTCCCCTACGCTCACCCAACACTCGCACTCTCCCTCCGATGATATAGTCAAAGCTTGAAAGTTTTAAGGATAGGCGGGCAGGTGGGGTAGGATGGAGTAAATAGTATGCACTCCGCTCCGTTCAGGTTAACAATGTACACCTACCCATATAGACAAAGCTGAAAGTATTAGAATGGGAGGGTAGGTAAGTAGAGTAGCCTTGGGTTAGATAGATGGTGATTAGCTTCAGCAGGCATATAGGCAATTTGCCGGTTTGAGATTGGTGTACTAGCTTAGTTGGGATTCGCTAGTTTGGTGGTAAGTGCTCTGGATGAGTTCCTAATTCGCTAACTTGTCGTTGGTGCACTGAATGAGCCAGTAATTTGCTAGTTTGGGAGTTGGTGCAACGGCTAAGTTATCGATTCGTTAGAGATGGTTGGACACACCAAGCATGTTATATCTCTAACGAACTCAGATGACCTTATTGGTGAGAAAATGGCATCCAGAGAATTCTAACGAATCGTCGACACGCTAATCACTCATTTGGCCACTATGATTGCACTAATTCTGTGGTTTTTCTCGCTATAACACTTCTGAGGTTCGTTAGAATTTCCAATCGCGGTGATAGAGCCTAATAATGTCTCTCAGATTCGTTAAACACCAACGGCACCCATCTCCTCTACTTTGATGCCAGCATCTTGGATGCCTGTCCGAAAGATATGCCCGTATAGTAGTGTTTGAGGATTTGCGTTGCCGTGTGGCCCTCTTGCGCCATGCCGTTGGCTCCCCACTGGCTCATGCCTACACCGTGACCGTATCCATAAGTTGTGAACTCGATTTCGTCGCCATCGCTCTTCCAACTGAATTGACTCGATCGGAGTCCGAGTAAGTTCCTAACCTCAGGGCCGCTGAACGTCTGACCAGCAATCTGCATTTCTTTGATCCGGTGTCCCTTCGTTGTCGATAGCACTTCCATCCATGCACTTCCTTGTTGAGCTGAGACAGGTATTGCACTGGCGCTGAGCTTTAACTTTTGCAACACTTCACTACGCTTCATCGTAACGGTCTCCTCGAATCTCGGGGCGATCTTCTTGTCCCACGGGCTGTCTACACTTTTAAGATAAGGCACAACATTTCCCCATACGTCTTCTGCATTCTCGGTATACCCATTGCTTGTTGAGAAAAAAGAAGCGGTTATTGCTCGGCCCTGATACGTCATGACCGCATCACGACTCTCACGAATGGCTTGCTCTAGCTTCTCCCAATCGTTCGCTTTGCCAAGCCGCGTCCATTCAGCCTTTGCTTGATCTGGTGGGATAAATACTTGGTGACTTACCGTATCCGTAACGTCCGCATCTCCTGAGGGCACACCGCTTGTATCATTAGCCGCCAATCTCCTGACGATAAACGTGCGAGCTGCAATTGCTTGAGCCTTCAACGCTTCCAGTCTGAACTCAGCTGGCATCTCTGCGGCGACCACGCCGGATACATACTTCTCCAGTGGAAGCTCCATTGTTGTACCTGTCGCCGACAGATATACCCGTACATTAGGCTCTGGGTACGTTACAGGTACAGCAGGAGTGGGTGCTGGAGTAGATGTACTATTGGCGGTCGGTGATGCTGGTACCGATTTAACCGGGTCATCTGCTCGCGGCCAGACCAGAATAACCGGGATGAGCAAGGCAAGCGTGAGTAGTGTAGTTGCCGCTGCAACAGGTTGCCAACGTGGAGGCTTGTGTCTTCCCCACCGATTTCCTCGTCCAAATGTCCGCATTCGCCGCCGCTTCACAGGGCGGAAATGATCTAGCTCAATAACAGGCACATGCATCTCGCCTGTTGTTGCATCATCTGATGCATCTACCCTCGCTTTGTGTGGAGCAGATGCTGTTACTGAGCCGACGGATGCTAACCGAATAGGTGTCACTGAGGCTAGCTTGTCTTTTTCCATACCTGAATTAGAAGATTGTTCGCCTTGATCTGTAGTTCCTGGGCGAGGCACAAGAGGTACCTTAACCTGTATGCGTGCTTCTTTCATTTCGACATAACCCTCCGTTGTCCACGAGTGACTGTGCACCGGCCTAATTTGTTCAATTCCATAGTTTAGGGTATGAGTTGAATCGATCTGATAGAACATCATTTAAGAGAAACACACTTCTCTTCTATTCTTTCATTTGGGCATCTATAAACGTATTTAGTACCGATAAATATTGATCTGACGCGATCTGACGCTTCGTCGTCCCCTACTTAATCACTCCGTTCCCAGCGTTCCCAGCTCTTCTCTCTCGTTCAGCATCAATTCAGAATTGAATGTTATGCTACACATAGATTAGGATCAGCTATTAATAGAATCAGGTACTTACATCAACACTTAAGCGTGATCCTAGTTCCAAAAAAGGACAAAAAAAAGCCAAGCCAGATGGCTTAGCTTTTGGTTCATCTTTACAATACAGTTCATTCATCATTCGCATGACCACGCACAACAACAGTTAAGCACAGCGAACAACTAAGCACACATCAATGTTAAGCCAAAGTTGGTTGTACCTTGAACAACGGTACTTCCTCTTCAACCTTATCATTGGATGCTTTCGCTGCATCAAGCTTAGGCTCTTCAACGGAAATCCGATAAATATCGGCTCCAAGACCATTCAGCTTCTCAGCCAAATGAACATAACCACGGTCGATGTGATGAACACCGCCCACTTCTGTTGTACCTTCAGCAACAAGACCCGCGATAATAAGTGCGGCACCCGCACGCAAATCGGTAGCTGTTACTTTAGCACCCTTCAGCTTGGCGTTACCGGTAATAATAGAAGAACGACCTTCTACTTTGATCTCCGCATTCATCAGTTGGAATTCATCCACATGCATGAAGCGGTTCTCAAATACCGTCTCGGTTACTACGCTAGTTCCTTCGGAAGCCAGCAATAGTGCCATCATCTGAGACTGCATATCCGTTGGGAAGCCAGGGTATGGTAATGTTTTCACATCTACCGCCTTGAGTGGACGATCTGCGATAACTCGAACTCCGTTCTCGTCAGGTTGAATCGTTACACCCATCTCTTCCATCTTCGCAATAACCGATCCCAAGTGGTCAGAGATTGCACCTTCAATGTAGACGTCGCCACCGGAGATTGCAGCAGCAGCCATATAGGTTCCTGCTTCAACCCGATCCGGAATAACAGTGTGTCTAACACCAGAAAGCTTCTCCACACCCTCGATCCGAATTACACCAGTTCCAGCACCGCGTACTTTCGCTCCCATCCCATTCAGGAAGTTCGCGAGATCCACGATCTCTGGCTCTTTAGCGGCGTTCTCCAGAACAGTCACGCCTTCAGCCAATGTTGCAGCCATCATAATATTTTGAGTAGCACCCACAGATGCCACATCTAGATAAATTTTAGCACCACGTAGTCTACCTTGACTGCGTGCTTCTATATAACCTTGACCCAAACTGATCTCCGCACCCATGGCTTCAAAGCCTTTCAGATGTTGATCAATAGGTCGTGTACCGATGGCACATCCACCAGGAAGCGATATTCTCGTGTGACCCATACGTGTAAGCAGTGGTCCCATTACCAAAAATGACGCCCGCATTTTACTTACCCACTCATACGGAGCTTCACAGGAAGTAAGTTTTTCCGCATTTACGGTAATCACTTCGTCCCGGTATGTAACACCCGCTCCTAGCGATTCCAACACCTTGTTAATCGTCATCACATCGTCTAGAGGAGGTGCGTCAATAATAACGCTTTGTCCTTCTTCCCCTAAGAGAGAGGCAGCGATGATCGGAAGAACAGAATTTTTAGCGCCGCTAACTTTGACACTTCCGGTCAACCTTTTGCCACCGCGGACGATAAATTTGCTCATCATGGTTCCCTCCGCGCGTTTATTCCCTTTTCTTCATTCCGGAATACGTGTAGCCCTTCTTGCAGAAGGACTGTTGCTGTGTGTGGAATTCCGACATATCATGGCAAAATATACCATCGATGTCTGCTCAGAAAAGAATTGGTTTATAGTTCAAAAATTTGATGATGACACAGCCGAATCAAGTGCACAATACCTTGTTAAACAAGACATATGGATCGGCGAAAAATAAAAACTGACAGTTGGGATAATTTTCAGCCGGATTTAACCGGAGATCCCGTTTATAGCCTTATAAATAGTGAACATTTGTGATTTCCCTAACTTCCATCATAACATTGTTGAATTGTTCGATACAAGCATTTTTACATAAAACATCTCAAAATCATCCAATTTCACGTCACATTTTTTTCGTAATTAGCACGTCGACAATCCATACTCTAATTGTTAACACAATTAATCGATGTTATTCGACAATGACACTACTCGAAAGAGCCTAAGAGAGAATTAACCAACCATCTCAAGATTAAAACAAATGACGCAACATTTGTGTCCATGACAAGTAATCGATAACGAAACCTGAAACGGCATGCCCCAGAATGATGGCCAGTAATAAGTGTAGCAACCTTCCCTGAGCTCCTTTAGGCTGTCTGATCACTAGATCGAGCTTCAAGTTCTGAAGAGCCCACCAAGACAACGCTATGCACATCAGTGAGACGATAATCGAAACGAGACCATTTGTACTTAGAGCCTGGTTTACCTGATTCGTCAGATCAGTATCCATATATTCATTACCTCCACATTTGTTGCAGCGATCCGCGCAAATTTGCTTGTCATCCTTTGAAGTAGTCTTGTAAGGATAAACTGATCATTAACACGGCATACACTGAGCCTATTTTGCTGGAGAGCACCTAAGTGAGTTCTCCAATGCCCAATCACTGAGTAACAACAAACTGGCTATGAATGACTATGAATTTCATCACTGCAACTGCGTCTTCTGCTGACTCTATGGAATATAGGCTCTTTCATCATACATTGTCAATTACATTGATTTCCACTTCGGAAATATTCTAAATGAAATTATTCGGGATTTTGGTACTAAAACGACATAAAAGAGCGCTATTTTGATATCAAGCTTGTCATTTCCTCGGAAATAATTTGGTTTTTGGTCTATAAAAATGGTTCTTACCGCTTCATTATCATCATTACTTTAGTCCTATATCCTATTCATGCCCACCCAAACGGTGATTGTCATCTCAACAATTTAACATATTAAAAATGCAAATTTACCGTGCAACACTATTGCCTAGCTATCCATATATGTAGGAATCAGAACTGTAAATCGATGCTCAAATTGATGCGATCTCATTGTATGCAACAGTCGTGACTCTACAGAACAATCTGCACAGATCTATTGACCTTCATCCATTTCAAAAGGGCAAACAGACATAAAAGCAAATTCACCTCAATATAATCGGCTTAGATGTCACCTGTACACGTCAAAAAAGCCTGGCGGAACAAGCCGCCAGACTTATTGAATCGTTTATTTGCCGAATACGTTAATCCGGTTAACCGCTTTTTGCAGAGCAATCTCTGCACGACGGTGATCAAAATGATCCTGGTTGCTTTGGCTAGCAAGCCGGCGTTCTGCCCGCTCTTTGGCCGCACGCGCACGGTCCACATCGATATTTTCCGGAAACTCGGCACTCTCTGCAAGTACAACCACTTTGTCTTTACGGACTTCGATAAAACCACCGCCAATAGCGACTTGTTTCGTCTCTTTTCCGTTTTTGATCAAGATTGGTGCGATTTGCAAAGGTGTGACCATAGGGATATGTCCTGGCAAAATACCCAGTTCCCCTTCAACACCGCGAGCGCTGATACTATTAACCTGTTCGGAGTAGACCAGACGCTCAGGGGTTACAATCTCCAACAAAAAGGTGCTCAATTCCATCCCTCCTGAAAACTATCCGAAGGATAGCTCGCTTCATAAGGACAATCCTGGAGTCAGATTATACCAGTGTTTTGGCTTTCTCCACTGCCTCTTCAATTGTACCAACGAAGAGGAATGCTGCTTCCGGAAGATCGTCATGCTTGCCTTCGAGAATTTCTTTAAAGCTGCGCACCGTTTCTTTAACCGGAACGTATTTACCCGGAATACCGTTAAATGCTTCAGCAACGTGGAAAGGCTGGGACAAGAAACGTTGAATTTTACGCGCACGATAAACGAGCGCTCTATCTTCCTCGCTGAGCTCGTCCATACCCAAGATTGCAATGATATCTTGCAGCTCGTTGTAACGAGCCAAGATACGCTTAACGCCTTGAGCAACGCTGTAGTGTTCTTCACCTACAACTTCTGGTGCCAAGATCCGTGAGCTGGATGCAAGTGGATCTACCGCAGGGTAGATACCCATCTCGGAGATTTTACGCTCCAAGTTCGTTGTTGCGTCCAAGTGAGCAAATGTTGTTGCAGGAGCCGGGTCAGTATAGTCATCCGCAGGTACGTAGATCGCCTGGATGGATGTAACCGATCCTTTTTTGGTAGAAGTGATACGCTCTTGCAATTGACCCATTTCTGTAGCCAAAGTAGGCTGGTAACCTACCGCGGATGGCATACGTCCAAGCAAGGCAGATACTTCTGAACCCGCTTGAGTGAAACGGAAGATATTATCGATAAAGAGCAACACGTCACGGCCTTCTTCATCACGGAAATATTCCGCCATCGTCAGACCTGTGAGGGCTACACGAAGACGTGCGCCTGGAGGCTCGTTCATTTGTCCGAAGACCATTGCTGTTTTGTTGATAACGCCGGAATCACTCATCTCGTGATACAAGTCGTTACCTTCACGTGTACGCTCACCAACACCCGCGAATACGGAGATACCACCGTGCTCTTGTGCGATGTTGTTGATCAGCTCTTGAATTGTTACCGTTTTACCTACACCGGCACCACCGAAGAGACCGATTTTACCACCTTTCGCATAAGGCGCGAGCAAGTCGATAACTTTGATTCCTGTCTCCAGCATCTCTGCTTGGGTAGTCAGTTCATCAAATGCAGGAGCTGAACGGTGAATCGGGTTCTTGTGTTCAGCAGCTACTGTACCACCAGTATCGATTGCTTCGCCGAGTACGTTAAATACACGACCCAGTGTCGCTTCTCCGACTGGTACAGAGATTGGAGCTCCAGTATCTACTGCTTCCATACCACGAACGAGACCGTCCGTAGAGGACATCGCGATACAACGTACCCGGTTGTCACCCAGATGTTTCGAAGCTTCGAGTGTAAGGTTTACACTTACGCCGCTCTCACTTACTGTAGTGATCGTAATGGCATTGAGGATTTCCGGCAGACCGCCGCGATCAAACTCGACGTCAACAACCGGACCCATGATGCTCACAACGCGTCCTTTGTTCATCTTAACGTTCCCCTCCTACAAGCCTGCTACTTTTGCAAAAATAATGTCCGTTCGTTTATCTTTGCTCTGCAAGCCTTCATTAATAAAAAACGGTTATCCTTGTGCTGCGTTGGCACCTGCCACAATTTCCGTAATCTCCTGCGTAATCGCCGCTTGACGGGCACGGTTATAAGTCAATGACAAGTCATTAATGAGTTTAGATGCATTTTTGGTTGCATTACCCATTGCCGTCATTTTCGCGCCTAGCTCACTCGCCTTACCGTTCAGAAGTGCACCATAGATCAGCGTCTCCGCATAACGCGGTAGCAAAACCTCAAGTACAGCTTCAGCAGACGGCTCGTATTCGTAGCTTGCTGTTGGTCCTTCCGCAGCAGACACCTCAGGTGTTTCCATCGGAAGAAGTTTCTCTACCGTAGGAATCTGGGTCAACGCATTCACAAAGCGGTTATAACAAATGTACAATTCATCAAATTGAGCAAGTTCAAACCCATGAACAGCTTCGTGTGCAATGGATTTGATATCTGCAAATGAAGGTGAATCCGACAGATCCGTTGTTGTGGATGCCATCGCAATTTCACGACGTCTGAAGTAGTCGCGTCCTTTACGTCCAATGACGAACAATTCGTAGTCATCCTGAGAGGTGTGGCGTTCCTTGAGCGTCTGGTTAACCTGACGCAGAACGTTCGCATTGTAACCACCTGCAAGACCGCGATCCGATGTAATGATTAGATAAGCTGTCTTTTTGACCGGACGGCTCTCCAGCATCGGATGCTGAATACCTTGCGTACTGGATGCAATACTAGCTACAACTTCTTTCAGCTTCTCCGAATAAGGACGGGCTGCCTCAGCTTTTTCCTGCGCTTTACGCAGTTTTGCAGCTGCAACCATCTCCATTGCTTTGGTGATCTGCTTGGTGCTTTGTACGCTTTTAATTTGCCGCTTAATTTCGCGCATGCCTTTTGCCATGATTTCACCACCTCAAAACTTTGGCAGAACCAAAGTTACTTCGTAAGCATTCACACAGTTTTGACAAAGTCAAAACTACATCGTAAGCATAACCTTAACTTTGGCAAAGCCAAAGTTACTTCGTAAGCCTCAACACTCGTTCTGACCAAGCCAAAACTAGATCATAAGCATTATCTTACTTTGACAGAGTCAAAGTTTGACATGCAGACATGCGGAATCGGTTAACAACTCCGCAGACTGCAATCATCTATTTAGACAGAGACAGCGAAGCTCTTTCTGAACTTCTCGATTGCACCTTTCAGTGCGTTTTCGTTGTCTGAAGTCAATTCTTTTGTATCACGGATGGATCCGAGAATTTCCGGATGTGTGCTCTCCATGAACGCAAGGAACTCACGTTCAAAACGAGTAACATCACCTGTTGGAATTTCATCCAAGAATCCTTTAACTGCAGTGTACAAGCTGACAACCTGTTGTTCTACAGGCAACGGCTGGTTAACACCTTGTTTCAGGATTTCCATCATGCGTGCACCACGATTCAGACGAGCCTGAGTCGCTTTGTCCAGATCGGAACCGAACTGGGAGAACGCTTGAAGCTCACGATATTGAGCGAGGTCGAGACGCAGGGAACCTGCAACCTTTTTCATCGCTTTGATCTGAGCAGAACCACCGACACGGGATACGGAGATACCTACGTTGATCGCCGGGCGTTGTCCAGCATTGAACAAGTCGGCTTCCAAGAAGATCTGTCCATCCGTGATGGAAATTACGTTCGTTGGAATGTAAGCAGATACGTCGGAAGCTTGTGTTTCAATGAACGGCAGTGCGGTTAAAGAACCACCACCCAGTTCATCATTCAGCTTCGCAGCACGCTCCAGCAAACGGGAGTGCAGATAGAAGACGTCACCCGGATAAGCCTCACGGCCCGGTGGACGACGAAGCAACAAGGAAAGCTCACGGTAAGCAGAAGCTTGTTTAGTCAAGTCATCATAGATAACCAGAACGTGCTCGCCTTTGTACATGAAGTACTCACCCATCGAACAACCGGAATACGGTGCGATGTACAAGAGTGGTGATGGATCAGAAGCTGCTGCAGTTACAACGATTGTGTACTCCATTGCGCCTTTACGACGAAGAGTTTCCACAACCTGTGCAACCGTAGATTGTTTCTGACCAATAGCCACATAGATACACTTCATGCCGCTACCTTTTTGGTTCAAGATGGCATCAATCGCGATGGATGTTTTACCCGTTTGACGGTCACCGATGATCAACTCACGTTGTCCGCGACCGATAGGTACCATTGCGTCAATGGCTTTGATCCCAGTCTGCATTGGCTCATGAACCGATTTACGATCCATTACGCCTGGTGCTTTACCTTCAACCGGACGGAATTCCGTTGTAGCAATTGGCCCTTTGCCATCCACTGGAATACCGAGCGGGTTCACAACGCGCCCAATCAATGCTTCGCCTACAGGCACTTGCATGATCTGACCAGTACGCTTAACTTGGTCGCCTTCACGAATATCATAGTAAGGTCCCAGGATAACGACACCGACGTTGCTTTCTTCTACGTTCATGGCGAGTCCCATAACACCGCTTGGGAATTCAACCAACTCGTTGGACATTACGTTCTCAAGTCCGTAAACACGAGCAATACCATCACCAACCTCGATAACCGTTCCGACTTCGACTACATCGATATCGGTCTTGTATTGTTCGATTTGGCTCTTAATTAATGTACTGATTTCTTCTGGTTTGATACTCAAGTGTCCTCACCCCAATCTACTGTACTCGTCTGTTAAAAGACTGCTCAAGACGTTCGAGCTTGCCAGCCAAGCTGCCGTCATAGATCGTATCGCCAATGGCGACTTTCAATCCGCCCAGCAGAGTCGGATCAACAAAATTCTCGATACGAATCTTTTTATTCACACGGCCACCGAATTCACGAGCAACCGCTTCTTTTTCCTCATCATTCAATGCATAAGTTGAGTATACACGCGCATCAGCAATCCCGAGCGACTCGCCCTGAATCTTCCGATAATCATTCAGCAAGTCTTCCAGCAATTCAACGCGTCCGCGTTCAATTAACAGTAAGACTGTGCGAAGGACAGACTCGGATACCTTGCCATCAAGACTTGAGTGAAGCACGTTCCGTTTAGCTTCATCAGAGATATTAGGAGATACGATAAACTTCTGAATATCGGAATCACCAGTCAATGCACTGACAACGGCGCGCAGCTCTTGTTCAACCTCAAGTACTTGTTGTTGCTGAAGAGCAACTTCGAACAATGCTTTCGCATAACGTTTGGCAACAATCGTATCGCGGCTCATTGTCGGCCTCCTACCTCATTGAGGTATTGGTTCACAAGCTCTTCTTGTGCAGGACCGTTCTCAACTTCTTTTTTAATCAATTTGGATGCAATCTGAACGGAAGCGGTACCCAGTTCGCTGCGAAGCGCTGCGACTGCTTTGTTCTTCTCGCTCTCGATTTCGCGTACTGCGTCGTCTTTCAGACGATTAGCTTCCGCTTTGGCATCAGCCAAAATCGATTCAGCTTGTTTGCCACCCGTTTGTTTCGATTGTTCAATGATGTCGTAAGCATCTTGACGTGCTTGCTCAAGAGCTTGTTTTTGCTCCTCCACATAGGCGATCGCCTGTTCCCGAGTCTGAGCAGCCTCATTCATCTGCGACAGCACGAGTTCACGACGTTTTTCCATAATGGAGAACAATGGACCAAAAGCGTAACGGCTAAGCAGCCAATATAAGATTGCGAATGCAATAATCGCAAGAAGCGTATTTTCCCATACGAAACTCAATCTGTTCACTCCTTCCTGGAGGTATCCTTGAAACGTTCATCCGCTAGTAACGGATATTACCTAAAAAGAAGGCGCGGACGGCTGTGGCCTTCCCCGCCAAACCTTTATCAATTTAATTAAGCCATACCGTAGAACATGAACGCGAGTACCACACCGATGATCGGCAATACCTCGATCAAACCTACACCGATAAACATCGTTGTTTGAAGAGTGGATTTAGCTTCCGGTTGACGGGCAATACCTTCCACCGTTTTGCTGATAACCATACCGTTACCAATACCTGCGCCAAATGCGCCCAGTCCTGCAACAATTGCTGCTGCGATTAATGCCATTGCTCCCATTTGTATATCCTCCTTAAAATTATAAATCGAATTTTTTATTGTTCAGCCTGATGAAGAAATCTTCGAAGGCTTGAAACTTAATGCTCTTCGTGCGTCTCAATGCTTTGTGAAATGTACACCATCATCAGGATAACAAATACAAATGCTTGGATCGCGCCGATAAAGATACTAAAGCCTTGCCACACCATTAATAGCGGAATCGCTGCAATGGCACCAAATATCTTGAATGTGGTCAGCTTCAGGATCGTTGTGATCAGCACCTCACCCGCGAAGATATTCGCGAATAGACGCATACCGTGTGTCAACAGCTTCGATGCCGTCTCGATCAAGTTGATCGGTAAGAACAAGGCAAATGGCTGAAGGTAATGCTTGAGATATCCTCTTGTGTTCCGGAATAATCCGAGACCATGAGATACGAGGAACGCTACAAGAGCTAGTCCCATCGTTACAGACAAGTCGGCTGTTGGTGATTTCCACCAAGCCAGTTCGACGTGTGGATGAGCCTCAGGATCCTTGGCATGCGCTTCTTCAAACGCCTCCACCGCGGTTACAATCGGCTTACCAAACACCTGCGCGTGTTCTGCACTGTCCACTGCGGTTACTGCTTGGAACGGAAGTCCGAGCATGTTCCCTACAAAAATGAACATAATCATGGAAAGAGCGAGAGAGATAAAATGTTTACCTTTCTTCATATCCATTGTACTGGAAATCAGATTGCGGACGAATTCTACTGCCCACTCCATAAAATTTTGCAGCTTGCCGGGGTTTTCAACGGATAATCTTCGTGTGGCTAGTACAGCGAAAATAAAAACAAGGGCACCTGTAACTACCAGCATCAGCACAACAGATAAATCCAGTCGAAATCCGCCAAGCATAATAATTGGAGCTTCATGCATATTTTTCTCACCCCTTTCTCGACTTGAAAGCTGCAGCACCTAACATCATTCTGCTCTGCGGGAATAGACAATCCCTATAATCAGTAAGGAAAATTGTGCAATAACCAGACCGCCTGCAACCGCATATGTATTGAAGTATTGCGGAAAGCGCATCGATATGAATATACCGAGCACAGCGAGCGCCGCTCTTGTCAAAAATCCTAGGTTCACACGCTTCAAGTTACCTTCTGCCGCATCATCAGACATTTTCCTTACTTTGTAGCCTAGGTAAAATGCATTGATCCAGCTAATTACCGTACCCAGAGCCAATCCCAAAGCAATTGTCTCCACACGTGGCATGAAGGCCGCTGCGAGAAAACAAATCATAAGAAAGTACATGATGAAAACAGTCATCATTCTGCGGTATCTGGTTAGTTCACTCATCACTTTCCCCCATGAATTTTTTCGCGATAAAGTAGATGCTTACCCCGCCTGCTGCCAGAAAAAAGAGAACGCTTACGGCGATCCATATTCCGTTACCTCCAATGGTCTTGTCCAACCAGGAGCCAGCGTAATATCCGACTACAGCGAGTATGGCAATCTCGATCCCAAAAGCTGTCACGAGTCCCATTGCTTTCCACACATTATCGTCATGGTTACGGGATGAATTTGGTTTGTTCGAATCGGCCATTTTCCACGCCACCCTTGCAATCCCAGTTAATTTTACTGAATGATGAGAGCCTTTGTCAATTGAATGATTTTAGCGTTTTAAAGGGTAAAACGACAGGTAAACAGGCTCTCAGAGCCCATAAACCCGCGTAAACCGTACAGTTTAACTGTATACTATGCCCTTTATAAATCCGCTAGAAAATTTGAATTATTTTTTGAACTTTCTGTGAAATGGTTCCGGACGTTCGCTATTAACTCCAAAATGGTGCAAAATCGCATTGACAATTCTTTCCGAAGCATGTCCATCACCGTATGGATTCGCAGCTTGACTCATGCTTGCATACAACGTTTCGTCTGTAAGCAGCGCTTTTGTCCGTTCATATACACGTTCTTCATCTGTACCTACAAGCTCAAGCGTTCCAGCCTCGATGCCTTCTGGGCGCTCTGTCGTATCACGCAGGACAAGAACAGGCACACCGAACGAAGGCGCTTCTTCCTGCAAACCGCCTGAATCGGTCAAAATCAAGTGTGTATGCGGGTAAAAATTATGCAAATCCACTACGTCTAGTGGATCAATTAGTTGAATCCTTGGGTGATTCCCCAATATCGCGTGAGCCGGCTCCTTCACAGCAGGACTTGGATGTACCGGGTACACGATGGCGATATCTTCAAACTCATCAGCAATTCGTTTGACGGCCTGGAAAATGTTGCGGTGAGGCTCGCCTTGAGATTCACGGCGATGAGCTGTCAACAGCACAAGGCGTTTGCCTTCTGCCCAATCAAGTACCGGATGTCTATAGCCCTCCTGTACTGTATATTGAAACACATCTGTAACCGTGTTGCCTGTGACGTACGTACTAGACTCTGGTTTATTTTCTTTGGCAAGATTATCAAAGGACCTATCTGTTGGCGCAAAGTGTAAATCAGCCAGTACGCCCGTCAATTGACGGTTCATCTCTTCCGGATATGGAGATAGCTTGTTCCACGTCCGTAGTCCCGCCTCGACATGCCCTACCTGAATCTGCTGCAAGAACGCTGCATAGCTGGCTACAAATGTAGTCAGTGTATCTCCGTGAACGAGCACAATGTCTGGTTTCGCTTCACGCAGTACAGGCTCCAGCCCTCCAAGGACACGAATCGTGATTTCATTCAATGTCTGACGATCCTTCATCACATCCAGATCATAATCCGGATGGATGTCGAATACCTCAAGTACCTGATCCAACATCTGACGATGTTGCGCAGTTACGCAAACAATAGATTCGATAGACTCGGGATGTTTCTGCAACTCCAAAATAAGCGGAGCCATCTTGATTGCTTCTGGACGTACCCCGAAGATCGTCATCACTTTAATTTTGTTAGACATTCGAGCAAAGCCCCTTTTCTATAAGTTCCGAACCTCTATTACCTGCGTACCTCTACAAGCATGTCATATGCTTATTTAGTGCCGTATAGACGGTCTCCTGCATCTCCAAGGCCTGGAACGATATAACCGTGATCATCCAGACGATCATCCAGAGCAGCTACATAGATGTCCACATCAGGGTGAGCATCCTGCACAGCTTTTACGCCTTCTGGAGCGGCTACGAGGTTCATCATTTTGATCTGTGTGCATCCGCGTTTTTTGAGCACGTCAATTGCCGCGATTGCCGAACCACCCGTTGCTAGCATCGGATCAATCACGATCAATTGGCGCTCTGTTACGTCCGTAGGCAGCTTGGTGTAGTATTCAACAGGTTGAAGTGTTTCCGGGTCACGGAACAGACCAACATGTCCTACTTTTGCCGCTGGCAACAATTTAACAACGCCGTCCAGCATCCCGAGTCCTGCACGCAGAATTGGCACCAGTCCAAGCATACGTCCAGAAATAACTTTACCTTGTGTTGCTGCTACAGGAGTTTGTACATCGATCGTCTCCAGCTCAACATCCCTTGTAATTTCATAAGCCATCAACGTTGCTACTTCATCCACTAATTCACGAAAATCTTTCGTATTCGTACGCATGTCGCGTATAAACGTCAGTTTGTGTTGGATCAAAGGGTGATCACATATTACTAATTTTCCCATCTAATTTGTCCCTCCGGTAAGTTCATCATGTTACAGCATTTCCATAAATGCCTAATCATCATTCATAGGCTCGATAAATCCTGTATATTATATCATCACCAACACCGAATTACACCATTAAAGGGCACCTAATCATTACAGAATACCGAATACTACAAAAACAGGACCGGAAACATGATGTCTTCCGGTCCTTTTGACTCTTGCTGTTATGTCGTTGAGAAGATAAAAATGATTGATACATTAGCACTCCGCTAACAGAATGATCCTTCGATCGCTGTTATCCCGGGATTTTTTTGATTCTCCTCAACATAATAAGGGGAAAATCCCGTGATAAAGGCGAACGCTACGCTTCTCCGGCTTCATTCTGTCTGCTTCGCTTTTTTGTATCCCATTTTAAGAACACTCAAATACAAACAGCGCGAGCAACGTTTTTTAGTATTTAAGGTCAGTGTAGAGCGGGAATTGATCTGTCAGTGCCGTTACTTCTGCACGAGCTTGATCAAGTGTTGCCGCATCTTTAGGGTTTTTGAGCGTTTTAGCAATGATCTTACCGATGGAAACCATAGCTTCTTCGTTCATGCCACGGGAAGTAGCCGCAGGTGTACCAATACGGATACCGCTAGTGATGAACGGACTTGTTGGGTCAAATGGAATTGCATTTTTGTTAACAGTAATTCCGATGGAATCAAGTACGTGCTCAGCTTCTTTACCTGTGATGTTCACACTGCGTGTATCGATCAGCATCAAGTGGTTATCTGTACCGCCAGATACGATGTTCAAGCCTTCGGAGATCAACGTTTCAGCCAAAACCTGTGCATTTTTCACTACATTTTGCGCGTACTCTTTGAATGATGGTTGCAATGCTTCACCCAATGCTACCGCTTTGGAAGCAATAACGTGCATCAATGGTCCACCTTGGGAACCAGGGAATACCGCTTTATCAATTGCAGCAGCCCAAGCTTTGGTACAGAGAATCATACCACCGCGTGGTCCACGCAATGTTTTGTGTGTTGTTGTTGTTACGAAATGTGCATGTGGAACCGGGCTTGGATGCAAACCAGCAGCAACCAATCCAGCGATGTGTGCCATGTCTACCATGAACAATGCGCCTACATCATTTGCAATGGAAGCCAATTTTTCAAAATCAATTGTACGTGGATAAGCACTCGCTCCTGCAACGATCATACGAGGGCGGTGCTTGAACGCTGCTTTGCGAACTTCATCATAATCGATCAAGAATGTATCTTCTTGTACGCCATATGCTACGAAGTTGTAGAGCAAACCAGATGCATTCACTGGGCTACCATGCGTAAGGTGACCACCGTGTGCAAGATTCATACCCAGTACTGTATCACCAGGCTTAAGCGCTGCGAGGTAAACTGCCATGTTCGCTTGTGCACCAGAGTGTGGTTGAACGTTAACATGCTCTGCTCCAAACAATTCTTTGGCACGATCACGTGCGATATCTTCCACGATATCTACGTGCTCACAACCGCCATAGTAACGTTTGCCTGGATATCCTTCAGCATATTTGTTCGTCAAAACGGAACCAAGCGCTTCAATAACCGCTTCGCTTACAATGTTCTCAGATGCAATCAACTCAATGTTGTTCTGCTGACGTTTCAACTCCAGATTCATCGCTTCCAACACTGCCGGGTCATTCTTACGCAATTGTTCCATGATTAAATTCCTCCTAATATAAGTGAAGTTATAAAGTGAAACATAAGGTTACACTCCAGACTTCGATTGCCTCACCATCTTTCGATCGCTGTTATCCCCAGATTTCTTTGAATCCCTTTTTCAAAGGGGAAATCCGGTGATAAACGCGAACGCTCTGCTTCTCCAGATTGGTGTTGCACTCTCCGTTTACGTGTAAACATAATTTCACTTTATACGTTAGTCACAAAATGTCGAATCAGGCTGTTCTTCCATACGATACACTGCACGTTCCCCACCAATCAACTTCGGACGCGTTAACGCTGTCGTCACGCGGGCATCTCCGATGTACCGAAGCGATGTACGGAAAGGAACTGCTACATGCCGCAAATGCATGCCAATCATCGTCTCTCCGATATCCAATCCTGCGTGTGCCTGCACATGTTCCGCCAGACATGCATCGGTAAGTGATCGATAAGCTGCAGATGCCATTGAACCACCCGCTGTAGGCACAGGTACTGCACCCACCTCGGTCAATCCCAGACGTAATAACACAGAACGTTCCATCACCAGCGCACGATTCAAATGCTCACAGCATTGAAAGACGGGTTCAAAACCGAATTCCTGCTGCACCTCACGAATACCCGCAAGAAGCTGCTGTGCCACTTCAATCGCACCACTCGTACCAATGCGTTTACCTGCCACCTCACTCGTGCTCGTACCAATGACAACGATCTGTCCTGGACCTAGCTTCCCTGCAATGGCCAGTTCACGCAAAATGGATGCGGTCTGTTCCTGCAATCCGGGTTGTTCCGAATCTAACTCAATAGTCATCCTATCGCCTCCCGATATCATCATGCCCAGCTTCCGATTGGTAGCCTTTCGTATTCCAACATGGCATTTCAGGTACTATTATAGCGAATAAACAGATGAAAGACGAAAAAAAGAGCAGTCTGCGGGTATCGCAGAATTGCTCTTTTGCCCAGGCGACCGGCCGTTTGTTCCGGTGCTCCATTGTGGTTGTGCCCACTTCGTCGCCAGTTACACCGGATCCCTGTTTTCCCCTTCATCATAAAACAACCTGCGCTTAAAATCAACGGGTAATTTACATCCCATGTTCTGTTTCTATATGGCATTTGAAGTACGTGAGGCATGTCTATCAATAATATTAAGGTTCAACCTTGGATGGCTAAGCTGCGTTATGATCGCATGATCAAACTGATCACCGATCTCAGCTTCCGAGGTTTACATTATTGATACGTTGTTTACATTACCCCTGTGCACTCTGCTTTATTCCAATTTATCCAGAAGTCGATCAAGCGCGGTTCGAATCTCGGCAGCCGTTACGTTGTAATCATCCCGATTGCCGCCAAACGGATCGGAGATGTCGAAGCTTGGAATTCGTTGTCGAATCTCAATGACACGTTCCCGCTCGGATGCTAATATCTCTTGACCAAGTGCACGCTTCATCTCCAGTGTCGCGAATAGGCTGTCCAGTTCCTGCAGATCATTCATCACTTGCTCATCATCTTCCACGTATTCTTTGAGTGTATAGGTTTTGTGGACGGAGTCTGGAAAAACTTGCAGCACATGCTGCTTATGACTGCGAGTAAGTGTTAGGATCAGATCAGCCCAGCCAACAAGCCCTGCACTCAGCTGTGTGGAGTGTGGCGGCCCCTCTACACGATGATCCCTCAGTACCGCCTCGGCGTGACGTGAAATCGGCATTCCCTGTGTCGCAGCAACACCTGCTGAACGCACCTCTACTTGAATGCCACGCTCCGAAGCAAGCTTACGCAAAAGCCCCTCTGCCATGGGGCTGCGGCACGTATTACCTGTACATACAAACAAAATATGTTTCATTGTGGTAGCCTCCCCATTTTATATATGTTATCAAATGTATACATTATAGTTTCAGAAATTCAATTCAGATTACACAACATTAGTTGCATGAAGTCCATGTTCAGAAAAAAGGGATAAAGCTAGAAATGGATGAACAGGGCGTAGGCTAAACTACGTGGACAACTATATTTTCCCCCGAAGGAAACCAGCTTCGTATGCTTCTATTTATTTCGGCTGAGAAGTTACTCAAGGCATCCGCCGTAATCAAAGCTTACTGTCTGCACAATCTCTTTCATTCGATTATACTCGCACCAGAATGATATACAACCGTCCGGCTCTGAACCAGCCAGAACTCGAGTCCAATGTAGTCAGTGAAAACATCGATTACAGCTCAAAAGATAAACAACAATCCAAAGGCGAGCAGGATTGCTCCACCTACAGCTTCACCATAATCCCCAAGGTTATGACTCACTCGTCGTCCAAGCAACAGCCCCATCATTGACATTAAGCCGCCGCACACACCAAAAGCAAGCACAGTTAAGATCAGATCACTACTGAACATCCCCAGGGAAACCCCTACGGAAAACGAATCTATGCTGACACTTAGTGAAAATAAAGTCACACCCACCAGTGAGCGAGGATTCACGAGCTTCGTCTCTCCTTCACGGAACGCATTCAAAATCATATGCGCGCCTAAAAGAACAAGTAAACCACCCGCCGCATACGTGGTGATGTTGCCAAGCAATGAACTGACATACTTGCCTGTGTACATACCGATCAGTGGCATGATGATATGGAACAGGGCGGTGATTGTACTGATTCGCAGTACATCCCGTAAACGAATGCCTTTCATGCCCATCCCGATTCCCAGCGAGAAGGCGTCGAAACCCAGAGCCACAGCCATAATCAAAATGGTTACTAACTGCCCTACATGGGCAGATATATCCCACATTCCCATACCCCCATCACGTAAAGGTTCTTGTACACGATATGCGGACAAGGACCTAAACATGACCAGAGGATATGTTTGAACAATCGGATCGCAGACAATTTAAGTTCTGCGAAATATCTTGGTTCGTCCAGGCAACCTGGCTTACCCGATTATATGGCGAGTTCTACTCGCCTTGATATATGGGGAACACTGGGCGACTGGACATGTAGATGTTGCGGGTTAACCGACTTGTATGAGTCGGTGACCCGCCGCTTTGAGCAGCCGATTCATGACGGCTGCGCCCAGCCCTTCGCGTGAGCAGGCTTCAGCCACAATATATGTGGCGCCTTGCTCATCGCAGCTCCGTAGCGCGGCATATAGCCGGCGCGCTGCTTCCTCCAGCTCGCTGGCATCGCCCAGCGAGAATACGGCATCGGCGCGGTATTGCTCCGCGTGCTCGGCGAACGCCAGCACCGCGGTGCGCTCTCCGCGCTGCGCCGCCTCTGCGAGGGCGGCGCTAACCCAGGCCGCCACCGCTGCGGGCGGCCCCTCCACCACGCACAGCGCACCTTCGGGCGCATAGTGCGTGTACTTCATGCCCGGCGAGCGCGGCGCCGGGCTGGCTTCGCCTGCGGACCCTTCGGCGAGGATCGCCGGGTCCGTGGCGACACGGGCGGCCACAGCGGACAATTGTTCCGCTGTGATGCCGCCAGGGCGCAGGATGGTGACGGTACCGTCGTCACCGACCTGCACGACCGTGGACTCGACGCCCACCCCGGTGGGGCCGCCGTCCACGATGCCGCCGATGCGGCCAGCCAAGTCCTCGCGCACATGTGCTGCGAGGGTTGGGCTTGGTCGCCCGGAGCGGTTAGCGCTCGGCGCAGCCACAGGGCATGCCGCCGCGGCAATCAACTGCAACGCCACAGGGTGATCCGGCATACGCACGGCCACCGTGTCTAGCCCGGCGGTGACCCGTGGAGACACCGCCCCAGGTCTAACCGGCAACACCAGCGTCAGCGGTCCCGGCCAGAAGGCCGTCATCAGCGCTTCCGCGGTGGCATTCACTTCTGTGACTAGTGCATCCAACTGGTCACGGTGGGCGATATGCACGATCAGCGGATTATCCGATGGGCGACCTTTAGCCGCAAACACAGCTTCTACCGCTGCTGTGCTCCGGGCATCTGCCCCTAAACCATAGACTGTCTCGGTCGGAAAGGCCACGGTTTGTCCTTGACGAATGCAGGCTGCGGCAGCCCGCAAGTCTGCGAGCGCCTGTTCATAGGCGCTCTCCCTTTTTTCATCAGACTCATCATTCGGTGTGGTCACCTGCAGAGACACTTGTCCAGCAGATAAGCTCTCCTGTTGTTCATGCTCCACTTGATTCCCACCATCGTTGGCATTATTCATATCCGTTCCAGCGGTATGAAGCAGCACATGAACATCCCACATAAGGGTAACCATCTCCTGCGCCAATCCCTGCCCCTGTTCACCCAAACCCGGTTCGCCCTCCATACTTTGAAGGGATGACTGCTGGTCGAGTCGATGTGTATCCATGTTACCTTGAACCTTTGACGTCAAAAGCAACTCTTGGCTCCCCAATTGTCCATCACGCCCCATTTGCTCGCGATCTAAAGGTGTGTGTTCATGTTCATTCTGCTGCAATTTATTCTGTTTGGCCTCTTGTTCATTTCTCATATATCCATCATTCCTAAGCTTCAATAAGGTAGTAAACATTGGGTGTATCCTATATCTAACCTCAAGCATCTTTCGCTGTCTTCTCGCTCCCTGCTGTGTCACTTTCTCTTGACTCAACCTGGTACGTAAGCGAAAAACTTCCTGGTGTTGAACGAAAATTCAACCAAACCTGCTTCTTTCGAAGTTGTAAAACATGCGTAAACGTCTGATGAATGACTACCCGCATTGATTATGGTTTTGAATTCCTATAATTATAACATATCTCTTCGTTTCAAAGATGAAACTACGCACTCTCACCATTCACAACAAAGCTCACTACAACAAAGAGCAACCTCATCAATCTTGAAGTCGCCCTTACATCACATCAACCTATTCACGATCCGATTAAGCAAACAATCCCGTCACCCAACCACAAAACTTTACAACCATATCCCAGAGGAAGAAACGTGTTTCCGGTGTTCCGACTTGTACGGATGCTTCCACATCTCCTGGCGAAGCGGCGGCTGCAGCTGTATTCGTCTTCGTCACTGCGTCTCCTGTACCTGCATCAATGAAGCATAATGGAGGAAACAATACACACCACCAGTTTTGACCTTCACCTTTACCGATTGTTATACGAACTGCTTCGTAATCTCCAGCCGGATATACAGTACCACCATATAGTTTGGTCGGAAAAGGAACCACCCCCAGCTCCACCTGGTAATCATAATCCAGACCACGACTGGCAAGCTCTTCTCCAACTTTCTCTTCAATCTCAGACAAATGCTGACGAATCACTCCACGGGCTTCCTCCAGATCTTGAGGATTGGCAAGCTCCGTCACCCATTGATCCATCTGAGCAACAACAGCATCACGAATCTCACGTTTCACCAACTGATCTCCTGCCGAATCCGAGTTGGCTAGAATACGGAGCCGAATGGATTGCTCTGGAATTGCCGCAGCTGCTACAGCCGCATCCGTTTTCTGGCCTTCCCACATCATAATAATCATCATAAGACATACCACAATTAGTCCAATTTGTTTCACGATTCGTCTACTCATGCCGTTCTCCCCCTTGGCTCTCATGATCATGATTTTATAAGTGCTTACGCTATGAACTCACTATAAATCTCTCATGTCTATCAGTATGCCCAGAGGAAGTAGGGTTAAACCTATTAAACTCCATAACTCTTAATTTTTTTATCCAACATATGCTAGGATGTGTCTCTAAACAAATAAATCATGTCGCGTGTGTTGAAAGAAACGTATGAAATACAACGAATGAGGCAACGAGCAGGATGCACAGATGATTAGAAATAAATGATGATCGTGGAGCAGGTCTAGAGCAGGTGAAGGTTACGTTTGAAACGGAGCAGTTAAAGGGTGAAACCCTCTCCATACAACGTCGGCGTTAACGAATCTGAGAGACCTTATTTGGTCGTATCACGGCAAATGGAACTGGTAACGAATCTGAGAAACGTTATATTACAAAATAACACGGAATGAGTCTAAAACTCGCGCCCCAATGGAGTATTAGCGTGTCAACGATTCGTTAGCATTTCCTGAGTGCCATTTTCCCGCCAATAAGGCCAACTGAGTTCGTTAGAGATAACACATGATCAACTGTCGTAACTTCAAATCTCACGCTCACTTAGGGGGCATCGTCCACTGCCGACGTCTTTTCGCGCCTGCTGTGTCACTTCTCATGACGACCCGGCATACCTGCGGAAAACGTCCTTGCTTGAAACGAAAATTTCAAGTTCTGCCTTCCTTCAAAGAGTTCTCAGACACACCTTAGAGCAAAAAGAGCCGCTCCCACCTCTAATGGTGATAACCGACTCTACCGTTTAATGCCGCTATAACGAAGGGGAACACATCCTCAACATGCGGAGAACATTCACACGCTCATACTTCCCTTTCCTTTCTCCCCTACCTATCGACCTTTATATCCACTCTTTCTTCTCTTTGCACCTTTATGTCCACACCACCTGCGTATAGCATACTTATGTTTATGTTTGTGTCTTTGTTAGTTCCTCTGTTAGTGCCTTTGTTTATGTCTTTGTCTTTGTCTTTGTTTTTGTCTCTACTCTTGTTTAACTCTATATCCGTGCTTCCGTTTAGTTCATACTCCAATTACATCCCTACTTGATCTTTTCCCTTTCCCGCCTCTCCCTTTATCTGTTCAAGTTCCTCTTCCTTCTTCTTGCTCTTGTTCAGCATATCCAGCCCCGCCACCCAACTCCGAACTCTTGCTGGCAAACTCGGTGGCTGCTCCTCCGACACGATGACATCTTCATCCTCGGGGCCATACAGTTTGATGCTCATAGCAATCGCGATGCAGGCCATATTGATAAGTAGTGACGTTCCTCCGTAGCTAATAAACGGCAAAGTAATACCCGTAAGCGGCATCAACCCCAGAAAAGCACCAATGTTCTCAAACACCTGATATAGCAGCATCCCTATAATCCCGACAATAATTACTGGCCCCGCTCGATCTTTACATTCCAGTGAAATAAGCACCATCCGATGGATCAAGACAAAATAAAGCAATAGCAGCACTGCACCGCCCACAAAGCCAAACTCTTCAGCAATCACGACGAAAATAGAATCTGAATATGTATAAGGCACTCGCCCGCTTTGCACCGATGTACCTTGTAAGTACCCTTTGCCAATAATGCCGCCTGATCCTATAGCTAGACCCGCATTTTTGGTATGCCAGGTTGCTTTGGCAGTCGCTTTCTCCGGTACAAGCCAAGGATCGATCCGTTCTGCCCAATGCTCTCGATCTACCTTCTCTAGAAAGGTGAAAATTTCTTCATGATACGTGACATATGATTTAACGAAGCCAAAAAAAGCCACACCAATAATGGCAATACCAATCAAGGCATGTTTCAGCTTAATATTACCGATCCAGAGCACTGCTGCCAAAATAACAACATACCCCAAGGCATTTCCCAAGTCATTCTGTATCATAACAAGTGCAAAGGGAATAAAGGTCCAACACCCAATCGGCACGATGTCTCTCCAAAAACCGAGTTCTCTTCCTTTTCGCTTCATTATCAAATGGGCGAGAAATAGAATTAAGATCATTTTAAACAGTTCCGCAGGTTGAAATGAGAAAGTATCCCCTAGCTTTAGCCAGCCATTGGCATTGTTGACCGAGCCACCTACGAAATTGGCGAGGAGAAGCAAAATATTTCCGATGACATACAAATAAAAAGCATATTTCACAATGAGCTTATAATTGATAAGCCCCATTCCAATCACGACAATGAATCCGGCGATATAAAATTGTAAGGTTTTGATATGATGGTTGCTCAATGTAGAATCGGTCTGCGTCCCGCTATATACGGCAGCTATGCTTATTCCCATAAGCAACAGCAGTACAAACAGTATGATTCCATCCATCTTCTTCAACATTCTCAGCATGTACTCACTCTTCCCCCTAAGATGGTCTTGCCAATCTCTCCTCCCTTTATTGTATAGAATTGGAATGAAAAATGGAAATCCTTACACTTATGGATATGTTGAAGGAACACCCCTTCCTAATCCACCGATACCACAAAACCGATACTATAACAAAAAAACCTGAAAACCGTAGATCCACGTTGCTCGAATCTATGGCTTTCAGGTTTTATATCTTACACATTTTACACACCTTAAAACAAAAATCAGGATTGTTCTTGCTGTGACGGTTTGCGTTTAAACACTTTCATAATCAGTTCCGTAATGCTAAGTTGTTCTGACGAACCCAGAATATCCTCGTTCTCCTCCGTGTGCACCTTGATACTCATGACAACCCCCATACTCAGCATATTGAGCACAAGAGAGGTACCCCCGAAACTGATAAACGGCAGCGTAATTCCCGTCAGTGGCATCAGACCAATAAACGGACCAATGTTAACAAAAATCTGATAGAGTAACATCGATATGATACCCACAATCAGATACGGTCCGGCACGATCCTTACACTCCAATGCGATCAATACCAGCCTATGAATCAGAATGAAGTAGAGCAGTAACAGCACCGAAGCGCCTACAAAACCGAACTCTTCCCCGATCTGAACAAAGATGGAGTCGGCATACGCCAACGGTACCCGGTTGGACTGGATGGTTGTACCTTCCAAATATCCTTTACCACTAATACCTCCAGAACCAATGGCAAGCTTAGCGTTATACGTCTGCCATAGGACGTCACGGGAGGTCTGATCTGGTACAAGCCAAGGATCGAAACGATCTGCCCAGTGAGCACGCCCGATATCCTGAAGGAATTTGGTGATCTGATCGTGATAGTGAACGTACGCTTGCGTTCCCGCAACAAAAGCAGCAACTGCGATGATAAAACCAATCAGGGCGTGGCTGAATTTCACATTACCAATCCACAGCAATCCAACAAGAATCACGACGTAACTGAGCGCATTCCCCAAGTCATTTTGCAATAAAACGAGTAACAATGGCGGCAACACACACAGAGCAATCGGGATGACATCTCGTCCAAATAACAGAGGTCTGTTCTTCTTTCGAGACAGCAAGGCAGACAAAAAGACAATCAAACACAACTTAAACAGCTCTGCCGGCTGCAAACTTAGACCGAATATGGACAACCAGCCCTGCGCGCCGTAATAGGTCACACCAAAAAAGTTAACGATAACAAGCAGCAGTAGACCGCCACCGTAAATGTATAAATAGTTTTTGATAATCACTTTGTAGTTGATCATGGACATTCCGAAGAACACGATGAAACCTATAATATAGAATATCCCAGCCCGCTGGGGATAGGATTCCCACCTCGGACGACCAAACGTGGTGCTATAAATGGATAAAATACTGATAACCATCAAGATAACTAATATAAATACGATGTTGTAGTCAATTTTTTTGAATTTATGCAGCATGTAATTATGTTCCTCCAAGCATTCAGCAATCTTCGGTATATCTCATTGTAGAGGATTTCACGGCAAAAAGAAAACCTCCGCAATCTTACATTTATGTCACCTGTTCCGAAGTGCGAACACCTAGTACATGCCGCTCGATCCCGGCAAGGTCTGGTACGATGATAATCTCCGGCCAATGCCCGGCGGATTCCAGCAAGGCAGCAATGTCACGAGCCTGGCCTTGCCCCAGTTCAAAACCAACAATCTGCGGCGGCGCTGGCAACAGCGTAAGCTGCTCCAGCATCACCCGGTACGGCGCAAGCCCATCCGGGCCGCCGTCCAGTGCAGTGCGCGGCTCATGATCGCGCACCTCAGGCTGCAACCCGGCGATATCTGCCGCCGGGATGTATGGCGGGTTGGACACCAGGATGTCCACCCGTGCCCCAGCGAACGGAGCGAGCAGATCGCCTTCACGGAAGTCGATCTGTACGCCGTTCGCAGCCGCGTTCCGCGCGGCTATTTGCAGGGCGGCCGCCGAGATATCCCCGGCGCCCACCTGCCACTGCGGGCGAAGCGAAGCCATCGTCACCGCGATGGCACCGCTGCCCGTGCCAATGTCGACGGCGTGCACTGCATCGCCGCTCGCAAACACGCGGTCCGCTTCGCGCAGCACAGCCTCGACCAGCAGCTCGGTCTCCGGCCGCGGGATTAGCACGGCCGGCGTGACCTCGAACGGCAGCCCGTAGAATTCCTGGCTGCCGATAATGTATTGCGCCGGCTCACCCGCAGCCTTGCGCGTGACGGCGTCTTCCCAGCGGCTGCGAAGCTCGCTTGGGAAGGGCTCCGGCTGCATCATATAGTACTGGGCGCCATAGACGCCAAGTACATGTTCCAGCAGCAGCCGTGCGTTATTGTGCGGCTCGTACACGCCGCACTTCTCCAAAAAAGAGGAAGCCTCTACGAAGGCTTCCCGACAGCTCTGTGCCTGCGTCATCACAAACTGGGCGCGGGTCACAGATTATTCTCCTCTATCCATCAACTCAGTCTGCTGAGCAATGGTCAGTGCAGACAAGATATCTTCAATTTCTCCGTTCATGATCTGATCCAGCTTGTGCATCGTCAAACCAATACGGTGATCCGTTACACGGCTTTGCGGGAAGTTGTACGTACGAATCCGTTCACTACGGTCACCCGTTCCCACTTTGCTCTTCCGTTCAACCGAAATTTTCGCTTCTTCTTCCATACGTTTCATATCGAAGATCCGTGTACGCAGAACCTGCAACGCTTTTTCTTTGTTGGAGTTCTGGGACTTACCATCCTGACACGTTGCTACAATACCCGTTGGCACGTGAGTTACACGTACAGCGGATTTCGTTGTATTTACCGATTGTCCACCAGCACCACTGGAACAGAACGTATCTACACGAATGTCTTTGTCATGAATTTCAATATCAAAATCTTCCGCTTCCGGCATAACCGCAACCGTTGACGTCGACGTGTGAATACGTCCACCAGATTCTGTTGTTGGAATACGTTGCACACGGTGTGCACCGCTCTCGTATTTCATTTTGCTGTAAGCGCCGCGGCCGTTAATCATGAAGACAACCTCTTTGAATCCGCCGAGATCGTTCGTGTTCACGTCCATCAGCTCAACACGCCAGCCCTGTGCGTCTGCATAGCGTGTGTACATCCGATATAGATCCGCTGCAAACAATGCTGCTTCATCTCCACCAGCCGCTCCGCGAATCTCCACAATAACGTTTTTGTCGTCATTTGGATCTTTCGGCAGCATAAGCACACGAATCAGTTCTTCCAATTCCTTCTGGCGGGTGCTCAGCTCTTCAATTTCCATTTTGACCATTTCACGCATCTCATCATCTAGCTTCTCGCCTTGCATTTCCTTCGCAGCATCGAGATCTTCACTTACCTGTTTGTATTCATTGTACGCATCGTAAGTTGGTTGCAGATCGGATTGTTCCTTAGAGTACTCACGCAGCTTCTTGTTATCACTTGCTACATCCGGGTCACACAACAGCTCGCTGAGCTTGTCGTAACGGTCGGCCAAAGCCTGTAATTTATCCAACATTATATCGTCACCTCACGTATTATTTTCATTCGTTTCTTGCATACCGGTATTCGTACTATTTATAATTCTCAGTCGCATAGGATTTCCGTGAAATCCCCTGGCCTTAACATGGATTAAATATTCATATATGATCGACGATCGACGTATAACATCGCTACAACGTCATCAAATCCTTTACTTTTAAAGTGATATAAAGAAATCGCGTACCCTGTACAGAACCCGCTTCCGTTCATCGAGTTAAGCAACACATTCAACCAAGGTATACGACTCTTAATTATAGCATATTCTTATGAATCTGAATAGCAACCATTCTGCTACCGGATGAACTAAATTTTCTATATCTATATGGAGTAGGAAAAACGCCGATAACCTTCATGAGGCAACCGGCGTTTCACATTCATACATGTTCATACTTTTGGATGGAACGACTTCTATTGACGTTTTGGCATTTGACTCTCATCCATGTACAGTAAGTTCCAACGGTGACCATCCAGATCGGCAAAGCCTGCACCGTACATCCAGCCGTCCGTTTCACTGGGCTTACCAAAGACGCTGCCTCCAGCGCTCTCTACTTTTTGAATAAAGGCATCTACTTCTTCCCGGCTCTCCGCACCAATGGAGAATATCACTTCTGCGCTATGGGAAGTATCTGCAATTTGGGAACCTGTAAATTTCTCAAACGTCGCATTCGGGAACAGCAGAATTGTCGTTTGACCTATCGTAAGCTTGGCTCTTTCGTGACCAACGTTCGCCGCATGGAATCCAATCTCATTGTAAAAGCTTGTTGACTTCACAACATCTTTGACCGGTAGGTTCATCCAGATATCCTGTGACATGGTCGTAGCCTCCTATAAATCAAGTTCAACTATGCCCACTATACTCTATTTCGGACACCAGAAGCGAATCTCGCCCCTAACTTTCTCTCTCCGTAACATAACCGGAAATTTCCCACTGTCCTTCTTGATACGCTAATATCATTTCCAAAGCAATTGCACCTTCATTCGCACGATACTTACTGACCTCAAGAGTCATCTCATTCGTATCGTCTGACGGCTTATGTTCTTCAATGGTTAGGAGAATGCCTTTAAGCCTTGTTCCACCCTGCTCAGCAAAATTCCGCTCGATCAATTGCTCATGTGTGTAGTTATAGATGGGAACGTTATATTTTTGTAGGAGGTAGGATTCAATTGCTTCTCGCTCAGAATCTTCAATAGGGACTGCTTCGTTCAGCACCAGAGAAATGTACTCCATATTCGCATTAAGAGCCGCGTCTATCGATATCAATTCTTCTAGCGCAACACGGTAAGGTTCAATTCGCATATTCGGAGAGAGCTCGTTAGTTGTATCATTTGCACAAGCCGATATTAGGAACACAACCACCATACTAAATGCAACATACAACAACTTTGATTTAATTAAAATGACAATCTCCCCTTATGGTTATTGTAACGTTACTACCTGAACGTTATTCAATACATAAGAGTTGCACATTCCAAGAGATTGTAATGGGCAATGATGAATCGGAAACTGAAAAACATCCTTCATCTATTCATGAAACTAAGTCATAGTATCTTCACTAGCATACTTGTTTCGGTTATGAGCAACCTACAGAAGGTCGTCCTCTAATTGTTCGAGCACAACACTCCACCAACTCTCTTCATCCGAGACACTCACCGGGTCTTTCTCCGTATAGAATTGTCGGAGCTGGTGCAGCGCATTTTTTCTTGCTGAATCAGAAGATGGTTGTGCTATAGGCTTAATTTCGCCTCTCCTGAAAGCTTCTAGTTTCGCCTGCACTTGTTCCAACGTCATTACACTCGGCTCAGAGGTTCTCGAATGCTCATGGATGAACGAAATGTATTGATGTAGGAACTCCAGAAATAGGCTTAGATTGGTGTTAACAACGCTATATTCACCCTTCTGCCCATCCAACCTGTAGAGTGTGCCGATCTCTGTTTCCAGAGCAAATATGATCGAACTATCCTCCCATTCATACCCGATTGGAAACAACGTTTTGTATCCATCTGAGGTCTGAATCAGTCCTTGATCCGTTAGGGGTGTAAAATGAACGCCGAGCACATGCTCATCTGCCAAACGGAGCTGCGGTAACCCCAATTGCAGTAACAGTTCCTGCGTCTCCTTCGGCAACTGAGCAGCTTCAACTAGAGCCTTGTCGTATCTAACATTGGTTAGCTGTTGTTCCATAGGCCACCTCCAGAAAACTCTTTCTTATATTATATCCACACGTTTCGGATAATCCAGTAAGTTCCAGTGTTTATCATCGTTAAAAAAAAGCCCTGCCACCTTCCTAAGAAGGTAACAGAGCCATTTTCAATAGACCTACGTTGGTAGGTTCAGTTTTTTAAAGTTTGATACGAGTTCAGAGGTTTATACGTTGAAACGGAAGTGCATAACATCGCCGTCGTTAACAACATACTCTTTACCTTCCAGACGAAGCTGTCCACGTTCTTTGGCACCATTCATGGAACCAGCCGCAACCAGATCTTCATAGGAAACAACCTCTGCACGGATGAATCCACGCTCAAAGTCAGTATGGATTACACCAGCTGCGCCAGGAGCTTTGGTACCCTTACGGATTGTCCATGCACGAACTTCCTGTACCCCTGCTGTGAAGTACGTGTACAGTCCCAGCAATTTGTAAGCTGCTTTAATAAGCAGGTTCAGACCGGAATCCTCGATGCCCAGTTCCTCCAGGAACATTTGTTTATCTTCGCCTTCCAGTTCGGAGATCTCTTCTTCGACCTTCGCACTGATTGGCACCACTTCTGCATTCTCGGCAGCAGCGAATTCTCTTACTTTTTGCACATAAGCATTGTTCGCTACATCGCCGATTTCGTCCTCAGCTACATTGGCTGCATACAGAACAGGCTTGAGGGTAAGCAAGTGCAGATCGCGCACAATCAGACGCTCTTCATCTGTAAGCTCCATACTGCGTGCTGGCTTGTCTTCATACAGAACAGCCTTCACTTTCTCCAGTACTTCCACTTCTTGAGCAGCCGTTTTGTTACCGCCCTTCATGTTTTTCTTAGAACGGTCGATTTTTTTCTCAACACTCTCGATATCAGCCAGGATCAGCTCCAGATTAATCGTCTGAATGTCGCTTACCGGATCAATTTTGCCATCTACGTGAGTGATGTTCTCATCGACAAAGCAACGTACCACGTGTACAATAGCGTCTACTTCACGGATGTGAGCAAGGAACTTGTTACCAAGACCTTCACCTTTACTTGCACCACGAACCAGACCCGCGATATCTACGAATTCAAACGCCGTTGGTACTGTCTTTTTCGGTACAACGAGTTCTGTCAATTTGTCCAAACGCTCATCAGGGACTTCAACAATCCCTACGTTAGGGTCAATTGTACAGAACGGATAGTTAGCAGACTCCGCACCAGCTTGTGTAATTGCATTAAACAATGTAGATTTACCCACGTTAGGCAGACCCACGATTCCAGCTTTCAAAGCCATGTATATGACAACTCCTCATTCATTACTTGTTCGGTTCGAATAATCCTATTCATTATATATGACAACCCCCAGTGCATCAAGGAAGTTCGCTAATTCGCTATGAACGGAATTATTTCCGCAATTCCTTGTACATCGTTAGATCTGTAACCTCATACCCCATCTTCTTATACAAGTTGCTTGCACGACCATTATGTCCAAACACATGCAGACCGATTCGAACTACCCCCAGACCTATAGCAGCCTGTTCCAGTGCCTTCATGGTCTCCGTACCATAACCTTTGCCTTGATGTGCTTCTTCAACCAAAATATCCAGCAGGAACGCCTCCCTGCCCCGAAGGTTATCCGTAATATTAAACCAGATATAACCTACATTTCCGTCCATCTCATGCACGAGGTTATACACATAAGCACCAGGGGTGTTCATGCCTTCTGGTAAGTATTTGTCATACACTGCTTCTGCGAGTTGTTGTGCTTCTTCTGATGCCCACGTCCCCGCTTCTACCTTCTCTCGTGCAAAATCTTGAATGGAGCGAACGCGAAAACTCGCGAACTCTTGCTCACCCATAGGTACTAGTTTCATTCAATTCTCCTTCTTTCTACTCCATTAATCATGCTATAACTTCCTATTTCACAGCATACGTAGATGCCCTGTAATTCACAAGCTGTTTATCTTAGCTATGTATATCTATCTTTATATTAAAATGGGGGCACAACCTTTACGCCCTAATTTGCGTTTAATACCATAATGTTAAGAGAAAGGAGAGAATTAGAATGGACAAAGGTCACAGGCGGTTCACGCCCAGATTTGTTATTCTCCTTGTTGTAACGTTGTTCGTTGGAGTCATCTTATATCTTAGTTATCAGAATGCAATAGATCGATTCAAAGACTTCCGCATCACCATAGACAATCAGTCCGCATACGAACTTACTGGCATCCAATCAGGATTGATCGGCTCTGAGAACGCAAATGTTATGGGTAAGTCCCTCTTCATCCCCGGTCAAGATTTGCCTAGTGGGCATAAGATTCAGTTCACTCCACAGCTCAAGCTCTCTGGAGAGGGAAGTATATATCTGAAATTTAGCGATAGCCGTGGGAATAATTACACTAAGACCGTCTGCGGCTATACCGAATATTTAGCTGGTCATACCCGTGTAACGGTGACTAACGATACGATATCCGTTAACGAAGAATGCTCCTAAGCGAGTAAGTACGTAGCATTCATCCAACGGATGAATAGCTTGTCCACACTGTAACTCATGCTGAAATTAAATGATAGGAAGAGCGACTCGCCAAGAGCTCAGCCACAGTCAATGGGGTTTACTTGATCGGCTTTTCTGTTTTGGCCTGGTTATATTCATTGATTAACTCATCCAGAATCATGGATTGCTTAATGACATCAGGATGCAGAAGATCTACATATTTCAGCTTCGTCTGATACAGCTTCTGCCTCGCTAATTCAATTCGTCTTATCAAGTCACTACGTTCCATATTCATCCTCCCCTGATGTGATATTCTAGAGCATTCTGCTATTTAGTGGGAAAGGATATATACTCCAACTTGATTTTAATTTTACATGTCGTTCTACCCCATTTCGTAAAACCTTACACGCTAATTTGTAAAAATCAACATAAAAAGGCGTCCCGTATGATCCAGCTTCCTCATTAAAGGAAGTCATCCACATAGGGAACACCCGTATATCTGTTCTATATACTAGCTTTCAAGGGATTAACTAGGGTGCGAGAATCGTTCACTAATCTTCTCCAAAAGAACAGCCGCTTTGGTGCTACTGCCTTCCCCATTAGGATAATCACGAAGTTCACCAAATAACCCAAGACAGTCCAGCATCGCATCCTTATTACCATTATTCATGGCAAAATCCAAGCCTCGTTGAAGGTATTCCATGCCTTTATCAAAGTTTTTATTTGTTAAATAATACGTTCCTAATCCAGCCAATAGCGACCCATACTGGTCACTTGTTAAATACTTACTAACTTTTCCAATTCTATTTTCCTGCTCCTGGTAGGTAAAATAGGATTCATACTGTTCCAATACCGAATCAATATTCATATTATATCGATTCGCTGCACTTACAATTGCACATAGCGCTGGGAAGATTTCATTCTTTCTTTCAGATATATATTCAAGATAATCCTCAAGAACATCAACATTACCTGACTTCAGCTCATATAGATACCGATTGGCTTCCGCCCATTCATTAAATTGATTTATAACTACCAATTCAGCTTCATTAGGAGACTTTATCCACGTATAATTGCTATATTGTTCAACATACTTCAGGGCGTTCTTGTAGTCTCCAAGATAAGAGTACGCACTCCCTTTTGCTAGGTGGGCATACAACACATAAAAAACAATCTCCTTTTTCACCCACTCATCTTTACGTCTTCCATACAACTTATAGTGAATTTCTGCTCTCATCTTCAATTTGTCACTCAGTTCTAACAACTTACTCCAATTTCGTAATGAACTATATACATTAATTAGATCATTCAACCCATCAAGCTGATACATCTCATCCAAACGATCTACAAACAACTCAAATTGGGTTGCAAGTGACTGATTATTTTGTTGATTGTTAGAAAGTCCAATTGTAAATAGACGATACTGACTCAGAGCCAATCGTTCTGAATGCTGCATCTTCTCACTCTCAGCAACACTGTAATAGAGGGGGCGAGCTGCTTCCAGCTTTCCTTCAGAAAATAACTGTTCCGCCAGATCAAACAAATGAGGGGCATACGTGAGGTTATCCATCACTAAACTGATCGTTTCTTTTATATTTTCAATTTGATTTAACTCAGCACAGCGGTACAAAAAAGGGCCTAGTCTGCGCCAATCCGGACTCGCATTTACAAAACTTTCATTTATGTATAATCCATAAAAGTACCCTTCAGGTAACCCCATACCCGCAGTGAGCCGATCTAACTGTTGCACACCTATAGGACGCTGCCCACTTAGGGTACTGCTTAAAGTGCCTGAATTAATACCAGATACCTCTGAAAACTGATGAAGTGTCATACGTTTGTTTTTTAAATAGTCCTCGAAATAATCACGAATGGTCGCTGCTGAGTTCAAGAAAACACCACCTTATCTGAGGTATACGACTGAGTAGTAATAAATAAGAATTATACAGCACCCCTTCAATTTATATCAATTTTATATTTTATTTGGTAATAAGGTCTTTTTAATTAACTTTAAGGTTATCCCAAACCCCAGGCTTGGTTTCACCAATTTATAATAGCCCTATGCTCATCCGCATAGGGCTTCTTTGCTGTATAAATAAATACCTCAATGGTGTCACTCTTCAAGTCATATCAACCGTTAGCTTCCCATTCCATGACCATTCGTTGTCATGATCACAGGAGGTGTTGTTTCCGGAGGTGTTGGTTGAGTAGTCGGGATTAATATAGATACTGCCACACTACATGTAATTGCTATTAAAGCTAATTTTGATTTCATTTTCATCACACCTCACAAATCAAATTTTTGTATTTCACTTTATCCTCTTCAGATGCATTATATCGAAATTCTTCAAACGTTTTGATGCAACTCAACATACCGTCTTTATTCTTAATTGTAATAGCGAGTTGTAGACCTCTAAGGATAAAATGTATTCCTCTATTATATTCTCGATGAGTTAAATAATATGTTCCCAAATCTGCTAATAAAGTGACATACTGGTCACTCGTGTATTGTTCATTAATTTTCCCGATATGACTGACTTGCTCTCGGTATGCGAAATAAGAGTCATACTGTTCAAGGATGGAATGAATATTCATCTCAAATTGATTAGCTGCGGATACTATTGCGCACAATGCCGGGAAAACTTCATTTTCTCTTGCTGAAATGTAGTTTAGATATCTTGGCAACACTTCTGTCTTACCAGACATTAACTCATACAAATAGTAGTTACCCTCAGCCCATTCCTCAAACTGACGAATGACTCTTATTTCATTATCACTCGGGTCATTAACCCAACTATGATCCTTGTATAAAAGGATATACTCCAGTCCATCTTGATATTCTTTTTTATTGAAACAAACTTCACCAAGCGCCAAATAGGCGTATAGAACATAGAATATAACCTGCTTTTTAGTTCTGGTCTCTGTCGCTCTAGATATCTTCTTGAATTCATACTGAATAATTGCCTTTACTTTCAATTGTTCAGCCAGAATCTCCACCTTGTCCCAGCGACGTAATGAAGCATAAGCATTGATCAAATCATTCAACCCATCCAACTGATAGGGCTCGTCGAGACGATCCACAAAAAATTCGAATTGGGTAGCTAGCGACAAGTTTTTTTGCTGATCTTTACCAAGTCCGATAGAGAACAAACGATACTGACTCAGAGCCAATCGTTCGGAGTGCTGCATCTTCTCACTCTCGGCCACACAGAAATAAAGGGGTTTAGCCGCTTCTAGCCTCCCTTCTGCATATAGTTGTTCAGCCAACTCAAATAAGAGAGGGGCATAGGAAAGATTATCCATTAATAGTTTAACCGTCGCTTCGATACACTCCACTCTACCGAGTTCGGCACAACGTTTAAGAAAAGGGCCTATTCTCCGCCAGTCAGGATTCGTATTAACAAAACACTCATTTATGTATAAATCGTAGAAATATCCCTCGGGTAAACCCATCCCCGCGGTGAGTCGATCTAGTTGCTGAACTCCTATGGGACGTTGCCCACTCAACGTACTACTGAGTGTGCCTGAATTAATACCTGATAATTCGGAAAAAGAGTTTAATGTCATATGTTTACTCTTAAGATAACCTTCGAAATGATCGCGAATTGTGGTAATTGAATTCAAGAGAACACCACCTTTCAATAAGAAATTAGGCAACGGTCAATAAAATTATACATTATTTTTACATTTAATATCAATATTTTACTTGTAAATTATTACCTATCGTTAAAAATTAAAATATACCATTGCTTGTTCTTGATCATTTGAAATTGGCTCAATTCGTTACTACTGAACTGAATAATCCAGATTTTAATTACAAAGATTTCTTTACACTCAGAGCAGGTAAAGTGAAGTGTGCTATATTTCAAGTGATTGTAACAAGACACAACCAATATATTTATATGTTTCATTCCAAAATTAGTTTTAACTTAGAATTTTAATAATTAGAAGGAGAATGATTATGAAAAAAATAGTGGGATTGATGTTAGCAGTAGCATTGTTAGTTTCACCGATCAGTTTTAATAAGGCAAATGCTGATATGCCAAGTGAATTTACATATACAGAGTCTAATTCAATGGCGACAATAACCGGATATACGGGTAGTTCAAGCGATATTATTATCCCTGATGAAATAGATGGGTATCCCGTAACTGCCATAGGAAATGAAGCGTTTCGTTCTAAAAGATTAACAAGTGTAACGATTCCTGAAGGTGTACTATCCATTGGTAGTAGCGCATTTCATAGTAACAATCTAACAAGTGTAACGATTCCGAACAGCATCACTTCTATTTCAGATCGTGTTTTTGCTTCGAATAATATCGTTGATCTTGTTATCCCTGATAGTGTGACAAGTATAGGAGATTATGCATTCTCCTCTAATAATCTAAGTAATGTGACACTTTCAAACCATGTTGCGCTTATTGGCACTGGTGCTTTTTTCTATAATAATTTAACAAGTATCATTTTACCTAGTGGTTTGACGAGTCTAAGTCCTTCGGTATTTATGAGTAATAAATTAACCAATGTAGTTATACCTGATGGTGTGACGAGTATTGGTAATGGTGCCTTTCATAGTAATGAATTAATCAGTGTGACTATCCCTGACAGTGTAACTACCATTAAAGAAGATGCTTTTTCTCAAAATAAGCTAGTGAATGTTAGTATTCCAAATAGTGTAACCTCTATTGAAAGAGATGCATTTTCTTATAATAAACTAGTGAATGTAACGATTCCAAATGGTGTAACTTCTATTGCAAGTGGCGTTTTTAGCAGTAATGAATTAACGAGTATAACTCTTCCAGATCACTTAACTGTGATAGGGTACAATGCCTTTAATAGCAATAAATTAACCAATGTAACAATTCCTGCTAGCGTTACAAGTATCGATTCGTACGCTTTTGCTTCTAACAGTCTTAATACGATTACGTTTGAAGGTAGCTTACCGTCATTGGATGCGTCAGTTGTTGCTTCGCAAACAAAACCAAATTATACATTTGAAAATTGGTATAGCGACGAAACATTGCAAGCAGCTTGGGACTTTACTAATTCAATAGATCCTAATACAACATTTTATTCAAAATATATTCCCGATAAATTAACGGTATCCTTTAATAGCAATGGTGGTAGTCAGGTGGCGGATCTAGCTGATATAACCTATGATACGACGATTACAGCACCAGTGGCTCCAACAAGGTCAGGTTATGTATTCGGAGGATGGTATGTAGATCAAGTTCTTACAACAACTTGGAATTTCGATACTGACAAAGTCACAGAAAATAAAACATTATTTGCAAAGTGGACTGCTATTAATAACCCACCGGTTGTTCCACCAGTTACGTCACCAGCTCCAGTTACATCACCGGTTGTACCATCAGTTACAACATCAGTTACGCCAGCAGTTGTCGAACAAGAAATAGAAGATACAGAAAACATTGAATCAGAACAAGAACCTGAAGCACCAGTAGAAAAATATTTTACTGATATAGATGGACATTGGGCTGAGAATAGTATTAATAAATTAGCACAAAAAGGGATATTGAAGGGATATGAAAATGGTCAATTCGGTCCAAATGACTTCATCCAAAGACATCATCTTGCATTGTTGATCAATCGTTTAGTAAAGCTTGATGCAGTAAGGGAAGCTGTAAACTTTGAAGATGTGCCGACGAAGCATCCCAGCTACAGTGCAATATTGAACCTACAGCAAGGTGGAGTTATTGATGGTTATAAAAATTCATTTAATCCATCAGGACAGTTAACACTAGGTGAGCTTGCCAAAATATTAGTACAAGCGTTTAATATAAAGCAAGCTAAAATTACAGGAGAAAATAAACATTGGAGTTATATCTACACTCAAACTTTATCAGAATTAGAGATTATGAAGGCAGAGGACATTGAAAATGGTGTGAATAAACCCGTAACAAGAGCCTTGTTGGCTGATGTTTTATATCGATTGTTACAGTATAAGCAGTTAATCTAACGGTTTGAATAATATATTAGGTTAATTGACAAGGATTTTGATGTAGATACGACCTATCGTTAACTGCTAAACAACCTTTCCTTTATTTGACTAACCATCAAGTAAAAGAAAGGTTGTTTGTATTATTGGAAAGGGTATTGCTGAAGGACGAATCTCCTGGGAAACGCATTGTGAGCTTGGGGTTCGCACCTGTCAGAACAGAAAACTCTCCTTACTGGGGACAGCAACAAACCCCATACCCTACCTATAAATTATCCTATCGCCTCTCCATAAGCCTCGGCGTACCACGCAACTCATCCAGAGTCCCAGCACCAATGCCGAACATCACGGTGCGTAGCTCGAACTCGACCTGCTCTAGCCGCTGGCTTAACGCTTCATCAGAAGCAACAGCCGATTCGAGCAGCGAGCGTCCGAACCCGGCAAGGTCAGCGCCAAGCGCAATCGCTTTAGCGGCATCGACTCCGCTATAGAGCCCGCCGCTGCCGATGAGCGCGCCTGTTGGATTCAGCGTACGCACCTCACGGATGCAATCCGCTGTTGGAATGCCCCAGTCTGCGAAGGCTTCTGCTGCCGCACGTCGTACCGGATTGGTATTCCGATATTTCTCGACCTGCACCCAACTCGTGCCGCCAGCACCTGCTACATCCACGAAGGCTGCACCTGCTGCATATAACCGCTGTGCCATCTCTCCATCCATGCCGAAGCCTACTTCCTTCACACCAACGGGGACATCTAGCTTCGCACACAGCTCCTCGATCCGATGTAACAGTCCACTGAAGTCGGTGTTGCCCTCAGGCTGGAAAATCTCCTGCAAGCTGTTCAAATGCAGCACAAGCATGTCGGCACCCGCAATGTCTACAGCACGCTGGAAGTCAGCGGTTGTGAAGCCGTAATTCAGTTGCACCGCACCAAGATTAGCAATGACCGGGATGTCCGGTGCCCAGCGTCGTACATTGAAGGTATGTGCTAGTTCGGGCTGTTCCACCGCAGCCCGGATTGAACCTACGCCGAGCGCCCAGCCTCGGGCGTTCGCTACTCGCGCCAGCCGTTCGTTGATGGCGCCAGTTGTTTCACTTCCGCCCGTCATCGAACTGATGAGCAAGGGCGTACGTACTTTTTTTCCAATAAAGGCCGTCTCTAGACTCACCTCGTCAAAGTTCAATTCAGGCAGTGGATTATGACGAAACGCATACCGCTCCATACCACTGGTTATCCCTTCCCCTGCCACATTCTCCTCAAGACAGAGGCGCACATGTTCCAGCTTCCGTTCGCCTGTAGCCACGTCAGGAAGCAGTCTTTGGCCAGCTCGCTCTTGTTCGTTCATGATGAGACCCCCTTATGTGAGAATTGCGCTGATCGACAGGATAACCTGCCCACTTTCCTACTTCTATATAAATTAAACTATCGTTATTTACACTGACCACTACGATGACAGAACAACCCTCCGATCGCTGTTATCCCCAGATTTTTCTGATTCCTTTTTCCAAAGGGAAAATCCGGGGATAAAGGCGAACGCTTCGCTTCTTCACGTTATTTCTGTCCTCTCCGCTCTTGTGTAAATGTCTAGTTCAATCTATAAACTCATTGTTCCATTGTATTTATATGTACCGTACAAACGCTCTCGTTTGCAACGTATCGGTTCAGCGGTTGTAGACGCTATTTGGCATCAACTCTACCAGTATACCGTTCCATACTAACGAATGAAAGGTTGCCCCGAAACACAATTTATTCTACGTATGAATTCCGGGGAGTTCTTCCGTCTTTATCTTACGCTCATCTCAGAAGCAATCTGTTCCCCAACCAACTGACCGGACAGGGTTACGATAGGTGTTCCACCACCCGGATGTGTTGTTCCGCCAACGTACCACAGTCCGCGCACATCCTTGCTCCGATTGCCTGGTCTTGCAAAGGTCTGCTTCACCGAGTTGGACGAAATGCCATAGATAGAACCTTGATGCGCAAGCGTGTCCTGTTCAATCTGCTTAGGCGTATAACGGATGAGGACGTCCGATTGTCTCAGTCCCGTGATGCCCCGCGCTTCCAGTTGATCTAACACAAACTCGCCATACCGATCCATCTGCTCATCCCAGTTCCACGCATCCGACAAGTAGGGAGCATTCACGAGAATGAACAGATTACTTGCACCTACAGGCGCTCTACTCGCTTCCGAATAACCGGAGTAACAGATGTAGATCGTTGGATCGGTTGGCATCGTACGATCACGGAAAATGTCCTTGAACTCCGGCTCGTACTGCTCTGGGAAAAATACCGTGTGGTGCAGCAATGCATCATATTGTCTGCGTACACCTGCCAATGTAACAAAACCGGAAATGGACGGCTCATATTTGGCAATACGGGCATCCGTCATTTGTTTCCGATATTTAGGTTCGACCAGCAACCGATTAACGCTAAGTACATCTCCATTGGCAACCACCTGATCTGCTTCCCGGAAGCCTTGATCCGTATCTACCCCAACCACTTGCCCATTTCGAACAACAATCTGCTGAACTTCAATCCCGGTAACGATCTGAACGCCTTTCTCCTGTGCCAGCTTCACCATACCTGCAATTAATTGATAAGTTCCACCTTCGACGCCGTAGATCCCTACATCTGCTTCAACATGTCCCATCATCGCAAAGATTGAGGGTGCCTGATAGGGCGATGATCCAACATAGGTGGCGTAACGACCAATCATCGCTAGCGTATGCGGATGCTTGAAGTAGGAGCGAAGTAGCGTATCCAGCTTAACCATTGGACGTACCCTTAACAGACTGCGCAGCATTTGCAGGTTATATTTTTCTTTGGGAGAGATCAGCAATTTACCGAGAAAATGTTGATTCGCTTCTGCATAGAGTGCAGCCGACTCATTCATAAAAGTATCATACTGGAGCGCATCTTCCGGGCTATATACCGCAATCTGCTCCTTCATCCACTGCCGATCCCGAGACAGATCCACTACCGTGCCATCTGCAAAAACATTACGTGTACGCGGCTCTAACTCATACAACCGCACATAATCCTCCATCTCAACACCTGCATGTTCAAAGACCGAACGAAATGTGGATGGCATCGTGATCGTACTTGGGCCGCGGTCAAAATGGTATCCGTCCTTCTCAATCTGCTGCAGCTTGCCTCCCGCCTGCTGTTGACGTTCCAGAATGGTCACCTGCACGCCTTGTGAAGCCAGTCGAATAGCACAGGATAAACCACCGAATCCTGCGCCGATAATAATGACGCTTCTCTTCAATTATACCGCCTGCCTTTCCATACATACCCTTTACCGGATCGTCCTGCCCGCCACGAGGCAATGCCAATCGCTATAACGCAGGCCATGCTAATCGGTTGCAGGAGTGCAAGCCACCAAGGCTGTCCCCCGGCATAGTCCGCAACTCTTTTTACCGCCATGCCAAGTACGGTTCCTACGAGCCCATACGTAAGAGCGGTCATATCACCAGTGAACACACCGAAGATTACACCGAGCGGCGGCACAAGATACATCAGCGTATACATTAACAGCGTACCCAGCAGGAGCGCATCCTTGCGCCCTAAGCCTTCATACATATTTTTCTTATACCCATTCCACACTTCCGTGCCATTCTGATACATCCGGGTTGTCGTCACGTCATGCACATCAGCCAGCGTAACAGGGTGACCTGCACGTTTTACCGCCTTGGCAAGGCTCATATCATCTACCAGATGCGCTTGAATGGCAGCATGTCCTCCGGATGCTTCATAGCTGGAACGATGGATCAGCAGGAAGGCTCCTGTAGCAGCAACGAAGAGTGGGCTGGACGACCTGCGTATCATAAAAATAGGCAGATGACTAATAATGGTGAACACCATCATCGGTACGACAAGCTTCTCCATCCATGTCTTCGTGACCTGATAAGGGAAACCCGTTACTAAGCCTCTACTTTGCTCTACGCCTGCGGCAAGGGTTTGCCGAATGGCAGTAGGCTTCAATCGTACATCCGCATCAACAAACATATACCACTGCCCCGCCGCCTCTTGCACCAGCCGGTGACAGGCATGAGATTTCCCCATCCACCCTGGAGGCAGATCAATGCCCTGTAATAGACGTACACGTGAATCCTGATTCGCTATATGCTGAATGATCTCAGCCGTATCATCTTCAGAACGATCATCAAGTACCAACACTTCCATGCGGAAGCCAGACGTATCACTCGCAAGCACACTTTCCAGACAACCTTGAATATGTAGTGTTTCATTACGTGCAGGAATCAGCACAGAGACGAGAATTTCATCGTCTGAGCGAGAACGCAGTATACGCAGTGCATCCAATGCACGGACTTTAGGCAAGCAGGATAGATTCCATATCGCAAACAGCAATTGCACACCTAATACACCAGTGAGAACGATCCAACCTATTTCAGATGCAGTCATCGCTTACGGTTCACCTGCTTCCGTGCGGCATCGTATTTTTCGCTCGTGGAAGAACGATGACGAATCAACGGCGTCGCGTCTTGCAACTGGCCTTGTGCGCTATTCATCAGTTCTGCCTTGTGATCATCTAGCTGCTGTTCTAACACCAATCGAAGTTTGGCGGCAATCTCTTCACTCTTCCAAGCATGCCAGTTTTCCAGGATCGGCAGACCTGCACGCATAGAGATTTCGGGTAAATCATGCTGCACCATGCCATGACACAGGGTCACGGGTACAGCAATCGCCTCTGGCGAGCGCCGAAGTAGCAGCCCGATTCCCGGACGGAATTGGATCGGTCTTACATCTTGATGCAGAATCTCGCCTTGCGGAAAGATCCATACCCTTTTGCCTGCGTTCAGCAGTTCTGACGTGTATTGCAGAGACTCGCGGATCGCCGACGCACTCTCCCTGTTGATCGAATAAGCCCCTAACTTACGAAAAAAAGCAAACCGCTGTAGCTGCTGTTCCTCCATCATCACGTAATGATCTCCTACCGAGGTCTGCTGCGTTGCATGATAAAGCAACAGACCATCCCACCAGGAACTGTGATTCATGAAATAGATCACGGGTCTCTTCGGCTCGACTTTCATCTCATAGCCGGGAATCCGGTGCGGATCAAGCGAGCCTGAGAGTGTAAACGAACGAAAACGCCGACGCAGCAAATAATAGTGGTTATACCGTGAGAACACGTGGTTAAACGATTTGGACTTTGCGGCGCGAATCATACAGCCAGCTCCCTTCTGCCAGAAGCACGCCAGCAAGTGCAATCACGAAGCTACCTGTAATGCCTTCCTTCAGTGCAAGCACACCGAACAGAAGGATGAACAATTGATATAACCATTTGGCACGTAGCAGTGTGCTGCGATCTCCAGGCATAGCCGGCAGGAATAACGAAAGAAAGGCGCCCATAATGAACCAGCTTACGTAGTTACTCCACGGAACGCCGTAGAATCCACCCCCAGCTCCCCAATGCCAGAATCCGCGAGCATGAGCTACCGGGTCTAGCACCAAGTCCAGCACAATCGCCCAGAATCCGGTTTTGACTGCACGAATGAGCTTGCCGGACCACGTTGAACCACCACCACTAAGGATCGCCGAGTTGCCAACAACCGCAATCCAAGCGAAGCCTAATGTCACAGGTACGCTGAATAGGTGGATGCCGAAGTAGTCCGAATACGCATACTCACCGAACGGCCACTGGGTGTGAACGCCCAGCCATTCAATGCCCATCCCGCCAAGCCATATGATGAATGAAGCCAGCCAGAGACTGGGTTCTTTCCAAATGACTGACCGGTCGGACATTCCAGTTCGGTACCGTCCCTTGTAGATTAGGTCTAGCACATATAGCGCATAGAAGATTAAGAAAAGCCCATTAGAAAAGGATAAGACATCCGGCACACCAATCGTAAGCATTAGTACAGCGCCGATTGTATACCACACCCAATATAAACCTTGAATCATTAGGAAACCGCCGTTCGGGAAGCCTGAAATGCCAGCATTGGATACCGCTTCACAATTGCACCCAGCATCTCCAGTTTCAGTTCATCGGTAACATAAGCACGTTTGGAATATACATCATATTCATTGCGCTCCACCGCATGTAAGATCGTTGAATAAAATGCAGCAGCCAGTTCAATCGCAAATGCACTATCCACCGGATAGGTATCCAGACGATCCATTCCTACACGGAACCAGTCCAGTGCAGCGACCTTCAATTCATGAACGATCGCGATCCAGCGTTCGTCAATGACTCCATTTTGCCAATCAAGCTCCGTATATCCATGCTTCTCCATTACTTCGAGCGGTACATAACGCCGTGCTCTTGCCCGATCTTCGCCCACATCGCGAATAATATTCACAATCTGCATGCCTTTGCCCAGAGCAATGCCGTTGACAGCCACTTCTGCACCATTATCATCACGCAGTACAGGCAGTAACATCTCGCCTACCGTTCCAGCAACCAGATAACAATAATGCTCCAATTCCTTCATCGTGGTGTAATGCGTCACTTCCAGATCCGTGAGCTGCCCTTCCATTTGGCGGAAAAATGGTCCTTTATCCAGATGTGGAAAGCTTGCAAATAACCATCTCAGCGCTGGCCATATGAAATGTCCTTCGGCTTCGTCCAGTTGTGTAAACAAATCACGAATCTCATGGATGGTATATGCCGATTGTTCCGGCTCATCCACGCTATCATCAATCATGCGACAGAACGCATAAATGACATACACTGCTTCACGACGTGGACTGGGAAGACCTTTAAAGGCTTGATAAAAAGAAGTTGAACCTTTCTTCATCAACTCTTCGCACCTGCTCAAAATTGCTTCGTTCATGTTCCCATCTCCTTCATGAGTTGATTTACAGCCATACGCGCACCCTGCATCACGATTGGCACTCCGCCACCTGGATGTACGGATGCTCCCGCAGCATATAGCCCCTTAATTGCAGGAAACGGCTTAGGTTGTGGTCGATATACCCCGGATTGAAACAGAACCGGCGCAATACCGAAGCTTCCACCGCCATATAGTCCATCGCGCTCTGCATCTGCTGGCGTTCTTACTTTTTTCCATTGGATCGCAGCACGCAGTCCCGAGAACCCACGTTGTTCTGCTTCTTCAAGCACACGCTCTACGAGCAACTCACCTTGCTGTGACCAGTCCACGCCTTCCGCATCCGGTACGGGAATGAGGAAATACAATACGCTCTGACCTGGAGGTGCAGCCGTCTCATCTAACGCAGCCGGGTTAAACACGTAGAATGAGGACTTATCTGGAATTCGGCGTCGGTCGAACACTTCACGTAAACTCCCATCAAGGCTTGGAGGTAAGAAAAATTGATGTGTCGTAGCATCCTCCCATTTTTTGTCTACTCCTAGATAGATTAACACACATCCAGAAGAAGGACGATACGGCTTGCGTTTTCGTGGTGCTTCAGGGATCTCTCCAAGTAAACCCGATAAGTGAGGAAAATCGCCATTATAGATTACAGCGTCCATAGGCTCGAAGCCGTTTGCAGTCTCAATGCCTTCACATTTTCCTTGGTTAATCTGGAGTCCAGTCACTTCGGTATTCAATACAACGCGTCCACCGCGCGCAATCAGTTCCTTTTCCAATATACCCGGCAGTGCCGCATAACCACCTTTGACCATCCATATTCCATATTCATGTTCCGCATAAGGCAACAACGAATAGATTCCAGGGGTACCGAACGGTGATCCACCGATATACAAGCTTTGTAGCGAATAGGCATCAAGTAATTCCTCGTGTTCAAAATAATCGCCCACAGCCTTCCGCACACTTTTGTGTGCACGCAGTCTGCCCATGAGCGACATCAGGGACGGGGTGAAGAAATCCCTTTTCCGAGGAAAATCCCGCTCTAGAAACGCTGCACGTCCTGCTGGAAACAGGGTGTCCATATCCGACATAAATCGGTTAAATCCTTTACTCTCGCCAGGGAACAGACGCTCAATCTCTTCTGCCTGAAGTGAACGGCTGGTCATTTTGGTCATGACTCGACCACTGCTGTAATGAACCCTGTACAGGGGGTCACAGCGTAACAACTCCACCTTGGAACGATCTACACCTGCTTCTTCCAAAATGCCTAATAACATCTCTGGTAGAAGCACAATCGTTGGTCCTTGATCGATCCGGTATTCTCCCTCTTGTTCGAATCCTATACGTCCACCAACACGTGAACCTCGCTCATATACCGTAACATCCCAACCTTGGCGATTCAGCAATAACGCCGACGTCAATCCTCCAATGCCTGCACCTATAATCGCCGCTCGTTTCATGAATGACCTCCGGCTTCTGCCGACTGTTGCACATAAGGAGTCGGGCGGGACTGTGTGCGTGCATCTTCTTCTTGAATGAGTCTCACGCTAATTCGTGCAGATTCAAAAATCGTAGGCAATCCGCTACCCGGATGCGTCCCACCACCAACGAGCCATACTTGTTTCAGCTCTTCGAATTGATTGTGCGGTCGCAGATACATCATTTGACCCAGATTGTGAGCCATATTAAACGTTGCTCCGTTATATACATCCAGTTCATTTGCCCAATCAAGTGGCGTAAACAGCATCGATTCTTCAATGCGACTACGAATGTCTGCCAGTTGAGGAATCGCCTCCATCCGCTTCATCATCGCTTCGCGAACATTCTCCCGTTCCTTCTCCCAATCGATGTCTCCTGTAAGGTTCGGAGTGGGCATAAGAACATAAATTGCAGATTTTCCTGCAGGAGCTAGCGTCGAATCCAGCTTAGAGGGGTTATGAATATATAGAGATGGATCAGCGGACATCACTTTGTGCTTCGTAATCTCGTCTACGTTCACTCGGTAATCGTCCGGGAAGTACACGGAATGGTGCGGCAGATCTATCTCGCCATCTACACCGAGATAGAGCATAGCTGTAGAACAGGAGTACTTCTTCCGTTTCATCTTCTCAGGTGTGTATTTCTTGAGTACACCAGGCTCAAACAGATTACTTACGGCATGTGCGAAGTCTGCATTTACAACAACATGGTCTGCTTCTATCCGTTCACCATTCTCAAGCAACACACCTTCTGCGCGACCATTGCGGACAATGACCTGGTCTACGGGGCAGGATGTATGTATTCTTCCGCCGAACTCTGTGATCACATCAGCCATCGCATGGAACACACGGTTCACACCACCAATTGGATGATACAGTCCATACTGATGCTCTATAAAAGATAGAATCGTGAATGTGCCAGGACAATCCCAGGCAGACATGCCTAAGTATTTCGATTGAAACGTAAACGCCCAACGAAGCCGCTCATCTGTAAAGTAACGTGACAAAATCCCGTAAACGGTATTGTTGATATCAAGCTTAGGAAGAGCTGTTATGGCATCCTTACGCAGATAGTCTGTCAACTTGCCAAAGGGTCTACGAAGTAATGGCATCACTTTGCCGAATTTCACTTCTTCATCCTGCATGAACCGAAGATAGTTATCTTCATTGCCAGGAAAAAGCTCCTTAATCTGTGCGGCTGTCTGCTCGCGATCCCGAGAAGGCGTGAATACTGTGTCACCAAAGTTCAGTGCATACAGCGGGTTCAGTTCCTTCATATCCACATAATCGGATAGCTTGCGTCCCACGACATCGAACATTTCCTCAAGTAATTGGGGCATCATCAGAAACGTTGCACCTCGGTCAAACTTATATTCGCCGAGTTCAAGTCTGGAAGAGCGTCCACCAATTACAGGTTGTTTCTCATAAACATCCACTTCGTATCCTTGACCGGATAACAACATGGCTGCTGCAAGCCCACCTGGGCCTGCGCCAATGACAGCGGCACGTTTACGTTGCTGATTGGGCATTAAGCCACTCACCTTTCTTCATCTCGCTACGCTATTCTTATAGCCTCTAACCTACTATTAAACCATTCAACAACTTTCGAAGCGGATAAAATGATAAACGTTATACAAATATAATACAAATATTATACGACCTTGTAAACTGTACAATCTGCACGTCCTGTTTAATACACATAACATCAAATTGAATGCAAAAAAAACACCCCTGCGCTACTGCGTACAAGGATGCTTATTATTGATTTTATTTATGCAAAATTTAAACAAATGATGCTAGTTCACAGAAATTGACTATTAGGCTATACAGTAACCTGTCCCTTACATTTCACTCTACAACGTTAATACTGTGAGCCTGGTGGCATATCAACCAAGTACTCTCGCTCTAACCAACCTTGCCATTCGGACGAATGCTCCGGCATGATCCAGTCTGGATAGGCTGCATGCTCTGAACGCTCATATCCTTTTCCTCCAAGGACAAAACGCATATGCGGAAATTCATCCTTGATTCGATTCACCAATTGGTCACAGCGCTCCATCAATCCCGGACTCGTAATGGAGAGACAGACCAGCTTGATCTTCTGCTCACGAATGATCGGAAAGATGCCCTCTTCCGGCGTATTGGCTCCGAGGTACAGCACCTCAGCTCCATTTTTACGCATAAACAGGGAAAATAGCAGTAATCCCACCTGATGATGCTCCCCTTCCGGGCACAACGCCAGAACTTTGGGTAAGTGCGGATAGATCGGGAACAGATGGAAAAACTGATAAAACCGCTGTGAAATCAGCTGGGTCATGAAATGCTCTTGCGCTACAGAGGCTCTACCCTGCTCCCAAGCATCACCAACCCGAACTAGAATGGGCACAAGTACGTGATAGAACATCGAGTCGTATCCATACATTGTAAAACCAAAATCAATCAGACCGTTGGCTCGTTCCCCCTGGAACTGATATAGGGAATCGTAAATTTGATCCGCAATCCGTTGGTACGATTCTTCCATGGTGGGCACAGGAGCCGTAACCGGGGTGGGAATGAATGGCTCGACTGGCTTGGCTTTGTTTGCCTTTAACATTCGCACCGCTTCTGAAATATTGGTCTGATGTTGCTCAACCTGCTGTTTCAACCAGCGCAGATCTTCAACATTTTCATCTGTATACAACCGATAACCCGATTCCGTTCGCTCAGGAGTGACCGCGCTGTAACGATTTTCCCAAGCTCGGAGCGTTACCGTTGGAATGTCCAGCATGGCAGCGACCTGTTTGATGGAATACACTTTAGTCCCCACTCTCTTTCTTGAAATCTCCAATAAAACACGCTCTGAAATGCTTGCCGTGGCCTTGTCCGTTTCCGCCAGGTTCACATTTCGAGAATATATGAAATTTAAAACATTCTACAAAAATAATACACTCATTATACACAACAGCTACACCCCTGTCGATTCATCAAGACAATTCAGTAACATCCTGCTTGCCTAATTTATCATCTATATTTCGCGGGATGCGTCAACCTTCAGTCGAAGGTGGTAATAGTAGTCAGTCAACATATGAAAGGGGGTCATTACTTGTTTTCTTCTCGCCATACCTCAACTAAATCCAAGGCATCCGGACGCCGCTTCCCATACATACGCATAGCTCTAGGTCTTCTTATTCTATGGCTCATCGCAGTCATGCTCTATCAGACGTATAAACCGCTACCACCAGGCATTTCCTATGAAAGTCCTGAGTATCGCACGGATCAAGTGCAGTTTCTTCATGATCTGACGTACCCTTCCGAAGATGGACTGATGGAGCATGAGCAGCAGATATTCCAGCGGATGCTTCAGGTGGTTGAAGATGCTGAACAATTCGTGCTCGTAGATATGTTTTTATTTAATGATTATCAGCATGAAGGACAACGATTCCCGCCAATCAGTGCCGAATTCACAGATGCGATGATAGCCAAAAAAAATCAGCATCCCGAAATGGACATCTGGTTTATTACCGACGAAGTAAATACAAATTACAACTCAGCGCCGAATCCGCTGCTGCAACAAATGAAACAAGCGGGAATTCACGTGGTCATCACCAATGTTGATCCACTCCGCGACTCTACACCGGTCTACTCGGCAGTCTGGCGCACCTTCTTCCAATGGTTCGGACAGTCCGGCAAAGGCTGGATTCCCAACCTGATGGCAAGTGACGGCCCAGATGTTACCTTGCGATCTTACTTAAAATTATTAAATGTAAAAGCCAATCATCGCAAAGTGGTCGTCAGTGAGAAAACAGCCATTGTTTCCTCTGGCAATATCCATGACGCGAGCGCCTATCATTCCAACATTGCCTTTGAAGTCTCTGGCCCAATAATTGAGGATATCCTTCGGTCAGAACAGGCGGTATTAGACATTTCCGGTGGTGGTACTGTGCCCGTATATTCTCCCTCTGCCAACGATTCGCCCGCTACGTCGAGCACGAACTCGAACGAGGGTGACCTGCGTATCCGCTACTTAACCGAAGGCAAAGTAAATGATGCAACCTTGCATGAGATTAACGCAGCCGAAAAGGGTGACGTGTTATGGATGGGCATGTTCTACATCGCTTCACCTAAAGTGATTGATGCGTTGCTCGCAGCAGCAGAACGCGGAACAGAGATTCGGCTTGTACTTGATCCAAACGAAAATGCGTTTGGTCAGGAGAAGATCGGCATTCCGAATCGTCCTGTAGCTGCCGAGTTACATGATAAGTCAGACGGGAAGATCCAGATTCGCTGGTATAACACAACCAAGGAACAGTATCACACCAAGATGATGTACATCGCCAAAGCAAACGGTGATCACATTGTCCTTGGCGGGTCGACCAATTTTACACCTCGGAATATGAATGATTACAATTTGGAAAACGACCTTTGGGTCGCCGCTCCTGCGGATAACGAATTCACTCAAAATATTGCGAAATATTTTGACCGTATATGGAATAATGATGATGCCGAATTCACATTAAATCTCGATGAGTTCCAGGAGAAAACAACGTTCTTGAAAGGAATATTGTATAAGCTTCAACTCATCTTGGGCTTTACGACCTTTTGAACCCTTTACAAAGCGATTTTCTGTGGTTCTCCGCTCTGGTGTAAATGTTAGTCTAATTTCATATAACTATAACTTAACCGCCTGTGCTGATTGTGCAGGCGGTTTCGTATCTTGACACGGGATGTGAAATGTGAAAATATTATTACCTAACGCCCGTTAGGAAGGTGATGTTATGACTGCACATTCGATTCGGGATGCCGCACTTTTTCATTTTGCTAGAGATGGATATGAAGGAGCCTCACTGAGAGCCATCGCAGATGAAGTCGGGATTAAGAAGCCATCGATATATGCACATTTTAGTAATAAGGACGACTTGTTTTTGCACACCCTGGCCTTCGCATTCCAGGAGGTACGGCGGCACACACTCGAATATTTCCGTGACCATGCGGATATACCACTAGAGCAACGGCTGAAGGGTTTACTATTCTGGTTTGAGGAAGAGTACCACGCCCATGCATCCGCACGTTTTATGCTGCGCAATTGTTACTATCCACCACTGAATTTATACAGCGAAGTAATGGATCTTGTGTATCCGTTTCTAGATGGCATGGAACGTATATTGATCCGGCTATTCGAGCGTGCGATACGCCACGGAGAACTACCGTCTGTTCCAGCCGAACAAGTAGCGATTGCGTTTATGACGTTCCTGGACGGCATTACGGTGGAGATTATTTATGGAAGCTCACGTCGATACAAACGACGCCTTGAAGCGTCCTGGCCTGTTTTTTGGCATGGCATACATCATTTGAACGAAGGAGCACGAGCTATCGTGCTGGAAGGAGATTCACCATCATGAACCGCAACTGGTTATATGTTTTTATCGGAGGAATTATAGAAATTGTATGGGTAAGTGGGTTAAAGCACGCTTCTACTGCATTAGAATGGGCACTAACGGGGATCGCCATCGTGATTAGTTTTGGACTCATCATCGCCGCTTCCAAAAGACTGCCTGTTGGTACCGTATACGCCGTCTTCACGGGAATTGGTACAGCAGGTACCGTCCTAACCGAAATGGTGTTATTCGGCGAGGAGTTCCGCCTTGCTAAAATATTGCTGATCGGCTTACTGCTCTGTGGTGTTATTGGATTGAAACTTGTCACAGACCAGCAATCCGCGAAAGAAGGTGCGGCATAATGGCATGGTTAGCAATCGTCGGTGCAGGTATCTGTGAAATTTTTGGCGTTATCGGTATTAATGGAGCTTCCTCCAAAAAAGGCTGGCCTTATATCGTACTGATGTTGGTTTCATTTGTATTCAGCTTCTCTCTTCTGTCCTACGCAATGACCTCTATCCCTATGGGCACAGCTTATGCTGTGTGGACAGGAATCGGAACGGTAGGCAGCACACTGACAGGCATGTTCCTGTTCGGTGAACGCAAAGAAGCGAAGCGACTCCTATTTATTGCGATGATTCTGGTCGCAGCGGTTGGTTTGAAATTAATTACGTAACGTATGCAGCAAGATCAAGCAATATCGTAATGATAAACGATAATAATGCTGATACGACGGTAGACAAATTTATATTTCACGTAAAAAATCAGGCGACTTCATCAGGAAGTCGTCTGTTTGAGATATGATGGAAGTAGAGGACGTCAATGACATAAACTCATTTACTCATTTTACATAACGATTCGAACGAATGATTTTATTTTTGTATGGAAAAGAGGTTGACGGATATGAAGAAAATATGGAGACGTCTTGGCGCATTCACAGGGTACACCTTCCTCATCCTATTAGCTGCGTTCTTCCTGTTCTCCCTCGTAGCGGTGATCCTGCTCGCTATTTATGATTTTCAGCGTGGAATGTGACCTCACTAGGTAAGTATTCTCCTCTCTTTTTTCCAATTCCCTTCCATTTGAATTCGACCTCCCAGATCGTTTATACTTGTTTTGACCTTGAAGTCAATCTGAGAACTCACAAGTTCCATAACGAGGTGAATGTATCGTTAATGAACCCTATCCATGAAATGAATGAAAAGAAAAAGCTCATTATTACCACAGCTCTCAAACTGTTCTCAGCCAAAGGCAGTGCCGCAACGTCTATGCAGGAGATTGCTGAACTGTGCGGAATGTCGAAGGGCAGTCTCTACCTCATGTTCAAATCCAAGGAGGAATTAGAGTCCAGCACATTGGAATACTGCATGTTCACTCTCATTGATGAAATGACTCAGATTGAACAAGAAGCTGGCCTCACTTCAAGAGAACGTCTGCACAAGCAGATTGAGACACTTCTCATCCATGTATCTGAGCTGAGGGAATTTTTGCGTGTACAGCTACGCAGCATGATGATGGACGATGAGCAGAAGCACCGTGACCAATGCAACCCGCAGCATAGAGAACTGGAGGTACGCATCTTACATTGGTTCAAGGATAAGCTTGAGGCCATGTATGGACCCGAGATTGAACCTTATACCATTGATTTGATGCTGCTTACGCAAGGTCTGTTTCTCTCCTACGTCAAAATATGGTTCACCGAAATGCCGTCCCTCACCGTTGCCAAAATGGCTTCCAACTTGCTGCGGACGATGGATTACGCAGCACAAGGACTTTTGCAGAACAAGCCTGCGCCCTTAATTATGTTAGACCACTGGCCAGCATGGACGCGTGAATTCAATGCAGATTCTACCGTCATGCGGCATCCGGTTCACATTATCAAACAGATGCAGGATATCATCACTTCTGATCTGCAACCAGGACAATTACGAACCGATGCGCTGGAGACCATCGCCATTCTAAAACGAGAGATGATGGAATTCACGCCAAGGCGCGCGATTATCCTGGGTATGATGCACAATCTGAATCACATTCCTGCCATTCAGCCATTGCACTCCGAGCTTCAGCATATTATGGATGCCATGTATAGCCGGTTTATCCAAGCTGACTCGTCAAACCAATAAAAAAACAGGGAGAACAGAGAGGAGAAGAAACCAACGTATGAAAGGGATTATTAACTTTTCACTGAACAACAAGTTTGCGATCTGGATTCTGACCATCATCGTTTCCGCTACCGGTCTATACAGTGGACTAACGATGAAGCAGGAGACAATTCCAAACATCAACGTTCCATTTCTGGCGGTTACTGCTATTGATCCTGGTGCTGCACCAGAGGGAATTGTTGAGGATGTCACCAAACCACTAGAACAAACATTGAGGAACGTCGAGGGCATTAAAACACTCACCTCTACCTCCATGGAAAATGCCTCCTCCATTACACTTGAATTTGATTATGGAACCGATCTGGATAATGCCACCGCAGCAGTTCGTGAAGCTTTAAACGAAGTGCAATTGCCAGAAGGCGTACAGAAACCGACCATTTCCAAATTCAGCATCAACTCATTCCCAGTTGTATCCCTGAGCTTGTCCGATAAGGATGGCGGCGATCTGGAGCAACTGACAAGACTCGCACAGAACGATATTCAGGCCGCACTTGAAGACATTGATGGTGTCGCTCAGGTACAAGTTTCCGGTCAATACGTTAGAGAGGTTCAACTGAAATTTGACGAGGACAAAATGAACGAACTCGGTCTGACGGAAGATACAGTCAAAGGCATCGTTCAAGGTTCGTCTGTCCGTGTACCTCTTGGATTGTTTGAACTGGATAAAGCACAAAAGGCTGTCGTTGTTGATGGTAACATCATTGATATTGATGACCTGAACAATCTGGCTATTCCGGTTATCCCAAGTGGTGCAGGCGCATCAGCAGGTAATGGTGCAGTTACTGCCCCACAAGGCACGGGAGCACCAACAGATGGTTCATCGGCTCAAGCTGGTGAAGCGGGTCAAGGTACAGCACCAGGGGCTGCACAAGGATCTGACCAAGCTGCAGGGCAAGCGGGTAGCGGTAACGCTGGCGCTGGTAATCCTGCAGGCGCAGCTAACGCAGCACCTGGTATTCCAACCGTTAAATTAAGTGAGATCGCGAAGATCGAAGTTATTGGTCAAGCAGAATCCATCTCTCGGACAGATGGTAAAGAATCCATCGGGATCTCTATCGTTAAGTCCAATGATGCCAATACTGTTGATGTAGTCAATGCCGTTAAGAAAAAAGCAGAAGAATTGCAATCGCAATTCAAAAATGCGGAGCTAACGGTCTTACTTGACCAAGGTAAACCGATCCAAGATTCCGTAAATACAATGTTGTTCAAAGCGATGTTTGGTGCTTTGTTCGCCATTTTGATTATTCTGTTGTTCTTGCGTGATATCCGCTCTACCATCATTTCGGTTATTTCCATTCCGCTCTCCTTGCTCATTGCACTGACGGCGCTGAATGTAATGGACATTACGTTGAATATGATGACGCTCGGCGCCATGACGGTTGCTATTGGGCGGGTCGTAGATGACTCCATCGTTGTTATCGAGAACATCTATCGCCGTTTAACACTCAAAGGAGAGAAATTAAAAGGCCGTGAACTGATCCGGGAAGCAACCCGCGAGATGTTTGTACCGATCCTTTCCTCCACCATTGTTACCATCGCCGTGTTCCTTCCACTCGCACTTGTGAGCGGTATGGTCGGTGAGTTGTTCTTACCATTTGCCTTGACGATGGTCTTTGCCCTACTGGCATCCCTTATTGTTGCGATCACAATCGTACCAATGCTGGCACATAGCCTGTTCCGCAAAGGGATTAAGAACAAACAAAATCATGACGAAAAACCGGGCAAGCTTGCGGAAACATACAAACGACTCTTGAACTGGACGTTGTCTCATAAACTCATTACTGTAAGTGTCGCTGTACTCGTATTGGTCGGTAGTTTATTCCTGTATCCGTTCATCGGCGCAAGCTTCCTGCCAGAGCAACAGGATAAATATGTCATGGTTACGTACAGTCCGGAAACGGGAGCTCTGCGTGAAGATGTGGAAAAAGAAGCCCTTGTCGCTGAGAAGTGGTTGTTGCAGCAACCAGGTCTGGAGAAAATGCAATACTCCATCGGTGGCAGTAACCCGCTGAGCAGCATGGGTGGAGGAAGCTCCAACTCCGCACTCTTCTATATTGAATACAACAAAGATACCAAAGAATTTACCCAAGTGAAGAAAGATCTTGTGGAAGGTCTGAAGAACCAAGTTACCGTAGGAACCTGGAGTGAGCTTGATATGTCTGGGGGTCTGGGAGGAAGCAGTCTGAGCCTTTCCATCTATGGCGACAGTGTAGAACAGATCAAGCCTGTCTCCGATGAAATTCTGAAGCTGGTTCAGGCAGATACGGAATCATTCGAAAAAGCAGATACAACACTCTCTGATACCTACGGACAGTACACGCTGGTTGCAGATCAGGAGAAACTAAGTTCGCTTGGTTTGACTGCAGGTCAACTGGCTATGACGCTAAGCCCAGTGCGGGAACGCCCGGTGCTTACCGAAGTAGATATCGAGAACAAAACGTATAAAGTATATGTTGAAACGGACAAAAAGACATTTAATAGCCTTTCGGAGATTGAAAATGAAACAGTCACTTCACCGCTCGGCATCGAAGTACCCATTAAAGATGTCGCAAAAGTAGAAGAAGGTACTTCGCCGAACTCCATCATGCGTATTGATGGTAAGGTTGTTGTTCAGGTATCCGCTAACATTCTCGCTTCTAATGTAGCGAAGGCTTCGCAGGATCTGCAGGCTAATATCGACAAAATCGATCTGCCAGATGGTGTTGAAGTGAAGTTTGGCGGTACGACTGAACAAATTAATGACACATTTACACAGCTTGGTCTGGCTATGTTGGCAGCCATCGCTATTGTATACTTTGTGCTCGTTGTTACGTTTGGCGGCGGACTTGCGCCATTTGCCATCCTATTCTCCCTGCCGTTCACCGTTATTGGTATTATGGTAGGTCTGTTCGTAGCAGGTGGTACAATCGACGTATCTGCCATGATGGGTGGACTGATGCTAATCGGAATCGTGGTCACGAATGCCATCGTCCTAATCGACCGCGTCATTCACAAGGAAAACGAGGGATTGTCTACTCGTGAAGCCTTGCTGGAAGCCGGAGCAACACGTCTTCGTCCAATTCTGATGACCGCTCTTGCTACCATTGGTGCTTTGCTTCCACTCGTTACAGGGCTGGAAGAGAGCGCTGGTATTATCTCGAAAGGTCTGGGAATTACCGTTATCGGTGGTCTGATCAGCTCCACGCTGCTCACACTGGTGATCGTGCCGATTGTGTATGAATTCCTGATGAAGTTCAAAAAGAAAAGAATCGAAGATTAATTAAGCACAAGGATCGACTCGTGATCTGAGCTAGATTAACAATTCACACCCCTTGGTATGTATTGGAATGATTTCATATTCCAGCATCACATCAAGGGGTGTTTTTTTGCAGTCAGGGCTTGTTTTGTAGTCAACGCGATGGCAACTTTGAAATAAATGACAAAACAAACTATCCATTTTGGGAAATTACACAAATGGGTGTAAGAGATCATCTCATCTCTATGAAATGGTTCTATACTAAGGTTTACGGATATGACATACGTTCATGGCTTACAGAACATTCTTCTAGAACCGCGCAGCTTGGGTTGGGTATTGCCTAGGACATACCATGGGGAAGGACGGTGAGGATATGGGGGAGACGACGCTCCATATTCAGATGAGGGATATGTTGAAACGTCCGGTATTTCGCAAAGCAGAGGTGCTCGCCAGTGAACGTGCGCTGACAAGGTACGTCAGATGGGTACATATCATGGAAGTGCCTGAAGTGGGGAACCTTCTAAACGGTGGTGAACTGGTGTTAACTACAGGCATCGGATGGCAGGATAATGCGCAGCAGGGGCTTTCTTTTCTACGGCAGTTAATTGCACATGGGGCTGCGGGGTTATGTATTGAGCTTGGGGTACATACCCAATCCCAGCTTGGGGCGATGAAAGAGATCGCTTCTGCCGAGGATTTTCCACTCATCTGGTTCCATGAACAAGTTCGCTATATCGATATTACGCAAGACCTGCATTTCACTTTGCTCCGCAGTCACCAGCGGTTAATCGCTGAACTTGATACCCTGACCACCTCATTCAACCAACTTCTGCTCAATGGCGATGGTGTGCAGCCACTACTTCGATTGTTGTCACGTACGACGGGTTATGATGTAGCTCTGTATCCACTTGAGGGTGAGGCAAGTGCGGTGCCTTATTGTGCACCAGAACATCTGGAAGCGCGCCGCCAGTCCTGGTTCATGCATCGGGAGTCTGGTACAACGAGAATGGAAAGTCATACGGAGAACACTACGCCAACCAATCATGGTTCCTCTCCGGCTGCGCTCTCATTGTCTGTGCAAGCGCTAGAGTATACTTTTGCCGATCTCGTACTTACCACAGCCAAATCATCTAATCATGATCTGGATCTAGAGCACACACATCAACCGTCGAGCGAATTCGTCCTTCAAGCCATGGAGCGTTGTGCCGCTGCCATTGCCCAGGACTGGATGCGCACTAAATACATGGAGGAGAAGCGCCGATACAAGGAAGATATGTGGGTGATCGATTGGCTCAACGGCCATCATTCTGCCAAAGAGATACACGAATATCTATCCACTGCTAGCCCTCTTCTGGCAACAGGCACAGGCACTGTCATGTTGTTCGACCGTATTCCGGGTTATTCAGATAGCCTCAAACTACAGAAGCTCCTCATTCAGCGCAACATCGTCTCCCGCTCCATTTTCTCAAGAGAAGGATTCACCCTCTACAGTACCGTGCTTAATCATCAGATCATTCTTATCATCATCGACCCTCAGCCTGGAATTCAACGCAAAAGCCATCTATGGAACTGCATTCAACAGCTCCAGCAGCACGAAGCAGATCAAACCCATCGTCTATTCTCAGGTCTACTAGGCATTGGTCAGAGTTGTGCCAACCTCGCTCGTATCAAAGACAGTCTAGATTCAGCTAAAGAAACACTGGCGATTCAAAAGGATATTGGAGCGATGCAACAGCCCTTCTACAGCAACCTTCACTGTTACCGTATTATTGCAGGCATGAAGCAGAGTGGCAGTTTGGAGGATTTTATCGAGGAGTATTTGGGGCCAATCATCCGATATGATGCAGAAAAAGGTGGGCAGCTTCTGCATACACTCAAGCAATATTTAGTGCTCTGCTGTTCCAAACAAGAGACCGCTACCCGCCTGTTCATCGTTAGGCAAACGCTCTATCACCGATTACACAAAATCGAGACTCTTCTAGGCGAAGACTATGTTCTTCCTGAGAAAAGGGTTGCGATCGAGCTTGCCATCTATGGTTACGAATATGTCAACGGCCCGATCGCGTAGCTTCATTATGCCCCCTGCTGTTCTCGCAGTTGCTGCACGAGAAAGTGTCCAAACCACTTTCGGCCGGAGGCAGTACCGACGTGTTGCTGCTTCCACTCCCCCGGCTGTTGCGGGTGTTCCCAGACGACATCCGCTCCCTCCAGATGCTCTTGCACCGTATAGATCCGGTAGCCCAGAGCGACCATACGTTCAATCGCTATTTTTTCTGCTTCAAAATCCGCTGTCTCGGACATCCCTCTCACCCCCTCGTTGTTGTCGCAACTTTCTTCGCTGGAACGGGCGCGCCAGCATCGTATTTGGCACGTTTCACGTATTGACCTGCACCCGGCTTGCCTGCAAACTGCCGATCACGAACCACATATTCTCCCCGGCACAGCACCGTAACGGGACATCCCTGAACCTGCATTCCTTCAAAAGCACTGTAATCTACGTTCATATGATGCGTCGCAGCAGAAAGTTCTCTCTCCATCGCTGGGTCAAAAATAACGATATCTGCATCGGTTCCAACAGCCAGCGTGCCTTTCTGCGGAAAGAGCCCAAACAGTTTGCTCGCCCGTGTAGAGCACAGATCCACCCACTGGTTCAAGGATATGCGACCTTTGGCAACACCTTCTGAATACAGGATGCTGAGTCGATCCTCGATCACAGGCCCGCCATTCGGAATTTTGCTAAAGTCATCCTTTCCCAGATCCTTCTGTCCCTTAAAGTTAAACGAACAGTGATCCGAGCCAATCGTCTGCAGCTGACCATTCTTGAGCGCATTCCATAATGCATCCTGATGAGATGCTTCCCGCAAAGGTGGGGACCAGACATACTTAGCACCTTCAAAATTCGGCTGATCCATGATCGATTGATCCAATGTTAAATACTGTGGACATGTCTCGCCCCAGATTCGATAACCCAACTCCCGCATACGGGCAATCTGCTCAACCGCTTCAGCGCATGTCACATGCACAACATAAAGCTGAGAATCGGCAAGCGCCGCCAGTCGAGCCGCCCGACCTGTTGCCTCTCCCTCCAAGATCGATGGACGAGTTAGCGCATGGTGAATCGGTTCAGTTCGACCAGCCGCGAGTGCTTCACGCACCAAGAGGTCGATCACATCACCATTCTCGGCATGCACCATGACGAGAGCGCCATACTCCTTCGCCTTTTGCAGCGTCTGATACAGGATGGCATCATCGGCTTGGAATTGATTTTTGTATGCCATGAATACCTTAAAGGAAGACACACCTTCTTCTTCAATCATCTGAGGTAACTCTTCGAGCACTTGGTCATTCATCTCACCAATCATCAGATGGAAACCATAATCAATGGCTGCTTTACCCTCTGCTTTGTCATGCCATTGCTGGAGAGATTCCAGCAGCGGTCGCCCTTTTTGCGTTAAACAAAAATCTATGATTGTGGTTGTGCCGCCAAATGCTGCTGCTGCCGTACCTGTCGCGAAGTCATCCGCAGTAACGGTTCCGCCAAACGGCATATCCAGATGAGTATGTGGATCGATACCGCCCGGAATCACATAACAACCCGCAGCATCGATGACCTCTGTCCGTTCGTCCGGCAGTAGCCCTATGCCGATCTGCGTGATTTTGCCATGCTCGATTAGAATATCTGCCTCGAATGTATCTGACGCTGTAACCAACACACCATTCCGAATCAATTTGCGGATAGTCATGATATCGCCTCTTTCGTTGATTGATCTCGTGTCCATTGTAGCGTCGCTATTGCCGATTGGCGTTCATTCCAGGTGAGTGGTGCTTGTTCATGCCCGACCTCCACCATCTGAATTGCACCGTCCACTGGACATACGATGGAACAAAGGTTACAGCCTACACAATCCTCCTCAACTACCTCAAGATAGGAGCCCGAAGGATCGGTCAACATATCAATACATTGATGTGAAGTGTCTTCACAGGCGATATGGCATTTGTTGCAATTAATACAGACATCGCGATCAATACGAGCGACCACTTTGTAATTCAGATCAAGATTGCCCCAATCCGAGTATTTAGGAACTGTCTGACCGATTAACTCGGTTACACTTTGCAAACCCTTCTCATCCAAGTAATCATTCAGCCCGTCGATCATTTCCTCCACGATCCGAAAACCATGATGCATTGCAGCCGTGCATATCTGAACGCCGGTGGCTCCCATTAACAGAAACTCAGCTGTATCCCGCCAATTGGATATGCCTCCAATACCGGATATCGGCACGCCTACCTCAGGATTACGCGCACACTCTGCAACCATGTTCAAAGCGATCGGCTTCACGGCTGGGCCACAATATCCCCCATGAGCCCCTTGACCGCCTACATGCGGCACGGTATTCCATGAATCCAGATCTACACCCGCAAGAGAGTTGATAGTGTTAATCATGGAGATCGCATCGGCTCCACCACGTACGGCAGCTTTGGCTGTCACCGTAATATCCGTAATATTGGGCGTAAGCTTCACGATGACTGGGGTCGTTGCTACCTCCTTCACCCACATCGTCTGTAGCTCTACCAGATCAGGCTGCTGTCCCGAGGCGGCTCCCATGCCACGTTCAGCCATACCATGAGGGCAGCCAAAGTTCAGCTCCAACCCATCGACACCAACCGCCTCTACCTTCTTCACAATCTCATGCCACTTCTCCCGCTTCGGCTCAACCATTAGAGAAGCAATCACCGCTCGATCCGGAAAACGCTTCTTGGTCTCGGCAATTTCTCGCAGATTCACTTCTAATGGACGATCTGATATCAACTCAATGTTGTTAAAACCGGCAACACGCTGTCCACCAAAATGAATTGCTGCAAAGCGCGACGATGTATTGATGATCGGCTCGCCGAGTGTCTTCCACACTGCGCCACCCCAGCCTGCCTCAAAGGCTCGTTGAACCTGATATCCCGTGTTCGTTGGTGGTGCAGATGCCAGCCAGAACGGATTCGGCGATCGAATACCTGCCAGATTAATAGATAAGTCAGCCATAACGATCCCTCCTAGATGTGGATTGATATCTATGATTTGATACTGATTAGCTCTTGATTTGCGAATCAAATGATGCTGCCTGATATCAGGCTTGGGATTGCTTGAGATAGATTAATCGCCCTATATGCTCCAAATAATGATGGCGTCAAAACCATTCACTGATTGACTGGTGCTGGTGTCATTACACCGAGCGCGGCATGATTCCAAACTTATGCTGTCTCTTCCACCTGACCAGGCCATGCCTTCATGATCGCTGCCGCAGCCATCTTCCCCTGCTGGGCTGCGGATACGACCATGGCTTCGCCCTGCCCCTGACCGAAGATAACATCTCCTGCTGCATATACCTGAGGACGGGATGTCCGATAAGTGTGCGGCTCCACCTCCACTACACCGCCTTGGTGCTTCAAGCCAAAGGCTTCAATGAGCGGCAACAACCGATTCTGCCCAATTGCACGCACGACGGTATCACATTCAATCGTGAACTCTGATCCCTCCACCGGTACAGGCCATGCACGCCCCCCGCCGGGCGGTGTCTCGAGCCGCATCTTCACACATTCAATAGCGCGAACTCGGCCGTTCTCATCTCCAACAATGCGCCTCGGCATCGTAAACCAACGGAACTCCACGCCTTCCTGTTTCGCAAATGTATATTCAAACGCATACGCCGTCATCTGACCCTCTCCGCGTCGATAGAGCATCTGTACTCGCTCAGCACCCAAACGTACAGAGCACGTTGCCGCATCCACGGCTGTATTGCCTGCACCAATCACAGCAACATTCAATCCATGGAGCGCTGGCGGGACACCTTGCTTCGTCGATTCGACCAGCTCAATGGCATCATAGACTCCTTCAAGTGTCTCGCCTTCAATACCAAGCATCGGCACTGCGCCCATGCCACAAGCGAGAATTACCGAGTCGTATTGCTCCATAATCTCATCCGCCGAGAGGTCTACTCCAATACGAACTCCATAGCGAATCTGTACGCCTAGTGCTTCCACTTGCTGTACTTCCCACAACGCGACGGATTCAGGTAAACGGAACGATACAATGCCATACGTGTTCAGTCCGCCACCTTTCGCCTTCGCTTCATAGATCGTCACCTCATACCCTGCACGCCCCAGCTCTCTGGCTGCCGACAACCCTGCCGGGCCGGCTCCCACAATTGCAACAGTACGTCCATTCGAAGGTGCCGGATGGAACAAAGGTTCATTCTTCGTTCTTGCCCAATCGGTTGCATATCGTTGCAGGTCACCGATGCGAATAGGCTTTGACGAATCATTCAGAACACAGGCGCCTTCACATAACTCTTCTGTCGGACAGACCCGCGCACAACTGGCTCCCACCGGATTCGCATCCATAATAGTTCGAGCAGAGCCCTTGAGGTGACCTGTGGAGATTTTACGTATAAACGAAGGAATATTAATATCTGTTGGACACGCCTTGATGCAAGGTGCATCATAACAATATAGACAGCGGTTGGATTCCTCCATCGCCTCTGCACCTGACATCGCAGGTTTCATCTCCGTGAAACGACTCTCCCATCCATAGTCGGACATGGGGGTTCCAGGGCTGTTCATCATGCGTATGCACCTCCATAAATTATTTATTGGGCTGTGTATCCTATCTGTGCCTCAGGGCATCCTTCGTAATCAAAAACGGACTTTTTGAACAACCTCTACAAATGAACAAGATGTTCATACGTTTCAGGTCGCCGATCCCGGTAAAATTGCCATACATTGCGTACTTCCCGAATCACCTCGGTATCCATCTCACCAATAATCACTTCATCCTGATCCCTGCTGCCGATGGCAACCATCTTGCCACGCGGATCAACGAGATAAGACTGACCGTAGAACTCTCCCATGTTCCAAGGGGTCTCCACCCCTACACGATTGATCGCAGCAACATAATACCCATTGGCTACCGCATGTGCTGGTTGCTCCAGCTTCCACAGGTATTCCGACGTGCCTGCCACCGTTGCCGAAGGATTAAATACAATCTCAGCCCCCGCTAAACCGAGCAGACGTGCTCCCTCCGGGAAATGACGGTCATAACAGATGTACACGCCCACTCTGGCATAAGCCGTATCAAACACCGGGTACCCAAGATTTCCAGGTTTGAAATAATACTTCTCCCAGAATCCATTAGTACCCTCACCCGCTTCCACATGCGGAATGTGATGCTTGCGATATTTCCCCAGATACGATCCATCCGCATCGATCACGGCTGCCGTGTTGTAATACGAAGCAATGCCCTCCACCTCATACACCGGCAAAATAATGACTACCCCAAGCTCCTTTGCCAGTGCTTGGAAACGTTGTGTAGTTGGCCCCTCTGGTACCTGCTCCGCAGAGGCATACCACTTCGGACTCTGCTCCGTGCAGAAGTACGGACCGTAGAATACTTCCTGTAGGCCAATAATTTGCGCTCCCTTGGCGGCAGCTTCCCGCACCATGGCGATATGCTTCTGTATCGCCGCTTCCTTATGAACCTCAACGGAAGCCGTGCCTTCAATGGCGTGTGACGCTTGGATCAAACCAATCTTGATTTTGCCCATAATGTTGGAACGCCTCCTTATGAAAATGTGTCGATAATCGTGTGACCATTACACATCTGCCGAACGGTTCGGTATAGCACTTCGGTGCCCAGTGCGATATCTTCTGGCGAAGAGTATTCACTCGGATGGTGACTGATGCCGTCTTTACTGCGGACAAAGATCATACCGTAATCACATACATGTGATAATGCCAGTGCATCATGGAAAGGCCCACTCATGAGCTCGGGTAATGTCATTCCCATCGCTTCTCCCGATGAGTGAATCATAGATTTAATGCGCTCCGCACAATAACGTGGTTCACTGTTGGTATCAACCGTGAGCGAATAGCTCAGCCCATGCTGCCTGCTTACATCCTCCAGCAGTTGCATGAACCGGGCTTCCAGCCGATCTCTGCGCGCCATATCCATATCCCGCAAATCTACGGTAAAGCTAACTTCTGCCGGAATAATGTTGCGCGAATCGGGGAACACCCGCAGGCTTCCTACTGTTCCTACCGTAGGCGCACCAGGATCTTCACGTACCATCTCATCAAACGCGGCAATGACTTTGGCGCTGCCAACAAGCGCATCATGCCGCATTCCCATCGGAACCGATCCAGCATGACCTGCCATCCCCTTCATAGTCACCGTGAGCCACAGTGGTCCAGAAATCCCAGTCACTACACCCACTGGCGCATCTATCGATTCCAGTACAGGTCCCTGTTCAATATGCAGCTCCAGATATGCACCAATCGCTCCAGGCGGGTATACCGATTCGGCAAATTGTGCTGGGGAGCAGCCGAAGGACTCAAGCGCTTCTCGCCGCGTCACCCCGTGCTTATCCTGTCGCTCCAGCTCGCCTTCCTCCAACTGCCCGGTTATCCCACGGGAGCCGAACAGACCTTTATTGAACCGCGAACCCTCTTCATCACAAAAGGCTACGATCTCAATGGGCATCATGGGCTGAATCCCTTGCTCTATTAGACATTGAACCGCTTCGAGCGCGCCGAGCACCCCAATCGCTCCATCATAGCGACCACCATATGGCTGGGAATCGATGTGTGAGCCCAGCATTAATAGCGGAAGTGAAGGATCTGCACCTTCCAAGCGACCCATCAGATTACCAAAGGCATCGAGCCGAGTAGTAAGCCCTGCCTCCTCCATCCAGAGACGAACCTGAATGATGCCTTCCATATCTTCCGGTGTTAGGGCTAAGCGACAGACACCGGTATCTACGATGCGTCCAATACGAGATAGTTGTTCAATACGCTCATCCAATCGAACCTGATTAATGGTGATCCCCTCAGTCGTCTGCACTTCGAATTCCTCCTTGTACAGTTATGGCTTCACCGTTCATGTCTAATGAACTTGAATCCAGATTACGTAGTGCTTTCAGTAGGCTGCCTGCAATGAGATCCAGCTCTGCTTCCGTTGTGACGAATGGCGGTGAAATCGTCAGAATATTTGCAAACCCTGGTACGGTATCCCCATTTTTACCGATGAGAATGCCATCCTTTTTACAGCTAGCGAGTACCTTCATCACCCGATCAGCTCTGGCCGGAGAGCCATCCGCCTCAATCAATTCGATACCACAGGCGAATCCAAAGGAGCGAATGTCACCGACCACCGAAAGCGACAAGAGCGGTTCGAGCTTCTCACGGAGCAATCGCCCCAGCCATTCTGCTTGGCTGACTAGATTTTCGCGTTCAATAATCTCCAGATTCGCCAGCGCTACCCGGCAAGACACCGGATTGCCCCCGAAGGTGTTCACATGACGAAGATGTGTATCCGCGCCAGGTTCCTTGAATGAATCGTACATGTCCGCTCTTACGGCGGTAGCCGATAATGGAGAGTACGCACTGGTCATGCCTTTCGCCATCGTCACGATATCAGGCTTCACACCGTAATTGTGATGTCCGAACTTTTGCCCGGAGCGACCAAAACCACAGATGACCTCATCGACGATCAATAGCACGCCATAGCGCTCACAGATCTCCTGTACCGTGCGCATGTAATCCGGAGGAGGCACAATCATGCCGCCCCCTGTAATAACCGGCTCCATAATGACGGCGGCTACGGTCTCTGGCCCTTCCCAGCGAATGACCTCTTCATAGATCGTCGCGCACTCGAGCCCGCATCCGTCCTTACTCTTACCGAATGGACAACGATAACAATACGGCGGAGGTACATGAGTGAAACCAACGCCGAGGGGTTCGTATTTGATCTTGCGAGCCGCTTGCCCTGTAGCGCCAAGTGCCCCCATGGAGTTGCCGTGATATGCACGGTGACGAGAGATGAACTTGTGCCGCGTAGGCTCACCATTCTGGTGATGATACTGACGGGCTATTTTGAAAGCTACCTCATTGGCATCCGAACCTGAGTTGGAGAAAAAGATCCGATAATCCCCCTCCAGCCAGTCATTCAGCTTCTCTGCAAGCAGAATTGCCGGTTCATGACTCTGGGTCATTGGTACATAGGCGAGTGCTTTCATCTGCTCATAGGCACTTCTAGCAATTTCCTCCCGCCCGTGACCAACGTTCACACACCACAATCCAGACATCGCATCCAGATAACGTGAGCCATCCTGATCCATGATCCAGCTTCCTTCACCGCTGACGGCAATCATCGGATGATCGTTATGCGGGGAGATGTGATGCCAGACATATTGACGATCCTTCTCCAGCCATTCTTCCTTCGTACCCCCAAGTGGCTGAGGCTGCTGATCCACAGAGTTCATGCGTCATCCTCCTCCATCTATTTCACTGCATCTTCATAGATACTTTTCTCTAATGCTTCATCCAGATTGGCGGCTTTTTTGATCAAACCATAACTTAAGGCGATGTCCGCCGTTCGCGTGAAGGACTCATCGACGAAGCTGCCTACCTGTTGTTCCGTAAAACCCTCTGGGCGAATCAGCTTCGCGATTTCCTCTAGCATGGTCACTTGGTGCTCACGAGTGGTGCTGCCCTCGGTTACATTTTTCATGACGGCATCTACCGTTTCCTCTTGGTTATCGATTGCGTAGTTCCAGCCTTTCAGAATGGCACGCGTGACTTTGACCGCCAGATCACGATTGCCGTCAACCCAGTCCTTCTTCGCAATAAGGGTATCCTCCAACATGCCGACACCCGCATCCTCAATGTTGAATACATCCAGATCGGATTCCTTCACGCCGCTCTCCAGTACCACATGAAATTCGTTATAGATGGTTGCTGTAGCCACATCCACCTGGTCATTGAAGAATTGATCCATCGTGAAGCCCTGTTTGACCAGCTCAATATCCTTCTTCGGATCAAGACCGTTCTTCTCCATGAAGGCGAGCACCTGGAATTGTTGGCTGCCAAACCAAGTACTAACCTTCTTGCCCTTCATCTGGGTAGGATCGGTGATGCCCGCAGATTTCTTGGCAATTAATCGATAGCTGCTCTTTTGCGAAATTTGCGCCAATGATACTAGCGGGAGTCCGTTATCCCGGCTGACCAACAAACTATCTACCCCGGTTACACCAACATCTGCAGCACCATTGACAACCTGTTGTTCTATGACGATGTCCGGCCCCCCGGGAATAATCTCAGCATCGATGCCCTCATCGGCGAAGAAACCCTGCTCCTTGGCAGCATATATCCCTGCAAACTGAGCCTGCGGTACCCATTTGAGTTGGATCTTCACTTTCGTTAAAGACTGACCCTCCCCTTCCGCTTCCCCTGCACCCGCAGCAGCAGGAGTCGCAGCCGGCTTAGAATCTGTCGAACACGCACCTAACATAGCAACAACCAGCAGCATCAACACTAGAAAACCAGGTTTTAAGGATCGGTACATGTGAAGAACAACCCCCTATTGATATGGATTTTGGGTCATGCCGATTGCAATTAATATCAGGACTCTAATTAATGCTCAATCAGTGATCTGTGCGAACACGGCTCCAAGGAATCAGGCGTTTCTCTGCCAGCACCACAGCCTCATAGAGCACAATGCCAAGGACAGCGGCGATAACAATGCAAGACCAGGCAAGTGGCATATTCGCCAGGCGAATCTGATCCGAGAGCAGGTAACCTAGTCCCTGAGAAGCGATGAAAAACTCCCCTACGATGGCTCCAATAATGCTGGTCGACATATTAATCTTCAATCCAGCGAATAGTGCAGGCAGGGCATGAGGTAAGCGCAGCTTGATAAAAATTTGCATTTTGCTCGCTGCAAGCCCCCCGAGCAATTCATGATACTGTGGCTGGATGGACGTCAGCCCTTTGAATAAACTGACAGCCATAGCGGCCATAGTGATGACTGCTACCACCGCAATGCGTGACCAGATTCCATCGCCAAACCAGTTGTTCATAATCGGAGCCAGCGCAACGATGGGTATGGCGTTCAGAGCAGACATTATGGCAACTGCCGCCTTTCCACTCGTTGGAAAGAAACAGGCGACTATAGCGGCAAGTGCCCCTAGCGAAGAACCTAGCAAGAAACCACCTAACATTTCAGTGCCGCTATACATCGCATAACGGTAGAGCATTTCTGCATTTTCTTTGATCGAGATTGCAATGGAAGAGGGAACAGGCAATTGATAGATTTCCAGGGAGAACATGAAGTGGAATACCCTAAGCTGCCAGAGAAGAAGAAATACAAGTCCTGCAACCGCTGGAAGCAGACGTCCAACAATGGAGCGTCCTCGCAAGCGACGAGTCGATTGCTTTTCTTCAGCTTGTCCTTGTTGTTCCTGTATTCGCGAAGCAGAAGTAGGTGTAATCATGGCAGAGCTGGACATGGATGTTCCTCCAGATACGGCCGCTGTCACTCGATCCTCCTTATTCCGATGTTTCCATACATGATCATTCATGCAGCCCCTCCTCTCTTGCTTCTGAATTCAGGCTGCCAAGGTGTTAACCAACGTTCAGCAAGGCTGATGACCAAATACGAGATCAATCCGATGCCCATACTTAGCATGATCGTTGCCCAGAACATGCCGACTTGGGCGTTACCATAGTACAGGGAGCTCACCATAAGCACGCCTAACCCATCGGGAGCACCCATTAGCTCCACTACAATGGAAGAAGTTACTGCGAGCGGAGCGGCGATTTTCATTCCTGAGAACAAACCAGGCAGCGCAGAAGGTAACAAACACTTGATATATTTGGCGGGTAACGAGGCTCCGCAGGAGCGCATAAGCTCCAGATGCTCCGGGGCGGTGCTTTTTAAACCTTTCAAGGTGTGGATGATAATCGGGAAAAAGGTAACGTAAGCAGCCATCACGATCCGTGCCCACTCGGCGTTATGGATAATGCCGTACACAATGGGGGCAAGACCGATGACCGGAACCATCTGTGATGAAATTACATAGGGCGATAATGTACGCTCCAGCCAGACAGCTATACTCATCAGGAGTGCTAGCGCCAGACCCAGAAGCGTACCTCCTGCGAAGCCGATTGCCGCATTACCAAACGTCACACTTCCTTGTTCAGCAAGCGTGCCTGCATGCCTTAATAGCGCCATAACCACATCATGTAGATAAGGTAGGCGAGATGACGCCTGTTGAGAAGTCATGGACGCATGGAGCATCCAGGCAGTGCCTTCCCATAATAGGAGTAGAAGAATGATCCAGATCGTTACCCAAGAACGATAGCCAGGTTTATAAGAGCGCAGAGGCATCAGATGGATCACGCTCCTCGTAAAAGCAATTGCGAATCGTCTTTATCATCTGATAGAAGGCTTCTGTTTCCCTCAGTTCACGTTGACGCTCTAAGGGTAATTCAACGGGATGTATGGAATGTACCTGACCCGGATGTGCAGAGAGAACGATAATCCGGTCTGATAGGAATACTGCTTCAGGGATACTGTGTGTAACGAAGAGGAAGGTCTTGCCTGTGGAACGCTTAATATCAAGCAATTCTAATTGCAATTTTTCTTTGGTGAATTCATCGAGGGCGGAGAACGGTTCATCCATGAGCAATAATGGTGGGTCAAGGGCAAGTGCTCTGGCGATCGACACCCGCTGCTGCATCCCCCCACTGAGTTGCCATGGATAATGGTCAGCGAAGCGGGTGAGACCAACCAGCTCAAGCAGCTCAGCGCTCATGCGTCTGCATTCCTTTTTACTCGTACCGAGCAGCTCCAGCGGTAATTCTACATTGTGACGCACCGTGCGCCAGTCGAACAGAGCGGGTGTCTGAAATACGATGCCGAACTGTCGCCGTAACCTCGCTTTTTCTGGCTCATCCCCGGCAATACGGACAGAACCGGACGTGGGCTGAAGCAGATCGGCAACCAATCGCAATAAGGTGGATTTGCCACAGCCGGACGGCCCAAGCAGAGAGACAAATTCATTGGAACCAATGTGAAATGAAACATCAGACAGTGCCGTTACCTGCTGTGTTCCAGTTCCAAATACAACGGACACATGATCCACTTCAATATGGCTGACATCAGGAACAGGAACGTTTATGGAGGACATAGGCATTCTCCTTTTCGCGGAAGTAGTCTTCTTATCGCACTCAGGGTGAATGGGAGGTTATTGAACCGAGTCGTGTTCACGAACATAACAGATTTAACTGGTTAGGTAATACTATATAACATTGAGCGAGGATTACATTATACAGACTGTTTTTAGAATAGGCTTGTTCATGTTACAGAGTGTAAAGTGAGGCAAATATGGAGGAGAGGTTATCTAACAAGAATATAACTACGTCATTCATATCAATTGTTAGAGGATCATTCATGCCGTAGGTAGCCATTATCTCATTTTTCAAAAACGTATATTATTTGTATTTTTTGAATGAATATTCGGAAAATATAGCATATACCCTCGTATTCTTGGTGATTTTCTTGTATAAGACTTATATAGAGAGAAAGAGAGAGAAGCATTCACATTCAACAATCGGGGGTGTTTGGCGTGTTTGACTGGCTCGGGTGGAAAAAGGGTTGGCCGCTGTGGCGGTCGTATCGGTTAAACGTACATATCAAGGAAGACGTAGAACAGATTTTTGAGGGGATCGCCGAAACACGACGTCAGCTTCTCATGGACTGGGCGGATGAACAATGGGATCATCTGGATCGATTATTGCAGCAAGTTCAGTCGCATAAGCCCCAAGATGTATTACAAGGTTCACAGTCTCTAAGCAAACTAAGCGTGTGGTTCCAAGGAAGTTATACAAGAGCAAAAGATTGTACAGAGCTTTTTATGATGAATGAGCAAAACGAGGTTGTATTCTCTACTTATCCGAAGCATATTGGGAAGGTTTACAACAACGCTGATGAAGGGTTTGAACCAGGTATACGGTATGCCAGAGCAGATATCAAGGGCAGAAAGTGCCTCTATGGACCTTACTCTGATCCACTCACCCTGAAGATTGGCGCGCGTTCGTCTTCTTTTCATGATGATGTCACATTGATGTTTGTTGCCCCCATCGTAAACGAGGGTCGCTATGTTGGAGCGCTATGCAGCCGTATTCCGAATGATGTATTAGGCGATTTAATTCAAAGAGAGTCAGGCCATATCTACCCCGATTCGGGTGATAACTACATTTTCATGGCGGAATCTACGTTACGACCGCATCTACTGCCCGGAACAGCTCTATCCCGTAGCCGGTTCGAGGATCGGACCTTCACTCACGGAGAAAATCTAAAAGACGGTGTCACAACCGAATGGGGTACTGTTTCTGTCAAGGAACATACCGAGCTTGAGCTATTGTTCACCGATCCTTCTACTGGAAAATTACATCCCGGAGTGGAGAATACGATTCAAAATGGCTCCAATCTATTTGTTGCCTTTCCCGGCTACTCCGATTACCGTCATATCTCTGTCATAGGGAAGGGGATTACTTTTCAGCTTCCTCACTGTCCAGACCGCTGGGGCATGATGTGTGAAGGCGATTTGGAAGAAGTGTATCAGGTGCGTAACATGGGCTGGCGCCAATTCAAGCTGCACACCCGTTGGATTGTGTTGTCGGCGATCCTTGGAGCAGGTCTAGTATATATTCTCTCCGGCAGTGGATGGAGCGCAGGAGCCATCGCAGCTTTCAATCTCATTTGCGGTTTCTTCACCGCAAGTCAATTGCAACGGAAGCAGTATAGTCGTGTTCATGAGGACATGCGACGTATTAGTCGCTTTATTCGAATCAATGCCGAGGGCAAAGGTGATCTGACTCAGCGTCTGGATACCTCCACTTTTGCTCAAGACGAAAGCGGCGAATTAGCAAAATGGATCAATAATATGATCGATTCACTTGAAGCCATCATGCTCAAAGTTCAGTTGGCTACCGTGGATGTTATGGACAATCAATATCAGATGCGGACATCAACAGAGACGACACAAGGCACGACAGAGCGTGTCAATCGCAAGTTAAGCTTCATGATTCAAGGCATACGTACACAGCTTGAAGACCTGGATCAGGCCAAGATCGCCGCAGATCATATGCGTCATACACTGCATCAGCTTGAATCCACTGCGACATCACAGATTGAAGTTGCCCAGCAGGAAGTAGAACGTATCGGTGACAAAATGATTCAGATCTCTGGAGCCGTATCCGATACCAATCGCACGATCCTGTCTTTCATGGATACGATGCAGGACATCTATCGTGCACTGGCCGTCATCAATGAGATCTCGGCTCAGACCAATCTGCTGGCATTGAACGCTTCTATTGAAGCAGCCCATGTTGGAGAACATGGACGCGGCTTCGCTGTCGTCGCTGGGGAGATACGTAAACTCGCTGAGTTATCTCGTTCCTCAACGGAGGATATCCATCACATTCTGAGCAAAATCTCTACAGCAGCTAATACAGCATCCCAATCCATTCGAGAAGGCGATCAGGTTCTTACGGAAGGAACCACGCTTGTGCAGGCAGCCTCACAGTTACTACAAAGTGCTACTGCTGAGGATGCTCAACGCACACAAGTGGTTGATGAGGTTGTCATGCTCATGGAGAACATTGCAGCGATCAGCCATCAAAACCGCTCTACTTCTGCCGAGGTTGAAACAGAGATGCGGGAGCTTCTGAACGATATGTTACAGGTACAGAGCTCTTCACGTAATGTCGAAGTCATCACTTTATTTTTGCAGCAGGTTGTGGGACAGTTCCAGCTAACCCATCCTCAAACGAATACGGGTATCCTTGAAAGCTGACGAGTAAACATACGAGCACATAGAAAAAAGCACCTGCACCTCCTTCGTTGTTGTGAATCATACCTAACAACAATGAAGGCAATGGCAGATGCTTTTTGTATATATAATGCGTTACTTAGATTAGATGTTATTTAGCTACAACATGTGCAACGACACGATTATCTTGGTATGAAACAGTCACATCGTACCCATCAGCAGTTACACGATCGAATTGACCTTGAATTGCATTTGCACTAATCAGGGTAATGTCTTTGGAGCCCTCAATTTTGTAGTTAGACAGATCGAGATTGAGCGTTCCTCCATCCAGATACAGCTTCTTGCCGACATTAATCGCATTGAGATTGTTCTTCACAACAATGTCGAGCGTTCCATTGTCCACAGTAAAGTTTCTATTCAGGTTGAGTGCCCCATCCGTATCAACGACAATCGCACCATTTTCCAAATACAGATCACCTGTACCAAATGCGGTTGTGGATTCAGCCTTCAGTGTTCCTGCTTGTACCAGAGTTCCACCTGTATAGCTGTTGTTCCCCGTCAATGTAAGTGTTCCTGTACCCTTCTTGGTTAACATACCAATGCCAGAGATATTATTTCTCCACCAGTCCTCTGCATTGAAACGTCCTTTGGAAGCGTCCATATCTACAGTGACATTGCTTAAGAATGCACCATAACCATCCGATGCTGTCACCAGATCCAATCTACCCCAGCCTTTGGACTCGTCTAGTACAGGGTAACCGGAATCAATGGATGTTGTATACAATACTTCTCTACGTTGCTCATCCGTTAAATAAGGTTGGCGAGTCTCCAAGAGCGCTTCTGCTCCCAGCGGCACAACAGGCGCCAGACCTTTTGTTCCTGTCTGTGGCAGACCATACGTCATCTTCTCTCTATAGAAGGCTTTATTCGCATCATGATCTTCCCATTTATTCTCGTCATATGCACTCTTAAAGTTGTAATCCTCTGTTACCGTGTGCGCATATTCATACAGACTCATATTTTTTTCTTTGGCTAATGCACCAAATACTTCTCCTGCATTCTCATAAGCCTTATCCAGCACTTCTTGATTCTCTTTTTTATTGAACGCATATGCCGTCATCGCTGTAGCTTGGATACGTGCACCAATTACATCAAGTGGGGAGTGCATGCCCGTGACAACACGGTTCTCACCCATCTGCGCTGCTCTCGTCAACAATTCGGAGAATCGTTCAGGCGTAGCGTAAGCAAACGGAAGTACGGACAAGTATGACGCACTTGTATGTCCACTTGGATATCCTCCGTCTTTTCCTTGTCCATCCTCAGCGATTCTTCTCACATAACTTAATGCAGGAATGAGCTTCACATTGCTCTCATACTGCTGAACATGCTTCTCTCCTGATGCTTTCGTTCCTCCGGATGGCAAAGGTTCTTCTTTGGATTCGCCTTCACCCAGTGTTTCCCATACAGGCAATCCCTTGCTATCTACAACCTCTTTCATTTCTCCGTTCGAATTCATTCTCCACGGTCTTGGGGAAGAGAAGAAGTATTTCGCCGGATTGGATGAAGCAGGGGTTTTGAAACGAACCAGATCCACTAGAGCTGCCATGTCAGCAAGTTCTGTTTTGGACCAATCACTTCCAAGACCTTGGCTTTCATCTTCTACCGTTTCTTCTTTCAGATCAACATTCATCTCATCCACGCTTCGTTCAATACTTGTCACCGGCTTAATGATGTCCACATATGTGTTAGCCAGCGGGCCAAAGCCTTCCATCATACTGTAGATTTTATCGCGCTGGTCATCGTAATAGGCCGCTAAAGCCTCTTCATCCGTACGATTTTGAGTTACATCTTCAACGTATTTGATATTCGCAACCCACGTTGCTTCGTTACGAATCTCTACATTTGCAAATGTTTTCTGATCTGCAACAGGTACGGTTGGATCATTTTTGAAGCCGTCATAGTAAGGAGTCGGTCCATCACCATACTTCGCTACTTTATCACCTGCACCAGGTTTCGTCGCTGCTGTTCCATCTCTCCACTCCGGTTGGTTGATGGACCATACTTGTTCAAAACCGTCCAAGATATCGATAAATGGATTGGTTGCCACAACGTTTTTGAGTGTACCATCATCGGCATTGGCACCATCCTCTACTGCGGATAAACGGGCTTCATCCGCGGGAGGAGCTACATTCAACACGTTCGCTGTTCCCTTAGGCTTAGCTGGTTTGATCGCTGTGTTCGAATCGATGTCCAGCGCATTTACAAGCGCACTTACGGCTTCTGCACGAGTGATGGAACGAAGTGGCTTGAAGCTTCCATCTGCATATCCAGCAATAATTTTGGCTGCTGCCGCTCCACCTACAGCCCCTTTGCTCCAGTCTGCAATAGCGGATGAATCGTTAAACGTATTGGCTGACTCCTCATCTAGCTCTAGATTCAGAATTCCTGTAATAATTTTCGCCGCTTCTTGACGTGTAATTGGATCTTGCGGCTTCATCGTACCATCCGTATAACCATCTATATATCCAGCTGCATTTGCGATAGAAATCGCTTCGTAATACCATGCCTGGTTAGAAACATCATTATAGTTAATTGCCGCTTGTCCTGTGTATCCAAAAGCCTTGTTCACCAGATTCATAAATTCCGCTCTAGTAATGTACGCATTCGGTTTGAATGAATGATCCAGGTAACCTCGAATTAAACCTTCATCACCCCAAGCCTGGATACTCGCTTCTGCCCAGTGTCCTTTAATATCAGAGAATTGAAGTTTCTGGTCAGCTGCATAACCCCGATCCGCAAACGTCGGACTTACCATAGACAACATTAGAAGTAATGCGAGTGATTTTTTTAGTGGTTTTCTCATGGCCTGCAATACACGCTCCCATAATCGTAATTATTTTTTGGTACCGCACCAGCAAATGATGAGTGGCTTCCATCTAGATGTCTGATATGCCGTTACCTTAGCATTTGGGGCGCCCCAGCATCTATAGAACAAATTCCGCTTTATATCAAATTCGTACGTTTTGGAGATATTTTTTCAAAAAAATAGAGAGAATCCTACAAACGTCATCTATACTGTAGTTGTTTGTTAAATCTTTTTAAATTGTAGGTAAATTTTCTGAGGTGAGTTTGTTAAATTTTGATCAACATGATCTCTCGTCCGGCGGCTATTATATAATGATAGAGTTATGTAGAAACCAATTGTGAAGGAGGAACATGGATGCGCGAGCTGTTTCAATCTGTGAGATCAAGGATGGTTTTTTCCTATATCGCTGTCGTCCTTGTCATTGCGCTTCTGTTTGGCTCGATCCTATACCTCTTCTTCTCCCATCAATACAGCAAAGAGATTCGGAGTAACAAACAATTGCTGCTCAAAAATACGGTCAATTATATGGAAAGTTCCGTCATTCAGAAGGTGAATCAGGTCTATCTGTCTTTAGCGCTAGGTAGTCCTGTAAGTATTGATATAGATAGCTTAAAAGGAAACCATGGCAAGATTCTAGACATCGAACAGTTGCTCAAAAATCAGGTGCAAAACTATTCGGATCTTATTGAAGCTATCCATATATATGATACGAAGAATCAATTCATCATCTCCTCTGCACATGGGCTGATGCTCTATAAGGATGCGCCCGAACGGGTGGATCAGATTGCTGATTGGGCTGCCACGATGAGAGCAACGGAAGAGAGCTCTTTGTGGACGCAGGCGCGTATGGTTCCTCAGGATGCGTATATTGAACAATCCATAGAGAACAACATGACGCCGTTAATTACCTATGTCCGCAGTTACCCGTTTCAATCGTCTGGGCAGAACAGTAAGGTCATGATTGCGATTGATATCAAAGAATCTACGATCAGTCAGATCATCGAAAATATGATTCCTGCCGACTATGCGAGTACATTTATCGTAGATCAGCAAGGAACCGTTATTTCGGCCGCCGACAAAACCCTGTTAGGCAGCACCACGAAGGAGAATTTGTTACAGTCCCTGCTGTCCACTTCTTCTTCGGATGAGAGCTTTACACATATATTCGACCATGATTCATATGTCATTTCACAGGATCAATTCAAAGGGAATGGCTGGAGGATTTACACGACTACGCCTAATAAAAGTTTCTATTACAAATTGGATAGTTTGAAGGAAGTTTCGCTTCTCCTTGGCTTGCTCGCTGTCGCTGTTGGAATTGCAATGTCTTCCCTATTTACAGTAGCCAACTATAGCCCAGTCAAGCGAATTTTGAATAATATTAAGGGACGGGTGGATCATCCCACTGGCTTGCGGCAGAATGAGTATCGCTTAATCGATACCGCTATTAACAGCCTGTCTAGCAAAGTGGATAGTCTGGAAGAAACGTTACAGGCCAATCACAAAATGATTAAGCATAGCATTATGCTCAACATGATTCATAATCGATTTACACCAGAGGAGCTCACGGAGCAACTGCAATCTATTCACGTTTCAACGGCCTACTCTCGCTTCCGTTGTATCGTTATTGATCCTGTCAGTGAGAAGTGGAAAGAAATGCAGCCACGACAATTGCAGCATACGCTGTACACGATGATTCAGCAGCTAGAAACAGCCGAGATTGAAGGAACAAGGCTGCTCGCTGAAGAATTGCAGGATCACAAAATGGTGGTCATCATCTGTACCAATCAACCTGAGGAGCCTCTCTCGGATCAAATTATTGAATTTATTCATTCTGAGGCGAGAAATCGATTCGGTCTAGCATTTGCACTATCATTAGGCGGCTGGGTGGATCACTATACAAGCATCTACCAGAGCTACCATCAGGCAAATACACTGATTCAATATAGCTATTTCTTCCCCGAGCAGTCTGCCATACAAGACCTTGAGCTTCTTCACAGAGAAAGCAGCAGCTTGGAAATTCCAGACTCTTACCTGATGAACTTTGAAAAGAAATTGCAGCTACGTGACGTGGATGGTACGGCTAATGCCATTCATGAGTTGGTTTCGACCATAAAGGAAGGAACGTATTCTGCCGAGTATAGCCGGGTTTTTTTATTGAAAGCGGTATCAATTTATTCGAACTGCATTAATCAGGTGCGCTGGCAGCCCACTGATGCAAATGCTCAAAATTTGTACAAGCAATTTGCTTCACTCTACAATATCAACACCTATGCGGAATGGATGGTTCATCTAATCACCGAATTTATTACGCATGTCGAGAAGCGAAGTGAAGTCAGAAGCCCAGATACCATCTCGGCGGTCAAAGCCTATATTAGTGATAATATCTCAGGCGATCTCACGCTAGACCATGTCTCTGAGCAAGTGTTCATTAGCCCCAAGTATCTCAGCAAAATTTTCAAAGAAGAAACCGGAATCGTATATTCCGAATATGTCACGAATCAGCGGATGGAGCGCGCGCGTGAACTTATTGCAAGGCGGGAATTTACTATTGAGCAAGTGGCGAGCACAGTGGGTTACCGCACCCCTGCTTATTTCATTAAGAAGTTCAAAGAAATTCACGGCTGCACCCCGAAGAACTTCATGCGCAGCCTGACGAACTAACCTATAGCAGGAATCCAATAAAATTGTGAAGGAGCTACTATGAACCTCAACCTTTCAAGAGCTCTCTGTCTATCCATGACAACACTTATGCTTATCGTACTCTTGAGTGGCTGTACTGTGTCAGGAAGAGAAAGTGCACAAGTGCAGCAGCAGAATCATCTCGCAAGCGCTGAGAAGGATGCCGCCCCACAATATAACATTTCTTGGACTATGCATCAGAATACGCCAGTGCCTGAGGATGCAGAGATGATCGTATATCTTGAAAAGTTATTTCATGTGAATCTGAATGTGTGGAACCTGGAGAACAAGCGTTACGAGGATCTGCTCGATCTGGAGCTTGCTCAAGGGAATATTCCGGATCTGTTCCGAATTAGGCAGCCCCATGATCTGCTTAAATATCAGTCACAAGGAGTGCTCGCGAAAATCCCCCAAGATGTGCTTGAGCAACATGCGCCTAATCTTGTGAAGCGTATCCGGGATTATGATCCCCGGTACTTCGAGTACGGTAAAATAGATAACAGCTTATACGGTATTCCAGTTATCAATGAGACCAATATTTACCGAACCCCTATCGTCTATCGAGCAGACTGGCTGGAGCGGCTTGGACTAGACACGCCCACAACTTTGGATGAGTTAGAAACCGTTCTGTATGCCTTCGCCAAAGGTGATCCCGACGGTAATGGTAAACAGGATACATATGGTTTGTCCAAGGAAGGTATGAATGTGGTGTTTGGCGCTTTTGGGCAGACTGTTTTTACCGAGCAGCTATATTTTAATCTGAAAGATAATCAACTGGTCATCGGCGCTTTGGAGCCTGAGATGAAGCAAGCCTTAACTTATCTGCAACAATGGTACCGGGACGGCATTATCGACCCAGAGTTTATCACCGGCGAAAATAAAGGCGGCTACAAGCATCTATCTCATGCTTTTATTAACGGTAAAATTGGAATGACCTCCATGGGCAACTATTATCATTGGACTCAAGCGGGCGATTACAACATCCTGAACGAAAAAGGCGAAGAAACCCCGATGGCAGCTTCGTTCAATGTCTATGAACTTCAACAAAAGAACGCAGATGCCAAGGTGGTATTTGGTTCCCCTGTCGTTGGCCCGGATGGACTTAGTGGCTCAAAGGGCAACAACCTGCTCATGAACTTTATTGCCATTGGAGCTGAGACGGTAACGGAGCCCGGTAAACTTGAAAAAATTCTGGAAATTCTAGACTACGTCAGTGCCAATCCTGATCCGCATGAGCAGATCAGAATGGAGTATGGCGTTCAAGGGAAGCACTGGGACTGGGATGGTACATCCACAAATACGTTCCACCTTCTCCCTCCGTATAACCGAATGGAGAATTATATCAACACAATCGGGTCCAGTATCGGCATGACGGTTCCCGGTGGCTCCATAGGGGAACGTGAACAGTGGGCGGCATCTGTAGGACTGGAAAAGGGCGGCATCTATAATCATTTAGAGGTGGCCACCCCTGCCCTAATTCAATATTCATCTGACTTAATCAGTATGAGGGACAAAGCATACATCTCCATCATCACCGGCGATCAGCCTGTGGAGAGTTTCGATACCTTTGTGAAGGAATTCATGGAAGCTGGCGGAGAACAGGTGCTTCGCGAAGCCAATGAATGGTATAAGAAGCATCCGGAAACAAGTTCCGCGCAATAGATTAGCCCCCTTTTACCGTCGCAAAACGAATGCTATCATCCGACGTCATCATTGACGCGGATTGGAGAAATAGCTAAAATTTGATGCAACTGTTCTTTTTGAATTTGTCGCATTTATTTTGGTTAGCATGTTGTAACTCCAATCTGAGAGGATGAAAGGGTGGTCTGCATGGAAATGCTCCAGGACTCATTTGGCAGAATACATGACTATATCCGTATTTCTGTTACGGACCGCTGTAATTTGCGTTGTGTATACTGCATGCCAGCCGAGGGCATGGAATTCGCCCCCCATGATGAAATAATGAGCTATGAAGAAATTGCTCAGGTACTTCGAGTGCTGGCTCCTATGGGTATGCGCAAAGTGCGCTTAACCGGTGGTGAACCATTAGTACGCAAAGACCTGCACAAGCTCGTCGCTATGATCTCCGCCATTGACGGAATTGAAGATATTGCTTTGACTACCAATGCATTGCTGCTGGACAAGCAGGCTCAGGCGCTGAAGGATGCTGGATTGAACCGAATTAATATCAGTCTGGATTCCTTGCGAGCTGACCGCTTCTCCATGATTACCCGTGGCGGTGATGTGAACAAGGTGCTGAAAGGCATTGAGGCAGCCACGAACGTTGGGCTCGAACCGATTAAGCTGAATGTGGTACTCATGAAAGGTATTAATGATGATGAAATCAAAGACTTCATCGCACTGACCCTTGACCAGCCACTTCATGTTCGATTCATCGAATACATGCCGATCGGACATGCTTCCGACTCGTGGCGCAAATCCTATTTGCCACTCGAAGCTGTCACGGATGTCTGCGCAGAGGCTGGATGGACGGTGGATCAAACCGAAGGCCCTGCCGGGAACGGACCCTCACGGAATATGAAAATTTCAGGCTCACAAGGTACTTTCGGATTGATTCATCCGGTAAGTGACCATTTCTGTGATAACTGCAATCGTCTGCGTCTGACCGCAGATGGGCATATCAAAGCCTGCTTATATTGGTCAGATGAGTATAACGTGCGGCGCTTTGTCGATGACCCTGCGGCGATGGCTGCTCTTTTCCTCAAAGCACTCGGCACCAAACCCAAGAACCATGAGATGGCTATGGCACTGGAACGCAAAATGCAAAGTCATACACCAACAGCGAGACGGATGTCTCAGATTGGTGGGTAAGGGCTATAGATCTATTCTGGAACACAGGGCAGGGAGTTCAACCTGCTCCAAACATCTACAGTGAGTACATTGCGTCCATCGAGTAGATCGAGCACATTGAGTATACTGAGCACATCGAGAGTCTATAACGTATGTACTCGCTCTTGTCATTTGCACTGCTTAACTATATCGAATATGTAAATTAACACGATTACACTGCCCAGAGAGAATCTCTGGGCTTTTTTTTAGTACATATACTCTCATTAAGGCATGTATCTCTTATTTGTAGGTAACTTTTCTTTCTCACCAATATCGGCCCTGTTTCAAATCTTTATGATAAAGTTAATTATACGTTTAGCCTATTACATAGCTTCATGATCTAAGGTGATAACGTAGCAACGCAAACCAAACATATCAGACATCATGTAGGAGTTGACCAAATTGAATATTGTTGATGCCCTTGTAGCAGCCTGTCCTTATTTCAAAGTTATGTTTCTCAAAGACGATCTGATGCTCGCCGTAACGGATACCGAGAAATTTGTGTATTACGTTGCGAGTGAAGATTGTGACCTGGGCATTCGAGCGGGTGATCCGATCTCATTAGAAGACCCCACTCTCCGCCGCGCATTGATCCATGGGGAAACGTCAGCTAACCGAATTCCCGAGGAATTCTATGGCACAACGATTAACTCTTCAGCTACACCACTTCGAGACGAGAACGGGACAATTGTAGGCTCCTTTGCCATCGGTTTCTCGCTCAAAAACGAAGAAAAGCTGGAGCATTTCACCCAACTGATTACGGACATCAGCGGCAGACTTCAAGATATGGTGCAGACCGTAGCCGCCCAGTCCCAGCAATTATCAGCATCCTCTTCTCAAATATTGGACAACACCAGGCAGGCGGTACAGAATTCGGGCGAGGTTACTAAGGTAGCATCATTCATCCGAGAAATTTCTGAACAAACAAATCTGCTTGGTCTCAATGCCGCTATTGAAGCCGCACGAGCAGGTCATATGGGCGCAGGATTCGGTGTGGTTGCATCCGAAGTACGTAAACTATCTGCCGGAACCAAAGAAGCAACGGTCAACATCGAACGTTCGCTACGTGAGGTACAGCAATCCATGAAGAACATGGAAAATGAGATTACATCTATCGCACAATCCAGCAGCAACCAAGCGGAAGTTGTGACGGAATTTAGTGATGTTATTGAACGATTGAATCATACAAGCTATGAGTTGAAGGTATTTATTGAATCCATGCTGTTAAAAGCAGATTAAGTTCCATCTAGCGGCGGCAACCTCTTTGAGTGGATGTTAGTACGCCAAAAGGGCTGTCCCCGTCATATTCATGACTTACGGGACAGCTTCTTCGTATTATTAGGTTGAATAACATATCAAGCCTGACATGTTGAACAATGAAAGATGTTATTTTTATAACAATTGAAGCAGCTTCCACAGCATCATACCCGCCACACCAACCAGGATGACAACTGAGATTCGATTGAACATCACACTCATGCGTCCTGTGCGATCTAAGCGCCCTATGCCTCTGCCTGCCCCCGCTAATCCCAAAAACCATACCCAGGATACCACTGCTGTCGTTAAGGCAAAATAAAATCGCTCCATGCCGTCATACTGAAGTGAACTCGTGCCGATAACAGCCACCGTATCTAATAAAGCATGTGGGTTCAACAGGGATACCGAGGCTGCAAATGCAATTTGCTGACCTGCGGACAACACACTCCCTGATTCATGCGCAGTGCTCGCTGACTTCCACATGCCCCACGCCATATACAACAGAAATAAACTGCCGCCCGCATACAATACACTCGTCAGCAAAGGCCATTGCAACAAAATAAGGGATACACCCCCAACCGCTGCGCCAATTAATAAGGTATCACTAATGGCTGCAGTTATGATGGCGGGTAAAGCGTTCGAAAACTTACGTTGCAGCATCCCCTGGTTAAAAATAAATACATTCTGAACGCCCAGCGGCAAAATCAATCCAAATGCCAATATAATCGCGTGTATAAAAACCCCCATATGTTCTCCCCCTTAGTCTGTATCTATAGTAAAGGAGGATGAACTCGACGTAACCAACCACTTGGATGGTATGTAAGCCAACCAAATGTTATAGTGTCCATAACGATGCGAACGATGAATTCATGCACATAATGGAGGTTACAACGAAGTGAAACGTTCTGATTCGTGGTCAAGCATGGACTGGAAGCCCGATCCCTCACAACCCTTGCCACTGTATCAACAAATCGAACTGTACATCCGCCAGAAAATTACGAGTGGCGAGTGGGCTCCGGGAACCCGCTTGCCTTCCCAGCGAACCTTAGCCGAGTCTATGGGTATTAATCGCAGCACACTTGTCAGTGCGCTGGATAATCTGACGGCCGCAGGTATGATTGAGGGTAGGCATGGCGGTGGTACGTATGTATGCAGCTTGGACTGGAACGCTCTACCTACTCGGGAAGTGCCCAATTGGGAAGAAGCCTCTGAGGAGGGCTCTTATTATCCTAACCTCCCAGAAGTGCAGCAGATTAACCGATCTGAATTTGAGCCAGGCATCATCCGCCTTGGTACAGGTGAACTGGCTCCAGAGCTTATGCCACATGACGAATTCAACGAGATTTTGCACACCTTATCCCGTCGCTCCCATAGCCTGAATTATTTGGAGCCACAAGGTAGTCTGGAGCTACGTATTGCGCTGTCTGCGTATTTACAGAAGGTTCATGACATTCAAGCCTCACCGGCATCCATTTTGATCGTATCCGGTTCCATTCAGGCACTGAATCTCGTATCTGTAGGTCTGCTTCCAAGGGGAGCAACGGTCTTACTGGAGAAACCCTCGTATCTGTATTCGATCCATGCTTTTCAGTCTGCCGGACTGAAGATGGGCGGCATTCCTTTAGACGACGAAGGCATACAGCTTGCTGAATTGAGCCAGGCGTCCAATCGAGCACTCAAGCAAGGTCATTTTCCGCTCCTCTATACGATTCCTAGCTTCCACAACCCAACGGGCAATCTGATGAGCGCACAGCGCCGTGAAGAGCTGCTGGCTACGGCATACACAACTGGAATCTCCATTCTGGAAGATGCCGCATACACGGATCTATGGCTGGATGAGCCTGTCCCTAAGCCACTGAAGGCGTTAGATCGAGAGGGGCGCGTACTGCATATGGGCACGCTGTCAAAAGCAGTCAGTCCCGGTCTGCGGCTTGGCTGGTTGATCGGCCCGGAACCTGTCATTCGCCGGCTCGCAGATATTAAGATGCAGACGGATTATGGGACAAGCTCGCTGGCACAAGAAGCTGCTGCGCTATGGTTTGCTGACGGATATCACGAGCGGCACATGGATCGTCTACGACCTGAGTTACGCAACCGCCGTGACTGTATGTTGGAGCTGCTGCAACGATATTTAGGTGAACTTGCTCAGTGGAATATACCTCGTGGTGGGTTCTATATCTGGCTGAAATTGACTTGTGCTCCCCTCTCCATTAGACGACTCTTCCAAATCTGCTTGGATCGTGGTGTACTTATCCACCCGGGATACCTGTACAACCGTCTCGATCAAGAGCATCTTCGCCTGTCTTATGCGTATTGCACGCCAGAGCAGATGGAACAGGGACTGAGCATTCTTGCAGAAACTGTACGTGAGTTACTCACTTCTCTTGAAAAGTAAATTCAAAAGCCGCCAAGAACGGAGCGAGAATTCGCTCTTAATCTTGGCGGCTTTTGAATATATTTTAGAATCTCTGCTTTATATCCTTTGCTCTGTATTCTGCATTCTCTGTTCCTTGTCTCTTACATCTGCTCCTCGTTTAGTCTTCTCTCGCTTATCCTTTTACTGCACCCTCAGCAATCCCTTCCATGATGAACTTCTGGAAGAAAGCATAGATCAGAATGACGGGAATTGCGGTTAACACCAAGGAAGATAGAATTAGCGGCCATTCCTTGTTGTATTCGCCAAACAGCATATTCGTGGACAAAATGAGCGTGTAGTTATTCACATCGGTGAGCATCAACAAAGGTAACAAGAAATCATTCCATATCCAGAGGAAATCCAATATCGCAATAGTTACCGTGATCGGTAATAATAACGGGAAAATGATCTGAAAGAATGTCTGGAACTCATTACATCCATCCATCTGTGCAGACTCCTCTAATTCCCGCGGAATTGACTTCACAAACCCGTGATAGAGGAAGATTGCCATGTTAACGCCAAGTCCAATGTAGATCAGAGCCAACCCATACGTGCTGCCCTGAACTGAAAGTCCTCTCGCCATCCGTGTCAGCGGGATCATAATCGAGTGAAACGGAACCAGCATGGATGCTACAAACAGGAAGAAGATAATGTTACTGAGTCGGCCTGATGTTCGTGACAGCTTGTATCCAGCCATGGAGGCTGTGAGTACAATGCCGCCGATGCCAAGAAATGAGACAATTGCCGAGTTCATGGAGCTGTGCAGCAGATTGATTTTGGTAAATGCGTCCGCATAATTCTCCCAGTGCAGCGTGGTCGGCAGTGCGATAAAAGATTGGAACATCTCGCCTTGTGTCTTGAACGAGTTCACCACAGCCATATAGATCGGCAGCATCGCGAAGAGAGAACCTATGATAAGCAGCAGTCGGATGAGATAGCTGTTCAGTCGTTGTATCCTCATGCTTCCACCTCTTTCTTCTTCATCACCGTAATCTGAATCAATGTGAAGATCAGAACGATGATGAATAGCACAACCGATTTGGCACTTGCATATCCATACCTGAAGTTATTGGAGAATGCCTCTTCATAGATGTTCATCGTAATAACCTGTGTGGCTCTACCCGGGCCGCCACCTGTCAGACCATATACCACTTCAAACACTTTGAAGGCACCATTCAGTGTCAGGAAGAAACAGATCGTTATCGCATGAGTAATCATCGGCATGACCACATTACGCAGCACCTGGAATGCATTCGCTCCATCGATCGTGGCAGCTTCCTTCAGACTCTTCGGCACACCTTGCAATGCTGCAAGATAGATGATCATCATGTACCCCACACCATTCCAGAGCGACACGATAATGATGGAGTAAAAGGAGACCTTGGGATCCCCCAGCCATTGCTGATCCAGCAGAGAGAACGCAAGTTTCTCAGCAAGTTGCGGCAGCACTTGGGAGAATATGAATGTCCACATAAAGGCACTGATGATTGTACTAATCATGTTTGGCATGAAAAACAACGTTCGGAACAATCCTTTGCTACGTGTCCGTGTCTCAATGAACACGGCGAGCAGCAACGCGATCCCATTTTGCAGAATAAGCATAAACACCACATACTTCATCGTGAACCACAAGGAATTCAGAAAGTCTGGGTCTTCCTTAAACAGTTCGATAAAATTGCTTAGACCAATGAAGCTATAATCCCGATTAAGTCCGTTCCAGTCCGTCAAGCTATAAAACATACCGCTAAATGTCGGGATCAGCAGGAATATCGCATAAATGACAAAGGCAGGCGCAGTGAACGCGAGCAATGACAGATACTTCTTGAACACATTCGTAGCCATAGAATCTCCCCCTTTTACTATAAGTGCGTGTTCAAAAAGGCGGTTTTCAGCTTTTGAACAACCTCTATAAACAGACTTAGTGTGAACGGGGGAACGAAGTGCGTTCTGCCAGCCGTTTCATCTGCTTAGAGACTTCGAGGAAATATAGTGCCGCTAAGTTTGTTGACAAAATCCTAGTACAGCGGAGATTTTGTCAACCATAGCGGGTACTAAGTTACTCGCAGCTCCTTACTTGTTGACTTTGTTGTATGACTTCCATGCCTTGTCGAGTGCATCAATAACCTGCTGCTGATTCAACTGACCGGAGTAGTAACCTTGCAGTACTTTACCAGACTCATCTTTGACCGCTTGAGGAACAGCCGGATCTTGATAAGCTTTGCCTTCATTCACATATTTCAGCGCATCGTCAACCCAAGGGAAGCTCTTGAAGTCATGAATCTTAGCCACAGGGTTGAACTTCAAGGCTTCATAGAAGCCGCTGGAATCCTTGTCATCGAGCACATAGTTTACAAAATCGAGCGCCACTTCTTTGTTCTTACTTGAAGAGGATACCGCTAGTGAAGTGGATGTACTCAGGTTAATCTTTGTATTGTCCGGGTTGTCGTCAATCGGCATTGGTGCCACACCAAAGTTCATATCCGGGTTAGACTTCAAGATCGTCTCTGCATACCATGGTCCTTGAACCCACATTGCTGCTTTGCCTGTTGCAAAGGCTGCCGCTGCATCGTCTGGTCCTACTTCCAGCGCTCTTTCCGTACCATTGGCTGTAACCAGATCGAAGATATCGAAGATCGCCTTCATGTCCGAGAATGAGCCTTGATCCTGATTCATTTTATCTAAGAAATCTTTGTGATCCGTCTGTGACAGCGCGCCTACCGTAAGTGGCAGGAAGAGCTGAGGAACCCAAGCCTCTTTGTAGGAAAGTTCAAATGGTGTAATACCTGCTGAATTCAGCTTCTCTACCACTGCTTTCATCTCGGTTAAAGTCGTTGGTACCTCCAACCCTTGCTCTTCGAAAATATCCTTGTTATAGAGGTATCCCCAAGATAGCGTTTCCAAAGGTACGGCTACGACTTTTCCACTTGAATCAGTAACCGATGGCTTAACTGAATCGAGCAGTTTATCCACGAATGGTTGCCCGGATAGATCCTCCAAGTACCCTGCCTTACTGAACGGTGGAATCTCGTTCACAGCATGAAGGGCGAATACGTCTGGTGCATCATTGGAGGCAAGACGTGTTTTGAGAATTTGAGCTGCATTATCTGCTGGCGGCATCTCCAGTTGCACGTTCACTTCAATATTTTTCTCCGCTTTTTCCTTGGCTTTGAACTGTTCTATATATTTATCGTAATGTTCTTTCAGCCGTGGTTGTGCGACGAATATTTTGAGTGAAACGGTGCTTCCTGCTGCAGTGCCTCCCTCCGAACTATCTGTACCCGCATTGGAGCCGCAACCTGCCAGCAGAACGCTTACCAGAACCGCACTCGCTACGCTTTTCCATATCTTCATCTCTTATGACCTCCCGGTGTGACTGGTTTGTCTTTCATGGGATTATTATATACCACTAAATGAAAGCGCTTCATTGGACAAAATTAGACTCATGGATTGGATTATTTTAAACCTTAATCCAAGTCACGATTCTAGAAACACGAGTGTACGGCATGTATTAGTCGAATGAGTTCGTATGACTCTTACGCATCTCACCAGGCGATAGCCCAAAATGTTTTTTGAATACACGGTAAAAGTATGATACGTCCTCATATCCCGTCATTTCTGCGATATGTTTGAACGGAATCTGGTCATCTAGCACCCACTCTTTGGCTCTCGCCATACGCAGCTGTACGATATAATCACTCACATTCACGCCATATTCCCGCTTGAACACCTTACTCATATATTCCTTGCTGACAAAAAAGATCTGTGCAAGCTGCTCCAATGTAATGAGCTCCATGCAATGCTGCTCAATGTATTGCTTCACTTCGTCCAGATTCAACCGATTCTTGAATTTGCGCTGTGCAATCAATTGCTCCAACGCATGCTCATAAGAAGCAGCCACCCATTCCACAGCAGTCGAGATGGAGGATAGAATATGGGCAGGTGGCAACACAGCTGAGGATGAATGCTGCTCACACAACGCATTGGTTACACAAAGCTCTGTATGCAACGTCTGCAATTCGTATACGATTCTCCCTAGTTGCTGAGGTCTGTGAATCCCTGTAACCTCCAATGTGTTCTCCAACTGCTGGAACAATTCTTGAAGCCCTGCAGCATTCAGATCGTTGAAGCGCAGCCGAAGCTGATGTTGAAATACCGAAAACTCACTAGCAAAGGCCGACGAATACGCCTCCCAGGATTCAGGCCCGTATGCTGTCTTTTCCAGTTCGCGTAAGCACTTGGCTAATACGGCATTTAACTCTTCTGGATTCACAGGCTTCAATAAATAATCTGCCGCGCGGTGACGGATCGCATGCTTCGCATAATTGAAATCGTCATACCCACTGACCACAATCACTTTAATCATCGGATACTGTGCACTTAACGTCTGTAGCAGCTCTACACCGTCTGTACCGGGCATTCGCATGTCCGTAATGATAATATGAGGCTGAAGCTGTCCAATTAAATGTAGCGCCTCCTGACCGTCCTCCGCCTCACCAGCTACGATCATGCCAAGCTCTGCCCACGCCCCCAGGTTACGTAAAATATCTCGATTCCACGGCTCGTCGTCCACGAGCAACACTTTATACTGCATTTGCCCCTTACTCATCAGCGTTCGCCTCCTGTTGAACAGGGAATACGGATCATCACTCTCGTGCCCTGTCCTTGTTCACTTTCAATTCTCATGCCATACGCAGGCCCGAAATTCATTACGATTCGTGACGCAGCATTCACAAGACCAATGCTTGTACCTGTGCTCCAGACACGATCTCCCTGTTGAGACATCCTGGACAGTCTTGATTGCATCTCGCTTAATTTGTCCTGATCGATCCCTACGCCATTGTCACTGATTCGGATAAGCACTTCATCTTGCTCACGAATCACCTCTACGCTCAGTTTCCACTCTCCCTGCTTCTTCTCCAAACCATGGACAAAAGCATTCTCCACAATAGGCTGTAGGGATAGCTTAGGAATGTAACAGTCACCTATGACGCCATCGATCTCCAGACGGTATTCCAGCTTGCTCGCGAATCGTTGTTTCTGAATCAACATATAGTGCTCTAATTGGTCTAATTCGGATTGTAGCGGCACAAGACCATCCGGGGCTCTGACGATATAACGGAACATCTCGCTTAATGCACGAATGACTCTGTAGCTGTCCTCCGGTTTCTGTGAATAAATCATGCCGCCGATCATCTGTAATGTATTTTGGAGAAAATGAGGATGGATCTGTGATTGCAACGCTTTGAGCTCCGCGGTCTGTTTCTCTAAATTCATTAAATAATTATCCCGAATGTGCTCACGGATGCGGCTCGCCATGCCATGGAGATTTTTCTCCAGCAGCCCAATCTCATCCACCCTTCCACTGCGAACCACCTCTTTATCCTTAATAAGCCGAATGCCCTTCATGGCATTGGCCAATCTAACAATCGGTTTCGAGGTGCGCCATGCTACTAAAACTGCAATCCCAATAGAAAATGCAGCCGCCAGTCCGCCCACCACAAGTCCGTATTTCATCGTTTCTAGCGCGCTCTCATTAATGACATGGGCAGGCACAACTTTAATAAGACGTAGCCCCGATGGCTCAATGGAGTTATAAAATACGTACGCGTTGGCTGTGCGAATTAATCCCGACTCATTGGTAGACTTCGTTACTTGTTGCAGCGCTTCCGTATATGGCGGTTGCGTGCGGTCAGGCTGATAGAGAATTGCCCCTGACCGATCTGCAATGTACACCGAATAATCTCCCCGAGTGTCGAGTAGCTCCAGTGTTTGATTGAATTCAGCCCATTTCACTTCAAGACTGATTGCCCCAATCTGTTCCTGATCTTCAAACCGGTTCATGCTACGAGTCATATGAAACTTATCCGGGTCACTCTCATCATTGATGATGGTAAAGTCCTTATGCTGATCAAAAAGCTCACGATACCCCTTCGGAATTTGTGTAACGGTTTTGATTCGGCTCTCCATCGAGTTGAAGGTGAACAACGTATCTAATTCCTTCAAATACAGTTCCACACCAAATACATAATTTCCAGCGGAGTAATAGACACTGTTTAACATATTGAACATGGATTTTTGCTCATCAAACCGACTTGCCGCCGAAGCATCCTTATTCAATGCAAGGTATTGGTGAACCTCATCACTGATCTGGATGGAGTAGACGATATTATTCATGCGGGCGAATTGCTCGCCCAGATAGATCGAAGCCCAGTTCATATTAGCGCGGTTCGTTTGCATAATCTCCTCTTCCATGGAAGAACGAGTATTCTCCGCAGCCATCGCCGTCATGACAATGACAGGTAGCACGGCAAGCAGTGCCATCGTGAGAATTAATTTGTTGCGGATGCTACGTTTAAACGGATCTGTAAGCTTGCGATAAAGTTCGGTTAACACGGCGCCCACTCCCAAGCAAAAATAAGACAAACGCCCCAGCATATTGCCGAGGGCGTCTTGGTCTTTTGTTTTCAATTATTATGCGGCGTGCTAGCTACCCTTGTTGCTCGATAATCTGAATTCCCCACCGCTCCAGTTCAATCGTCTGACCTTTATCTACCGCATTTCCGGAAAGAAGCTCGGTTCCGCCTTCCTGTGCGTGCACGAAGGAAATAGGCTGATCGGAATAATTGAAACAATAACGGATGGTGTTGCCTTGTTCATTCACACCTGTCTTGACGATGATTGGGAAAGCTAACTCTTGATCCGTCCCCCATACGCCTGCTTCTTTCATCACACGCTCCAGCACCTTCTGGATGACCGCCGAGCTAGTGAAGCATCCCACATAGGTTGCTTTTCCTTGACCATAGCTGTTCTGAGTAATTGCAGCGTATTGTCCCCAGTGCGGGTGATCGTACCATGCCAGCACCTCTGCTGTGGTCGGTGTAATGAGTTCCATCCAGGTGTGGATCTGGTTCTGCTCTTCTCCTACGGCAAAAGGGTCATCTCGCAACGCAACATTTTTCGGCTCAACGAAGAGACTGTAGTTAATTCCGCACGCTTCGCTGATGATTCCCGGTTGACGGGTCGAGCGAACCTTCACATGTTCATTGGTGAACCCACTCTTGAAGGAGTATACGACATGGCCTCCATCCTGAACGAATTGATTCAGCTTCTCCAGCAGAGCATCGGATGCAGCATATAGTGCAGGCACGATGATGACATCATATCCTTCATAACTTTCCACGGATGGATCGATGAGGTCACACCCAATATTCATTTTGTACAGTTCATCGTACATCCAGCGCACAACATCGTTATAGTTCTTATCACTGGTAAAGTTGAATCCGAACCACTTGATCGCGGTATATGCCTCATTGCTAAACAGAACAGCCACACGGTTGGTCTTCTTCATATTCACGAGCTGTGGACTGAGTCTGGCAAAATCACTGCCTATCGATTTGGCCTCGTCGTATACCGGATTAGGTTCAAAATCGTGGCTAAGCAATCCTTTCCAGTACGTCTCGAATGAATTGTGTATAGAATGCCAATGCCAGTACGCAACCATATTCGCACCAGAAGCTAGATGGCTGAACGCCTGAAGGCGGAGTTGTCCCGGATATGGAACCCAGTGCCAGAATGCCTGAGCTTCCGTCTCCAACACCAGATAATTGGATTGTTTCGTTGAACGTGCAACGTCGCCGCCGAACGAGATTTCAATTCCGGTCAGATCATCCTGAGACGGATGATAGATATCTACACTGGTGATGTCAAAAGCCTTCGATGCGGCAAAATGATCTACATCTCCTTGAATACCGTAGGAGTATCCACGCCATTCAAAATCAAAGTTTTGAGTAACGAACTGCCCCTCCTGCTTGTATTCATTCACAATGCCAACCTGCCAGGCCAAGAAGTCTGTCACGAGCTTACGCTGGAACTTCGCAAACTCAGCACCGAGACTACCATTGATCGTACCTACAACTGAAGGGAAATCCTCCCAGCTATTAATCCGGTTACTCCAATAGTCGAGTCCAAACTCTTTATTAAGCTCGTCCAAGGAGCTGAATTGGCCTCGCATATATTTGGCGAACTGCAACTGTACGTTATCCCCAGCTGTGTTGTAGTGTTTGGTCTCATTATCGGTCTGATATCCAATAACGGCTGGATGTTTGCTCACTCTGGAGATCAACTTGCGGATGATCCGCTCAGCATAGAACAGATAGGTTGGATTCGTAATATCCATGATCTGACGTGCGCCGTATCTTCCCTGTCCTTGCACCGTTGTTGCAAGCACATTCGGATGTTCCTTAACCATCCACGTCGGAACCGCATACGTTGGCGTGCCTACAATAACCCGAATCCCCGCCTGATGCATCGCATCCAGAACACGATCCACTGAAGAGAAATCGAACACTCCGTTCTGTGGTTCATGCGTGCTCCAGGTAGATTCTGCAATACGTACCACGTTAATTCCTGCATCCTTCATCATCTGAATGTCCTGGTCTAATCGCTCATAAGGCATATATTCATCGTAGTAAGCTACACCGTATAATAACTTGTCCATTGTAATTTCTCCTTCTGATGGCAAAAATATGTTACTTCCGTTAAAGATGTCGTTCAAAAAGTCCGCTTTTGAACATGCACTTAAAGCAATTAAGGCAATGCTCCACATATCCAACAGGCAATTCGTGATTCTGAGAATGATAACGTTTACATATCTAGTAATAACCGTGTACTATATATGCAGGCTATCCCTACTTCTTACCAGAATCCAATGATTATGAATATCTGGGTTAAACTGATTATAATGAAGTATACTAAGGGTGCCGATTGTACAAAGCGAGTTGTTTTTACCCTTTTCCGAGGTGACGTTATGGAAACTAAATTACAGCTTCGAGAAATGCCGCAACACCTGATGGCACACTGGCTGCCGATTATCGATTGCAACATCAAGCTTTACGGCGCACATAGCCAGCAGGTGCAGATGGGCTGGATGATGCCAGAGGAGTCACACCCAGGCTTTGAGCTTCTGCTCATACTGGAAGGCACCCAAGAGAGTATCATTCATGGATATAGACATCTGGTAGAAGAAGGCGACATTCTCTTAATTCCTCCGGGATACAAACATACGAATCAATGTGTCTCTACCACAGGCATGACTTATTTTAGCGCTCACTTTAATGTGGACGATCCTGTATTTATATTAAAATTGATGTCCAGACACAGTCGAATCTACGAGGCAGGCACACCGGACAATCTGAAAATGCGCGCTATCCTGGAGAGCTGGATGGGCATGATTAAACAAACGGAGGCTTATACTTCGACAGATAAGTTTATGATGCAGGCACGGATGTTTGAGTTATTTGCACTCTTGTCCCAGACAGCCGATCGTGAACCCGTCTCTACGATGTCTGGATCTGCGCCCAATACACCCGCACCGACGGCTATGCACTATGCAGGGGCGATTGCAGAAGCGATTAAGCAGGCTTTTCACGCTCAGCTAAGAAATAAGGATGGCAACGTATCTACGATAAAGGTGGAGCAAATTATCGCTTCGTTCGGGATCAGCCCAGGATATGGTCTGCAGATCTTCCGTAAAGTATACGGACGAGCACCGCGCGCATATCTATCAAGCCTTAAATTACAGGAAGCCAAAGTTCTCATCGAACAACCGGAGCTATCCCTAGGGGAAATTGCATGGAAGCTTGGGTATACCCATCTGTCTCATTTCAGCAGGCAGTTCAAACGTTGGACAGGTGAAAGCCCACTCCAATATCGCAACTCTACCTTGAAAAAAAACCGCAGTGCTCCGCTCGATTCTTCCAGCGCGATTTCAAGCGTGAACGGAATCGATTAGGGCGTGCCTGAAAACTCCGAAGAACGCAGATTTTGAAAATTTTCCGTTCCAAGCCAAGAAGTTTTCCGCAGGCGTACCGGGGTACGTCAAGGGAAAGTGACGAAGCAGGGGGCGATAAGGCGGTAAAGATGCACTTCGTAATCAAAAGCGGACTTTTTGAACAACCTCTAAAAGATCACAGGTTATGTCGGAGCTAAGTGGTACAATTAACGTTCATGATTCCGAATAGACTGGTACTCTTCTGGTGTGTTCACATTGCTTAGCTGCACTACCGCATCGTGAACACCTACGCTTTCCAGTTCTTGCACGTCGATATAGAGGGGGTTCATTTCCTCCAACCAACCTGTGACTCGTAACCGATCTTGGTCTAAGCACTGCGTAAGTTCTGTAAGCACACGCCTGTGATATACACCGGCAAGCGGATGAACACGTCCCGATATTCGTGGCACAATGACTGAATGTGGATCGCTGGATTCAGCCAATTGCTTCATGCCTGCGAAAAAGGAAGGTTTAAGCAATGGCATATCACAAGCGCATACGAGATTCCAATTCGTGTCCGAAGCTTGCAGTGCTGCGTGCAATCCAGCGAGTGGTCCTTTGCCGGGATATTGATCCTGAACACATTCATAGCCCAGTTCTGCATATGTGGCGACATGAGAGCCACCCGCAACTATGATGCGGGCGACTTCCGGTATCATTGAACTAGCGATTTGGCTAAGCAACGTCGAACCCTTCACCGATAATAGTGCCTTGTTCGATCCCATACGCCTAGATTGCCCACCTGCCAAAATGATACCCGTCCAATCCGTTGTATTCACGACGATCTCCTCCAGTGCTATTATTTTCGAAGCTTGATAAGGAAAAGTAGCTTTTAGTCTATACATTGAAACCCCATACAACAAATGATACATTGAACAATATGATTCTGAAAGGAATGGCTCTATTGGATAAATATGCACCCGGAAGAGGCAATCCCTCTTTGGTCTCGCTGAAACTATATAATTTCTTCATCTATGGAGCAATCTCCATCTTCGCCGGATTTCTGCAATTATACTTGCAAGAGATTGGTATGACCAAATTAGAGATCGGTAGCCTCATGGCGATCGGCCCGTTTGTCTCCTTGTTTGCCAATCCGTTCTGGGGATTCTGGAGCGATAAATCGCGTAATATCCGTATTATTCTGATGATTATGATGGGAGGCACATTTGTGTTCTCTCAAGCTGTCTTTCATGCACCTACCTATGCCTGGATCTATACAGCCATGATCGTTTTCTATTTTTTTCAAAGTCCGTTATTCGCTCAAACCAATAGTTTGATCCTTGGATACATTGACGGTACCTCGCAAAAGTTTGGTTCCTTCCGTCTCTGGGGCTCCTTAGGGTGGGCTCTGACTGCGGTGGCGGCCGGGCCGTTAATTGACCGACTTGGCATAGGCAGTGTATCCATCGTCTTCGCGTGTATGATCATCGTTGCCTTTGCATTTTCCGTATTTCTGCCCAGACAACCAATCGCTTCGGATACGCCTGTGGTCACATTCCGCCGATTCGGTAAGGTGATGTTCAATCCCTATTTCATGGCATTCATTGGACTTGGCGTTCTTGTATCCGTGCCTAATGCGATGAATAGCACTTTCATGTCGCTCTATATTACGGAGATGGGCGGCAACAAACAGATGGTCGGCTGGGCGATCTTCACGTCTTCCATTCTGGAAGTCGGGGTCTTCTTACTGCTGGATCGATATCTGAAAAGAAAGATGAGCTTCCTGCTCGCCTCGCTTGTCCTGGTTAGTCTGCTGTTCGCCATCCGTTGGCAGTTGATGGCTGAGTCTACCCTTCCAATTGAGGTGGTGCTCATTCAACTGATGCACTCCATTACCTTCGGTGGATACTTCTATGTAGGCACACAGCTCACGATGCTGTTTATTCCTAGACCGTATCGGTCCTCTGGTCAAGCCGTCTACACGATGGCATGGGGCGGTCTATCCGGCGTCATCGCAGGTTTGTTTGGCGGCTGGTTGTTCCAGAGCTTCGGTGCTGAACTTATGTACAACATCGGAGTATTCTTCTCGCTGATTGGTGCCGCAGGCTTCGCCATCATGTGGCTGATTAATCGGCGGAATGGATATCAGCCTGTTGTGTTGACGGAAATGGGTGATGGTTAATCTTTTGTTGGCAAAGGTTGAATAAGCTCGAAAGTTACACTGGATCACTCCGATGACAGAACAATCTTCCGATCGCTGTTACCCCCGGATTTTTTGGATTCCCCTTTTCAAAGGTTAAAATCCGGGGATAGCTTATGCTTACGATGCAGCTTTCTTGCAGAAAGCTTGTGGGCGAGCGCTACGCTTCTCCAGCTTTATTCTGTCCTCTCCGTTATGGTGTAAATAAAAATTTAAACATTCAAACAAAAGATTAAGGGCGGGGAGTAAGGTTAAACTCTTCGTTACTGGTGTAGAACTAACATTATAAAAAACGAAAGATTAGGACATGTAGTAAGGCTAAACTCTTCGTTACGGTGTAACATTATCGTCCCTTACCTTTATTAGTCATGAAGCAGGGCAGCGCGTGCTAGGAGCTGCACGTGGTGCAAATTACGATTTATAAGTCATCTAAGTGTATCCTTCCTCCCAACCCAGCCTTGCTTTTAATTCTAACGAACCTTAGACGTCTTATTTGCCACAATTTCAGAAGATTTCAAAGCTAAGGAATCTCAGCAACCTTATTGCACGAAAAAGACCTTTAAATTACTAAAAAGATAGGTCATACGACGAAATAAAGTGTCTACGATTCGTTACATTGTGGGAACGCCCCAATACACTTAAATAGCGCGTCCTCGATTCGTTAGGCTCTTACCTCATACGCAAGTTTTATGTTTGTGCTGATGCGCATGGGCATGCTCATGTTTCTGATTGCGCTTATACTGAGACTCATATAGTCATGGATATGTTCGGCTTGTGCTCATGCTCATGGTCATGACCACATTCTGCTTATACTCAAGCTGGAGCACTTGGTCGTGCTTGTGCCTATTATTGTGCTTGTTTCTGAAAGTCATGGTCAGCCGTGTTCTGTTTGTGCTGGCGCTCATACTGATTGGTCATACTTATGCTTGGCTAATACTCATGGTCATGCATCTGCTTCTATTTGTACTGATGGTCATGTTCATTTTTCACTTCCCGCTTGTACTAACGCTAATTCCCATACTCATACTCAGTTTGTACTGACAGTCATGCTCATACACCTATTTCTGCTTCTTATGCTCATTGCCATACCCGTGCTTATTTTTACACTTGTGCTGACGCTAAAAGTCTCGCCTATACCTATCCTCAGACTATTCCTAAACTAGTCCCCTCCCCCCTTAAAAAACTAAAAAGGCACCCTTCATCATGATTGACCATGACATAGGATGCCCCTTCTCTATCTTATAACTTGTCTGCTCACCAACATGCTGATGAACAGACACTTATTTCATCCACTAACCTTATGCTTTTGGCAGTTGGAATGAGCTTTTGAGTGATACCACGCGGTTAAATACCGGGCGACCTGGCTCGGAATGCTTCGGATCTACGCTGAAGTAGCCGTGACGGAAGAACTGGAATTTATCTTGAGGCTGCGCCTCTTTCATCTCCTGTTCTACGTATCCGTGAACAATCTCAAGCGAATTCGGGTTCAGTTGATCCAGGAATGTTTTCTCCGGTTGCTCTTCCACAACCTCAGCTTCAGCCCCAGCTACGACTACTTCTGGTTCGCTGTCTGCTTCCGGTGCTTCAGCCGAGATCAATGGCTCGTACAGACGGAATTCCGCAGGTACAGCTTGGCTCGCTTCCACCCAGTGGATAGTTCCTTTTACTTTACGACCTGTAAATCCGCTGCCGCTCTTCGTCTCCACATCATACGTACAATGGATCTCCACTACATTACCTTCTGCATCTTTGATCACATCGTTACATTTGATAAAGTAAGCGTGCTTCAGACGAACCTCGTTGCCAGGGAACAAACGGAAATATTTATTCGGCGGATTCTCCATAAAGTCATCTTGCTCAATATAAATCTCACGGGAGAACGGAATTTGACGGTTACCCATCTCTGGATTCTCCACATTGTTCTCAGCCTCAAGCCATTCCACTTGACCCTCAGGGTAGTTCGTAATCACGACCTTGAGTGGGTGCAGAACTGCCATCGTACGCGGAGCTTTCAGTTTCAAGTCTTCACGTACAAAGTGCTCTAGCGTTTGAATATCGATAACCCCTTGGCTCTTGGAAATGCCTGTCTCAAATACGAAATCACGAATGGCTTCTGGCGTATAGCCTCGGCGGCGTAGGCCGGAGATTGTTGGCATACGTGGATCATCCCATCCATCTACATGACCTTCGTCGACGAGCAGCTTCAGCTTCCGTTTACTAGTCACCATCTGAGACAGATTCAAGCGACCGAACTCGTATTGATGTGGTTTACTCTCCATCTCGCACTCCGCGATGACCCAATCATAGAATGGACGTTGATCCTCAAACTCCAGGGAACAGAGGGAGTGCGTCACACCTTCAATAGCGTCTTCGAGCGGGTGTGCAAAAGCATACATCGGGTAGATGCACCATTTGTCACCTGTGTTGTGATGGTGTGCATGTGAAATCCGGTAGATTACTGGATCACGCAAGTTGATGTTTGGCGAAGCCATATCAATCTTGGCACGCAGCACTTTCTCTCCGTTCTTGAATTCGCCTGCACGCATACGTGTGAACAGGTCAAGATTCTCTTCTACCGAACGATCACGGTACGGGCTGTTTTTGCCCGGCTCCGTCAGCGTTCCACGCATTTGACGAATTTCGTCGGCGCTTTGGTCGTCAACGTAAGCTTTTCCTTTTTGAATCAACAAGACCGCACGATTGTACATCTCATCAAAATAATCCGAAGCAAAACGTTTCTCATTCCACTCATATCCGAGCCATTTCACGTCTTCCTGGATGGATTGTACATATTCTACGTCTTCCTTAACCGGGTTCGTGTCATCAAAGCGAAGATTCGTCTTGCCGCCAAACTCGCCGCCCAGCGCAAAGTTAATCCAAATTGCTTTGGCATGTCCGATATGCAGATAACCGTTCGGTTCCGGAGGAAAACGGGTAATAACTTCCTGGACTTTTCCAGACCGGAGATCTTCGGTGATGATATTTTTGATAAAGTTAGGTGGGGTGGTACGATTGTCCACAGCTATCAAACCTTTCATAAATGGATTGGAGCTTCAGGAATTGCAGCAATTCCGCTATCATCCTTTGGATATACGAAGACAGAAACCAGTGCATGTTGCTTTCTGGAAAGTTTCGTACGCGTTTCATTTAAATATACCTTTAACGGAGGATGAGTTCAATAAAGAACGGCACCAAAGTCAGGATCAAACGCATTCAAGATAGGCCTATAACCATTTTGACGGGTGCGCACGAATCATGTAGCATGATAATAAAACCAAATTTTAAGGGAGGGTTTCCCAATTGAACACGCTAAAACTGACCAAAGAACAGCAGGATGACGCCATACGCACCATCCAGTCGTATTTCGAAGAGGAACGCGGCGAAGAACTGGGCGATTTGGCAGCTTGGGGTGTACTGGATCTATTCATGACCCAGCTCGCTCCCTACATATATAATCAGGCCATCTCTGATGCACGCACCACCGCGAATCAACGTATGGCCTCGCTGGAAGAGGATCTGTTTGCGTTAGAACGCAAATTGCCCCCTAAGTCCCGTTAAACCCTAAATTGACTAAGAAAGAAGGTTGCACTCATGTTTACCTATTCATTGGATGAATATACTGAACTACGCCCTCTCTCGATGGAGCACACGAAACCATTATTTGAACTTACAGATCGTTCACGGGATCAATTAAGACACTGGCTACCATGGGTGGATCATGTGACCGAAATCGAGCATACCTCAAATTTTATTACCAATGCCTTGAAGCAAGGTGCTGAAAATGGTGGATTTACCGCAGGTGTATGGTTAAAAGGTGAGCTTGCAGGCATCATTGGCTTCCATGAAATTAATTGGACGAATCGCTCCGTAAGTATTGGATACTGGCTTGGAAAAGGTTACGAGGGGCAAGGATTGATGACCAGTGCGTGCCGGGTGCTCGTAGATTATGCGCTAGTAACATTGGACCTGAACCGAGTGGAGATTCGTTCGGCAACCAATAACAAACGTAGTCGAGCGATTCCAGAGCGGCTTGGATTCGTGCTGGAGGGCGTCATTCGCCAAGCAGAGAAGCTGCCTAAGGGCTATGTGAATCACGCTGTATATGGCATGTTACAGCATGAGTGGGAACTTCTGCGCTAAATTAGTACATACGAATCCATTTCATAGTTCCTCGCTTCTATACGAAATTATGACATGGATGAAATCAACATTTGAACTACACCTAGACTGCAAAATATGATCTACAACTCAATGAACCCCCTCTATTCGTTTATATCGACCATAGAGGGGATTTCACTATTATACCTTTGAGTATGTTCCCATTATATCTAACGCCTGACTCAGACCTATCTAGAGTGCTCGTACCATACCTCCGTCTACCACGAGGGAAGCTCCTGTAATATACGTATTGGCACCAGATAGAAGGAACACGACCGCTTTAGCAAACTCCTCCGGTTGTCCGTAACGCCCCAGTGGTATTTCCTTACGGAATTGCTCACCCACTTCTTCAATACTGATTCCGTTCTGCTCTGCCCGCGCAGCATCCAGATCACGTATTCGATCCGTGCCAATTCGTCCCGGGGATACGGTGTTAATCAAAATGCCATACGGCGCTAATTCCTGTGATAATGTCTTCGCCATACCAAATACACCTGTACGGAAGGTGTTTGATAGAATTAGCCCTGGAATCGGCTGCTTCACTGAGGTAGAGGCGATGTTTACGATATGGCCGCCGCTCTCCTTCATATAGGGAAGAACGCCACGGATTACTCTCACATAACTGAGTACATTTAATTCAAATGCATGCTCCCAGTCTTCATCTGTCAGCGATTCAAAGGTACCTGAGGGCGGCCCGCCTGAGTTATTCACCAGAATATCGATCCGACCAAATAATTCGCCTGTCTTGCGGATCAGAGCTTCGATATCTTCCTTACGTGTCACATCGGTTACACAAAATTCAACTCGTCCGCCACCACCAGCCGCAAGCAGTTCTTCCTTAACCGCCATCAGCTTCTCCTCGTTCCGGCTTGCAAGCATCACATCCGCGCCTTCAGCCGCCAGTTGAGCTGCCACCGCTTTGCCTAGTCCTTGACTCGACGCGAGTACAAGTGCCTTCTTCCCTTGAAGTCCCATATCCATCGTTATTCCTCCTTCACGCTTATGCTTCGATAAAATAACTCATCAGAATGTCGTCTACATATTTCCCGTCAATATAAAATTCAGACACTAACCTACCTTCTGTTAAGAAGCCACATTGTGTGTAAAAAGCGATAGCCCCCGGATTACTCGATAACACGCGTAACCGTAACTTCCTAATTCCCTGCTCACGCGCATGCTGCTTCATCGAATCCATCAACGCTGTCGCAATCCCACAGCGGCGATCATGGGGATGAACTGCAATATTAATCTCATACACATGTTGATTAACAGGCATTGCTGTCGCTGGGTGGAAACCAACATAACCACATACGCGTTCTCCCTGTACGGCGATTAACTGAGACCCCGGAGGACAGTGCTGTAGATATTGCTGTCTGGATCGCCATTGAAACGGTGCAGGTGAAGTGTTTTTGTCCCACACCAGCGCATCCAAATCCATCAATTGACGCGTATCTTGGATCTCGGATGGTCGAATCGTATAGGTATGGCTTGTTAACATAATCGCGCAACCTTTCATGCAATAATATATCGCTGCGAATTACAGCGTTCCCATAGAGATAAGTTTGTTCGTTTCACGGTCTAGTCTTGCAACTCATCCCATACGGCGATGTCCCACGAATAGATAGAGGAGTGTTGAAGACTACGTTATTCTATATTGTAGCATAGCCTCAGACTGGACTAAAATCTCAAGCGACTATAACTTCTACTACTGCTTTCTTGCACAGCCTGCAGATAATCTAAAAGTAACGCTTAACCTTAACGTAACGTCATGGTTTATACTGAAAGTACAAGGAGGTGCAGCAGGATGAACATCAAGGAGGCAGCAGACAGGCTTGGCATATCCGCGAGGGCGATTCGTTTTTATGAGGAAAAAGGATTGATATCCCCTGTGAAACAGACGGACAACGGATACCGAAGTTATACAGAGAATGATATATGGCGCTTACAGACCATTGTCGCGCTCCGTGAGATCGGCATGTCCCTTGAGGATATCGCGCACGCCATCGGAGAGATCGACCAAGGTAATCAACAACGGCTGGAAGAATACTTGGAGCTGCAACAAGCCGTCATGTACGCTCAGTGGATCGAACTCAAACGTATGCTGGATACCACCCAGCGCATGATTGATCTGAATCGTCAGGAGGGGCCACTGGATGTCAGTCACCTGCATGTGCTTGCAGACAGCTCACGCCGCTTGCGTGAAGCGAGGCAGAACTGGCATGACCGCTGGAACTACGACACGCAGGCCGCCATCCATGACGAGAGAGTGCAGGTGGCGGACAGCGTCAGTAATGGACGAGCCAATTCAGAGGGCAAGCATCATTCGAATTACGCCCCGCCTATAAGCGATGAGCATGAAGTTCCACACCCACATCATAATGCAGATACAGATCATTCCACGTTAAGTGACTCCAATAATACGGTACAGTCTTCCTTTTATCTCTATCACAACTATGACGAAGCGCTCGAACAGACGGCTCGTTGGATTTCTCCCGCCCTTGGAGAGAAAGGACTTGATATTGGTACAGGAACGGGTAATCTGGCTGGGAAACTGCTTCAGCACGGCACAGACATGACAGCCATCGATCAATCACGGGAGATGCTGCGTACCTGTCGCAACAAATACCCGGAGATGCATGTGAAGCTCGGCAATTTTCTGGCACTGCCTTTTGAGGGAGATTCCTTTGATTTTGTTGTATCCAGCTTCGCCTTCCACCATCTAAGCCCCGACCAGCAGCTACTGGCACTGGAGGAAATGCAGCGGGTGTTAACCTCGCGGGGACGTATCTGCCTTACTGACCTTATGTTCACAGATGTTGACCACCGGAATGCATTTACGGATCAAGTTAAGCACACTGGACAGGAAGAATGGCTACGCGCTGTTCGAGAGCGGCACTTTCCCCTATTCAATGAACTGTGCGGTTGGCTGGAGAGCCATGGGTATGTGACGAAGCATATCCGGTACAATGAGCTATTGCATACTGTGCTGGCCGTCCCACTGCGATAGGCAGCGGAAAATCTCATTAAGTTCGATTGGATTTCCATCCTCATATATAAAGAAAAGAAGCCCCCCTTGTAAATGGACAGACTTACTTCCACTGATCAAGGTAGAGCTTCTTTTTAGTGTATAGGGGACAGAAGAGAGTACCAACAAGATTGTGTATTATTTGCCTCTCTCCTGATTACACATTACATATAAATATCAATAACTGTACGCTCTGCAGCACCACGTGCTTGTTTGAACGTCTCCTGCGAGATGCAGACACCGCCCTGACGATAACGGTTAATCGTGCTTTCCGCATGGATCTCCTGGCCATTCACCGTCACACGGTTAACTGCACCTGTACTCAAGTGGTAGATAAATGTCACCGGCTCACCCGCATACTCGAATTCGAACTGCATACCGTCCAGCTCTGCTGGCAATACAGGGTCAATGACCAGATCTCCACCCTCCTGACGGATGCCAAGTGCGTTCGAGATCAGTTGGTTCATGTAGATTCCAGGGCCGCTGGAGTAGATTCTCCATCCACCCTTCACCTGTACATTTCCTTTACGCAACTGGTCAAAATGTTCCTGCGCCTCATAGCGTGTGTTGAATTTACCGTCAGAACTACTGAAGTAGGCGTTCGCTTGACGGATCTCCGCATTCGGCACAACCTCATTGATACCGATCGGGTTGATCATCGCCAGACCATTCCATACCTGATCCGTCTTGCCCAGCTTCGCCATAGCTTCCACGTAACGGATATGCGCATGCACATACTGCAGACCAATCTCACGTCCGAAGTTGGACGCCTGCTCGGCTCGTTTGAAGTGACTGCTCACACCGCCAGCATATTGAGCCGGACGATTCATCAGACGTACGCCATCCGGGCATAGGAATTGCTCACGGATCAGGGCATAGTGTGATTCAGCCTGCTCCGCATTCAGCAATTCGCCAATCATGCTGCGCGTCATAGGCAACAGACGATACTGAATACCTGTTTCTGTATCTGTTGGATGCAGCATCAACTTCGCTTGATCCGCTTCCTCCATGTACACAAACCCCGGAATTACATCTGTACCTAACATGTAACGGTTAAAGTCCTCACGAATGCCTTGTGCCAGCACTTCAAGCTCCTGTGCAAATTCCGCATCCTTAGATTGCAGCGCTTGGGAGAGCACGTTCACGGATTGATAAGTTAGGGCAACTGTCCAGCTGCTCACCATGTATTGCTTGAGCTGCGCATTCGCCGGCTGGAGCGTATCATCCCAGTCGCCATCGCCGTAGGAAGATAAGAATGTATCGTGCAGGAAGTTGGCACGGATATATTCAATTTCTTTTTTGGCATGATCCAGCACCGTTGCTGTCTTTTCTGTAAATCCGAAGCTATGCTTAACGGTATACGGCACCTTCTCATCCAGAATCCCATAATCGCGAGTCGCTGTCAGATAGTCTGCAAGTACTTTGAGCGGCCATACGATAATATCGCCATGACTCTCTTCCTGTTGAATGGCAAAATATTTATCAAACATGAACCACTGCGGCCAGTTACCATCATCTTCATATTGGTGGGTATAGACCATTTTGATGATATCGGCTACCTGCTCATATTTTTGCGTTGCCATGAAATACTCAACAGGTCCTTGGCATACATCCCGCGTACCCCATGCTGCTCCGCCATATTGCTCCAATCCGTGAGGCACAGAGTAGTGAACCAGCATATTGTGCGTGTACCACCATGCCAGTGCATTAACTTTAAATAGATCCTCTGCATTCTGACCTTCACCGCGCGATAGGCGGAACCCATTCATAACACCCGCGAAAAATTCACGATACGCCTGAACTTCTTCTTCAAACGTCAGGCTTGAATCAAGCGTTGCTGCCGAATCCTCTGCTTGACCTTCAAGTATTCCTTGGATCGTTAGCGTCCACTCAGCACTTTCCTCCAGACTGAGTGTAACCAGAGATGCACTACCGCTGCGTACACCGCTTGCCAGCAAGGATTCGTCGCCCACGTTAAAGGCAGCACCTTCCACTGTCATTCGATATTGCAAGTCAGGATATGTTCCTGCACTAATCGCCTGGGAGTCTGCTGTGAAGATCAACGTATTGCCGTCCTGCTCCATATGTAGCGGATACTCATATTCATTCACATTCATCGTCACTTGGCTCGTTACCAGATAGCGGTACGCCTGACCACTCGTTGAACGCACATCCATACGTACTTCGGTTGTATTTGTACCCGTGTAGTTTGTAATGATGAATGTGTCCGATTCGGTTTTGTACATCCAGCGTACATAGTTGAAACCTATTTCGAAGAGCGATGGCATGGTCAGCAAACGATAGACCCCATCCAGCTCCACGTAGATTCGTTGTCCTGCTGTCTTAGGTACGTTCAGGGCGTTTCGGGCATTGCTGATCATTTTATTAAAATTCGTATTCCCAATGACAAGCTGGGAGTTGAAAATACCGTACATGTATGATGTTGTCGTGATCACCTGTGCTCCGAGCTTCACATTGCCACCGCTCATCAGAATATGACCATGCGGACGTTCTACGAGCAACTCTTTTGCTTTTAAAACAACATGCTCGTAACGACCCGTGAAGAAAGATAGCAGGGATTCTCCGCTGCGCTCTTCCTGATGCCGTTCAGGAAACAAGTGATTAATCTCTTCTTCCGTCAGTTCAACCGTCACCAGCGGCTCGCCAAGGCGTGCAGACCGTTTCACTTGCTCCAACGTTTCGCCATGCTGAACAGAATCTGCTTGAACTTTATTCCAAGCTGCCGCTACTTCATCCCCAAATTCCAGGGCAGAGATGCCTGTGGGATGATCTGGCTTCGCGAGTCCGTAGAAAACAACTTGTGCTTCTCCATCCAGTTTCAAGGCTTCCGACTGTAGCGCCGTGTAGGCGAATTCGTACTGATATGTCTCATTAGCGAGCATTGGGTGACTCAAGCCCTCAGGCTTATTGGTTTCTTTGTAAGACAGACCGAAGAACTGGAATCCGTCCGTAGAGTAGCCTACCGCTTTGGTCAGCGAACCTTGCTGCATATACGGAAATGCGCCGCCTTGAGGCTGATTCTGACGGGAACATACAACATACCCTTTGGTTGCATCTTCAAATACGGTGTGATCGATATATTGTGACAGATACGCCTCATTGCTCCGTACTGCACCTGGATCGGCAAGACCTACGTCTTGTCCGTACACGACATCCACATGATCGTGTTGTCCCTGAAGCTTCACATCCCAGAACCAGATCCCTTGCGCAGTAGCCGTAAACACAACCTGATAATCAATCTCTTGCTCTTTGCCATCCAATGTTACTGTACCTTCCCAGATTAGCTGGTTGCTTGGCAAGGACTTACTTTTTACGACTTTGCTATTGGAGTGTGCTCCGAGCAATGGAACAGCATGAATGTTGCTACCCTCAAACACCCGTAGGTACAGGTTATTCAGTGACCCATCAATCGGGTTGCTAAGCAACTGGTTCAGCATCGTTGTGCCAGAAGTCGCCTGATACAGATCTCCACTATTCAAAAAGGTAAATGTCAGTTCTCCGGCAGTCAGCCGGATCGATTCATTAGTCATCGTTGTCATCTAATCCACTCCTTGATGTAATATAAACTCAAATTCGAAACGTTTCGAATTGTCTGAAAAAGAATAGGGATTCCCTAAGGATCGAGCATATTAAGCCTAATCCCGACGATGAACCCCTTTATTCACTGCGCACTTGTGAATCATTTTTAGCCATATCTTGCTTATATGTTCCAAAGCCACACCATTACGAGCATTTACCGCCGATTGTTAGGCAGGCTGTATGGGTTGTGTGTCATTACTTGATTGAACAGACTGCACGGAACGTCGTACCACCATATCAATTGTTAACGTATATGATGGATTCACAGCTTCACCGTTCAGCATCTGGAATAACAGATGTCCTGCCAGTGATCCCGCTTCATGCTTAGGCTGACGGATTGTTGTAAGCGGAGGATGCACGTATTCCGACAGCTGAATATCATCGAAACCAACAACTGAAATGTCATTCGGAACGGATATGCCGCTTTCCTCGAATGCCTTCAAACCACCAATCGCCATCTCATCATTACCATAAAAAACAGCCGATGGAAGCTCGCCTTGTAGCATCATCATTTTGGTTGCACTATATCCACCTTCACGCACAAAACTACCACTCAGCTTCCACTTCGAACGTTCCTCAAGCCCAGCTTCCTGCATAGCTCTAAGATATCCTTGATATCTCAGGGCATTGTCATACGAGTTGGACGGTCCACTGATGTAGGCAATGGTGCGATGCCCTTCCTGAATCAGATGGCGCGTAGCAAGGTAGCCACCCTGTTCCCCGTCCACCAGGACGTTCACCAGATGATCCCCTGAGAGGTGACGATCCATCACAATGATTGGAAAACGTGATCCTGCTGATTCTACCAAAATATCATCATGGATGTTATGTGCGAGTATAATCGCACCATCTACCCTTTTTTCACGCAAAAATCGAACGGCCGTGGAATCACGCTCACCCATAGAGCTGCACGCAATCAGATCATATCCGTTAGCGAGCGCTACATCTTGCACACTCCGAATCAGTTCCGAATAATACGGACCAGACAAGTCCGTCAAAATCAAAGCGATCGTATTCGTCCGGCTCCGCTTCAGGTCCATGGCAAAGCCATTTTTGCGGTAATTCAGTTCACGTGCTGCTTCAAGCACCTTACTCTTCGTTTTCGCACTCACCTTGCTATCCCCGTTTAACGCATAGGAAGCTGTCGAGAGCGCTACGCCTGCTAGCTTTGCCACATCCTTAATCGTCGCCATTCTACGTTCGCTCCTTCTACCTTGACCAAGTTTCTCTTATTAGCTACATTTTATACTGTAATGGGTTGTGACAACCACTATAACTAATATAATTCTACGGTTGTGGGGTACTTTGGCACTCATAGGATATGCTTCGACATCAATTCGAAACGTTTCGAACACTCTCCGAAAAAATGCCACATCATTGCTTCAAAAACCCTCTACTACTAAGCTTAACAAGATATTTATTATCATTCTATCAACATTATATTATACGTATAAATATCATTTATCTTGCTTTTCCAAATACAGAAAACCGTTAATTACGCTTATAAACAGCAGATTGAAACGTTTCGACATTTTCATTATAGTCTGAGTTGGTAGCGATTTCAACCTCTTTTTCCAATTTTAATCGAATTAAATGTTTCCACATGTTGCCGTCCACTTCGCTTCGTTATAGGTTATACTGCTTATTAACTTAGACGATCAAAGGAGATCATTGTTTATGCGCAATTCGGAGCACGGCTTCTACAGCAAGACGCCACCTGCATCTGTTCATCTGCATGAAATCTGTTCCATACCCTCTGCTATGTACAAACTTCGGTATCTTGTAAAGATCCACGATCAAGAAGCTCTCTCTCGAACGGATCAATTATGGATCGAGCTGCACACCATCTATATTGTGACAGCGGGCCAAGCCAGACTAGGCACTGCAAACGAACAATTTACAGTAGATACAGGCTCAGTCATTGTACGGCGAGCAGGAACTAACCTTCAACATGAGCGTAAACGTGGCTCATTATCTCCGCTACAGGGCTTTGCTATCGCATTTGAACCAATGGAGCAGGAAGTAGATACCTGGCCGTTTGGTTCGGTCACGTCTTTAACAAGCCATAGTATGACTGACTTCATATATGATTTGGCTCAAACCTGCATGACTCCAGAGGCTCACAATTCTTTTAAAATACATATGTTGTTCTATCAATTACTCGCAACATTACAGGAACAAGTCGGGCACATTTCACAGGAGAATCATTCTTGGCTGGATCTTACGATCAAACGTATTCATGACATGTATACACACCCTCTCTCCCGGGAGCAATTAGCACGAGAGTTCAGTATCAGTCCAGAGCATTTCTCCCGAGAGTTCAAAAAAAGGACGGGACTTACGTTTGTCGAGTATATTACTCGACTTCGCATTCGGATTGCGCAAGAACATCTTCTGCTCTCGAATCCTTCTCTACAGGAGCTGGCAGAGCTGACAGGATATCGCGATACCTTTTATTTGAGCCGCAAATTCAAACAGATCGTTGGTTCTGCGCCGACACTTTACCGGAAAAAGCCGAAGAAAATTATCTCACTTACGTTCAATTATACCGCGTCGTTGATTGCATTAGGTCAGATCCCCCATATGGGTGCTGTTGCTAGCTGGATGAGGGATCGCTTACAAGAACAAGGGATGGATCAATTTGAACAGCGGGGCGAGCATGAATTTATTCACAATCTGGATCTCATAGCAGATGCCGATCCGGATCTAATTGTGGGTTATGCACCACATGCCAATCTAGACAGGCTACGGCAGATTGCACCTACAATCCTGCTGCCTTTTGAGGAACTTGACTGGCAAGAACAATTGCTAAGACTCGGACGAATAACCGGGCTTGAGGCTAATGCCAGACATTGGTTAACCCATTACGATACACTTCAACAAGAAGCCAACCTTACGTTAGATCGTTGCCTGGGGACTGCACGTGGAACAGCCGTATGCATCTTCTGGAATGAGGAGAGCGGAGCCTATATCTACGGTCAAGGCTGGGGAAGAGCTTCATATGTGCTGTATCAATCGCTTGGTTTCTCTCCTCCTGCTCACATGAAAAGAGAGGGTCACTTACTCACGGGATATGCACATGTCCCTTTATCCGAGGTTCATCTGTATGCAGCAGATTATATCTTCATGTCGTATCCCTCCGAACTAGCCCAGCGTGAAGCCGTCGATCACTTACTTCATCAGGCGTGCTGGAGCAATCTGGAGGCCATTCGGAACAATCGAGTCTACACCATCAGTGATGACATGTTCTATGGATTCGATCCGATCTCTATGATTGAGCAACTAAAACATATCATGCATCAGTTAACATCACATTTGTCCATGGATCAATGATCATAGCCGTCCATGTACAAATGAGAACTCTTCCTCTATCTTATTAATGAGAATAATAATCATTATTGATTATATACAGGGGGATATAGACTATGTTTGTCGCAAAAAAACGCTTTGCTGGCTTGCTGATTGTGCTAGCTATTACTATGATTCTGGCTGCGTGTAGCAGTGGTACAGGCTCGACTGTCACCGAACAGACCTCGGCTGCAGGAACAGAAAATACAGCCAGCTCTTCAGAGACTAACACAGATTCTACAGCCGCTTCGGACAGTTCATCCAATGCTACGCGTATCTACAAATCATTAAGCGGAGATGTCGAGATTCCAGCTGAACCGAAACGGATTGTTACAGATATGTACGTAAGTGATCTGCTCGCCCTAGGTGTGAAACCTGTTGGTGCTGTTCAATACTATTTGGAAAATCCATTCTATGCAGATCAAGTGGAGGGCATAGCAAGTATTGGTGATCGGAATGCTATATCTATGGAGGCAGTCATTTCCTTGAACCCCGACCTAATCATTACCTACTCTGACCAGGCAGCAGAGATTGAGAATTATCAAAAAATCGCACCTACTGTAGTCATTCCCTACGGAACATTTACCAATGTGCAGGACGAGATTCGGGGGTTTGGCGAACTGATGAACAAAACCGAGGAAGCAGAAACTTGGCTGAAAACGTATGAGGAACGCATCGCAGCCGCTCGTGCCAAAGTGAATACGGTCATCAAACCGGAGGAAACCTTCTCCATCCTCGAAGTATCTGATAAGAGCTACTATGGCTATGGTGACAACTTTGGTCGAGGTGGACAAGCCGTATATCGCGCATTACAACTAGCCCCTCTTGAGATCACCAAAAAAGAACTCATGGGTGATACCCAGTGGAAAGAGATCTCACGCGAAGTCGTTGGTAATTATGCGGGAGATCATATTTTCCTAACCGTAGGTGAGAACAATAAAAACTATCAAGGAGATTCCATCTGGAAGTCCCTTCCGGCAGTGAAGAATAATCAAGTCTATGAGTTGCAAGAAGATCGCTATTGGTACTTTGATCCGATTGCGATCCAAGGCCAAGCCGAAGAATTCGCCGACATGATCGTGGAGCGGGCAAAGCAGAACCGCAAATAATACGTATTTGCCTACTGCCTACCTCTCTCGCTAACTTCAATAAAAATGAACAAACAAGACGCTCCGGTCAGGTTCAATATCCTGTCTGAGCGTCTTGTTGTATGACATAGCCTTTTTTATTTCATTTCAGATATCCTTTGGATTTCCAGTATCGCTTCGCAAAAGAATCCACACCGTACGGCAGCTCCCCATTCAATAAATCCTCATTGGCTTGAATGAGCTCTTTGCGTCCACGTTCCAGCAATTGAACGGCATGCAGTAATTGGGAGCCACCCGCATAATGAAGTTCAAGCAGCACCGGCTCATCCTCATCCTCGTCCTCCTGAGCCGAGTATTCAATCAGCACAATTTCCGTGCCGTCCGCATGCTGATGCAGCGTAAAGAAGTATTTCTCGACCTGCGTCTCCCCTTGTGCATCCGTATACTCTCTACCAATCCGCAGCATAGCTGGCTGGGGAACATCATCACACAATTGACCTGCTTGTCGAAATGCAAAGTAGAAGTCTCCAATCCACAGCCCGTGCCGATCATCATCATAATAATCGTCATAGGGTTCCACGATGGGCAGAGCTAATAAATCACGAATAAGCTGCGGCGAAATTAAGGTGCGAGCATACTGATAATTCGATACAGACTGCAACAAGGTGTTCCATCCATTTATGCTCAACTGTTGAATATCCGCAGGTGAGTTCTCGGAGAATTCGCTCCATCCAGAGTTCTCACGGTTCACATAACGATATGCGCCTGAGAGCATCCAGACAGGATTCACCGCTTGTTCGGCATCTTTATCAGGAGTGCCCGAGGCTTGGTCTGCTGGTTCTACTTTAAGCAACAATGCACAGCCATGTTCGCCCTGAAAATACAAGCTTCGGAAGTAACCCTCCGTATACTCATCCCCATAGACGGATGCTCGGCAAAACTGTTCACCAAGCCAAAACTCATAGCTGTTCAGCAACTCATCATCCTCCCTTACAGGCAATAATGAAGGATGCGTAAGACATTGTATGTTTGCAGCGCTAACTCGATGATCTTCGAACCAATCCGGTACATTCGGCTCTATTCCAGCGGCCTGAATATACTCTCGATGGATGATAGGTTGTCCTTGCTGCAGCCGCTTTAACATCTCTTCTCGCCATGGAAACGGCTCTTCTGTATCTTCGTCAATGACACACTCAGGAACAAATAACTCCAACATGTTGAAGCCCTGCCATGGTCCGAGATCCTCCCACTCTTCAACCTGACGCTTCACCTTCCGCTGTCCCTGAACCTGTATTCCATATTGCTCTGTACTTACTAGCAACCCACCTTCTACGTTGCCTTTCACCGTCAATTCTCCATGGTTATAATCTCCCCAGAACATATCCTCCACAACAAGATTACCTGTAATATATATTTCCTGCCCTCCCACGAGCATATAAGGCGTTGTAAGATCACCAAGCACAACCAGGTTGGAAGCGGCCGCGTCGGATTCTGTGTTTCCAATATAACGATCAACTGTCAGATTTCCCTCAACCATAATTAAAAAAGGCCCCTCATCCAGCAACAGCTCACTGATCTGAAGATCACCCGAATGCAGCCATACTTCCTCGGCATCGAATTCACCGTCATGCGCTTCATTCTGTGTATACATCCAGCTTTCGTGAGGCAACCTCGTTTTGATATCTGCAAATGTAACCTTTTGACCCATGTGATGTATGGACATGTCCTGACACTCCTCATCGGTTGATATATGGATAACATCTTCAAAACTTCTAATCTTCGAAACTCCGAATCTATTGGCAGCATGACTACCCAGTTTAATTATACTAGAGGAAATATCCACCATTCCATAACAAAAACCCTCATCCATGCAGAATGAGGGTTAAACTATATAAATTGAAAGATAAAGAGTAGTAACACTCGCCACTCTGATGACAGAATGACCTTATCATTATTAGAATGCTAGGTCTCACTTCTCGTCAAAATGGCGTTGGCACGTTCACGAAATTGCTGCGCTGCATCGTCCGCCGTTAACTTGCCAAATAACAGCAGATCATACAGCTCACGCAGCACGGCAGTGACTTCGGAGCTACCTACAGGATCAGGAGCATCCATTGGACTGCTATGGTCTGCGACCCAATCTATATAATCGAATACTTGTGCTTGCTCCGGTTCAACGATCCTTCTCATCTGCTCCCGCACACTGGAAGAAACCGGCACACCACGCTCCCCTTTGAGCAGCAGATTGGCATCTAGATCATTGACGAAAAAGCTAATAAACTTCGCTGCCTCTTCCTTCTGTCTGGAATTACCCGCGATGGAGAAGAACATGCCTGGCTTCAGAAACAGCCCATCTGAGTTATTAGGCCCCGGCATTGGGGCAATAGACAACGGCTTCCCATAACGCTCTGTTGTACTGATGAATTGGTTAGAGTACCCCCAGCTAAACAGCGCCTCACCCAAATAAAACGGATCATTGTCTGGCTTACCGATATCTGAGGTCCAGATGTCTGGGGCAAAGATGAGTTTATCCTGCGCGAGTCGTTGCATCAGTCCAAAATATTCCACAAATAATTCGTCATTCTCATAACCGAGACGTGTCCCATCCTCCGCGTACAGCTTAGCACCATGCTGCCTCAAATAATACGCGAAAAACTGCTCTGGAGTAAGATAGGTGCCCAGATAGATGCCCCGTCCTTGGATGTGCTTGCCCATCTGATCAAAATCGTCCCAAGTCCATGCATCTGTCGGGAATTCAATGCCGTTCGCCTGCAACACTTCCGGATCATAGATACTCATCAGCGCATTAACGCCTAGGCTCAGTCCATAAACTTTGCCGTCTATACTGCCACTATCCAACTGCTGTTTGTCCACGTCCTTCGTATCCAGTAATCCACGTTGCGCATACGGAGATAGATCCTCCAATAGCTGTAGTGAGCTATATTGAGCCAAATACGAAATGTCCATCTGGATAATATCTGGAAGTGCGTTTCCCGCGGCCAGTGGAGCCATCTTCCTCCAATATTCGTTGAAGCTGCTGTATTCGTACTCAATGTTCACATGCGGATTCAATTGTTCGTATTGATGGATGACCTCAATCGTGGCATTGTTACGGAATTCTCCGCCCCACCAGGCAATACGTAGCGTAATAGGTTCTTCTTCAATCACCATACCAGGCCTTTGAGCAAATTGGGGTACACAACCGAGCAGAGCTGCCGTCAGGCAGATGATGCCTATTGTTCGCAGTAATCTTCCCACAGCTTCTCCTCCTTCGGCAGCGGTAAGGGAACCGTGACCTTGGTTCCGCACCCCGGCTTGCTCTCCAGCCTGATGTCATGATCGTCGCCGAAGGCTAGACGCAGCCGCTCTCTGATGTTCATCAGACCAATTCCTGTACCTCGGGTCTCCACTTCACCGCGAAGCACCTTCTCCACAAATTCCGGTTCCATGCCTGGCCCGTGATCTTCAACGACAAGCAACAGCTTCCCTTCCGACAGCTCCGCATACACACGAATCTGACAGGCGCCCACTTGCGGCTCCAGCCCGTATTGGATCGCGTTCTCCAATATCGGCTGTAACGTCAACTTGGGAATAGCGCACCCTAGGTAAGGCTGTGGTACATGCAGGTGAAAATCCAGTCGATGCTGAAAACGATACTTCTGAATCGTAATGTAATGATTGACGATCTCTAGCTCTTCTGCCAAGGTGATGACATTCTGCTTGAAGCTGATCGATGTGCGTAGTAAATAGCCGAGTGACAGCACCATACTGGAGATCTGTTCCTGCTTATGCTTTTTGGCAAGCCAATGGATAGAATCCAAGGCATTATACAGAAAATGCGGATTAATCTGAGCCTGCAACGCCTTGAACTCCGTTTCCTTAATGACCAGTTGGCTTGCATAATTTTCTTTAATCAGTGTATTGATGTGGGTGATCATCAACCGATATGTACGGTGCAATAACCCGATCTCATCCATGTGATGATGCGTTGGCACGGTTAGATTGGCATGATCGATATTGTCGAGATCGCCATACTGAACCTCTTTCATCTGTCCGATGAGCTGTCTAATCGGCCTCGTTAGGCTGCGTGCAAATACCATCCCAAGCGTTAGTACGATGACAATGGCTATGACATAAACGACAATTAACGCATTTTTCAGCCATATGATTCGCTCAAAAATCTCGTGATAGGAGGCCATGTTATAGTATACCCAGCCGGTGTAGGACGATTTCTTTTGCGCTAGAAATACTGCCCTTCCATCCAGGTTTTTGATCTCATATCCCCCACTGCCCGGTAAAGGCTTCAGCCCTTCGGATACCGTGTTCTGGAGCTGTCGATATGGATAAACGACGTCGTCCCCTGCCTTCAGCACAATATCGCTATTCTGGCTGTCCAATCCTGCGTATTCCTTCACGAGACGTTCGATGTTAATCCGCAGAAACAAAATGCCGACAGGCTTGAGCGTCATCGGATCATAGGCTCGTACCTGTCGAACCATAACCAGCATCGGGTCATCATCGTCTGGATACAGCCACCTGACAGCACCATTTGCATGCTCAGCAGCTGCAATCATACGATCATACTTTTCCTCAGATACGGTTATTGTCTCGCCATACTTATTCACTCTTCCCTGCGAATCAATTAAATGAACGGACTGCACGTAACGTGCAGCCCCGCTAATGTGTTCCCATAGTCGATCTGTAATCTTCTTACGCTCAATAAAACTGGAGTACGCGGTGTCATCCTCTAACAGAGATTTTAGCGCCCGCTGGATTTGCATATCGGAAATCATATTCAGTGATAACGCTTCCAACTTCTGCAATTCAAGATCAACCGTAGAGGACGAGAGATTCAGCAGCCGAGAGGATTTATCGAATAACTGTTTATCATAAACGGAATACGTATAATACAAGGAACTGAAAGCCAGCGTGATAATAAATGCCATCATGAACATGATCATCAGGAACATTTTCATTTTGATACTTAGTTTGCGGTAGGCTATCATGACACAAGCGCTCCTTTGAACCACGTGATTTTACTAGTGCGTGTTGAAGAACCTCTACTAGATATATCACATTCAGGAAAATTCTCCTATATCTTTTTAGCGCCCCGCTCGTTTAGCAGCATTCAACGCTTGGATGATCCATGATCCTTCCGTTTTGTTCGTGTGTACATGTTCAGATTCGTCTATATAGCATATGAGGCATAACGAACATTTCTTGCCTATTATTTCGCCTTATATCGGTCATACGCAGCTTGATGAATCTCGATGGCGCGGTCAATGCCCATGCTTTTGATTGTTTCAGCCATCGTGTCAAATTCCGTAATTGGCTTCTGTCCGCTAATGATTGCAGTCATCGTCTCATTCAGATACGTATTCACCTGGCTCATAATGGACGTGCTTGTGCTAACCTCGTCGGAGGACAAACGAATTGGCGGAAGTGTCAGTGCCGAGCTTGCTTTCATCCATTCCTCATTCGCTGCACGTTGTCCTTCATCGAACAAGAGTGCATCAAGGTAGCGGCTGTCTTGGTTAATCGGGCCATCCATAATGGATAGTGCATATGATGCTAGCGCCTGATCATACGTCAAACCATTCGGATTATTCACAATGACATCCGTGAATTTGACGCCCTCTCCTTCTTTCACATAACTGTCGTTCTCGACCCCGAAGTTGAACAGATCACTGCCCTCTTCACTATAGTTATAGTCCATCCACTGTACGATATATTTCAGTTTATCTTCATCTGCCGAAGATGTGATGGCTTCACCATAGCTAAGCACCTTCGCTTCCATGTTAAACGTTGCATAAGCCGTTCCATCTGGAGACTGTGGCCATGGCGCACCTGTCACATCGAAGTTCGGATCAGTATCTCTCATGAGGTTAAAATATTTCCCCATCCCGCTGAATACACCGCCCTGATAAGCACCTGCCAAATTATTCGTAACTTTGTAGTCGAACGCTTTACCATCATTCGTCATAATCTCAGGGTCAATCAGACCTTCCTTATACCACTTCGCCATAGTCTCCAGGAAATCGCGGTATCCCGGTTGAATCGGGCCAAACTCGACCTTGTCTCCATTCATCTGGAAGCCACCAATCACACCAAAGGCTGGAGAAAAGTCATGCAGCTTGGTCAGGTTACCTGGTCCCCAGTTACCTGTGAAGGGTAATTCATCCTGTTTCCCGTTGCCATTCGGATCTTGCTCCTTGAATGCCTTAAGCACCGTATACCACTCATCAATATTCGTCGGGGCTTGCAGGTTCAACTTATCGAGCCAGTCTTGGCGGATAATCAAACCAGAAGTTGCGTTCAGCTTGAGTGCATCCAGCTTGAGCAGTGGGAACATATAGATGGTTCCATCATCCAGGGCAATCTGCTTCTTCACATCCGGATCAGATTCGATGATGCGTTTCAGGTTAGGTGCATAGCTATCGATCAGCTCGTTCAAACGGATGATTCGGCCATCCTTGATCATTTTCTCCGGTCCGCCAACGGCGTCAGCCCAGTTATAATAGATCACGTCAGGTAATTCTTTGGTAGAGATGAGCAGGTTAAATTGATCCCGCTGTTGTCCGAGTGGAGGATGCGTGAACTTCGCCTCGATCCCCGTTCTCTTCGCCTTTTCCTTGTAGGATGCCATATCTGCAAAATTGTTCAGTGAAGCCGTGAGCTTCGCATCATTGGCGCGCCAATAATCAATCGTGAAGGGTTCGCTCGTAATTGGTAACGGAATTTCAGTCAAGGCTTGAACCGCAGGCTCCGTCCCTTCTTCAGGCTCTGTAGCACTTGGTTCACTAGCTCCTCCAGTACATCCGGCCAATAAAGACATGGTGAGCAGAGATGACAATAGAATAGACCCCATTCTTTTTTTCACGTAATTCGCCTCCAAGATTTTAATTTATTGTTTCACAGCGCCGATTAAGGCACCCTGAACAAAATAGCGTTGGATAAACGGATACACCAGCATGATCGGAAGTGTCGAGATAATAATGGTGGCATATTTAATGTTCTCACCTATTGCAAAGCCTGTGTCCACACCTGCCCCCATCGCTTCCGTGCTGCTGCTAATTAAGATGTCGCGCATAATAATCTGGATCGGATACAGTTCTTGACTCCGTAGATAAAGCATCGGCCCCACGTAGTCATTCCAGTGATCGACAGCGTAGTACAGCATCATAACCGCTAGAATCGGCTTCGATAAAGGCAGTACAATGCGGAATAAAATCAAGAAATCATTGGCGCCATCAAGCTTCGCGGATTCGATCAGACTGATCGGGATGCCTTCGAAGTTTGTTTTCATAATGAGAAAATAGAATGTGCTGATCGCTCCAGGGATAATCAGGGCAAAGCGCGTGTCCACCATCCCCAGATTCTGAATGAGCAGGAAGGTCGGAATCATACCTCCACCAAAAAACATCGTGAATGTAATCAGCTTCATCAGCGTTTTTCTACCCAGCAGATCACTACGAGATAACCCATATGCCGCGAGTGAGGTCATCAGCAAGTTGATTGCTGTTCCCACCACCACGTAGAAGAGTGTGTTCATATAACCCGTGTAGATACGGGTATCCTGAAATACCGCTTTGTACGCTTCCAATTGAAAGCCTTCCGGCCAGAGCATGAGTGAGCGGGAACGTAACATCTGATCCGGATCACTAATCGAAGAGTTGAACACGTACAGCATCGGGTAGAAACACAGGATCATGACCACCAAGAGCAGCAGCGTATTAAATGCATCAAAGATATGTTCACCTGTAGACCTCTTCATCGCTTCACCTTCCAATTACCAGAGACTGGTTGAGTTGAGCTTTCTGCTGATTGCATTTGCAGCGATAAGCAGCGCAAAGTTAATGACTCCGTTAAACAGCCCTATGGCTGTTGAATACGTATAATTGCCTTCCAAAATACCGGAGCGGTACACAAAGGTTGATATGACATCCGATGTCTCATAGGTTGGCGCGGTTTGCATGAGCAATATTTTCTGAAAATCGGCATTCATCACCGCACCCATCCGTAGAATCAGCATGATTACGATGGTTGGCATGATGCCAGGTAGTGTAATATGGAGCAATTGGCGCCAGCGATTCGCACCGTCAATCTTGGCGGCTTCATACAACTGGGGATCAATGCCGCTAAGCGCTGCCAAGAAGATGATGGACGCCCAGCCTGCTCCCTGCCAGATATTCGATAGAATGTACAGCGGACGGAACATATCCTTCTCTGCCAGGAACATCAGCGGCTGTAGATCGAAGAATCCACGAATGACGTTGAACAACCCGCCGTCCAAAGATGAGAACGTTTTCAACATTCCGACCACAACAACGACCGAAATAAAATGCGGCATGTAGCTGACCGTTTGCACGGTGCTTCTAAACCATTTCTTACGTACTTCATTCAGGAGCAAGGCAAGTATAATTGGAGCTGGAAATCCGAATACAATACTGTAAAAACTCAGAATCAATGTGTTCTTAATGAGTCTCCAGAAGTAATAACTTTCGAAGAACATGGTGAAATTGTCAAAACCGACCCATTCCCCTGCCAATATGCCTTTGACCGGGCTATACGATTCCTGAAACGCCATCAGGAGCCCATACATTGGCCCATAGCTAAAAATCAGATAATAGGCGACGACAGGAAGCAGCATGAGATATACATACCTGTTACGAACAAGTTCCTTTTTCACAAAGCCCCATTTGCCAGCTGGCTTCAAATGTCCCGGCTCCATCACCGGACTTCGCTTCAGCTCCATCCACTGTACCTCCAATTCTGATGTGGAAATCCTCTATAGGTATAATGATAGGACTTGGGTGGGTCTTCTTCCCATGCTCATTTCCGAGATATGGATGTTCAAAACCGTGTTCTATAAGTTCGTGTGCAAAAAGTACGGTTTTCAGCAGCCCGAAACTAAGGACGGCTACACAACAAAAAACCTGCTGTCAATGAAGACAGTCAGGGTATGGCTTTCTTATATTCGGATGGAGAGAAGCCTGTATATTTCTTGAACACTTTGCTGAAGTAAGGCCAGTTCGATCCAAAGCCCGTATACTCTGCGAGCAAGGACACTGTATAATTTCCATCCTGCTCCAGTAGCTCCAATGCTTTTTGTATCCGGTAGGTGAGGACGTAATTGGTGAATTTCTCGCCCGTCTCTTTCTTAAACATCTTGCCGATGTAATCGGGATTCATGTAGATCTCTCCGGCAATGGACTGGAGTGTTAACGTTTCATCCTGATAGCGTTTCTGTACAAGCTGCTTCACCTGGTGCACCATCTGAGACTGCCTGGAACGCTGCTGTTCATAACGGCGAAGGGTGATCTGTTTGGCTACGGTCAGCAGGAATTGCTGGAAGGAATGTAACGTACTCGTCTCGATCATATAGGGCAGTCGGTCCATATAATGTTTCATATCTGTGGCTCCGCTAAGCCGAATAATCTCCATGAATATTTGGATAAGGTATGATTTGGTCTGGGAAATATCGTAACGAAGATCAACGAGCAGTTGGAATATCCGATTCAGCTCCGCTCCCGCATCCTGCCAGTGTCCTGCTTGTATTGCGGTGACAAGCCTTCCCTGATCATACTCAAACTCAGGCACATCCCGCTCCTCTATTGCGGCAACATCCCGTTCCATAATAAGGCTGCCCTCTCCAAGGTAAAAGCGATGATTCAGATACGCAATCGTTCGCATGTATAATTGACGCGTCTGTGGTAGTTCACCTGGCTCACTCAGCGCCATCGTCAGATCATAGCGATAATATCGGGTAAAGGTAGCTCGAATCTCATCAATATTCCGAAATAGCTGCACTTCTGACATCGTATCTTCCATCATGACAAGCAGATGCCCTCTAACCGTTGTACTTAATATGGGATTATGAAAAATATCCTCTGCGATGTTCTTAACAGCGAACAAGTGCAGATACTCATGCTCGCCCTCAATCTCGACCAGTAACAGGCGTACACGCTGACCGAGAAATTGCACACTAAATAACTCGCCAAAATACTTCCATTCCTTCACGCCATACGTCTTGTTGGTGACCAATTCCTTCAGAAAATACTCCTTCGCATGTGGCAGCACCCGCTCTAAATTGTATTGAATGGCCTGCACAAAGTGCTCATGATCTGTAAGCTCCCGTTTCTCACTGACCAGCTCGCCAATCGCCTGTACCAGACTCTCCTCACTGCAAGGTTTAAGCAGGTAATGCTTCACCCCATATTGCATGGCAGTCTTCGCATACTCAAATTCGGTAAAGCCTGTGAGCATAATAAACGAGATATCCCGATACTTCTCCGCCACCGCTTCAACAAGTTGCAGCCCATCCATACCTGGCATACGAATATCCGAAATAATAATGTCAGGCCGTTGCCGTTCGATTGAAGCAAGCGCTTCCAATCCATCGTGAGCAATACCGATGAGCTCAGTACCCAGTAGGGACCAATTCACGACACTGGAAATTCCGTCAGAGATCAGAAATTCATCATCAACCAACAAGACCTTGTACATGTAGAATATCCCCCTGATTGTTAACTGCTTTTTTTATTCTATTATATGAGCATTATGCATAAATATGGGGGTTCGTTCCGAATGACAGTGTTCGTGTTATATGAGCCTGTGTTGTGAACAGTTCTGGATGATGTGATTTTACATGAAGATTACAGAGACACTATCAAGCTCTTAATGTACTGATATAAAATGGATTAATTGTTATGAATGGATGTGAGGTTAATCAAAGTGAAATTAAAAGTTTTTCTGAAATACTTTCTGGGCTTTTTTGTTTTATGGAATGTGTTATCCGTTGTATTCAGTATGATCTTACTTGGTAAATCGTTAGATGAGATTGATTATATGCTCAACATATTCGGCGGGACTATATCTAGCGCAATAATTGCAATTGTAAAGGCACGAAATGAATGAAGAAACAGCCTTCCCTCGTTAGAAGAGGAGAGGCTGTTTATGTTCATTCGAATATGCCCTTTTGTCTGACTACACTTATAGTTTTACCGCATGGATATAATGTACCGACTCAAATGCCGATAGATCATCCGTCCGATTTGAGAAAAATCGCTCTTGAATACCCACTGGAGAGAGATGCTCATAAATGAGTAGACCTGCCTCAGCCAGCAGCTTCTCCATCTCCGCATATGTGTAGCACGTTTGGATCGGCTCCCCGCCTACTGCAGCCATATGAATCATATTTTGCACACGATTAGAGATCCCCTTCTCTTCAAACAGATGCTCATCTGGATAATCAAATACAATAGAGCTTCCCGAAGGTACGACAGCGAATATACGCCGCAGCAAGTTAGACAAGTCCTCTTTGGTCAAGTAATAGGATACGCCAAGCAAGCTGAAGAAGGTTTTATGATGATCCCTAAATCCAGCATTCATCATAGCCTGAACAGACAGTGGAAGCGTGAAATCCATAGGTATAAAAGTGAGATTACCGGGAACATTCCAATTCGCTTGTGCCAACCGACTCTGCTTAGATTCCTGTGTGGCTGGGGTATCCAACTCAAAGATGCGAAGCGTGTTACTTAGCTCCCTATGCCTAAACGCAAACGTGTCCAAACCAGACCCAAGAATAACATACTGCGTAGCTCCGAGTGTCACCTCATGAAGTAGAACCTGCTCACAATAGGCTGCACGAGCCAGTGGTGTAGGGGCAAGCTGTACATGAACAATCCATTTCAAGATCGCATCTGGATCATCCTTCATGTTAGATGCCTTTCCTGCATCAAAAAATGACATCCCTTGAATCATATTATTCCGGATCTCTGAATGCTCCTGAGGTGATATCAATTCCTTAGCCAGACTATCATTGAAAATGTAAGGTACATCATACTGACTGTGATACGCTCGACTAAACGCTGACACTAATGAAGTTATACTTGCCTGTCCGTGCTTCATCTCGTGTTCCTCCCACAAAAAAATAAGATTCCCCCTGGCCAGGAGAATCTTATTATATACGGGATATTTATATATGTAAATTATAGCATATAAATAAATTTTTGTCAATTATTTATTTTAGCCGTCAATTCCATATTCCTTCGCCTCACGGTGCCGATTCAGTGCCGCATGCAGTAGGAAACCAACGACCGCTACACCTGCCATCGCAGTCGCAAGCCAGGCTACAGGAATCAATCCCTGCTTGTCATACATGACTCCCATCGCATACGGGCCAATGACCCGACCAATTGCACCGATACCACCGGATACCCCAATATAGAAGGGCGCTGCTCGTCCAGCGTGCTCGGATATAAATGCCGGCGTTGCCGGAGAGATCAGCATTTCCCCGAAGGTTGCGAGTACCATCGCCAGAACCATGCCGGGATAGTTATACATCGTGATCATCACCAGATATGCCATACCGTAGAATACGGCACTAGCCGTCATCTGCGCATTGGAGGTACGAGCCATTGTACGTTTAATCCACGTTGTGAAGGGCTGCCCTACAAAGATCAGCACCCCGTTCAGGGTCCAGAGCAGACCATACATTCTTTTCTCCATACCTTCTGAAATAATGTACGGCGATACCCCTGTATTCCAGATTGAGTTACCGAATAACAAGAACAGCACACCTAGGCTCATAAACAGATACAGCCTCGTATTGCCCAGCAGTGCCCATACACTTGCACCACCAGTTTCTGTCTGGCGTTTGGTCAGATGTACTTCCCCTTGCTCAGGTTCAAGCCGCGACAGATAATACCAGAAAAATATCGCAAAGCCTGCCGAGGTGACCCCGTTCAATATGAAGCTGAGGTGATACGAAAAGTCAGCCAGAAATCCACTAAGCGCTGTACCAATCGCTACACCGATGTTGTTCGCCACATAGATAATGTTGAACAGTTCACCACGCCGCTCTGCAAACCGGAAACCGATAAACGCTTGAATCGCCGGCAGCGACAAGGAACTGAATAAACCAATCCAGCCCATCGCGCAGATAAACACAACCCAGTATGCACTGATCCACGGTAGAGCAAACAGCCCTAAGGCGTTCAGTGCCAGCGATCCGATAATCAACTTTTTGACACCAACTCTGTGATACAGTGCGCCGCCAAGCAATTGCCCAAAAATACCGCCCAGAGATTGAATTAAAATGACAAATCCCGCGTTAGCCATCGTCCGACCTAATTCGTCAAACACATACATCGTGGTCAGCGGCCACATCAAGGCACTGCCTGTCGCGTTGACCAGACTTGCCAGCAAAAATACTTTTACTTCCTTAGGATAGGAATCCAGCCATCTCATAATCTTCGTTCATGCTCCTTCGTACACCAACCTGCTTCCGTAGAAAAAGCTCCCACAACGACTGGCATGACCAGCCGAAGCGAAAGCCTGTATGGTAAAGTTTATATAATATGAATCTATATTACCTCAAAAAAACGAGCTTGCAAGCACACTCACTGACGCTTCACTTCAACAGTGGCAGAGAAGAATGTTGCGCCATTCCCCATATCAGACAGACGATTGGACGTCAGCGTATTGACGCGCTGTTTCTTCCCTTCGCCATCCCACCACAAACCTTGGCTAATTACCGTTCCAGGGAGCATCGCTTCAGTGATTTTCGCTGTAAGCTCAATCTGTCCACGTTCGTTCCACACGAGCACTGGGTCGCCCTCTTCCACGTTCCGACGTGCGGCATCCTCTGGATGAATCTGTAGCATAGGCAGTTTCTCCAGACGTTGATGCTTCTGCGTATTCGCAAATGACGAGTTCAAGAAGTTATGATTCGGCGGAGATACAAACATCAGCGGATACTCATCCGTAACACTGGCTGGTCGTTCTCCATCATAACCTTCCAAGGAAGCGCGGTACGTAGGCAGGGGTGGTAATCCACGCTGCTTCATCGTTTCGGAGTACAGTTCAATCTTCCCAGATGGCGTCGGTAAACGATCCAGATAAGAATCATATGGCGTCATATCCAGCTTCACAAACCGCTGCTCCTGAAGTGCCTCCAGCGTTACTCCGTTCATATACGGATTATCTGTATTCTGGAGTGCTGCTTCAATCATCTGTTCCGGCGTCTCGCCAAAGATCTCAGGATCATATCCCATCGCCTGACCAAGCAAAGAGAACAACTCTACATTGCTCTTGCTCTCCCCAATCGGCGCGATAACAGGCTCCTGTAATTGAACGTACTGATGCCAGTAGGACGTGTATAGATCTGTTGCTTCAAATGAGGACTTGGCAGGCAGCACAATATCTGCGTATTTGGCCGTATCCGTCATGAATAGATCATGTACAACCGTGAATAAATCTTCTCTTGCAAAACCTCGCTCCACCCGCTCGGAATCCGGTGCAACAACCAATGGGTTGCTGCAATACACTAACATCGCTCGGATTGGCTGCTCTGCTTCGAGCAGCGCTTCACCAATCCGGTTCATGTTCACTACTCGCGGCTCTGGATTACGCCGCAGATCTGGACGCTCCAATGCATCGCTATTGGTGCTCGCATAGCTATTCGTGCGTACGGCACCGCCGCCGCGCTGCAACCAGTGGCCTGTAATCGCAGGCAGACAAGATATGCTGCGCACACTCATCCCACCATGATCATGATGCTGGAGGCCATTGCCGATATGAATATGCGCTGCGTTCGCCTTGCCGTACAGCTCAGCCAGCTTCACAATGTCAGCTTCCGGCACGCCGGTAATGCGTGCTACACGCTCTGGGGTATAACTTTGAACATGATCACGCAGTGCCTCATGTCCTACGGTATACTTTTGCATAAAGGCTTCATTCGCCATTCCACATTCAAACAACACATGCATGACTCCCAGTGCTAGCGCACTGTCTGTACCCGGGTAGAGCGGGATAAACCAATCTCCCCATTGAGCGGTACGGTTGCGGTGTACGTCGATGACAACGATCTGAGCGCCCTTCTTGCGGGCTTTCTCTGCGAGTACAACCTGATGCATATTCGTGCTGACAATATTGCCTCCCCATACGATGATGAGGTCCGCATGCTCGGTATCCTCTGGGATCGTCCCTTGATTAGCACCCATGGTATATTTCCAGCCGGTATTGCCCGCCGCATTACAGATCGTCTGCTCCAGCATGCTCGCTCCAAGTGCGTTGAAGAAACGCCGATCCATACCGTCAACGCCGAGAATGCCCATATTTCCATAGAAGCTGTACGGCAGAATACTCTCTGAACCATACGTCTCCGCAATGGAACTGAATTTGGAAGTAATCTCACCAATCGCTTCGTCCCAGCTGATCCGTTCGAACTTCCCTTCGCCCTTGGCACCAACCCGTCGCATCGGATATTGAAGCCGCTCAGGGTGATATACACGCTCAGTCATATTTCTAACTTTATTGCAGATGGCGCCCTTGGTGATTGGATGATCGGGGTTCCCCACGACCTTTACAATTTTTCCGTTCTCTTTATGTAACAGCAGACCGCATGTATCCGGGCAATCAAGTGGACAAACCGCCGGGAATACACCATTCTCCTGATTAATCATGTTGAAGTTCCTCCCCTGTAAAAGCTATCTCTCTATCATATCTTCTCTAATGCATTAACGTAAAGAGAACAGTTCATTTTCCCGTCTACACAAGACGCCATTTTTTTGCAAAAAAAGTTTTTTTGCTTATGATTCATCCTCCAGATTCAGGGGTAAATAAAAAACAAGGCATTAGGCTAGTGTTTCCCCACTTCCTCCTCATGCCATATCATGGACCACTCCCGAAATTCGCCATGAACAGGTTTCGTTCCCCCGAACCTTGTCATGGCGAATTTATTTTGTGTATTTATATAAATTAAACTAAAGAGCATTTACACTCGACACTCCGATGGCAGAATAACCTTCCGATCGCTGTTATCCCCAGATTTTTTTGATTCCCTTTTACAAAGGGAAAATCCGGGGATAAAGGCGAACGCTCCGCTTCTTCTTGTTATTTCTGCCCTCTACGTTTGGTGTAGATGTTTAATTCAATTTATATATTATATAAAACTAAACACATGATTATTTACAGCTGTCACTTCGATGGCAAAAAAACCTTAACTCTGCCTCACCGACAAAATTAAATATAAAAAACGATCTCGTTTCCGCTCTGCCACGGAGTTGCTCACCGTGATCTAGAACGAGACAAGATCGTCTGCACTGTCATACTTCCTGGATATAATCGTTACGCCTGTTTGCTCAGTATCGGTCTAGCTTCAGGCTCGGTTGCCATTTTCAACTCCGCCTTCACCTCCGACTCGCTTTTACGTAGATACACCATATAGTAGGCTGCCGCGACAAACAGAGCACCGCCCGTCAGATTACCAAGCCATACCGGAATGAAGTTCATGATGTATTGCGCCCACGAATAATGCCCTTCGAAGATCGCTGCAGGAATCAAGAACATATTCGCGACAACGTGCTGGAATCCAATCGCGACAAAGGCCATCGTAGGAAACCATATGCCGAGCACTTTACCGCTCATCGTATCTGCTGCATAGCACAACCACACTGCCAGAGCGACTAGCCAGTTACAGCCAATGCCGGAGATGAAGGCTTGCAGGAATCCGTCATGCAGCTTATGTCCCGCCATATCCACAACCTTCGCTAGATATACGCCCTCACTCGTTAGCCCTAACACATGACCGAACGCATAAGCCACGAAGATCGCGCCTAGAAAGTTCCCAATCGTCACCAAAGTCAGGTTCTTGAGCATACTTCTCACCGATAGTTTACGTGCGATTGTAGCTAGAGGTACAGCCATCATATTGCCAGTTAATAGCTCTCCACCGCCAATAAGCACAAGAATTAGACCTAATGGGAAGACAGACGCACCAATTAGGTTCACCAGGCTTCCCCACTCTGCTGGAGCAGAGGCAACTACCCGAATATTTAGCAAAAATCCTAGAGATATAAACGCCCCTGCCATAAAACCAAGGATAAGTACAGATAAAACAGGATTGTGAGCCTTCTTGATCCCGCTCTGCACCGTGTATTGTGCAACCTCAAGAGGTGTTTTGACCGCCATAGCCATTCTCTCCTTTGCATCTCATATTGAATGGAACGTTCTTCAGTTCATGCCTAAGTTGTTACAGCTTCACTGCCCTGATCTAATTGTATCTTGGCTGGAGATAAAACTTTGTGCAAATAATCACAAAGAATAGATGCATTTTTAGTTATTGATCGTTTTCTAACCTCGTTGGGCTAAACAATTTCGGATCTATATCTTTCGAACATGAGACACGTTATTGAGTGGATTTTGCACCGATCTGATATCTAACGAACTCAGTACACCTTATTGTGATCATTTGGAGTAAATTTGGACACTTTATCAGGCTTTTTCGTGCAATAGGACTGCTGAGGTTCGTTAAAATTCCAACATTGCTCAAATATAGGTTATAAGCTCACCTGAGTTCGTTAGAATCTTGGAGGTGACTTTGAAACGTGTAGCACATCCTACATGCTATGGTTCGTCTATCTCCAGCTAAATAGAGAACATGCTACTTCTCTCCAAACAACCAAAAAGCCAGCGATTGCTCGCCAGCCTTTTGGTTTGTAAGGTTCCTTGGATTAATTCCTTGGATAGTTCCTAATTTACTTTTATGACATCCACTAATTCGAACTTGCTTACACCAACGCCGGTGCTTTCACTTCAATTGGAGGTAGAGCTTGCAGTCCTGCTGTGTTCAAGAAGTTCCACGGTTTGTTGTAATGTGGCTGGAAGAAGAAGTCGATGAACGCAAGCTCATCTACTGTCATGTTGTTCTGGATGCAGACCGAGATGGTATTGATCGATTGTGTCAGATCCACCTGGGACATCACTTGTGCACCAACAATGCGGCGAGTTGCTTGTTCATAGACCACTTTGAGCAGCAACTTCTCAGCTGTTGGCATAAACTCTGGACGGTAGCTATCCTCCAAGACGACAGCCTCGACCACCAGACCTTCATCCGCCGCTGATACCTCAGTCATACCAGTACCGGCAATGTTTTGCTCATAAATTTTGATACCTGACGTACCCTGTGTACCCATATACGGTGTCGTCGGACGAACCAGGTTACGTGCTACGAGTGTTCCCATCCGTACAGCATTGGTTGCCAGTGGAATGTAAGATGCTTTACCAGTTGGGTTGTAATGAATTGCACAGCTATCGCCTGCGGCGAAGACGTCTTTCTGGCTAGTTTGCATATATTTATCTACAATGATAGCACCATTAGGCAGCATATCCACCTGACCTTTGAGCAGCTCCGTATTCGGGCGGAAGCCGATGCACAGGATAACGAGATCTGTTTCAAACTCACCTTTGGATGTAATAACTTTGCTCACTTTGCCATTCTCACCGGTAAATTTCTGTACCGTCTGACCCAATGCCAGCTTAATACCGCGGCTAGTCAGCGTGTCTTCGATGGCATCTGTAAATTCAGGATCAAGGTATTTGTTCAAAATACGATCTACGCTATCAATCAAGGTAACTTCTTTACCGTTCATTTGGAAAGCTTCAACCAGCTCAACGCCAATGTAACCTGCACCTACAACAGTGATGCGTTTGGCGTCTTTGGCTTTTTCAATAATCGTATTGGAGTGGTTATAGTTTTTGCAGAGCAGGATGTTATCCATCTCGATACCTTCCAGCTTCGGAATAACTGGCCAAGATCCTGTAGTGACAATGAGCTTATCGAAAGTATCTTCGAATTCTTCCCCTGTTTGCAGGTTTTTAGCCTGAAGTTTGTGATTGGCTGTATCAACAGCAGTAACCTCATGCAGCATTTTAGTTACAACGCCCAGATCAGCGAGCTGATTCGGAGACGAGTAGAACAGTCCATCTGGATCTTTCACCACGCCACCAACATATAGCGCAATACCACAAGATAAGAAGGAGATGTTGTCATTGCGCTCGTACACGGTGATCGTTGCGTCCGGATACAATTTGGCGGTGTTAACAATAGCTGCGGTTCCTGCGTGTGTACATCCGATAACTGCGATTTTCATTTAAAATTCCTCCTTGAGTGTATGAAAAATTGTAGGATTTATAACGTTAATTAAGTTGTGAAATATTTCACTACTTTGTCGATACTTTTCATGTGATTTATTTCACTTTATACACTCATTATAATGTGATCTTTTTCACATTGCAATAGGTTTTTGAAAAAAAGTTGTCAAATGCAGTTTAACTCGGCTTCCTGCTATTTAATACGATCCTCGTTCTTGGTACTAGCTATGCATGTGTTGCATATCTTCACGACGTTATTTTCCCCTGAAAATAAGCCCTTTATGCTCCAGTGTGATGATCTGAACTGCTTCAAAGAGGAACAGTAAATGGGTTAATTTTTACCCTCCCTTAACGTAAATTCAGGAAGGTAAATCCAATTTTTTTTTCAAAAGCATAAGGTAAATGGGTTGATTTCATTATAGTAAGCGCTTACAATATATGCGTATGATCCTTTATTTGGATTTTATATGATACAAATACCAAAATCACAGGAGGCGTTCATTTGAAGAAACATTCAGTGCCTGCCACACTCAAATTGGTTCCCGTCGCGCTTGCCGTTGCCATGATGACAGCCGGAGTCGCTGTACCTTACGGTGCTTCTGCTGCTTCTGCTGCTTCCACTGCCCCTGCCGCTGCTCTCGATTCCCCACCCGTTACGATCAAAACCGAAGTTCTGTCCTCCAAAGCTTCAGCAGGTGTAAATGTCTCTTCTCTGCTTCATAAGTTTAGGGATTTCAGTAATTTTGCCACTGGTGATCTAGCTAAGGATACAGCCTATGCACTCAATATCGTTTCCTGGCAGATGCCGCATGGTGGATTCTACAAAGACATGGAAGAGCAATATGCAGCACCTTGGGATGGCGTGACAGCACGCTCAGGCTGGAAGGATCCAAATGGCACTGAACTGGGCACGTTTGATAATGATGCTACAACATCCGAGATTCGTTTTCTGGCTGATATGTATAGCAAAACAGGAAATCCTGCCTTCAGAGACAGCGTCCGCAAAGCGGTCGGCTTTATCTTGACCTCTCAATATCCGTCTGGAGGATGGCCTCAGGTATATCCTAAACGGAGCAACTACTCCGACGCAGTCACTTATAATGACAATGCTATGGTACAAACGATGGTACTCATTGACGATATCGTGGAGCGAAGAGATGGGTTCGACAACGATATTCTCAGCACCAGTGACCGCAATAAATTAAAGACTGCCTTGGATAAGGGTATCGATTATACCCTTAAAGCACAGATTATCAATAACGGTCAGCCTACCGTTTGGGGTGCGCAGCATGATCCTGTGACCTATGCTCCTGTAGCAGGTAGAGCGTATGAATTGGCCTCCAAGTCGGGATCTGAATCTGTAGCCGTAACAGCCTTTCTCATGTCCAGACCGCAGACTCCGGAAATTGAACGAGCAGCCAAAGCAGCGTTGCGTTGGTTTGATACCGTTCGGGAAAATGGAACCAAATATAATCGACAAGGACCTGTTTATTTTGAACCAGATGCGGGGAGCGTAATCTGGTACCGCTTCTATAACGTAGATGAGGATGTGCCTTTCTATGCGGATCGGGATGGATTGAAGTACATGAACATTCTGGACATCAGCGAAGAACGGCGACACGGGTATTCTTGGGCAGGAAGCTACGCGCGTAATCTGTTGAAGCTTGCTTCGGATAGCGGGTACTATCCTCTAAGCACACCTTTGCCTGGATCATAAAATTTATGCCGTCAGGCATCCTTCGTAATCAAAAGTGGATTTTTTGAACAACCTCTTACAATCGAAGTTCACAAAGTTCGCTTTTCAGTGCCAAGAAGATGGGATGAAGCTAGAAATGGAGTAGCGGGGCGTAGGTTGGGCTACGTGAGCAACTACATTGTTTCCCAAGGAAACAAACTTCGTAAGCATTCACTTATTTCGGCTGAATCCCATATTCGACGCTGATGATGCCGTCAGGCATCCTTCGTAATCAAAAGTGGATTTTTTGAACAACCTCTATACAATCCAAGTTCAAAAAGTTTGCTTTTCAGTGCCAAGAAGATGGGATGAAGCTAGAAATGGAGTAGCGGAGCGTAGGTTGAGGCTACGTGAGCAACGGACATTTCGGCTGAATCCTATATTCGACGCTGATGATGCCGCTAGGCATCCTTCGTAATCAAAAGTGGATTTTTTGAACAACCTCTATAAAATGATAAAGGAGCCTGGTTTCTTAACAGAGACCAAGCTCCCCACATCATGTATTTAACCGAGCAGCTTCTCGATCTCTGCTGTCATGGCTTCTGGAGATTCTTTAGGCTCATAACGACCTACAACCTCACCCTCACGATTAACCAGGAACTTCGTGAAATTCCACTGAATCGTGTTATCTTCACCCTCACCTGGTTGCTGTTCACGAAGGTACTGGAACAATGGATGAGCATCTTCGCCGTTAACATCGACTTTGGCAAACACAGGGAAATTAACCCCATAGTTCACTTGGCAGAACGACTCTGCTTCCTCACTCGTGCCTGGCTCTTGTCCACCAAACTGGTTACAAGGGAAGCCCAATACAACTAGACCCTGATCGCGATAACGGTCGTATAGCTTCTGCAATTCGCCGTATTGTGGAGTCAGTCCACATTTGCTGGCTGTGTTGGCAATCACCAATACTTTACCTTGATACAGATCCAGAGGTGCTTCCTGATTAGCTGTAGTTAACGCTTTGTACGAATATACGGACATGACTGATTCCTCCCATGATTGAAGTTGGTTTTGATTCTAGACATAAGCTTACCCAATCAGAATGATGTGCGCTCTTGAATAGCCTGTCTTACTAACTATTATAAACATGAACCGTTTAATTACCAAATATCCTCAACACCTATCTGTCTGTAACCACTCGCCTTTCAATAGACTCTCCACCGTGTACAGCGTCCTACATAAAAGTTTATTAACAACCTCTTACAACCATCTCTAAACAAAAATAAGCCACGTGCAATACTCCACATGGCTTCATTCTATAATGTATGACCCTTCTAAGAAGGGTCTTCAATCATTAATTACCTGTTTAACTTCCCGTTGCCTGATGAACACGTTGTTCTGTGCGTTCTCCGGCATGAACCATAGCACCGTTGATTACCCGTGGATCTGGTGCCGTAGATTCTTGTTGACGCTCCCCTGCAAGAGCATAAGGCAAGCAGAGAGGTACACCAGAACGTGGATCAATAACGATATCCGCTTCAATGTTGAATACTTCACGGAGTACATCGGAGTTCATAACCTCTACAGGCGACCCTGTAGCGATTGCTTTACCCTTCTTGATTCCGATCATATGATGCGCATAACGTGAAGCGTGGTTCAAGTCATGGACAACCATCACAATGGTGCGGTTAGCTGTAGCATTAAGCTGTTCCAACAACTGTAACACCTCAAGCTGGTGAGCCATATCAAGGAACGTTGTGGGCTCGTCCAAGAAAAGAATATCCGTTTCCTGCGCAAGTGCCATAGCGATCCAAGCACGTTGACGTTGTCCACCAGACAGTTGATCAATTGGACGGTCATGGAACTCTGTCATGCCTGTTACGTTAATCGCCCATTCAATCATGCGCTTGTCTTCAGCACGCATTGAACCAAAACCTTTTTGATAAGGGAATCGTCCATAAGAAACCAGTTCCGTTACTGTGAGTCCTTCGGGAGCTGTAGGATTCTGTGGCAAGATCGCGAGTTGCTTCGCTACTTCACGCGTAGATTGCTTATGAATGGACTTTCCGTCGAGCAGAACGTTACCAGCCTTAGGATTCATGATCCGAGCCATCGTTTTCAGGATCGTAGACTTTCCTGAGCCGTTGGCTCCAACAAGTGCTGTGATTTTCCCTTGGGGAATCTGGATATTCAGATCCTCAACAATTAGTCTTTCCTCATAAGCGATATCCAGCTTAGACGTCTCCAGACGAAACATTCGATCATCCCTCTCTCATTTATCCCGGTACCCCGGCTATCGACAACGAAAACGAAATTGTAATTCTGATTATTCCGGCGCAAAATATCTTATATACTAAAGATACTGATAATCATTATCATTTGTCAACAGGTAATCGAAATTTAATCTATTTTTTCTAAGCTGGATCGACACATTTCAACGTTAACTTCAGTTACTAACCCTTAATTTATCTTAATAAGTGTGAGAGCTTTTCTCAGCATAAATGCTACTTATCGCAACATTTCTCCGCGAAAATCACTCCAGTTATCAATATGCTCTTACGTTTCATTTATGCAGAAAGTCAAAGGCCAGAAGCTCATCCACATCCGCATTATATTAGAGCATTCATCGTAGGATAGGGTGCAATTTTTCAATCCGATTGTATCTCATGAAGTTGTAAGATCATTCTTTTCTTATCATCAAATCCAGTTTCCTCTGACTCGAAGTCCGCTTCTAATACCACTTGAATCTCATCCATAGGGATATCTCGAAGATGTTCCTGAGTCAGTTGAAGCTCTTTCTCTTCCGTAAACCACTCGTTAGCCTTTAGGACGGTTGTAACTCCAAGGTCGATAGAGCTTCTTGGCGGAAAAATAGATTCCCCTTCATGATGTAGATCAACATCGAACAGTGCAACTCCATGAAAGATTTCATGCTCGGTCTGCTCTCCAACATACTTGATGCTGGGACGAAAATGGATAAGCTGCTCCCCCTCAGGAGTCGCCACAAGCTGCAACACATAATTCCCCACTTGCCTTGTTGCTGTAAGTGATCCATCTTGCTTTTCCATCTGATCCGGTGGGTCTGAGATTTGGTTCCCTGCATTAGAACATCCCACTACGAGACAACACATCAGTATGATTGCTAACCAAACTTTCATCATATGCCCCCTATATCATCTCATTCATTCTATCAACCGCTATATTCTATATAAATTGAACTTAACATTTACACGAGAACGGAGAGGACAGAAATAATCTGAAGAAGCGGAGCGTTCGCCTGAAAGCTTTCTGCAAGAAAGCTACATCGGAAGCATTAGCTATCCCCGGATTTCCCTTTAGGAAAGAAGAATCAAAAAAATCTGGGGATAACAGCGATCGGAAGATTGTTCTGTCATTGGAGTGGCAAGTGTAAATATTCTTTAGTTCAACTTATATAGACAGCCAAAACCATCCAAATGTTACATGAAAATGGATTGCTGTTCACAAAAAAATGACCCCGGTAAACCAATACCGAGGTCATTTAATATGAATGAATTACATGACACGAATCACTTTAGATATACATAAGTTCATTACATTCAATACGTGAAACGAATAGAAGACTGTATTTCTAAGCTTCCGGTTGTAACGATAGCTCAATCACAGTGGTTCCACTTTGGATACTTACAATCTTCGCTGGATCCATATCAGCAGGGAGTGAGACCTGTTTACCGAAAGGATATAAGCGATCTGCCGCCTCCACGGTAAGTGGTACTGTCACAGCAGAACCTTCTTCTCCAGACTCCGCTCCGTCAGAAGATCCTGATGGCGTTGTCCCCGCTCCATCTTGGGAAGACTCGTTCGTAGATTCCGTAGAATCGGATGTTGTGGTCGAATCGGAATCCTGACTTCCATCGTTACTGGATTGGGTATCATCGGTTGTGTCAGTAGAGGTACTCTCCGAACTTCCATCAGAGCTATCCCCCGTATTCCCTTCTTCCGTATCCTGTGATTCACCATCAGATGAATCTACCGCATCTGGTTCCTCATTCCGGTTGAAGCTCTCCCATTCACTTGTGGCATCCTCCAGTTCAACGACGCTACCGTCCGCCAGCTTCAATTGCAGCTTATCCGTCTGCAATCCATCACGGTCTGCTTCATTACGGAAGCGAATGACGAGTTGAGGCGCAGTCGCTGTGCCGCTCTCTTCGGTTGCCGGTACAATGTATGCCATCTGATCGGCTAACGAAACTTCTGGTTCAGCCGGGATCGCAGGGTCTTGAACCGGTGTAGGTGAAGCTGCAGGTGGTTCTGCGTTATTCCCCATTAAAGCATACGTTCCTCCGGCAATGCCGAGAATCAGAATCACCACGAATGACCCTAGAAAAACATTTTTCCTCTTCCCGGTCAATAAACGTACCAGGGATGAAGATAACTCCGACTTCGCCCGGTCATAGGTTGGCTTCATGGTCTTACTTGCTCTAGCATAATATGGCTTAAAGGCTGACTTAGACTTGAAGGCTTCACGATCATGCGCCTTGAAGTACGCTACGATCGCATCGGAGTATGGCTTACTCGCTTGAGACCCTCGGACAAACAGCCGTTGATTGCCCGACCATTCCAGAAACGGATACAGACCTCGCTCACTGCCTGCTGTGCTCCGAACAAACTCAATCAGACCTGCATAATCAAGCTTAGCCCCGTTACCTCCACGATAAAAGGCAAGAGGCAAGGCTGCGAATGCATCCTGATCAGGACGTTCTCTAAGCTCATCGGCAAGCCAGCGTCTGGTCCAACGCTGGAGCTCATTACGCTCTGTAAGGGAGAGGGCTTCCAGATCCTCTTCATCACGACCTTCACCACTGAGCCAGGCTCTCGCGGCCAGCATCATGTTCGTGCGTGCGGATACATCTGAGCCCTGACGTGCAGCCCAATCCCGAACCTCACGATCATGCTGCAAAATATCAATGCTTAACAGATGTGCCCGGCTCACTCGCTCTAGGTCAAGATCCTGGATCAGGAAGAGATTAATGACGTAGGCAAGCTTATCCGCTAGACGGGTTAATTGCTCTTGATATGACAAGGCTGCAGCGTCAGCTCCAGATTTACGTTCTGGACGGGCAACGGCCTCCGATTGACCGATCTGTCCCGTAATTCCCATGTCCACAGGCTCTTCCATGGAAGTCGAGACACGGTCCAATACACTCACTCGACTGAGCGCTTCATTGGCGGATTGCACCGGATTCGGTGCAGAGCATAGTCGCTCACGGAGCTCTGTGGCTGTCCGTTCCAGCAAGAAAGCATTATGGATAGACGACGGATGGGATAGCACCCAATTTTCAATGACATCCACCACATTTGCCGCTGACTCTGTTTGTTTTAATTGAGCGTCCAGATAAGGCTCAAATAACAGTTTGGTCAATGATTCATTGGTTAACACCTTACCGAAAAATGCACGATTCAGTGCAGCATTCCGATCCAGCAAACTATATAATTCTTGAACGGCCCGCATACGTTTCTGTGTGCGTGCATTGTTGATCGCATAGATGAAATAGTCCACGATTCGAGATTGCACGACTGGCGCGGCTACGGCGAAATACTCACCGATCCGAGCTGCAACCGGCTCTTCAGGCACATTTTCTCGTTTAACATTATTTAGTTCCCGACTAAGCAGCGTCAGGAATAGCTCATTCAGACGAGCGCGGCGCTGGATGGCTGCTTCGGGTTTCAGATATGTAAGAAGCCCACTTAGCACACCACTTTTATTATTAAGGTATAGGTCTTCATGTCCTTGTTCCAGCCGGTAAAATAGCGATAACTCCCCGTACGCTTCAACCGAAAGCTCACGTCCAGGCTCCATGCCTGACAGCATCTCGTCGGCAAAAGAATAAAACGGCGTAGCCGCCTGCGGATCATGCAGTAATGACCACGCAAAATCCATATAAGGAAGATTCGCCACTGCTGCATCCGCGTGGGTTACCCTGCCTGACATGAGATCAAACGTAAAGTCCTTCTCTGTATTACGATCTTTGGGACGAAGTGTGCCTCTCTCCACGAACTGAAGATGAATGCCTTTTTTGGCTTGCGGTTCCTTCGCAAACGTCATGAATCCAAGCTGTCTCCGGAAGGCGTAAGGTAGTGCCGTATAGAGCAGACGAAGCAACTCTTTCGCCCCTGCGGTGACTTGCTCTGCGGGCAGGTCCAATGCGATATACACTTTACGGCGTGTCGCAACAGCCTGCATCACGGCATAGAGCAGACGCTTGAACAATGCCTCATTCAGTTTTAACCCCGCTAGAATCTCGCTAGGTGCGGCTGAAGACGCTTCAGAGCCCTGCCCAACTTCCCTCTCCCTTGTAGAAACACGCGGTAACACAGACAGCGCAGGCAGCACTGTACCTTGCTCGATGTCATAGGACGTGGCAAATGCCGCATCCAGCCAGCTACCCGTTCTCATCAGCTCTTCCGAGCGTTCAGGAGACAGTACATAGTTATGGGCGAAGAAAGCACTTCGAAGCCCAGTAAAGTCTGCTGCTTGGTACACATTCTGCCCAAGGATCGTCTCTCCACTGTCCAGATGCAGTAGATGTATGGCAGCTGGGAATTTGGTCTCGTCCTTCTCGCTCCGGCCAGTCAGCTCCGCAGGAGCATCATAGACACAGTACGGATGAAGTACTTTTTTGATAAAAGAAGGTTCCAGTCCCGGTGATGCCGCGACCGTATCGAAGCCTTCTGTGGTGCGAAATACCCCTCGCCGCTCTCGGGTATACATCTGCTGTTCAATCGGCGGGGTCATGGAAGACTGCATCATCCCACTCTCCCCTCAATGTACTTCAGCTTGTACAGCAGCCATAAGAATGGCTCGTCCACGCGGATCGGACTAACAACCCCTTGTAGCTTCATATCTACCGGATTGCTTCCTAGTGCGGACACAGCGAAGTATGCCGTATCTTTGAAATAGACATCCATTGTGCCTTTGAACGGACGATCCACCTTCTCAATAAAGCGGCGAATCTCTCCATCGATATTCTCAAACTCCGTCAAGTCGAACCAATCGCGGTGAACCATGTTACGGAACACGTTGCTGTTGGATTTGATGTAATCGCCATCCTCATCCTTCAGGGAATGCAGCATGTCACTTTTGGTCAGCACAACGGCTGTTGGAATGTTTGTTTTTGCCTTGTCTTGATAAGCGATAAAGTCACCGAACAATGTCAGTACCACGTCGCGCGGTTCATCATATCTTGGTGTCCACTCACCCGGCTCATTGCCGAGGTTAATCCGGATTTTGTCCCGAATGGAGCGAATCTGAAGTGGGTCAACCATAAACAGAATGCCGGCTGAATTTTTGATATGCTGTCCGTGAAGTCCCAGATAATCCTGCTCCACCATACCTTCACCAGCCACGTCAAAAAACACCAATGTCAGTGGAGCTTTATCTTCGTCCTTGAACACAAATTGGAAAATAAACGGCTCCTGCAGCTTCTCCTTCTGCGTTGAATCCAGCAGATCCCCCCGCTCAAACAACGGTTCTTCATAATCCGCACGGAATCTACGGCTAATCTCTGCATTCAGCGGCATACAAGCAGCATCAAAATGATCGGCTGTGTAATGCTGTAACGTATGGATGAGCGATGTCATGTACACCGATTTACCCACTTGGGAAGCCCCAATAATGGATATGATATTGCTTGGCGCCTTGCCTGCTGTCACAGGTAGCTCATTATGACAATGCGGGCACAGTCTGCGGCGGGTAACGACACCATACCGATCATTTAATCCCATCACAATGTTATCTGAATAAATGCGATGCTCCTCTGGTACGTCATGCGGGGCAAGCACGGCCTCCATATCAAACACCGTATCAAGGCCAAACCGTTCACGGTAGCGATTCAGCTTCGCATCTTCCCCCAATGCGTAGTCTTCATCGTCGTCTCGGTGATGAGCTGCCCGGAATACAACCTCTTCAGGTGAGAATTTACTGAAACAATAGGGACATACAATATCGTAAAATAGCGGCCTTTCTTCTGGCTGCTGTCTTTTCAAAAAACGACTAAAAAAGCTCATAGCCACTCCCCTCCCCTAATTGAAAGTCAACCTATTCATTAGTCCGATATTAGCCGGTACACCGTTCCATACTTGGGGCCGTCCGTGAAGAATAGTCTAACGTATTCATCCTTCGCAATCTCAACAGGCGGCATCTCATTTCTTCCAGGTGCAAAATCATTTACAAATGGATACACCGTACCGTCTTCCTTGTTAAGCGGGACACTCCCCTGTTTACGAACATAACAGAGCGCCTCCTTCGGAACCGGTGCTTCGGTCATAACGGTCATGAATACACTTTTTCTTTTCTGAAAAAAACCACTCTTATACCGAATGGAAAATCGAATATCTGCCTTGCCTGCACTCGCCATTACCGTGTTCTCACCGTTCGACTGACGGAGCAAGACAGGCTCGGCATCGTCCATCCTGTAGATATAAACCGTATAACGGATCGCTCCAAAACCTGTTATTCGATCCACGTATCCGTTACTTGCTTTGTACTCCTCACGCGTATAGAGCTTCAACTTACCTTGCGCATGTGCATCGCCGCTGTTCTCCTTGCCCAGCATCGCAACCTCCAGCCGTTCAACATACACAGCCTCGACACCCTCTGGCCAGAGCCAGCGGAGCGTACACATGCCTTCGTCCACCGCCAGTGTCAGTTTGCGAATGGTGGGCGCCGAAGGATCTGCATCCGTAAATTGCATGTTCCTAAGACCTCCCGATGTTTAGAATCCTTTGCTTCGTGTGTCTCTTGCGCGCCCTCCGAAACCTTCCGCCGAAGCGTTCCCTCTTCTGGCATCGCGCCGGCCGCGATTGCTCCGTGGTGTATTCTCCTTCATCGGAATAATCCATGTAAACAGGGTCAATACGGAAGCCAGCAGGAGCATTGCGCCAAGCCTTACAAATGCATCGCCGACAGGTGATCCATCCAGCCCCCATTCTAGAAGGAGACCGGCTAACAGACCTGAGACTGCTCCACCGACGCCGAAGCTGAGCGCCAGATGGCGATTATCAAATACCAGTCCAAGTGATACACCCAGCGCTACCCCAATCAACAGCAGGGCAGCTACGCGGAAAATAGCCAGATACGTGCTATGCTCCATCATACCCGTACGTTCCGTAACCAGTGTTCGCTCATCAATCGTGTCGTAAATCTGCTGGAATGCCAGGTTAAGTCCTCCTGCATCCGGCACATCATAATAAAGGCCACCTGTCTGCCCAGCAATGCTGCGCAAAAGATCCGTTCCCGAAGGGTCTACCAAGCTGAGTCCCACCGTGTTGACCGCAATCTGTTCATTCACGTATTCCGATAGAATGCCAGACGTATCGACTTCACTCATACCGTCAGATAACAATATAGCAACGGTACCACGCTTCGGATCTTGTTTGCCCTTAATCTGTTCCATCGCTTCTTTCAAAGCCGCATCAAAATTCGTTCCGCCTGAGGTTGTCACGATGCTAGCGATCTTGTCATATACCTCATTCTTAGCTGCTTCATTATCCAGCGCAATGAACGGCTGCAACAGTTCTGGCTCATCCGCAAATGTAATGACGGCTACCTGCTTATCGCTCTCCATTTGGCTAATCAGCGTCTTCGCGGCCTCAAAGCGGCCATTATTCGGATCGGTCTCTGTCATGCTGCCTGAATTGTCAATCATGAGCACGATATCCTTGACCTGCTTCACACCGCCTGGATTGATCTGATACAGCAGTTGTACTACTAGCCCCACCACGAATAAGAGTGCGAGTGTTGCCGGGACAAGTAATTTCCAAGATAAGCTCAGATATCGCAGCTTCCATGAAGCACCGTTAAGCTTCGGTGAGATCATCTCAGCAAGTAGGCAGAATAGACCCACACTTAGTGCAACAACACCGAAATATAATCCCATCAGCAACAGACGAGGCATCTCTCCAAGCCACTGATGCAGCATGATTTCCCCTGCCGCAAATCCTACTGCTCCGCCAACGAGGCTGAACAGTACCAGGAGAAGATTGATTTTTCGCTGCATGTTCACATGCATCCTTTCTACACCAGCCCTTAATGAGGCTGAATTAATACAAGCGTGAGTGATGACGAGGGCTGGCTACCGCACGGGAGACAGTTTGTCCGCAAGACCTTCAGGATGCAGCTCATATCCGTTATCTGTATAGGACTCGTAATATACCTTGGCATTACGATAGACCATCAGATCCTCGAGATGGAAGCCTCCCATAAGATTCAATTTCTCTACGCCGCTGCTGCGCTCTTCATACACGACACCAAGCTTGTAGATTCGTGAAGTTTCCTCGGCATGTGCCGCATAGTCCATGAAGGCACTATCATGGTCGCCAAAGAAATACTTTTCTTCGTACCGATGTTCCTGCGTATAATCGAACACCCTAACACGTACAACAGCCTGATCCTCTAACGTGCGATATAATCGACGGAACAGGTCATCACGCGTTAACACATTTTTATCTCCATACGTAATCGTGACATTGGCACGCTGTAATAGCTCTTCTTCAAAAGGGACACGCAACGGTTCAGCGCTCAGTAACAGCGCATGACATACGTCCATAAGACGCTCCAATACACGTTCCTTGCCCCGCGTAGCCAGATGGTTCATATCCCCCATATAGCGGTCTTCAAACCATACTGCCCGTCCACGCTTGGCCTCTAGATCCGTAACTAGGTCTTCCGTCACTTTGCCGTAGTATTCCATGACATTCTGTCCAATGTACTCATCCGCTGCAGCTATGCTCGCTTCGGCTGTATCACGCAATGTTTGTTCCAATTCCTCAAGGGACTGGGTGATGCCTCGACTAAAAGCGTGAAGCTGCTCCATCTCCGTATCGTAGATGCGCAGCAATTGCAGTTCATTTTCGATCCGTAATAACTCCACCTTCGGTACATACACTCGTTCAAGGATACAGTCGATCACGTTGCGTACATTTTGTTTATCACGGAATAAGGCTCTTTTGAACGGTTGATCCTGCACCTGCTCCTGCAGCCGCTGCTCAAGAACAGCTCGTGCCGATTCAAGCTGCATGGATTTGTCCCGAATCAATCCAAGCAAGCCTTCCCGTACACTTCCCATTCCATGATTACTCCAAGCCGCCCACTGGAAGTAACCTACCTCCGGGTGTTCATCCCGAGCTTGTTCTGCCTGCTGACGAAGAGCACCTTCGGTACTCCGCTGACGTACACGCTCTTCGACCTTACGTGCCACATTATCACGGAAGTACGCTTCAGCTCCATGACCGAACAGCGCTCTCTCCGCTTCACGTAGCGATAGCGGCTTGAGATCAGCATAGCTGACGTTATGGGTCATGATGCCGCTCATACCACTGACCAGATCCTCACCTGGTAATAGCCCATCAATCTTACGTTCTATTGTAATCGGATCAAGGCCGAAGAACGAAAGCTTGTCCTTGATGCCCCAATCCTCCGGTTCCTTCCGCATCTGTTCAAGCAGATGCCGGTAGAAGTGATATAGCACAGCAAGCGCGATAGGCTTGTTGGGACGCCTGATCTCAGCATAACCTGCGCTGGCATAACCATGCTGATCTGAGGTGGTGCGAATGTTATTTTTGAATGAGGTATTGTTGTAGGTGTTCGCTCCTGTGCTCGAAATGGTGCCAGCAGCATCCATATCCTGTTTACGATTCTTGAGCAGACAGATGCGGCAGATGATCTCAGCATTCTCTATCCACCCGCCAGATACCCCTGTACCCCGTTCATTCTTATCTGACAAAATATACACCAGGTCAAACAGCGGCGAAGCGGGATGTGTGACCGGAATAGAAATGCCATCTTCCGTCACGAGCAGACGACCGCTAAAGGTATAGTCCAAGCCCTGCATATAATCAAGCTCTCGCAAAAAGGCCAGTCCTGCTGCGCTTGCATATCCGTATGAGTTCACTTGCTCCATTTCACTAACCAGAACATGCAGATCTGTCTGCACCGATTTGAAGGATTGAGCCAGTATCGTCTCCGTCAATTTCGTAAGCTCAGGCAAAAGCACATTCAATGGATCATCCGCTCTAGTTACAACCGTCACATAGATGCGGTCAAACGAAGAATACAGTCGCCCGTATTCAGCGATTCGGTTACTCACCCGCCGTAATGTACGATTCAGACCCGCAAGTGCCTGATCTGAATCGTGAAACTGACGGTATATGTCTTTGCGCAATGTTTTGGATGATTCAGAATGTCCCGTAGATAGCGGTAGAATATGACGAGCGACCTGACTATCCTCAGCTCGTTCGCCTCTACGTTCCATTTGTTGATCCAAGTCTTCGGTTCCAACCTGTACATAAACTACGCCATCCCCGTTATCCCACTTCATTCGGTTGATCTCACGGACAACAGGTAGTGCTGGTGCAACCAGGTCACCTACAAACAAGAACAAGGCAGGGTAATGGATGCTGCTACGACCATCACCCAGACTGCCCTGACGTTCCTGCTCCGCCGTATACGATGCCGCGAATTGCTCCAATCTGTGCTTCATCCCGGCAGCCATCTTACTTCAACCTTCTGCGAATGTCGTTCAGCTTGGACGACATCGTTCTGTAGAACTGATAGATATCCTCGCCATTCGCCAGCTCGACACGTTCGTATTCCAGACGATCACGGGAATCCATGAACAGTGCAGCAAGTTCATCCAGTTTCGCAAGGAGAGGAGCGATATCCTCCGAAGCGGTCAGATCGTTATCCCGGCGTGAAGCTTTGCGAAGCAAGGTGTTCCGATCCTTTTCAGACAATCCACGGAAGTTGCCAAACACCTCATATTCAGCGAAGTTACGGCTCTTCATCAGATTGGCGAACGGCTCCCATGCATCTTCCTCGGGGTCACGATCATAGACATACAGTGCGCCCTTCTTCACAATTGTGTCCGTATAGAGGGCTTCAATGAAGCGATCATACCACTGCTCTTCATCCTGATGCTGAGCAAGGATTCCTTCAAGCTCAGATACTTTCACCGAGATTGCATTCATCTTCGCCAGTTCTTCGCGTACACGCGCAATCAGTTGTGGAGAACGCACCAGGTTTTCTTTGGCCATATCTTCATTAATACTTCCGAAAATATCCTTCACGCTGACCCGTGGCAATCCTTCGGATTGCAGACGTTTCAATTCAATGACCGCCCGCTTCACTTCACCAAGGTTAGGTGTAGTTGATGTCAGACGCATGTCGTAGCTGCCTAACTTCGCGGATAGATCAAACGGCTCTGTCGTTACTACCGCGTAGCGGTTGCTTGTGTTCTCATCCAACGTCTTCGCAATAATGATGTTGTATCCAAGCGCCTGCTCAAATTCGGAACGAACACGGGCATTGTACTGCTTCACGCGGCTGTTTTCGTACACATCGCCCCATGATTTCTCTGGGATCGGGGACGGAAGATACGTCCAGTTATTTTTCTCCGTCTGCACAAGGTGGCGACCAATCCCCTCTTTGTCGAGAATCGTACGCTCATAACTTTCTTCATATACTTTCAGCGGTGTATACACAAAGAGAGGCACACCGTTACGTGTGTTCAACCAGAAGATTCGGTTACGAACCTCGCTCTCCTTAACCGTAAAGTGAGACTTCCCTACTGCATTGTTCTGATAATTGCGAATTCCTTTGAGAATACCCGGTGCCTGTGTTGGTACGGATACGAATCCCCATGATGGGAAGTGAAGGCTACCCGTGCTATTGCTCAGGTTAAATACGGGTACCGCCTCATCATCCAGTTTACCTGCGATGTGTCGTTCTACGAACTTCTCAACAGACTCATCCTGACCATATTTGATCACGAGGAAATCTTCCATCGAACGGGTAATCAGGTCGCCGAACTTCTCGGTCAAGAAGTCTGAGATGGAACTTACCACGTCAATCTCGTTCTCCTTCACCCACTGGTTGGAGTTCTCTAACAGTTCACGTGAGAAGTCACGGATCAAGTCATCCGTATCACGCTTGTCTAATAGTCCATCTACCACGCTAACGATATCTGGTACACTTACAACGTTCCAATAATACGTCTTGTTGCCTTTATGATCTGCCTGTTCTTCCCCGCGGGTCAGAATATCTCCGTTCTTGGAGAAAATCGAGCTGAGTGCATTCAACGTCTCACTAAATACGTTATAGATGCGGCTGTTCTCTTGGTTGAGCAGTTCATACAGATCCTCATAGAACTCGATCATCTGTTCGTTCCGCTCTACATCAGCGTGCAGCCAGTATTCATGAATTTTGGCTTCAATATAAGCATTCTTTTTCTTCTCTTTGGAGACGAAGGCGCTCTTCGCATCACCAAGCTTCTCTTCAGACTGTTCTTGGGCAGCCTCGATATCGCGTGGAATGCGGAAAGCATTCTCCCGTAATGTCTCAATGTACGATTGGATCATCTTGAGAATACAGAAGCCTTTCTCCGTATAGATGAGACGAGAAACATAGAATGGCCCCTGCTCTGGATGCAGGAACATCCGGCGAATCTGTTCGGTGAATTGCCCTGCAATCTCACCTGGATGCTGTTTCTTCGCTTTGATATATTCTTCACGTGCACGTGCTAGGAAGTTCTGTTCCAGCTCTGTGTCCATATTCACCACTTGGGATTTCACGACATTGTTGTAGGACAGACGTTCACTGTTCTGATAACCTGGAAGCGGCTCTGGCACGCGGGATTCAAATGCCTTCACTACACTTTCGAGATCAATGCCTAACTTACGAGCGAATTTCTCGGTATCTTCCTGATTCGGTGCTTTGGAGAACATCGTGCTCATCTTGTCGAACATCCGGTACGCCAGATATGTCGTCATTTCTTCAATCGGCAGTACAGCCGAGGATGCACCGATAATGTTGTAATCATAGTTCGCTGGGTACACCTTGTTCATCTGTGCAATGTTGGTACGAATGTTGCTAATGTAGTCATGGATCGCGAACTCTTCACCAGACTGCTTCTCTTCACTCGCCATGAAGTTGGTGATATTCTCTGCCGTAACATTCATACAGTAATCGTACGCATTTTCCAGCAGTTTACCTTCCGTGTTCGTAGCTGAGATCAAGTGACACAGGTTAAAAGGTGGCAACGGCGAGTTAACGGTCAGGATATTACCGTACTTCTGCGTAAAGCGTTCACCGCGGCTGTCCACGTTCATCCAGTAATCCAGCTCTTTAAGCGCAGCATAACCGTTCTTGCGGATATATTCCCGCGTATGCTCACTCAAGCTTTTGTTGGACAAGTTCACGTCTGGCGTGAACAGGTAGCCGAGTGTATTAACGCGGTCAATCCCCGCTGAGCCATGATCACGTTCGATGATGCCACGCACAATATACGAAATATCGAGGAAGCACCCACTGCCAGTCCCCCCGGACAGACCTGTGAGTAAGAACACCATTAATTTCTTATTTGTACCTACGGAAAGTGTCTTAATCTTCTTATCGATGGCTTGCACCACTTGGTTGATCTTCGTGAATAACAGCAGACGACCTGCCTGACGAACGCCTGCAGCTCCGTTCATACCATCCGTAATGCTCAGCTCTGGCGAGAGCCAGTCCGTAATATAAGGCTCCAGTACACTGCGGTTCTGCAGCAATCCGCCAATCTCGGCATTGGACAGGAGCACAAATTCATTAATCGGGTCTAGACCGATTCCTTTATATCTCTTCGCACGATCCTGTTCGTTCGTTTCGAATGCAAGAAACTCGACGTTGTCTGGCTTCTCCATTTTCTTCTTAGATACTGGATCTTGTGGCAGCTTGAAGCGACGATTAATCTGATACTTGAGACGAAGCAATGCATCGATCCCTGTTCCCCCAAGACCAATAATCAACATCGGGTTATCGATGGTATCAACCCTGATTTTTTCGCTGACAATTCCTCCGCCAAGCGATACATCCAGTTGCTGAATATGTTCTCTAACAATCGGTTTCATTCCATGTCCTCCCTTTGGTTACACTAAATACTCAATCAAAATGGTTTTATCCGCTTGTTGCAGCGGGATGCTCAGCCGATCACCGTTCTTCAGTTCAACGCCTGAGCTTGCATCGACCGCACGACCCGATTTCTCCAGCGTGCCTCCTGCCGTGTTGCGTATCATAATCCGGTCACCATTGCCGGGTGTGAAGATATATTTTTCGGTTTCCTTTAGTTCAGGGTCTAACTGCAACAATTGATGCAGATGGAACTTGCCCCGGAACGATGCTAACTTTTTATATTGCGGATAGGACTTGTCTCCCGTGTTCTCATCACGAATCTCCACGACCATCTGACCGACAAACCCGCGATTTTTACGTTTCAGCCAGCCCATCAGGAACCAGCCTCCAACCGCCACAACGATCAGAGCGATGACACCCAGAATGACCGGTAACCATGGGAATGGCTTGTCCTCCCCACCGGCTGATGTCGTTGGCTGAGTTCCACTTCCTGCTGCTCCGCCAGCATTAATGATGACTGGAGCGCTCTCCCGGTAAAAGCTATCTTCCTCTGCTCGAATAACCAACTCGTATTGATGGTTATCTGGAACGGTGAACGTACCAGCAAATCCATCTCCTGTGTTCTCGATCGGCTGTTCCTCACTTTTACCTGTATCCACATCATTGATCACCAGCGTTGCTTTCATATCAGCATACAGGTCTTGATCCTGTAATGGTTGACCACCATTCTCCAGCTTCGCGGTTAGATCAATCTTGTCGCCTTTTTTATAGGACTTGGTCTTAATTGGATCCACGACGAGTTGCAGATCGTAGTTAAACAGCAGATTGATATCAATACTGTCCTTCGGAGCCCCTTTGACTCGCAGCTTCCAATCTCCCTCTTCCGGTTTGAGCAACTTCACCAAGGAATAGCTCTTCGAAGTAGATAGCTTGGCTGCATCGGAGTTCAGATCGACAGCATTGCCAGCTGGATCGGTTAATTGGATCTCGACTGGCTTCGATGACATGATCGAGATGTTAGCTTCTAACACACTATCATTCGGCACGTTCACGGTAACTTCCTGATAACTGCCGTTTCCCGTAATGGAAGGCAGCTTTACGACATTTAATTTGGCATGATCTGCGAATATTTCGCTTAGAATCTGTGGCAGATCATCCGGCGTATCCGTGATAAAGGACTTACCACCTGTCTGCTCGGCTAGGTCAGCGAGTGCATCCTTGTTCAGTTTGCCATCGGCATTCAGACCAATCGTATACACGGGAATGCCTTGTGCCTGTGCTTCCTTAACGGCTATGTCCAGATCCGCATCGGACTGTGCCTGTGTACGACCTTTTGTTTTGTTAAAATCGTTGTTACCATCCGCCAGCAGTACGATCATCGGGGAATGAGACGGATCAGCACCATGGTTCAGGATGTTCACAGCCTCGGCAACACCTACTGAAATGTCGGTGTATGGCCCTCTACCCAGCTGATCAATAAAATCCTTCAGGTTGCTTTTGTCTGCATCTGACTGAATCTCTAGCATCGCCTTCTCCCGCTCGACCTGATCGGTGTATGCGACAATCCCTACCTTGTCCCCTTGGACAGGTAACATATCAATAAACATTTTCATGGCTTCATTGCTAATCTTGTCACGATCACTTGTGTTCATCGAATTACTTACATCGGCCACAAGTACCGCATCAATTCCGCTTGATTGTGTCTGAGCCGCTACCGCCTGAGGCAGCAACGTCGAAGGCAGCAGTAGCGTTAGTAATACCAGCAGAACCAAGGTTCCACTAAGCCAGCGTATTTTGCGTGTGCGCAGCATGAGGTGTACTCCTTCACGTTTGAGATTAAAATGGGAATAGTTTATTATAGGCGTCAAGCCTTAAGGAAATCTTAACAGTCTACTAATAAATTCTGAAAAGCACCCCTATCTTCAGTTACAATTCTGTAATGACTGGCAAAAATCGACGATTCCAGCCTTTTGGTTGGAACAAATATTCCAACTATGGAAATATGATATAGTTATTGCCATCAAACCGCAATATAACAACGTAGCGTACGATCACCTTTATTTGTACGCACAATAACGCTATCTAGAGAGGATCGAATTATGGTTACATACGTATGTCTCGCCATATTGTTTCTTTTTGTCCTAATTAGAGCGGTTCGATTCTATCTTCACAACCGGAAGCCCGTGACCCGAGAAGATTCAGATCGCACGCTGTACACTATACTGAACGGTGAGCGTGATTAGAGCATGAGCACAAAACAAGTGGTTTCTATTAGACCTTTTAACCGGACGACATATGCCTTTGAAAAGTTGCGTGTGTGCAAGCGATGTGGACAATATACTTGCTTATGGGAAGATGAATGCACATCCTGTGGCCGCAGCACACTGATTCATGTTCAGGAACATGCTGGCTCAAGGGTTAAGCGCCGGATCGCTCGTGATTTCCTATTTACGATTATTCTGGGGTCTGCTGCTACCTATTTCGGTGAGACGACCGATCAAACGATGCTAGCCGCAACCGTGTCTCTCCTGCTCATCGGATGGCTCATCTATATTCATAAACGCGCCCTTCCTGTTCAACAACTCCGCCAGATGAAGCGGTTGTTGTACGAGGAACGGGAAAAGATCCGTCAGGGCATCAACCGCAACTGGGCGCTAGTCGCCGAAGCTCGACAGGAGGATGAAGCTCTTGCATACGAGATGCTGCGTGAGATCGGCTCACTCGTATACAATGATCGAATTCGTCTTCAGCAAGTGGCTTTACTTCAATCCTTCGTCCTTCGCAGTGACATGGATTTACAGTTGAAACCACTGCTGCTTCGTAATTTCGAGCGGCTGCTCGCTGAATATATCGGTGAGATTGCTCGACTCAAGCCTGATCTGGTTCGTGAAGATGCCATTCGTTACATCGCTACGTACGAGGTGAATATTTTACAGCTACACAATGGCATTCAGATCCTAACTGCCGTAGCCGCCGCGGCTGTACGCAAAAGCAAATATATTGAATTATTCCCTAGTCTTATTACCCGCTACGCCCGCTTTATGCCCAAGGATCGATTCATGCGCTTGTATCACACCATAGAACGCTATCCTCAGAAAGCGCGAGGTGGACTGGCAGAATCAGTCGGTCGGGTATATGACGAGAAATATCGAGATCATTACGCAGAGGTGTGATCTTGATATCTTAAATAGGTAAATGAGTGCAAACTTAGATCCCTGTATATAGACGACAAAAAATAAGTTTATCCCTGCATCGAGTTTCGACACGTGTATTTTCTTCGTGATGATCATGTATAGATCTATACAAAAGCACCCCACGATTCCTCAGAATGCGGGGTGCATTTACTGTATTATTGGGCTGTATTATAAATGGTTATGAATGACTTAGGGATATGGATTCGTCCTGTCTACGACCATCTCTTCCTGCTCTGAGCGGATAGATGAGAATGTATGGAATCCAAACTAACACTGCACATAATATTGCACTGCCTGACAAGGAAAGGTTCATCTGTCCAATCACTGTTGTCTCATCACTTCCTCCCAGCAGGATGCTGGTGCCTAAGAAGTTCAGAAGTGTGCCCCCAGCGTAGAACAACATATGCTTCCACATCAGTCGCTTCACTAAAATATAGAACAGTGCACAACCCATCATGATGATAATGGACGGCATAAGCCATTGTTCCGATTCAATACTTCCGGATTCTGCAGCTCTCCCCATGAAATAAGCAACGCCCCATTGCAGCACAAATACCAGCCAACCTAGACCTACATTACGCGTTGATGAGTCTCGTCGCTCTTGCTCGTCTTCAGCACGCATTAGTGCGAGTAATTCTTCCTCTTCTTCCTCTGTTAATTCGTCATAGTCATCGGCTTCCATCCGTTCTTCCACTCGCTCGAGATACATATCGTGCTGATGACTTAATTGTTCTGTGTACGAAAATGCTTCTTGATCTCGATCCATACGGAGTTTCCTCAACAGCTCTGCCTCAGGTACATAACCAACGGTATGGATCGTTGTGAACTTCAATTTCCCCGTTGATGCAAGACGTTCCATCCACGCTTCAGCATCCTGCTCTTCATAAAATGGCACACTATGAACTCGATCCTTCATGTTTTGCTGATATACCAAGTGAATGACAGGCATGGTTTGCTGACCCGAAGGTGCTTTATGCACATAAGCATTAAGGCGATCTATCATATATTTGCCGTAATACACCGTTTGAATCTGAGACCACTCGAATTGGTTCTCCTCGTTCATTTTGGTATGCGGATTCCACTGGCTGTATCTAATTTGGTTATTGTGCATCTGAGTCTGACTAAGGTGATTCTCCAACCACGTCTCCTGTTGTAATTGATGATAAGAACGATAGGCTAACACGCCGCCAAAAGGAATCGCACCAAGAAAGAACCACGTTAAAATGGATAGATCTACGAAAAGGAGAATAACAGGCGCAATCACGAGCAGAACTCCGATGATCATATATGCATACAACGTGGCATAACGGAATTTTCGATACGAAGGTGACATGGATCGTTGCTTCTCGATGAGATCATGTGAATGGGTATATGCACTCATAGGAAGTCCTCCTTCTAAAAAGGCTTAAATATAAGCTTTGATTCTATATGTTATATTTCACGATAATTCATTGTGATGTCACTTGTCTTGGGTAGTGGAGGATTGATCCTCATTTTTATACAGCAATCCTTTGCGCGCCGTTAGCCGATAGTGATAAGCGATTAAAGGCAGGGCAACAAATAAGACACCTAGGAAGCTCACAACACCCATAGTATCCAACATACGTGCACCGGCACTCATATCATCTGAAGAATAGAATGAGACGCTGATAATAACCAGGTTAACCGCAGTGAATATACAATAGATCAACACATGCTTCCAGACAAAGGTCTTTGTTAACAAACCGAATATGACGCCGCCAACAACATAAAGCACGATAGGAATTAGGGAAGATACCGGATTAAGATTACCTTGTTCTGCTTGCTCTTTGAGCAGTATGGCTATTCCCCATTGGAGTGCAAATACAAGCCAAGCCCAACCTACATTGCGAAAGGCTTTGACCTTCTTACGCGGAGGCTTTTTCTGTTTCTTCTCACTTTTCGCTGACTGAACACTCTCAATCTGATCCAGAATCATCTTCATCCTGCGCTCATGGTAAGCCTCGTATTGGAGCAGAACATTTCCCGTCCATGATGCCTCTTCCAGATATGGGTCTTCCTCTAGTCCGACGCTAAGCTCTTCTGAACCAAGCTTATCGTTAGAATACATTGTGAACGTTAGTGGAACATCCTGTGAGGACAGCTCATCTAACCATGCCTTAGCTTCAGCCCCTTCATAAAAACGGACGGTACAGATCTTGTTCTGCATCCCCTGACGGTAGATGATATGTATTTCCGGCAGAAACTGATAAAGCATCACATGCTCTCCCAACTTGGCCTTCTTATAGAAATGAGCATTTTTCATCGTATAACGACTCATATACACACGCCAAATAGCAGAACGGTCAAACATATCCTCTTCCGACTCACGGGTTTCCGGGTTCCACCGTATATACCGTACCTGATAGTCGTCCATTTCCACACGATCCAAATGCCGATTCTTCCACGCATACCGACGCCGTGCTCGCCATAAGACGTAGAAAAACCACATCCCCAACGGCAGCAAAATGAGCGTCAACCAAAGCCACTCTACTGTAAACTGGGTGATTAGATAGAGCGAACCTACAATCATGGCTAATGCCATAAGCATGCCTAATCCACTCATGAACTGTGTAAATATCCAGTAGAAAGGTTGTATTCTCCGCTGTTCCTGAATCAAACCATGTGTACTCATGTATAACCTCCTAGCCATAAAACGTTCAATATACATAACTAAGATAGGCAATTTTCCCACTTCTTGTATACCCGCATTCTCCACCTTTGCAACAATCCATCTCTATCCTCGTAAGTGCAGTTCATCTTATAAATAATCCATGACTATCCAATACGTACCAGAATCTAATGCGTTTCTCCCACGGAAAAAAGGGCCACGGCAAACCCCTGCCGTGACCCTTGTTCGAGAACTCGGTACCGTTGTACCGGAGTCCTCTCGTATATATGCCATGCTTACATCCAGCATGGCATCATCGTTACGCCAGCATGGTTATACCACCGCTAGCGTAATCGATCTTACCGTCCGCGACGTGAATCGCGACGGTCACCCTTCGCAGAGCCGCGCCCAGCGTTGCGTGGGTCGGAACTGCGTCCACCCCAGCCGCTGTTGCTGCTGCGCCCCTCGGCGCTACGGCCACCACTACGGCTGCTGCTGCGCTCATCGCCGCTGCGACCTGCGCTGCGTCCGCCTTGACCAGCGCCGCGACTGCTGTCACTGCTGCGCGCGGAACCACGTCCAGCGCTACGCTCGTCGCCACTACGGCCGCCGCTACGTCCACCACTGCGTCCACCTTCGCCGCCGCGGGAACCACGACCACCACGACCGCCATCTCTGCGGTCGCTACGACCTGCACCGCGGCGAGCACTGCCTGTGCCAGCAGAACGTCCGCCTGAACGCTCGTCATCACCTTGACTGTTGATGGTACGACGCGTTGCTCCAGTAGAAGCTACTGGACCTTCGCTTGTCCACTGAATACGGTTCAGCTTCTGGTTAGTACCTTCTTCAATACGCGCAAGCTCCGGTCTGTCGTGTTGAGTTGCAAAGGTTACCGCAAGACCTGTTCCACCCGCACGACCCGTACGGCCAATTCGGTGAATGTAGCTTTCCGCATCATGAGGAATATCGTAGTTGAATACATGTGTTACGCCTTCAACGTCCAGACCACGTGCCGCTACATCCGTAGCAACAAGGATCTGCAATTTGGCATCACGGAATGCTTTCATGACATTCTCACGCTTGGATTGGGACAGATCTCCGTGAAGCTCATCACTTTCGTACCCTGCTTCGCGCAGATCTTGGTTCAGCTTGTTGGCACGACGCTTCGTCCGACAGAAGATAATCGCGAGGTATGGGCGATACGTATCAATCATGCCACGAAGTGCATCAAACTTCCCACGATCCGTGCACTCCAGCACCTGCTGGCGAATCTGATGGATCGGAATAACCGATTTCGAGGATACTTTTACATCCTCAGGGTCTTTCATGTAGTTTTTAGCCAGCATCCGAATGCCCTTCGGCATAGTTGCTGAGAACAGCATCGTCTGACGTTTGTGTGGCAGTTCACGAATAATCGTCTCTACATCATCCAAGAAGCCCATGTGCAGCATTTGGTCTGCTTCGTCCAGCACTAATTTTTTTACGTTATCCAGCTTCAATGTGCCACGGCGCAGGTGATCAAGCAGACGTCCCGGTGTACCAATTACGATCTGAGTACCGTTCTGCAATTTGCGCAGCTGCTTCTCTACATCTTGTCCACCATATACAGCAAGCACATGCAGCTTATCATCATTCGCTGTCAGCTTCTTCGCTTCTTCCGTAATCTGCAACGCGAGTTCACGTGTAGGCGCAATAATTAACGCTTGCGGTGAGCGGTCAGATACGTTGATTTTCTGAATGATCGGCAGCAAAAAAGCCAGTGTTTTCCCTGTGCCTGTCTGTGCCTCAGCAATAATATCGCGTCCTCCGAGTAGTACCGGAATCGAACGTTCCTGTACCGGAGTCGCAACAGCGATTCCCTGATGCTTCAGGATTTCGCACCATTCTGGACGAATGCCCAGTTGTTCAAAGTTTGCCAATCGTTACACCTCTGTATATTCATTTAGATAAGTCCATTTCATAATGACTCGCGTAATAAATTGAACCAGTTTACTTTACAATGACCTCTCAAATGACCTAACAACCATCTAATCAGTGTAAAATGTCTATTTCAACCTACATAGTTTCCCTTATATCAACCATGATTATGAAATGAATTTTTTAAAAAGCAATCCACACGTTGCTCTTCTTCTCCATACCCTGTAGTTTACACGTTAGTCCAGCAAAACAAAAGGGGATACCGCGTTATCTACTAACTTGTAGCACAAATTACCGAGATTTGTAGCAGCACGTTTTCAACCAAACGATCCCCGAATTCCTAACGAACCTAGCACACTCTATTCCAGCGTATTTAACGAGTTGTCATTTCTAACGAACTCCAGCAGCCCTATTACTCGATATATCCCCAAAAACAGAAGACATATTGGCGATACTGACAGTATAACGTGCCTGTAATTCGTTAGAAAAACAAAAGCATGATCCCCCCACACATAAGACGTGTTAGGTTCGTTAAAACTAGAACAACGGCGCCTCTCCCAAGTTGCACCCTGAGAGAAGTCACCGCTGTAAGGAAGAAGTTATTATTTTTATAGATCAGCTCTTACTAGGTCGTGTCTGAAAACTCGCTGAAGTGCATCTTTTACCACCTTTTCGCCCCTTGCTGCGTCACTTTCCCTTGACGTGCCCCGGTACGCCTGCAGAAAATTTCCTGGCCTGTAACGACAATTCGGCAAAATCTGCGTCCTTCCGAGTTTTCAGACACTCCCAGCTTGATTGGCAATCACTTTATTTAAGCGATATAAACCATTTCATTCATCTACCGCTATAAGTAACTCGATTCCACCGCTACCAAACTGCTTCATTCAGCTACAAATGATACCATCCTGCCGTGGTTCAAACGTAGTTTCAAACGGTCTATCATCCATGTCCGCCAGATGTGGCGAATCCGCTTCGCTCTAACAAACGTGAGCTTTCTTCATTCAGTCCACGCAGATGCACGGTTTTGCCAAGCTTCGCGTATTTGAACTTCACCTTGCCAATCGCAACGACGGCCGTATTATCCCAGATATGTGATCCGCCAAAATCAATCGTAATCTCGTCCGGATCAGCCTCCGCGTTGAACTTATCCACGAAATGAGAGGATGAACCAAAGAAAAACGGTCCAACCACGCGATAAATCTTCTGCCCTTGCTCTTGGCTTGTCTGTACACGGATTTTGGTCTGTTTCCAGCCGAAGTGCAGCACACTGAGTACAACCCCGACCATAACCCCGATCGACAAATCGTGTGTATAGACTACAATCGCTACGGTAATTACCATGACAATCGCTTCTGCCCGAGGTACACGAGCAATATTTTTAACCGAACTCCAGTCAAAGGTTCCGATGCACACCATAAACATGACACCTACGAGTGCACCCATTGGTACCTGCTTGACTACACCACTGAAAAGTAGCAATAGTATCGCCAGAAACGCTCCTGCAGTGAAGGTGGATAAGCGTCCACGTCCGCCCGACTTCACATTAATGACCGACTGTCCGATCATCGCACAACCGCCCATACCACCGAATAAGCCGTTAACAAAGTTAGCGATCCCCTGCCCACGTACTTCCCGGTTTTTGCTGCTCTTTGTCTCGGTCATCTCGTCTACAATCGTTGCAGTCAGTAGAGATTCAAGCAAACCTACCAGCGCCATAGTGAAGGAATACGGTAACAGAATCATCAGTGTATCCCACGTCCAAGCGATATTAGGCAAATGGAACATCGGGAGTGTACTGGCCAGCTTACCCATATCATCTACCGTTTTCACATCTAAGTGAAAGACCATGGTAATAATCGTCATGACAATGATCGCAATGAGGGGAGCCGGTACCGCTTTGAAAAATCTTGGCAAAATATAAACAATCGCCAGCGTGCCCGCAACCATCGCATACATCATCCAGTTCGCGCCTGTAAAATGTGTGAGCTGTGCCATGAAAATAAGAATTGCCAGTGCGTTCACAAATCCGGTCAATACCGAGTGCGGCACAAAGGTTATGAATCGTCCAACTTTAAAAATACCTAATATAAACTGAATAATTCCCGTTAATATGGTCGCTGCGAATAAATATTCCACGCCATAATCTTTGACAAGTCCAACCATGAGTACTGCCATGGCACCCGTTGCGGCCGAGATCATACCCGGTCTGCCTCCGGCAATCGAAATCACGATAGCAATCGTAATGGAAGCGTACAATCCGACCATCGGATCGACACCTGCAATGATGGAGAAGGCAATCGCTTCAGGAATAAGTGCGAGCGCAACTGTAATACCTGCCAGCACATCTCCGCGAATGTTGCCAAACCATTGTTGTTTTAACGTATTCATATGTTTCTTGCTAATCCTCCCGCTCTATAACACCAAATTTAAAATGAGTACCCGATCATCGAGAGAACGATTCATCACTGATTTACGAAGACAACCAGCACAAAATAGCGGAATCATTATCCGCAATGATGATCATCTGCACCTGTGGTATGGCTTCATAACCGTCCAAAACTACTGTAGAGCAAAAAATAAAATGCAGGTCTGCACCGGCATCCGTTCCAGTGTGAATCCACCTAAATTCCATCGTTGCATTCCGGGCGTTTCGATACTGATGAGTTATCATGAAAGAATGATGTTTGAAGCTCATGATACTCGTGGTTTTCCCCTCTCAGAAAAACCGGATCCGTTATGTACTGACCTATTATTATAGACAAGGTGCCCTATATGTACGAATACGTTTATGTGGAGATAATAGCGAATTATCTTTTAATATCTTCCTTTTTCTATAAATTACTCTTACATGCTTTAATTAGTCAAAAAATATAACTTGCTCTTTATGCCGTCATGGTTTAAATTCAGAAAAAATACCTATTATAGTTAATTACACGTAACGATTTACATATTATAGAATTAACCGGTCTATCATGCCTTGTTCCATTTTATATTTGCGATTTGGAGGATTATGTTTCATGAAGAAAAGGGTAACGATCACCTTAGTGTTGACCATCGCATTGACCACATTTATCACATTTATTGTAGGTGTCACCTCAGACAGGTCACATTCCGGTAACTCACAAGACAGCACACTTCCAACGGAAACCACCTACTCGGTGATCCATACGTCCGCGGATGGAGAAGATGAGACTGAACACTCTACAAAAGATGCAGATTGGGAGCATAAAGCCATTGGCGGCACTTCGGTTCCTAATGCTTTTACCATAAGTGCAGGTCGTGGACATCTTAAACTCATCATGAAAAATAATAGTAGCCATCCAGTCCAAGTCACCCTGACGCATAAAGGGAGCACGGATAAAATCTATTTCGAGAAGACAATTGCTTCACACGATACTCTGATCTGGACTAATTTTGAAGAGGGGTATCCACAAGGCATGCGCGGCGGAAGTTACGTCTTGGAATGGAGCGGCAACGAGTATGCCGTGAATGGCGAGGTTTCGGGTAAACTTGCATCCAGCATTCATGATTTCTAATTGACTCTGCATTTGGATGAAAAAAGATTCTAATAAATAATTAATTAAGCATTAATATACTTTTTAAAGGTAGAAAACGATATGTAATAGTTCAGGTTCCTAAAAGTCTATATGGTTACCAACATTTTAAAAATTACGAGGCTGTCTTCAAGTCACCTATGTGACTTTGAGACAGCCTCGTAATATTTACTCCCCAATAAATCACGGTTCTAGCTATATTTTTGAACTAAACATTTACACCATAACGGAGAGGACAGAAATAACATGAAGAAGCGAAGCGTTCGCCTTTATCCCCGGATTTTCCCCTTTATCAAAGGGAATCAAAAAAATCTGGGGATAACAGCGATCGGAAGGTTATTCTGTCATCGGAGTGGCTAGCGTGTAAATACCCTTATTGTTTATTTCAATATTAGTCTAGAACCGCCCTGATTTAAATATCGAATAGAGCAGAAACGCCACCATCAATATAGCCACAAGAAATCCAATCTCAATCACCGGAATGTCCCATAGCATCGTTGCCTGATGACTGATCGATGAACCGATGATAAGTCCAACCATAATGATACAAAAGGCAAGCAGTACGATACTGAATGATAATCGGTTGCTGATCTGATCCAGCCTGCGCAGCAGCGTCTCCAGTTCAGGCACACTGACTTCCAATCGCAGCTTTCCTTTGCTGATAATCGAAGATAACTGCCGCAATTGTCCTGGCAATCCAATCACACTTTCTGCCATGTCGGCAGCACTGCGGAACAGTTTATTTTTGATCCTGCCTGGGCTGAATCGTTCCTTAATCAGTTTACGTCCAAAGGGCTCCGCCATATCCACAATACTCAAGGATGGGTCGAGATGCTCAATGACACCTTCCATCGTCAGTAGCGACTTGCCTAACAATAGAATATCCGCAGGCATCACCACACGGTGCCGCTGAGCCACGCCGAACAGGTCATTGAGCGCCTCACCTACACTGATTTTGGAAAAAGGAATATCGTAATACTTCGTTCTGAGCTTGTCCAAATCGACATGTAGCCCGCGAAGATCCATATCATCAGGCATCATACCCAGCTTCTCAATCGAACGAACCATACTGTCCGTATCTTTGCGCATCAGTCCAATAATAAGCGTAGCCAGCTGTTGCTTCATCTCGTCACTCAACGTTCCTACCATGCCAAAGTCAATAAAGGCTAATCTACCATCCTTGAGTACCATCAGGTTACCTGGATGTGGGTCAGCATGGAAGAAGCCATGGATGAAAATCTGATTCAATAACGAATCTACCAGCCGCTGTGCAATATCGTTCAGGTCATGTCCTTTTTTAACTAATTGTTCACGGTCATTCAGCTTGATTCCTTCGATATACTCCATCGTGAGCACACGGGAAGACGTCTGATCCCAGTAAATCGTCGGAATCTTCACCTTCTCGTCCGGTTGATATTGCTGTGCGATCTTCTCGGTATTTCTCGCTTCAATGGTGTAATCTAACTCAGCCATCAGCGCTTGTGCATACTCCTCAACCATTTGCGGAATCTGGTACTGCTTCACCCAATCCCAGCGCTTCTCAGCCATCGCGGTCAACTCGCGCAAAATATCCAAATCGCGCTGCACAATTCGTGAGATGCCAGGTCGCTGAATTTTGATCGCAACCGCCTCACCGCTCTGAAGTTTACCCAAATGCACCTGACCAATGCTGGCCGCAGCTACAGGGGTATCCTCGAACCGGGAGAAGATCTCTTCCAGCGGTATATCCAATTCCTGTTCCAAAATACCCCTAGCCGTCTCCGAAGAAAACGGTGGAACCTGATCCTGCAGTTTCACCAGTTCACGAATGACAGACTCAGGCAACAAATCTGCCCGTGTGCTCGCCAATTGCCCCAGCTTAACGAAAGCCGGCCCCAGCTCCTGCAGCACTAGCCGTATACGCTCACTCAATGTTTTGGTCGTGTGGGCTTCACGCGACATCCATCGGCGGGGTAAGGCGAGAATTTGGAACAAACCCAACTCCTCGACCATATAACCGAAGCCATGACGCACTAGCGCCATGGCAATTTCACGGTATCTGCCGACATGTTTAATTCGTACAGCCATCTACTCGATCTCGTTTCCTTTGAGAGGAGGAACTTCAAGTGGAGCAGGGGAGCTATCCGTTTGAAGCTGTGGTGTCTGATTCAGTTCTGCAAGTTTCTTCTCAAGGAGCGCTACACGTTGCTCTAGACCTGTTACTTCATCTTTTGAAGGTACGCCCACTTCCTGCAGCACACGTCTAACCTGTTCGTGAATTACTTTCTTCAGCTGACCTTGCTCCTCGTCTCCTCGTTCCATCAGACGTTCAACTAGAGCCTTGGATTCACCCGGCGCGAGTTCACCGCGTTTTACTAGATCATCCACTGTTTTTTCAATCTTTTCTTTGCTTACGACGGTAAGACCTAGCCCTAATGAAATCGCCTTTTTGAACAAATCGCTCATTCCTGTCATCCCCCTCTTCATTGATGCATATATTATACCCCTATTAGAGGTCGTTCAAAAAGTCCGTACACATGATTAACACAAACATATAACGATTGGTTACACGTAACGCGCAGCCCATTTGCCTGCCTGGAAGACCAACTTACGATAAGTCTCGTGGGCAAACGTCGGCACATGATGTCCTGGCATCAGGTACACGATCCGCCCCAAACCATATTTATGTGCCCAAGCTGCTGGCTTAGGCCCTTCTTCCGACTGATACTCAAGCAAAACTTTCGTTTCAGAGAAGGAACCAAATTCAAACTGATAAGGCTCTTCTTCCAGCGCAAATCCGGTAATGCCTTCTGTCACAGGATGTGACTGCTCCGTAACCGTGAATTCCAGCGGAGCATACGGTGGATGATGCAAAAATTTAGCACCAATCATCTGCTTGAGCTCATATCGATTTTGGAGCGAGATTCCGTTATGCAGAATGACTAAACCTCCGCCATTACTTACATAGGACAGTAATCCTGCCGTTTGCTGTGGAGAGACTTTTCCCTTCCAATCGTCCATATATGAAATACACACATCAAATCCTGTGATATTTTCTTGTAATAACATATTGCGGTTCTCACTGCATTGCACAGTCATAATATCTTGAAAGATTCGGCTGATCTCAGCATCCACGCCTTGAAGCGGGTGCCAATCGGGATGTGTATAATCGCCGAGCAATAACGCCTTTTTACGATGATCCATTACATGTAATCCCCTTTCTAATTCCCTATTATCAAGTGACCGAAAAAGATGTCCCCCTTGTCATCCAAATAGCAGGTTACCCTTGTTTGAAACCTTCATGACGGTGAGTCCGGTTTACTTAAGCCACGATATGCTTATGCCTGTCGTTCAGATTCGCGGATATGTTCACTACTACTTCTTAGTATAGCCGCTTTATTCATAAGCATATCCTGAATTCTGTGACCCTTTAGAGAGTTCGTCCCAAGAGAGCCACAGGTGCACTCGTCAATTGTATATGTGTCATTACTGACCAGTCCAGCGTAACATCGATGCTCTGGGCAGTATTTAAGTCATTCCACATATGCAGGCAAAAACCTTTAATTCTGATGATTAGCGGCCAACTTCACGACCAAAGTCTCAGATAATTGAACGAGGATAGAGTCACTCTACTTCCTTCTGCTTACTTTGTCGATACATGCGACAATGCTCTACCCATCTGTGAGCAGCTCCAGGGTTAGAACCAAGATGCACATGGGTGTACCCAGCTAGAATATGACCTGAATTGTATCCCTCTGACTTCAAACCTCGCATGCCTTTAGTTTCATATGCGTAAGGAATCGTGTCTGTATCGTGATAGGTCATCGTAGAATAATGGAATTCATGACCTCGCAGTGTATCCCCCTTTTCCAGCAAAAATGAATCCTGAACAGCACTTGCCTCACGATATCCAAGGGCTGCACGCTTGGTTTGCATCTGTACATGCGCAGGAACAATCCCCGCCATGTTGAAGGTTACCCCCTGACGATCCGTTAGCGATTCTGCAAGCACCATATAACCTCCACACTCGGCAAATAAAGGCATGTGCTGACACGCCGCTTCACGCAGCCCTTCTAGGAACAACCTGTTCGTCGCAATAGCTTCAGCAAATTCCTCTGGAAAACCACCGCCCAGATAGATGCTGTCTGCATCCGCTGGAATCCCTTCACCCGCAATTGGACTGAAATACGTAAGCTGCGCGCCAGCTTCCTCAAGCAGCTCCAGGTTATCCGGATAATAGAAGTTAAACGCCGCATCCCGTGCAACTGCGATGACAGGACGTGCTTGGGCATGTTGTTGTTGATCGCTTAGGCGTTCCTGGTGTTCCTGATGTTCATTTTTTTCTTGTTGATCTTTTTGATCCTGTTGGCTTTGTTCAGATTGTTGGTTTTGTTGAGATCGCTCCTGTTCCGAGGGATGCTTAGGCTCAGAACGTTGCTCATCATCAGAAAGCTGCTGCTCTTCCAATTCATATACAAGGCTCCTCGTTTCCAGCGGAGGCGCTTTACCTGCAATCTTCAGAAGTAAGTCCAGATCCGTCCCCTCACGCAGTGCATCAGCCGCTCGCTGGAATAACGGGTCAAGCTCCCCCCGTTCGATTGCGGGAACCAAACCAAGATGACGCTCGGGAATCGACATATCTTCCTCTCGTTTCAGCCAGCCCACCACGGGGATGTCACACATTTGCTCAATCGCCTTCTTCACAATCTGGTAATGCCCTGAACTCCCGCAGCGGTTGACGATGACACCAGCAATATTCAGCTCAGGCTCCAACTGTTGAAACCCAAGCACAATCGCCGCCGCACTGCGTGCCATACTCCGAACATCCACAACCAGGATCACAGGTGTCTGCGTGACCGTCGCAATCTCGGCAGTTGAGCCGGTATTGCTGAGCGGGTCTTTGCCATCATACAATCCCATGACTCCTTCAATGATCGAAATATCCTGTCCATCTGCTGCTTGCACAAATGTATTGCGTACATACTCCGGTGAGGTCATCCATGCGTCCAGATTGCGAGATGGCCTGCCCGTCACCGCCGTGTGATAGGTCGGGTCGATGTAGTCTGGACCGCACTTGAAGCCCTGTACACGTAGTCCCCGCTCATCAAGAGCTTTCATTAAACCTAGCGTTACCGTTGTTTTGCCTGCGCCACTTCCCGTGCCCGCAATGATTAACCGAGGTCTGGCATGCTTGGCATGTTGTTCAGCAATCGTCATCATATGAGTTCCCTACCTTGTCGTCATGATTTCGTTATCGAGATGGAAATGATATAACAAAACCGCACCGAATACCGATGCGGTTATCTATATAATTTTAGTTCAATGTTTAAACGGAATGCGTGCGATAGAAATCGTCAGATTACCGCTTTTCTTCTTCTCCAGCAACCAATGGTCTGCCCCAGAGGAGAGTAGTGCCGCCGGCTCACTGACGCCATACGCTCCTGTATATTTGAATACCGTCTCGGACGGATTCGGCAGAGTGACCGTGTTTAGTTCAGCAGGGGAATAGGTAACCAGCTCCCAGCCGTACTTTTGGCATAGCGCGAGCAAGCCTTCCTCATCCTTTTTCAGATCAATGGTGGCCACGTTACGCACACTCTTCACGGAAAGAGACTGTTCTGCGAGCGTCGCAAGAACCTCCTGCTCCAATTCTTCCAAGGATGTTCCACGGTTGCAGCCCATGCCTAGCACTAGACTTTTGGGACGATACAACACACCGTTGCTCATGAATCGCTGTTGTTCATCATCAGTAAGCAATCGATCACTAATCACGAGTGCCGCATTGAAAGCAAACGCCTCTGTCTCTGCCATGCTACCAAAAACGCGAATATGATCAGGGACTGGCTTATCGTATCTCCACCAATTCCGCTCTCCCGTCTCCTGAATCAGCGCAACTGGCTCCTCATTCACAACCGCTGCACTCACGGGCGTAGCCTTATCGAAGCTGTCTACTGTCCAGCCCAGCTCACGACCAAACAGATCCACCGGGATTGTCCCCTGCACATCCGAGGCCGTCGTGATCACCGGACGTGCGCCAAGCACCTCTGCCACCTGGCGGGTCAACTCATTGGCACCGCCTAAATGACCGGACAACACGCTGATAACATGTTCTCCGCGATCATCAATGACCAGAACAGCCGGATCCACCTTTTTGTCCACTAATAGCGGCGCAATCATGCGTACTACGGCACCCAGAGATATGAATAAAATAATGCCATTATAGCGTTTGAACAAGTCCGGCAGAATCAGTTTCACGGACCCCTCGAACATGTTGTAGCCAAGCTGCTGCTCATCTCCACGGGCGAACTTCGTCATATAATAAACATCCGTTCCCGGGAATTGTCCAGCCATGTTGCGTACCATCTCAACCCCATGCTTGGTGATGGCTACCGCTGCATATGGATTACTCACCAGACTTCACTCCTTTGCGGTACCCATGGGTGAAGGATTTGTCATACAGCTTGGAGCGATGCGCATCCCGATTCACAAGATCTGGATCAAGCGCCCAGCCAGCTAGAATCATCGCATGCATTGTAATGCCTGCAGCGCGCAGGTCCGCGGCAAGATTAGCCAGCGTTGTACGCACAATTTTCTGATCAGGCCACGTGGCACGCTGTACCACCGCAACCGGTGTATCTTCACTCCAGCCTGCGGCGAGGAATTCAACGACAACTTTTTTGGCAAGTGTAGCACTGAGGAACAACGCAACGGTACAGTGGTGCGATGCGAGGTCACGCAGCTTCTCCCGTTCTGGTACAGGCGTGCGTCCTTCCGCGCGAGTCAGAATAACGGTCTGGGTCAGCTCAGGCACAGTCAGTTCTGCCCCTAATGCGGCTGCCGAAGCAAATACCGAGCTGACGCCTGGAATAATCTCATAGTCCACACCTTGCTGCTTGAGCAATACCATCTGCTCTAAAATTGCCCCGTACATCGCCGGGTCGCCTGTATGTACGCGAGCTACACTGCGCCCATTGCGCGTTGCCTCCGTCATCAGCTCGACTTGGCGCTCCAGATCCATGCCTGAGCTTTGCAACACTTCCGCTTCCGGCTTCGCCGTAGCAATGAGCTCATCATTCACGAGTGAGTCGGTGTAGAGCACCAGATCGGCACTTCGCAAAATGTTCGAGCCTTTGACAGTAATCAGCTCCGGGTCTCCGGGGCCTGCACCTACGATATATACTTTCGGTTTCAATGTTTTCATTTGCTCACCACCATCAGACTCAGATATTCCAGCTCCTGCCCTTTCAGTTCACGGGCATCACGCCAGATCAGTTCATATGGAGAAGTGACTTTGGTAACGACCGAGGCTTTGCCGCCGAGACCCATCTCCTCCAGCAGTTCCAGCATAAGGTCAAGCACCTTCGCCACTTTGATAAATACAATCGTATCGTGATGCTCAATCGCTTGTCGCATGGCCTCTTTATCTGCTGTAGCTGGGATAATGCCCACCTGCTCGTCACCATCCGCCAGATGGATATCCAGCGCTGCCGCTGCACCTAGTACGGAGGAGATCCCCGGAATAGAAGAGATTGGCACTTCAGGGTGCAATTCGCGCATCAGACGTGCCAAGTGAATAAATGTGCTGTATAGATTCGGGTCTCCTTCGGTCACAAAAGCAACGTCTTTCCCTTCCTTGAGCGCACCCCAACATGCCTCAACGGTTTTACCCCATTCACGCTCCAGTACAACAGGGTCTTTCGTCATCGGGAAGATCAGACCCAGCATTTCCTTCTCTTCTGGATTCACGTACAACTCCACGATCTCATGGGCGTAGGATTTACCACCCTTGCGTTTCTTCGGATAAGCGACTACAGGGCATTCCCTGATCATACGGTATGCTTTGACGGTAATCAGCTCCGGGTCACCTGGCCCCACACCCACGCCATATAGTGTGCCTACTGCTCCCATGCTCATGTTGTTATCCCCCTTGTTCTGTCCTTCAACGATCATTCTGCCGCTCCTGCTGTTGTTCCCGCCGCTGGTGCTTCTGTGTTCTCATCAACAACATACTGTCCTGTAATCACATAAATCGGGTTCAATCCGTCAAAACGAGTCATGTTCAAAATCGGCTTGCTACGCGCCGTCTGAAGCAACGTCACCGATGCGTCCATGCCTGCTTCGCGCATCGCCTTCATGCTGTCATGCAGCGTCTCAATTGTCGCTGCATTCACTACGATGCGTCCCGCTGGGCGCAGCCGGGACGCACATAGGGCGATCAGCTGCGCGAGTTCTCCGCCGCTGCCGCCGATAAACACCGCATCCGGATTCGGTAGTTCGTCCAGCCCTGCTGGTGCTTTGGCATGAAGGACGGTAAAGTCCGTCCGGAATTTCACTCGATTGGCCTCGATGTTGACGAGGTCACCTTCATTTTTTTCAATAGCGAAGACTTGTCCCTTCGGCGCGAGCCGTGTGCACTCTACAGCAACCGACCCTGAGCCTGCGCCAATATCCCAGACAACGCTATCCTCTGCGAGCTGCAGTTCGGATAAGCTGAACACACGCACTTCGCGCTTCGTGATTAGACCCTTCTCCGGCTTGCGCTGGTGGAACTCTTCATCCGCGAAGCCAAACCCTTTGCGTGGTGCTGGTGCATCCTTACGGCGCAGCAAAATCACGACGTTAAGCGGACTGCATTCAGCTACCGCCAGCTCGTCCAATGTATAATGACGGGCACGCTCATCCGCCGCGCCCAGATTCTCAGCCACGTAGGCGTCATATTCGGTCATGCCGAATTGTTGCAGATAAGCTGCAATGGCCGCCGGGCTGTTCTGCTCATCGGTGAGCAGCCCAACTTTGGCTTTGCCGTCGATGCGCTGTGCGAGCCCCTTGAGCGGACGTCCGTGCACACTTTCGAGCACGGCGTCCTGCCAGCTCTCGCCGAGCTGGGCAAATGCGAGTTGCAGCGAGCTGAGATGAGGTCGGATCTGCAATTGATCCGAGCCAAGCTTACGCGCCAGATACCCAGCAATGCCGTAGAACAGCGGGTCTCCTGAAGCCAGCACAACGATATGGTGTGTGGCTTGAAGCGCTTTTATTTTTAGAACGAGATCACTTAAACCGCTCTTGATTGCAAGCTTCTCGCCTTCAAATGCAGGGAAATATTGCAGTAAACGCTCACCGCCAACAAGTACGTTAGCTGCTTGGATAATGTTCAAACATTCGGCTGTCAGCCCCGATGCGCCGTCTTCGCCTATGCCAATAATGTGGATTTTATGATCCTTTGCTCCAGTTGTTGTCGTCAAGTTCACTGATTTCCGCCCTCCCAAGTTCCATTCCTTTCATCGTTACCAATACCACTTCCACCGTCATGCCACCGCCCGCATGCTCCAGACAGTGCCGACAGGCATATGTACATAACCGCTCAAAATAGGGCAAATACCCTGCTTCGGTCATCATATCCGCTACCTGAGTCGCCGTGTTGGCTTCCTCGATCGCTTGCGCCAGCTCATCTCCGGCTCCCGTCTCCCGAGCGACGGACGCAAGAAATCCAAAATCCACCGGCGCACTCTTGGAATGCACCATCATGACACCTTGTGCCACCTTGGCAAACTTACCGGGCATGCCGACCAGACTAATGCGTTTCATCCCTAACCGCTTGCCATGCTTGATCGCGAACCCGACAAAGTCACCCATCTGAATAAAGGCTTCCTCTGGCAAATCAGGCATCATTTTCATCGCGTACTTCTCACTGCTGCCCCCAGTGGTGAGGACGATATGATCGCAACCGGAAGCCTGGGCTACCGAGATGGCCTGTACCACGCTGGCTTTGTACGCCGATGTGGAGAAAGGTACAACCACGCCCCGTGTACCCAGAATCGAGATACCACCGAGAATGCCAAGCCGGGAATTCAGCGTTTTCTTCGCGATCTCTTCCCCGTCTGGCACGCTGATGACCACCCGCACCCCTCGCGCTGTGCCGTGTTCGGCGAGAACCTGCGTTACCGCTTCGGTGATCATGCGGCGGGGAACGGGATTAATCGCTGCTTCGCCCACTGGAACTGGCAATCCTGGCTTCGTCACACGCCCAACGCCGATCCCGCCGTCCAGCTCCATCCCAGGCTCATCTCGCCAGGATACGTGGGCAATAATCTTCGCGAGGTGTGTTGCGTCCGGATCATCTCCGGCATCCTTAATCGTGGCGCAGGTTGCCACCCCATCCTCTAACCCTTGCTCGATCAGTTCGAACGAGTGGTCAAAGCCCGCAGGAAGGGACACGACAGCTTGTTCAGGCACCGTTCCGGTTAGTAGTAACTGCGTTGCCCCTTTCGCAACGGCTGTGGCACACGCCCCTGTGGTGAAGCCAGATCGCATCGGTTTGTCGGGATCGGGTGCTTCACCGCTTTTCATGCGTTTCTTCTCCATGGTCTCTGACCTCCCGTCCTTTCTTATCATTTAAATTGTCGGATGTACTCGAGGTAACTACGTTTGCCGCAGAAGGGGGAGACTCCGGGGTGGCCGCTCCGGGAACGGATCGTTCTTTCGATCGCCGTTGTCCCCAGATTTCTTTGATTCCCCTTATACTAAGGGAGAAATCCGGGGACAAATGCGAACGCTCCGCTTCTACAGAATCGATTCCGTTCCCTCCGCTACCTCCTGCGTCTCTGGCACACTTCGTTAGTACAGTACATTCCTCCAGCCCTGATTTAAATGACTAAACCTGGGCTGGAGGGCGTTTGGGGTAACTATTCATTCACCGCTGCTAGAAGTTCGCGGTGAATGGAGTTACTAATCCCTAGACCTTGCTGCCATTTTAACCATGGCACGTAGAGACATTACAGCCATGGATTAAAGGCTCAACCTGGGCTGGAAGGCGCCTGGGTAACTATTCATTCACCGCTGCTAGAAGTTCGCGGTGAATGAAGTTACTAATCCCTAGACCTTGCTGCCATTTTAACCATGGCACGTAGAGACATTACAGTCATGGATTGAAGGCTCAACCTGGGCTGGAAGGCGCCTGAGTAACTATTCATTCACCGCTACTAGAAGTTCGCGGTGAATGGAGTTACTAATCCATAGACCTTACTGCCATTTTAACCATGGCACGTAGAGACATTACAGCCATGGATTAAAGGCTCAACCTGGGCTGGAAGGCGCCTGGGTAACTATTCATTCACCGCTGCTAGAAGTTCGCGGTGAATGGAGTTACTAATTTACAAACCTGGCTAACACTTTAACCATGGCGATAACTCGTTATTTCAAACTTTGTATTTGACGAAACAGTGAGTCGCCACGAGTAATTAAACAAGAACTATTAGGATTTCATTGCCATGATTGAGATTGCGTTGAGGGCAGCGACGACGATGGTACTGCCGCCTTTGCGGCCAATATTCGTGATAAACGGAATATCCAGCTTGCGCAGCTCGTCCTTCGACTCAGCAGCGGACACGAATCCTACAGGCATACCAATGATCAAGCCTGGCTTCGCTTCGCCTTCTTTAACCAGACGGATCAGTTCCAGCAGTGCAGTTGGTGCATTACCAATCGCATAGATTCCACCTTCGTAGGCTTGAGTGGCTTTACGCGTAGAGATAATGGCACGCGTTGTATTCAACCGTTTCGCTTCCTCCATCACATCTGGATCGGAGATATGTACATGCACGTCTCCGCCGAAGCTGCGAATACGGTCTTTGCTCACTCCCGCTTGAATCATCTGTACATCGGCAATGACGGATTGGCCAGCACGCAGTGCTGCAATCCCGGCTTGGATCGCATCAGGGTGAAATACCATGCTCCGGCCCAGTTCAAAGTCAGCAGATGCGTGAATGACACGTTGCACGACTGGGTACTGCTCGTCCGTGAACGGATGCTCGCCCAGCTCCTCGGTGATCATCTCGAAGCTTTTGCCTTCAATTTCCTGCGGCTGTACTGTCAGCGGTTTGAAATCTGTTTTGAAATCCATCATGCATTCACTCCTAAAAAGGGATTATGAAATTAATTAATTCATTTAAAATTAAATGTTGAAAATTTGGACTATATGTGCGTAATCAAAAGCGGACTTTTGGAACAAGCTCTGTATGTGCGTCTTAAGGCACCAGTACACGGCTCAGCTCACTTAGTACACCATCAAATTCATCAAATACCGTTCCAAACTCCGCCTCAGGGCGTGAGATCAGCACCACATGAATACCCAGTTCTAACGCAGATTGGATTTTCTCATCAACGGCTCCGGTTTTGCCGCTTTCCTTGGTGACCATAACGGTTGTGGCAAAGTGCTTGTACAACGCTTCATTCATCTCACGTGAAAATGGCCCCTGCATCGCAATAATATTGCGCTGTTCCATTCCTAGCTCATTGCATTTCTCCATATTATCGAGACGCGGAAGCATGCGAGCAACGAGACGAATATCCGGATCTCCAAGCAGATGTTTTGTGAAAATTTGCAGTGTCTTGCTGCCCGTCGTTAGCATGACAGCGCCTTTAAGTTCCTTCGCTTTTAACGCCGCTTCATCATAAGAAGAAACTACATGCAACAACGGATGGTCGTCGTAGGCAAGTCCTGTACGCTCGTAACGAATGTATGGAATACCTGCTTGTTTGGCTGCTTCCATTGCATTGGCATGTGCCTCTTCAGCAAATGGATGGCTCGCATCTACGATGGCTCGACTTCCTTGTTTTTGCACCAGTTCTACCATCGCTGGAATCGTCAAACGACCTGTGCGTACCGGCAAACCTGCCTCAGACAGACTATTCGCCGCGCTCTCTGTCACCACAGATGTCAGCACCTCTGTACCTTGCTGCTGAATTTGTAATGCGAGCTCCCGCGCATCGCTTGTCCCACATAACATGAAGATCATGAGCCCTTCACCTGCTCCTCCGCTACAGCAATCTGTGCGTTAGTTGTCGTCTCATCTGCTTCGGCAGGCGAAGGCGCATCAACGTGGTGACCCGTAATAATTTCTTGATCGTGATGAGTATGATGTAACTCGCCATCGTGATCGTGATGGAAATCGGGCGCCAACTTCTGACCAGCGTTATCAATATTCTTCTCGTGTTCCTCTACCGCATGCTGATGCTCATGGTGCTCATGAGTGTGATCGTGAGCATGTCCATGATCGTGTGCGTGATCATGAGTCTCTTCGTGATGATGTGTATGCACATGATCGTGGTGATGATGGTCGTGATGATGATCGTGGTCATGGTGATGATCATGGTCGTGATCGTGGTCGTGGTGATGATGGTGATGTTTCGCCGCTTCCAGTCTGAACTGGCAATTGTCACAGTTGGCAGCTACACGTCCATTTAAGCCTTCATTAGCTCGTTCCAGCACGACTTCCACCAGTTGTGGATGTAGACCGAAATATCCCCCGATCTCCACCTGAACATCCGGATGTGCTGCTGCGAATTCTGCAGTCATCTCATCAATACGTTTAATAAGCACACCTGTGAACAGGAAGTACGGCATCACAATAATTTTTTTGGCTCCAAGCAGAAGGCAACGTTGCAGTCCATCCGGGAAGGAAGGCTGCGTTACACCGATGAAGCTGCTCTCTGCCCACTTGTAGGGCAACTTCTCCCACAACATACGAGTCATTTTGAAAAAGTCACTATTCGCATCAGGGTCACTACTGCCGCGCCCCAGCACCAGGATCGCAGTCTCTTCATCGGTTGCCACCGGTGCAGTCGCTACAGCCGTTCCCCCGCCGGAATTTGCAGATACAGGTTGTGCTTCCTTCAAACGGGTCTGCATAATCTGAATGACCTTCTCGTGCACACCGATCGGACGTCCATAGATGAATTCCACTTGCGGATAACGCGCTTTGGCGCGGTCAATGGCATTTGGAATATCGATTTTGGCATGACCCGCTGCAAACAAAATAATCGGTACAAGCACAACGCGAGTCGCACCCTTTTCTACACATGCCGTTACGCCTTGAGCAATACCCGGTTTAGCCAACTCCAAAAAACAAGTTTCCACAATCGTATTCTCAGGTGCTCTCTCTGCCACCGAGTTTGCAAACTCCATTAACTCCCGGTTTCCCTCAGGATCACGGCTACCATGCCCCACCAGTAATATCGCATTCATCTCCGGTTAATTCCTCCCCAGCCTGATCTTCAGATCTAGGCATCTCATCAAATCGTATTTGTATTCCATTCATCGCACATCGCCAATCGCATGTTTCTGAAAAATAGTCCTTTTTCATAACACACATATAGCCTTGTGAGTTCTTGTGTGTTTGCGCAGAAGACTAGTCACCACAGATCGGATTAACTTCCACCGTAACGGGTGCATCCACATGACGGAAGCCTTGAATCACGCCAACACGTTTGAAAAATTTATGAAAACGCTCATTCGGATGTCCTTTTTCCCGATACTCCGCGACAATCCGTTCCACGATGCCACCAATCTCATCCCCCTTAATGCCTTCAGCCACAGGTTGTGCAGGGTGAGCATTACGTCCAAACTTCTTACCGCCAAGGAACAGGTCATACCCGCCTTTGCGATACACAATTCCGATATCTTCAAGCACCGCACCATAACAAGCCATTCCACAGCCATTAAGGGCAACGCTTGTTTCCTTCGGAGCATTCAATCCGCCAATAACGGCCTGCAAATGATTAGCCATCGGCACAGCATCATCTTTCTCCATATCACAGAAGTCACAAGCCTTCACTTTAATGACATCACCGATCGGCACTACGATAAAATTGGCTGCGCGCAGCTCGTCTACCAGCTGATCAGGCTCAAAGGTTGGCACGCGCAATATAATCTGGTGCTCTGGTGTATACTCCAGCTCCCCATCCTCACTCGCGCACTGTGCGAGCAATGCCATCTGCGCGGCAGTGAACTTCTTGTTGCCGACGCCAGGCGATACGCCAACTTCGAACAGCGGCGGCTTCTGCCCTGGTGCGGGCGCAGTGCGCACCGCCGTTGCGCCTGCGGCCTGCGGTGCATCGCCAGCCACGCCAGGCGCAGCAGGCGCCGCGTCCAGCCAGCGGCGAGCGGACTCGCCCGCGAGGGCACCGCCTACCGCGAGCCGCGTTAGCGCTTCCGCCGCCAGCTCAGCGGCGCCCGCTTGCGGCGAAGCAACCGCTGCGCGCGGCGCGGCTTCTGCCAGCGCTGACGCTGGCCGCTCGCCAGCGAGCACGGCGGTGCCGCCGCCAGCCGGGTGCGATGCCTGCGCAGCAGAGGCTCCTGCACCGGCAGGCGGCTGGCTCTGCGGAGCTGGGCCTGTTCCGGCGCTCACGCCGGGCATGGCTGGCTCCGCCTGGAGCTTCGCGGCTTGCGCTTCGCGAGCCGCGTCCGCGCCCGCTGCCTCACCGGAGGTGGCAGCGCGGGCTTCTCTTGCGCCGAGCGACCATGGCTCGGCTTCGGTGCGAAGTCGCTCATGAGGTCTGAGCGACTGTTCCGTGGTATTCAGCGTATATTTGCGCTGATACCCACGAGGAGTGACCATGAGCCCTTCGTACATCATGGTCGAAGAGTTACCGATGATCACGGTGGTCAGCATCCCGATATCATGGTTAAGCATATCCTCCAGGGTAGTCATAACAACGTCCTGACGATCCCGATAGGCGCTTTTCACCAATCCAACCGGAGTTTGGGGATCACGGTAACGAAGCAGCATTTCCTGAGTCTCGACAATTTGGCGTGTTCTGCGCCCACTGCGCGGGTTATAGAGTGCAATGACAAAGTCCGCTGACGCCGCTGCTTCGACCCGGCGAATAATCGTTTCCCATGGGGTAAGATGATCACTTAAGCTGATCGTACACGCATCATGCATCACCGGTGCACCGAGCAGCGAAGCACAGGAATTAATAGCCGATACGCCTGGAATCACTTCAACGGCAACACCGCTCTCAGGTTTCCATCCCTGCTCCATCAATACTTCGTAGACTAGACCTGCCATACCATATACACCGGCGTCACCACTGGAGATTACCGCAACAATTTTGCCCATTTCGGCCTGTCTAACCGCTTCCTGAGCCCGGCTTACTTCCTCTGTCATCCCCGTCCGCACGATCGCTTGTCCGTTCAACAACGGCCGAATAAGATCGACATACGTGTTGTAGCCGATGATAACCTCGCTCTCCTGAAGCGCCTCAAGTGCACGATTCGTAATATGTTCCATCGCGCCTGGGCCAAATCCGATGACCAGCAACTTACCTTGACCTTGCATCGCTTCTCCTCCTCCATCACCCTAAATAAACCTGCACATTCTACAATTCCGTTTTCAGCGTCTTCTATATAAATATGCTTCATCAAGCAGCGTTTTGTTCAAAAATGGATAAATGCATTCGACCAACAACGATTCTCATAATAATCTCTCAAAATCAAAAAATCCCATCCTACAATCGGATGGGATACGTATGTACGTACACTCAAGAAAACAACCACAAGACATAATGCGAAGAGCACCATCCAGTTGTTGAATACGCCAAATAAAAGGCCTACCAGGCGAACCGTCTGTCCGCCTGTTTCCTGATTATTCGTACACCACTCCTTTCCGCGAAGGGTTTGGTGACACATGCAAGGTAGGTCTCCTGGCTCTGGATCATTAGCTTCTTCTTCTGCCTTCCCCGAATGACGAGTGACATCAACCAAAAAAGAGCTTCACCATTACAGTGGCGGGACCGCTCGGGATTTGCACCCGATTCCCTGTTATCTCTTGCCTGACGCAAGAGCACCTTGCTTGTTTTCATATATGAGCATAATGTGAATAATTTGTTTTTATCATAACATCGCTTCGGAAAAAATGTCCATGTTTAAGATATGAATGTACCAGCTACCTTTCTTCTGTTTTATTCGGAGTTATTCAGGGTGTATCCACTTGAAAACAGCAAAAATCCTGACCCAAAAATGGATCAGGATAACATGTACATTTCTTATGCATGGTACGATCTTTATGCCAAAAGACCGTTTAGTGCACCTATTTTTATCGAGTGTCGCCTAAGCTTTGTCCACGTTTGCGGCAGCATAATAACGTCCTAGCTCCACAATCAGGGCACCCATCTTCTCTTCTTCGGGCACAACAAGTGCCTCAATGCCTTCTTCCCGCATCGCATTCGCCGTAACTTTACCCACAGAAGCAGGAATGACCCCTTCACGAAAGGCTTGCAGCATCTCTTCTAGCTTTCCTTGGGATGTAGCGTATGCCGTCAAAAAGCGAACCTGGGGTCCACTTGTAAAAGCTACCGCATTAACTTCATGGTTCACAATCTCATTCAATAGCAGTTCTAGTTCATGATCCTCTGGAGGGACATGGCGGTAAGGTAGCACTTGTCGAACCTCTGCACCCTGTTCTTGCAGCCAGTTTACCAGCTTTGGTGCTGTCTCACCATGTAGCTGCAATATAACCTTTTTCCCCGCAAGATCATGTGGCTCCAATTCCCGAATTAATCCATCTGTACTGCCATCATCATCCCGAACTAACGGATTCAGCTTACGTTTGCGAAGTGCATTCACCGTCTTGTATCCACGTGCTGCAATGGATGATTCAGATAAGGAGTCCAACAATTGTCCCGCAATCTCCATATCCTCCGCCATATCAAATAGCGCATCCAATCCCATACCCGTAGTCAGTACAGCCCAGTCCGGTGGATCAGAGATCCAGGATACCAGACCGTCGCGAATATTCCGATCATCCAAAAACACCGTTCCCTGTGCAGGTCGCACGAGTGGGACTCCGCCCATTTTCTCTACTAATATAGACATTTCTTTGGATTTGCGTGGTCCTGTAAGTGCTACACGTATGCCTGCCAAATGTTGAGCCATTCCAAGTTCCCCCCAGTTCGTTCAGCCGAACGTTCTTCAGTCTGACTACAGTATACAGGGTAGTTCTGTGGAGGGAAACCTCGTTCATGCCATTTGATGTATACTCAGCTATAACGTTTTTTTATGAATTGGATCAGGAAGGCTGAAGCTCTCCCGCTTGACCATCTGTACCCTCATCACTTTTTTTCTGATCTTTCGAAGTGGATTCTTTTGAATCCGACGTTTGCTTATGTCCTCCACTGCTGCCACTCTGCTTAGCCGCGGAATGTTGTCGATCTTGCTTGCGAGGGTGCAGAAACAGAAATATTAGAATCGGCAACAACACCTCAAACAAAATGGCAACCCACGTCCATTCTCTTGTAAATCGAAAGAGTTGGACTGCATTACGGAAAAACCAGAACGCGCACACAAAACCAAGCAAAGCAATCGGCCCAGTCAACACTTTACCAGACACTTTCGGAATCATTCGTTTCATCCCCCAGCAGATAAAATAGAGATCAAACGCAATTTTCGTAATCATGGTTGGTAGCGTTGCTGCGGCTAGTGCTAGATCGAAACGATCAAGGAAATCACTCACTTGCAGCTGCCTTGCTAATTCATACGAAGGGTATACCAGCCTTGATGCAATAGGAACCCCGATCGATGTGATCGTTTCAACCAAGATCAGCATCATTAAGAGCGCTGCAATCATCACTCCCCAGAACACCGATTTGAAGCGAAAGTCACTACCTTTCACAACAAACGGCAATGCAACCATCTCTCCAAAAAAGGACATGATATACCAACTTCCCTTGCCAACCCCGGCCATATCGATATCAAAATAAGGCATCAGATTATCCAGGTCAATCTGCTGAATAAGCATGAAGGGAACGATGATGGAGTTCACCAGAAATAACGTGATATACAGCTCCGACATTCCGATCAGCGAACCCAGCCCACCCCTCACAATAAAAACGACCATAACCATCAGCGATAGGATGATAATGGATATTGGTGTAGTCTCTAGCAAAGTGATACTAATGTAGTCACCAATTAACCGAATATCTCTGGCGAATACAAAAAGGAAAAACATAATATACAGCAGAGCTGTCACCCGACCCATAAACGGATGTCGTACAACGAGTGATTCAAATAAATCTTGATTCGGAAATCGTCGCTGGACACGGCTCAACATCCAAAGCACAGAAATCATCACCAAAAACACGGGAATATAGGACAGATATGCATGCTGTTCAGCATAATAAATCGCCTGTGCATGCGGCTGTATCAATGTGGTCGTGATGCTAAGCAGCATGACCAGCAGAATCAGTTGACGATGGGTGACTGCCTGATTCATAACATGTCTCCTTTCTTGCGGGAATGATCATCCCGCTCAGAATCGATTAGGGTAATGGCAGCCAGTGTTGAATGAAGTGGGTTAGCCATACCGTAACGAAGAACGTTTTGCTTAAATGGGTGACATAGAAAAAGATCCCTGTACTAAACCCAATGATGGTGTACGATATCCAGCGATTAATCGCTGCCGCCTGCTTCAGATGTTTGAAGTCCATCCAGAGCACAAGAATAACCATGAACAAATAGGTGAAGAGTAGTGGTCTAATCATGAACGATTTCCTCCTCACTAAGCCCGATCGGTTTGTTGACGATGCCTACATTTTCAATGATGATATGTGGTTCAATCACAACGTTCACATCAGGATATACGTCATCCCAACGATCCTTAATCTTGTCCCATTCTTTAGGCAATTGCTGATGAATAGCACGGCCGAGACCAAGGATATCCGCATTGTATTTACTCTGTATGAGTCGTATACCTTCATTAATATCTTTCTTAATCTTGACATGCACTGCCTCGGTAAGCTTCATCATTTCTTCCTCGCGGAGGTCGCCATAATTGGACTCGTTATCCACCAACACTCCCTTAGCGTACATTTTAATCGTCACGTTCACCTTGCCATTCTTAATCTTGGGATCATACGAGGAATTGTTCTCATTCAGCTTCACGAACAGGTTTCCTTTCCCTCGAGGAGCCTTAATCATGATTTCCGGTGCATTCGCTTCGCCCATCGCCAAAATCAGGGCATCCGCGGGTTCCTTATCAATCATGCCTACCAGCTTATCTTTCTTGAAGATTGCTAGCCCATCCAGCTTTATATTGGTTTTGACGTTCTTCCAGCTCTTCGGCACATTATCCACCACGGAAGCAATGGGTAGAAACGGATCTATGCCTTCGCTAAGGATCGCATCGATAAAAATCTTAAGTGAACGAGGTGTACGCATATTTAAAAAGCACAACTCACGCACCATCTCTGAAGGGAACTTCTCAATCGGCGCATCCGTGTCCAACACCTTATAGGCAGCTCCCCTCGTTACAATCGGCATAGCAGATAAACGATTGAGCGGATAACGTGTAAATAAATCCAACATGGGGGCAACGCCCTCGCGAGCCAAATCCTCGCCAATCATTAATGTCCGGCGGTGTGCATAGTAAATCTGACGCGAGAGTGCCTTCTGACCTTTATTGGAAGTTCCCCGTAACGTCTCGGACGTATTGGACAACATGAACCATGGTTTATCACCACTTGTGCCTCCACCGCCTCCTTCACTTCCCGAAGCACCTGATTGTCCGGGTAATGCAATCTGCAGGCTTGTTCGGTATTGCTGTTCTTCTTTATCCACCGCAATTCCAATAACAAAGGCGACATCATTAATTTCTCTCCGATCCCAGCATCCAGTCAAAAGAGTGCACAGCAGCATTATCCCTACCAGTAGATATCTTCGTATGCATACCATGCGTTCACCACCCTTCTTCGGATTCAGGCTTACCATTGATGTTTGTATTCATTCTCTTCTGGTCACGGTGAACAGTAGAAGGACGATTAATCATCCTCCACCAAGGTGCACGCATGATAATATCCTTGGTATCTGTCTTGCTATATGGACTAAGACCTGACAAATACGGAACGCCAAATGAGGTCATCTGTGTCAGATGTACCGAGATTAGAACCAATCCAATGACAATGCCGTACAATCCGAGTGCACCAGCAAGCAGCATGATCGGAAAGCGTAATAATCGAACCGTAATGGCAAAATTGAAGCGGGGAATCGTGAACGATGCAATCCCTGTCATCGAAACGATAATAACCATCGGTGCAGATACAATACCTGCCTGAACGGCTGCCTGCCCGATTACCAATGCACCGAGGATACTGACAGCTTGGCCTACTGTTTTTGGTAACCTGACCCCGGCTTCCCGCAGAGCTTCAAAGGATAGTTCCATGATGAGCGCTTCAACTAAGGCTGGAAAAGGAATGGCCTCCCTCGCGCCAGCAATACTTAGAATTAGAGTTGTTGGTAACATATCCTGATGGAAGGTTGTAATTGCGATATAAAGCGCGGGTAGGAATAGGGCAATGAACACAAATAAAAACCGAATCCAGCGAATGAGGTTACTAATGAAGAACCGCTCATAATAATCCTCGCTCGCCTGAAGCATCTGCCACATCGTAACGGGTCCAATTAAGGCAAATGGACTTCCATCTACGAAAATGGCAAAGCGACCTTCCAGCAAATTACCTGCAACCGTATCTGGTCGTTCAGTGTAATGCATCTGTGGAAATGGGGAATACGGATGATCTTCGATCAGTTCCTCGATATATCCCGTTTCCAAAATGCCATCGATCTTGATCTTGTTGAGACGTTTCTTCACATCCTTAATCATCTTCGGATCTGCAACATCATCCAGATAGGTCAATACAACATTTGTTTTGGTGTCTGTTCCAATGGTCATACTCAACATCTTGAGCGTAGGCGTCTTGAGCTTAAACCGCAGTAGCGCGGTATTTACACGTAGTGTCTCCGTAAATCCTTCCCGTGGGCCGCGAATAACCGATTCTGTCTGAGGCTCCTCGACACCGCGCCGGACACCGCCTTTGACATTGAATAGCCACGCCTCCTTACTGCCGTTAATCAACAGTAGAGCTGAGGATTCAAGTACACCGTCAGCAGCTTCTGCCCACGTTGCCACTTTCTTTACCTGGGACAGAGCCACGCGGGTATCATCTAAGGGAGCTTCGGGTTCATTCGTGCGCTGCTCCACCAAACCACGAATGAGAGGACGCAACATATGCTCCTGAATATCCGTTGAATTTACGATGCCTTCGATATATACAATGACGCCCTGAACCTCTGGTGAGACCATGACATTACGAAAGATCACATCAGAGCAATCCGAGAAAATATCCTTTACCGCCAGCATATGGCTTTCATGTGTAAGACCAATCGGCTGTCGTAAAATGGGTGGGGACGGTAATCCTAATGGAACATGAGTCTTCTCTTTTGCGTCCCGGGAACCGCCTTTACCTGATGTATGATCCGCCATCTACCGTCCCTCCTCTCTTGTTTTTATACAAGGTAGCTTGTGCCAGAAAGAACGGAATTATGTGGCTGATCTAAAACTTTGATAGATCTATGTCCAAGTTGAGAACAGATCGGATATTTATCTAGGGTTCCAATACCTACATACGGAAGCAACAAAAAAGGAACCCTGTGCATACAGGATTCCTGACGTTATTGAAAGTTGTGTCAACTCAGTTTAGAGCACTTTAAACTTATCCGTTCGTTGATACTTGTTTAGTCTGCAAAATAGTCTTCAGGCACGTAACGAATTTCTGAACCCGCATATATGGTCAGTGCATGGCTTTCCTTGTTGTACTCTACCTTGTCCCCTTGGACATAATACCAATGCTTTACCAGGGGCTGATCCTTACGTTGTACAAATCGAAACACATTCAGCTCCTGTCTAAGCTCAAGAATCTGCTCGACTGTCTGCTTGTCTAACCCTGTGACAGTAAAAATAAAGTGGGTTCCATCATGCTGATATCGATAGGACGACGTGTCTGTTTTACTATTCACCAGCCCTCGTCCTGTCACCCCATGTTTAACCATAAACCACTCTTGCTGAGTCATATACGCATCCCCTATTCTTCGAATTTATCCAATCCAGTTCGATTCATTAAGGTAGATCAATCAACATGAAGAAAACATCCTCACTCGCTTGAAGCTCCAACGATGGCGTCTCTTCTATACGAGCGGTATCACCTGTAGACAGGTGAGATTCTCCGTTCAAAGCAAGCTTGCCTTCAATGGCAAAAATGTAACTGCGCCGACCGGCTGCCTGCTGAAAAGATAACGTATCCCCTTTAACCAAACGACTGAGATAAATGGTCATGTCCTGCTGGATGGAAGCAATTCGAGACCCACCCTCTGCAGATACGATTGGAACAAGGTGACCCGTAAGCGCGTCTGGATCAAAAGAAGTCGTCTCATAGGATGGTTTCAGCCCTCTGGTGTGCGGCATAAACCAGAGCTGGAGCAAGCGTACCTCTTCCTGATCTGAAGCATTATGCTCGGTATGGATTACACCACTGCCCGCAGACATCCGTTGAATTCCGCCAAATGATGTGACTGCCACATTACCCAAGTTATCCTCATGACGTAGTTTACCGTTTAATACAATCGACACAATCTCCATGTCACTGTGCGGATGTGCGCCGAAACCACGACCTGGAGCAATGACATCATCGTTGGCTACGCGCATTGGACCAAAGGCTGTGTTCTCAGGATCTTGATATTCTCCAAAAGAAAAGCTGTGACTACCACGTAACCAGCCCCGATCAAAGCTTGAACGGGCATCGGATGGAATAAGGTTAATCATGGAGCGCATCCTCCTCAACATTCTTATTTTTTCTTAGTAGCATACTTATTCTCATTGTACCAAAAACCTAGTCCCATCGTCCAAAACAAAAAAAGCCTTGTCTGGCTTAACGTCATTCCCGTAATATTACCCGGAATACCGACAAGCGAGGCAAGGCCAATTTTGACAATGAATATGGAAGATCTTTATTTATACCCTAAACTACTAGGTCATATCAATCTACTTTAACATCTAACTTAGACTCATGAACCTCCGTTATGCACTCACGTTCTGACGTACATTGCTCTGTCTGGATAAGATCTGATCCAATGCCAGGAAGCGGCTACCTGTAAACAGCAAGGTCAACGAACCTGCCAGAAGCATATAGTCTAGTTCGGTTCCGTTCAAGAACGGTGCGCCTACTTTGGCTGTGAACAGCACACCCACCATAATAGCGACAAATGCTGCGGCGAATACACGGGTGCCTAAACCAAGGATCATTGCTGCACCCCCAGCCAGCTCAATGACTGCCACTACCGAGGCGAGGAACCCAGGGACACCAATGCTCTCGAAGAAACCAACCGTACCACTAATCCCACCTTCGAATTTGCTCCAGCCGTGCAGAACAAAGATCAATCCAATCATAATTCTAGAAAAGAACAATCCGATCTCTACGGTTCTTGTATTCATATCCATCATCCTCCTACATATTCATATCGTTTCAAGTGACATCTTCTGCATATATCTCAATCTCACCCAATGGACCAAACAAACAGGACGGAAAGAAACAAGATTACGGTAGCTGATGTCAGCACTGCATAACGCGGCAGAATTAATCTAACATCTTGTTCAGGATCCAGCAGTCTAGATATACGGACATTGACCGACGTATCAGCGAACGACGATTGAGCCGCCATCCCTTTGACATGCCAATGTTCTGGATAGGCACGAATAAGCTTGAGCAAGGCACTGCCAATACCCGCTACATTACCTGTACGTTCAATAGCTTCATTATCGGCCAAAATCTCTCTCACCACATTGTAATGCTTGGACGTATGCTTCAATACAGGCAGGTAAGGCATCATGATGGCAAACACCGATAACAACGTTGTTTTAAGTGGGTCACGGTGCCATAGATGGTGAACCTCATGATATACCACTGCAGTTTCTTCCTCAGTATCAAGCATACTAAGCAGCCCGGTAGATAACACAATATACGGTTTCCAGAGGCCGATCGTAAATGCAACAGGTGATCGCTTGTCCACGATAATAAAGCCGGGGCGTTTCAGATGTTGATACTTTGCCTCGAATTCCCTCGACAGTACCACATTCTCCAGCGTACGAAGCTTCTGGATTGCTGCTCTTGTCTGCATCATCCGATCCAGCAACAACCAACCTGTTCCAGCAAATGTGAGACACACCAACACAAGCAGAACATGTCCTACGGATACCCAGCCTAAGCGGCTCATCCAGTGATTGCATAGCCAGAGTAGATTGAACGGGATATCCCAACCGAAGATTTTGTACATCGCGTACATAAACATCTGCATGAACACAAACAACGGAATGCCAATGCCGACGGTAAACAGTAGCTTCGAGCGAGCTCTCCACATATCAGTCGCTATCCTTTTTCCATTGTTTGATCTTCTGCTCCAGTCGTTCAATCAAACTTGAATCTGCTTCCTCCAATGCATCCAGCATATGATTCAACGCCAGAGCACCGAATTCATCCACCAGTTCATGGGACAGCTCTTTAGATTGGTTGTTCATGAACTCCTCCTTGCTCTGTACCGGCTGGTACAACGACGTTCTGCCCTTCTGTGACTTGCTGAGCAGCCCCTTGTCCACGAGTCGATTCATAACCGTCATCACCGTATTGAAATTAACATCCTTGTCCTTCTCAAGTGCGGCCTGAACCTCGCGGATACTACTTCCCGGACAAGCCCACAAAATATCCATAATCTTCGCTTCCAGCGGACCAAAGAAACGATTTAGTCCACGTTCACCTACTTTAAAATTATTTATTCTCATTTCCGACACCCCTCACACTACCCATTGTAGTGCCCTCAAGTAAGAAGTCAACCTTTATGTCAGCTATTTATTGTAAATGATTTGTAAATATGTTTTCCATTTCAGTGTAATGACCAGAGCAGATATGGCGACTCTGAACCCCAGAAAAGCACGAAGACCAGGCAGTTCCGCAAACGATGCGGTTCTCCCTGGCCTTTATATATGACAATCACATCTTGTGGATATTAATGAGAAAATTAGTTCTTATTACCGATTTTGAGGCGGCATATGAGCCGAAATATCTACGCCAAGTCCTTGAGCTAACCGACCACCGAATTGTCCATCTGCCCGGAAGAAGTGGCATAGTGCACGCATTTGAGTATCTACAGGCACGCCCTTGAGGTCATTCACCAAATTATCTAATAGATGTTGCTGCTCTACAGGAGTAAATGAGCGATACAGCTCCCCTGCCTGCGTGTAATCATCCGTCTTCTCCAGCTTCTCCCGTGTAACCTCACCGTGCAGTGGAGCCCGGCTATCCCTATAGGTAGCATCCTCCTGTGGGCTGCTGCTAGAGCTGTTCGGTTCATAGTTTACCGGGGAAGGATCCTGGTTCACATTCATGAGTCCATCCCGCTGGTGATTACGTACTGGTGCGTACGGGCAATTCACTGGAATTTGCAAATAATTCGGCCCCAGACGATGGCGCTGCGTATCTGGGTAAGAGAACAGACGGCCTTGCAACAATTTATCCTCCGATGGCTCAATGCCTGGTACTAAAGCACTTGGTGAAAATGCAGCTTGCTCTACCTCGGCAAAGAAATTCTGAGGATTACGATTTAATGTCATCGTTCCTACCGTTTGGAATGGAATGACGTCTTCAGGCCATGTTTTGGTTGGATCGAGCGGGTCAAAAGCAAAGTCATCCATTTGCTCTGGTTTTAATAACTGTACCTGCAGCTTCCACTGCGGGTATTGCCCGTTCTTGATATGATCGTGTAAATCCCGAGTCGCATGATTAAAGTCCTGCCCCTGAACCTCGGCAGCCTCCTGACGCGAGAAGCCACGAACGCCTTGGGCAGACTCCCATTTGTATTTTACATAATGAACTTCGCCTTGTGCATTGATCCATTTGAACGCATGCACGCCGAATCCATCCATCTCACGATAATTAGCAGGTGTACCCAGATCAGAGAACAACCAAGTCATCATATGCGTTGACTCTGGGGTAAGGGTCATAAAGTCCCAGTATCTTGCCGGGTCTTGAATATTCGTATCTGGTGCAGGCTTCAACGAATGAACCATATCAGGGAACTTCATCGCATCACGAATAAAAAATACAGGTAGATGATTGCCTACAAGATCATAATTACCTTCTCGTGTGTAGAACTTAACAGCAAATCCACGTGGATCACGAGCCGTCTCTGGTGACCCAGTGCCATGAATAACAGTGGAGAAGCGAACGAGTACATCCGTCTCTGTTCCCGGCTCTTGAAGGAAATCAGCACTCGTATATGCCTTCATGCTCTGCTCCAGTGTAAATACACCATGCGCACCAGCACCTCTAGCATGCACTACACGTTCTGGAATACGTTCACGGTCAAAATGCGCGATCTTCTCCAGCAGGTGATAGTCCTCAAGTAATGTTGGCCCTCTCCTGCCTGCTGTACGGGAATTCTGATTGTCACCTACAGGTGCACCTTGATTGGTTGTCATACGTTCTGTCATCTTGTTTTCCTCCTCATGTTGGTCTCACGCTTGCTCTATGTGCTCTATGATTAAAATCATATTCAACATTTGATCGAATATACATTTAGACTTGATCTAACTGTTAAAATGATTCTAACATGCCTAGGTTGCAGCTTGCATGAGATTTGCATGAGCATAAGATGAGGGTCACATGGCTTTCGCATGAACGAACTTCATGATTGTAGAGGGTGTTCAAAAAAGGTCATTTTGGGGAGACGCCTTATAGGCAAAAAAAAAAGCGGACTAATCCGCTAGGCGGTAGCCCACTCCTCTTACCGTTACAATATATTTAGGGGAAGCTGCGTTATCGCCCAATTTTTTGCGCAAGCTTTTGATATGCACATCAACGACATTACTTCCTCCTGTAAAATCGGTCTCCCAAATATCGCTAAGCATCTCTTCACGGGAAATGACTGCGCCGTTGGCATCGATCAGCTTAAGCAATAGATCATACTCTGTCTTGGTGAGATGAATCCGATCATCATCCCGCTGCACGCTCATCCGCTCCCGATCCAGCCACAGATCCTTGAACCCGATCCGCTGCCCTTCCTTAGGCAAAAATCCACGCTTCGGCACGGCCGGGCTGTTACCGATCATCCGCTGTACTCGATATAAAGCTTCCTGCGGTCTCGCTGGCCAGACCAACAACTCTTCCTGTAGCATCGGCCCGCTAGCATTGCCAATCATTTTCTCCCCTACAAGGTACAAACATGGCGTTGTATTCTCTGCTTCTCGATTCAAACGGCTGCTGATGCCAGCGAAGGCATCAATCGTCCCAGCGACAGATAGGTCATAGACAAGAAGATCAAAATCCAGCCGTTCATGCAAATCTGGTTCCCAGCGATGGAATACCAGCACATCGAAGCAACTATCCGTCAATGCTTTGACCAGTTCGTGAACCTGACCTGGCATAGGGCTAATGAGAATAACACGCCTTGTGATCGGACAAGCTTCTGCCAATGGAGCTGGATCCGTCAGAGCCGGCTTGACCCGAAGTGGTAAACGCCGACCAGACAGGTTGATTTTTACTTGATCCGTTTGTTTTTGCATTCCCCGCAGACACCTCCAAAGACCACATGGGCATGGTCAATTGCATATCCGGTTTCTTCAGCCACCTGCTTCATCCATTGTGCGGGGACCTCCGTCATAACCTCGTCCACCTTACCGCATACTTCACACATAATATGTTGATGGTCATCCATCCGGGCATCGTAGCGACTTGCCGTCTCACCGAGCTTAAGCTCCCGAATCAATTCTTTATCCGTTAAATATCGAAGTGAGTTATATACCGTACCATAGGCTAGATTATAACCTTGCTCTACAAGACGGTTCATCACGTCTGCCGCCGTAGGATGATCCTCTGAATGACGGACTACATCATACACGGCCTGTCGTTGTATAGTCAGATTTAGAGTTCTCACAAGCAATTCTCCTTTATTCATCCATTCTATAGAAAGGCACAGTCATATAAAATATAAATGCTGTGACACATAGAAACATTTTGATTTAGATTAAGTATAAATCTTAATGTATAATGAAGTCAACATGAGTAGGCGTTCAAGAATTAACGTATTTTCTATAATTCCCAGTACTCATATCCACTATTTGGGATAAAATGGTTCGCTACTCGCTACGTTTTCAGATAAAATATAACAATGTGTGTTAAGGGGGGATGCTCGTTGTTCAGCACGTTTTTTGTTAATCTTTGTATCATGATCACATTTATGTACGTGTCCGGGATTATGGCCAAATTCTATAGCATCCGTGTTCCCTTTCCATCCTTACGTGTGCAACTAATCGGGGGTATCCTGTTCGGTATATACGGTACAGTATTAATGAATTATTCCTTTAGCATAAATGAAAGTACGATTGTAGATCTAAGACATCTTGCGATCATAACGGCCGCCGTATATTTGGGTGGAATGGCTTCCTTCATCTCAGGGCTTGTGATCTCTATCCTGCGTGTAGTCATCTTCGGCCTATCCTCCTCTGCTATAGATGCAGCATTTGTCATGGTCCTTATTGGACTAGCTGGGGTATATTTCTCTTATGCTTCCTGGCCGAGATTAACCAAAATTTTAACGATGAATTTGTTTTCCATGGCATTAATTTTTATTATTCTAATGATGAACACCACAAGTATTAATGAATTTATGAAAATATATCCTGTGCAATTAACCATCTCATTCATCGGTGGAATCTTTATTTACTTTATTGCCGAATTTATTAATAAATCGAATGAATTGTTATTAACACTGGAACGAAGGGCTTCAACCGATCATCTAACGAGCTTGAATAACCGGCTTCAATTTGAAAAGTCACTCAAGTTCCAACTGAATTATGCTAGAGAACATCAAAAAAAACTGTCCCTGCTCGTCATTGACATCGATCGCTTCAAAAAAGTAAATGACACATTCGGCCATACCTCTGGTGATGCCGTTCTGAAGCAACTGGGACAGCTTCTCATTGAACATGCACGCCCTGTGGACATCGTCTCCCGTAACGGAGGCGAAGAATTTGCAATTTTGCTGGTCAATTGCGATCAACAGCAGGCTCTTGCGGTTGCCGAACGCATAAGGAAGGCTGTAGAGAGATATCTCTTTTCTCTCCCTGATGGAAACACAACACGTCTAACCGTTTCGATCGGCGTATCGGTATTTCCAGATAACTGCGACGATAAGGATGACGATGACTTCTTCGAACAGGCGGATCGCGGCTTGTACGAAGCCAAAAATACAGGGCGAAATCGGGTATGTGTTATGAAGAAGCGGATACTTCCACTGCCTGTGCAACACAAGTTGTAATGTAAGTTATACAAAATCAACTAAACCATATTACAACTACCACTCCGATGACAGAAAACCTTCAGCTCGCTCTTATCCCCAAATTCTTTCCAATCCCCTTCTCTAAAGGAAAATTCGGGGATACAGGCGAACGCTTCGCTTAACGCCGTTTCGTAAAATGATTAAAAGGGATGTCCTCTCATCCGTCGATTCAGACGATAATGAGAGGACATCCCTTTGTTCATTTCATATAGATCAGCAGCCGTTACGCTACCTCATATTAAGCCAAAATTTGCTCAATTTCTTCAACGATGGACGCATCCAGCTTCACACCGGAAGCTATGACGTTCTCCTTCACTTGTTCTGGACGACTCGCGCCCACAAGTGCACTAGACACATTTTTTTGACGTAGAATCCAGGCAAGTGCAAGTTGACCCACCTTTAGATCCAGCTTGTCAGCTACCTCGATCAGTTGGCGAACTTTACCGATTCGATCTGCATTGATCTTGCCTTCGTCCCAGCCGAGCTTGGCTGCACGGCTATTCTCAGGAATATCAGATACCGAGGTGTATTTCCCGGTCAATAAACCTTGGGCAAGCGGAGAATACACAACTTGTCCAATGCCTTTTTGTTCACCAAGTGGAATGATCTCCTTCTCGATGTATCGATCAAACATATTATATACCGGTTGGTTGACGACGATGTGATCCAATAATAGACGATCTGCTGTACCCAGCGCCGCCTCCATCTGAGCTGCTGTCCATTGGCTAACACCCACATACAGCACCTTGCCCTGACGCACCAGATCATCTAGCGCACGTAGTGTCTCTTCAATTGGCGTCTCTGTATGATAGCGGTGGCAATAATAGATGTCCACGTAATCGGCTCCAAGACGCTTCAAGCTCGCGTTACATTGCTCCATGATATGTTTGCGTGATAATCCCTGATCATTAGGGCCGTCGCCCATTTTACCAAACACTTTTGTTGCCAGAACATAGGAATCACGAGCATACGCTTTCAACGTCTGACCCAGCAGCTCCTCTGCCGCGCCACGCTCATACACGTTAGCTGTATCAAAAAAGTTAATACCTTCATCGAATGCGGTTTCAATCGATTTCACCGCATTTTCACGTTCCACATATCCTCCGTATGTCAGCCAGCTACCCAAGCTGATTTCGCTTACTTTCAGTCCGCTTCCACCTAATCTGCGATACTCCATTGATTGCACATCCTCCTTGTATAAGTCATTTATGATGACGTTCCCTTTCTATTGTAACGCAACTAACCAAGTTAAACGAATCATTTTGACCAGTCTCCAAAAAAGGAAAAAGCGCACCTTATGAACAGATGCGCTGTAAATCCTATATATCGATCTCTAGTGCAAGATAACGCTCAATGCGTTCAATAGATCAGCCTGCCTCACAGGCTTCGTTAGAACGGCATCAAACACCTCTGCCTCTTGGGGGTTAATATGCATACCATAGGGCACGAGCACGATAATCGGCAGTGCGTGAGCACGAGATTTGAGGTTATGCACAAAATCGACTGCACCGCCCTCTACCAATCCCATATCAATTACCGCTACATCCGGGCTGAAGCCGTCTTCCATCCAGCTGAATGCCTCGGCCGAGCCTGAGGTCATATGCACATCCATCTTCCATCTTCGCATCAAGGATGATACACCCTGCAAAATGTCAGGGTCTTTGGCAAGCAATACCTGCGTTCCCTTCAATCGCTGCTGAATGCTGGTAAGCTGAGGTAGCTCCCAATGTCTGAGCAGTGGCAATCTAATCTGGAATTCCGTCTCGTCTTCCCCCAAGCTGTTAATCTGAATGCTTCCGTTCATCAGTATCGCTAGATTCTGACTCACTGCTAATCCCAGATTCGTACCGACAATCCGCTGTGTGCTAATGCTCCCGTCTGAGGTATGAGGCACATTGCGCATCTTATCCGCAGGCAACATCTTGCCGCTATACTTCACATTCAACAAGAGCACAGCTTGGTTGCCTGTACTCTCTTCATCCATAGTGGCGGTGATCAGCACCGAACCTGTCCGTGTATAATCGATTGCGTATTGCAACACATGCGCCAGCAATTGTCCAATTTTGATCTCATCGCCCACAAATACTTGAGATACATTCATCTCCAGGTTCAAACCAATCTCAATGCCTTTGCTAATCGCCTGTCCAACATGAAGATACACCGTATTCTCAATTGTAGACACCAGATCAAATGGATCATCGTGTACAACCGTTTTGCCCGAATCATTGATGTTGAAGTTCATCATATTGTTCAGTAAGGATAATAATATATTGCCACTTGTCTCAATCATGTTCACATATTCCAGATGCTCTTCGGGCATATCTGGCGTTCGCATAAGATCCGTCAACCCCAATATCCCGTTCAATGGATTGCGAATTTCGTGGCTCATAAGCGCAATCATTTGCGTCTTCGTCATCGCTTCGGACTCGGCACGTTCCTTCTCTGCCTGCAACTGTGCCTTTAGCTGTTCCGTATCATTCAGTTTCTGTTCCTGCACCAGCAGGCTATCTTCGAGATCAACGACGTATCCGAGAAACACAGCCATCGCTTTCAGTGTTTTCATATCCGTTTCACTTAGCTGGTAGTCCGGATTGTCCATCAGGCAGATCGTGCCGAATGCTTCACCCGAGCGCCGTATAATCGGAACACCAATGAAGAATCGACTTCCTAGGTCACCGGTCACATTCATAGAACGAGTTAACGGATGCTCTGCCGTATCGACGATGGTTAGCTCACTGCTTTTATCTCGCAAAACCAAACTACAGTAAGATGTCTCAAATGGAAGCTTGCTCCCCCTCGTGACCAACTGCTCATGGCGGTTAAATGCCTCAAGGATCACATTCGTCACACCATCATTGCTGGCGACAAAGATGGTATTCACCTGCAAAATCCCACTTAATACGTCCACGATGTGGGTCGCAGCTTCCTGTATATTTTCATAAAAGCCCCTTGCAACACCTGTGGTTCCCATGACTCACCCCTCTTGTCTAAGCTGCGCTTCAAATTAGAATCAATCCATAAAGATATATGAGGGTAAAAAAAACTCCTGATCCAGTTGTCACAACCTGTACATATATGTTTTAACACCACGAACATTCAGAAGAATCACGCAGGCGATTCACAATCGCTTCTCATTCTGGCAAGCTCCTGTTTCGCTGCATCTCCATGCTAGGAATGACCGGTGATAATCTACCATTGCTCCTAGATTCTGTGTCCGTGAACGAGATGTTTTGGCGCGGTGTAGCATAAAAAGAAATTATACTCTTCGAATTCAACTTTGGAAACCTTTATCCACATTCTACAGGTATATCTCCTATTCAGCTACGATTACGATGTGATCATTATCACACCCAAAAATCCATATATAGTTTATAACTGGATAATGAAAAACTACATGTAGTATTTAATCAGACTTAACCAATATATACTCTCATTATAGGAGGAACCTTAAATGAATATGCTTGAATGTGCCTCTCCGCCAGCAAACGACCTACTATCTGACCTTGGCAGACGAATTATTGGAGCTGAGGATGCGGATACGTTAAGGGAGAATGCCAACCTGAATGGAGATTCATTTAGTGGGAAAATGAGCCGGCTCGGTTCGGAAACAGCGAAGTGGCATGCCGTTCGCCATGTCCTGCCTGAAGGGCTTGCACAAGCTGTAGAGCATGGAGACCTCTATGTTCATGACCTTGATCAGTATGGACTTGGCACAACCAACTGTATCTTCATTCCATTTGACCGACTGCTCGCATCTGGATTCAATACGGGAAACGGCTCCGTTCGTACCCCTCAGACAATCATGTCAGCAATGGCGTTGGTAGCGATCATTTTTCAGTCTCAACAAAATAGTCAATACGGCGGTGTATCTGCCAATAAAATAGATTGGGACCTTGCACCTTATGTGCGACGCTCATTCCGGAAGCATTATCGTAAAGGGCAACGACTCTTTGCAGAGCATGCTTACATTCAGGATGAACAACTCTATCTGGATAGTACGGAAGCCCAGGAGCAATGCCCACATGCCTATGATTTTGCCATGGATGAGACAATCCTGGAGACAGAACAAGCTGCTGAATCATTGATCCATAATCTCAATACCATGAGCAGTCGTGCTGGAGGACAAATTCCGTTCACATCACTTAATTACGGACTCTGTACATCAGCTGAAGGACGACTCGTGTCTCGCTCGTTGCTAGAAGCTACTATTCGTGGTTTAGGAAACGGGGAGACGCCCGTATTCCCACAGCATATTTTCCAGTGTAAACAAGGCATTAATCAAGCTTCTGGGGAGCCCAATTACGACCTATTCCAGCTTGCCGTCACCTGTTCTTCGCGCCGCATGTACCCTAACTTCGTTAATGTGGATGCTTCGTTCAATCTGCCGTTCTATCAACCAGATGATCCGGACACCATCATTGCTACGATGGGATGCCGCACACGTACACTAGCAGATCGGTTCGGACGTAATCGTCAGAGCGGAAAAGGTAATCTTTCCTTCAATACGATTAACCTGGTTAAACTGGGGATTCGGTTCGGCATCTGTCAGGGAAAACGCGCTGTAGCCGATCGGACAGGCTTCTATGCTGCCCTTCAATCGGTTATGGAACAAGCAGCTTCGGGTCTGCTGCATCGATATCAGATTCAGAAAGCACAGCCAGCCAAAGCCTCAGACTTTATGATGCGTGAGGGTGTGTGGGAAGGCGGCAAACAGTTAGATCCAGATGAACCGGTGGCTGATCTCTTGAAACATGGTACGTTATCGATTGGTTTCATCGGTCTTGCAGAGTGTATGACTGCTCTATATGGTCGACATCATGGTCAAGATCCGCATATTCATCAAGAAGCAGTACATGTCATTCGTACGATGCGTGAATTCTGCGACCGAATGAGTGAACTACATAACTTGAACATTACGCTGTTCGCTACACCTGCGGAAGGTTTATCTGGTAAATTCACAACGATTGATCGTAAGCGATATGGTTCGATTGCAGGTGTTAACGACCGTGAGTATTATACGAATTCGTTCCATGTGCCTGTATATTACAACCTGCCTGCATACCGTAAAATTGAACTAGAGGCACCCTTCCATACGTTATGTAATGCTGGAGCAATCTCGTATGTTGAGCTTGATGGAAATGTGCGAGCCAACACGAAGGCTTTCCAGCGAATTGTGCAGTATGCATTAGCACAGGATATTGGTTACTTCTCCATTAACCACCCTATCGATCGCTGCCCATCTTGCGGCTATGAAGGTGTCATTGGGGAGAGCTGCCCAAACTGTGGCATTCACGAGAACAACGTGCATTTCCAGCGTTTACGCCGAGTTACCGGTTATCTTACCGGGGATTACAAAGTACGATTCAATGGTGCCAAACAGGCTGAAGTTCGAGATCGGGTGAAACATAAGTGAACCTGCACGGTTACATCCCTGAATCCGTCAATGAAGGCCCTGGCTTGCGTGCAGTGTTGTTCATCAGTGGTTGTCGCCATGCCTGTCCCGGCTGTTTCAGCCCAGACTCATGGAGCTTTCGTGCAGGTGAGCCGTTTACGAAGGAGAAGCAGCAGCAAATTATGCATGAGGTTACAACTCATCCTCTGCTGGATGGCGTAACCTTATGTGGTGGCGATCCCTTTTTCTCAGCAGCCGATCTGATTCCTTGGGTTCAACAATTCCGAGCACTACGCCCTGATCTATCGGTCTGGGCATACACTGGATTTACGTATGAGGAACTGGTGCTGGAGCCGTCTCGGGCAGCACTAGCCGAATTATGTGACGTCATTATCGATGGGCGTTATGTCGCCGCTGAACGAGATGTTTCTTTAGTGTATCGTGGCAGCCGTAACCAACGCATCATTGATGTGAGAGCAACACAAATGAACCAAGAGATCGTTACCTTGCAGATGGATGCATCGTAACGATCTTTTCTTCTTTCATAAGCATACTTCATAAGTTTTTACGCAATATCCGTTCTGACCTACTATTCACTCTCTTAAGTGACGATATATAATATAGGCATGTATTAAATGTATTGCTTGTATTTCATTTCAAGTTATTTAGGAGGATCATTACATATGGATATTGTTCAAGCACTAATTGCGGTGATGCCCTATTTTCGAGTGGCTATGCGTCAAGATGTAACCCTTTCCATTATTGATCATGAGAAATTTTTGTATTTTTCTGCGGGAGAATCACTGAAGCAGCTGAAATACCAAGCTGGAGATCCTCTGCTGGAATCCAATGTGAATTTTCGAGATCTGAAGGGCGGTACAGAGAAAAGATGGGATCACTATCCCAAAGAGTTATTCGGAATCCCTTTTGACGTTGCTTTTATTCCAATTAAAGATACTCAAGGGAACATCCTGGCTCTGTTAAACATTCTGTATAGCATGGATGACCAAGATCAGCTTCAACAACTCATGGATGCCGCGGACAATCTTACCAACCAATTAATGGACAGCGTGCAACATGTAGCTGCACACTCGGAAGAACTCAGCGCCACGACCGAGGAAATTCTGAACAATTCCAAAGAAGCCGTGCAAAAATCAGGCAATGTCAATCAGGTTGCCAGTTTCATTCGCGAAATATCCGAGCAAACGAACCTACTTGGCTTAAATGCAGCTATTGAAGCTGCGCGTGTAGGTGAGGCAGGTGCAGGGTTTGGAGTCGTTGCCAAGGAAATTCGCAAGCTGTCCGTAGATACCAAGGATGCAACTACTCGCATTGAGGAATCTCTTCTAGCTGTTCGGCAATCCATACAGGGGATGGAAAATGAGATTGGTGAAATTAGTGCGAGTTCGCAAGAACAGGCAGAGCTCGTTAACAATTTTATGACAACGATTGATGAGTTAAATTCCACCAATCAACAGCTCAAACAATTTATTGATAAGATTATTAAAACAGATACACAATAACAATTGATTATGGTGATTAAAGCTCACTGCCCATAGGCAATTTCAGAATGCTCCAACCACTACGCACAGCAGGTATACACGTCTTACAAAAAAGAACCTTCGAGCCCACTTGTCTAGTGGGCTCGAAGGTTCTTTGCATTAGAATATAAGGTCTTGAGCTGAATTATTGAATCTGAAAATGACTGAGTCGTACCCCAGCCGATAACAGGATATATACATCCTGTACGCCTGTTGCACCTGTAAGCTCGGCTTTCACCGAAGACCATTGCTGAGCTCCACCTTGTGCCAGCTCAATACGTCCTGCCAGTGTACCGTCAGGGGCACCCAATCGAACCTCCACTACAGCACCCTCCTGTTCGGAGGATATACGAGCTTCCAGTTCAGTCGTTTCATTGCCGAGATCTGCATCCTTATACAGAACCCATCCCTGCTCTCCAAGCACGCGGATAGCAGCTCCACCTTCTTTGCTCTCATCCAGATCTACACTGAGGTACGCATCATAATTCTCAGCCCGTGTGGAGACACTCAAGTTTCGGGCTGGGATTGTCTCTCCCTCAACCGTCAGATCGGCAACCAGCTGAATATCAGAGGAGGATTTCCCCACCATGATCGCATAGGTTCCAGACTCCACCACATAGCGATCCTGAGTCACATCCCAGAAGGCCAACTCTTGAACCGGGAGCTTGAAGCTCACGTTAACGGTTGCTCCCGCTTCAATATGAAGTCGACGGAATCCTTTTAACGTTTTGAGCGGACGTTTCACACGAGATTTGCCTGCACGTACATACAATTGTACAACCTCATCGCTCGCAATTGTGCCCGTATTCGTGACATCCACTGTTACGGTAATATCATCTTCTGTTCCTGCCTGTGCAGGAGTCAGCTCTAAATTGCTGTATTTGAACGCTGCATACGTCAAGCCATGACCGAACGGATACAATACATTTCCTTCAAAATATTGATACGTACGGCCCGATTGAATAATATCGTAGTCTTTAATATCTGTAAGTTGATCTGCCGATTGTACCCATGTCATGTTCAGACGACCCGCTGGAGCGTAATCAGCATACAATACATCCGCAAGCGCATTCCCCAGTTCCTGTCCTGCATGAGACGTGTACAATACGGCTGGGATGTTCTCTTGAACCCAATTGGAGGTAAACGGATAGCTACCCACAATGACAACAATCGTATTCGGATTAGCAGCATACACAGCTTCTACTAAGCGTTGTTGGGATTCTGCCAGATCCAGGCTTGGACGGTCAATCTCTTCCTTGCCGTTTACCAGCGGGTTGTTACCTACAAACACAATGGCCGTTTCCGCTTCCTTCGCTGCCGCAACTGCTTCTTCCACACCATCCACGACAACGTCCTTCTGGAATGTCTCGGTTGCACCAAAGGACTTCAGCTCTTCCGAAACGGCGAATGCATCGTTCCCATTGTTCGGTGCAGTTACCGTCTTGCCATTCCATGTCGTTAAGCCTACGCTGCCGTCAGCCTGTGGCAACAGATGGAATACTTCCTTCACGAACCAACCATATACTTCATTCGCAGATGCCGTTACCTTTTCTTCATCCGTCGTCACATATTTACCATTGCGTTCGGATTGCAGCGTATAGCTGCCAAAGCCCCAGTCCGTAACCTTAAAGGTATCTGCTTCTCCGGAAGCAATCAGTGGTGAATTCTCCCCTTCTGCCAGACCAACCGCTTTGCCATTCGCTACTGAAGTCAGCGTAATGCAATCATTTCCATCCTGGAAGAGCACCTTGTCACTGCCCACTTTGCTCTGAATTGCCTCTAATGGTGAGACACTATATGGCATGGTGCCTGCATACCAATCCCGATATACGGTGCCGCCCAGTGTACCGATGACCGCCACTTTACCCGCTTTGGTTTTGTCGAGTGGCAACGTGCCGTTCTCATTTTTGAGCAATACAACCTGCTCTCTTGCTGCTCTCAGTGACAATGCTTTGGCTTTGTCTGTCATCATCGCTTCTTCCCCAATGCAGGCATACGGATTGCCTTCCTCTGGATCGAACTCACCTAGACGGAAGCGGACACGGAAGGTGTTGAACAATGCACGGTCAATATCTTCCCATGCAAGAATGCCCTGCTCCAACCCTTCACGAAGAGCCTGCTTGGACAGATCAGCATCGTCGGTAATGCTATCGATCCCTGCTTTGACCGACTCTACAGTACCTGGTGTGTGAGAATCATAGTACTTATGATCATTCTTAATGCCCATCACATCACCTGCATCGCTGACAACAAAACCATCCATTCCCCATTCACCCTTAACTACCTCATTCACATAAGGATGCAATAGCGCTGGCGTACCGTTGATGGAGTTATATGCAGTCATCATCGACTGCGCGCCACCTTCTTTGAATGGCTTCTCAAACGCTTTCAGGTAATATTCACGCATATTACGTGGATCAATGCTGGACGAGCCACTGCCACGATCTACTTCATTGTTGTTCGCAAGGAAGTGCTTCAGCGTCGCAACTGCCTTGTAATACTTCGGATGGTCACCTTGAATCCCCTTAACCAGTGCTGTGGACAGCTCTCCTGTCAGTTCAGGGTCTTCACCGTAAGCTTCCTCATTCCGTCCCCAACGTGGATCACGCTCCATATCAACTGTCGGCGCCCATAGCGTAAGACCGTTCACTGCTGGATTGCGTTTATAAAATACCCGAGCCTCGTCCCCGATCACAGAGCCGATCTCTTTCATCAGATCTGTATCCCATGTACATGCAAGCCCCACCGGTTGTGGGAAAGATGTTGCTTCTCCGAGCCATGCCAGACCATGGGCAGCTTCCGTACCGTGTTTATATGCAGCAACACCGAGTCGTTCTACCGCCGGCTGATACTGTAGCATGGATTCAATTTTCTCGTCTTCAGTCAGACGGGATACAAGGTCTTTCACGCGGGAGTCTAGTTCTAATGATGTATCTTGAAAAGGATATTTCGTTTGGTTAGTCATTGTATGGAATCTCCTTTGAATTCAAAATGATAGCGAATACATAATAAGTGAAAGCATACCTATTCAATTGTACCTAATGGATATGTATATGAACAATGAAGTCCTTATACATCATACGTTTCGTTACTCTTTCTCCACCATAAAATAAATCACCTAAAACGATTTCGATAATACTCTTATCATATAGCATGTTTATCAAAAAAAATAGAGGATACCACAGGAAAATATGAATATTCCTCGGAATGTCCGTCATGTATTGTTTTTTTCTCGCTTAGTGTGGCAATCATGATAGAAGGTTGATTTACTGCGCCTTTACATCTAGAACCAATTGGATTCAAGAGTAGATACAGGAGGAATAGATATGAGTGATCAGCAACACCCCCCGGTGGGACTGCCTCCCATTCCGGAATCACTATGGAGAGCTACGCACGCATTCGATTCATATCCCAAACTAGAAGAAAGTACAACAGCGGATGTAGCCATTATCGGTGCTGGAATTGCAGGCATCACAACAGCGTATTTGCTATCCCAAAAAGGGCTGCGCGTTGTGGTTCTTGAAGCAGGGAAGGTGCTGGATGGAACAACTGGACACACCACAGCGAAGGTATCTGCACAGCATGGTGTCATTTTCAACGAGTTAATGCAGCACTTCGGACACGAACAGGCACGTATGTACTATGAAGGTAATGCGGAGGCTGCACGCTGGATGCGTGAGCTGGTGAAGTCACACCAGATTGATTGTCAGTGGGCTGACGAGGATGCTTACGTGTATATTCAATCCGAAGAGAACTTGAAGAAGCTTGAGATTGAGCTGACTGCCTATGGGAAGCTGGATATCCCTGGTCAATGGGTGGATCCACTCCCTATCGATGTTCCATCAAGAGCAGGCATCAAGATGCCTGGACAAGCTCGTTTTGATCCGCTAGCTTATCTGCATTTTCTACTAGACTCCGCTGTGAAAAATGGGGTTCGCATCTTCGAGCATACAACGGTAACGGATGTGGAAGAAGACGCTGCCCTGCATGTGAGAACCTATGGGAATGGCCCTTCGGTTACAGCGGAGCATGTCGTTGTTGCCTCTCATTTCCCGGTGTATGATCCTGGTTTTTATTTTACGAGACTTCATGCCGAGCGATCTTATGCTCTAGCCGTCGAGCCGCAGAAACCCTTTGCTGGCGGTATGTACATCTCTGATGATGAACCATCCCGTTCATTGCGTACCGTCCTGCATGAAGGAAAAGAATTAATTCTCTTTGGCGGAGAGAACCACAAAACCGGTCAAGGCATCTGTACGTTTGGTCATTATGAGAGGTTAGAGCGCTACGCCGCAGATACTTATGGCATTCGCAACATTCCGTTCCGCTGGTCTGCACAGGATCTCATCTCACTCGATAAGGTTCCTTACATCGGTCCAATCACCGGAAGACATGAACGTGTCTACGTAGCTACCGGTTTTGCCAAATGGGGGATGACCACAGGTACGATGGCCGGGCATCTGCTTGCCGATCGAATTACGGGTGTAGAGAATTCACATGCTGAGATATTCCATCCAGCAAGATTCAAGAGTGATCCAGGTATCAAGAATTTTATTGTGGAAAATGTTAATGTTGCCAAAGAATTAATCTCTGGCAAAGTAGGCATCGTGCACAAACATGTGAATGAGCTCGGCAACGATGAAGGCTCAGTTGTCCGTCATGATGGCAAACGTGCTGGAGCATACAAAGATACATCCGGAAAGCTCTTCCTGGTTGATACCACCTGCACCCACCTGGGGTGTGAAGTGGAATGGAATGAAGGCGAACGATCATGGGATTGCCCATGCCACGGTTCACGATTTAATTACGCAGGACAAGTCATTGAGGGACCTGCGGTCAAGGATCTCAAAGTGCTCGAAGCAACGGAATAAAACTGTATTAGGTTGGCTCTCAAAACTGGCTAAAGTATATCTATTACCGCCTTTTCACACCCTGCTGAGCCACTTTCCTTGATGTACTAGCAAAAATCAGTATCCAGACCTGGATGGAGTTCCGTCTTCAGACGGAGGCACTTTATCCGGGTTTTGCGTATACTGAGGTAATAGAATGTTTATACATAAATTTACATTTAGTATAATAGATTGGATTAGGTGATTTAGGTTCTACTATTTACATGAGAGCGGAAAGCATCAATCTGTGTTACAGAACTATTTTAAAATCACTACCTTGCATTATACAGTACTGAATGCTATTCTATATTCACAACTACTAAACAATACACACTAGTGATTGAATACGGAATGAAGGAGGAACCTGTGTGAATGTAAATATCCAGTTCAAAAAAGGAGTGTTGGAGCTATGCGTCCTGGTCCTAATCAACCGTCAGGATCGTTATGGCTACGAACTGGCTCAGGCGGTCTCCAAACACATTGAAGTGGCCGAAGGCGCACTATACCCGCTTCTACGCAGGCTTGTGAATGATGGCTACTGTACGACCTATTTGCAGGAATCAACGGAGGGACCTCCACGTAAGTACTATAAGTTGTCTGATGAAGGTCGTGTTTACATGGATACCCTCACCAAGGAATGGAATGAATTTGTGCGTAATGTCGCACATCTTATTGAGGATGGTAACTCGAATGAATAAACAACAATTTATGCAACTTATGGAGCTGCAGCTTAGCGCGATGGATCCGCAAGAACGAGCAGAGTTACTTGCTGACTACGAACAGCATTTTGAGCTTGGCCTTGTGGATGGACGAACGGAGGAGGACATTGCCCGCGAGCTTGGGCAACCAGAGGCAATCGCACGTGAGGCACTTGGTGACCGGTATGTCCTGGATACGATGATTACGGATCATGCCTATGGCGTTATGCCAACGAACACTTCTCCACCACAGAGCAGTACAACGGCGCGTAATGTGTTCGCTGGGATTGGACTCTTTTTCCTGAATCTCATGTTAGGTCTGCCGCTTGGTCTGCTCTTATGGTCCGTCTGGCTCACGGTTGCCGGATTCTCTCTTCTCGCCTTGACGCCTATAGCTGCTGTGATTGATGTCTTATTTTTTGGAGAATATGTGCCTTCGAAGTTGTTCTTCTCCATTGCAGCATGTGGTATCGGCATTCTGTTTGCTATGTTAGCCAAATACCTTTTCAAAGCCTTCAGCTCCGTCACGGTTCAATACGTAAGATGGAACAAAAAAACGATACAAGGGGAGTATAATGGATGACTACTAAAAAATGGTTCGTCACAGCCTTGTTATGTATTCTGATTGGTCTGGTTGGCGTATCGGTATACGGCGTTGAATTCGGCAATCAACGTGAAGACTATTCCAAACGATGGGACTTCAAGAATGATGAATTGCAGCGACTGCTGATCGACGCTAATCTCAATGCCAACATTCAATTCATAGTGAGTCCTGAATCTCAGGGCTACATTGAAGCAGATGGCAAATGGGATAAGGAAAGCATCGAAAGTCTGGAGAATGCTACATTATCCGGTGGTACGTTCAATCTCGTCAAACCCGATCGTGTCCGCATTGAATTTTTCAATTTCAATTGGAGCAACTCGAAGCCAACTATCACCGTTGCCATTCCTGAAGGGCATACATTAGATGAAGTGAAGCTTACCTCTGCCTCCACAGACTACAACCTTGCAGGGCTGCATGCCAACACACTGGATATTACGAATACATCTGGCGAAGTTCGATTGAAGGATATAACGGTTCCCCACATTGGGCTTAGTCTTACCTCTGGAGATATCTCTGGCTCAGGCATCGAAGGCGATATGAATGTGAAAATGACCTCAGGCAGCTTCAAGATGGACGCTGTCACTGGAAATGTCACCAGTGATCTGACATCTGGCGATTTTCAGATTAAAGAACTCGCAGGTGCAGCTAATGTAACGTTCACCTCAGGAACGGTAAGAATCGAGCAGACCACTGTAGCTCCGATTGATGTGTCAGGGCAATCTGGCGATATTACCATTAAAGCCGCACCTGAATTCGCAGGTTTCTATGATGTTAAGGTTACGTCGGGAGACATTAACATTCCCGAATCTCCGATGACCAGCACAGATGTAATCAAAGCAAGAGCAACTTCAGGCAGTATTAAGATCACGCAATAATGATGAAGGAAATATCCGAACCGTGGGTAATATAGTATAATCAAATGCTAGATCATTTTGAGGGAGGAATTACCCACATGGAACTTAAGAATAGAACAGCGATCATCACTGGCGCAGGTAAAGGGATTGGTCGTGCCATCGCAGAGGCACTTGCCAAAGAAGGTGTGCATCTTGGACTCATCGCTCGCACAGCTTCAGATTTGGAAGCCCTCCAAAAATCGCTTAGTCAAGAGTATGGTGTCAAAGTAACGAGTGCTATTGCTGATATCTCCGATCGTACACAGGCTGAGGCTGCTGTTGCTGCCATCGAGATGGAGCTTGGTGCTATCGATATTCTCATTAATAACGCAGGCATTGCTACCTTTGGTACGTTATTAGATATGGACCCAGAGGAATGGGAGCGCATCTTACATGTCAACGTCATGGGTACATATTATGTAACACGCGCTGTACTGCCAAGTATGATTAAGGAGAGCAGCGGAAGCATTATCAATATCGCTTCTACGGCAGGTGAGCGCGGATTCGCTACAGGTTCAGCGTACTGTGCATCCAAGTTCGCCCTGCTGGGTATGACCGAGTCCCTCATGCAGGAAGTGCGCAAATCCAACATCCGCGTAACGGCGTTAACGCCAAGCACGGTAAATACAGAGCTTGCTACGAACGCAGGCCTGAAGGTTGGCGACGAAGATCGCATGATGCAAGCAGAAGATGTAGCTGAACTTGCTTTGGCCACGCTGAAGCTTTCGGATCGTGTGTTTGTTAAAGCTGCGGGCATCTGGACAACGAATCCGCAATAAGAAAACGACATAAGGTAAATCGCCTTATGTAAATGAAGCCGTCAGAGCTATTCTGGCGGCTTTTTTGTCTTGCTCTCGCTTGGTATTGTCTGCTCTCTCTGTCATCGTTCTGCACTATATCGGGCTACACGGCAAAGAGACTAGGTATTCCACAATTGATCCAAATCCAGTTCCTTCGATACGGCGATTAACACAACGGCTGGTTCATCTCCGATGTTGGTGACCTCATGTGGCACAATGGCATTCCAAGTGAAAGAATCACCTTCTTCAAGCAGCTCAACGTCCTCGCCCTGCTCTGCACGAATTTTGCCCTGTAGAATAAGATGGCTCTCTTCTCCCACATGTTTGCTAATACCTGTCGACGCTCCCGGCGGAAGTTCCACAATGGACAACCGCATGGCACCCTTGGCGGTGAGATGCTGCACCTTAATCTGCCCGCTACCCGCAGTGGTCTCCTGGCGTTCATGCTTGCGTACCACGTTCATCCGTTGTTCTGGTGTCAGCAACAGATAAGGAAGTGGCACGTTGAGATAATCAGCTATACTTTCGAGCGTCGCGATTGATGGTGATGTTTTATTATTTTCCACATTGCTAATGAATCCTTTGGACAATCCTGTACCTTCACACAATTGCATAATCGTAATCTGTTTCTGTTTGCGGATCGTACGAATGGCTGAGCCAATATCCATATCTCTCCCCTCCTTTCGCTGTGAAAATGATCTATTCCGTACTGGTCTGAGCAAAAATAATTCGGTTACCAAATGGATCCGTTACAGTCATCTCCCTTGAATGCCAAGGCGTCTCTTCAATGCCGGGTCTGGCATATGTATAGTTAGACAGTTGAAGTTGCTGATGCAACGCTTGCACATCGTCTGTCTCTACTCGCAACGCCGCTCCGGGCGTACAATCCCCATGATGCTCCGATAGATGGATGATGATTGCATCACGCGAAATCTGCATATATAAGGGCATATCTGGCTCAAATCGATGCTCCCAATCCAATTGAAAACCGAGATAGTCGAGATAGAATTCTTTTGCCTTGTTTTCATCAAACATTCTTAGAATAGGCACAATACCCTTTAACATGCTTATCACGTCCTTGATCATAAGTTGTAAAACGATTGAAATGACCCAAACCTATCTCCACCAATATTCCCTATACACAACATAGTTCTATAATACAAAAAAGGTATTGACCTCACAATAAATGCATGATAAATTTTGTTCATAAATAAGAATAATTATTTCATATTGGTGAACTTTTTATCTTAAAAATAGATTCTACTCATTTCTTACCAAGGTGGTGTTTTTCAATGCAATCAGCATATATCCATGAAGTCCGTCTTCCTGCTCATTACAATGCAGATCAACAATATCCGGTCATCTTCGCTCTGCACGGCATGGGCTCGGATGAACAAGACATGCTCCGTTTGATGGAGCCTTTGCAGTCTGATTTTATTATCATTGCGGTGCGTGGGCCAATCGTTCAAGGCGGCGGTTATGCTTTTTTTCAGATCAAGAGCATTGGCAATCCAATCCGTGAATTATATGATGCGTCCGTTGAAGGACTACAGCAATTAATAGTTGAACTGTCCTCCAAGTATGCTATTGACCCTTCGAGACGTTATGTTGCCGGGTTCAGCCAAGGCGCTATTATGGCGATGACTCTTGCACTCGTGATGGGAGATGCTATCAAAGGCATTGTCGCGATGAGTGGTTATCTACCGCAATTTGTGAAAAACGAGTACACGCTACAACCGAATCCAGCATTATCTGCGTTTATCTCCCATGGCGATCAGGATCATCTATTCCCACTGCAGCTGGGTGAAGATAATGCGAATTTCTTCCGTCAATATACCGATCACGTAACCTACGTACCTTATCACGGCGGTCATCATGTGACTCCCGAGCTATACCAGCAATTTCAACACTTCCTTCGGACAGATGCGAACCTGGTAAGCGAAGAATCGAAAGGACTGAATTCATAATGATGCCATCTCTATTTATTGCACACGGTGCCCCATCCCTTGCCTTAGAGGAAAATGCATACACTGAATTTTTGCAGCAACTCGGACAAACGCTGCCTAAACCTAAAGCGATCGTGTTGTTCTCCGCTCACTGGGAAGCAACGACACAACAAGTCTCTTCTGTCACGGAGTATGAGACGATTTATGATTTTGGCGGATTCCAGCCTGAATTGTATCAGATCAAATACCCCGCTCAAGGACATGCTGAGACCACCGCAGAGGTAGAACGTCTATTCACGGAAGCTGGCATCCCGGTTCAGACGGATGATGTACGCGGCTTGGATCATGGGGCATGGGTTGTGCTTCGTCTTCTCTTCCCTGATGCTGATATTCCTGTTGTCGCTTTGTCCGTGAACCGATACCTGACAGGGGAACAGCAGTATCAGGTAGGACAAGCCCTCGCTTCCTTGCGCGAACAAGATGTTCTTGTTATTGGCAGCGGCGGAACTGTGCATAATCTCCGTCGTCTAAACTGGGGCAGCAACGAAATAGACCCTTGGGCGCTTGAATTCGACAATTGGTTACAGGACAAATTGGAGAGCTGGGATACCGAGTCTCTGTTTGCCTACGATACACTTGCTCCTTCTGCGCAAGCAGCTGTGCCTACACCAGAACACTTCGTACCATTGCTACTTGCAATGGGCGCTGGGGATCGCAACAAGCAGGCGAGCTTAATGTTCAAAGCCTATCAGCTGGGCAATCTAAGCCTGTCCTGTTGGAAGTTTGATTAATTCATTAGATCGAACATGATACGAATAAAATACAGCGTGAGTACAGGTATCTTCCCTGTTGCTCACGCTTTTTTGGGGTTGTTAAGGGTGATAAAACCTGAGACCAACGTAGCATGTAGACAAGGACTCGCGATTCTTGTGAGACGTTCTGGATTATACCTATAATATGAGGTGAAATCAGACTAGGCTTACTTTGTACATCATTCACCGCTTGGTTCTCAATAGTTCACTGGAGGGATGGGCATGTCGGAACAACGTATATATGCATTGATGGACGAGCTTGATGGTATGTTAGATGAGAAAGTACAGGATGAGGAAAATCAGGAGCTACTCAGCGATTACCGTGAGTTGGACGGTGTCACAGACGAACAGCTGGATGCATTCGAGCAGGAATATGGTGTGCAGTTGCCCGCGGATTTCCGTGCATTTTACAAACGTAAAAATGGGAGCGGTTATGGCTTTCACATTCTATATCCTACCGATGCCGAAGGCAGCCAAGACACCGCATTTTATCTATTATCGTTAGAGAAGATTCACAGAGAGCAAGCCACAGTTGTAGAGAATACGTTGGAAGACTTCTACACTGCTGAGGAGATGAGCAAACTGGATGCCCGAATCAAGCCTTATCTGTTTCAAAAGAAATGGGTTACCTTCGGAATGCTGGGAGGCGGTTCACTATATCTAATGTTCGATTTCGATCCAACCGCAGAAGGGACATATGGACAGATCATTATGTACAAGCATGACCCCGACTTTATCTATTATGTGGCTGGCACATTCACAGAGCTTTTGGAGCAATCCAACGAGAATTTACGCGCCTTGGAGGCGATTGAATACTGAAGGAATACTAAAGTTATACGCCAGTTCAAAACACGCCCCTCCTGCCTTCAAATGCTGATGCTTACCAGTTGATGATATGACCTTTTTTGCATAATGCTGGGATATGTAAAGACGGTTATAATAACATTTAGTGGGAATGCACATGCTATCCAGATCGGGACTGTCTTTCTACACCTATCACATATTTCTGGGAGGAACTTTCGAAGTGGCTGAACAACCGAAGTCTGAGAGCTTCATGTCTCTCGTCAAAAAAGGAAACACATCCTCTGCCGTAGCCATGGCGGGTAATGCAGTACTTGCTCTGTGCAAAGGAGGAGCCTTCCTATTCAGTGGTAGTGGTGCCATGTTCGCCTCGGCGATGCACTCTTTGGCTGATGCGATTAACCAGGGGTTTGTATTTGTCGGAAGTGTATTGTCCGAGAAAAAACCAACTCCACGATTCCCTACAGGATTCGGGCGTGTCATTAACATTTTCTGTATGATCGCCGTTATCGTGGTCACCATCATGGCCTATGAAACGATTCACGAGGGTATTCATTTGTTGCAGCATCCGGTTGGTCATACGGGTGGCTTGTGGATTAACATCGGTGTACTCGTATTAAACATCTTGATTGACGGAGCCATTCTAATCAAAGCGATGAAGGAAATCCTGAAAGAAGCCCGTGCACCCAAAGCATCAGGATTCGGACTGGTACCTGCAGCCATCAAAAATGTAGGCCGTGCTGCACCGCCAACCCGTCTCGTCTTCTACGAAGATGTAGTGGCAGTACTCGGCGCAACACTTGCCCTGATCTCGGTTGTGGTCATTGCACTAACCAACTTCACGCTGCTCGACGGTATCGTAACTACACTCATTGGTTGTCTCATGATCGCAGTAGCCTTCCGAGTCGGTTATGACAATATGATCGGACTCATCGGTGTAGCTGCTCCACAGGATATTGAGGATAAAGTATCCCAGACCATTCTTGCAGATACCCATGTGGCTGATATCCAAATGATGCGTATCATTCAGGAAGGTCGCTATTATCATGTTGAAGGTCTGATTGAGTTAACTAAAGGTCTGTCCCTCGCCGATGCGGATGATATCAAATTCCGTATTCAGGAGAAGCTGATGACCAACCCGGACATTGCCGATGCAGCGATCTCCATTATTGAGGATGACGGCGTCAATAGCTGGGGCAAGAAACATGCTGACATTTCAACAAAATAGACTTGCCTACCTGTAGAATCTATTGGTAGAAGATCATATGGATGAGAACGCAGAACCTAGACTTAAGTCTAGGTTCTTTTTAACGCCAAGGACTGAGGTTATTCTTTTCCAATTCATGGTATGCTGTGTATATTGAAATGACAACGTTCGTAAAAACGAAGAGAAAGGGAGAACACTACGATGGCAAAACGTGCAATCTTTGCGCCTGTCCTCATCCTGCTAGGTGTGTACTTAATTCTGAACCAGGGAGGTTCAGTCGGTCCAGGGATGATCTTCGCCACATTCTGGCCTACATTATTCGTCATTCCACTGGGATTATTCTTTCACTGGCTCTACTTCTCCATGATCGGCCGAGGAGTTGGCTTGCTGGTTCCCGGCGGTATTTTGCTGACTGCGGGTATTGTGAGTCAAATCGCGATGCTGTTTGATAACTGGGGGACGATGTGGCCTGGCTTTATTCTTGCGGTAGCTGTGGGTCTGTTCGAATTGTATTGGTTCGGTGGCCGTAACAAATGGTTGTTGATTCCGATCAACATCCTAACCGTGCTCTTCTTGCTGTTCTTCGCGGTAATGTCGATTGGCTCGATGTTAAACAGCATGTCCTTCTTCCAGCCTTTTGTAGCGATTGTGCTGATTATGGGCGGGGCATGGCTCATCGTGGGTCGCAAAAAGCGCATGTAGACCATTGGACATTTACACTTAGTCACTCCGAGTGCAGAATAATCTTCTGATCGCTGTTATCACCAGATTTTTTTGATTCCCTTATATAAAGGGTAAAATCCGGGGATAAAGGCGAGCGCTTCGCTTCTCCAGCTTATTTCTGCCCTCTACGTTAACGTGTAAAATAAACTTAGACCTACATTCGCTATTAGCTCTAGAAGTAGGGTAAGGAAAAAAGAAATATCCCCTGAACTTATTATGGTTCAGGGGATATTTTGATTAGTGATGTGTGTAAAAAGGGGTGCATCTCGTCAACATGCGTATGACGAGATGCACCCCTTTTTATTTTTTTCTAACGAACCGTAGGCACGCTATTGACTGCATTTCACACCTTTTTGAGTTTTAATGAATCTCAGCGGCGTTATTTATGCTAATTAGAGTTATTGTTGACGCTCTACCCTTGTATTTCGCGGAATAGCGTCGCTGAAGTTCCTTAGAATTCGTTATGCCTGTAAATCAGCCCAATAAGGTGTGCTGGATTCGTTAGCGAACTAGCTATTTGCTATGCATTTTAAACTCCAGGAACAAGTCATTATAATGCGAGAGCATTTTTTTACCTAGATTATCGTACACCTCAAGCTTACCTGTCAGCGTCTCATCGGGATAAAAGCGTTCATCCTCGGTGATGTCCTCAGGCAATAGCGCTAATGCAGCGGCATTCGGGGTGGAATACCCCACGTACTCGGCATTACGAGCAGCATGATCGGGATCTAGCATGAAATTGATAAACTGATGCGCTCCCTCAACATTTCGTGCAGTGGTAGGAATGACCATGTTATCGAACCAGAGATTCGAACCTTCCTCTGGCACCATATAATCCAGTTTGTCGTTCTCATCCATAATCTCAGACGCGTCTCCAGACCAGACAAGCCCGACTGCTGCTTCCTCGTTGGCGAGCAACATTTTGATCTCATCTCCGACGATGGCTCTAACGTTAGGCGTTAACGTAGACAGCTTCGCGAGTGCCTCTTGCAGGTGATCCTCATTGGTATCGTTCAGGGAATAACCCAGGCTGTTCAGCCCCATTCCCATGACTTCACGAGCACCGTCGAGTAAGAGAATTTGATTCTTCAGGCGAGGATCCCACAGATCGTTCCAGCTATCAAATGTCAGCCCATCGACCAGTTCCGGGTTAAATACAACACCTACCGTTCCCCAGAAATAAGGAATCGAGAACTTGTTGTCCTCGTCGAACGAAAGGTTCATGAACCGTGCGTCAATGTTCTTCAAATTAGGCAGTTTGCTATGATCTAGAGCCACGAGCAGGTTCTCTTCTTTCATTTTGCTAATCGCATACTCGGAAGGAATCGCCACATCGAACGTGGTGCCCCCCTGCTCAATCTTGGTCAGCATCGCTTCATTAGAATCAAACGTCTGGTAGATAACCTTCATGCCTGTCTCTTCCTCAAACTCCGTCAGCAGATCTGGATCGATGTAATCGCCCCAGTTATAGATGGTCAGCGTATTTCCACCAGAATAGCCTTGGCTCTTGTTAAGATAAGACGTTAGGATCATCAAGGCAAAGGCCGCCACAAAGACAAGTGCAAATGTCCGTACCAGTTGCTTCATGGACGTAGCCCCCTTCCAGCAGGTGTCCGTGCCGCACGGCGATTAATGAAGTAATACCCCACAACGAGCAGTACCGTCAGCAGGAACAACAGTGTAGACAAGGCGTTGATGGACAAGGATACACCTTGTCGTGCCCGTGAATAGATCTCTACGGAGAGCGTAGAGTAGCCGTTTCCTGTGACGAAGAAGGTTACGGCAAAATCATCTAGTGAATAGGTTAGTGCCATGAAAAATCCAGCAAATATGCCTGGCTTCACATACGGCAGTACCACACGCGTTAGAATCTGCCACGATCCTGCCCCGAGGTCACGCGCCGCATCCATCAAGGTTGGGCTCATCTCCTGTAGCTTCGGAAGCACCATAATGACGACGATCGGTACACTGAATGCGATATGAGACAGCAGAACCGATGTAAAGCCTAGCTTAATACCAATCATCGTAAACAGAATTAGGAATGACGCACCGATAATGACATCGGGACTTACAATTAGCACGTTATTCAGTGATAACAAGGTACTCTTTGTTCGTTTGCGGCGTACATGGTAGATGGCGAGCGCACCCGCCACACCCAGCATCGTGGATATAGCCGAGGATAACAGCGCAATAACAAAGGTATTCAAAACGATAATCAGCAGGCGTGTATCCGCAAATACTTCCCTATACCACTCCAATGTAAATCCTTCAAAGCTTCGCATATGGCCGCCACTATTAAAGGAATAGAAGATCAGGTACGCGATCGGTGCGTATAGGATGGCAAACACAACAGCCAGATAGACATTAGACAGTTTTCCGTTTCTTCCCATGACGCACCTCCTTATTCCCTGATCCAGTTAAAAACATAATGAGAGCCATCGCGATAATCAAAAAGACCGCAATGGTCGAACCCATTCCCCAGTCTTGGGTAACGAGAAAATGTTGCTCAATCGCTGTCCCCAGCGTAATCACCCGGTTCCCCGCAATCAGGCGGGTAATCATGAACAGGGACAATGCCGGGATAAATACAGCCTGGCAGCCCGATTTCACACCGCTAAGTGTCAACGGGAAGATGACTCTGCGGAAGGTCAGCCAAGAAGAAGCACCCAGATCCCGCGCTGCATAGATCAGCGATGGATTCATCTCTTCCAGTGCATTGAAGATCGGCAAAATCATGAATGGAATGAAAATGTACACCGACACAAAGATAAAACTGAAATCGGTAAACAAGATCTGCTGTGACCCAATGCCGATAACCTCCAGCAAGGAATTGGTTAGACCATACGTGCCGAACAAACCGATGAAGGCGTAGGCTTTTAACAGCAGGTTAATCCAGCTTGGCAAAATAATGAGCAGCAGCCAGAGCTGCTTATGCTTCGTCCGAGTCAGCAGATACGCCGTCGGATATGAGATCAACAGTGAGAATACGGTAATGAGCAGTGCGTACCAGAATGAACTGAGCGTCATCTGCATATAGACCGGGGTGAAGAAGCGGGCATAATTGCCCAGCGTAAAGTTCCCCTCGACATCGAAGAAAGAGTAATAGACAACGAGCAGAACCGGGGCGACAACGAACAACACCATCCATAGCACATATGGAATTAGATACGCATTGCGTGCACTCGCCTTAGTCTGCATGAACAGCCTCTTGATACGCTTCTAGTCGTTTATCGAACTCTTCTTCCGTCTCGTTGAAACGCATAACGTGGATCGCTTCCGGGTCAAAATATAGACCGATTCGTGCACCTACGTCAGCTTTCTTCGTGGAATGCACTAACCATTCATTTCCAGAATCATCGTAAGTAGAGATCTCGTAGTGAACCCCGCGGAATAGCTGGGAGTCTACGTTGACCTTCATTTTCCCTTGCTCCTCGGTCGTGATCTCCAGATCCTCCGGACGAATCACAATCTCAACAGGCTCGTCACGTTGTAAGCCCTGATCCACACATTCATACTCTGCACCAGCAAACTCCACCACAAAATCCTGCTTCATCTTACCGGATACAATGTTAGACTCCCCGATGAAATCTGCGACAAAACGGTTGATCGGCTCATCATAGATGTCATTTGGTGTTCCGCTCTGCTGGATCACACCACCGTTCAGGACAAAGATCTCATCTGACATCGCGAGTGCTTCCTCCTGATCATGCGTGACAAAAATAAACGTGATCCCCAGCCGTTGCTGCAATTCACGCAGCTCATACTGCATTTCTGTACGAAGCTTCAGATCGAGTGCTGATAACGGCTCGTCCAGCAACAAGATTTCAGGTTCGTTGACGATTGCACGAGCAATGGCAACACGTTGTCTCTGACCACCAGACATCTCACCTATTTCACGGTTTTCATAACCGGATAGGTTGACGAATTTGAGTGCTTCCAATACTTTGCTGCGAATTTCAGCCGTTTTCATTTTTTTGATGCGCAAACCAAAAGCGACGTTCTCAAACACATTCAGATGTGGGAATAATGCGTAATCTTGAAATACCGTGTTCACTTGCCGCTGATGGGCAGGCACACTGTTAATTAAGGCACCGTTAAAATAAATACTGCCCTGTGTTGGCGTTGCAAAGCCAGCAATCAGTCGCAATATGGTTGTTTTACCACAGCCTGACGGCCCTAGTAACGTATAAAATTTACCTCGCTCGATCTCAAAGCTAACTTGCTTCAATACAGCTTCATCCTGATCGTATTGCTGAGTTACCCGGTCAAACCGGATAATCGGTTGTTGATCTGACATGCCATTTCGCCCCCTTAAACTTGAGGTTTATCCTAAAGAACCTTATCCATTATACACAACTTTGATTCAGCCATGTTTCGAATAAGGTTAATGTAACTTATTTTTTTTCGTTTTAAAAGTCATTCCGTTAAATACTATATAAATTGAACTAAAGAATATTTACACTTGCCACTCCAATGACAGAACAACCTTACGATCGCTGTTATCCCCAGATTTTTTTGATTCCCTCTATAAGGGGAAAATCCGGGGATAGCTTATGCTTCCGATGTAGCTTTCTTGCAGAAAGCTTTCAGGCGACCGCTCCGCTTCTTCAGGTTATTTCTGTCCTCTCCGTTTCCGTGTAAATGTTTAGTTCAATTTATATAGATCCAAGACGTTCCTCTTCATCTATAAGTGTCGACATTTCAGATATCTGGCAAACATGTGAAGGGCAATAATGTAGGGATTTAAGCTCTACAAAAATAAAATTTATCCGCTTATAAAATTATAGTATTATACTTGATATAAATAGATGTAACTACTAAATTTTGGATTCATGTCAAAAGGCGGTGTAATGTATGCAAACGAACACCATACACGCAGAAATACTACAATATATACAAAATCATAATTTAACACATAGTGAATTTTCGACCCGATGCAATATTAATTCAGGCTCATTCAGCCGGCTCATTAATCAAAATAAACCATTCTCCATGAGTCAACTTGACGGTATTACGCAAGCTATGGGGTTAGAAGCAGATTATTTCTATAGTCGATATGTTGATGAGTGCGTCACACTTACTGCTCCAGATTGGCGCAGATTACGCCCTTTCCTTATTCGTTGTGCAGAATTAGGTAGGCTGGACTGTATTGAACTTATTCTGAGCAGTCTGTTAGATAACACAAATTACGGAAGTTTACTCTTTGAGGTCGCGGAAGAGTTGTTTCATAGTCAGTACAATGAAGCCGCCAAATTAATATATGAGAGTGTAAGTATTATCGAGAAATACCAGCATTCTGAGCGTCTAGCTGTATGCCAATATCGTTTGTTCTCCCTTTCATTGAGCGATAACCTAGCGCTAAATCTGCGCGCCGCTACACGATTTGAACCCTACGCGAACCGCCTGGAGGAAAATGATCAACTGGAAGCTATCAAACACTTGGCTCACGTCTATGTTTCACTGCAAGAATGGCATAAGGTTGACACACTTTCCGAAGAAATGTATCGTCTCGCTTCTATTCAATATGAACTATCACTCCGTCCCAAACGCAAAACTTCGGAGTATAAGAAGCCCTTCCGTCCTTATTATTTCTATATGCTGTACGCGCGTTTGCTACAAGCCGCAGCATATGAACAATATGAAGATTACGAGAAAGCTATAGAGTACGCAAAATTGTACGCAAACGCAGAAGAATGGATAGATGATTCTTCTGAGGAAGCCAAGGTCATTACTATACAATTCAATGAATATTCAACCGCTAACCAATTGTTATACCAATTACTCGCGGGAAATATAAGTATCTTGTCCGATTATGTGGCGTATATTGCATCACACCCCGATGAGATTTTCTCTGGACTATGCCATGTTGTAAAAGTTGCCAATAAATTCGATGTGAACATTGACGATATTCTGGAACGGTTCCAAGAGCATATCCCGTATAAAACCTATAACAGTGCATTTGGTGAGTATAATAAACCAATCAAAGCGGAGGAATACGCCTCATTTTTGACCGAATTAGGGAAGTATTATTTACATCATAGACGTTCTCAAGGTATTGATACCTTGCTGGAAGGATTAGAGTTTGCGGAGAATATAAGTAGTGACTCCAATACAATCAAGTGTCTAAAGGTATTTAGTCAACACAGAGATTGGGAAGATGAGGACAAACGAAAGAGATTTAATCGTATAAATTATTCTTAACTCCGATGAAATGATTACTGAACTTAAAAACAGTACATAAGACGTCCACCAGGACGTCTTTTTATTTTTTTGATTTTTCTTCTCTCCTGATCATTTGGCACATACAATGTCGTGAATATGTCTATTTATACGTACATGTCCCTCAGCTTTTTGCTGCATGATCTCTTGATCGAGAGAGGAGTCTTATTGGTGGATATCCGACGTAACCTCGTTTTGCTCATGCTCATTTGTTTTCTCAGTCAGATGGGCGGTTTCATGATCATCCCTCTGTTTCCTTTATTCATTGAAGAATTCGGGATGAGCGGATGGATGATGGGCATTATTTTTGCACTCTTTTATGTCGGGAAAGTACTGGGTGGTATCCCTGCCGCCGCTGTATATCGCAAGCTGGGGGGCAAGAAGGCTCTGATCCTCATGCTCCTGATGCTCGCTGTCTGCATGGCGGGTTTTGCTGTCTCATCTACTGCTCTGCTCTTCGGTGTATTGCGGCTACTTCAAGGAGTCGCCTCTACGGGTCTTACAGTAGTTGTACGATCCATCATCGGAGATGAAGGCAATGTAAGCAACCGGGGTTTATATAATGGCTACATTAGCAGCAGTGAAGGCGGCGGTATGGTTCTTGGCCCCGTCATTAGTGGCTGGTTAGCATTACACTGGCCTTTATCCGTCCCCTTTTGGCTGGTTACACTCTGTTGTCTTATGGCTATGGGTACAGCATGGGGCATGAAGGGCAGGAGCACCACAAACCTGGGTATACAAGCAACACAAGATCTGAATACACATAACCCTTCCTCTCCTACGACAGATACACCCCCTATCCCCACCGGTGCTACTGCATTCATAAACCCTGATCTTGATCAAAGTAACCTCCCTGACACAGATAACCCGGCACTATCGCAGAGACAACAATTTATCGGGTATGCCACCGTTCACTTTCTTGAGATGAGTGCCTATGCTGTATTCCTAACCTACTTCGCTCTGTATGCGGCTCATATTATGCAGTGGAACCCGCTCCAGACCAGTCTAGCCTTCACCGTTGCGGGTCTCTCCACACTGGCGGCAGCACCCTTTGCAGGTTATTTGTCCGACCGCATGGGCGATCGCTTGTTGTTATGTATGCTCGGCATGCTGATGATCGGCATTGAAGTGATTGTATTTCTGAGCACGGCATCTTATCTATGGGTATACGTGGGCATGTTGATTGGAGGCGTAGGCGGCGCATGTTATATGGATTCGTTCTTCGCACACGTCGGTGACCACATTCCAGAGAAGAATCGGAGTAACGTGATTGGAAAAATTGTGTCTGCTGCGGAGATCGGCTCCATCGTGTCTCCGATCATCGCAGCATTACTCGCTGAGTATAGCTCCTTATATGCCGTATTCGTATTCAATCTGCTGTTGATTGCCGCCGCCATTGCAGTTCAAGCTGTCATGCGCAGCCGTTACCGCGTTCATCAAAGGTAGCCCTTCCTCTTCCTTTACTCATCGCTGAAAAAGTGGATTGGAGCAGCATTACTGCGCTCCGATTATTTATTTGCATTTTGCAAATAAATGCAGTAGATTGAATTCAACCAAATCAATTGTAACGACTACAATGACTATGAAGCCAAGGTGGCGATCTCCATGACTCAGACAATTCCCCAGCAACAAGTGAATGACGCTTTATTTTCTTTTTTACAGAGCATTTATCTATTCGAACAGCGAGAGGTTGAACGATTCCACGTCGATTGGAATGAGGTGTATTTACTCCAGCTTCTAATCCGATACCCAGGTATGCGAATATCCGAGATCTCCAATCGAATGAGCGTGAAGGACTTTGTAACAAGCCGAATGGTGACCAAACTCGAAAAGGCAGGGCTGGCGAATCGAATCGCCTCCAAGACCGATAAACGAGTCGTTGAAGTGTTCATCACCTCCGAAGGTAGAGCCAAGATTCAATCTATTGAGGATTTTAACTATTCAACGGTATCCTCCAGTCTTCACCACTTCACCCCCGAGCAGATCCATATGCTACTGAACACCATTGGGCAGCTCGACACACTTCTGAATCTCAAGCCGGAAGGAGAGAAGCAGGATGACCACAACAGCACTAAACCATAAGAAAATCATTGTTACTGGCGCCTCCTCCGGAATAGGGCTAGAAGTTGTAAAGCTGCTTCTCCAGCATAATTGCACCATCGTTGCCGCAGCCAAAGAGATCGGCGGTCTAACGCCAGACGATGTTCGGTTATTTGCCTATGTCGGTGACCTGTCCACACAAGAAGGGATCGACCAGTTATTCGATTACGCCCTTGATGTCATGGGTGGCATTGATATTTTTATCGCGAACGCAGGCTTTGCTTATTATGAGCTGCTCGGCTCGCCAGATTGGCAACATATCTCCAACATCTTTAACATCAACACCTTCGGAGCGATTTACAGTGCACAGAAGATGAAGCAGCTTCTTGGGGATCGTCCATATACCGTTATGTGCACAGCCAGTGGAATGGGAATTCTGCCACTACCGGGATATGCACTGTATAGTGCAACGAAGGCGGCGCTTCGTGGATTTGCCGAAGCATACCGATATGAGCTGAACACAGGTCAGCACTTTCAAGTCATATATCCCATCTCCACCCGTACCGATTTCTTCAAAAATGCAGGTAATAGCCCTATGCCATGGCCTTCACAAACGGCGGCAGCCGTCGCTTCTGCTCTGGTCAACGGGTTAGGCTCAGGGAAAAGAGACATCTACCCTTCGTTCACTTTTCGTTTAATGAATACACTTAATCGCATTTTCCCGTTTGTTTTACGTTTATACGCCAATCATGAAAATGCAAAATTACAACAGTGGGTTCAGCAAAAGCACAGAGAGGAGAAACTCAAATGAATCATGTTCCAGCTCCCTGGCAGCTCCAAGGCTCAGGTTATATATTAATCTATCGTTTCACTAAGGAATTCGTAGCGCAGCATGGGCGGGTGCCTGCTTTTCTAGAAGGTCAGTTCAGTGGGGGACTGGGAAGTGTGATGCTCGTGAATTACGAGTCTTCTGACGCCGGACCGTATGGAGAGCTGCTCTTCATCCCAGGAAAGTTCCAGCACCAAGGTCGCAAACTTAATACGATTAGCAAAATATATGTGTCCACCTCGGATAGTGTAGATAACGGTTGGGAGAACTGGGGCATTCCGAAGGAACTTGCTGCGTTCACATTCCAGAAGCTAGCTTCTGGTAAAGAACACGTGCAAGTTAGCCAAGCTGGAGTATCCGTTGCTGATCTGACTTTATCTGCGTTTGGTCCGAGCTTTCCCGTTAACACACGCCTGCTACCGTTCCCACTCGTTCAGCAGCATCAACAGCAATGGTATTACACACAATTTTCCGGCAAAGGAAAAGGCAGACTCGCCAAGATTGACGAGCTATCCATCAACGCTGCATTGTTCCCTGACATCTCGCTCTGCAAACCATGGGCGGTGCTTAAGGTTGATCCGTTTGCAATCACATTCCCTGTTGCTACTATCCAGAGGTAAGAAGTCTGACAGCTCATTGAGGCATCTCCTACCTGCCAGATTGAGCCATAATACAACTTTATTTCAATTCATTTCTCCTCAAAAAAAAGAACCCGCTCGCACCAGATTAATGGGCGAACGGGCATTTCGGGGATCGATCTGAATCTGATGGTAACTGCTCATCCTTAGTCGATGCAGCAGCTCCATCCTGATTGTCTAACGTAGTATCAGCATTAGCTCCAGCTAGATTTATCACTGGATCTTGACGGAAAAAGTTCGGTTTCACAATCTCATTACGGTATGAGCTATGGAAAATATGCGTTGTCGCGGGAGAGACCGGCGGTATGAGCCATACCCAATCCCCCGTCAGCTCTCGTCCAGCCTTCTCTTCCCGTTGCTCAAATAAAGCAAACTGTGAGGCCGCTGTGTGGTGATCTACGATGCTTACGCCAGCTTTCTTGAACGAATGTAACACAGCAACATTCAGTTCAACGAGTGCCCTATCTTTCCACAGGGTCGTCTCACTGGACGTGCTCAGGCCTAGCGCCTTCGCCACCACTGGTAGCTTGTTGTATCGGAACGTATCTGCTAAGTTGCGCGCACCAATCTCCGTTCCCATATACCAGCCGTTAAACGGAGCAGCCGGATAGGATATCCCCCCAATCTCCAGCCGCATGTCAGCAATCATCGGTACACCGTACCAACGCATACCAAGCTCAGCGATTTCAGGACGTTCTGGATGCTCAATAGTGACTTCTACGATATCCTCTTCAGGTACCGGATACCACTCTGGATGTCCATCCTGAGCTTGCATAATGATGGGGAGCACATCATACGCCGTACCAGCTCCCTGCCATCCAAGCTCCATTGCAGCACGAGTTAACTCCAGAGAAGCGGGGTCACCTACGATACCTTCGGCAGTTTCATACCCTGCATAACGAATCAACTGATGATTCCAGATGCGTACAGGTGCTCCGTGTGGGCCAGCTGGAGGAAGAATCGTGATCGTAGGTATAATTTTACCGCCATTGGAAGCCACCCGAATATGATGGAGCACGGCATCGGCAGCAGTTGCGACTGTATCTGCATGACGAGCGTCAATGATACGCAAGCTGTCCCAGAATAATCGTCCAATACAGCGATTGCTATTACGCCATGCCATTTTGCACCCTTGTTCCAGTTCTTCTAAAGTGTGCGTATATGTGCCCTTTTCCTCGATTTCATGTTGAACAGCATTAAGCCGGGTCTCCGCGTCTTCACGCGAATAACCCAGCTCATCGTAACATCTATATATAAAGTGTTCTGCTTCTTCCTTCAATTCTCTTAGGTCTGTCCGCATCGTTCATTCCACCATTCTATCCATCTTGAATGCCCTCATTATACGGTAAGCAAATTCAATTTGTAAGCGAACAGACACTTTGTTCACGGACTCTACACATCGCTGTCAGGCTATAGGATAACCTTGCACCGTTTAGCAGTTTATTGGAGGCAAGTTAGGATTACGCTGTAGGGTTTTGGTTTGAGGGATCACGACTTTAAAGAACCATTATTTACCCAGAAAAGCATTCAGCATCCATACTTCTTTGTCCAATCCAGCCGTGAAACCAATCAGCATGTCCTCAGTTGCTTTGTCATCTGCTGCACTCGCTGCTTGGATACCTTCGTTAATCACGTTCAACATCAGGCGTAGATCCGCAACAACAGCTTCAACCATACGTTCTGCAGTGAATTGCCCTTGAGCCTCTTCAATCGGAGACAAACGCAACTGTTCCGACATCGTCGCTACTGGGCGTCCACCGATGGTCAACAAACGCTCTGCTGCTTCATCCATATGAGCTGTAGCCAAATTGTACAGTTCTTCGAATTTGGCATGTAATGTGAAGAAGTGTGGTCCTTGAACATACCAGTGGAAATGATGCAATTTCGTGTACAGTACAGACCAGCCTGCGATCTGACGGTTAAGTACCTCGTGAAGTTCAGTTGTTTCAGTTACAAATGGGTTGGTTTTAGTTTGCATTGTGCTCATGGAATTAATCCCCTCTCGAATTCATTATTTTAAGTTAATGTGTAGTGAATGTGAAGTTGCGTACGTTGTCGTTGTCACTTCTTTAATTTAGACTTAATCTAAATCTTGTTTTAATTATAACACTAGCTTGCTCACTTGGCTAGGCTTTCGGCTATGTTATGAAATGAAGATTCTATGAAGGGAACTTCATCTATTTAGCATTAAAAAAGCAGCCCCTCGTATGTTATCGATTGGACTGCTGTATATCATTCAATTCATTTTTCAACCTCATTAGATGGTATCTAAAGATAAGGTACAATGATATCTATCAGGAAATCAAAGACAAAAGAACATGTTTGATGTCCTCATACGTTTGTGCAACATGATGTGGTTGGTGATCTGATTCAGGCATGGCTTCACGATGATTAAACCAGATAACGCTCCATCCGGCATCCACTGCACCTACGACATCGTTACGCCATGAGTCTCCAATGTAGAAGCTGTTAGAGGGCGTTGTGCCTGTTAGCTCGTTTACATGTTCGAATAGTCGCCGATCTGGTTTGGCATAACCAATGGTGCCCGAGATGAAGATTCGTTCCTCTGGAATTAATCCGAATACATCTAATGCTTCCAACTTGGTACGTTGGTGTGCTCCAGGACCGTTCGTGATCAAGCCAACAACATGCCCCTCGGCTGACAATCTCCGAATCAGATCGTACGCTCCTTCAAAAGGTAATATCCGAAACTGGCAGCTTAGATATTGCTGCTGCAATGCTTCTGCTTGTCCTGCCTGTAGTGACACACCGAACTCTTCTAAGGTCAGCTCGAACCGGCGACGACGCATCCGTTCCATAGCTGCCGGTTCCGGTACAGCAGACAATCCCTCCTGCTCCGATAACCAATCACTATAGTAGCGAAAGCGATGATATACCTCGCTGTAGGGAAAATCGTCCGGTAAGCCAAGAATATCTTGAAGCGCCCCGCGTAATGGTTGTAGATGATCATATAACGTATCATCCACATCGAAAAATACAGCCTTCTTAGCATTCGAATTAGATGTCATCATTAAGACTCCCTCTCTCGTCTCTATATAATTGAGATAAACGTATGAAACAATATTCCTTCTATAATAAGCTACAGAACAGCGAACGAATTCATTAACATATTAGAATAATGTGGGAATACACTCCGTTGAATGTTATAATTAAGTTTCTATGAATACCTTTAATCATGACTTCAAAGAATACGACTAGGAGGTATATTCATGAAATTTTTCTCATACCCGACTGAATATAAGCGTATTGTGTACCATCTGATTCTAAACTGTAGCCTTCTGCTCTTTGCCGCGGCAGTGATGGTCTATGCTTTTTATAATTTCCCTTCTGCTTCAACATTCAACTATGTACTCATTGCAATACCTATGGCAGGTAGTACCGTAAGATCAGTATACTATGTGATAAAGCTCAGGAAAATGAGATCTGCTCAGAGTTCTGCATCCGAGCTATAATAATCATCCTATCATACAGGATCGTCAAAAAAAGGTAAGTACACGGTATTCTCTCTACCATGCACTTACCTTTTTGTATATTCCTCAGAACCCAGTTACTGAATTTCAAATGAATTTCAACTTCGATGCTGATGATTCCATTGGGTTTCTTTCTAATCAAAAGCAGATCTTTGAACAATCGCTATTGTACGATTAGTGGTACAACCTTACCTGCATTCACATCAATCAGCCCGTGATCGGTGATTTTGAGCGCTGGACTCACGGCAAGGGAATGGGTGCTAATCGACATAATCGGATTATAATGCACATAACCGAGCGATAACATGGCAGCCCGTAATTCCTTCACTTGATGGGATACAACAGCCAGCGGTTCCTCGGTCAGAATACCACCTACCGGAAGCTCCAGATGACTGAGCACCTTACCATCCTCAACAACGCAGAATCCCCCTTGGCTCGAAATCACCTTGTTAGCTGCCATAATCATATCTTTGCGGTTACGTCCAACGACGAGAAGGTTGTGATTGTCATGGGAATACGTTGTTGCGATGGCACCGCGTTTAATCGTATCTCCGCCAATCAGACCATGGGCATGATTACCGTTCACCCCATAACGCTCAAAGGTGGCAATCTGTCCATATTCACTCTCTTCCCACAAGAGCTCATCTCCCGCTGCCTGTATCTGCGCAATATGTTCCTCCACAAAGGTTGAGCCGTCCTTCACCATCATCACCCGGCATGGGTACGAGGATTCACCCGCATGGTCTTCATTCGCCTTCGGCTTGTCTTCTGCCTGAAGAGCATCTACAACACTACCAGTACCTACTCCTGAACCACTAACTTTAGGATTGGATAAACGAATTGCAAAGTCCTCTTCATCAAGCGGCTGCAATTGCACACTATGGTAGAAATGAGCTGGGAACTGCCCAATGATCCGTTCTTGTGTATACGGTTCGTAGTCGTCGTAAGCCTTACGACCTTTTTTGTAGACCTGATCAATACGCAACATTTCAAGGTCGGACAACAGGACGTAGTCTGCTACCTTACCTGGTGCGATACTGCCACGATCCGTCATTTTCATCCGAGCTGCAGGAGTGGATGTCGCCGCATAGATCGCATCCTCTGGGCGCATTCCCATACCAATCGCTTTACGTACAAGATGATCCAGATGTCCTCGCTCCACCAGACTGTCAGGCATAACATCATCTGTTACAAAACAGAAATGCTCCTTCACATCATGCTGAATCAGATACTCCATCACTTCTGGTGTCATGGATTTCTCTTGGATTTCAATAAACATGCCCGCAGCAATACGAGCCTGTAATCCCTCAATACTCTGATGTGTATGATCCGAATCAACCCCAGCATAGATCAGTCGGTGTAGATCCAGACCCAGTAGCTTCGGGGTATGCCCTTCAATGACAAGCTCCGGGTAGTTCTTCCGAATGTGGCGAAGAATCTGATTGGTTTTGCAGTCCGGGTCGCGAATGACATCCACATAGTTCATAATCTCACCCAGACAGATGATCTCTCCGGTTGCCAATAATGTATCCATATCTTCGATCTCGATGGAACCACCTGTCGTTTCCATTGGAGTCGCCGGCACCGAGCTTGGGATCGCATAGAACATGTCCACCAACGTCTCCCGACTTGCCGCCATCATCTCCTGCACACCTTCCAGACCGAACACATTAGCCATCTCATGTGGCTCAGGCACAATGGAAGTCACCCCAGAGCGGATAAGTCCGTGTGAAAATGTAGCTGGCGTTACCATTGTACTCTCAATGTGCAGATGAATATCAATCAAACCTGGAATCATATAACGACCACGTGCATCGATGACTTCATCAGCATTAATGAGCTCTGACCCACCTGAACCGATATATAGGAATCGACCGTCCAATACAGCGACGTTATTAGCTTCGAACCTTTTATAATAACTGTTATACACATTTACATTCACAATTAGTTGATCTGCACGCATCGGCATAATCTCCTTCTTCACAAGCATCTCGGCGTGATCCGGATGAGCAGTCTACCTGCAACGTGCTGCACTGCGCTTTTATCTACAGTTTCGCAACTACGATGCACCTTGCCCTAACCGGATTCACTGCACAACATGCCTTCTTTGCTGCTTTACTTCCTGTTGCTGTCAATTACATTCAATGTGACTACTCCACCAACACAAGTTTATCCTGTGGGAAAATCAGACTCACTCGCTGTCCGCTAAGATAAGGCGTCTCCATCTCTTGGTTGGCTGTGAAGTCGCCAAGTTCCGTCTCAATGACATACTGATAACTACGACCGAGGTACGTACTTACCTTCACGATGCCTGGCAATGCATTTGCAAGATCCGCGGATGTGTCTCCACTCACGATCAGATCATCGGGGCGGATCGCGCCTTTGCGAGCACCGGCACGAGCCGTACCCGGATGTGCAGTAGCATTAAACGTACGGCCTCCCGCATGCAACGTAATCATATCCCCTGCATCCGTGCGATCCGCAAACTCAATAAAGTTATGGAATCCGATAAATCGTGCTACAAACTCCGTTGCTGGATATTTAAAAATTGTCTCTGGGCGATCGAGCTGCTCGACCACGCCTTTGTTCATGATTGCTACCTGATCGGAAATCGAGAAACACTCTTCCTGATCATGAGATACATAGAGAGTAGTGATGCCTAGCTCCTGCTGAATCCGGCGAATCTCGACTCGCATGTTGAGTCGCAGGTTAGCATCCAGATTACTGAGAGGTTCATCAAATAGAAGCAGATCCGGTTCAATCACCAGTGCGCGGGCAATCGCCACACGCTGACGTTGTCCACCCGACAGTTCTGTTGGGAAGCGTTTCTCGAATCCAATCAAGTTAACCACTTCAAGAATGCGCATCACACGAGAGGAGATATCCTTGTCCTTCACCTTGCGCATCCGTAGGCCAAACGCCACATTGTCATAGACAGACAGATGCGGGAACAGCGCATAGCTCTGAAATACAAATCCGAAGTTCCGCTTGTTCACCGGAACCTTCGTGTAATCCTTGCCGCCGAACATAAACTTGCCCTGTGATGCTTCTAAGAATCCGGCGATGAGGCGCAGCGTAGTTGTTTTGCCGCAACCGCTCGGTCCGAGCAGGGAGAGCAGCTTACCTTTTTCCAGCTCCAACTGAAAATCCTTCAGGATTGTCTGCTTATCGTATGCCACGGATACGTGGTCTAGTGTCAGCAATGCCATAGCGTTCTGCGCCTCCAATTAACGTTTAGTAAAGTATGAAAATCCGCCCATGATCCGTTCGATCACGAACATTAAGAGTCCTGTCAGTACCATCAGCAGCACGGAAATGGCTGCAATCGTTGGGTCAAAATAATTCTCCACGTACGTCAGCATCTGAATCGGCAATGTACTCACACCCGGGCCAGTCATGAACACGGAAATGTCCACGTTGTTGAACGATTCCAAGAAAGCAATAAGTACCGCCGCCAGAATACCGGAGCGAATGTTAGGCAGCACCACCTGAAAGAACGTTCTTAGACGTCCCGCACCCAGACTAAGTGCAGCTTCCTCCACTGCAAAATCAAAGCTCGACAGACTTGAAGCAATAACCCGAATAATAAACGGAAGCATAATAATCGTGTGTCCAATCAACAATCCCAGATACATCGGAAGGTGGTAGATCACGATCAGATATTTCATTAACGTGAAACCAAGCACGATTCCCGGAATCAATACCGGCGATAGGAATACGGCATTCAGCAATGATTTACCTTTGAAATCGTAACGACTGAGTGCATACGCAGCCGGAATCCCTAGCACCAGTGCCAGCAAGTTCCCCAGCAGGGAGATAATGATGGACGTCTGGAATGTGCGGAGGAAACCGCCTGTGTTGAAAATATTTTCGTACCAGCGGAAGGAGAATCCCTCCGGTGGGAATTTGAGTACCGTTCCCGGTTCAAACGAAGTGACCGATATGATCAGAAGCGGGCCCAGCAGAAAGATAAAGACCAGCAGACTGAACAGGCCCAGCCCGATATGTTTCTCCCGCATATGTCTACCCCTTCGGATTTAAAGTTTTGGCCATTTTGTTCATGACACCGACCACGACGAATGTAATCACAATCATAATCGCGGCAACAACCGAGGCCAGATACCAGTCGTTGAGAGTCATGGCGTTCTGATACAGGAACGTGGCAATTACACGCTGTTTACCTCCAAGGAGGGCAGGTGTCGTATATGCCGTCAGACTGCCGACAAATACAAGCACAGCTCCGATGACAAGCCCTGGCACAGCCAGTGGGAACACAACCCGGCGGAACGCAGTGAAGCGGGATGCACCTAGGCTTTGTGCTGCTTTGAGCAGGTCACCATCAATGTTCTCCAGTACGCCGACCAGGGAAATAATCATGAGCGGCAAGAACAGATGTGTCAGACCGATCATCATCGCTGCCGGTGTGTACAAAATATCCAGCGGCTTGTCCACGATTCCCAAACCAACGAGCGCGTTGTTGATCAGCCCTTTACGTCCAAGGATGATCATCCAGCTGAACGAGCGCACAACCGGGCTCGTCAAGAGTGGGAAGATCGCCAGTGCCAGCAAAATGCCTTTGCGGCGCGGCGCTTTCCGAGAAATATAATAAGCTGTCGGGAATCCGAGCACCACGCAGACAATCGTGGTGACCACACTGACCTGCAGGGTGGTAAGCAATATTTTCAAAAAGTAAGGGTCTCTGAAAAAATGCATGTATCCTTCAAACGTGAAGGAGTTTTCCTGAAAAAAGGTCGACCCGATCGTCAGGACAATCGGAATGATCATGAATGCCGCCAAAAATATGAATCCCGGCAGCAATAGCCAGTAGATTACTGATTTTTTCATCGTTCTACTCCTGACATAAGAAAAATTTGAGTCATTCCAAAAACAAGTGTTGGCTATCTCCGCATCAGCCGTTCCGGATACGAATCGTTCTTACGATCGCTGTTATCCTTGGATTTTCTTGATCTCCTTCTTCTTAGAAGGAAAAATCCAAGGATAGCATATGCTTCCGAAGCAGCTTTCTTACAGAAAGCTTTTAGGCGAGCGCTTCGCTTCTCCAGAATCGATTTCGTCCCCTCCACTAAGCGGGATCAAGTTAAGAACTTATTTTAATATCGATCTTAACTTTCCTCTTTGGATAAAAATATTAACGAGTTCAAAAAATCCGGTTTTCAGTGCCAAGAAGATGGGATGAAGATAGAAATGGAGTAGCGGAGCGTAGGCAAAACTACGTGAGCAACGGACATTTCGGCTGAATCCCATATTCGATGCTGAGATGCCGACAGGCATCCTTCGTAATCAAAAGCGGATTTTTTGAACAACCTCTATATTTACGAATTTAATGCGTTGATAAACAGTTCTAGGAAGCTTTCCGCATCTACTGTTTCGCAAACGAGGGTGTTGGGCTGTTGTCCCAACCGGTTTTGGAAATCACACACCATCTGACCGTCGCACAGACGGCTCGCGGTTTCGACATCCACGTAATACGACTTGCGTCCAACCAGTTCCGGAGCGAGTGCTACACCAACAGCTAGTGGATCATGCAGCGCACATGCTCGTACACCATTCATTTGTTCGTAACGATTAATATAAATCTCCGTACTCTGAGCTACATATGCGCGTAGTACAGGATCTGTGAGGCGTTCAATGGTAGCTTCATTCAGCAACGTCTGGCGTGTCACATCCAGTCCGACTTGTGTAAGCTTCTCAATTCCTGCCTGCACAACGATGCGTGCAGCCTCAGGATCAGCGTACGTATTGTACTCCGCTACTGGTGTCACGTTACCGTGACCCCGCACAACGCCACCCATGAAGATGACTTCCTTCAATAAAGAAGGCAGCTCCGGACATTTAATTAGCGACAGCGCCAAATTCGTAAGTGGTGCCGTCATAATCAGGGTGAGTTCACCAGGGTATAGTTTAGCCTGCTCCACGATAAAGTCTGGGCCGAACCCTGGATCAGCCTGCTTGGACATTGCCGGATCAGGCAGCGCACCACCCAATCCGTCCTGTCCATGCACACGATGTTCATAATGAGACTTCCGAGTCAGCGGACTCGCTGCTCCAGCAATCACCGGAATGGCAGGCGCACCTGCCAGCTCCAGTATTTTGCACGTATTCTCCGTTGCCTGCGCTAGAGATACATTCCCGCAGACAGTCGTGATGCCGAGAATATCTAGCTTCCGGCTTTTGACAGCCAGTAGAATCGCCAGCGCATCATCAATACCTGTATCTACATCCAAGATGATGGGATTAGACGTTTTACTCATCTATGCTCCACTCCTTGTCGTTACGTTTGTTTTATTGGGCAATCTCACGATTCCAACGATCTGTCCAGCCTTTAGCTTGTTGGTTTACAAACTCCATATCCAGCTTGTTCAACTTCTCAACTACGTCTGCTCCGTATGTCACACCTTCAGCTTCTTCAGCATTCAGTTCTACTTTTGTGTTTACTGGAGAATCCACTTTGGCTTTAGCTGATTTCGCTTGAACGTCCTGACTGAGCTGCCAGTTGATGAACTCTTCAGCGAGTTCTTTGTTTTTGCTGCCTTTAACTACGTTGATCGTGTTCATAACGGCATAAGCACCCTCGCTAGGTGTTACAAACTTCGCATTAGGCACAGCTGCCTTCAAGTCTTTGAAGTACATTTCCATAATTGGACCGCCTGCAATCTCTTCTTGAGAGAACATGTTCACATACTCCGAAGTTTGCGTGTAGAATTTCACGACATTTCCGCTAAGCTCTTTTAGCTTCGTGAATGCGGCATCTTCATTAAACGTATCATTGCCTGCAACACGGGATGCTGCATCGAGTACCATTGGGCCAGCGGTTGCTGTAATGTTCGGAATCGTCAGGTTATTTTCAAAAGCGGGATCCCATAGATCGCTCCAAGAAGTAACTTCTTTGGCAACCATGTCTGGGTTATACGCAATCCCCAATTGTCCAACGGTGTAAGCAGGGCCGTAATCTTCACCAAGTGGAGCTTGGGCAATTTCATAAATGTCATTGATGTTCGGAATTTTGGAGCGGTCGATTTTCTCAAACAGGCCTTCGTCAATGCCTTGCTGCGCATAGTAGTCAGACAGATAGATCACATCTACGCTAGATGTACCCTGACGGATTTTGTTCAAGCGCTCAGCATTGTTGCCCACTTCCAGCACGATATCTACATTATGTTCTTTTTCAAATGGACCAAATACTTCTTGATTGAAGAAATCTTCCGAGAAACCCCATGTGGAGATAACCAGTTTCGTTGGAGCTGTTCCCCCATTGCCTGATCCGCCTGTTGCATCATCCGTGCTGCTGCCACAACCTGCAAGTAATACCGAAGTCATCGCTACTGTCGCCAAACCACTAATCCATTTTTTCATCATGATCTTAATCCCCCTGATATGTGTGATTTTTAACGCAATTTATGAAGTTGAATTATCTTGATAACAATTATTACGTAGAAAACAGAAAGAACCTGGAGAAACGAAGTGTTCGCCTAAAAGCTTTCTGTAAGAAAGCTGCTTCGGAAGCATAAGCTATCACAAGATTTCTCCCTTATATAAGGGAATAAAAGAAATCTGGGGATAACGACGATCGAAAGGTTTTCTGTTTTCGGAGCATTTGTGTTATGACAGGGCTAATTCAACTTAAAAAAACAAAAAGAAAAGCATTCTTGTGTGAACAAGAACACTTTTCTTCGTAAACAAAGGAAAGCGACACCCGTAGCCGGTACATCATCGGTTTCTGCTTCAGAATCAATCCAAAGACAGACGCCATCGTATGAAATTGTCAGAATCCATATGAATCTCAGGTACAAAGGCAGTATGCATCAACAGGAAAACCCCACTAATCCATCTATGCTTGTTCCAAAATCACATTGGTAATGGCCCACTGCGTGGACGCATCATAATCCCTTAAAACAGCTTCAATTGGCAAACCCATGTGTTGCTCTAACTTCTCCCTGAATTTCTTCTTATATAAGACAGACATGCGGAAGTCCACTTCCAGCTTCAAGCCGGGGGCCTCCCCTTCCAGGGCGTCAGAGCGTGGCGAACGTCGGTGCTTCGCGAAGAAGGTTACAATATTCTGATCTACGGTCACTCTCAGGAGAGTTGTCCCGAAGCCGAACAGTTCCTTCGATATTTCATTATAGTATTGGCACATCTTTTTCTTGCTCTCATTACTGTCCAGCAGTTCCATGAACTCACCTACATCATTTACTACCGTACATTAAACGTATTAACACGTCTGATTATACATAAATGTTCTGTGTTGGGCAACCCAAAAGATGAACTTCACCTACAAATATCTCATAAAAGCGAACATTACATGAATTGAAACGTATTTATATCTGTACTTAACGTGATTGAACAAAGGATTGAACTGGTAAAAGTATACCCGCAGACTACGTTCTCTATCCATTACATTCGCTGCAGAAAGAACGATCATACTTACGATGGACATAAACTGTACAAGAACTAAATATGATCATAAATACAAACTTCATTTTCATAAATCCCTTGTAGAATTCAATGGAAGTCATGGACAAACTTCCACATTAACCCTTAAAATAAGACAAAATGTCTAAATAAATGAAATGGAGGCTTATATCATGAAATGCCCAGTATGTAATCATGAAAATGAAAATGCTAGCTTTTGCGAGAGGTGCGGATCGAACCTGACCGAGGTTGCTTCGACGTCTTCCCCTGCTGGCGCTTCACCAGATCACGAATCTGCTGCTGCATCGGAGTCCGAATATACGCGTTGGTCAAGTAAACAAGACTCTCCTAATCATGCACCTCAGGATTCCAGCTCGAATACATCAGCACCCATTCCAATTCGGCAACCGCAAGAACAGGCGCACACTACCGAAAATCAGGCGTCCGGTGATCCACAGAACAATCAATGGAACAATATGATGCAAAATGAGAAAGTTCAGCAAGCCAAAGAAGTAAGCAAACAATATGCATCTTATTTCCTTAGCGTCCTTGTTCGTCCTTACCAAGCGATGAAGAGCGTTGGTGAACAGCACTCATTCAATGGATGGTTGACGATGGCTTTAATCGCAGTTTTATCCTCTACATACTTCTTAATTGCCTTTAGCTCTATGGAAATTCCCGGCATATTCGTAAGTGGGTTCATCAGACCTCTCTTGCTTACAGCCATCATGCTAATTATTGCGGTTGCGTTAATGTATATCATTTTGAAAGTGGAGAAGCTTACGTTCCGTCCCAAAATTCTCGTAGCCCAGTACGGCGCATTATTGGTTCCTGCAGTGGCTGCACTCGTTCTGGCGAACGTGTTCACGATCATTTCCTTCTCCTTCTCACTGTATTTTGTCGCGATTGCTTACATCATCGTCATTGTAGGCATGAATGCGGTTGTGTTCCAATATCCATTGAATCGTTCCAAAGCCGCAATCGACAGCATCTATACGGTGCTCATTGCCAACATCGTGCTAGTCTATGTCGTATATCGTTTGCTCTTGGAGACATTGCTTAGCATCCTGAGCTTGTTCTACTCTTCGTTCTGGCGGATGTAGTCCTCTCCCTAGAGGTAATCGATGATCAATATGGCATTTCAAAAGGTTCTCTTGCTTCGGCAACGAGAGCCTTTTTGTTATAACTATAGAGCAACTATAGTGTGGAACAGGACATATGATGAACTTGAAACTTGAATTCACTTTGAAAAACATGTCATGTATATCGCACAAAGATTGCACGATCCACATGATTACACTATAATGTGTAGTGTAAATTTGATATGGTTTTATTTACGTATTGGACATCTAAGGAAGATGACCATCCACCTTTCGCTCTCGCATCTAATCTGCGGTACATCTCGGTGTACTGGATCGGAAGTAGAGTGTGTAACGCCATTAACACTACGATATGTAGTGTTAATGAATGATGATTTTATTTTAACGAAGAAAGAAGAGGATATTTATGGATCCACATATGGATCACATGCAGATGAATCACGAGGCGGGTACATCCTACCTGTGGCTCATCATCGGCGCAGTCATTCTGTTGTTGTCTATCGTCGCCTACGTCTGGGCTTCACGCACGCAAGGCTCCATTGTTGCCCATATGAAGAAGGATGAGCGGGCCATTGTGAAAAAGAAAAGTCGAACCATTCGGATCACAGCGCACGCTATGCTCGGAATATCCATCGTGGTGATCGCTCTCTTCTTCATGCAGGGTGCCTTTACCCAATACAATGTTGCTGATCTGAACGCCAATGCCACCATAGATGTGACGGATGACCCGTATTATGGGGCTAGCCATACGGAAGACCCGATTAACTATGAGATGACCATTCCGACCTCAGGGCCTCATAATCCACATGATATCAAGTTTGGGTTCTATACCGACTTCCCTGGTTATCCTTATCTGGTACACAATCTGGAGCATGGAGATATCATTATTTATTATCGTGAAAATGCGAGTGACGAGCTCAAAGAGCATTTGAAGTATCTGACCAAGTTTCGTGAAGCAGGCGCAGGAATCCTCGCCGTTCCGAACAAGGACATTCCCGAAGGCAGCGAGGTCGTTGTGACCGCCTGGACGAAGACGATGAAACTCGCCACGTTTGACGATGCGAAGGTGGGGACTTTTATTCAAAAGTACATCAATCAAGGGCCAGAAAAGATCCCAGCCTCGATTCGCCAAGGTGGGGGAACAATGTAACATCATACAGCTTCAATTAGATCAGGATAAACGAGCTCCCGGATGAACTGCATTCGGGGGCTAATTCTTTATCCCTGAAATGCCGATATTTGAAGGTGGACGGCTACTTCATGGCACCTACCTTTTTGAACACGCACATGAAGCCAGCACATTGAATACAGCAATACACATACATATTCGTTTTACCCATGTTCAACCCAGCACAATGCACGTCTGATCCATATGTTGATAGTCGTTTCAATAGTGATCAATAGCTACAACCGTTTACCGCTAAAAAGGGGGAGTAATACTACTAATGAACAGTTTGTTTATGCGTATCTTTTTGTTTTTTTCATGCCTCATGCTAGCGGCTGGAGCCGTGCTTGGTGTGACGATGTACCGTTCGTCTGCTGAACTTGTTGAACAATCCATGGGAATGCAAGCTCAGGCTGTTGCCGAACGAGCTGCACAATCCATAGACGTGACTCAATATGCACCACTCAGTACGGGACAGAATGAAACTGCCTATTACGGAACCCTGCGCGAACAGCTTAGCCAGCTTCGTGAAGCCAATGGCTTGAAGTATCTGTACACTCTTGGTAAACGGGAAGAGAACGGAACAGCCACATATTATTACGTGGTCGATGGTGCGGCTGCCGACGTGTCGGAGGATGATTTTTCACCCTACGGATCAGTAGAGGAAACGCAATACGAAGGCATGCTCCACGCTTTTGCCAATAACGAGTCTGTACATGGGGAACTAACACAGGACGAGTATGGAGCGACCATCACTGCCTATGTCCCAATTCACGGTACAAACGGGGAAGTGCTGGGCATTGTGGGTGCGGATCTGGACTCCACGGCTGTCTATGAGCTGATGACACGTAATCGCATGACGATGATCTGGACAGCACTGGTTATTGTCTTGCTCAGCGTATTACTTGTATATGGGTTCGCTCATTACCTCACACGCCCTCTCGTCAGACTCAAGAAGATCATCGCTCAAGTAGGAAAAGGCGACCTGACTGTCGATGTGGAGCTGGGACGTAAGGATGAGGTCGGTCAGCTCGCTACCGAGTTCAAACATCTCGTCACAGATACTCGCAATGTGATGGCCGGTATTCGCAAAAGCTCCGATTCCTTGCTCAAAGCCGCCGAAGGTGTATCGGTTCACTCCAGAGCAACGGCCGAAGCCAGCCAGCGGATCGCGAAGCATACAGATCATACGGCTCAGGGAGCTACTGAACAGGTTGCCCGAGCGGGAGAAGTTACAATGGCCATGGAGGAAATCACCCGTAGCATGCAGCATATCGCTCACTCCGCATCGCTCGTTGCGGGCGTATCCCAGGAAACAACCCTTAATGCGGTGCAAGGACAAGCGAACATTAACACTGCGATTGATCGGATGGATAAAATCCATCAAGCAAACACGCAGATGTCCGTATCCACCTTGCAGCTGGAGCAATACTCCAGCAAGATTGAATCTGTGGCTCTCCTGATGAAGGGCATTGCATCCCAGACCAGCTTGCTTGCGCTCAATGCCAGCATTGAAGCTGCTCGCGCCGGGGAGCATGGCAATGGATTTGCCGTGGTGGCTTCCGAAGTCCGTAAGCTCGCCACCGAATCTGAACAGTCCTCCCTGCATGTATCGGAGTTAATTGCCGAAATCACGCGCCAAACTCAAGTCTTGTCTGAGCATATGAGTGCAAGTACAACCGAAGTCCAGTCAGGACTCGTCGTTGTACAGGAAGCGGGGCGTTCGTTCACCTCGATTCACTCGGGAATTGATACGATCAACGAGCGTTTACATGAGGTGTCTGCCGCTTCAGAACAGCTCTCTGCCAGTGCAGAAGAAATATCGGCTTCCGTCGAAAATATGGAGCACATCTCGCGTGAATCTTCATCCAGCATTCAAGAGGTGTCTGCCGCAACTGGCGGCCAATTGCAATCGATGGGTGAGATCAGTGCGTCAGCCGAGAGTCTGCGTGTATTGTCCAGTGAACTGAACGGACTGATTGCCCGCTTTAAAATATAGAGTGGGTCAGCAAGCAATGCATTGGGCGCTGTGTCCCAATGCGAAATAAGCCGCTTAGCAGGGAAAGGAATTCCTTTCTCTCTGCTGAGCGGCTTATTGTGTCTACTAGATGATGACTAGCCTATCGGCTGCCTGAATTAATAACGCTGCGGAGCAGCTTTTTTGCCCAAATCCGTCATATAAGTAAAGAATGCTTCTGGATCCGTATCGTACACCAATTGTACTGGACGTCCATCGGCCTGCTCTACGGTACGACCTTGGCTTGGCCCATCCGGGATCACGATGCAATTCACCGTTTTCTTCTTCACGATATCCTCGCGACCTACGGAAGCTGTTGTCAGTACATCCCACAGATAATAAGTGGAGTTCGTCTCACTGTACACGAGTGGCGGACAACCAGCATAACAGTTACCCAAGAAGTCCACACCCTCGAAGCGACGCTCTGCCGCCCAGCGGTTACGGACTGCTGGAGTAAGAGGTACTTTGTTTGTGCTTTCGAGTGCAACCAGATCAATCTGAATGCCGCTCTCCCATACACGATAAGCCGCTTCTGGATCCCAGAATACGTTCCATTCTGCTGTACCGTCATGTTCTGGCTCTTCGACGTTACCTTTCTCAAATGTACCGCCCATCCATACCAGCTTGTCGATTTTCTCTTCAATGTCTGGTGCTTCATCCAGCGCACGCGCAAGGTCAGTCAACGGTCCAGTGAACAGAAGCAACGTTTTGCCTTCGGTATTGCGAACCTTCTCAATCAAGTGCTTATGCGCAGGCAGAGTGGATAATGGAGCTTCCATTTTGCCAGACTCGTTCAATACTGGAAGTGCATCTACATAGAAAGAGTGCAATCTCCATGCTGCCGGGAATGGGTTTTTCCCTCTGGAATTCGACTTGGACACGTCTACGGAATATGTTCCGAAACGATCGATGATTTTGCGACTGGCGTCCGTTGCCGGCTCCAGATATCCATCTGCCGGAATAACAGATACTCCGGTTACATTCACATTGTCCATCTGCAGAAGCATGAACAGCGATACGAGGTCATCCACACCGCCGTCATGGTTAAAGTACACATTAAGTTGATTCGTCATGCTAGCTTTCATCCTTCCCCTGGTTGTCTCATTGTTGTTCATTGCATTCGGCCCATTCTAGACCAACGTTCACTCTATTATGTCCCAAAACTTGTGTGTACGTAAACCTTCCTGCCCAAAGAGAGCACTACTCACCCTTAGATCTACCGCATATTTGACAGTTCCACCATTCCATCACAGATTCGGCGATAGAAACTGGACAACGCACCTATATCATCATTCAAAAAAACATGGACAGCGGTTAGATCGTAACCGCCATCCATGCTATATAACCGAATCAGAGGATAGAGATTAAACCTGCTTCTCTTCCTGTTTCTCCGCAATCGGAACATACTTACCTGGCCAGAATGCCCATTTACCTAGCAATGTCGTAATCGCCGGTACCATGAATGGACGAACCAGGAACGTATCCAGCATAACGCCTACAGCCGTAATAATCCCGAACTGCACTAACACCTGGATCGGCAATGTTGCCAATACCGCGAACGTTCCTGCCAGGATCAGACCCGCAGAGGTGATAACCGATCCAGTCTCGCCTACACCTTCCTTAATGGCTTGGCGAAGCGGCATCGTTTTGCGTTTCTGCCAGATGCTTGAGATCATGAAGATGTTGTAGTCTTCACCCAATGCCACAAGGAATACGAAGGAATACAGCGGAATCGCTCCTTGAATCGCATCGGCTCCAAGTCCGTAATGGATAATGAGCCACCCCAATCCCAGTGCTGAGAAAAAGGATAGAACGACAGTAGCAATCAGATATGCCGTTGCAACTACAGAACGCAGGTAGAGCAGCAATAACAATGTGATCATGCCGATGACCACAGGAATAATGATCTTGGCATCGCGTTCTCCAGCTACTTCAATGTCATATTGCTCAGCCGTCTGACCATCAATCCATACGTGCGTATCGGCATTCGATATCCCCGCATCTGTCAAAGCCTGTTCAGCTGTTGCTCGCAAATCAGGAATATGCTGCATCGCTTCCATTGAGTACGGATTCAGATTGAACTCTACATCATAAGCTGTAATGTTTGCATTCTCCGCACCTTGCTGTGCATCGCCAACTTTACTTACATAATCGAGTGCTTCAAGTTTGGATTGCAGATCCGTGTCCTGACCCTCAGCATCAATGATAACTTTCACTGGAGCCAATTCCCCTTGGGAGAACTGCTCTCCAATAACGGTGAAGCCTTCACGAGAAGGAACATCTTCCGGGAAGGAAGATAACAAGTCATATGTGAATTTAATCTGTGTTGAGAACGCTGCTAGTCCACCCAGGAGCACTAGGGTTACTACCAGCACAGTCCATGGCTTCGTAACAACAGTACGCCCGATCCAGCTTTCTTTCACTTTGCGCGGAGCTGGAGCTGGTTTGCCTTTTTTCTTCGCACGTTCAACTTCCATCTCATGTGTACGTGGTACGAACGGGTAGAACGAACCACGACCGAAGATAGCGAGCAGCGCTGGAACCAGCGTCAGACTTGCAATAAACATGATGAAGATGGACAAACTGAATGGTACAGCAAAACGGTGATATGCCCCGTATTCAGCGAGTAACAGTACAAGTAATGCCGCAACGACAGTGAATCCACTCATCGCAATGGCACCGGATGAACCCGTAATCGCCTGGAAGAGAGCTTTCTTTTTGTCCGGCTCATGGTAGAGAATTTGGCGGAATCTAGAGATCATGAACAGACAGTAATCCGTTCCCGCCCCGAACAAGAGTACCGTCATAATTGAAATGGACTGAGCATCAACGGTGATCCATCCCTGATCTGCCATGAATCCCAGAATCGGACTCGTCACCATATATGCGAACCCTACTGCGATAATCGGAATAATCGCAAGTACCGGGGAACGATAGATTAATAACAACAACACAAGTACGAGTATCACTGTAGCAATGAGCAGCGATACGTCAGCAGAAGAGAACAATCCGCTAGCATCAATGGATATGCCGACTGGTCCTGTAACGCGTGCGCTGAGTGAACTTGCATCATCAACCGCTACTTCAAACGGGTTCACTCCGAAGATCTCTGCCGTTTTCTCCTGCAGTGCATCGATGCCTTTCTCCAGCTGCTCCGCATCGGCTCCTTCGTTGAAGAAGAGCGGCATGACAAGCGTGCTGCCATCTTCGGACAGTTGTCCTTGAATGGCCTGTGGTGGCAATTGATACAGCGGTACTACCGCTTGCTGCTCTTCCACAGGGTCTTGATCCAGTCGCTCTGTCAGCGCTTGAATCTGCTTAATATGTTCATCCGTAAGTCCACCAGCCTGATGCCATACAATCAATGCTGGCAAGCCTTCCCCACCAGGGAATTCTCTCTGAGCTACTACAGCAGCTTGCACAGATGGTTTAGAATCGCTCAGATCCTGAGCATTATTCGTTTCCCGATCATTCACAGCCGGCCAAACTAGACCGAGTACTACCGCTATGATGATCCATACCAAAAGTGTTACCCACTTACTTCGTTTGCCAGCAACCCAGCGGCCGTAACCCGAACCTTCTTGCATTGTCTTCTCATCTCCCTATCCTGATATATATATAGATTGATCTAAACTATTTACACTAGCCACTTCGATGACAGAATAATGTTCCGATCGCTGTTATCCCCAGATTTTTTTGATTCCCTTCTCAAAAGGAAAAAATCCCGTGATAAAGGCGAACGCTTCGCTTCTTCAATTATTTCTGTCCTCTCCGTTCTGGTGTAAATATTAGCTCAATCTATATAGAACTTATTATAGAAATGAACCGTGGGTCATTGTATAATCGAATTAATTATATATACCGGAAGGTTAATTTTGCAATACTAAAATTATGAACAATTTTGAACAGTAATCTTTTAAGTAAAGAGGTATCCACAATGAACTCTAAACAACGCACTTCCCGCTCACCAGGCAGACCGAAGGCTGGCTCTGATCAAGCGTCAACTCAGTCGAAAATTCTGATGACGGCATCCAAGCTATTCATGGAACACGGATACGAACCTGTATCCCTACAACAGATCGCGTCCCAATGTCAGGTGACCAAGGCGTCTATCTATTACCACTTCTCCAGCAAACCTGAGCTTTTCACAACAGCTATCACACGTATGATGGCGATGGCGATGCAGCAGACCGCACGACGGCTAGATGAGCCCGGATCGCTGCGGCAACGGCTTCAGAATGTAGCCGAGGTGAAGATGGAGCAATCTCATATTGATACAGAAACGATGATGCGCGAAGCCGAAACCTATCTAAACGAAGAGCAACTCACCCAGATTCGTGCGGCGGAGGTACAGATCTATGAGGTGCTGGCTGTACATTTCCAGCGCGAGATGGATAATGGTTACCTCCGCCCTGCGAACCCCATGCTGCTCGCTCATGCATTTACGTCCCTGCTCATGCTTGCGAATCGGGAAGATGTGCGCAACATGCATGCCAGCCTTGCGGAGCTTGCCCAGCAATTGGTTGGCCTATTTCTGGATGGCGCTGTTCAAGAGAACTAAGATCAAGAAGGAGAACTGCGCCATGCCTTCGCGAGTGCTTCAATCCCTTGGTCAATTTGGACCGCTTCTATACCCGCAAAACCAATGATAAATTCCTTTTTGCCATCCCTCGGACTGCTGGCTTCTCCCCATAGATACTCCGTGGAACTTACTTGTACACCTGTTTCAGCTACTGCTTGTACCAATACAGAGGCTGTCTGAGACGACGTTATACGCAATACCAGATGAAAGCCAGCGTTCTGTCCGCTAATCTCGGCCTGCTCGCCAAAATGTCTGCGGATGGATTGAACGAGGAGATCATGTTTCCGTTTGTAGAGGTTTCGCATTTTGCGGATATGCTTGCCAAGCTCTCCTTCACGCATAAATACTTCTAACGTCCGCTGGATGAGCCGGGAAGCTGACTGTTCAAACAGGACATCTCGGTACATCTCCCGGAAACCATGCATCAATTCCATTGGAAGGACCATGTAGTGTATACATAAGGCAGGGGCAAGCACCTGGGAGAAACCGCCCATATAGATCACACGACTATCCTCGCGCAATCCTTGCATCGATGGTATCGGACGTCCATGGTATCGAAACTCGCCGTCATAATCATCCTCAATGATGTATGCTTGTTCACGCTCCGCCCAATCCAGCAATGCTAATCTTCGTGCAATTGGCATCGTCATGCCCATCGGGAATTGATGTGACGGGGACACACCGACCAACTTAACTCCAGAACGTTCCAATGCTGTGATATCCAGACCTTCCTCATCCAGTGAAATGGGCACAACCTGATAACCATAATGACGGAATGTGCCCGGCAGCAAGCGATAGCCCGGACGTTCAACTCCAATCGAATGCATACCGCCTAGCTTAAATAGCGTTTGTACAAGCAGTGTCATTAACAAATGCTGCTCCGCACCCACCACGATCTGTTCTGGCGAACATCTCACACCCCTGAACTGTCCAAGATAGGTGGCAATCTCACAACGTAACCCCCATTCTCCTTGGGGATCACCATAAAACAACAACTCATCTGCCTCTTCACGCCAGATTCGATTCGTATATTGCTGCCACTTGGCATACGGAAACAGACTAAAATCATTACGCGACATATGAAAGTCATACTTCATATTCTTGGTTGGGCGAATTGCAGACTGATCCGTATCCGGATACTGGGGTTGCTCGGGTGTGATCCTATGATGCAGCTTGTTATCCATTGGAAGCTGAATCGCCCCGTAACCATCCGTCAAAGCTCGTACACGAAAGCCTCTACGAGGCTGGCTGTACACATATCCTTCTGCAATCAATTGCTGATATGCCCATTCGACTGGAGTCGAACTAATTCCCAGCATTTCGGCCAGTTTACGGATGGAAGGTAGCTTGGCATCCTCCGCCAGTTCACCGCGCATAATCTCCCGTTTGATATGATCTGAAAGTTGTACGTAGACGGGTCTACTCGTGTTTTCCTCCAATGTCGGCATTTGCTTCATGAATCCATACACCTCATCCCTCATCTGTCCTGCCCGAATTTTAATAACTGCACATTTTGCAGTATACAGTACTAGACTATAATCAGGGGAGCCAGTTTACAAATAGGAGGAATAACAATGTCCCAACCCACCCAATCAACTCAAACATCTACACATATCCCACGTCTTCTAGAGAGTGAGCGTGTCTATCTTCGCCCATTTGAGCAGAGCGATTATTTTCCCGGATTATTCAACAGCGAGGCTCGGCGGCTTACGGGCACACAAAATAGTTTTACACGTGCACAAGTCGAACGTTATGTAGAGAATGCAGCCCAGGATGATTCCAGGCTCATGTTGTTGATTGCTTTACAAGAAACGGATCAAGTCATCGGTGACATCGCCCTGATGGACATGCATAGCAAAAATCGTAGCGCACATATTCGCATTGCCATCGACAACACGCAGTATCAAGGTAAAGGTTATGGGAGCGAAGCGATGCTGCTTATGCTCGATTATGGTTTTGGCATATGCAATCTGCATCGGATTGAGCTTGAGGTGTACGCCTTCAACGAGCGTGCCATTCGTACATATGAGAAGCTTGGGTTCCAACGGGAAGGAATCAGCCGAGACGTACTGTTCTACAACCATCAGTATCATGATGCGATTCGCATGAGCATGCTGGAAGGTGAATACCGAGAAAGGTACTGTGTAGATCAAGCTTAGATTATCCCCCATGATGTGCAAAATAAATAAAGAAACCGGGATATTAAAACTCATCTCCGGTCAGAAAAGTCAGATGACCCGCCAACACCGACAGTTCGGCGGGTGTCTTCATATATAGTTCCCCATCGGTATCCGCCAGCATAGGCGTTGCAGTTTCCAGCTTCAAGCTGGTTGCCTTGAAATAACTGATGCTCTCGTGCTGAGGCTGCCATTCTCCCTCTGGCTTATGAGCCAAGATCTCCCGTAGCAAAGGGATACCTGTATCATGGATAATGAGCACATCCAACTTACGATCCTGAAGGGAATCTGCTGCAAAAGGTAACGTGTTGGTGCCCAGAAAACGCCCGTTCGCAATATAGATCATAACCGCTTCACCCTGCATTTTCTCCCCGTCTGCCACTAATTGATAGCGGAATGGCTCTGCATGGCTTATCGTTTGTAAGGTGCTGATGAAGTAACTAATCTTGCCTAGTGCACCTTTTAATTGATCATTTATATTTTGTGATGTATCACTGATTAATCCGATTCCATAAAAGTTCGTAAATACTCGGTCATTGGCTCGTCCAAGATCAATAGACATCTGGTGTCCTTTCAACATTTCCTGTGCAGCTGTTTCCACATCTGGAGAAATACCTAGCGAACGCGCAAAATCATTACAGGTACCTCCTGGCAATATGCCAACAAGTGGAGGCTGTTTAAGGTCCGCCAATCCATTCATGCATTCATGAACCGTACCATCCCCGCCAAGAATAAATACTACATCGAACTGTTCCCCACGCTCCCGGCATAGTCGCTCACCTTCACCAGGCTCGTCCGTTCGAACAATAACAAGCTCGCGAACTGCTGGTGCTAGTATGCCTGATGCAATGCCTAATGAGTCAACTCGACTGGCTTTCCCCGCATGCTGATGATGAATTAACAAGGCTTTGTTAAACTCCATCGCTGTTTCCTCCATTCTAGCATGTGAACTTAGACTCTCGAAGAGAATAGACACATCCTATGCTTGTTAACCCTTTACCCGTTGTGATGAAAAATGTAACCACAGTTATACCATGCTTATCGTCAGAAAGGCCGCTGTTCATTTTGAAGAAAGCCTCTTATCCACGATGGATAAGGTTGACTATTTTTGCTATGCTCATGTATGAGAGCCATGTTTGTTCCACAACTTATTGGAAATAAGCTCTATAAGTGCATGTTCAAAAAGGTCGGTTTTCAGTACCGAGAAGATGGGATGAAGATAGAAATGGAGTAGCGGAGCGTAGATTAAGCTACGTGAGCAACGGACATTTCGGCTGAATCCCATATTCGAAGCTAAGATGCCGTCAGGCATCCTTCGTAATCAAAAGCGGACTTTTTGAACAACCTCTATAATTGTAGTCCTATAATTTACAGTGACAGAGGTACCATTCAAACTCGTTCAAAACGGTTATATGTATACCATAAACGAATGGAGGGATTGCTATGATTCCAGCAACATTGGAACAATTGGAGCAAGTTCGCAAAGAATGCCGCACCATGGTTCGAAAAAGAGCCACCGCTTCCTTCGGCACCACACTCGTTCCGTTGCCTGGTACAGATGTGCTCGCCGATGTAGGAATGCTCATGCAGCTCTTGCCTGCCATTAACAATAAATTCGGATTATCACAAAAACAGCTTGAAGGCATGGATCCGGAGACCAAATCCATGATCTACGGATTCGTGATGTCCATCGGCTCCAAAGTGATTGGACGAATGGTCACCAAAGAACTGGTCGTCCAAATCTTGAAGCGCATTGGCATACGTGTAGCTACCAAATCAGTCGCCAAATTTGTACCCATTGCTGGGCAAGGATTAGCCGCAACGCTCAGCTATACAGGAATGCGTTATGTCGGGAACAAACACGTTGATGACTGCTATGAGGTCGTTAAACGTATGATTGAACAACGCGAAGCCATCCCAGGTGAAATGCCTCCTTCTGCGCTGAGTACATCGGATAAGGATGAAGCTACGCTTCAATTGCATGACTCCACAGAAGTCACTAAAGAGAACAAGGATAAGAGCAGCGCAGTTACGGGCAAAGCCAATCAAGACTAGTATTTCAATAGTCTGACCAACGAATTCATGCATGTATATTGTATGTTTCAGATTGAATGGGGCTTTAATGAAAACATTATAAGCTGAAGCCAAACAAGACTGAGCTCCCACTAGGGTTGCTCAGTCTTGTTTGGTTATTGTTTTTCTTTATATATCAACGATCTAACTTAACCTAACTTAAATATCTTAGATCGCCTGCGGCTGTTGCTCTGCGAACTGGCTATTATACAGATCCGCATAGAAGCCCTGTCGATCCATTAACTCCTCATGGTTACCCTGCTCAATGACATTACCATGATCCATCACGAGGATAAGATCCGCACCACGAATGGTGGACAGTCGATGGGCAATGACGAAGCTGGTGCGATCCTGCATCAGATCATTCATCGCTTTCTGGATGAACACTTCTGTCCGTGTATCGACACTACTTGTTGCCTCATCCAGAATGAGGATAGCTGGGTTAGCCAGAATCGCTCTAGCAATCGTGAGCAGTTGCTTCTGTCCTTGGGAGATGTTCGATGCTTCCTCATTCAGTACCGTATCATATCCGTCAGGAAGGGTGCGAATGAAATGATCGGCATGCGCGGCTCTTGCAGCCTCATATACTTCCTCACTTGTTGCCCCTTCACGTCCATAAGCAATGTTGTCACGGATGGTTCCGTTGAACAACCAGGTATCTTGAAGCACCATCCCAAACAAGCTACGCAGCTTGCTGCGCTCCATATCCTGAATGTTCACACCATCAATCGTAATTTGCCCGTCTTGAATTTCATAGAAACGCATGAGCAAGTTAATCAATGTCGTTTTACCAGCACCCGTTGGCCCAACAATAGCCACCGTCTGACCTGGCTTCACATCAATGTTCATATTACGGATGAGTAACTCATCGTCTTTGTATCCAAAATTCACACCTTGGAAAGCTACAGCACCTTGCGGTTGCTGCAATGCCACAGGTTTGTTAGACTCAGGAACTTCTTCTTCTTCGTCCAACAATTCGAATACCCGCTCTGCCGAAGCAATGGTGGATTGAATAATATTCGAGATGTTCGCAATCTGGTTAATCGGCTGTGTGAACTGACGAGAATATTGCGTGAAGGCAAGAATATCCCCGATGGTAATCGCGCCTCGTGTAACAAAGATCCCGCCGACCACACAGATTAGAACATAACCTAAGTTACCGACAAACGACATCAGCGGCATAATAATCCCCGAGATAAACTGGGCTTTCCAGCCTGATTCATACAGCTCTTCATTGACCTTTTCGAACTGTTCGACAGATTGATTTTCACGCCCAAATGCTTTGACGACCTTATGTCCTGTATACATTTCCTCTACATGACCATTCAGCTCACCGAGTGATTTCTGTTGTCCAGCAAAATGCTTTTGTGAACGGGAAGCCACGGCTACCACCACAACTACACTCAGCGGCAGAGTCAAAAGCGTAATTAATGTCATCCACGGACTAATGGTGAGCATCATAATGATGACCCCAACAATCGTAACGACAGAGGTAATAAACTGCGCCAAACTTTGCTGTAACGTATTACTAATGTTATCCACATCGTTCGTTGCCCGGCTTAATGTCTCCCCGTGAGTACGGGAATCAAAATATTTAAGTGGCAAGCGTCCAACCTTCGCACTGATCTGCTCACGCATGTCGTACACAACACGTTGTGCCACGCCAGCCATTAAGTACTGTTGGACATACATAAATGCAGCACTGAACAGATATAACCCCACAAGCAGATACAACACTTTGATTAATGCAGGAAAATCAACCCCTGCACCTTGTACGCCCTGATAGATGGCAATAGCGCCTTCACTTAATATATTCGTACCTTCTGCCATAATTTTTGGACTGATAATACTGAAGACGGTACTTAAAATAGCTGCGATAAGAACCCCTAGGAGCCGGAAACGGTGTGGCTGCAGATAGCGAACCAACCGGCGAAGTGTACCTTTGAAATCCTTCGCTTTCTCCACTGGGGGACGCATTCCCATGCCGCCACCAGGAGGACCGGGCATACCGGATTTGGGTGCCTTGCGTTCTGTACGTTCACTCATGCGATCTCCTCCTCTGTAAGCTGGGACGATACAATTTCACGATACACTTCGTTGTTCGCGAGCAGCTCTTGATGTGTTCCTGAACCAACAATTCGACCTTCATCCATGACAAGAATCCGATCAGCATCCATAACCGTGCTCACCCGTTGAGCAACGATCAGCACTGCCGCTTCCGTCGTCTCTGATTTCAGTGCGGCTCTAAGCTTAGCATCTGTCTTGAAATCGAGGGCAGAGAAGCTATCGTCGAAGATATATACTTCAGGGCGACGCACTAGTGCGCGTGCAATGGACAAACGTTGTTTTTGTCCACCCGATACGTTATTACCACCTTGTGCAATTAGGCTGTCATAGCCATCTTTCATCTCGGAAATGAAGTTCTCTGCCTGCGCCGTTTGAGCCGCATGTACAACTTCCTCCATCGTGGCATCATCCTTACCATGACGGATATTCTCTGCGATGGTTCCGGTAAACAGCACTGCCTTTTGCGGCACAAATCCAATAATCGCTCGTAAATTTTCCTGTTTCAGTTGACGCACATCCGTCCCATTCACTCGCACAGTACCTTCGGTAACGTCATAGAATCGCGGAATAAGGCTCAATAATGTGGATTTACCTGAACCCGTACCACCGATAATTGCCGTGGTCTCCCCAGGACGAGCCGTAAAAGAAATATTGGATAACGCAGCATTCTCCGCACCCGGGTAACGGAATGTAACATTATCGAATTCAATCGTTCCTTGAAGTGCATTCATCTTACGTGGCTGCGTTGGATCACTCAGATCTGGCTGCATATCAAGCACTTCGTTAATCCGCTCTGCTGAAGCCGATGCTCTTGGAATCATGACAAAGATCATGGAGACCATAATGAGGGAGAACATAATCTGCATCGCATACTGGATAAACGCAATCAGTGAACCGATATCCATATTCCCGCTATCAATTCGCATACCACCAAAGTATAGTATGGCGATCATCGAGAAATTCATAACAAGCATCATGATAGGCATCAGTGTTGCCATAAGAACATTGACCTTAATGGAAACATCTCTTAGATCGGTATTGGCTCCATTAAAGCGAGCACGCTCATGTGTTCCACGATTGAAAGATCGAACAACCCGAATACCCGTTAATTGCTCACGTAACACCAGATTGAGGCGATCAAGCTTCTTCTGAATTTTTTTGAATAATGGCAGCCCCTTCGAACCAATCAGTGCAATGGCACCACCCAATACAGGAAGCACAACGAGGAAAATGGTAGATAATTTAGCATCCTGAGATACCGCCATGACAATACCACCGATACACATCAATGGAGCCATAATCATCATGCGCAGCATCATCGTTAACACATTCTGAACCTGTGTAATATCATTCGTAGTTCTGGTAATAAGCGAAGCTGTGCCCATCTTATCGAACTCCTGCAGGGAGAAGTTCTCTACGTGGCGGAACACTCTGCTACGAAGTTGTTTGGCAAATCCCCCTGCCGTGCGCGAAGATAGGTAACTGGCAATAATGGAACAGGCGGTTCCAGCAATGGCGATGAGTAGCATAAAGCCACCGATCTTCCAGATATAAGGAATGTCTCCCCGAATGATCCCTTTATTCACGATGTCTCCCATCAGGGTAGGCAGGTATAGTTCAGCCAGAGACTGCAATAGCACCAGACCTAGAATGAAATAAACGGAGATTTGGTATGGCTTCAGCATACGAAACAGTTTCATCATGGCGTATCGTCTCCTTGTGCATTTGCTTCTGATTCTTGGGGAACTTTGCTATCAAAGAAGGAGTACACCTTCGTAAGCAATGCAGCTAACTGAAGGCTGTCTTCCTCGCCTAAATGCTCGACAAGCTTATTGAAAATTTCCATGCGCTCTTCGTGAGCAGCCCGAATGATTGCCCGGCCTGCCTCAGTAATCGTAATGCGCACTGCACGTCGATCCTCTGGATCCATCGTTCGTTCAACTAAACCTTCATCCTCAAGTCCCCGTATGACGGGTGTAATGGTTGGTGACTTCACGCGAAGCAAAGCACTAATCTCCGAAACCTTCAGTCCCGGATGATTAGATTCGAAGGAGTGATTGAAGTCAGGCGGATTATCCTGCCAATTCAGACGTTCTCCCGGATGCATACCGTGAAGTAAACAACCCAGTACCATAATTTCATTGTGATTGCGCCCATGCGGTTTATGTTGTCTCCATTTGCCCTTATTAAACTGCATGATGGAATATAAAAGCTTCTGAGCGACCGGATCTATGCCAGCCATATTGTCTTCCTCCTTATCAGGCGATCATGCCTGTTGAATTCAATTACCATAGTATACCTATTATATAGGGATACAATTAAATAGATGACCAATTAATTAGGTTACCTAATTATATTTCCGACCAATATGAAAGTCAACTCTGTTCTATTTTGTTCCAAAACACCAAAAAACCACGACATAAGATCGCCGTGGTTGGGAAATGTAATTTTAAATGGTTGAGTTAATCGTATACGTTCGAATTAGCTCTGGGAAGCCGAAGCCGTCTGCAGTGCAGGGGAGAACGGGAAATACGTCTTAGCATTGTTGTAGGCAATGCCTTGTACAATCTCACCTAATAGCTCCATATCTTGCGGAGCCTCGCCCTGCTCAGCCCACTCGCCGATTAGATTACATACTAAGCGGCGGAAATATTCATGCCGAGTATAGGATAAGAAGCTGCGTGAATCGGTCAGCATGCCGACAAAGCGACTGATTAAGCCCACGTTCGCAAGTGCTCTCATCTGAGCTAACATGCCGTCCTTGGTATCATTGAACCACCAAGCAGCACCAAGCTGAATTTTACCTGGAATACCTCCACCTTGGAAGCTGCCCATAATTGCAGCGAGTACTTCATTATCACGTGGGTTCAGAGAATACAGAATCGTTTTGGGCAGTGCCTGCTCTTGCTCAAGCGCATCCAGTAGACCGATCACCGCCGAAGAAAGTGGTGTATCATTCACGGAATCATATCCGGTATCTGGCCCCAGCTTCGCAAACATCCGGCTGTTATTATTACGAGCGGCATTGATGTGGAACTGCATTACCCAGCCACGATCGGCATACAGCTTCCCTAGGAAGGTCAGCGTCACCGTCTTGTACTTATCCTCTTCCTCACGGGTGACTCTCTGACCCGCAAATGCTTTGGCAAAAATCGCTCCTGCCTCTTCACGTGTTGCTTCGCCAAATGGAACATAATCGAGCGCATGGTCAGACACACGGCCGCCAACAGAATGGAAGAATTCCACTCGGGATTCTAGTGCCGCAAGGAAGGAATCATAGTCCTCAATTGTCGTACCCGCAGCTTGAGATAGCTTGCCTACCCATTCGGTAAAGGATTCCCGATTCAACTCCAGCCCTTTGTCAGGACGGAAAGACGGCAACACAGCCGTTTCGAATCCTTCGATCTCCTTAATCTTGAGATGGTATTCCAAGGAATCGCACGGATCATCCGTCGTACATACCACTGTCACATTGGACTTCGTGATTAAGTCTCGCGCACCGAACCCTTCACTGTTCAGCTTGGCATTTACTTTTTCCCAGACGGATGGAGCGCTCTTCTCGTTCAATACTTCATAGACACCAAAATAGCGCTGTAGCTCCAGATGAGACCAAGCGTACAGCGGGTTGCCAATCATCATCGGTACGGTTTTGGCATATGCCAGAAAACGATCGTAATCCGTAACACCTTCTCCGCCCGTGATGTATTGCTCTTCAATTCCGTTTGCGCGCATGAGACGCCATTTGTAATGATCTCCATATAACCAGGCTTCTGTGATGTTGCCAAAGGTCTTATTCTCATAAATCTCCTGAGGACTGAGGTGGCAATGATAGTCAATAATCGGCATGTCTTTGACGTAGTCCTCATATAACCTTACCGCCGTTTCGTTGTGCAGCAGAAATTGTTCATCAAGAAAAGATTTCATGTATCATGCACGCTCCCTTTAGGTGAGTTTACGTTCATATGGGTTCACTTCCCACCTTGTACGCTACACTGTTTGCCTCCAAAGTTCAATACAAAATGATAGCGTTATCAAAAAAGGTTGATTTAGGCATATTCGGTTCAACAAGGTATACTGGTTTTAATCACAATTATGCTGATCTGAAGATCGCATGTAAGGAGATGAAGGCATGAAAATTACATTTCTCGGTACAGGAGACATGTTCAGTGTAGACCAACACCATAACAGTGTATTGGCTGAATTCGGTGATACCCATCTAGTGATCGATTTTCCTGAATCGAACGCGAAGGCATTGAAGCAATATGGCTTGCCGATGACAGATATACATAACGTCTTCATTACGCATTTGCACGAAGACCATATTAACGGTGTACAGATGCTTGGATACTATGCTCAGATTGTGGGTGACCGGAAGCCACGTCTGTTTATCCATGAAGAGCTGGTCGATCCGCTGTGGAGCATTCTCTCTCCTGGTATGCGTTATACGACAGATGGGGAACGTACGATGAGTGATTATTACGATGTGGTTCCACTACCCGATGGAGGAACGTTCGAGCTGGGCGGTGTTACGTTTGAAACGTTCCGTACGCAGCATGTACCGGGGATGGTCAGCAATGGGCTGATCGCTAAATCTTACTTCTACTACAGTGCAGATAGCACACTTGATCAGAAACGTGTAGAAGAGGCGGCCGAGGATGTACAGCTTATATTCCATGAATGCCATATGCATGACCTCGTTATCAAGTCGCATACCTCATTGAAGGATCTGGAGCAATTGCCCGCTCACGTTAGAGCAAAGACCGTGCTCATGCATTATCACGATGAATATGCAAATGCCGACAAACGAATTAAATTCAATCAACAGCATGACCTACGAATGGCGGGTACACTGGAATCGTTCGAGCTTGATACGTAGATAAGTATAGACGATTGCGTTTTTCCTCTAGCTTACTTTCCTTATACATCAACACACCAGCATATTTACAAAATAAATGCCTACATCGACACTTGTCCCGCTTCTTATGCTCTACTGGAGCCAGGCAAGTGTCTGTTCTTATTCATTAGAGAGTGACTCCATGTATGCCTGAGCCTCTGTGGATGGCTCTGCCTGAATATAAAAGTAATCTTCCGTTCGTTCGTCTTCTGAGCCATACGAAATTTTAATGTACATATTCTGATAGTCAGAAAGGGCGCTCCGACGGATATCTGCTTTGGGCTTCAATATGTAACTCCGACCTAAGCTTAATCCGAGCGGTTCATTGTTCGGTTCTAGGTTAATTTCATAATCATTCGATGTATTGGTGTTCAGCAGATCCGGTGCGTCGATCACATTCATCATAGCGGGTGCAAGCGTAAAGGATTGAATAACGTTGGCAAGTGGGATCTGCACATCATTCACAAGAACATCATAGTTGATCCGATCTCCATCTGCCTCATGACTCACATTAACGGTCGCTGTCAGCTTGTATTTCTCAGGCATAGTCTGTTGAAAGGAATCTCGATTGTTCTTGATGCGCTCTTCGAGATCTCTCCTTTCACTGTTTAGTGTATAAGAGTCGGTGCGTTTCACCTCGCCCATCGCCGAATCAGAGGTACATGCAGTTAAGCACAGTATGAGCATGATCATGATCATGCATAATGTTGTCCATATTGGCCTGCTCAATGTCATCCCTCCCCATGTCTTCATTGGTGTTCATTTATATATAACTTAAGTCGATCGAACGACCATCAAAAAGTTTAATTCATTTATACATTTGGCTTATAATACCAATTAAGGATATCACAAATAGATAAGGATGGGTTACTTTTTATGCGTATGACCCTACCTATACCTTCTCCTATCCTGTTCCTATTCCCGATCTTGTTATCTCCTCTTTTCTTCTCTAGCTCACACGTACCCAGCACAAAAAGGGCTTCCACGCCAGCCATTCAGGCTAACGCGCAACCCCCTTCTACACTTGAGCTATTGTCCTTGATGTAAGGCTATTACAGTACTAACAACTAGGATGACGTTGAGGTATGTTCCTCATCTGGCAGAGCCCATACCGCTACACTTCCACCATTAACATGGAACGTCGCCCAGCCATCTTCCTCAATCGTTACACTCTCCTCGCGGCTATGTGTAAGATCAGTCCAGACCTCTCCAGCCCGATGTTCACCAATAAACATACGCTTCTCCCCATCGTCTCCGTTGGAGATCACCACAGCACAGCCGGAGCCCTCGAACTCCTCCGCACCACGGCGCACCCAACCAATCGTATTGGCATGGTCGAAGTAGTCTTCCTGCTCGCCATACGCCTTATGACAGCGTGCATAGAGCAGAATGTCTAAGATCTCTTTTTTCCCCTCAACAGGTTCAGGGCCACCGATGCCGTAATAATCTCCGTAAAAGACTACCGGGTACCCGTCACGACGCAGTAGCGTCAGTGCATATGCACTTGGTTTGAACCAATCCCCAACCCAGGATTCAAGTGCCTCATGCGGCTGAGAATCGTGATTATCTACAAATGTCACGGCATGCGTAGGATGTGTGTGCACTAAAGTATCTTCGAAAATTTTGGAGAGATCGAAATCTCTACCCGCCAGAGACGCCTCATGCAATTTATAGTGTAGGGACACATCGAATAGATCGATCTGATAATCCACCGTATCCAAGAACTGCCGGCATGCATCCAGATTGGGGTTCCAGAACTCGCCTACAATGTAGAAATCCTGACCCCGTTTCCGTATCATCTCGGCAGCGAATGCTTTGATGAACTCATGATTGATATGTTTGATCGCATCCAGACGGAAGCCGCCACATTGCAACGTATCAATCAGCCATTTGCCCCACTCGATCATTTCGTCTTTGACTTCCGGATGATTATAGTCGATGTTGGCGAACATGAGATAGTCGTAGTTACCAAACTCATCGTCGACGTTTTCATTCCAATTCTTGCCCTCTTCGGCAATACGGAATACACCTGTGCGCTCTTGCCTTGCATCAAAATCCGTTCCGTTGAAATGCTTATAGTTCCATTTGAAGGAGGAGTACTGGTCTCCCCGACCCGGAAAATCAAACTTGGTCCAGCCCTCGATCTCAAAAGGCTTAGATATCTCCTTCATTCGATCATTCGGATCGACCTCAACCACGGGGAATACTTCCGTCTCGTCCGCGCCTGCCTTATGATTCATCACGAGATCGACATAGACGACAATGCCATTCTTCTGGCACTCGGCAATCGCCTCCACCAATTCTTGCTTCGTGCCATATTTGGTGCGTACAGTGCCCTTTTGATCGAATTCGCCCAGATCGTATAGATCGTAAACACCGTATCCGGTATCCTCGGCCGACACTGCTTTGGTTACAGGGGGTACCCACACCGAGTCAATTCCTATGGCCTTTAGCTCAGGAGCCATCTCGGCCAATCGCTTCCAGTGGTTTCCGTCTGCGCTAAGATGCCATTCAAAAAACTGCATCATCGTATGGTTTCTTTTCATTACAAACAGACCTCCTTTAGTGCTTACGAAGCGGACCTCGGAGTGTATACGTATCCCGTAGTTCGTTCGGTTGCTAACCAAGTAATAACCCGCTAGACCCCCTATTCAATCATGCGAGCAGAAAAATATAACCACTAGCCATGCTATGACAGAGCACATGTAGAGGTCAGTGTTGCCTCCTGATTTTGTTTCAGCCCAGCTTACCTGGCCTTATTCGGGTGAATCAGCGTGTAGTCTCTCCACTCCTCCGGTAACAGCGAATGATACGGTTCCTGCGTGAACCGGTCGTCAATCAATACCAGAATGCCGTGGTCTTGCTCAGTACGAATGAGCCTGCCACCTGCTTGCAGCACTTTGTTCATACCTGGGAAAATATAAGCATAGTTGAACCCTCTGCGCCCTGTGCGATCAAAATAATCTTTAAGCACATTGTTCTCTAGACCAATCTGCGGTAACCCTGCACCGACCACCACGACGCCGTTCAGTCGATCACCAGGTAAATCCACACCTTCGGCAAATACGCCGCCAAGAACAGCAAAGCCCAGTCGAGTTCGCTCCGGATTCGGCTGGAACGCGTTCAAGAACTGATCCCGCTCCTCTTCACTCATACCTTGTTCCTGCATGACAGCATCCACCTGGCTCCCTGCAAACACTCGCATATACGTCTCATGCACTTCACGCATGTACGGATAGGAAGGGAAAAAGACCAACAAATTATGACGCGGGCGTTCAGCAACAAGTTGATCGAGTAGCTGAGCAATGGCAAGCCGTGATGCTTCTCGATCCTTGTAACGAACAGATAATGGCATGAGGCGCACGTCCAACTGTTCGCGAGAGAATGGGGAAGGCACCTGTAACGTATAGTCCTCTTCCCCTGCTCCCAGCATATCCCGGTAATAGCTCATCGGAGATAGCGTTGCTGAGAAATGCACGACGCTGCGGAAACCTTTGGCCGTCTGACGAAGCAGGGCGGACGGATCCAGACAAAATAGCTTAATTCGCACTTCACTGCGCTCACATTCTGCATAAGTCATGAACCGTTCATCATACAACTTGGCGATGCGCAGGAAATTCTGAGCGGTGAAATAGCCATCCAGCAGCAATTCATCTATCTCAGCATGCCCCGATCCTCCCTCCAGAAGACACTGCTCGGCAGCCATCACAAACGGTTCAAGCAGATCAATAAGCTCTTCCGGCATTTCTTGGTTATACAATTTATCCTCATCTCCGCCATTCTTGCGGATGGTTAGCAGGTACGTATCCACACCACCGGCACGATCAGAGATGGCTTTAGCCGCAGGCACACTGCTGGCTAATTCTTTGAATTCTCTTTTTAGTTCAAGAAAAACAGACTTCACCAGCTCAGCCGAGAACATATTCCGGCCACGATCCACTAGATTGTGCGCCTCATCCACCAGAACGACGGTTCTGCGCTTCTGTTCCTCCAGCATGCGTTTTAACGAGATTCGTGGATCAAAAATATAATTGTAATCACAGATGACTGCATCAGCAGCATAGGCTGCGTCGAGTGAGAATTCAAACGGACAGACGCGATGCTTACGAGCATACTGCTCAATGACAGGACGCGTCATTAATGTCTCATGTTCCAGCATGTCCAGTACTGCTCCATTGATACGGTCATAGTACCCTTCGCACATGCTGCACTGCCCTGCATCACAGGACTCCTCTTCCTTGAAGCAGATTTTGTCCTTGGCGGTCAGGCTTATGACGTGCATGTTTAACCCTTGAGCCTGCATTCGTGCAAAGGCTTCTTCAGCGGTAGCCCTTGTTGTCGTTCTTGCCGTCAGGTAGAACAGCCTTTCAGCCTCGCCCTCTCCAATGGCTTTGACCGCAGGAAAGAGCACCGACATCGTTTTGCCAATGCCCGTGGGGGCCTTCGCCATCAACCCCTTGCCCTCACGGATCGTCTGGTACACGGCTCCTGCTAACTTCCGTTGTCCTTCCCGGTATTTCTGAAAAGGGAACCCAAGCGCGCGTACACTAACATCACGCTTCTCTTCATATGCAGCAATCATCTCTGCATAAGGGGCGTAGCCAGCGATAACCTCTGCAGCAAATTGCTCAAGCTCATGCCTCTCCATCATGCGCCGGAATCGTCTCTCTTCACTATTCACCGTGTGCACATATGTTAATTGCACCTGCATTCTTGGCTCATCATTCACCCTTGCATACATATAGGCGTACATGATCGCCTGTGCCCAATGCACCGGAAGACCTTCACCCAGCTCATCAAGAGGACCCGCAGTAGACTTGATCTCATCTACCGTTAACTGCCCTTCAAGACGAATGATGCCATCGCAGCGCCCTTCAACAATATAAGTCAGGTCACCATGTTGAAGTTCTGCCTCTAGCACCACTTCCTTCTGGTCTTCCTCGGTGTACCCCTTCTGAACGCGCTGGTGGATTCTGGTTCCTTCCTGCATGGATGCATTGGTGCGGAATCCTGGCCGGATACTGCCACTACGATACACATATTCCACCAAAGGACGCACCGATATTCGAATAGTAGTTGTCATACGATCACCCGTTCTCATAGTATTCTCTATACTTTATCATAAATAGACACATCCTCGTCTATCCCATAATTGGACTCGTCCTATTTCGATGTGCTATGTTGTGGAAGATATGACTAGGGCAAATTGAGAAATGTCCTATACTAAGGAGGCCGTTACGATGTACATTTATTTGGTTCCTTCCCCTACTCCAGATGCTCTTGCTGCATATCCACACCTCACATTGCGCAGTGAAGATGAAGTTCGAATCGCGCTGGAGTCATCCGAACGATTGATGAACATCGAATCCGATGATCACGTTGCAGCCTATGAGGCTTTTGATGCCGCAGGAAGCTGGACAGGCGGTGGATTTGCTGTACTGAATAATATTCCTGTGACAGAAGACGGACGCGGCGACTTCGAGGAACGATTCAAAAACCGTGCACGCAAAGTGGAAGAAGAACCCGGTTTTGTCGGTATTCGTGTACTTCGTCCACTTAAGGATGACACATATGTTGTACTTACGCTCTGGCAATCCGAAGCACATTTCAAAGGCTGGCAGGAGTCTCAAGCCTATAGCCATGCCCACCGTAACCGGAGCACAAGCGAAGGGCTTACGGCCCAGAAGCCTAACATGTTTCCGCGACCTTCCTTTGTGACCACATATACCATAACGTAACTAATACATGATATACATTACGCATGTTATCCTGATGACCTCATCCTATTCGGATGGGGTCTGTTTGGGTTATGTAGACCTAGATCCTTTTTTTGACACAGGAACCCTCTAGATAGGATAATACTTGTTAAACGAAACTTCGGAAGGGAAGGCGGTACGTTTGTCACGCAGTTCACTCACCCGGTTTCTAAAAGGACCGTTTATATGGTTTACCCTGATTATGATCCTCAAAAGCTCACTTGCCTGGATCGTCATCTTCGATGATATCCCGCTGTGGAAACCCTTGCTCACGGAACTACCCATGATCTGGGCTTGCTTCTGTCTGATTGAATGGTTTGCAGCCAAACGGCGAATGTGGTTATACCTCGGGCTTAATCTACTGCTGTCAGGCATCTTCTTCGCCGCGATTATGTATTACAAATATTACGGTGTCATCGTCAACTATCATGCCCTCGCTCAGGTGAACCAGGTTACGTCTGTTAAGAGCAGTATGTTCTCTCTGCTTGACCCATATTATCTCTTTATTTTCACAGATATCGTTATTATAGGTGGCTTGTTAATCCGTCGCCGGATGAAATTCGGTAAACCGGAACACCCCGCTGAGAAGCTGGTGGAACGAAAGACGAGAAGGCGGATCGCGTCCGTTGTTCTCGTGATGTCACTCGTCATAGGTATGCTCAACATCTACCCTAACCGGGCAAGCATGAGTGAGATTACCCAAGCAGAACAGATGGGCATTCTTGGCTACGAAGCCTTTACCATTCTGGCAGATCGTCCAGATCAGCCTGTGCCTGTCAATCAGATCACTCAAGATCGAATTGAGGAACTGAAGCAGACAACCGAGCTGCCAGCGATCAATCTATCAGGAGCAGCCAAAGGGCGTAATGTAATCATGCTGCAGCTGGAATCGTTCCAGAATTTCCTGATCGGACTCCAAGTTGATGGACAAGAGATCACACCTCATCTCAACCAGTTGGTAAGGGATAGCATGTATTTTCCGAATTTCTATCAACAGGTGGGACAAGGAAATACGTCGGATGCAGAATTTGTGGTGAACACGTCGTTCTATATTCCACCCAATGGTGCAGCGGCTACCGTATATGCAGACAAAGCGCTCCCTAGTCTACCCAAACTCATGTCTGCCAATGGGTATCAAACGGCTACTTTTCACACCAACGATGTGCGATTCTGGAATCGGGATCAACTCTATCAGGCTCTGGGCTTCGACAAGTATTATGACATTAATTATTTCGGTATGGATGATACCATCGCCTTCTCTGCTTCAGATGATGTGTTATACGAGAAAACGCTGGATCAACTAGAAGCTATGCAGTCCGCTGGCTCACCCTATTACGCTCATATTATTTCAATGTCGGCGCACCATCCGTATCATTTGCCAGACAGCAAGATTAGTTTAGAATTGCCTGCTCGATATCAAGATACGTTGCCTGGCGATTATCTGATCTCCCAGCATTATGCTGATCAAGCGGTTGGGGCATTCATTACCGGGCTCAAGGAACGTGGACTGTGGGATAACAGTCTGCTTGTGGTCTATGGAGATCACCTGGGACTTCCCATCTATTCCTTAGATCCAGAAGATGAAGTGTTAATGGAAGAAATCTATGGACGAGCCTATACTTCTGTGGACATGATTAATATCCCACTCATCGTTAACGCACCTGGTATCACCCCTGCTGTGCAGTTGGAACAGCTTGGGGGACAAGTCGATATTATGCCAACGATTGCGGGACTTACTGGCGTATCTCTGCAAGATCAGCTTCATTTCGGTCAAGATCTGCTGCGAGAAGGGGGAAACCTGCTGCCAGAGCGTTATTACCTGCCTTCGGGTTCTGTCCTGAATGACACTTCCTTATTCGTTCCTGCTACGGGGTATGGGGATGGGGTGCACCATTCCCTTGCAAATGCAGGTCGACATGACGCACCTCAGTGGAATATTGCCAGCGAGACGGAGTCTCAACATAGTGCCGATGATGCTTCGACCACTTTAAGTGGCTCTTCCAGCTCTAGCGAGTTATCCGCTGCATCTTCTGCTGGATATGTCACCAAGGATCAATATGACCGAGCACTCCAGCTTATGCACTTATCTAATAGTTATCTGATTCAATTACCCGAGCATCATGCAGCGCAATAGCTAATGAGGTTGATTAAGAACTAATGCATAGTGACCCTCCCTTCGGTAACATGGGGGATGGGTTGCTTTTTTATTTTATAGAGCAAAGCCACCAGAGCTTCTTGGTACTCATTCATCCATTATTCGGACTTATTGAGCATTCCAGCGGAGAATAAATGATGTTCACTTGAACATGTAAAAAAACAAAAAAATAACCCGAACCCTAGAAAACCAGGGTTCAGGTTATTGGGCTTATTGCAATTACAAAGGCAACAATGGAACGGTTGTACGTGCAGACAGTTTGTCCACCATTTCCAGCCATTCCTTCGGTTTGTTCGGCAATACCGCATAGTAACGATTCAAGAAATCAGCTACGAGGCTCGCTGGCAGTTCACCCAGGTTCTCGTCACTTGGCATGAAGCACAGATCGAGTCCGCCTACAGCTTCGCCATCTCCTTGCCAGGATGGATGAACGTAAGGGAAGTCCAAACGTTGGTAACCAAGGTGTGACAACACTTCACGGCGTACATACGGATTCATCGGTTTAATGCCGCCAAACTCATGGTCTTGATCTAGATAAGGATTGTAAATCTCAGCAAACATACCGAATAGCTCTTTGCCATTCGCCGCTGCCAGACTCTTCAGATCACGCTCGCGATGGCGAGCAAGGAAACTACCGATGCCCAATCCTTCACGACCGATAATCGTAAAATCAGTCATAGCAACGTTCCAATCCTCATAGTAGCGGTATTCTGTAGCGCCAACTACATTACCTTCATGAACAGCAACGAACACCCGGATGCCCGGATCTTCCAGTGGCTCTTCCCAGAGTGGGAAATCCAATACTTCCTCTGCCGGGAAAATCTCTTGCATCAGCTTGTGCATCTGGGCGAACAATGGGTCTTTGATCGATGTTATACGCGTAAATTCCATATGATCATATTCCTCCTTAATATAGATGCCCTCAGGCATCCTTCGTAATCAAAAGCGGACTTTTTAAACAACCTCTATAAATGGGTTGCTCCACTCCATTAATGCGGCATAATCACAAGACTCCTCATCATCCAGATAATGAGCAGTGACACCGACCGGCATACGTCCACAACGGAGCAGGAATGATATGACGGGATCATGCAGTTCTCCTGCAACGACTTGCTCCAGATATTGCTCTGCAGACATCTGCTCTGCCACGAGATGGTATCCCGGCATTCTGCCAGCACCAAGCAGTCGATCCATTCCTTGATGAATAACCAATTGATACATCGCCTGCATCATTAACTGGGCAAGTCCCCATTTGCGATACTTCGGACGCACGCACAGATCCACGATATACAACGTATTACCATCGGGCTGATGATTGCGGATATAACCATCATCTGTAACCTCAGTCCACGAATGATTAACTGGTTGAGCCGGGTTCCATTGCATTCGAAGTGACGTCATGGACCCTGCAAGTTCCCCATCCACTTCAATACAGATGGCTCCGTCCGCATAATGCCTAACATGACTCGCCAGTTGTTCATGGTTCCAGAGCAGCTCCTCCGGGTAGGGTGGAGGGAAGCTCTCTGCCTGAATGCGGATCAATTCATCAAAGTCCGCTTCCGCATAAGTACGAATGACTGCTCTCACCGGCTTGCGCTGGCGATCCGGGCCGGTGATTCGTATTTCTTTATGATACATCCTGACCGACTCCTCCTCTCAGGCAGTTCAATCTATTCCCAATCGGTATACAGATCTGTACGGCGGTCACGCCACGTAGTTACCGAGCCACGCTCACGTACCTCATACAGCAAGTCTAGATCCAGATCAGCGGTTACAATCATATCGTTATTGATCTCACCTTCAGCCAGAATACCGCGTGGTGGGAAAGGTACATCGTTCGGTGTAATGATTGCAGCTTGTCCATAGTTGGCACGCATGAAGTCTACTGTTGGCAGATTACCCACCGTTCCAGTCAGCACCACATAGACTTGGTTCTCTACCGCACGAGCATGACTTGTATAACGCACACGGTAGAATCCATGACGGTCGTCCGTGCAGGAAGGACAGAAGATCACATCGGCACCCTTCGCTTTAGCCATACGCACGATCTCTGGGAATTCAATATCGTAACAGGTTAGCATCGCGATACGACCTTTATCCGTGTCGAACACTTCTAGCCCATCCCCAGCAGCCATGTTCCACTCTTCCACTTCTGTTGGCGTAATATGAATCTTCGCCTGGCGGGCGATACGACCATCTGGATAGAACATATGAGCCGTGTTATACAGCTTGCCTTCACGGCGAATGACGTGTGTACCGCCGATCAGATGCATGCCATATTTGGCAGCAAGCGACGTGAACAATTGCTCATATTGCTCTGTAAAGCTTGGTAGATCCTCAATCGTTAATGCATTTCCTTGTTCGTCCCCAATGGACATTAATTGGGTGGTGAAAAATTCGGGGAACAGTACAAATTCGGTTCCGAATTCGTCGGCTGTCCGTATGTAATGCTCTGCCTGTGCAGCGAACTGCTCAAACGAGCTAATCGTCTGTAATTGATACTGTACAGCGGATACCCGCAGTTTCATGACTCCACCTCCAAAATTAGTTAGATCCATTTCATACCATATCAACATGATTCTGATGTAACTATCTATAGATAGATTGAACCGTTCTGATCAATACCTAGCCCTGATTGAAGTAGCTGAAGATATTTATGAAATGGATTCTATTCTGCTCTCATTGTAACAACGAAATGCACGAATTTCTATTTTCATTTCTACAAACGCCCTACTTATTCAGCATAGACTGGGTGAACCCAATCCACTCCCTCGTGGCAAAAGAAAGATACCGATCCTTCCGCCAGATCATGCCAAGCTGCCATGGGATTACAGGCTCCGTCACGGGGATAATTCGAACACGCATATGATCGACCTCTCGGCAGATCGTCTCTGGTAGCAATGCTACGCCCAGGTTGGCTGCCACCATCGCACTGAGTAGATCCCACTGGGAGCTCTCATAGACAACCCGTGGCTGAAACCCTGCATCCTGACAAGCGGCAATAATGCGATCATGTAACGCAAAATCCTCTCGGAATAACACAAATGCGTCCTGCTCCAGTTCACGAAGTGCAACCGATGGTTTGCCCGCAAGTGGGTGTGTAGGATGCACCAACAGATTAAGCTTCTCTTTTACAAACACAAAATGATCCAAAACCTCATCCATCGTAGGTAATACAGCCACCCCGATATCAAGTGCACCGCTTATGACGTCAGCCTCAACCTTTTTCGCTCCGTCTTCGAATAATTCAATACTCACTTGCGGATATGCTTTGTGGAATTCACCAATAATCATCGGGAAAAAGCTGGACCCAACCATCGGCGGTAGTCCAATCCGCAAATGCCCCTTCTTCAGGTTCATCAGATCGTCCAATTCGGACGATAGACTGCGGAAGGACTTCTCAATCTCCACGGCCTGACGGAAAAAAACATGCCCTGCATCTGTCAGTTGAACCTTTTTGCCATAACGGTCCAACAGGGTTACACCTAACTCATCTTCTAAGCTTTTGACCGTCTTACTAATCGTTGGTTGTGTGATGAACAAAACTTCAGCGGCTTTGGTGAAGCTCTGTTGTCGAGCCACCTCTAGAAAATATTGCAAATGGCGGATATCCATCGTCTGATTCCAGCCTCTCATAGATAAATGGAATAGAAAACATTCTTAATATGCATTTTACTCATGAAAGGATGCAATGTAAAATTTGTGATACCAAGTCATATTTCAAACATTTTCATAAAAAACGAACGCACCCACGTTGATGATATAAGGAGGGATTCATGTGAAGAAATGGGGTCTTGGCATTCTCCAGGTTGCGATCTTGATGGCCTTCTCACTGTTCATGAACCAGCTTGCTGGTGCTCTCCATCTGCCTGTACCCGGCTCAATTCTCGGTATGGTTGCCCTCTTCCTGCTGCTTCAGACCGGCGTTGTGAAACTGCGCTGGATCGAGGTCGGAGCCGCCTGGTTGCTGGGTGAGCTACTATTGTTCTTCATACCTTCCGCCGTTGGAATTATGAATTACATGCCTATGTTAGAGCATGATGGATTGCAAATTTTATTTATCGTACTGCTTAGCACATTTCTGGTCATGGTCTGCACAGGCCTCGTTGCCACTCGGATTGCCAAACGAAAGGAGCGTCACACGGGATGATTGGATTCCTATGCTTGCTGTTAACTGTCGGAATTTACTGGATTGCCAAACGAATGTATCGCAGCCTGCCCAAAGTGTATCTGTCTCCGCTGCTCATTACGCCTCTTCTTGTCGTTGGTGTACTGCTTGCAACTGGCACAGATTATGCCGCCTACAGCAGTGGTGGCAAGTGGCTTAGTTTATTATTGCAGCCTGCAACGGTTGCCTTTGCGGTGCCGCTCTATACCTTTTTCCATATTCTCAAAAAACATATTTCGGAGATTGTCTTCAGTGTCATGACAGGCTCTATCGTTGCCGTTCTCTCTTCTGCCCTGCTCGCCAAATGGATGCGTCTTGACCCCGGGCTGGTGCACAGCCTTATCCCAAGATCCATCACCACGCCGATTGCCATGAATGTCTCGGCTACGATTGGTGGAATTCCGGCAGTGACTGCCGTATTCGTGATTATCACAGGGCTGCTTGGCGCGATTATGGGTCCTTCAATCGTTAAAATGCTTCGCATTGATGGAGAGATTGCTCGCGGAACACTCCTTGGAACCGGTGCCCATGGAACGGGAACCTCGAAGGCTTTTGAGCTGAGTTCGTTGACTGGAACCATATCAAGTATCTCCATGGTGCTTGCCGCGTTGTTCACTTTAGCCGTTGCGCCTATTCTTTCCAGTCTTATTTTCCCATAATAGATGGAATTATCCCTATTTTTTGAAATATTATTGTTGTATTAAAGCCCTTTCTTCCTTACAATAAGGACAGGTTTTAATTGCTAATATTGCGGGGGAGATGCGATGAAAAGAACCGGAATGAAGAGATCTCTGGACCGCCTTGGACGAATTGTCCTTCCCAAAGAAATGCGGGATACGATGGAAATCCATATCGGCGATCCTCTCGAGTTTTTCATTGAAGGGAAAGAGTTGATTTTGAGAAAGTACAAATCAACATTGTGTATTTTTTGCGGTGACGTGGATACGGAAATGTATTTCAAAGAGCAATTCATCTGCCGGACTTGTGCAATTCAATTAAAGCACCCAGATGACACTCCCGACTGGTTCGTACCTCAGACTAAACAGGCTCCTGCACCCGTGGAGCGTCCTGCTGGCAAACCCGCTACTAACTCATCTTCGGAATGGGAAGAAGGCCAAGCAGCTACAGGAACCGAATACCCGGATCTTCGTCCGAAAACGGCACGTATGCTGCAACAAATGAAGGAAATTGTTGAACAAAATCCAGGTTTAGCCCAACAGCAAATTGCCGAGAAGTTAGGCATTAGCCAAGGGCGTGTCTCTCAGCTCAAGAAACTGCTATAAGAGGTTGTTCAGTCTATTGAACCTGCACTAAATATAATGCATATATTATTAATATTTTTGGAGACCTTCCGATTCGGGAAGCCCGCCTGCAAGAGAACCCGTTGATCACTGTGGGTTCTTTTTTTTGATCAATACATCCTATGGAGTGGAAAGGAATCGTATGGAGAATATTCGATATTTATCCCAATTTAATCTCATGGCTTGCTTATCAGAACCCGACCTGATTGAAATGGACAGGATGACGTCGATCACGACCCTCCCCAAAGATACATTAATACAAACTCCCGACCAGTTTAGAGAAGGGTTCTATTTTGTGAAAAAGGGAACCGTCCGCCTATACACGATAAATGTAGAGGGTAAGCAATTTACACTGGATATGCTCGGTGAAGGTAACGTGTTTGGAGAGATGAATGGCATTTCACTTGGCACTCGTATGCTGTATATCGAAACAATGGAGGAATGTGACATATGCCTGATGAACAGGCAACGATTTGAAAAATTTCTTATCGAACATCCCAGATTCATGATGAACCTAATGAAAGTGCTGAGTGAGCGCATCCAAGGCATGAGTGAGTTGACACAGAAATTCGCTTTGGGGACTCTACACGATAAAATCATGCATAACCTCATTCGGCTCACCGCTCAGGTTGGATCAAGCGAAGAAGGCGAGTATTGCCGGATCAATTGTGCCATCACTCATCAGGAGATTGCCTGGATGGCGGGAGCCACCCGTGAGTCCGTTACCGTTGCACTTCAGGAGCTTATGAGAGCAGGCCGTATTCGTACCGGATATAAGACCATATCGGTACATCGCGAAGAAATGACGGCCAACCTTAGTACAAGCTAGCATTTGTAAGGTGCATTACATCTCTAATCCTCCACCCATTGTATCGTGTAGATTAACTAGATACTTTTAAGGAGGCATATTGTAATGAACCACAAAACAGTTCAGCCTGTAACTGAAGGCATTCTTTCGAGAAAAGGTGCACGCACAGCCAAGGACATCCCGAAGCATGTCCTTCAGCTATTACAAGCCGGGCAGATCGAATCTGTGAATCTCACGGAATGGCTGGCCGTTGATCATCTGCTGCTATTTCAACAGATTATTCTTGAAAGGGGAATACCTAACGAGAGCCATGAAATCATTGAACAGATAGCTCAAATGAGGGAGCATCGTATTATGAAGATCATTCCCGCTATTGCCAGTGGATGGCTACAAATTATGGATAAACAAGATTTTCAGGGGCGATCTTCTCTCTTCTCTGCCCTTGCAGAGCATCAATCCGATGGTGTACGCTGCTGGGCTGCATATATCATTGGATTAGATTCTCGTCTGAATCTAGCAGATAAATTAGAGCGAATCACTCCATTTGCAGCTGATCATCATTTTGGCGTGAGAGAAATCGCCTGGATGGCCGTTCGATCCCCTGTCACCGCCGAGCTGTCAGAAGCATTAGAACTCCTCACCCACTGGGTAACCCACCCAGACCCACTTATTCGACGCTTCGCCATAGAAGTGATAAGACCGCATGGTGTCTGGTCCAAACATATTCAGCAGCTAAAAGAGCAACCCGAGCTCGCCCTCCCCCTGCTTGAGCATGTAAAGTCAGATACGGTTAAATACGTACAAGACTCCGTCAGTAACTGGCTGAACGATGCCAGCAAGTCCAATCCTGATTGGGTTCGTCAGATATGTAACAACTGGGCTGAACAATCGGATACTAAGCATACACGGCGAATCATTACACGTGCACAACGTAGTCTATGAACCGAGCCATTCACCATGCTTGTGATTAGCCTTTGCGGCGGACGGTTCTACGGACATAAATCAAAGAGAGGATTGCTGTTTATCTTACAGCAATCCTCTCTTTGATATGACTATGTGAAATTGAACGTTAAGCTTGTACCGCTTCAATATCCGTATCTTCCATCTGACGCAGACTCACAATCAGAACAACAATATTAGCCACCAGCAGCACCGCTGGGAAAGGAATAGCTCCATACTGTCCATAGATCAAGTGGCTTCCTACAGCCCCGATCAGGATAAACGTCAGCAAGCCAGCAGCCAGAACACGGGTACGTGGAATTAACAATCCAACGGCACTTAGAAGCTCAACACCGCCAATCAGATACATGGTCCATTTTGGATAAGAGAAGCTGTCAAAGGTCTGTACCATCATATCCGCACCCACAACCTTGTTATACCCCGTCATTACAAATACACCTGCAAGCACAACTAATAAAATATATCCTAAAATTCTCATATGTATGTTCCTCCGTTTTAATATGTCATGTTAGTTGTTGTACTAATCGTACTTCAATTTAAAGGTCTCTTCGTCTTCATTCTATGTAAAGGTTACCGAGGTAACTCTATCTTTCGCTTCAGCTAAAGGTGATACATCCCAGCATAATTATATGTATACATATAATACAGACTAAAAATCATTAACTTACTTTTATGAAGTGAGTATATAATAATAAGATTATTTAATCAAGTAATTTTTTGATAAATGGTGTATAATACGTACAAAAGGTATGTTACAGTATTATTAGTAGTAACTTAGTAACTTGCGTTGACTTGATTGTCCTTTATTTTCGTTAGAGTGGCAGAGAGCCAATTCTTTATATACATGAACTATGTCATCTATCTTCCTTGAATCGAGGTGAACACGTTGAGATTGAGAAAAGTGAAGTCCCCAAGTCCCTGTCTGATCACACAAGCCATGGATATTATCGGTAAGAAGTGGGTGCTGTTGATCATGTATCAACTCTTATCTGGACCCAAACGGTTTACGGAGCTTGAATCGGAGATGGCTATTAGCGGACGACTATTATCCGAGCGTCTGAAAGAGATGGAGACGGAAGGCATTGTCACAAGGCATATGTATCCTGAAATTCCTCCTCGGGTTGAATACGAGCTAACACCTAAAGGTAGAGCCATTGAACCCGTCATTAATCAGATTTATGGATGGTCGTCTGAATGGTTGAAACGATAGCATCATCCAGTTGGTTAAGCCATCTTATCCGCCAAAGTAATTGTCGTTATTGAGCTTGCTTAGCGATTGGCTGAATAAATATGTGCAACACGAAGACGCCTGACTGCGGTAGATCCTCGGATCACTTCCGCTGTCAGGCGTCTTTCATTACCTTTATATTCACCGATGTAATTTAATTAATAATCAAAGAATATGAATTACGCTTTAACGAGCTTTACCTGCGCTTTAATGAGAAAGCTCCTTCAGGGGCTGTAATTGCACGGGCAATCCAGACTCGGCTGACGCTAATGCTGCGGTCGTAATCTCTTGGGTGCGACATGCATCTGCATAATCGGAGAGAATGCGTGAACGATCCCCTGTGCGAAGAGCGTGGATGAATGCTTCATTTTCCCGTTCATATGGATTATGCCCTGCCGGAATTTCCTGTCCTGCCATTGCATGACGAGCCGCACTCGGAAGCAGAAGACGTTCCGGTGTCCAATCCCACACGCCTGCTTCGGTATAGAACTGTAGCCCTGCACCACCCTCACCATCGGGGAGTAGGCAAGTGTTCGCAATACTGGCAATCGCACCACTCTGCAGCTTGATGGAAACATTAGCTACATCCGATACTGTAACATGGTCGTGCTTCTCATGCATAATACGCTGAGCGGCAACAGCATACACCTCGGTCACTTCACCTGCGCAATACCGTAATAAGTCCACAATATGTGTAGTCTGTTCTACGAATTGACCTCCGGAGCCCTCTTGTCTACGCCACCAAGCCACGCCAGGCATGCCGCCCATCCAGCGTCCAAGCGCCATTCCAACGGTCTGCTCTTGCATCGCTTCCCGTAGTACCTGAGCTGCCTCCTGGTATCTGAAGTGATAGCCTACGGAGGTTAGCAATCCCGTCTTTTGTACTTGTGACAAGATTTGTTTCGGGATATCCATGCCTGTGCTGAGTGGTTTCTCCACCAGGAATGGGATGTTACGACGGATCAGTTCAGCTTCTATTGAACCGTGAGACATTGGAGGTACACAGATGTAGACAGCGTCTAACTTCTGACCGTCCAACATATGCTCCAGCTCACCATAACCAGCAGCATCATATACAGAAGCCATTGCCTCCGCTTTCTCTTGTGTTGTACCAAGAACGGCAGCGACACGTACACCTTCCATTTTTGCTAGAATATCTGCATGAACCTTACTGAACCAACCTGTTCCAATGATTCCGATCTGCAATGTCATGGATGTAGCCCCTTTCTAAATTACGCGCTTACATGTTCCATTCGACCCCCAGTGTCGAAATCCTGCCTTACTTTTTGCCAGATGCCTCCAGCAGCAAGCGATCCAGTTCCTGTCTATACCCTTCTGTCTGTTCATCTGTCCACAATAAACGTTCGCTCATATAACGAACAACAGCGGTCTTCCACGCTCGAACTTCGTTAATACGGAAAAATAAATCACCCGTTCTCCTTACGAAGAAATCGGCAGGAGTCACCGTCATTTCTTCTTCTATCGAATACTTGAGCATTAACAACAGCTCCGGTGGCAACCCATGCCACTCGGCTTTCGTTCGTGGATCGGGCATCCGATCATAGAGAGCATCCACATTCGAACCATAGGTACGTGCCAGCCGTTCAGCCGCACGGCGCTCTAACCCAAGTGCAACGCCATCCTTAATTTTACGTTCTGCATAGGATTCGAATCCAGCAGAACCGCCTACATTGCCTCCGGAGATCGGCATCTTTTTGGTCAAGCACGCCTTCACCGATCGCCCTGTTTCCTTCTCCAACTGGCGAGCAGCCAAATCTACGACCATTTCAGCCATTTTACGATACCCCGTTAATTTACCTCCAGCAATCGTAATCAGCCCTGAAGGCGATACCCAAACCTCATCCTTACGAGAAATTTCAGAGGGATCTTTACCCTCTTCATGGATGAGTGGGCGCACCCCTGCCCAGCCAGACTCTACATCCTCCGCACGAATATTCATCTGAGGGAACATGCCGTTGATCGCATGGATCACGTAATCTCGATCAGATTCAGAAATCAATGGATGTGCCGGATCATCCGTATACACGGTGTCTGTTGTGCCTACATAGGTTTTGCCATCTCGCGGAACCGCAAATACCATCCTTCCGTCAGGTGTATCAAAATAAACCGCCTGCCTTAACGGAAATCGTGAACCGTCGAACACTAAGTGAATGCCTTTGGTCATCTGTAAAGTCTTGCCTTCACGGGAACCATCCGCCTTACGCAGCTCATCCACCCACGGACCTGAAGCATTGATGACCTTGCTTGCTCGAAGCTGATAAGAATGACCATGAATTTGATCCGTCGCCTGGATACCGATGATTTGACCGTTTTCTTTAATGAATCCGTCCGCTTTCACATAGTTCACAGCCTGCGCCCCAAAACGTACCGCTTCTTTCATTACTTCAATGGTCAGCCTTGCATCGTCCGTGCGATACTCAACGTAAAGTCCGCTGCCTAACAGTCCCTCTTTGCCCAGTAAAGGCTCCATGTCTGCTGTTGCCCCGGCATTTAACATTTTGCGCCGTTCACTATACTTCACGCCGGCTAATCGGTCATACACCATTAATCCCAGGGATGTACTGAACCGACCGAAAGTACCTGCCGTATAGATCGGCAACAACATCGGTTCAGGTGTGGTCACATGCGGTCCATTTTCATATACGACAGCTCGCTCACGACCTACCTCAGCGACCATCTTCACTTCAAACTGCTTCAAATACCGCAGACCTCCATGAACCAGCTTGGTGGAACGACTGGAGGTTCCCGCCGCAAAATCCTGCATTTCCACAACGGCTGTCTTCAATCCACGGGAAGCTGCATCCAGTGCAATACCTGCTCCCGTGATGCCACCTCCAATAACCAATATGTCAAAATGTGCATTCGCCATGTCTTGCAAATATGCCGTACGATTGATCGCTGAGAAAGAAGCCGTCATCCGTCTCACTCCCATTCATTCCCTTTATTTTATCCGCAAAAGAACAAAAAAAAGACCACGTCATTCGCTACAGCAATTGCTGAGCGGTACGTGGTCTCTCCCGATCTCCAGACATCATTTTTTAACTTGTAACCCAATCCTAACACACATTTTGAACGGCGTGAAGTCCTGAAATGACACATTATTCAAAAAAATTTTAAATTTTTCATAATGACAAGGATGGATTTTCAAACTGAACCACTAAGGCTTAACTTTTCCTAATAGTGGGTATATGGATTTTGTTACACAGGAAGATATCCCCTGTAATTTATGCATCATTTTCCACCAGTAAATATCAGCTATTCCATATGTTTAATGATAAAGTGCAAATCCCCTTTTTGCCTATTACCACTTATTTGAATGCCATTGCTGCCGCTACCGCCCGCTGCCAACCTGCATATAGTTCGGTTCGTTGCTCAGGTGCCATCACCGGTTGAAACTCACGCTCCGTGTTCTCATGATCCTTCAATTCCTCTGCGCTATTCCAATAACCTACAGCAAGCCCTGCCAAGTATGCTGCACCTAATGCAGTCGTTTCATTCACCGTAGGGCGTTCGACAGGAATGCCCAGAATATCACTTTGGAACTGCATTAAGAAATCATTGGCGGCCGCCCCGCCATCTACTCGTAGTTCATTTACCACAATTCCCGAATCAGTCTCCATTGCAGCAAGCACGTCTCTCGTCTGGTAGGCCAGTGCTTCAAGCGTAGCCCGGATAAAATGCTCCTTCGTCGTCCCACGTGTCAGACCAAATACGGCTCCCTTCACTTCACTATCCCAATAAGGACTACCTAGTCCAACAAAGGCGGGCACCATATATACCCCATCCGTCGATGGAACACGTGCGGCATAATCTTCACTATCTCGTGATGAACGCAGCATTCTAAGGCCGTCTCGCAACCATTGCACCGCTGAGCCTGCCACAAAGATGCTGCCTTCTAAGGCATACTCTACCTTGCCATTAATGCCCCAGGCAATCGTAGTAATAAGCCCATGATCGGATTGCACAGGCTCCTCACCTGTATTCATCAACATGAAGCAGCCTGTGCCATAGGTGTTTTTCATACTGCCCTTGGTGTAACAGCCCTGACCGAATAACGCTGCCTGTTGGTCACCTGCCGCACCTGCAATCGGGATCTTATGACCAAAGAAATGATATTCTGTCGTGTATGCATACACTTCGGATGATCCGCGTACTTCCGGCAACATCACCTTCGGGATATCTAGAATATCCAATATTTCCTCATCCCACTGTAATTCATAAATATTGTACAGGAGTGTACGTGAAGCGTTAGACACATCGGTGATATGTGTGCCCCCACTAAGTTTCCAGATCAGCCAGCTATCAATCGTGCCAAACAGCAATTCTCCCTGTTCCGCACGCTCTCGTGCACCAGGCACATGATCCAGAATCCACTTCACTTTAGTTCCTGAGAAATATGGATTAATAAGCAGGCCTGTTTTGCGATGGAAGAGATCGCCGAGTCCTTTCCCTTTCAGCTCATCACAGATCTCGGCTGTCTGTATGGACTGCCACACAACTGCGTTATAGATCGGACGCCCGGTCTCTTTGTCCCATACAACTACCGTTTCACGCTGATTCGTGATTCCAATTCCGGCAATCTGAGCTGGTTTAATTCCGCTCTCCGCGAGGCATGATGCCATAACTGCCAGGATGGAACTCCAGATTTCATTCGCATTTTGCTCAACCCACCCGGGCTTGGGAAAATATTGCGGGAATTCCTGCTGAGCAGTATGCACAATCTCTCCATTCCGGTTAAACAAAATAGCTCGGGAACTCGTCGTCCCCTGATCCAGCGCCATAATATATTTTTCCATCCAAACAACCTCCTGTTTAATGACTATGTAAGCGATTCCCCAAAATGACGGATCAAGTCCGTATTGGACGTCGTAACGGCTGTTGCTCCGGCTTGTAGTGCAAGCTCCACCTCGTGAGCCGAACGAATTAGTCCACCTGCAATGATCGGTATGCCCGTTCGATCAGAGACCTCCGTAATAATATGCGGAATAATGCCAGGCAGCACCTCTATAAAATCAGGCTGAGTCTTCGTCAGCAAATGATAGCTCTTCTGCAGCGCATTGGTATCGAGCAAGAATATTCGCTGAATGGCCGTAATTCCCTTTTGCTTTGCTTTCTGTATAACACTTGCTCGTGTTGAGATCAGCCCTGCTGGGCGAATGTGCTGACATAGATACTCTGCGGCGTATTCATCATTTTTGAGTCCCTGGATGAGATCGGCATGCAGCAATATTTGTTTGTCTCGCCGTCGCGCTTCATCCAGCAAGCTCTGAAGCTGCGCAATATGGGTATCTAACATTACCCCATATTGATGCGGACCTTCAATCATCGCTTCAAATTGCTTCATACTCTTGGCAGCTGGCAAAATACGCTGTCCCTGAAAAGGCATGCGGCTCCCCCTACGTAAATCAGATGCCTATATTGTATATTCCATGCTCTGTTAACGGCAAGCGATGCAGGTTATTCAGACCCAAAAAAGCTGCCGTCCCCTCACGAGGAGGTGATGACAGCAGCGTTTATCTAAACTCACATTGCTCTAACGATAAGCATTCCATTATCGAAACCCTTGTCGATCATTTCTAAACGGTACCAGCCTACACGTATACGTTAAGCTTGTGCGTGCGGAAGCAACGTATCCGCGTCCGCCAAGTGACCAGAACGGCTCACTTTGGTCTGCAGATACTTTTCGTTAAAGGCTGAACGATCGCCCCACAGCGGAACACGTCCACCTACGTTCAATCCCGCCTCTTGCAGTGCAGCAAGCTTACGAGGATTGTTCGTAATCAAAGTAACCGGTGTTGAACGAAGCGCACGCAATACAGCAATCGCATCATCATAATTACGTGCATCATCAGTGAATCCAAGTTGCAGGTTCGCATCGACCGTATCCAAGCCTTCTTCCTGCAACAGATAAGCCATAGCTTTGCTGAACAGACCAATACCGCGACCTTCATGGTTAGCAAGATAGAACAGTGCACCCGCACCGTGAGCAGCGATCATCTTCATGGATTGCTCCAGTTGGAAGCCGCAGTCACAACGTTTGCTGCCAAAAATGTCGCCTGTATGACAGATGCTATGCATCCGAATCAAAGCTTCTTGTGCTTCAGCGAAATCGCCGTATACCAACACGCTGGATTGTTGACGCTCTGCAAGCTCTGCCGTAGCAAGTGATTCAATCAGTTCGCCACTTTCCATCGCTCGATCAGACTTCAACCAGCTATACCACTGGAATGTGTGTGTCTCTCCATCCAGGTTGACCGGAAGCTTAATCGGTCCCACGAGGTATATGAAGTATTTTCCACTCGGAAAAGTCTGAATTTTAGGGGCAAGTAGCTTTATAATATGTGAATTAATCATGTTTGTTCCTCCTGTTAAGCCATCTCATCGTACTCTACATAAGTTCAACTTAAAAATGTTAACACTAACCATTCCGATGACAGAATAACCTTCCGATCGCTGTTATCCCCAAATTTTATTGAATCACTCCTCCAAGGATTAAATTCGGGGATAAAGGCGAACACTTCGTTTCTTTAGGTTATTTCTGTCCTCTCCATTATCGTGTAAAACGTTTAATTGAACGTATATTCACTGGCAGCACTATCCGAGAATGTATCTTCATTCTCGTGTGAGTGTTAGAGCAAATATATAGGACAGTACGTATCTATATTTTTGTTATTATCATTAGTTACTTTATGTAAGTTAGTTTAGAATAAAAATTATCATGTGTCAAGTAACTTTTAAATTTAAAGTAACTGTTAAAAAAAGTGCAATGAACTTTCCGAATAACTTCTCATATTGTCACAAATTCTTGTTTCATTTGAGGAATATTGGGTATGAGTTTAGAAACTACTCATACACTTATGTTGTAGTCCAAAGTAACATCATGCCTTGAACATATCGATGAGGGGGTTATGCACATGATCCGCCGGAAAAGAACATACTGGGTAGCTGTCATCCTGGTCTGCGTCCTGCTGGTGAGCGGATGCTCCATCTGGTCGGAACCAAACGATTCAGCGAACAATAAAAAGGTAGCGCTTACATTATGGTATTGGAATCGTTCTATTGACGACAAGCTGATTGCCAAGGCCAAAGAGAAATTCCCTAATATTGAGCTGACTGCTCAGAAAATTGGCGGTGATTTCAAAGCCAAGCTAAAGACGACACTTGCCGCACGTTCAGGTGAGCCGGATATCGTAGCCCTAAACGATTGGATCATGGAGCTTTTCCCCAGTGAAGATCGCTTTTATAATTTGTATGACCTTGGAGCAGGTGAAATAGAGGATCAATATTTAGAGTGGAAATGGAAGCAAGGCGTCACGCCAAGTGGACAGATGATTGGATTCCCTATGGATACCGGGCCGACCGCACTATTTTATCGTGCTGATCTATTCAAGGAAGCCGGACTTCCCTCAGAACCGGAAGAGGTTGCTCGTCAAATGGATAGCTGGGACGCTTATGCAGCAGCAGGAGAGAAATTGAAGGAAGCACTCGGAGGCAAGGTTTTTCTGACCGATAATATTGGAAGCGTTTACAACCAAGTGTTGTCCCAAGGGACTGAGCGTTACTTCCGACCTGACGGCTCCTTTATTGGCATGGATTCCCCTCTGGTGCGCAAAAGCTGGGATACTGCGGTAGCCTTTAAGCAAAAAGGACTGCTCGCCAATGCAGATGGCTGGACGCCAACCTGGAATGCAGCGATGAATAATGGTGAGATTGCCTCATTTGTCGGTGCGGTGTGGATGAAACAGGTGTTGCAGGAGGCTGCTCCTGATACATCGGGTCAATGGCGTGTAACGCGAGCACCTGGCGGAGATGGGAATAACGGCGGCTCGTTTCTATCTATTCTGAAATCCAGTAAACATCCCCAAGAAGCATTCGAGCTTATTCGCTGGCTGCAAAGCCCTGAAAATCAATTGGAGCAATATCAAACGTTAAACTTATTCCCATCGGCACCGGGGGTATTCGATCAACCAGCTATGAAGGAAGAGGAACCTTTCTTCGGTGGGCAAGCGACAGGACCTGTATTTGCTGCCTCAGCACAGCAGGTTCCGGATGCTTTCTTCGGAGAACGTTATCCATCGGTACACAATATCATTACTCGGCGGTTGAATGACATTGCGAAGCAAAATAGTGATCCACAGCAAGTGTGGACAGATACGGTACAGCGCGTTGAACGAGAACTTCAGCGATAGATCAGCTTGGTTCCCTTGACCATGTTGATCAAGGTTGAAGTAGGATCATCGTCTTACCAAAATCCGAAGTCATTGTGAATCGCAAAGGAGGAATTGATATGGCCGCAACCGAAACGACGCGAATGAATCCTGACCCTGGAACTGCACGCCCAGATCTGATTCAAGAAAAGTCACTCCTGTCACGCATCTGGCAGCATCGGGCACTTTATATCGCCATCTCTCCATTTTACCTACTATTTGCCGTCTTTGGTCTATTTCCGATTGGTTTCTCGCTATACCTAGCCTTCCATAAGTGGGATGGCATCGGAGTCATGACGTATAACGGGCTGAACAATTTTAAATATCTACTGACAGATGTAGAGTTCTGGCAAGCGGTGGGCAATACGTTCATGATCTGGATCTACTCGACGATCCCGATGCTCTTCTTTGCCTTAATCGTAGCCTTTCTGCTACATGCACCGTTTGTAAAGTTTAAAACCCTCTTCCGGGTAGGCTACTTCCTCCCCAACGTAACGTCTATTGTTGCTGTCGCTATCATCTTTGGCGCATTATTTGCCAACAACTACGGCTTCCTCAATTATTTGCTGCAATCGGTCGGACTCCCCGTGGTCGAGTGGCTAAATGCACCATGGGGCATTAAGGTCGCGATTTCTTCCATGGTTGTCTGGCGCTGGACGGGATACAATGCCGTCATCTACCTAGCTGGACTACAGAGCATTCCTCATACTTTATACGAAGCTGCCAAGATTGATGGTGCTTCTAGCATTCAATCCTTTTTCCGAATCACCATTCCGATGCTCCGACCTGTCATTCTGTTTACTGTGATCACCTCCACCATTGGGGGCATGCAGCTCTTTACGGAACCACAAATTCTCGTAGGCAACGATGGTGGTGCAGGCGCTGCCGGTATGACGATTGTCCTCTATCTCTACCGCGAATCGTTCATCAACAATTACTTTGGCTATGGTGCTGCTGTAGGTTGGGGAATGTTCCTTATTATCGCTCTATTCTCGATCGTGAACTGGAAGCTCGTTCAAGGCAAATCATCCTGATGTGACCATGACAAGGGGGTAGTGCTCATGACGTCCAGATCTCTCAAATCGGTAGTGTTGTATATCGGACTCATCGGGGGCATGATCATTTCCATGTTCCCGTTCTATTGGCTGATCGTGATGTCTACACGGACAACATCGGATATTTATACTTTCCCACCCAAGCTGTGGTTTGGGGGCGAGATGTGGAACAATATTACGCGTGTGTTGCAGCAGATTGACTTCTGGGGTGCTTTTCTCAATACGTTATTTGTAGCTGGCATGGTCACTATATTGGTACTGTTTTTTGATTCTTTGGCAGGATTTGCGTTTGCGAAGTTCGAATTCCCGGGGAAAAAATGGCTTTTCGTGCTGCTTATCGCCACCATGATGGTGCCTTCGCAGCTATCCTTAGTTCCATCCTTCGTGCTCATGGCGACGTTTGGCTGGGTCGGCTCGTTCAAAGCACTCATTATTCCGGGCATGGTAAATGCCTTCGGTATATTCTGGATTCGCCAGTATGCGACGGAGTCCATTCCGAACGACCTGCTGGATGCTGGTCGAATTGATGGGTGCAACTTCTTCCGCTTGTATTGGAATGTGGCTTTGCCCATTTTGCGGCCTGCCTTTGCTTTCCTTGGGGCATTCACCTTCATTGGCGTATGGAATGATTATCTGTGGCCCCTGATCGTACTGACAGACGAGCGAAAATACACACTGCAAATCGCCCTTTCGCAATTGAATGGTCTGTACAACACGGATTATGCCATGGTCATTGCAGGTACACTGCTCGCCGTTATCCCTTTGATCATTATGTTTCTGTTCATCAGCCGTCAGTTTATTTCCGATATTGCCGCAGGCGCGGTGAAGGACTAAGCATCAATACATTTTGATCCATCCCTCAACTCTGATATTCTTATCTGTAGATAAATACCGCAGAAAGAGGGATGACAAAATGGCTTCTTCACCCTATATGATCGGCGTAGATATCGGCACAACTTCTACCAAAGCGGTTCTGTTCAAGCAAAATGGAACCATTGTATCTCAAGGCAGTGCGGATTATCCGCTGCACACCCCGACACCTGCCATCGCAGAGCAGGATGCGGAGGATATTTTTCAAGCCGTCATCGCATCGGTTAAACAGGCTACCTCCAAGGCGGAGGTGAACCCGGATGAGATCCTATTTGTCTCGTTTAGTTCAGCCATGCACAGCATTCTGCCTGTGGATGCACATGGCAAACCATTGATGCGTGCCATGACGTGGGCGGATAATCGCAGCGCCGAATGGACGAAAGCGCTCCAGTCCGATATGAATGGTCATGACATTTATCTTCGAACAGGAACACCCATTCATCCAATGTCGCCTTTGACCAAAATCATGTGGCTCACTCGTGATCAACCGGAACTGTTCCAACAGACACACAAATTGATCTCCATGAAAGAATATGTTTTCTATAAATTGTTCTCCCAATATGTGATTGATCATTCCATGGCTTCAGCGACCGGGCTTATGAATCTGGAGAAGCTGGATTGGGATGAGGAAGCATTACAGGTGGCGGGCATTACACCGAAACATCTATCAAAGCTTGTACCAACAACGCATGTCCTCCGTCAGGGACTGCATCCAGAATATGCTCAGGAGATGGGCATTGCGGTTACCACACCATTTGTCATTGGAGCTAGTGATGGGGTACTTTCCAATCTAGGGGTAAACGCGATTGATCCTGGTGTTGTAGCTGTAACCATCGGTACGAGCGGAGCGATCCGCACTGTCGTGGATCAACCGGTAACCGATCCGAAAGGTCGGTTCTTCTGTTACGCACTAACAGAGGATCAATGGGTGATTGGTGGTCCTGTGAACAATGGCGGCGTGATCTTCCGCTGGATTCGAGATGAGTTTGCCGCCTCTGAAGTTGAGACAGCGAAACGTCTGGGGATTGATCCGTATGAAGTGCTAACCCGTGTTGCGGAAAATGTACCTGCAGGTTCGGAGGGGTTACTATTCCATCCATATATGACGGGTGAACGTGCACCACTCTGGAATCCAAGCGCTAGAGGCTCCTTTTTCGGGCTGACGCTGCATCACAAGAAGGAACATATGATTCGCGCTGCACTAGAAGGAGTTCTCTTCAACCTATATACTGTCATGCTTGCAATTGAAGAGAAAATTGGTCGCCCCACCAAAATTCAAGCCACTGGCGGTTTCGCTCGTTCCGAGCTCTGGCGTCAGATGATGGCCGATATCTTCGATCAGGATGTGATCATTCCCGAGAGCATTGAGAGCTCTTGCCTTGGTGCCGCAGTGCTAGGACTGTATGCTCTTGGAGAGATTGATTCTCTCAGCGTTGTATCCGAGATGATCGGCTCGACACATCGGCATAAGCCAGATCAGGAGCATGTTCGGGTGTATCGTGAGCTGCTGCCGATCTTCATCCGCATATCCCGTAAGTTCGAGGAAGAATATGCGGACATTGCTGCTTTTCAGAATAGAACGATGCATCAGTAAGAACATTCGTTCAAGGACTGAAACCAACGATTGAACAGCTGAACAACATAAATAACAGGCTTCCTGCTGATGAACAGTGGAGCCTGTTTGTTGTTGTGTTTGTTACGCAGATGGTGTCTTCGTTACACGTTTAGTCTCGCGATTCCTATTTCCTGTCTTCCCTTGGTTTCGTCGGCATCTTATGAACAAAGAATAATAAGGATAACCAAAATAACAAATTAGATATTTTCACGAATAGAGCAATGCCATCGCCCAACGCCTTGAGATCAAATACGATATGAAGTATAGCTATCAAGCCTGTAATAACAAGTGTGACCAGCGCAATAAGATACATAGCCAACCTCACTCTCTTATTCACGTCATCGCCTTGCGTACGTCTTGCGGATAGTAATTCTAATCATCATTTTAATGGAGCTTTGGGATTCATGCTTCAGTCTTTTATTGTTTTTTCTTCCTAAAAACTAAAACGTAAATAAGAATAATCGCGATGATAACAGATACGTCATAGATCACATTCAACACATCATAAGAAGTTCGCGATAGAAAAAAACTACCTGCCCCCATCGCCAAAATGACTAATCCCCATTTCATATTCTTCTCCAATTCAGACCTCCGCTGTATATATTTGGTCTATATTATATCATACAACGATGTCGAATCTCTTATACAGCAGATATGATTACCTCATTACTCCCTATTAGCATTCTCCACTTCTCAGCTCAGCTAAGAAAAGCATACAAAAAACTGCCTTTGCAGGCAGTCTTCTTAGGATTAATTCAGCTAAGTTTCATAATCAATAAGGATCGTTCCGTTAATCATACTTTTTGCATCAAAAGCAAATTCGGAGAACAGCTTCTAAGCGACGCCTAGCCGTCCGAGAATACTTAACCCAAATTACTGATTATATTTACTGAAGGCATCCTTATCGTTCTGCACGTTCTCCAGATATACAATCTGTCCTGCGTCGTTCAACCGGGCAATATCAATCCCTGTTTTGGCATATACGGTACCATCTGCAGACTGCCCGCATACCGCCCAATTCGTCTGATAGCTGCCATCCGGTTGAAGCTCCCATTTCTCCCACATATGTTTGACATCACTGTTGTACTCATAGAACGCCTTCATGAATCCTTCGAATCCTTTTCTGCTCGTTCCGTTTAATACAATCTCTGCATCAGGTGTAAATAGGGACAATAGATCTTGCATTGCACGCTCATCTGCTCGGGAAGCATCGAATAAGCGGAAATAGTTGTTTAATAATGTGGTCATTGTAATCCTCCTAATAGGCTAACTTTATATTTTAGTTCGATTTTTTTCGAAATGAACAAAAAGAAATGTAACACACTTTACAACCTATAACAATACTTAGTTCGAAATTTTTCAAACATTGAAAGAAGACGCTGATTATGCTAACGTCATAGATATGAGAACTCCAACTATTCCTATGGCTTCGGAAATGAAGCTGACTACAGTGTGTAACGCGCTCGGTGACCCCATTCGTATGAAAATTGCACATTGCTTAGCCAGCTCTGGTGAGAAGAACTGTTCCGCCTTCGAAGTAGATCGTATATCGAAATCCACGTTGTCCCATCACATCAAAATTTTGCGTGAAGCTGGCGTGATTAAGCCACGCATTGAAGGCAAGCAACACTTCTATTCCCTACGAAAGGACGATTTGAACACACAGTTTCCTGGTCTTGTAAACATGATTCTGAATACAGCAGAAGAATAAGGGATCTAACCGCTCTAAACTAAACAACTTAACCTATTTATCAAAAAACCTAGATTGAATTACAACTACAATAAGTGCGTGTTCAAAAAGGACGGTTTTCAGTACCGAGAAGATGGGATGAAGCTAGAAATGGAGTAGTGGAGCGTAGGTAAACCTACGTGAGCAACTACATTGTTTCCGAAGGAAACAAACTTCGTAAGCATCCCACTTATTTCGGCTGAATTCCATATTTGATGCTGAGATGCCGTCAGGCATTCTTCGTAATCAAAAGCGGACTTTTTGAATTACATCTACAATAAGGAGGCATCCTGTATGGACAAGAAAGCAGCTAAGATACTGATGAGTACGTTCTGGGGCGGCGGAGGCTGGAAATCCATGTCCACTCCCTTCTCAGGGGAAGACTTTGAATATGCCAAGAGCCAAGGCGTTATGTTCGATCCGCTGACGATTACGCATGACGAAATTGTGCAACGATTGCACGAAATTCATCAAGACGATACACTCCAAGAACGAGTGGTTACTGCATTTCTACATAGTTTGTCCACCAAAAAAGTACATTTACGCAGTGCCCTGTCCAGTTGGGCATTGACGTCACAGCTTCCTCTGCACACTTATCTCGAGCGGCGTGCTGTACACGCCAATACTAGCGCCTGCGGAGATTGTAATTTCTTGCGACTTCAATCGGATCAAGAATACGTAGACGCAGATTTGAATGTGCTCAATTTTGAACGGATCAAATGGGGTGGTGTTCGCCACGGCTGGCTTCTCTACTGTCTGATGGATCTGGAGCTTCTATATAAGGACACTGATGCCGTCTCCGAGGTTACCCCTGAAGATCAAGCCATCCTGGTTAGCCTTCTGGAAGCTGCACAGACTGGCGATCCGAAAGATAGTGCTCGTTCACTTGAGAAGCTGTGGAAAGCTCTCTTTCCTTCCAGCAAACAAGAACGGGATGCACTACTTGAGATTTGGGCGGCAGCTGGTCTGCTCGTTCCAACAGATAAGCCGAGAAGAGGCAAAGGCGGCTCTGGTGACTTTATATTTGTCGCAACCTGGCAAGGGGATGATGGCTACAATACAGATGCTGCCCATCGTTACTTTGCTCCGTATCTGCCTCAGAATCTCTAGGACGCGTCTCAAAAACAGACATGTAACACCAGTTTTAATCTAGTCTGGTTACAATAATGACATCGACAGATTTCCTGCTAAGCTCGTATAATAAGAGGAAATGTGAAGATAGGAGTGAACGAAGAGAAGTTATGATATATCTTGTGGCATTTATGTTGTCTTTTGCTGTCGTGCTGGTGCTCATTCCGCCGCTCAGTCGTTTGGCTCATCGCCTGGACTTTGTAGACAAGCCACGTGAAGACGTGGAGAGAAAATTACATAGACAGCCTATTCCATTAACAGCTAGTTACGCGATATTCGTCGGATTTTTCCTTACATATATTATGTTTACCAAAGAACTCTCGTGGGAAACGGCGGCTCTCGTGGCCGGCGGTATACTTCTCTTAACGATTGGTACCATTGATGATTGGTACAAAACCAAAGGGAAAGACTTTCCTGCGCTACCTAAGATGATTATTCAGATCTCCGCAGCTGTGCTTGTGTTCCTTTCGGGAATCGCCTTTACTGGGTTCGTTAACCCACTGAATTCCGAGTACATCATGCTCCCAATCTGGCTTCAGTTCATACTGACGATTCTGTGGATCTTCGGTGTAACTACAGTTATTAATTTCTCGGATGGTATGGATGGACTTGCGGGGGGATTATCGGCAATCTCGGCAGTGACATTGTTCATCGTTGCAGTTGTCAAAGGGCAAAGTGATTCTGCGCTCATGTCTATTATTCTAGTGGGTGTAACCTTGGCTTATCTCAAGTACAACAAACCACCGGCAAAAGTATTTATGGGGGATGCGGGCGCTACATTCCTTGGTTTTATTCTCGCTGTTATCGCTCTGGATGGAGCATTCAAGCAAGCCACTACGCTATCGCTCTTTATCCCAATTCTAGCGCTTGGCGTGCCGATCTTTGACAATATTTTTGTTGTCATCAAACGATTCATCCAAGGCAAAGCAATCTATCAAGCAGATGCAAGTCAGGCGCATTATCGGCTGCTCCGTGCAGGCTTAAACCACAAACAGGTGGTAGCCGTACTGTATCTCGTTAGTACATGCCTCTGTCTATCGTCTATTATTCTTTTGCTTGTAGAGGCCTAGAGTATACAACATTCAACGAACCTCAGTAACGCTATTCCGTCATAAAACGGTGTCAAAAACTCCAAAATGCACTGAATTAACGATCTAACGACTCTATGATTCGTTAGATCTCCGATTCGGGAAAAGGATAGCGAATAGCGTGTGTCAGATTCATTACTTCCAAAATAACACTAAAAGGGCTATCTCCGTCTGATATGCTCCCCCATATAGTAAACAGGTGAATTAATAAAAACCTGTTCCTATATTAGGGTTCATTTCATTACGGGATAGCCCTTCTAATCTACTATTCACCGAACCAGTGAACCATCGTGCCATCCCCACAAGATTGCCTCCAGCAATCTTATCTGGAAGCTACAGGCGGTAATGGACTCTCTCGTTTCTGTCGGTCTGCCCATCCAGGTCGATCAAGCTCAACGAGCCGTCGATAGCGCTCTTCCTTTGCCAGCAGTTGTTCGTGAGAACCCTGCATGACGATCTTTCCCTTTTCCATAAAAATAAGTTCATCCATCTGCTCTGCGCCCATCAGATTATGGGTTACCCAGATCATCGTTTTGCCCTGCATGCTGTCCAGAATTGTACGCATCAGTGCACGTTCCGTCATCGGATCAAGCCCTACGGTCGGTTCATCAAAAATCACGATAGGTGTCTCACGGAGCAGAACCCGTGCGAGCGCAATCCGTTGCCGCTCCCCACCAGAGAAACGTAAACCGGTCTCCAGCATCGGCGTATTATACGCCTGTGGCAAAGACTCAATCAGCTCAGCCAGACCTACTTGTGCGGCCACTTGCCGAATCTCATCATTCGTAGCATCCGGACGCCCAATTCGGAGATTATTCGCCACTGTAGTATCAAATAGATGTGGACTTTGGTTCAATACCGCAATGGCATCCGTCATGTCTTCATGTAGCGTTGGCACATCTAAACCATTAATGAGTACTTTCCCACTCGTTGGTACAATTGCACCTTGGATTAGTTTCAGGAGTGTGGATTTCCCCCCACCGCTGCGTCCTAGGATGGCCAATCGTTTCCCCTGGGGAAGATCGAGAGATACTTCTTGAACAGCATCGGCATCACTGGAAGGATAACGGTAACTGACACGGTTAATCTCGATGTCTGCTCTCAGCTTAGGAGATATGCGCAAGCGAATACGTCGATTCGTCTCATTCTCATTCATAATCTCCTGCTCGTGGTCATCTCTCTTCCTTTTCGGAAGGGCATGCTCCTCATGATCTTCAAGCCGATGCAGACGGTTCAGCGATTCACGATATTGCGGAATATGCTCCACAGCATCTGCCACAGGAAGTAGAGCTTCCGTGAGTGGGAATAACACCAAGACAAAGGCTGCAATCATGACTGCAGGCAGCTGCATCGCTGCTACCTCACCGCCTGCCCATACCGTGACAGATACAACCATAAGCCCAATGACAAGTTGTGCGACGAGATCACGCCATCTTCTCCACTGTCGCAACCTACGACGAATGGAGTCTGCCTGCCCCTCTGCTTCATCGTGTTGTTGCACAAATTCCACAGCACGACCACTCGCCATCCAATCTCCTAGACCAAGAACGCCATCCGTAAGGCGAGTGTATAACTTACTATTTTCCCGTTTCAGCCTCACGTTTAACTTCCAAGTGACTTTCAGCGATATTACAGGCCATACACCGATCAGGAACAACATATACAGCCCCATCCAGCACGCAAATCCAACATCAACCGTGCCAAAAGTAATCACTGAAGCAGCGTAGATCACAAGCGACGTAATTGCCGGAAAGACGGTTCGTAGATAGATATCCTGAAGACGCTCCACATCCTCTGCAAGTGCTCCGAGTACATCCCCTGTCTGCATGCGGGAACGAAGAAATAGCGCCTGCGGCTCCAAAATTCGATACAGCTTCACGCGTTGATCCGCAAGCACGCGCAGTACTGCATCATGCCCAGCCAATCGCTCGACGTACCGGAACACCGCTCGGAAAATCCCGAAGGCACGTACGCCTACAATAGGTACATAAACCATCAGAATATTCTCAGGACGGAGAGCCGATGCAGAGATGAGGTATCCAGAAGTGAAGAGCAGCAATACAGCACATAGCATCGCGGTTGTGCCCAGTGCAATGACCCCTGCAAATCTCCAGCGATACTGCTTCACATAAGGCGTGATCCAATCCCATTTTCTCTCTGGGTGGTGGTCACGTTCTGTCTCTATTGATTGATATCCAGCTCGCATCCTTACACCGCCTCCATCTGAGCCTGAATCATCTGATAATACACGCCTTGACGCGCCATCAATTGTGCATGCGTGCCGGTCTCCGCCACAGTTCCAGCTTCCATGACGATAATCCAGTCCATATGTAGCATCCAGTGTAGACGGTGGGTAGCGAGGAAGACCAGCTTGTCTTCAAATAGCGGCAACATCGTCTGCTTCAGCTCATATTCTGTCTCGACATCCAGGTGTGCTGTCGGTTCATCCAATAGCAACATGGGTCTCGAACCTAACAAAGCTCTTGCCAGAGCCACACGCTGCTCCTGTCCACCGCTGAGCTGTCGACCGCCAGAACCAATCATTTCATCCATTCCATGTGGCAATGACGACACCAGCGAACTCAATCCCGCTGCACCAATAGCTTCAGCCAGCTCTACGTTTGATGACTCAGGTCTATAGAGACGAATGTTATCCGCTAAACTACCGCTAAAAATATAGGGATGCTGTGGAATGACCGCAGTCTGACTTCTCCACAATTTCACCATCTCCGGCGATATGGGTTTCCCATTAACGACCATGCGACCGGAGGTAGGCAACTGAAAACCAGCCAATACATCAATCAGGGTTGACTTGCCCGCTCCACTGGCTCCGATAATGCCAACTTTGCTCCTGCCCGTAACCTGAAACGTTACGTCTGTAAGCGATGGCGGAGCCCCCTCTTCATGTTGCACCTGTAAATCTGTGAGCGCCAACCGACTGCTCATGCTCCATAGCCCATTGTGTATTGGAAGCTCGCCCTCTTGAGTCGATTGCTTCTGTTGATCTGCCAACCGCTGAACATCTGTAAGATGAATCTTCACTGTTGCTGACGGCTTGTTTTCCCTCTCGGTATGCAGGATCATCTGATCGTAAGCTTGCTTCTGCTCACGTTCTGCTTCCTTGCCTCGTTCAATCATCCGCTGAATCGCTTCTCCTGCTTCCTTGCCATCCAATGTTGCATGGTAATCCGCACCAACCATCCGTACCGGCAAGAAATATTCTGGCGCCAGAATAAGGACCGTTAACGCAGGACCAAGCAGCATATGTCCTTCCGTTAACCGGAGCCCTAGACCAACCGCCACCGAAGCCACCGATAACATCGTGAAGAAATCGAGGGCAAACGACGAAAGAAACGCCATTCGTAGCGTAGACATTGTAGCTTTGCGGTAACGCTGACTAACCTGAATAATCGTCTGTGCATGCCGCTCGCTCTGTCCCAATGTTTTTAGTGTTTCTAACCCACGAAGGGTATCGACAAAGTGATTGGCTAGTGCTTTGTATGATTTGAACTGACCATCTATTTTGCGTTGCGCAGCCAGACCAACCAGGATGAGGAACGTGATCAGAATAGGAAGAGTCAGCATGAGGATCACACCAGACATCACATCCAGTTTGAACACGTATAACAGCAGCACAATCGGTATAAATCCCATCCCTAACATTCGGGGAATGAACAGTTCCAAATACGTTTTATATTGAGCTGTTCCCTCTCGTGCCAAAGTCACCAAATGCCCTGTGCCTTCCGTCTTGGCAAAGCGTGGGCCTAACCGAAACCATTGCTCCACCAACTGTCTTCGTAGATCGGTTCCCGTTCGCTCAGCATATTGTGAGGTTACAAGCTGCAACCAATAAGATATAGCATAGCGGGCGGCAAAAGCAGCCAGGAACAGCAGCAGTACCGGGTACTGCTCTGTTACGGATGAACCTTCAAACAAAGCCGTGATGGCCTGTGCCAGCCATTTGGCCTGCATAATGATCGTCATCGCCTGCAGCAGCACCAGCGCTGAAGCCAGCGCCAGTACCGGCCGGATGCCCGGCAGCTTTATCAGCCCGCGCCCCATATCAGTACTCCAGGTGGTGCTGCTCGTTCAGGCGTTTGCGGAACACATAATAACTCCAGATCTGATAACCAAGGACAAATGGCAGTAAGGTGCACGCTACAATCGTCATCACTTTCAAGGAGTACCCACCCGAGGAAGCATTATATACGGTCAGGTCAAATGCAGCGCCTAACGAACTGATCATCACTCTTGGGAACAGACCGATAAATACCGAAGCAAAAGCAATCGCAATTACAGCTCCCGTCATACCAAAGGCCCAGCCTTCACGTTTCTGACGAACGAAATAATTCGCTAGAGCCAGCGCTGCTGCTCCAAGGATCACCATGATCCAAAGCGCCCAGCCACGTACAGAGAAAATGTCAGTCATGAGATAGGTCATCACCGCGTAAATGGCAAGTATAGCCGCAAGCGGAAGCATCAATTGGCGCGCTGTATGGAGAGCACGCTCTCTTAGTTCGCCAACAGTGCGCAGTGAGACAAATAGAAGCCCATGAACGAGACACAGCAAGGTCACACTTAACCCGCCCACAACCGTATATGGATTAACGATGTCTAGAAAACTTGCACGAAGCTGCATCTCTCCATCAATCGGCAGTCCCTTCATCAGCGTTGCAAACACAACGCCAAACAGGAATGGCAGCAATGCGCTGGATACAACGATGATGATATCCCACGTTTTGCGCCACTGCTGCTGTTTCATTTTACTGCGGAATTCAAATGCCACCCCGCGTCCAATCAGAGCTAACAGCACCACAACTAGCGGCAGGTAGAAACCACTGAACAGCGTGGCGTACCAGTGCGGGAAAGCCGCAAACATGGCGCCCCCGGCGGTAATCAGCCACACCTCATTTCCATCCCAGAACGGGCCTATCGAATTGATCAGTGTACGACGCTCCCGGTCTGTCTTAGCGATGATGCCTGATGACATCCCCACACCAAAATCGAATCCTTCAAGGAAAAAGAACCCCACAAATAATACGGCGATCAACAAAAACCACAGCTCACTTAGTGACAACGGAATACCCCCCTTCCACGCCGAACGGATCGGCTGACCCGTCCTGATCTTCTGGCTTATCTACGGCATATGGCCCTGCTTTGATCTCACGCACAAACAGATAAACCATTACGATACCCAGAACGGTGTACGCAGCCGTGAAGGCAATGGTAGAGAATAAGATCATACCTGCCGATACATTCGGTGAAACACCGGCCTCTGTCGTCATATAGCCAAATACCGTCCATGGCTGTCGACCTACCTCGGTCATGATCCATCCGGAGGTGTTGGCGATAAACGGCAGTGAAATGGCAAATACCATGAGGCGCATAAACCACGGCTTCGCCACTTCCAGCTTCTTGCGCATAGCCAGGTACGTACCGTATAGAGCAAGTGCAATCATCAAACCACCCGCTGCAATCATGATGCGGAAGCTCCAGAAGGTCGTACGCACCGGTGGGATGTAATCTCCAGGGCCGTAGGTCTGCTGGTATTCTGCATTCAATTCCTTCATCCCCTTGACGCTGCCCGAAAATTTACTGTACGACAGGTAACTCAGCAATCCTGGGATTTTGACCTCCCCTGAATTCTCCTGCTTATCCGGATCGATGAAGGCAACCACCGTCCATGGTGCAGGGTCTTCTGTGGTTGTCCACGTTCCTTCACTGGCTGCCATTTTCATCGGTTGGGTCTCTACCAGGTATTGTGCCTGGAAGTGCCCAGAGAAGGCTACACCGAATGAGGATACAAGACCAATGATGATCGCGATATTGAATGATTTGCGGAAAATCTCAACGTCCTGCTTTTTCATCAACTTATAGGCGCTAATTCCTGTTACAACAAACGCCCCTGTCATTAGTGCTCCAAAGATCGTATGCGGGAACTCCACGAGAAGCTGACCATTGGTAATTAGAGCGAAGAAATCATTCATCTCGGCTCGGCCATTGTTAATCTCGAAGCCAACCGGGTGCTGCATGAATGAATTGGCTGCCAGAATCCACAGCGCTGATAAGAAGGTGCCGACAAACACCAGCCAGATGCAGGCCAGATGGACTTTTTTGGACAAACGATCCCAGCCGAATATCCATAGCCCAATAAAGGTAGACTCCATAAAAAACGCCAGCAAGGCTTCCACAGCCAGTGGCGCACCGAATACATCCCCAACAAAACGGGAGTACTCCGACCAGTTCATACCGAACTGGAACTCTTGCAGGATACCTGTAACGACGCCAACCGCAAAGTTGATCAGGAACAATTTGCCCCAGAACTTGGCCATCGTTTTGTAAATTTCTTTCCCCTTCATGACGTACAACGTCTCCATGATCGCTACCAGCAGCACTAGACCGATGGACAGCGGCACAAAAAAGAAATGGAAGATCGTTGTGAGCGCATATTGGATTCGCGATAGCATGATCGGATCCATACCGTTACCCCTTCTTTCTGTTCTATTCGCATTATTTATGTATGTACTTGGTATTGAAGCTGCACCTTCGCTGTCAGTCCACCAAATACATTGATGAACGTATTGTGCCAGATTACCTATTTTATACATGTGACAATAATCACAAACTTAATCAAAAAATCCACAAAAATGTGACGACGGTCACACATTAGTACAATTTTAAAAATATGGTTTCCAGTTATTTTGAATGCTTGTCAACTTCGTCTATTCACGGAAGTTGCTCATGTTTGAGACGGAATGCCCATATGTTAATGTCAGGCAACCTATTCCTTGTGCGAAACAGGCTTTACATATGGAGTGAGTCGAATGAATTTTATCCGTGTTATCCGAGTCAAAATGCAAACAAAGTGAGGTGATCCAGCCCGTGGAAGAACCTGTACAATCCAGCGAGAGCCAGATTCATCCGAACGAGACTACTCAAAATTATAAGGAGACGCCCCCCTCTCTAATTCACTATGTTCTATTTCCCCGTAAAGGGGGATGGTCGACTTTCCCTTATCCAGACATTGCTGCACTACTGGCTGCTGAAGGGGCAGTCTACTATGTTAGCCATCTGGAACGATCAGACGATCTACCCACAGCGATTACGTTGATATCCTTACTGGAGGCGGAAGCACTGCTACAACAGCCTCGTACTGTTGCAGTCGTTGCGCATCCGTACTGGCTTACCGCAGTAGCCTCTATTCAGCCTGATCTGTTCATAACGCTCCTGCCAGAACCTGTCCAAGAGGAAGCTGACTCGCCGCTCTGGGAGAGCTGTATTAGCAAGCTGTTAGGCATTTCTAATCTGGTATGTACGTCCTCAGAGACGCGTTATATGAAACTGGTATTTCAAGGTGTCCGCACCGTCTGGCTTGGTGGAGAAGATCCTACACCTACGGGGATGATGCAAAAGGATGAGCTTGAAATTCCGCTACGGGATTACGAAATGCTTTTTCTGCATGCACTCAAACAGATACTCAGCAGTGCGCCAGATACGGTTACCCAGCTTCAATGTAAGCTACGAGCGGATTATTATCGTAAGCTCCGTTACAAAACAGGCGCACATGAGACAATATCCTTTTTGCTCGCTGCTTATGAATATATATTGGAAGACTCTCGGGCAGCCGCCACAGTTCAAGAAGCATTTGCCCATGCAATCATATGTGGGCGCTCTGACTGTGTTCAATCACACTACCGTTTCCTCTCTGCCATTCAGGCAAGAGCCGGGGAAGTGGAGCACGCTCTGCATGTGTACGGAACGACTGCCGCCACGGATCAGGAAAGGCATCATTATGAGCAGCTATGTCGCTGGCTGGAGGCGGGAGAGCATCAGCTCGTGCAGGCAGAACTATTACGTCTGAATGATGATTATGGAACGGCTTTAAAAGTACTGGATAAGCTCGGCGGAGAAACGGCTCGGCACTGGAAGTTTCGCATTTTCCAGGAAACCGGACGTGTGGAGGAAGCACTTAAACTGGTTCATGCCACAGATATTGTGGATCAAGCAAGCCAGCAAGATTATCGCCAATTGTCCGGCACCGCTCTAGCCCTGCGGGGAGAACGCCATGGAGCAGTGAAGTTATTTCTGGAATCAGCTCTTGATGATGAACATGCACTTGCCCGAATCGTCGAAATGGAACTGCTCGAACAAGCGATACAACAGCTGCTTGGGGAGGTGCCCTAATGTTTGACCCGAAAAAACGCAAACAGCATATGCGGGAGCCAATCCTCGAAGTAGAACCAGCCACCATCCGGCGTATCCGCAAAAGCCAAAACAACAAACTGACCGCAATGCTTCAGGTTCGAAACGAACGTGGACGATATCTGGAGGAAGTGCTGCACAATCTGAGTGATTTTGTAGATGAGATCGTGATCGTGGATGATGCCAGTACAGATGGAACGCCAGATATCTGCCGATCCTATCCCAAGGTTGTCCGCTTAGAGGTGCTTGAACAACCGTTATTTGCTCAGGAATGGCGTCTACGTAATGTCCTATGGCATGCAGCTGTGAGTACCTCACCAGACTGGCTCCTATCTGTCGATGCTGATGAGTTGTACGGTACAAAAACCAAACAAGCCGTGCGGCAGCTCATTAACCAAGAGCATGCGGACTGGGTAGCATTTCGATTCTACGATATGTGGGGTGGGCGTACTCACTATCGAGAGGATGACCTATGGAACCTACATCAGAGGCACACAGCCTCACTTGTGCGATATATACCTGAATATCCCTACTTCTACCCACAGCAGAATCATCATGTTCCCCGTCTCCCCCTGTCCTGCTTGGTCTTGCCTGGCAAGAATACTGAATTAAAAGTACAACACCTCGGCTGGGCAGGTAGTCTGGAAGATCGGGTGCGTAAATATCTGCGTTACAAGCGCATTGATCCAGACGGACAATGGGGCAGTCTCGAACACTATGAATCTATTCTTGATCCGGAACCCCGGCTGGTTCCTTGGAAGGAGGAGCAGTGATATGGGGGTAGTCAGCATTCTAACGCACAGCTTCACAGACGGGTACAACCGAGAGTTTGCACGGGTATTCGGGGGTGGACTGGAACGATATATTTTGGATCTATGCAGTGTCATACATGAGATGGGACACATTCCCGAAGTGCATCAACTATCCTATTTCGAGGCTTTTCAGACACGCACAGGACAGATTGACGTCTTCGGTTACCCATATGATATGAACGATGTTCCTGAAGCCTTCACCCGAATGGCCGAAGCTGCACGCGGTCCTATCATTTATGCTAGTTGCATCTGGCAACCGATCGCTTATAAACCCGGCAGCCTCGGTATCTGCCACGGGATTAACTGGGATCGACCCGCTCTACCACTCGAAACGAAACAGCAGGTTGCCGAGCATATTCAGCAGGCCGTCGATGGTCTGCTGAATATCGTATCTGTGGATTCTCATTTTCAGACTTATTGCCGTGCTTCATGCACGTTCAGTGACCCTGCACAGCTCATTTTAATTCCGAATGCAGTCGATACCGCATACTTCACCCCTGCTCCTCCTAGGCGTCAGATGCAGCACGAACAGGAGGCACAGTGGCTATCCCAGTGGAAGGAAGATCTGGAGCATCATGAAGATCGTCTCCATCAGATCGTCATCTCCAGCACGTCTGATGCAACATCTCCTGATCTAGATCGAGATCATAATACGGATGAGGATGTTTCTGAGAACAAGCTTAAACAGAAGCATCAGGTGCAGAACAAAGAGAATGAAGAAAGTGAAGAACAGCCTGAAGGATTGGCTGTAGCGAATAAGTTGAACGAACAAGATGCCAGTTCCCGTCCGGTACGTATCCTCTATCCTCGTCGTGTCAGCCTGGAACGCGGCATCATTCCGATGATGCTGGCGGCAGATCAGTTACTCGGAGCCTTTCCTGATCTGGAGATTGAGTTCGCCGGAGAACTGGTTGAAGGCAGTACCGTAGGCCGTTCCTTCCGTTACTGGCACCGTACACACCCACATGCTGATCGGATATTTCACCATACGTATGATTTCAGGGATATTCGAGAGGCATACCATCACGCGGATATTGCCGTCATTCCAACGATCTTCTCGGAAGGCACCTCCTATGCCTGCCTGGAAGCGATGAGCTGCGGGTTACCTGTGGTCGCCTCTAATGTGGGTGGGTTAAACGATCTAATTCAGGACGGATTCAACGGATTGCTCGTTCCGCCAAACCAGGAAGCGCTGACTGCTGCTCTTGTCCGACTTGTCCAAGACAGAGCCGAGCGGGAACGGCTTGGAATCTATGCACGCGAAACAGCACTCGCCTATGACCTATCCCGATGGAAACACAAATGGAGTGAGGTACTCCGCACATTTCTTGCTAACGTAGATATGAAGGAAGGGGTTCGATGATGATGGATGCAGCGGATCAGACAGAATTAATGGAATCCAGATATGTTCGACGTGGCGACCCGAAGACAGATACACTGATATTCCCCTTACATCCGGCATGGTGGAGCAGACCTTATGAATACGAATGGGCTCGTCAATTCGCCCGTCCGAGTGATATTGTTCTAGATGCTGCCTGTGGCATCTCACACCCCTTCAAATTCTGGCTTGCGGAGCAATGCCAGGAGGTTCATGCCTGCGATTGGGATGATCGCATATTATCGGAGGAAGCCATCCGGCAGGACATCATCTCAGATTTTGGCGAAGAAGCGGTACGTGAATTCCCAGCATCCTATCTAACCAAACTTCACCGCACTCAGGCTAATCTAGCTCAGTTACCCTATGAAGCAAGCACATTTGATCGCGTCTTCTGTATTTCTGTACTGGAGCATCTAGATACAGGCACAATGCTACGTGCGTTTCGAGAGTTTGCACGAGTCATGAAGCCAGATGGAAGGTTAATTGCAACGTTTGACGTACCCGAAATGCGTCCTGACCTGTTAGAAACCATTATGGCCGTAACTGGATTAACGATTGATGGGAAGCTGACCGTGGAGGAGCCTGAGGATGCCATCTGGTCTGACATGTATGGCACCCCCATTCGTTGTTTTCGGGCAGTCATTCGTAAAAGTTAACGGATTGCACGCCGGAATCTATAAGTGCGAGTTCAAAAAGGTCGGTTTTCAGTACCGAGAAGAGGATGGGATGAAGAACGAAATGGAGTAGCAGACTTTGGGAACACCCTCTATAAGTGTACCCACAGCAGCTGGCATTGCGCTGCATAGCTGTCAGCAGTGGTTGCGCCAGGAGCTGTCAGGCGCAACAATGCACGTACGCCCGGCGTAACGGTCGTCGCCGAGCGGCCTGCGGCGGTGGCTTGCAGCGAGCTGCGCTGGGCCCATTCGGCCCATGCTTGCGCGGCCTGCCGCCGCCCTGCGAGCAACGCGAGCGTGCCCGCCACAACGGCCTCCGCTGTGCGGATGGCGGCGGGCACTTCATCCGCAAAGGGCTGCCCTGCGGCTGGTGGCTCGCCGCCGCAGAGCTGAAGCAGCCCTTCGCGGACGCTCGCGGGTGCGCGCAGCACCCCGCAGCGTGCCGCAGGCGCAAGCGTCGCGAGCAGCGCCGGTGCGGCGCCGGGCGGCAACGCCGCCAGCAGGCGCAGCCACGCCGCCCAGGCGCCCACGCGCGCAAGCGCATCGGCGGCGGCGTGCACGGCGCCTTGCGGCGCTTGCGCCGGGCTCGCGGCGGCGGCGGGCGCTTGGTCGCTGCCGTCGCCGCATGGCGCGGGCTCGCGCAGCAGCGCGTCCGCGGCGCAGGCTGCCGCAGGCCACGGCGCTGCAGCAGCATAGCGGCGCGTGAGGCCACGGGCACTCGCACTGCCTGTTGCCTCGCCTGCTACATCGCCCACAGCGCCTGTTGCCTCGCCTGCATTGCCTGCTGCCTCGCCTGCATCGCCCACCTCGCCTGGCGCTGTGGCAGGCACACCGCGCCGCTTACAGCCGAGCGCCCACAGCGCCAGCGATGCGGCTGGCCTGTGCTGCGCATGCAACGCCCAAGGGCGCAGCTCCACTTCGGCGGCAGCATCCTCGCCGAGCTGAGCCAGTGCAAGCCCGGATGCCAGCGGCTGGCCCTGCATCACACCGGCGAGCGAGCTCGCATGGCGCAGCAGCCATTCTGGCCGGTGTGCATCCAGCGCAGTCTGGAGCATTACCTGCCATGCCACTAGTGGCAGGTGGTGCCTTGCTGCAACGCGTGCCACCGCGTTGGGTCGCCCTGTAATCGCAGCCAGCCACAGCAACCGCTGCCATGCAGCCACGCTGTCTGACTTAGTCTCAATTGCAGCCGTATAGGCATCTTCTGCCTGTTGCCACTGACCAAGCTGCTCATACACCATGCCCTCTAAGATCAAGCTGCGATATGATCCAGCTCCCGAAACAGACGTGTACTTTGAGCCTGATCCAGCAACGGATTTGGCTTGCTTCAACCAATCCAGCGCGTCTTCTTCATGTCCCAGATCGAGCTGGAGCACAGCTCCAAGCTCCAACAGATCAGGAAAGTCCGTATATATCGGCGTCCACGATTGCACAATAGCTAGCGCCCGTTCAGGATGTCCGTATTCTCGCCAGGCATACGCTGTCTTGAGCACCAGATCAGAGTGGTATCCACAACCCGGTTCAAGTCCTGCCAGCAGAGGAACCAGTAACCGCAATGCTTCCTCGTAATTTTCTTGTTGAAACCATTCGGCAGCGAGTGCATACAACAATTCAGGCTGGTCTGGTGTTTGATTCAGAGCGGAGCGGATTAACCGCATGTTCCGCTCTATTTTATTTTTGCTCGTAATGACCTTATCTAGATATCCATCATGTAGAATCTCTAGCTCACACGCTGCAATCCCTTGTGGTGCAAAGGCATAGATGGAAGAAGCGACCTCTTCATGAATCATCCCCATAAAGGCAATCCGTGGATCGTTCCTGAATAGACGACATACTGCATCTGTTACTCGTTCTTCACCGGAGTGACCGAGCAAGCTCGTAATTTGTATCCAGTATCCCCATATCTCATCCTGAGCACTTGATAATAGACGCTTTAGCTCAGCATGCATTGACTCTGTTGGCAGCCACACTTCATCTGCATCCAGCACTAGAATCCACGGATTTGTCGCTAAGGCGAGGGATTGGTTACGCGCTCTAGCAAAATCTCCCGACCAGGCGGCACGCATCACGATTGCACCGTAGCGACGGGCAATGTCAGGCGTATCATCGGTTGACCCTGTGTCCACAACGATAATTTCATCGACCACATTACGGACTGCGTTCAGACACCGCTCAAGATGCTGCGCTTCATCCTTAACGATCATACACAAGCTGATTCCCGTCCCCATGTTTATCCCCGCCCTTATCCGCCTCTACTCTACTTAAGACCCGAAACCATCCGGCCCTGGCAGTTCCAATCGAAGCCGTTGCACCAGCGGCCAACACCGCTGCCGTTGTCCATTTACGCCTTCACTCCAGTCACGAAGCTGTTCATCCGCTGCACTCAAGAGCCCACGAACCAACCAACTCGTACCCGCTGCCGTATTGGCTGCCCCAACAAAAGGCTCTTCTGCTTGCTCCTGATGCGTCTCTCCCCCCGATGAGACCCCAGTCGCGAGCTGTTGCCGACCCATCTGAATCAGCGCATGAAACTCTCCCCACTGGCCTGATTGTACACAGCCTTCCATTAGCAACCCAAATGCCTGCCATCCCTCGTATCCGGCATTGGCTGAATCTCCTTTGGTCACAGGTGTGTTACTTTCCTCATCCTTGCCATGCCCTTCTCCCTCCAGTCTATCCGGTCGGGAATGATGATAGAGCCAATTGCATAGTCCATCATTTCCTGCTATGGGTCTTCCCTGAGCCCAATGTAATCGATCTAGCCATCGGGAAGCTTGCCCTGCATACAGACCCTTTTTGCGCTGAATTGGCTCCAGCTTGAGTCTGGCAGCCTTCCATTTTCCCCGCTGAATCTGAAGCAATGCCTCTGCCATGGATAATCGCTCTCGTTTCTCTATTGAATCACCCGATGATGTAAGCTCTGTTAACCACTCGACTGCCGCCTCATAACAGCGGCTTTGCTCCATTACACCCAGCACTTTGTATATCGCTTCTTCCGACTCCAGTGCAAAGCGTTCTTTAATTAGTTGGGGTATCTGCTGCTCTTGCCCCGATACCCGCATAATGCGGAATATCCGGTACAACGGGGGCAACAGGCTCGATTTAGCACGAACAGCCTCTACGTAGGCATCTACCGCACCCTCCAGATCTGCCTTTCCTTCCAGCAGTCTTCCCAGTGTATACCACGTCTGATAGGTTCCAAGGCCTTCTTCCGTATGGTACATTGGCGGCGGCGCTCCCACACGGACCGCTTCACGTAGCCAAAATTCTGCCTTCTCCACGTGTCCGAGCGCATCCTCACATACCCCGCGATGATGGATTAAGTCCGTATAATCCGGAAATAGCTCCAGCGCTGCATCAATATGCTCCAACGCCTCCTGCCAGCGATTCAGATGTTCGAGACATCTGATCTCATACTTGCATAGCAGATGCGCATAACTTGTTATGGTTGGATCAATGCCCGCCTTAGCCACGCCAAATGTCTTCAGTGCCTGCTCTGCTTCCCCCACACGCAAATATTCGACACCTAGGTTATAGTGATGAAACGGCTGCTCCGGCTCTTCCTTCACCGCTTGTTCTAACAAACGTAAATTGCGATTCACTTTATCCTTATGCTCCACCACAGCCGTCTGGTAGCCATAGTGATGGATAATCATATCCGTTAGGTGAAACGCCGCCTCTGGATTCCTACGGCAAATAGCCGCCGCGATCTGCTCATGTATCCGTCCTTCGAATCGGTGCTCCGGTGCATTCCTGAACAACCTCAACACCGGATTAACCGTAGCCCCTTGCTCACCCGAACCTGTATAGTTATGGATATTTAAAAACAATCCGTCACATCCGCTGACTGCCGTCCAGCTCCTGATCTGCTCCTGAGCAGCCTGATCCAGCGCTTCATCCGCATCCAGAAAGAGAATCCAATCGCCGGAAGCTCGCGCGAGTCCAGCATTACGTGCCGCAGCAAAATCATCGCTCCACGCCAAATGCACAACCATTGCTCCATACGACTTCGCAATTGCTACACTTCGATCTGAAGAACCTGTGTCTACAATGATGATTTCATCGACCGCTGCTTGCACGCTGTCCAGACATTGAGGTAGCCACTGTTCCTCATCCTTTACGATCATGCATAGCGAAATGAGATTGTTCGGCAACTTGATTCCTCCTTTCCTTCGCATGGAAGACCGTACGCCAAGGGAGCCCCTCAGCAAGTCGCAATTTTTGCTCCAGCACCGTCAGTTGAGCTGTCAGCTCAGCGACAGAAGGAGAGCGTGTTATCTCCTGCTTCATGACCCCCGTAGCCAGCTGCAAATAACAGAGAGATGCTCCTGCTCTGGCTCGCTGCAATCCTGGTTCTTGCTCTAATGCTTGTTGAAACAGAGCTAGAGCTTGATCATAATGCCCTCTGGTATACAACGTTTCCCCCAGAATAAATAGACTCTGCGCCTGTAGCTCCCCTTCTGCCATACACTGAATTAACATCTCAGCTGCTGCCATCGTATATCCGGCTCGATACAGCACCTCGGCGATCCATTGCTTGTGCAACAAACGTTCATGAGGTTCCACATACAGCTCAGCGACCTTCATATGCAACCGTTTCGCAAGGGATAACTGTCCTGTCTGCACAGCCCGTTCTATGATTGTTCTCGCTAGCGTTCGTACGCCTGCTGAAACTTGCGATGTCGTGACCTTTTGACGATCTTCGTCTCGCTGAATGATGCGCTTATCCTGATCCCAACCCTCATCTTTCAAGTGTGATTTCACTCTTGTCTCTGTATTATTAGGTGCCTTTATCTCTATGTTGCTCTTTTTCTTCGTTTCGGTATTGGTTCTCGCTCCTATCTCAATCTCTGGTCCGTTCTCGCAAAGTAAACTGTCCAATGCTCTCCATGTAGAGCCTTCCTCTAGTTCAGTTACAGCCAGAAACGAAGATGGTAGCGTTGAACCATGAGCCCAGCACGCCACTGCCCAGTCCATTTTCAGCTCAGAATGTTTAAATAGATGACGATCTTTCCCATCTATATACTGCCTTTCCGCCCATTCTTGCACTTCGGACACCCTGTTCGCACACAGCATCCAGCGCACGAGGTCAGCTTCCAGTATGTTATGGTTGCGATCCTGATCTTGCAGAAGGTGGAGTGCCTGTGCGTATGCTCCACAGGAGGCAAGTGCTTGAACAACCTCTGTTATGTTCCGATTAACCTCAATGTCATCTCGTTGCAGTCCCTCTTTCCATTGCACCTGCAATTGTTCTGCAATCCGTTCATCTGGCTCACCAGACTGTTGCAGCACATCCGCTAAGCCTTTCCACGCTGGCGTATAGGTTGGCATTTTAACTAGTGCAATCCTATATAATTGAGCTGCTTCTTGCAGGAAGCCTTTCTTTTGCGCTAACCGTCCCATCGCTGTATAGGGTTTATAGGTAGCCGAGCCCTGTTCTGTGACATAAGCTGGTTCGGATTGAGTCGTCTTTGCTATATCACTCTTTCCCTGCCATTCAATCTTCGTTATGTTCTCTTGTGTTCCATCGTCTGTATGATGCTCAACTGCTTCTGCATAAACTTGATAGGCGCGTTCTTCCAAACCCTGCTGCTCCAACGTCTCCCCGAACAATAGATGCAGATCCGCATAGCCCCAATAACGCTGTCTCTCTACAGCCAGAAGTCCATGTGCTTCATCATATCGTTCCAGCACGATTAGCACCTTCGCATAATCTCGAACTAAGGTTGGACGGTAGGGTGCCTCCAGCGGAGTAGATTGAAGAGATTGCGCGAATGCTTCTATCGCCCTCTCCACATGTCCTAGCTGGCAGTACGTCACACCGAGATTATAGAGGTGAAAAGGATGTTCTGGTTGCTCTGCAAGCTGCTTCTGCAACAGCTTGAGATTGCGACGTGGTTTATGTCCGGTCGCCATAGTAGACGGCAAGTAACCGTCATGCATGATCACTAATGGAGCGAGGGGTTCCTGCTCCACCGATACGTTTTTTGATATATCGATAGGTAGCTCGCTCTCTATGCTTTCATCCGCAGTTATCGCTCTTTCCCGATCTCCTATGGTGCCACGAACAAGCTGCTCATGGATTCGTCCAATGTACCGGTATCCTCGACCTGCTCGAAAGAGACGGACAGGCTGGAACAACACATTCGCTTGCTCCTGTTCGCCGATTCGATTGATTATGGTGACTCGTAATTTGGTGATGCCAGGCTCGACCGTTGGAAGGAACGCAAGTAGCTCATCAATCCCTTCTACGGCATATTCATCTGCATCCACACACAGAATCCAGTCCGTACTCGCCAGCGGCAGACTGATATTACGGGCAGAAGCAAAGTCCTCATCCCACTTCGCATGTAGCACCGTTGCCTGATGTTGTCTAGCAATCTCAACCGTGCGATCCACGGAGCCGGTATCTGTAACAAAGCATTCACTTGCAAGTGATTGGAAGCTGCCCAGACAACGGGGCAGGTAATGTTCTTCATTTTGCACAATCATGTGGATTCCGACTAACCCTTGCTTCACAGCACCATCACCTCCTATGCCAAAAAAAATACATGAAGCCCACAAAAGCGGACTCCATGTACCTATATGATGATTGATCTGGTTATGTGCCTTGTCCATTGAAGATGACATCAATTGTAGTAGGTGATCCGATGAGACTGGAACGATAGGAAAGGCGTGTATATTTGAGGAATCGTTGTGGCACCAACACATCCACCGATCCAGACAATATGCCTGTGACGGTTGTTACATCGGTGTACCAGTTTGTTCCGTTAGCACTGATCTCTACACGAGCATCCACCCGGTTGACTCCTGGCCCTCGGTTATACACGAAGAAGGAATACGTTCCGAATACACTAGTAGTCACTGCCGGAAGAGCTGTAAAAGCATTCGCTGTAGGTGTACCAATAAGCTGCGATTCCTGAAAGCTCTTCTGTGATATAGAAGTTACGCTGCTCAGTGTCCCCGCCGTAATCGTTGCTCCGAGCACACTGGTAATGGTGCCGTTCAGCAGATTGGTCAACGTTCCCGCTGTGATTGTGGCTCCCAGAACACTTGTAATCGTACCATTCAGTAAGTTCGTTAACGTTCCGGCTGTCACGGTTGCTCCTAGTACGCTGGTGATGGTGCCGTTCAGTAAGTTGGTTAACGTGCCTGCGGTAATGGTCGCTCCTAAGACACTCGTAATCGTACCATTCAGCAAGTTGTTTAACGTCCCTGCGGTGATCGTTGCTCCAAGGACACTCGTGATTGTACCGTTGAGCAAATTACTCAGCGTTCCCGCTGTAATTGTTGCTCCGAGCACACTGCTAATGGTACCCGCTGTGATCGTTGCTCCAAGCACACTCGTGATCGTACCATTCAATAAGTTGGTGAGCGTCCCTGCCGTTACCGTCGCTCCGAGTACACTCGTAATCGTTCCGGCTGTAATCGTTGCTCCGAGCACATTCGTGATTGTACCATTCAACAGGTTCGTCAGCGTTCCCGCCGTGACCGTCGCGCCGAGTACACTCGTAATCGTTCCGGCTGTGATGGTTGCGCCAAGCACATTCGTGATCGTACCGTTCAACAGGTTCGTCAGCGTTCCCGCCGTGACCGTCGCGCCGAGTACACTGGTGATCGTTCCCGCCGTAATTGTTGCTCCAAGGACACTCGTGATTGTACCGTTCAACAGGTTTGTCAGCGTTCCCGCTGTGACCGTCGCGCCAAGGACACTGGTGATTGTTCCTGCTGTAATTGTTGCGCCAAGGACACTCGTAATCGTACCATCCAACAGATTCGATAGCGTTCCTGCCGTGATTGTTGCCCCCAGCACGCTAGTGATTGTACCATTCAATAAATTGGTCAGTGTTCCCGCCGTCACTGTAGCTCCCAGCACACTATTGATGGTACCAGCTGTAATCGTTGCTCCAAGGACACTTGTAATGGTTCCGTTGAGAATGTTTGTAATCGTTCCTGCATTAATCGTAACAGTAGTCAATCCTGAGATGTTACTGATTGTCCCGTCCAAAATAATACCGACCACATTGCCGCTTGTATCGGTTCTGACAGGTTGAGCTGTCCCCGTGCTATCCTGACCGAAGATCAAGGTTCGCAAGTTATCGGGATTGGTATTAAACGTTGTAAAGTTAGGCATGCGCCTCGTCCTCCTCCCTGGTCATATCTGTTTTGAAATACCCCTTTACCGCACACGTTGTGCCTGAAAATAAACATCGAGCCTTGTGGGTTGATCTGGCTGAACCGATTGAATAACCAGCCGGGTATAGTGTAAAAATCGCTGTGGCACCAAGGCCTTCGTCTGACCTCCCGCGATCACCTCCTGGCTGTCCACGGCATAATCCACGGCATTGGGGCTGACTTGAATCTGTACAAGAGCCGGATGTTCACCCCGGTTCACGATGCCATATGTGTACATGCTGAGCGATGAGGTATCCTGTGCCGGCAGAGGTTGGTTCGTATTTTGGGTCACAGCTCCGACATACGTATGCTCGGTAAAACAGTGAGTAGCACCAGGGAGTTTGGTATGTGAGGAATTACCCTGCTTGCACCGAGGACGCGTAATCCGGGAACAAGGGGGTTTCAGCAATTTAGCGCGGCAGGAACGACGAGGTTGGCGGCGGTTTGCATATTTAGTTGATGGATGCGTTTTTTTCTTGCATCGCTTCGCTGTTCGACTCATCTCAATTTCCCCTTAAAAAATGTGCTTCCGCATCGTATGCCTTTATTCAAAATACGGGCACGGCATCTGCCGCTATTTCCAGATTTCCTCATTTTGTCCCAAACCCTTCATCCTTTTCCCTCATACAATGCAAGTACAATGAAGCATACAAGAGAAGGCTCGTTCTAGGGCTTTTTGATTCTGATTTTTGGAGCAATCTCTATAGTTGTAGGGTTATCTATTGGTCGTAAGGGAGGTGGAAGAGATCACGAACTATAATGTGTTCAATCAGTCGAACGAACCATTATTCACACAGTTGACGAATACGTTCTCGGCTCCTGGTATCGAGGCCTCGGCAGAGAGCGGAGCAGCGGCGGCTGGTAGTTTTTTTGCACTGACATCGAATAATACCCTCCTTCCTTCCAACCAGAACCTTCTGTTACAGATCATTAATGCGGTTGGCAGTGGCAGAACGATACGTATATCAAGCATCTTGGGAGGTGCAACAGCGGCGGCCACCTTAGTTATATATTCTGGGGGTACAGTGACCTTAGGCAGTGCACCTGTTCCAGTCAACACCCTGCTTGGTAATGCCAACGCCAGTGTAGTTACCACAAGGCAAAATACAGGTACACTCGGCGGTGCATTTACAAGTCTCATCAGCGTTCCATTAACGGCTGGTATGTACATGCTGGATTTTAGCGGTGCGCTCGTTGTTCCTCCCGGACAGACATTATCCATTAGTCTTGGCACAGGGAATCAGACCGCAGCAATCAATCTAACGTGGTGGGAATTCTAATCTACTTATAAAGGTGGTGTATACTGTGCCGAATAATAATGTATTCAATCCTTTAAGTCAGCCCGTCTATACCTCTAATACAAACACCTATACTTCCCCCGGCATTGTTGCTCCACCTGAGACCGATGCTGGGAACACAGGCAATCTATATAACGCGGGTTCAACCAACTCGACAACGCTCGGATTGTTAGGAGGTAGCGTCATTGTGACGGTACAACTAACGAATCCTGTGGGTAGCGGTAGAACTCTATATGTATCCCGACTCTCTGGCGGAATTACGGTAGGGCTTAACCTTCTATCTTCCTTTAGTGGTTCGATGACACTAAGCGCTAATGGCACACTAACTTCACCAACCACCATAGCCGCAGTAAACAGCAATTTATCTAGCACGAATACCAGTGTCGCAACCGTACGAGTCTCTGCTTCCGCTCCATCTGGAGCGACTACAATTATGGCGATGCCTCTACAAGCTGGGCCATTTGCATCGAGTGTATGGGGGCAATATGTTGTTCCCCCAGGTCAGTCGATCAACCTGACTGTTAGTGGCTCCCTTTCCGTTGCGGGCTTACTGGCCTCAACTGCTTATTTTGCTTGGTGGGAAGTGTAAAATGGAAGATGCGATTTCTTGGCATGCTACTCTAATCATGCCGAAGAACAGCCGCTTTCTGGCGAAAACCAGTAACGGCTGTTCTTGTTTTAATATAAAGCATTTCATCATAGATCAAGTTGGTCGTAAAACGGGAGCGTGGCAAACTTATTTTTGTAAAACAGCTACGGGAGATTTCCTTTCTGCCCACAAGACACGTTGTAGTACGATGCCTACGATACCAATCGTAAATGTGGCAATACCAATGTATTGGAAAGCCGGACTCGCCCCGGCTGACCGAATCAAAACCCCTCCCACAAGTGGAGCAACAACCAACACTATACTGGATAAAGAATTTTGGATACCGAACACTCGGCCTGTGAAGGCAGGAGGGGTTTCCTTTTGCAACAGATAATTCAGTGTAACCATAAAGAGTCCATTGCCTACCCCAATGCATAGTCCCCATACGATAACCCAGAATAGAGCAGTCTCTGAACCGATCCAGCCCAAGGCAGCAATGCCGGCACCGATGAGCAGATAACCTCCTCCAAGTCCCCATCCATAACCGATACGTGGCAACCGATTTAAGAGCAGAATGATAGCTACCGCACCCGCACCTGCGGATGAACCAAGCCAACCAACCATAGCTTCATGACCTGGTTTGATCTCCCGAAACAGGGTGGTGAACTGATAATCGATCATCAAGATCGCCATCAGACCCATACAGCCAAACACCAATGTACTCATAACTTTGCGGCTGTCTCGAATAAATCTCCAACCCTCCTGCCATTGTGCACGAAACGACTCGGGCTGAGTTTCATTTCGAAGTACATGCTGAGCTTTAGTTTCCGTTGTCTCCGCGTTACCATGAAGAGCATCTGATGTCTTAGTCTTCTCGGACAATTGTCGTAACGGCCATAAAATTGCACCGGATATCAGACGGGTGACGGCATTAATGACAATACAAACTTGGGGTGAAAATAACGTAAGTATCATGGCGCCAAGCAGCGGTCCTGCAACTTTGGAGCACTGTGCGACGAATCCGTTCATGGAAGATGCCTGAAAAAGATGCTCCTCCGCCACTACCTGGCGCGTCAATGCCTGTTGGGCTGGGACATGCAGTACACCCATGGCAGCTCGAAGCGCCAGAAGCGGGAGTAGCCATAACGCACTTGGGGCAAATAAAATGGCAATGGTCAGCACCACAGTGATCGCATCGCATAGTAACATGATCCTCACCTTCTGTAGACGATCGGCTAATGTACCTGCGAGCGATCCAAGTAATATCCCCGGAACCGCCATGCAGACCGGAATAAGGGCGATGATGAGCGGATCGACTCCCCAGCGATAGGCAACCATCACCTGAATGGCCAGTGTATCGAACCAGTCTCCAAATGTCGCCAGTGCGTAAGCGATAAACATCCGCATAAAGGTAGCATTTGATTTTAATGTCGTGGGTGGTGTCTTAGGTACAGTGGAACCATCTAAAGATTCATTTGATGGATTAGAAATAGTTGTCATGGTAGTAGCTCCCCTCTGATTACAACCGTGCACTCGTAATGAATAGAACACGTGGTATTTGGTTGTAATCATAGTGGAGTTATGTCAGAGGAAGATCAGAGGAATTGTGATTAGGAGACTAATGGGACAGAAACTGTTGAACTTGATCTACAATAAGCGAGCCATAGCGCGGTACCCCGTACATTTTGGCGATGTCCTCATAGAGCTGACTATATTTCTTAAATAAACGTCCTTCGATCCGATGATGCGCCATAAACAGCAGTACCTGTTTGGATGAATTCAGGCATAGTGGTGCATTCAAGGTCATTTTGAGTACGTCCAAGCCATCATCCAATCTGGATTCTGCCTCCCGATCTCGTCCTTGTCTCAGCAGCCACAATCCTTCCATAACCTGAAATCGTCCAATCTCACGTAGGTAAGGAGCATCCTTTAATCCGGAACGAAGAATAGCAATCTGAGCCTCAACCGATTCAGCGCCCCCACCCCACAACTCTACATATAACTCAGCAAGCCCTACAGGGAGTTTGAAGTTGACCATCTCATCCGTCTCAATGATGCTATACGTTTCTTGCAATTGCTTCTTGGCTCGGGCATACTGCCCCACCTCTGCATAGACTTCAATGATATTAAGAATACGAAGTTCCTTATGCTGTTCCGGCGATAAAGCAGATGATTGTAGGGCCTTTTCATATAATTGTAGCGCTTCGGCAGGCTCAACAAGTCCATGTATATAGATCAACAGCCAGTATAGACGTTCCTCAAATGTGATCTCTTCCGTTGTTATTAGCCATTCCAGATCACCCTGGATAAAATGAATATAGATGCGGTAATACGCATCCATCTGGATACCTAATGCCTCCTGCTGGTTCATCAAGGTAAGCAATGACTTCCCTTGCCCAAATAAGTGATATTTGCGAAATAATCCTTGTATGGCTTCCCGCATATCCTGATCGTACCTAGAAGGATTATCAGGTAAGGCAGATCGATTCTCTTGAAGGGTTAGTCGATAACCATATCCACGTACGGTATCCAGCCTAACCTCATCCCAAGGCTTTAGTTTCTTCCGAAGACGATAGACATGATCATCCACAGTCCGCTCGACGGGATATTCTAACGGCCACACACGATCCAGGAGCTGACTGCGAGTGAATGCTTTCCCCCTGTTTTCATAGAGAAAATGCAGCAACGCAAACTCCTTCGCGAGCAAAAACACCGAGTCGGTGCGCCGGGAAACCGTATATGTACTTTCCTCAAACTGCAATGACATGCATCTTCCTCCTGCCCTGTAATTCCTATGAGATCAAGATCATATAAACTCCATCATCTTAACACACAAAAACCTTTTGCGTTCTCGCAAAAGGTTTTTGTGTGGCTATCCTAATACTACGCGGTCATCTGCCATTTTCTTACCGCTAATGCGCTCGAACTCGCCAAGCAGCTCAGAGACAGTCAATGTGCGCTTGCGTTCTTCGCTAACATCCAGAATAATGCGGCCTTTGTCCATCATGATCAGACGGTTTCCCAGACGAATTGCCTGCTCCATGTTATGCGTCACCATTAGCGTAGTCAATCTCATCTCACGAACCAGCGTCTCGGTTAGTTCCGTAATCAGTTCTGCACGGGAAGGATCAAGCGCTGCCGTATGCTCATCCAGTAGCAGAATCTGCGGCTGCGTAAATGTTGCCATGAGCAGGCTAAGTGCTTGACGCTCCCCGCCAGACAACAGGCCTACCTTGGCGTTCGGCCGTTTCTCCAGTCCAATACCCAGCTTCTCTAGCTGAGCATTGAAAATCTCCCGTCTTGCACGGGTAACACCAAAGCCAAGACCACGTCCCTTGCCACGTTTATAAGCCATCGCCATATTTTCTTCAATGGACATATGTGGTGCGGTACCTGCCATGGGGTCCTGGAACACCCTGCCGATCCAACTGCTGCGCTTATGCTCTGGCAGGTTTTTGATCGAACGGTCATGGATCAGCACATCGCCCATATCCGGTTTCATTACACCTGATATGATGTTCATCAGCGTGGACTTCCCTGCTCCGTTACTGCCAATGACGGTGACAAAGTCTCCCGGATTCATCGTTAGATTCACACCAACCAGCGCCGTCTTCTCATCCGTTGTACCTGGGTTGAACAGCTTGGTAACTTGTGTAATATCCAGCATGATCACATGCCCCCCTTCGTCGCCCTTTGACCTGTCGATTGCATTAGCTCTTGCATTCTTCTGCGAGCCAGCTTCTTTTGTTTCATGGAGCGGCGCATGGAAGGGAATACGAGAGCGATAATAACAATAACAGCAGTAATCAATTTCATGTCAGACGTATCGAACCAAGGCACTTCAAGTGCGATTGCCACAACAATCCGATATATGATCGAACCGACCACAGCCGCTAGTGTCGCCCAAAATACAGTTCGCGCGCCCAGGATCGCTTCTCCGATAATAACAGAAGCAAGTCCAATCACGATCATACCGATCCCCATCGTAATATCTGCAAAACCAGCTTGCTGCGCAATAAATGCTCCAGACAAGGCAACCAATCCATTGGACAGGCTGACACCGACAATCGTTGTTACATCGGTATTGGCTCCAAAGCTTCGGATCATACGTTTGTTATCCCCTGTTGCACGAAGGGCAAGTCCGATATCTGTTTTCATGAACAGATCCAGCATGATTTTGAATAGCAGTACAACGATGATAATGATGACCATGACATGCTCACCCGAGAACGGACTGTCCATCCCCATAATGGACTTATTCGGTGCTCCGCCTAGAATACGCAGGTTGATGGAGTACAGAGCAATCATCATCAGGATACCGGATAACAAGCCATTAATTTTACCCTTCGTATGAAGCAATCCCGTACATATACCAGCCAACATCCCGCCACCCATTGCCGCAAGACAGGCGAGCCAAGGAGAAAAATCGTTCGAGATCATCACCGCCGCAATAGCTCCTCCTGTTGTGAAACTTCCATCAACGGTGAGATCGGGGAAGTCGAGGATTCGGAACGTAATATATACGCCGAGTGCCATTAATGCATATAACAGACCAAGCTCTATCGCTCCTTCAATTGAACTCCAGCTTATACTCACGTTGCTTCCTCCCTATTTATTGAAAAGAATGAGGCGAACCGACCTGCATGTTCGCCTCGTTCCACTCACCCGGTTGTACCCCGGTTCAATTATTGAATAATGTTATTGTCCTGATCCTTCACTTCTGCCTTCATCTCATCGGTAACTGTGACACCTTGAGCTTCAGCTGCTTTCAGGTTCAGAATCAGATCCAGCTTATCTGGAACGGTTACTTTCATATCTCCTGGGTTGGTGCCGTTTTTGAGAATATCCGCAGCCATTTCTCCCACTTGATATCCGTGATCATAATATTTGAAACCAACGGTTGCAAAAGCACCCTTTTCAACCGTATCCCGGTCACTAGAGAAGAACGGAATTTTGTTTTTGTTAGCCGTCTGAATAATCGTATCTACCGCACTAACAACAGAGTTATCGAGTGTGATATAGAAAGCATCGACTTTACCCACCAGGGAATCGGTCGCTTGTTTAACTTCAGATGTGTTTGTCACAGGGGCTTTAACCAGCGTAATGCCATGCTTCGCAAGAGCCTCTTCCGCATTTTTCGCCATGACCACTGCATTCGGCTCACCTTCATTAATGACGAGACCTACCGTTTTGATATCCGTTAGATGTTTAGCAATAAAATCAGCCAGCTGCACAATGGCTGCTGGGTTGGTGTCGGATGCACCCGTTATATTGCCACCCGGCTTGTCCATGTCACTCACTAGTTTAGCACCCAGCGGATCGGTTACCGCTGCGAAGAGTAACGACTTCTCCTTCACTTGCTGAGCCAAGGCTAATGCAGATGGTGTAGCGATCCCAAGTACGAGATCATTTTTGGAATCTCCTGAGATTTTCTGAGCGATGGATAGATTGTTCGTTGAGTCGCCTTGTGCATTATTGTAGTCAATGCTGAGGTTCTTGTTCTCTTCAATTCCTGCATCCTTTAGAGCTGCAATGAATCCTTCACGTGTAGCGTCAAGTGATGGATGTTCTACGATTTGTGAGATGGCGATGCGATATGATTTCTCTGCGCTTCCTTCGCCTGCACTGCCGCCAGTGCCCTCAGATTCAGTAGCTGTACCGCCATTATTGCCGCAACCAGCAGCTACGATCATCGATGCAACCATCATTAGAGACAACCAAAATTTCTTTTTCATGTGAGAACCCCTCTCCATCGAATAAAATGTTGTTGCCCTCATCACTCTGTTGACACGATAGGGCGGGACATAGCGAACGCATCAACGCATTGTTGCTTTTATCGACAAAAGCAGACAAATGCAGACGATCCTCCATGTACTGATGACCATGACCGATGTTTGTTTTATTGTGTGTTCAAAAAGCATCCACTTATTTCGGCTGAATTCCATATTCGATGCTGATCATGCCACTCGCGCATACTTTGTAATCAAAAGCGGATTTTTGAACAACCTCTTATATTGTTTCCCTAATATTAAGGGGCGTCCTCCTTCCCGTCAATGGTTGAACCGCTTCCAATTTGGATTAATTGAATATTGGTGATAGAAAACATTACACAAACCAAAAAGACAACCCATATAAGTTACATGGGCTGTCTAGGAAGTGACTGGAAACTTTCTGAAGAAAGCAGACTTTGATGAATGTCTGCTTCAAGCAAGGACTTTCTTGCGAGCGCCTGGGTACATCAAGGGAAAGTGACCCAGTAGGGGTGAGAAGGCGACAGATGGACAGATGATAGAGGTGGGCCATGCACTATGAGCGTGAATGTGAAGTCCCGACTTTCAATCATGCTCCATCTCTAACGAACTCAATCGGCCTTATTCTCGGTAAAATTACATTCAGGAAATTCTAACGAATCGTTGACACGCTAATCTGCCTTTTGGGCGTGAATTAGTTCTGTTCTTCCTGTATTTCTTTCAGTTCAGCAGAGGTTAGTCCTGTGGCTTTCATAATGGTATCTTGGTCAAGACCCATGGATAGCATATTTTGTGCGATCCTGCGTTTACTCTCTGCTTCTCCTTCTTTCAAGCCTTCTTTAATCCCTTCCTTAATGCCCTCTTCCATGCCTTTCTTCAACCCTTCTTCACGTGCACCCTCAATCATCGATGCCTCATCGCGCAAAAACTTTTGCCGTGCCTCGTATTGTTGACGCGCCTGTTCATCCTGACTTAGGAACTCCAACACACTCATAGCCTTCTTCAATGCAGGTTCCAATTCATGCATCATTAACGCCTCCCAGCTATACATATTCAACTAATGAATTGTTTACACTTGCCACTCCGATGACAGAATAACCTTCCGATCGCTGTTATCCCCAGATTTTTTTTGGATTCCCTTCTACAAAGGGAAAATCCGGGGATAAAGGCGAACGCTTCGCTTCTTCACGTTATTTCTGTCCTCTCCGTTCTCGTTTAAAAATTTTAGTTGAATTAATATAGTTTGGGTTATGGTTATTCTTTTAACAAATAATAAGTATAGATGTAGTGTTCATTTCATTATAACACGTAAACAAGTCTTTAAATAGCGTAATTACGTATATTTAAAACAAAAAAAGACTGTTTCGACAGATCGAAACAATCGGATATGTTAATCTATTTATTTAACTCCATATCATTAATTCCCAGATGCTTCACGAATCTGATACGTGCATTTCTTGCCACCATCGGCATAACATTCTGTTCGCTCCACATCAGCCTTCAGCAATGAACGGAACAGCTCTAATTCGCAGCGACAAGCCTGCTTATAGACACTTGCCACCTGTACAATTGGACAGTTCAGCTCTGTAATGACATAGGTACCGTCATCCTCTTGCGATGCATCTGCCATATATCCGTTGTTATTTTGAATACGCGCCAGTTCCTCCACACGTCCAGCCAGATCCTGACCCTCCATCTGAGGCAAACCATTACGCAATAGTTTATCCCGGCGGCTCTCAAACAATGTATCTATGACATCACTTCCAGCAGATTCCGATAGTTCCTCTAATAACTCAAGTGTAAGCGAAGGATAAGACTTCGGGAAAAAATTATCTCCCCGCACCGTCAGATGATACACCGATGACGGGCGTCCTGCTGTAGCACGGGCTTCATGAACCTCAATCAGCCCTTCTTGCTCCAGTGACGTAAGGTGACGGCGAATAGCCATACCTGTCAGCCCCAGTTCAGCCGTCATCTCCCTCGCGGTCAACGTGCCTTGTCGCTTCAGCATGAACAAGATCCGTTCACGTGTCGTCATTTCATCTTCACGTTTCACGTGCAGCACCTGCTCTCCCTGCTTATGCGTGTACTGGTGCTGCCTCCCGGCAAGCATCCGAGCAAAAGCGGTTATGCGTCTCTTCGCAATCCTCACAGCTCACATGCTGTAGGTTGCAGGTTGGACAATTAATATATCGGTCATGCGTTGTTCCGCAGTGATAGCAGCTAGCAATCACAATATCTTCGTCTGTACGATTGATTGGTACGGAAATACGCTCATCAAATACATAACATTTACCGTCGAACAAACGACCTTGTACTTCTGGATCTTTACCATACGTTACAATGCCGCCTTCAAGTTGAGCTACATCCTGGAATCCTTCATTAATCATGAATCCAGTCAGCTTCTCGCAACGAATACCGCCCGTGCAGTAGGTAATGATCTTTTTGTCCTTCATGTCGCCCAGATTCTCTCGAATCCACTCTGGAAACTCACGGAACGACTCAACGTCCGGACGGATCGCTCCGCGGAAATGACCAATTTCGTATTCATAGTCATTACGACCATCGATCACGATGACATCATCACGTTGCAAGTGCTCATGGAACTCCTTCGGTGAGAGGCGTTTGCCGCTAACCACATTGGGGTCAAGCTCTTCATCCACACGGAAGGTGACCAGCTCTGCTTTGTGACGAACAAATATTTTTTTGAACGCATGCTCTTCGACATCATCAATCTTAAACACCATATCGCTGAACAACGGATTCGCATGCATGTCCTTCATGTATTGCTCCGTCTGTTCCGGTGTTCCCGACACAGTGCCGTTGATGCCTTCAGCAGCAATGAGAATACGACCTTTTACACCTAGATCCTTACAATATTGCAAATGCTCTTGCGTAAATGCTTCAGGGTCTTCAATCTTCACGAACTTATAATATAAAAGCACGCGGTACGCGCTGTTACACATGTATATCACCTGTTCCTATTTCATGTTATTTAAAAAGAAAAAGAAACAGCCGCTCGAAACAAATGTCTCGAACTGCTGCACAACATTCGACTTTAATTCCTGCATTCTAGTTTATCGGAAGCGCAAGGACTTAGTCAATATAAATGTATAGAAAGGCAAGCAAGTTATGGAATTACGCTAGATTCTTCCCTTCCATTGATCGATTCAACTCACTCCGAGATCGTAATGATAGAGGTCTCAAAGTGATACCCTGCACTGTCCAGCACAGACTGTGACAACAATATTTTACTGCCTTCCGGGCTCCAAGCAAGCGGATCTGACACGTTATCCATGTCCGCAGAGATCTGGAATTGTTCGGCCGACTCGGTGTTAGATACAAACAGCCCTTTTTCGTTATCGCTCTCGGAATTGATTGTATAGGCAATTTTGGAATCATCCTGCGACCAGCTTGTGCCAAAAATTTGTGTGCCGCGCGCAAGCGTAGCTTTCTCATTGCCTTCCAGATCAGTAAGCACTAGCGCACGCTTCGTATCGGCTGTTTTTTTCACAATGGCTAGTCTCGCACCGTCGCTCGAAGGAATGACCCACTCCACACTTTTCAGTACCTGCTTCACTTCGCCGGTCTTTGTGTCGTAAGCGTTCAGTTGGCCGTCCTCACCGGTAATGTAATACACTGTGCTGCCAGAAACCTCTACACTACGAATGTTGAAACTACCTACCTCGACTAAAACTTTGGTGTTCCCTTCGACATCCGCCGAGACCAAATTGCCATCCATATTCGGATACACAACATGTGTATTATCCAGCCACGCACCCTCACCTACAAATCCCATATCTTTACCCGTCTGTACAGACTCGCCGTTATTCATATTCAGAATGAAGCCTTTGCCTACACTCTCCTCAGGCTCACGATAGAAAACATATTGTCCATCCGGTGAGGCCATTGGCGCCGCAAGACTTACATCACTCTCTTTTAGCAACGTATCCGTTCCTTTCGCAATGTCATGCACATATATATTGTTTGGGTAACGTTCTTCTCCCTCAACCGTAACTGGCTTAAGTTCTTTATTCGGCTTATCTAGCAAAATCGAGTCAGATGTTAACCAGCCCACACCGCGAATATTTGCGATTTTATCGATTTTTTCAAGTTTAAAGCTCTGGTATACGGATGGGTTCGTATTATCTTTAACAACGATATCTGTCCCTCCTGTGCCACTCCCCATGCTACCGTTCGTTCCTGTATTTCCTCCGCATGCCACTATGGACAAGAGTGTTATCGCCCCAACCGCACCTAAAGCCATCTGTTTCCAATTCATCATGTTCCCCCCTGAATGCTGTCTATAGATCAATCATACCGATGGGTTACATCCAAAGTTATTCAGAATTGTTTCCAACTTGTAAACTTGGATTCGCAAGTGGAAAAGTCAATTCAAACGTTGTTCCTTCTTCTTCGTCCTTACGCAGCGGTACTAGCTGAATGGTTCCGCCCTGTTTTTCTACAAATTGCTTCACAAGTGACAGCCCTAGGCCTGTCCCGCCGGTCTTTCTAGCTCGATCTTTGTTAACGGTGTAAAAAGGTTCAAATATCTTCTCCCGTGACTCTTCCGGAATCGGTACACCCGAGTTGAAGATACGAATAACCGCCTGCTGTTCTTGTACACGCGGTTCACTGTAGACACGAATCACACCTGCTGGCTCGTTATACTTAATGGCATTGTCCAACAGATTAATGAAGATGTGCATCAGATTCTCCCGGTCACTGTGAATGGTTGCCGGCTCTAGATGCATTTCCATCGCGAGCCCGAATTTCTCCGCTTTGCCGCGCATCCGTCCACAAGCGTCCTCCAGTAATGCCTGAACTTCGACATCCTCTGCCTGATTCTCGAAATCATACTTCTCCAGTGCCGAGATGTGCAGCACCTTCTCGACCATCTCGTACAACCGCTCTGTTTCTTTGCCAATGTTATTCGTCGCATCCTCCAATAACTGAGGATCGTCCTTGTACATGTTCAGTAATTCAACATAGGCCTTGATCGAAGTGAGCGGTGTCTTGAACTCATGACTAATGTTCCCGATATATTGTTTCTGCTGTTGTTCGAGCGCTTGAAGCTTCTCGATGGCCAGCTTCAGTTTCTGCTGCTCATCATGCATCGCTGTAATATTCTGACGAATGGAGGTGCTCATATAATAGATGCCCTGACCTAGCTCCCCCAGCTCATCCTTCCGTTTCACAGGTGATGCTTCAATATAGTTCCCTTCACGAATGGAATCCGCAGACTTCTTCAAGCGTGTGATCGCCACAGCAAATCGATTATAGAAAAGATAACCCAGGATAAAGCTTAACCCTACGACGGCAATTCCTGCCCACATAAATAAATTCAGAATTCGCGCGTAAAATTCATGATAACTCTGAATGGAATACTGCATCTGTACAGCGCCCATCTGCCCATCTGGCCCATCGAGTGGAGCAACATAGAGAAGCGTCTCCCCTTGCTCCCGGTATACGATCTTATTCTGAAGCACATAGTTCAACGTCTCCGTCATATCGGTACGTTCCCCTGTTGTGATGGATGAACCTACCTGTTGTCCCTCCATATCATATAGAGCGATAGGAAGCCCTGTAGAGTTAGCGAGTTCCTGGGCAAGCCTGCGACCGCTCTGCTGTAGAAATGCACCAGGCTCCAGATGGATCGACTCCGTATAGTAGGACTGTCGTACGTTCAGATTCACCAGACGGGTCTGCTGTGACAGAATGTCCTCGATCTGCGTTTGCTGATTGCGTTCGATACCGCGTAATACGAGATAGCTGAGCACAACGACCGTGAGAATCAGCAAGGCTGCAAGGAAAATACTGAATTTCAGTTTGATGCTCACTCTCATATCCGTCCACTCGCTTCGGGAGCGGATGCCTTATATCCGATCCCGTAGACGGTCTGTAGCTTCTCCTGATCCGTATCACCAATTTTTTTGCGAAGACGCTGAATATGGATATCCACCGTACGGGTACCTCCTGCATACTCCATGCCCCATACTCGATCCAGTAGATCATCACGCGTGTATACGCGTTCCGGATTGGACATCAGAATGGTTAGCAGGTCGAATTCCTTCGGTGTAAGCTCCAGCTTCTCATCATTTACGGTGACGGTGCGATGAGCAACATGAATGCGTAATGCTCCATTAATAATCGCTTGGCTCTTCTGATCTTCTGGCGGTGGACTGCTCTTCTCCACACGGCGCATCAGTGCTTTCACTCTGGCGAGCAGTTCACGAATCTCGAATGGCTTCGTCATATAATCATCGGCGCCCATTTCCAGACCCACGATTTTGTCTACGATATCATTTTTTACCGTTAATAAAATAATGCCAATATCCTCCCGATCCTCAAGTCTTCGGCATACACCATAACCATCGAGCTTTGGCATCATCACGTCCAGAATCATAACCTGCGGATGGAACAATGCCACCTTCTCCAGCGCTTCCTCCCCATCATTCGCCGTCTCCACTTCATAGCCTTCACGGCGCAAAGCATAGGCGATGGCACTGACAATACTTGTTTCGTCATCGACAACCAGCACTTTTTTATTCATCGGATTCATCCTCTTCCGTTATGTCATCAGTTACTTCTGTGTTCATTGAACAAAAGAACATTTACACTTGCCACTACGATGATGGAACAACCTTCCGATCACTGTTATCCCCAGATTTTTTTGATTCCCTTGTTCAAAGGTGAAATCCGGGGATAGTATATGCTTCCGATGCAGCTTTCTTACAGAAAGCTTTCAGCCGAACGCTCCGCTTCTTCAGGTTATTTCCGTCCTCTTCGTTCTCGTGTAAATTTCTGTTGATTGATATCACATCAAAACTATTTATAGATATATGGTACCAAGGGTTTGGTAAATTGGCTACGAGCCTGACTCACACCTGCACACCTAAGTACCCACCTTCGATAAGTATCCATATTCCCAGCTTAAGCTTTGTTTCCCTTATTTTATACCCAAGGACGACAAAAAGAGCCACCCCTATATCCGGGCTGGCTATAATATATACAAGTATAGTACACATCTTCTATTCTTCGAATGACAGATTCATCGGTTCATCCATCATCTCATATTCGGTCTCCATGTGGGTAACTGGCGTATTACGATCCACTTCTTCGAAACGGAAGCTATCGACCCACACTTTGCCTTTCCCATATAAAATAGCCCCAAATGATATAACTGCGCTACCCTCTGGCACATCGAGTACAATATGGTATTGATTCCATGGTTGTGTGCCAGTGATTGGCCGATCATGCATATTATCAAACTGAAGAACATCCTGAACGTTATTGTCCACCCGCATCCATAAACTACAGAAATGCTCTACCTTTTCGTTCATGACGAATCCTGAAAACTTCATCCGTTTACCTACATACTTATCTGCCTTGAATTGTTGCATCATTGTAGCGAACTCGTTCATTTCCATTGGTGTGATGGATTTCAGATACCCTGAGCATTTACCCTGATGTACCACTGTAGGATCTATGCCCATTTCATAATTTTGCGGGTGACTCCCAGTTAATATCCATCCATGAACCGTTGATGTATCATTCATCATTAATTCTCCTCCTCTAGATTTAGCTTTAAATAGCTTCAGGTTAAACAATTTGCGAAATCGACCTGGTGGCAGTCCGTATACCTTTTTAAATGCTCGCGTGAACGCTTCCTGGCTTTCAAACCCACACCCAAGGGAAATGTCCAAGATCCCTATATTGGTAGATCTAAGTATGGTGGAAGTGTCACTCAAACGGCGGTTGCGAATATATTCTACAACGGTCATGCCTACCTCTTTCCGAAATACACGGTGATAGTGATAGGGCGATAACCCAGCTCCTGAAGCTACTTCTTCAAGCCCTATATCTTCGTACAGACGAGTCTCAATAAAATACAGACTTTGCTGAACCATTTCACTGTATGGATTCAAATTGAAGTGCAGCCCCTTTCCTTATCTGTACTATACGGAAAAGAGACGTACCGGTTTTGATCATTTTTGCTACATTTATTTTTTTGTAACAGCAAATCAAAACAAAAAAGCCGACCATAGGAACACTCCCTATAATCGGCTCTACTATTGAACTGGACGACATCAGTCATCCAATCTTGGCGAATATATATAATATTAGCCTCTACCTTAGACTGCTGGAACAGGCTGTGCTCCAACTGAATCATCCTCGTCGTGATCCACCAGTCCATGTTTCTCCCAAGCCCGACTCTTCCAGCGGAAGTACATAATGAAAGCTCGTGTCCACTCATCGGCTGCAATCGCTAGCCAGATTCCTGCCAGACCCATGTTCAGTTGGAAGACAAACAGGTATCCTAGTGGCAAGCTTAGGCAGACCATCGAGATCAGTCCCATGTACACTGGGAACTTCGCATCTCCTGCAGCACGAAGTGAGTTAATGATCACGATATTGGTCGTGCGCCCCGTTTCCAACACGATACTGAGCAGGATAACCTGCGCAGCAATACGAATCACTTCCGGGTTATCTGTGAACAAGCCCACAAGTGGCACACGGAACGCAATCACCACGAGATCGACGGCGATGGTCACGATCATGGCCGATTTTACACTTTTCCAAACACGTTGGTAAGCTGTCTCTTGCTGCTTGGCACCCACCAGTCGTCCCACCATAATCGCTGTACCCATACCAATCGCCATACTGAATAGATAGATATAAGACGAGATATTATGCGCATATTGGCGAGAAGCCAGTGCTTCTGCTCCCAGGAACGTGGCATAGAAGAAAAAGACAAGCTGACAGGAATGGTACATAATCTGCTCTACTGCAGATGGAATACCAATCTTCAGAATTTTTGACACATAGTTTTTCGTAAATTGCAGATAGAACTTAATCTCCACCCGCACTTCGGTCACACGATAGAGCAACCAGAAGAAGATCAACAGACAGACAAAACGGCTCACAATCGTTGAGATCGCTGCACCCTCTACCCCAAGTGCTGGCATGCCGAAGTGACCAAAGATCAGAATGTAGTTCAAACCAACGTGAAGCACATTCATAAATACAGAGACATACATCGTCTCTTTCGTAAATCCATACGTACGAATAATTGCAGCCAAGGAGTTAATCAACGCCTGAAGGAAGATGGCGCCTCCGACAATGTGCATATATGCTTTGGCATAGACTAGAATCTCACCCTGCACGTTCATTTTCTCCAGCAGAATTCCGCCAAACACAAGGAACGCCCCACTAAGCACGAGACCTACAATGAGGTTCAGCGTAATTGCCATACCTGTAATTTTGGCTGCTTCATACAGCTTCTTCGATCCGATATATTGAGCAACAACAATCGCAGCTCCGTTACCGACAACCTCCAAGAGTAAAATCGCTATCGTAATAATCTGGTTCGAAGCTCCGATTCCAGCTACTGCATTGTCTGACACGGAACTAATCATCAACGTATCGACCGTACCCATTAACATAAACAAAAATAATTCCAGAAAAATCGGCCAGGTTAATGCGAACAGATTAAGCGATTTGCCCTGTTGCTGTGTCCCTGTTTCCGTAACGGCTGCACTCATGATGTCACCTCTTTAATCTCCATAAAATAAATAATTGCACGAAAACTTCCGACATTGAATCTTGATGTTTCAACATGTAAACAAGGGGTATAGTAGCATAGACTTTCTGAAAAAGCATCCGCTTTTACGAAAATAATTTTATTTTTTTCAAAAATTTTGAAAATGAATGGAAAAAGATGCTCTTTCATGATATTTACATACAACAAAAAGCCTGAACCGGCTGGTTCAGGCTTAAAGATAGAGCTGTTTATTTAATGGAACCTTGTGTCACCCCGTTAATAATCCATTTTTGTGCGAATAGATAGATTATAATCATCGGCAACAATGCGAGCAGATAGGAGGCAAACGCCAGGTTGAAATCTGTATTGAACTGACCCTGGAACACATATTGCACCAGTGGCAGCGTATATTGCGACGGATCACTGATAATAACGAGTGGCAACAAGAAGTCGTTGTAGGTCGACAGACATGTCAGAATACCGACGGTGGCACTGATCGGTGCCATTAACGGGAAAATGATCCGCCAGAACGTGCCCCAAGTCGTCGCACCATCCACATATGCGGCCTCCTCCAGCGTTACGGGAATCGATCGGATATACCCAACGTACACAAATACGTTAAAGGCAAGCCCATAGACCGTATGCAACAAGGTAAGACCAAGTAGGTTAGTCATCTCAAGCGATGACGTCAGCTTAACAATAGGCAACATGATGATGGGAAACGGAATGAACATTGCACTGACGAAGTAATAATATAATCCTTTGAAAAATTTCCGTTTCTCCATATTACGTGATATCGCATAAGCGACCATCGAGTTGCTCAGAAGTGTGAGCACAACCGTTGATGCGGTCACCATGGCGCTGTTGCGGAACGATTGGAAGAAGTTCGTCATTTCAATCGCACTCGCAAAGTTCTCCCAATGGAGCGTCGTCGGAATGGCGAATACCGACTGTGCCATCTGCTCTGGATTTTTCAGAGCAATCGTAACGGTCATATACAATGGGAACAAAATAAACAGTGTGCCTAGCACAACAAGTAACATCACGAGCCAGTTCGTACCTAGACGGCTTCTCATTACAGATCCATCTCCCTTCTTTGCAGGAACCGGATTTGTAGAATGGAAATCACCGCAATAACGATGAAGTAAATAACCGAGTTCGCAGACTGATATGCATATTCGCCGCCTTCGAATCCTCCTGTGTAGATCAGATGGGAGATCGACTGCGTTGCCCGCCCAGGGCCGCCGTTGGTTAAAGCTACGATTTGGTCAAAGACCATGAGCGAGTTCTTCATCGCGAGCACCATATTAATTGTAAAGAATGGCGCAATAAGCGGGAAGGTGATGCTCCAGAACTCACGCCATTTGCCCGCACCGTCAATGTTCGAAGCCTCGTAGAGTGTCGGTGATATCGTTTGCAAACCTGCCAAATACAGTATGGTGTTGAGCGCCACCGACTGCCACACCGCCACAATGACAATCCCGATCCACGCTAAGCTTTCGCTACCCAGAATATTCGTTGATAATGCGTTGATGCCGAGGTTCTGTCCCCAGATCGGAAATACGTTGGAGAAGAGATAGTTAAATATGTAACCCACAATCAATACACTTAGAATATTGGGCAAGAAATAGATGCCGCGGAAAAAGTTACGGAACTTGATCTTGGCATTGAGCCCAAGTGCAATGAGCAGGCTAAGGATATTCGTTAAGATCGTGACTACGATCGCGAATTTGAAGGTAAACCAGTAGGCATTGCCCACATTATCATCTCGAAATAGATTGAAGTAGTTCTTGAATCCGACAAAATCATATTGTTTACCGAATCCATTGTAGTTCGTGAATGAATAATAGATCCCTTGGATCGCCGGCAGCGTCATAAATACGAAGAACAATACGACTGCCGGCACGGTCATCCAGTAATAAGGTGCCATGCGCTTGTTCATATGCCATCCTCCTTCGGACAAGGGTTAACGCCGGTTCGCTACCTTATCCCATTCTTTGTCGAGTGTATCTAAATAGTTGTCGATATTTTGATTTTGCAAAAAGGACTGCACGATGGAATTCAGCTGCACAGCCGCTGGAATATAGTGATCGGCGAAGTCGATGACCTTGCCCTGCTCAATATACGGCATTAACTCCTGCACCGCAGGATCATCCTGCTTGACATCCTCTACCGCAGAGAACAACGTCTGTTCATCAATGTATCTCCCAATATTGTCAGGCTCCAGCAAAAAGGCAATGAACTCCTCAGCCTGTTCTCGATTCGGGGTATCCGCTGCAATGGTAAACAATGAATCGATACCGTTCACAAGCTTGATCTGGCTTGCGTCATTACCGGTTGGAAACGGGAAGAAGCCAATCTCCACATCCGGATTCGCCTTACGAATCTCTGGAATAGCCCACGTGCCTTGGATATACATGAAGGCTTCGCCATTAGCAAACGCCCGGTTACCATCCGAATACGCTTTACCGAAGTTATCACTGTGACCATACTTCATCAGTTCAAGCTGTTTCTCAGCGACCTCACGATACTTCTCCTTGAAAGTGACTTGGTTATCCCGGCGTTGCTGGTAAAAGTCAATGCCTGCGAGATTCGAGCCTAGCGCATTAAAGGGCAAGCTTGTCTGCCAGTCATCCTTATAAGTGAAGTAAAAGGGAATTTTGCCTGCATCCTTAATTTGTTGGGCGGTAGCAATGAGCTCATCCCATGTCTTGGGCACGTCTAGCCCCATTTCGTCAAACAACGTTTTGTTGTACATGATGCCGTTTGCATTTGTTGCGTAAGGAATACCTGTCACTTCATCCATTCCCGTAACATCCTTTAGCATCTGTATGTAATTGGGGTCAATCGTCTTGAGTAGAGAGCTATCTGTCAGATCGGTAAAAATATCACTTTGAGCCAGTGTGGAATAGGTATCCGTCGCACCCATTGCCATAATATCGGGTATGTCATTCTTGACGACCCTGGTCTTCAGAACCGTCTCGGCATCTGGAGGGTTGACCTGAGTGACCTGAATATCAGCATGCGCTGCGTTGAAGGTTTGGATCAATTCGTCAAAAGTTGCTTTTGCCTCAGGCTTGTTCTGGAAAAACTCAATCTGCACTTTGCCATTCGCGCTATCTCTGCTTGTACAGGAAGATAGAAGTACAGCCATCATTCCACACAGCAATAACGCCCCGAGAGCCTTAGTAATCGATGTTCTCATGTTGTACCTCCTTTGCTTAATATGTAAATACATACCCATAGAGTACATAGAGGAACCATGTGTAATTCTTCCATATTCTCTATGTATATCTGCACTTACATCAATCGACAATAAACGCCCTTTCTTATTTCTAAAACGATTTCGACTAAAATGAATCAAACGATCTATTCTTCTTAAGGGATGGAAAACAACCAAAAAAGAGACATCGGAATTCATCCAATGTCTCTCATTTAGTAGCTTTACGGCCTATAACAGCCTGCTGTCATTCTATATATACGGATGTTCAATTTTTGGGCAAAGCATTGCGTAAACGTTTAGCGCGGTAGCTCTGAAATGCACGGATTAACATGCCAATAATAATCATCACTACACCGATGTTGATCGCAACATCTGCGAGATTCAAAATGCCGCGTCCAGAAGGGAACACTAGGAAATCCGTTACCCGGGCGTAAATGAATCGATCCAGCGCATTACCGAGGGCTCCACCTACCATGAAACCAGCGCCAGCCTGCATCCAGAAACCACGTATCTCCCCTTTTCGGCGGTAATATAGAATGCCTGCGATGAAGAGGACAGCAATCACGCCAAATAGTCGCGCATTTCCCTGAAACAGACTGCCAGCCATGCCTGTGTTCTCGTAATGTTGGAGCTGCATGCCTGAGTCGCCGAGTCTCATTACATCTCCAACTTCCATATACATCCTCACTGCGATCTTGGTTCCCTGATCCACCAAGGTCACCAGCAGTGCCACAAAATAAAACAGCATCGTGCCCTCTCCTCCTGTCTAACCGTGCAATTCTGAGCGATAACTACTTTAGAATTAATAATAGGATTATTAAAATGATTTCTAATAGTGCGTGTTCAAAAAGGTCGGTTTTCAGTACCAAGAAGATGGGATAAAGATAGAAATGGAGTAGCGGAGCGTAGGCAAAACTACGTGAGCAACGGACATTTCGGCTGAATTCCATATAGGGCGCTGAGATGCCTCATGGCATCCTTCGTAATCAAAAGCGGACTTTTTGAACAACCTCTAATATTAAAAATTTTGTCTATTATGTTCCCCTTACTTTACCACAGCGGGTACTTGGTCTCCAAATGACTCCCCTGATGCGCAACACAGTTCACCACCTCTGATATGCCCGTCTCGTCCATCTGCATCCAGCAGGTACCCGCCCAAGCCATGTCGAATGTAGACAACAATCATATTGAAGAGGAGCTGCCCGAATTTGAATCTATCACTGACAGAGAAGTTAAAGGGAATGCAACAGGAAGAAAAGCAGCTGATCTTCCACACATTTCATTCAGAAACAGCACTTCAGCTAGGCCTACATCTCGTTGCAGAAGCCAAACGCCGTTCACAAGCCGTAACCATCGACATCACATTGAAGGGACATCGTCTGTTCTTGCATGCGATGGATGGTACACATCCCGATAATGAAAACTGGATTAGACGTAAAAATAATGTGGTGAACCACTTCTCCTCTAGCTCTTGGCACACCGCCCTGCGACTAAGAAACGAGAATCAATCCCTTGAGCAAAATTATGACTTGCCTGACGCAGACTATGTACTGGCTGGAGGTGCCTTCCCCCTGATCCTTGAAAATGAGGGGCAAGTAGGCACCATCACCGTTTCAGGCTTGCCCGACGAGGAAGACCATGATCTGGTCACCGCTGGCATTCGCTCATTTTTGTTACAGCAAGGCTATATCAATTGAACTAAAGAATAGTTACACTTGGCGCTTCGATGACAGAATAACTTTCCGATCGCTTCGCTTCTCCATGTTATTTCTGTCCTCTCCGTTCTCGTGTAAATGTTTCGTTCAATTTATATAGATAAAATACAAAACAAAAACTCCCATCATCGTAAGAAGTAGAATTCGAAACATCTACCTCTATTTATGATGGGAGCATTTTATTTTTTTAAACACGCTTCGATGCTTATAAATACTTTGAGATCGTCAGGATGAAAGCTGAGACTCAGGCTAACGCATTAAGACGGGTTACGATCCTTCATGATGTGGTATAGATTGCCGAAACTACCGGACAATATACCTGCAATCGGAAATACCACCCAATTGATGTCCCAACGATGCATTACAAATCCTGTGAATAGAAAGATAGCTATCGCCAGCGGCCATATTACAGCCTCCACGGCCTTCACAGCACGCACTTCTTCCTTCTTCTCTGCTGTTAAATAGTGATCCTCCATCAATGTGGTGTAAGCCCCTTGAATATTACCATAATACACAAACAAAAATACGCCCACTCCCGCCATTACCATAAATGCAGTTACACCATAAGGAGCATAGTTATCGTTCAGATACGCCGCTGCGAATATAAGAGCCGGAGCCAGAATACACAAGCTGACACCCGTTATAAGTGCTACTCGGTAGGTCAGCGCGAAGTTTGCCTGGTTACGCTGAAGATTCTGCTTAAGTGAATATGGCAGTTGAAAACCTTCCTCCAAGTAACTGAACCGTTCAAGCTTCATACCACTATGAATGAACATGCCGACAGCAATGGCAACGAGCAGAAACATGCCAATCAGACCTATTACAGTGCCTGTATCGATGGAACTCTGCGCTGCTGACATACCATAATTCTCAGCTAATGTGCTCATGAAGATCAGAAAACCTACGCCGAATGCACAGAGCAAAACCCCAAGCCCTGTCCATAAGCCTGCACTTCTCTTCGCGTCAGTGTATGCATAGGCCTGTTCCTCAGTCAATACAGGTACTGATTCCTCCATCCGGGCTGGCTCTATTCCAAGTTCAGCGGTAAGCTCCTCAATATTCCCGAACTCGGAGATCACAATCCCGATCGCCTCATTCTCCGACTTGCCTTCTCGTTTCAATTCCAGATACTTATCTTCCATTCCGGTTAAGAGCTCCTGCTTCAGACGCTCTACCTCGGGGGTTCTCGGAAGATTTGCAAACATGTTCTCCAGATAGACCATAATTGTCTCCATGCTCAGTCACAGCTCCCTGATAAATAGATTAACAACCTCCTGCGTAACCTTCCATTCCTCACACTTTTCCCGGTAGTAGTCCAGACCCAATGGGGTAATCCGGTAATAGGTACGACGCTTGCCCAGACTCTCATCCTGGTAGAACGATTCAATGTATCCATTCTTCTCTAATCGGGTGAAGGCCGAATATAGCGTCGTTTCCTTCATCACATACTTTTCCTCTGTTAGCTGTCTAATGTTCTTGGAAATCTCGTATCCATACGACTCCCCTTCGAGCAGCATATAGAGAATCAGCGTATCATTGTAGCCGCGTATCACGTCACTGCTGATCACAAAAGATACTCCTCCTCGTTACTCCATCTGTCGTAGTAATTGGAGTATATCACGTTTACTACGACAGGTGAAGTAGTTGATCTGAAAATAGGCAAAATAAAAATCCGTACCTGTTACAGATACGGATTCGTGAGTGTGGTTATGCTGTTCATTTGATAGCGAATAACCTGATTATTGAATAGCCGAGAGCACATCCAGCAGCATGGATTTGAACTGAGGACGATTAATCGCCTCACATACACGTACATTTGGCGCTTTACCGAAACGTCCGTTGATATCCACCACACTGTATCCACGCGTCAGTTCTCCTGCAGCTTCCACATCGACATAATACTGACCAGACTTCGTCATAAGTGACTCATCTGCGGCTACAGCCATCAGCAATGTATCCGGATGCGTAGTACCGTTCAGTTTATGTACTGACTTGTTGAACTGCATGACCACTTTGTTGATCGCCGTGAAGAAATTAGCACCGGATGTGCCAAGAGCCGCAATCTCTGCATGATCGTCATCATCCATGACAGAATACTGGGTACACATCTCCCAGCCTACCATAGTGATTGGAATGCCTGCATGCAGTACGATTTTGGCCGCTTCCGGATCCACGTAGAAATTATATTCTGCCGCCGGTGTGATATTGCCGAGTGCATTATTCGTTCCGCCCATGATATACAAGTGTGCAATCTCTGGAATAATGGTGGGATCCTTCTGGATTGCCATCGCGATATTCGTCAACGGAGCAATCGCCAGAAGCTCAATCCCCCCTGGGTTCGCATGAACCTTCTCAATGATAAAATCAACCGCATGCCCCTGCTCGGGACGCTGATCTGCCTTCGGAAAATGTGCGCCACCCATACCGTCGTCACCATGCACGTCTTCCACCGTGCGGTGCTGCGCTTGCCCATAAGCCATTAGTGGGCGCTCGCACCCTTTGTATACAGGCACCTTGCCGCCATGTCCAGCGACCTGTACCGTGTACAGGGCATTTTCTACCTCTTGGTCGAACTGCACGTTTCCACCTGTAATCGTAATGCCTTCCACCTGAAAATGATGCAATGCGGTCAGGATGGCTATCGTATCGTCTCCTGCTGTATCTGTATCGATGATGACTCTTCTCATGATGCAATGCTCCTTCTTCCGTATAAGATTCGTTCTACATTAACGTTTACGTCAGGATTTATTTTACATCAAAAAAGTACCGATGACGATGGAAACACCAATGATCACCGAACGCAGCAGCTGTGCCACCGCCATATTGCCTCGCGCGATTTCGTCACATACCCGCATTTTGGGAATCAGGAAATCAAATATAATATAGACCAGGCACAGAATAATGATACCCAGTACCGACCATAGGAGCATATCCAGCCACGAATGTGTAGAGAAGGACACCATACCCACAATGATACACAATCCTAACAATTTGCTGCCCATGTACATGCCTGCCGCTTCATTACCTTTAGCGATTTCTTCGCTATCGTTGTATCGAGTCAATTTGCTAAAAGCAAAATATCCACATACCAGTACGACGAGCAGAATACCTATACCCACCGCAACATTCACCAGGTTCAAGCCTAAGTTCTCCATTCCTTCTCCTCCTCATCGTTCATCCGTTCACGTACCGTAGCGGCGCAATAATAGGCCATATCTCCGGTGACCTTCTCTCCAACCCTAGGCAGCATACCCGCAAAACGCCCACCAATAACAAAAACGCCTGTAAGCAAATATCCACTGTACGCTCCATCCTCTGTCTGAATCACAGCCTGCTCCATCGGAACCATCTGCTGATAGATTTTGGGCTGGTTGTCATAATAGGCTGCAATTTCTTCCTCTTCACTCGCTTCGTTCTCATCGGTTGCCCAGACGGTTGGAGCAAGATTTCGGGATGCATTCAGCGTTGGTTGCACCTCCTGCTGTTGCTTTACATCCTTATGGTGCATGAATTGATTCGTATCTCCATCCAGCAAAAGCGTTCCCCGGCCTTCGCGGCCCCAATAGCTCTTGGCTACATAAGGCATTGTGCTCTGCTCGAAAGGCTCAGCTGAGAAATAAGTCGGTAGCAGATAACGGGAAATAACATCCATCTCTGCTTCATTAAAGAGCGTGAACCCACAATATTCCGGGGTCTGATCGTTCCGTTCATAGAGTGACCAGATGGCCGCCATGAAGCCTTTGCTCTGCATCAGCACATGCTGTACGGGATTCATCAAGCCCAGCCGCCCCTCGCGTACAAGCTCAAGCAGTGCCGCTCCAACTTCCACACCTGTGTTCTCATCTCGATCATCGATCAAATATTCCAGGGGATAGAGCCGGTACAAAAGTTGAATCTCCCTGCCCTGATGGTATAATGCCTCACCTGGAATAATCTCCAATTCCTCTAGCGGTGCATAATACGTCTCATATCCTGCTTCCCTACAGCGTTCCATCAGATAGACTGTATTGGTTCGATCCTCCACATGATCTCCGTAGGAGGTGAATGTCACCGGCCCTTGCAGTCCTTGCTCTGCATAGAAGGAAAGCCAGGACTGGAAGCATTCCCGAATGCGAGCAGCCATCTCGGCAGATGGCGAAGTCCACGCAGCATCATCAGCCAGCCCAATCAAAATGCCTTCAAGCGAAGCGGACTCAGGTATGCCCGTAGGGGTGTCGGTATTATTTTCAATACACTTCAGCCCAGCTTCGCCAATGATCCAGTCCTGACGGGTGATCCCGCCAGTAACCATCTCCATCCGTGCTGCCGGAATAAGTCCAGGGTGGATGCCTAATGGATTTTCTAAAAATGAATCTGGCATATAACGCTGAATAAATCGCATCACCTTGCAGTAGATCGCATCCACCGCCTCAGCTGCAGAACGAAGTTCCTGCACTTCGGATGGAGTGTAGACCGTCAGTGCAGGGACACAATATTGTTTCCCATACATGCGATGATAGGGAATGTGATGTCCTGCTTCACCACCGAAGACTTCATCATGACTGAACGGCAATGAATACACTTGCCTCATAGGGTTATCCTCCCGAACTGCGGAAGAAGCTGCCAAACCCGCTTGATTTGGATTTGGATGAGGATGAGCTATATGAGCTATTGCCGTCCTTGTTGCTGCGATAAGAGGAGCCGCCACCATAATAATAATGTCCACTGCTTGAATCATATTCACATCCGGTATCGTACTCTGGATCACATTCATCATTATTGCTGCCACATCCCGCCAATACTGCAGGAACAGCCAGCATCAGGGAGAATGCCACCAGCTTCGCTTTGGAACCAGGCTTTGCCGAATGCTTACGCTCTTCTTCGTTCATCACAGATCCACCTCCTTCATGAAAAACAACACTTTCCTGCGATCTGCATCCAGCACCGAATACAGGAATTCATACGTCTTGCCATTGCGAACCATATAATGATCCAGGAGCTGTTCGGCAATCTCCATCGTGTAAACAGAAGCTTCTGTGAGCGTTAGCTCCTCAAAGGAATGTCCATTCCACAGCATATACTCCGGGCTGTACATAGAGGACATTTTGCACATGGCCAAGGCCGCATCCGCAATTTCTCTGCCATATCCCTCTGGCATCTGCGCATCATACGCAGTCACATAAACAGCATGCTCCCGTTGATCCTGACACTCGTTGGACAGATGCGCCCACAGCTTGTTTTTGACCAGTGTGGCATCCACCAGCTTACGCATGAACAGTTCATCCCGCGTCACCGAAGCCTGCTCCAGCACTCCGGTCTCTGCTTGTTTTTCATCCGACCAGCTTCGATACGTCAATGAATAATACATCCCGATAACCTCCCTCTCTGCAAGCTCTTAGATGAGCCGTTTCAATACACACAAACGTATTTAACGCATTGGAAGAGAAAAAGTTACACAATTCACCATGACATGTAAAAAAGAACATGTTAGCTGTCCTCCTTCCACTCGTTAGCGTAGTAATCCAGAATCAACGTATAAATCTGACTTCCCCTTCGCAAAGCTGAAATGAGGCTGTCGCAAAGAGAATTCTCCCTCTTGGCTCTGAGCGCTAACGAACCGACGACATCTTAATAAGCCAATTATCTACGTATGCAAGATTTAACGAACCTCAGCAACGCTATTCCGTCATATAACCGTGTAAAAACCTTTGAAATTGACTGTATCGACGAAGTAACGACGCTGTGATTCGTTAGATCTCAGATCCGAGAATATAGGAGCAAATAGCGTGTGTCAGGTTCATTAAAGGATGATCACGATAAAGGGGATATCCCTCATCATATTGATGACTTATGGGATACCCCCTTTGACTTTCACCTTACTTTCTATATAGCGTCAATGAATTCTTAACTTAGCTATCTTGCGTCGTAAGGTGTTCGGCTAACTGACTAGGCTGTCTAGCTTAACTTAGTTAAATCGCAGTCCAGCCTAGAGCCCAGCCCATTGAGCCAACAGCTCATCATATTCAGCCGATAACCGCACGCGCTCATTCCATAGGCTCTCCAGTTCAGGCGGGTTGTCCTGTGCAACCTCTAACTGCTGATCCAACTCCTGAATCTGCGCCTCGAGCCGAGCCATTGCCTGCTCCAATTTCTCCGCAGAGCGTGTACTGTCATTGCTCTTGCTACGGTTGGCAGCAGCGATAGATGGGGCTGCGGCTGCATTAGAGATGTTACCCATGTTACCCACTTCAGTAGTTGCCTTATCACTACCGCCCCCAACCTTAGCCATATCAGCAGCTCTGCTCACGGTAGATGCTGCACCCGACTTCTTCCCAGAGCCAGGCGAAGCGACCGTACTGCGGAAGGACGCTCCCATTGCTGGGTGAGCTGTAGCATCTTCCCGTGCTTTCCGTTCAAGCTTCTTCTCGCGGTAAGCCTCGTAGTCTCCCAGGTAAGCGGTCATCTGTCCATTTTCCAATTCCCAGACACGGGAAGCCAGGCGATTCACGAAATACCGATCATGTGAGATCGCCAGCACTGTTCCTTCATAATCCACGAGTGACTCCTCCAACGCTTCTCTTGAAGCGATATCCAGATGATTCGTTGGTTCATCCAAGAGCAGCACATTCGGTTTGCGCTGAACGAGCAGAGCCAACCGGAGACGTGTCCACTCCCCACCGGATAACTGTCCGACAGAGCGGAATACGTCTGCCCCATAGAAGAGATAACGAGCTAAGATTCCTCGTGCTTCTCCTTCCTCCACCCCAGCTTCCAACCGGAAGTACTCAAGTACATTCAGCTTCGGATTCGTCGGTTCCTCCTGTTGAGCCAGGTAACCTACGTCCACGCGTGCGCCCCATTCCAGCTTGCCGGCATTCGGTTGTTCTTCACCAAGCAACAGCTTGAATAGCGTGGTCTTACCCGAACCATTCCGTCCGATCAGAGCAATCTTGTCGCCATACTCTAATAGACCGGAAACGCCGCGCAGAATTGCACGTTCGCCGTACCCCTTCTCAACATGCTCAAGAACGGCTACTCGCTTGCCCGTGCGATCTGTGGGACGGACGTCGAAGTCAGCATTGCGCCGCTCCAGCACAGGTCGCTTCACCTGCTCCATACGCTCCAGCGCTTTACGCATAGAAGCTGCTCGCCGGAAAAATTTCTCGTTACCGCCTACACGTCCCCATTCCTCCAGTTGGCGGATCGTTTCTTTCATTTTTTTGATGACTTTCTGCTGCTCCTTAAACTCCTCAAATTGCTGCAACAGCCGTTGCTCCTTCACCTTCATATACGCCGTATAACCTCCAGCAGACGTCTGGGCTTCGCCATCTTCCAGCTCCAGCGTTCGAGTGACCACCCGATCGAGGAAATAACGATCATGTGAGATGAGAACTACCGTACCCGGATATTCTCGTAAGAATCCTTCCAGCCATTCCACCCGCTCCAGATCCAGATGGTTCGTCGGCTCATCCAATAACAACAGATCCGGTCTTACAATTAACTGTGAAGCCAGCACCACTCGGGTCTGCTCTCCACCAGATAACGAACCGAAGCGCCAATCATAGTGCGCCTTAGCCAGATCCAAACCATCCGCCACCTGATCAATTCGGGCGTCCATCTCATACCCGCCCTCACGTTCAAACTGCTCTTGCAGCGCAGCATATCGTTTCAACAGACGATCTAGTTGATCAGGATCTGCTGCACATGCAGGATCGGACATCTGCTGCTCCAGTTCCTTCATGCGTGTGCGACATTCCATGAGTTCCCTGAACCCAAGACTCAGTACATCTAGCACTGTATAGTCATCCATGCCTTCCGGGACTTGAGCTACGTATCCGATCCGAGTATCTTTCTTAATCATGAGTTGCCCTTCATCCGGCTGGTTTGACCTAGCCATCAAGCGCATGAGTGTTGTTTTGCCGCTTCCGTTGCGGCCGATCAGAGCGACCTTGTCGCCTTCCATTATTTCAAAAGTAATGCCGTCCAGCACTAGGTTTGCTCCGTGGTATTGTGTCAGTTGTTGCGCGCTAATCATCATCATAATAAGGTTCCTCCTATGGATTGGAAGATCCTGACCGCAACACAAAAAGAGCCGCAGAGGTTAGCTCCGCGGCTCTTCCGAATCAAGCAATTACGCTTATCGTCCGAATGAGGTCAAGGCAGGCATCTTCTCGCAAATGTTAACTTCCGTATATTCAAAATTGGACAGACTTCTCCCGTTGTTGGAAAAAGTATGAACAATGCCAGCCATAGCAATCGGCAGCTGGCTAATACGGTTGTTAAGCATCTCGTGATTCACCTGTCTTCACCTCCCCTTTCACAATTAGTGCCAATATATCACAGACGCATGCACCTCTGCAACCAGGCTTTTGCCCCTATGTTGTCTCCTGATCCATACGATAACGTTCACGAAAACCCTAGATTTTCACTGTGTGTACAAGGCAGAACCATAACTCTCATCACTGCAGCTGTGCGAACGCAAACTCAAAACCTAGATTAATTCCCGCCTCTACGTCGAAGCACCAGAGCTGTAATTGCCACCGTAATCAGCGTCAACAGTCCGGATGTCCCCAGTGCTGCCCCAAGCAGCGCATAACCAATCCCGTTCCATCCACCGATGTCGATACTAATCATGATGATAATGGCGCCACCGAGCAGAGTCACACAAGGCAAGATTGTCTGAATCCACGTCATTTGGCGCTTCTGCGCCAGGTAAACAAACCATTCAATCAGCAGCTGCACCACCCACATGCCGAGTGTCCACAAGATGACTATGTCCATAAAGCCCTCCTTCTAATGACACTGCTTCACTTTGCGCATTTTCTTATTTCCACTTCAACCAATCTACTTTATTACTTCAACCAATCTGCAAAAAAGTTTCGGTACCCTTCCTTCATAATCGTTCGCGAAAAGGCTCCGAACGCATACTCCCGATTATCTTCAGATACACTCCGGGGAGCCGCAGCAGCCATGTTCACCAATTCGAACCAGTTATCCTCATTGCCCGCAAAGGCATGTGTGGATCGAATGTGACCATAACAAGCATGCTCTGGCTTCACAACCATTTTGCCCATCGCCATCGCTTCTGTCAGCGGCATCGCAAACGTATCGAATGTCGAGCAGCTCCAATACACCTTAGCGGAATTCATCAGCGCAAAAACCTCATCCTGTGTTAGTGCAAATTGCAGCTTCACATTGGAAGGAATGTCGTATTTCTTCATACTCTCCTCGTAGCGCCGACCACCAAACACCATGTATACTTCTTTGTCCGGGTTCTGCCTAGCATATTCAAGTACCAGATCCGGTCGACGATTCTCCTCATCTCGGCCGATCCAGAGCACCCGGTTATGCACGACCTGGTTCGGGTCGTAATGGCGGTGCGCCAGTTCTTCATTGAAGCCAATCGGAATGACGTTTACGTCATGCACATCGAAATTGCGCCCGAGCTCTCTTTTCAAAAACTCCGTCTGAACCACCGCTTTATCTACCATTGTATAGAACGGCTTCATCATCTCGTATCCCGTCAATGCAGGGTCAGGGAAACTGTGCGGGAACAGTACGCTTTTGGGCAAAAACATCTTCAAAAATGTAAATCCCGATACCGTGTATATGACATGCTCAATATTCTGGCTATGAATCTGGTCAAGCACGACATCATAGTTCACCAGATCGCCTTTCTCATGCTCATAACCTGGCAACCAATCATATCCGCTAACGTGACGTTCTGGGGAGATAAAGACAATATCTACGCCCAGCTCCAATCCAATCTGCTTCAGACGATCCGCGAACACGCGTGGTCCCTGAGCTTCTGTGAATTGTATTTTACGCATAACAAGTCCTACTTTACGCATGTGCTATCCCCCTCATTTCTATTCCGTGAACAATCCGTTCATGCACTGACGGAGCGTTGATGCTGTCTCCTGCCACTGCGCACGAAGCTGTTCCTCAGGCCATATACAATCTGCATTATTCAGATCACGATCGATTAAACGCAGCATCCATAACGAGAATACGAACGCGTACGCGTGATACCATGTTGCAAAAGAATCCGGATCAATCTCTACACCACACTCCTGTAAATGATCCAGATAAACGGTAATGACCCGCTCCCGCAGCTGCGGAGTAACTGTTCTAGGGAACAACGGATGGGATAAATCCACCAGATGATACATATCCCACAGTGGTGTATTCAGATGAGCATGCTCCCAATCAATAATGAACAAACTTCCTTGTGCCTCGGCAATGTTACCTGGATGCAGATCACCATGGCACAGAACGAGTGGAAGATGCTTCTCTGCATGAAAAATCTGCAACGTGATATCATCCCAGTTCGCCGAAGAGAGTGTAATCCCCAGTCTAGAAAGCAATGTCTCTGTCTCTTGCTGATGATCGAGCAGATCACGCAGCATATCCCGAATCAATGGCTTCTGTCCTACCCGGGGCAGGTCAGTCCATGCCGTTGTTGATAACGTATGCCAATAGGCCATCATCACAGCCACAAGTAACATCGTATTCTCACTCAAATCATGGCTCAGCTGTCCTAGATCCTCATAGATCAGCCAGCTCTGTTCAGGGGCTGTCCCTGCGGCGGATGATGCGATCAGTTGCGGAACAAGTAAAGCTAACTCGGGAAATATATGCTGGGCCACCCATTGTTCACGTCCATACTGTGCATCATGGGTTAGAGGTTTGAAGATATAGCTCTCTCCTGTGTGCACGGTGAACCGCTCCACATATCGTCCATTCATTCCTTGGTACAGTTGCTCCCGATCCACGATATTGGCTTCATTCAGCACACCTTCGGGGGTTACCCATTCGTGCGCTTGTATGTCTTTATTCATTATGTCCACCATCCATTTTGCATCCACCCGCAAAGCCATCTATATAAGGTTGAACTAAAGAATATTTACACTTGCCACTCCGATGACAGAATAACCTTCCAATCGCTGTTATCCCCAGATTTTTTTGATTCCCTTTTTCAGGGGGAAATCCGGGGATAAAGGCGAACGCTCCGCTTCTCCATGTTATTTCTGTCCTCTACGCTCTCGTGTAAATGCTTCGTTCAATTTATATATTTGCTCTCTAGCGCCTATTCCGTCCAACGAATTCACCTCAAGCTGATACGCCAAACTGTTCTACAGGTTCGATGTTTTGTCCATCATACGCTTTCGTCTTGCTGCTCTGCAAGCGTAGGATATAGTGAGTGTTTGAGAGGGAAAAGAAAGACAATGATCATTATCTAATTTCATTACTCTTGCTTTTTGGTTAGTAATCACTTACTATTCAATCATGAAGAACAAACCTCATTCAGATAGCAAAAAGAAAGACATTCTACAAGCTGCCATGCGCTTGTTTGCAACCAAAGGCGTTGACGGCATTTCCGTCAAAGAGATCGGTGACGCCGCTGGAGTAACTGATGCGGCGATCTACAAACATTTTAAGAACAAGGATGCGGTTGCGCTCGAGGCCTTTACACAATACTGCGCTGACTATACAGCCTTAATCGATGGATATGTTCGTCAAGAAGGCACCGTTAAACAGCGCTTACGGCAATTATTTGCCGAGGTATTAGAGATCCATGATGCTGATCCTTACGGACTACTGCTGATCTCGCAAAATCATGAAATATTCATCGAAGTCGGAAGCAGTGAGGATTACCGCCAGCCGCTAGATGCACTGATTGATCTGATCGATCAAGGCATTGTGCTTGGTGAACTGCCTGCTCAAGATTCAAGATTAACTGGCGTGATGATCATCGGTGCCATAACACACTTGGCTGTGTCCAGTATGCAAGGGCAGCTTCCAGAGCAGCTTGTTCCCTACACAGGAGAAACGATTCATCGTCTTATGTCGATGCTGGGGGATGCATCTCAAGCATAACGGACGGGTAGAGCCTACTCATTACGTCTGCCTAGGTAATACACTTTGTCCATGTTTCATGGATAATAGCAATGCTGCATAGGATAAAGAGAAATGTCTCAGTCCGACTTCCCACTAAATAAATAGTATCGGGTGAATGATTGACGGGTCATACGTGGCCTTTCTTTTTTGCACATGAGGTTAGTGTTCATTAACTAAAATAATGAGGATGTGTTATTTCATATGAAAAAAATATTAATCATTCAGGGTAACCCTGTTTCACCCAGTTACAATGGCGCTCTCGCTGAAGCCTATCGCAAAGGCGCTGTTGCCGCAGGCGCCGAGGTACGTATGATCACCTTGAACGAATTGAAGTTCAACATGAATTTGGAAGGAGGATACCGTGATAAATTGCCTCTTGAGCCTGACCTACTGCAAGCACAAGAAGGCATTAAATGGGCTGATCATCTCGTCTGGGTATTCCCAATCTGGTGGGGAGGACCACCGGCTCTACTGAAAGGTTTCATCGACCGGATCTTCATGCCCGGTTATGCGTTTAAATATCAAAAGGGCAAACCCTTACCGGATCAATTGCTTAAAGGTCGCACTGCTCGCATGATCACTACCATGGATGGTCCGAGTTGGTACTTCAAATGGTTCCAGGGCGAACCTGCACACAAAATGATGAAAATTTCCACCTTTGGACTCACGGGTATCAAGCCTGTGCGAATCACAACAGTAGATCAAGTGGGTAAACAGACCGAAGCACAGCGAAAGAACTGGTTGGCAAAAATAGAGCAGTTAGGGCGCACGCTAGCATAAATGGAAGCTCCGTACAATGGAGGGTGTACCACGAGATGCAGCCATTCTAAGGGAGATATCCAGATGAAGAAGCTCTAGCATTTCCATTGGAAACGTCCACTCTTTCAATCGTAACTCTCCCTTACATCGCCCAGATGGTATCTCCTAGCTCGGATGTCAATGCTGCTCCGTTCAGTCCTACATAAAGGAACTACAAAAAAGGCCAGCCAGTACTTACTGGCTAACCTGGTCATACGGGAGTCATCCATCAGCTGAATGGAATACGATCCGATGGATGTTCGGGCAAAATCGATGATACTAACTGCCGCACAGCTGGATGTTGCGATTGTACGATCCCTTCGTTGCCACTGCCGTAATACACCAGCCTTCCCTGATCCATCACAGCAATACGATCACAGATCGTCATAGCCGCTCGAATATCATGGGTGATGAACAAGTACGATAACCCATATGACGCGCGTAACTCTGCAAGCAGGGATAATATCTGTGTCTGGTGCACCATATCTAGGCTGCTTATCGATTCGTCCAGCACAATTAACTTAGGCTTGAGTGCGATTGCTCTCGCTATGTTGACGCGTTGTAGTTGTCCTCCGCTGAACTGATGTGGATACTTGCTAGCATCCTCGGGTTTAAGCCCCACCTGTTCAAGCAATTCTCCAACCACACGTCGCTGATCCGTTGCAGATAGGCGCTCGTAATTGTCCAGCGGTTCTCCAATGATCTGGGCGGCGGTCATCAGCGGATTCACAGCAGAGTAACAGTCCTGAAATACGACCTGTAGATCTCGCCGCAACCCCTTCATTACCGTTTTGCTCGCACGGTACATATCCTGACCTTGAAATAAAACCTGTCCCTCGGTTGGCTTCTCCAGCCCCAATATGATTTTGCCGAGCGTGCTCTTCCCCGCCCCACTCGTACCTAACAGCCCAAGGCACTCACCTTTTTGGATCACAAGTGAAACGTCTGCCAGCACAGGAGGACGTGCCCCCGAACGATCCAGCCAGTTGCGTTTGCCATACCTATGGCTTACTTCACGTACCTGAAGCATCAGGTCACCATCCTCTCGTATACTCGGCACACATCCTCTTCATGAAACGAAACCGACAAAACCGGAAATCCTCCACCGTTCACGTATCACGTCATTCCAGTTCATCCACGGAACAGATCAGTCACGCTCATCGTCCCAAAGACATCCTCGGGCGAGCATGAAGCAGCATCCGTGTATATTCATGCTGGGGTTGATCAAATAACTGATGTACTCCTGCCTGCTCGACAATTCGCCCCTTCTGCATCACTGCAACTTCATCAGCCATCTGTGAGATTACACCCAGATCATGTGATATGAGCAAAATGGCCGTTCCGTATTCGGTGCGAAGTCGATCCAGCTGTTGCAGCACCTTTAGCTGGTTAACGACATCTAGCGCAGTTGTTGGCTCATCGGCAATAACCACGGCAGGTCGCAGACACATTGAGATCGCAATCATGACCCGTTGCAGCATGCCTCCGCTCAGTTGGAATGGATATCGTTTCATCAGCTTGGCAGGTTCGGGTAGATTCATTTCTGCTAAGGCAGTTATAGCCTGCTCTTTGGCTTGTGCTTTGGTCATTTGCGTATGTGTGCGCAAGGTCTCAATGAACTGTGAACCAATCGTAAATACAGGTGTAAAAGCATTCATCGGATTCTGCATAATAAATCCGATTTCCTTGCCTCGGATACGCCGCATCTCCTCACCAGATAATGAGTTCAGCTCTCTACCATTAAGCCGAATGCTGCCGGACACTTCCATCCTGCGCTGATCCAGCATATGGAGTAGTGCGTTGCATGTAACCGTCTTGCCGCTACCACTCTCGCCGACAAGACCGAAGACACGCCCCTTCTCCAGCTCAAAATGAATGGGCTCCAGTAGTGGAACAGAGCCATCCGCTGTTCGTAGGTTCACTTGCAGATTCCGAACCTCTAGCACCTTCGCTGTATCACCCATCGTTATGTTCACCCCTTGTCCTGCTTGCCTTCGCCTTCATTCTCTTCACCCTCATCCTGCATTCAAACCTACCGTTTCGAAACACCATACTTCTCAGATAATGATTCTCCCAGAATGTTGAAGGTGATGACCACCAACAAAATCAGTGCGCCAGGGTAGATCATTAGCTCTGGGTGGCTACGAATATAGCTTGTTCCCTCATGGATCATAGCGCCCCATTCTGCATTGGGTGGTTGAATACCTAGTCCTAGAAAGGATAACGCAGATATATCCATAATCGCCCAGCCCATCTCCAATGTGCCCATGACAACAATGGGACGCTGCACGTTAGGGATAATATGTTTACGGATAATCGTCCACGAAGATGACCCGCTAATACGCGCCGCTGCGATGAAATTCCGTTCCTTGAGACTGACAACCATATTCCGACAGATGCGTGCATAATACACCCACTGCACCATCATTAGTGCGAGTAGAACCTGCATTAGGCCAGGGCCGAAGATACCTACGATACCAAGCACCAGCACCAGGTTTGGAAAAGCCATAATACCTTCGCAGAAGCGCATTAACACACTATCCACCCAGCCGCCGAGGTACCCGGAGATTGAACCTACAATCACACCAATGATTAAAGAAGACAGGAAGATAAGTGTTGCAAAACCTAAGGATACCCGCGCGCCATAGATTAGCCTGGATAGATTGTCCCTTCCAAGGTGATCTGTTCCTAGCCAGTGCTCAAGCGAAGGGCTCGCCAGCTTTTGCAGCAGATTCACCTTCACTGGATCATGGGGAGCAATCCAAGGCGCCATTAGCGCCACGCCGAAGAAAAACAACACAACCACTGAGCATATCATGATGGCTCTTTGCCCTCTGAACGCTGCACGCCATTTGTTTATCAATGTTCTGCCCGTCCTTTCGCCGAAATCCGTGGATCCATATAGAGCTGCACCAGATCAACGAGCAAATTGCATACGATGAACAGGCATGCCGCAAAGAAGACATAACATTGGATAACGGGAATGTCCCGGTTAAATATAGCTTCCACGAAATACCGTCCGAATCCAGGCCAAGAAAACACCTGCTCCACAATAATCGTTCCTGTGAGCAGCTTGCCCATATTCATTCCCATCCCCGTAATAAGTGGCGATATGGCAATCTTCAGCACATGCTTCAGCATAATGACTCGTTCCCGAATCCCGCGTGTTCGTGCATACTGCACATACGTTTCCCCCAATTGCTCCAGTACGCTAGAGCGCAACAACCGGGTATACACGGCAATCAGTACCAAGGAGAGCGTAACCGTAGGCAATACGAGATTCTCCCACGATCCACGTCCCTCCACAGGCAGCCAGTCCAGCTTCACAGAGAAAAAGAAGATCAACAGATAGCCGAGCCAGAATTGCGGGATCGACGCGCCGAAATAGGAAATCGCTCGGCTGACCATGTCAATCCAGCTATTCTTGTACACCGCAGCCAGAATCCCTAGCGGTATACTCACTACTGCTGAGAACAGCATACTCCACAAAGCTAATTCAGCCGTCGCAGGAAGTCTCAGTTTCACCTCATCCCAGACAGGTTTGTTCGTTAGATATGAGGTGCCGAAGTCCAATTGCACGATTCGCTGGAGCGTGTTGATATATTGCGTGAGCAAAGGCTGATCCAAGCCGAATTCATGCCGCTTCTCCGCGAGTAATTCCGGCGTTGGATAGATATGTGCTGCCGTTAGATACGCCTCGGCTGGATCAACCGGCGAGATATGAATCAGCGCAAATGTAACAAGTGTAGCGATAATAACGATAGGAATGATCGCGATCATTCGTTTCCCGATATAGCCGATCACCAAACCTTCCTCCCTTTTATCAAGCTACATGTTGATCTCATATTACTTCCCGTTCAATTCAATCCCTACAAACGGATTCTCATCACGGTTAGCCGGGAAGATAAAGTTGGAGATTTTCTTCTGATACACCGCTGTTTTCTTAATATAAGAGATCGGTACAATCGCCGATTGCTCCTGAAGTGTTTTCAAGATGGAGCCATATAGCTCCTGACGTTTCGTCTCATCTGTAGATGACAGTGCTGCATGCACTTGGTCGTCCAATTCTTTTTTCATCGGCAATGCACTCAGCGTCTCGGAAATGCCGAATCCAGGGCTCGCCACAACGTTAATGAAGGAATGTGGATCATACGGTGCACCGTAGTTGTACCAGAAATACAGGTCGAAATCGTTGGCTTTCAGACGTTTGATCTGTACGGTCAGCTCCAGCCCGGTCAGGTTAACTTTTACCCCAAGCTCGCTCCATTCAGCCTGAATGGTTTCTCCCATTGCTTTCTGGATTGGGTCTGTTTTATCAAAAATCATCTCGAATTCAAGCGGCTGACCGTCCTTCTCCCGTACTGTACCTCCTGCTGGCAGCTTCCAGCCGGCTTCATCGAGCAATGCTTTGGATTTCTCCACATCATATGTGATTGATTCCAGGTCTACATTGGTGTATGGATAGTTTTTGGACAGTACTGTGTCGGCTGGCTCTTCCAAACCGGAAGTGACTCCTTCAACCATCGCTTTCTTGTTAAAACCTTGCTGTAACGCCATCCGTACTCTGACATCGGATAGCTTCGGATTGGAAGAGTTCAGCAGCATACTGCGCGTCCCTACCGGATCAGACAATTGCGTTACATATTCATCGTTATCACGTAACTGTTGGAACGCATCCAGACTGATTACACCTTCACCGTAGATCAGGTCGAGATCGCCTTTTTCAAAGGCAAGTACACGCGTTTCACCGTCAGGAATGATCTTGACTGTAATCTGCTCCACCTTCGGGGCTGTTCCCCAATAATTCGGATTACGCTTGAAGACGGCATATTCATCCTGCTTGTAATCAGCCAGCATCCACGGGCCAGTACCTACAGGCTCTTTGATGCCTACGGACGTATCACCATCATCCGGGAATCCGGCTTCGCCTAGGAAGCGGAACGGACGAACGACAGACAAGTCCTGCAGCACAGGGTAGTACGGCTCAGTGAGAGTCATGCGGAAGGTGTTATCATCCACAACCTCTGTTTTGTCCAAGACGCCTACAATGCCTAACCAGCTATGGGTATCTTTATGTTTCATAATCGCATCAAAATTTTTCTTCACGATCTCAGCATTAAATGGCGTACCATCAGAGAATTTCACACCTTGGCGAAGCTTGAATGTGTACTCTTTGCCGTCATCGGAGATCGTCCATGACTCCGCGAGAGCAGGTGCCAGTTTACCGTCCTTCTGATAACTGATCAGTGGCTCATACAGCATGGATTGGGCGAACAATTGTGATGGGTTATACGTATGCGGATTCATCGTACCGATATCACGTGGCCATGACATCGTGATATCGTTCGCAGAAGCGGCTTGATCTGAACCGGCAGAAGAGGAGTCCGAGCCACTTCCAGTATTACTGCAGCCCACGATAACCAGCAGCAACAATAATGTTGTTGCCAGCATGAGGGTAGAAAATTTGCGATGTTGTACAAACATAGTTGGAGAACCCCTTTTCTCTATTTTATGATAATGATTATCATATTCATCCATTAAGAATAGGCAGGCACCTTTCTTTTGTCAACAAAATTCGACATCCATCAGCATATCCCCAAACATGCCAAAGAAACCCTTCCTGTAAGAGGAAGAGTTTCTTAATCTGAACCCGGTCATATTTACTCGTACGAACCTGTTCTTTTTACTGTTATTTCTTGCTTATTGCCCGGATATCATCCAAGTACAACGTACCCGAAACAGGCTCGCTCGGATCACTCGCATTAACATAAATAGAGAACTCCTGAATACTCTTGGCCTTAACCGCGTCAAATGCAGCACCCGCATTGGCCGTATCCCACGGCGCAGGCTTGAATTCACTGAACGGAATCTCGACCCACCCAGCCTCTGTCCCGGTAAGTGAAGGATACGCCTCGAACGATACACCGCTTGCTTTCACCTGCAATACCAGCTTCTGCCCTTTGCCATCTGGTGCAAGCCACAGTCTCAGCGTATCCCGATCCGACCAGTCCACGCCATCCATTGTACGAGTTATACCGCCATATCCGGAACTACTCAGTGCATAGTCACACTGTAAACCATACTCTCCTGCACCCTTCTGATCCTGAGTTAGCCTAATTGTAATCTTATCCCCTTGTGCATTAGGGGTATAGGTATTACCAAGAGTGATATCATTTCCTGCATAACTCTCAAAATCATCCACCAGATCTTTATCGAAGACAGGCTCTGGCTTCACATGAATCAATTGAATATTATCCACATAGATTGGGCCTGTGTACTGCAAACCACTGCCTACAACCGATAGCATCATGGATGTTGCTGCGGCTGACTTCTCGGGATTATCCAGCACAATTTCGCCGGTATATTTCCCATAATCCACACCATCCACCGTCACCTTCTCTAGATCGCTTAATGCCACGGGATTACTGATGTTATACTTCGTATCCCAATCATCCGGCAACGTGGCTGTTGCATAGATCGATGGCGTACTGCTCACACCAGCACTCAGCGGAACATACATATCTAGCGTCACTTTGCTGACATCAGCTAGCTTCACCTTCTGTGCGATGGCATCCAGCGTCAGCTTCAGTTCCTGCCAGGTATGTGTTCCATCCTCAAACTTGGCGTTGATCTTCAACATACCGCTACCATTGAATTCAGCCTGCTCCACAGAGTTAATTTCCGCCTGGAAAGCCCCGCCACTGGATACCCCATTTGTATCACTATCGAATGTATACGTATATAACCTGCTCGCATCAAAATTAAAGTTAACGACAACCTCATCCTGCATCACAATCTTCCCGTCTACATACGCCTTCACGTGCAGTGTCACACTCTGTTGATCCAGCTCTGAATCGGGATGCCATGCAGCCGTATAATAGTTGTCTTGCGCCCCCAATGTCATCTCATGCTCTTCCGTCTCCTGCCCTACGCTGTAGACCACACGATCTGCTTGTTGTCCAAGTACCCGTGCACGTATCGTCACCTCGTTCTCCTTGATCTGCTGCTGGTTCAGCGGGGAGACAATATTCAGCTTCGGCGCGTTCGGCAGAGTAGACACATTCAGACTATAGACGGCTTGCAGACGATCATTGAACGCTGTATACGGCGCATTGTACAAACGCACAAAGTCATCTAATAGCTCGTGATTTCCAAGCTCGCCTGGCGCATTGCGATACGGAACGAAGACCTGCTCGGTTCCAAAGTTCGCCCATGTCAGCATATACGCCATCCGTTTGGCATCAGGATCGGATTCTAGCGCCTTGAGCAGGTTCGTAAACCAGGCTTTGTCTTTGTTGCCGGAGATTTTCATGCCTTTGGTACTGTAACCAAACTCACTGAGCGTTGCCACTTTATTTTTGCTGTCGGCAAGCCGCGAGATCATCGCTGCATCTTGAACTAATTTGGCAAACCATCCTTCCGAGCCCTCTGTTGAATCGTAGATGTCGAATCCGAGAATATCCACATAATCGTCACCCGGGTACGTCTTCAGGTATTCGCTCTCACTCCCGCTAAAGAATCCGTTAGGCGAGAACACGTACAGGAAGTTATTCACGCCTTTGGTATCTCTCAAATACTCCACTGTGTAGCGATATAACTGCACATACTGCTCCTTCGACGTAAAGGCAGCTCCCCACCAGAACCAGTTCCCGTTATTTTCATGGAATGGACGGAAGACAACCGGAATGTCATTACCTTGACCATCCGATAACTGGTGAGCTAGATCCGCAATCTGATCGAGATAAGCGTTAAATTCAGCATTTTTGTCCCCACCAGGCAAGATATGCGACACAACCGAACCACTCGTATCGTAGAAGACCTCATCTGTCACAAAATTTTTCATATGTGCACTAAGAGTTACAATGCCACCTCGCTCGTATGCCTTCTTCATCACTGCCGCAAGGTTGGCTGTATTTTCTTCAGGACTAGCGTCCAGTGAACCGGGCTTCTCATTCCCTTCCAGACTCAATGTATCCCAACCGTATACCGCAGGAAATGCACCAACATTGTTAAACACATCCGATTGTGTACCATCGTTCGCCGTAATCGTTACCCCTTCCGTTGTAGCATGTTGCTGTCCGAATAAAATGGCTTCACCACGCACATTATTCAAGTAAGCAAACAGTGATTTAGTCGCTGGGGAAGCCTGATCATCCACCAGCTTCACTGGACTCAAGTCAAAGGCAGATGTATCAATTGGAGTTTGATTATGATCAGGAACAACACCCGAACCTGGATTAGAGGGATTGGTTGGATTAGTCGGCGTAGTTGTGCCACCACCTGAGTTCCCCCCGGTATTACCACCCGAGCCGCCACTTCCACCCCCATTGCCAGGGTTACTTACGCTACCACTACCATTTCCACTATTAGCCGTACCACTACTGCTGCCATTGCTACTGTTACTCCCGCTTCCTGAAGCTGCACCTGTATCTGAACCGGCCTGTGTCAGCCAAGTATCCTGCGTGACAGCCTTACCATTAAGAAGCACGTCATCAGCCTGGATATCCACTTTACTCACCTTGCCTGTTCCAGTTACAGATGTCCCCTTCGCTTCCTTGGACATATGCAGCTCTCCCACACTGGAACCACTCTCCAGTTGTAATGTAGTACGTGCCGATAGTTTAGCGGAGTGTACTACTGTTCCCGAACCTAATGCAACGATTGCTGGACGCTCCACATGGAGCTGTTCTGCTGTCGTGGTGCCTGTAAGTTCAAGCCGCACCTCACCCTCACGACGATCAACGAAAATATTGTCCAAATCGGAATCCGCAACGGTTACAGAGTGCGTACCTCCACCCTGAATGTAAGTGGTCCCCTTGACCGTCACCTTGGATAAATCAACATCTCCTTCTCGAATGCCTGCAGCAATGTATAAATTGCCGTTAATGACGATATCACTCAGTTTGATCCCATTTTGGTTGATAATCACATGACCTTGGATCACTCGACCTGCCGATGTGTCAAGCGTATTAATTACGGGTGCCAACTCATCTACCCAGGACAACATTTCAGCCCGGGTCAATGCACCTTCCGGTTTAAATGATCCATCCGGATACCCTTCGATAACACCGGATAAGACACGAACCGATTCACGGGCATAGCTGCGGATATCAGACTCATCCAGGAAAGGCGTGGATGGATCCGCTCCTTCTGCTGCTTTTTGCAATCCAAAGGCACGAACAAGAAGCACTGCTGCATCCTCACGGGTGATCTCCTTGTCTGGCTTGGCTGTATTATTAGGATATCCCTGATAGTATCCTGCTTCACGGGCAATAGACAGAGCCGGAGCATACCAGTCACCTGCTTGCACATCTGCAAAGGACTCGTCCTGATCCAAGACGTAATATCCGAAGATTGTATTGATAGCGTTTACAAATTCACTTCTGCTAACATGCTGATCCGGTCGAAATGAACCATCCGGGTATCCACTAACCCATCCTGCGGTTAACCATTTGCTGATTAGTGGCTCAGACCAGTGTCCCGACCAATCCGCAGCAGATTGTACTGTGTTCACACGGTTACCATTAACCGCCTCACCCTCTGGGTTCGCATCTGCATATGCAGGTAATGCTGTTGATCCAAGTAATACCACACTGAGTGCTGTACGCATAACGACCTGTGACTTCTTCATCGCTCTATCTCCTCCTTGGTTGTGATGGTGCACATAATATTGCTGATCTTATTATGAAAAGCTTCTCTGTTATGCTGGTCTGGAGAGACACATCGGAAATCGAGCAATGCCTTCAGAGCCAAGATTCCATCCATTCTCCAGACAGCAGAACACAGTCACCTACAGGTTCAGGAACGCCTGTAACGTTCGATCAGACAGACGGGGAATATACTCATGTCCATACTCATGGTACACAAGTAACTCTTTGTCCGACTGAATCCGATTGTACACGGCAAACTGAGTAGATGGCGGACAGATCGTGTCCGCAAGCCCAGTTACGAACAGCACCTTGGCCTGAATTCGATCTGCCAGATTCGAGATGTCGATATACCCGAGTCTGGAGAAGATAGCATCCTCCCGCTCATGGTTCGGGTCAAATAATCGGAAATAGTACACCAGCTCTTCATACGCTGAACTTGCAGCGCCTAGCTCCCAGGCATGTCGATAATCCGATAAAAAAGGATACACTGGCACCGCCAGCTTCACACGCGGTTCAAGGGATGCACAAGCGGTGGCTAATGCCCCACCTTGGGAACAGCCATACACGCCTACACGTTCTTCATCGACGTGTTCCATGGACATCAGAATGCGTACCGTCTGCACGGTATCAAGGAACACGTTGCGGAAATACAGCTTATCCGGATTAGGATCATCGATGCCCCGGATAATGTGTCCACGGATCGTTGTGCCTTTCACTTGCAGGTTGTCCTCGGAAAGCCCGCCCTGTCCACGGCAGTCCAAAGCGAGTACCGTGATGCCATGGGCAGCGTATGCAATCTTGTCGAACCAGTCGCCGCTATCACTGGAATATCCGTGAAACATAGCCATAGCTTGCCCTTTGGCATTAGCAGATCCGGCGATTGGCCGAACCAGCTTACCATGGATGCGTGCTCCGCCTACACCTGTGAAATACAGGTGGAAGCACTCTGCAAGCGGTGATGTAATGTCCGCGGGCACCAGTTCATATTCGAGCGATTGCGCGTTTAGCTCCGCGAGCGCACGGCTCCAATACGCATCGAAATCATCCGGTTTCGGACTGCTCCCGCTGTATTTTTTCAATTGTTCTATCGTTGTCTCACCCATGTGTCCCTCTCCATTCATATAAGTACATGTTCATAAGTAACTTCTTGAAATACCTCTATTAGCGTAAAGAAAAGACGCATATGAGGATATCGCTGAGATTCATCTTCACATACGCCTTCGACTTGCGCTCTAACACTATACTTTCATTCAGTGATTCTTAATGATCTTTCAGCACATTGAACGAGCATTGAACATGTTCCAATTCACATACTCACACCTGCGTAGGAATGCCTTGATAAAATTGCTGGATGACACGCTCTGCCGGCTTGCCATACACACCATAACCATCATCGGTTAAGGCATCCTTCTCTGCATATAAATGTGCGCTCCAATCCCACAGTCCGAATCCGCGTACCCACTGACGCTGACTCACATGCCGGAACATGGCTTCATAGAAACGTGACTGTTCTTCGCTACTCACTTCACCTTCAAGTCCCCAATCGTTCGGCACCTGTGCCGAGCCACTGCGGCTGGGGCATCCAGCTTCCGCGAAGAAGAAGGGTTTGCCATAAGGAGCAATCTCCCGTTCGATCCGATCGAGCTGTGCCTCCCAATCCCCGATGGGATAGTAACCACTGGAGGAGATCACATCCACGGCATCCCACCATTTCACATGACCTTCCTGATATTTGTCCGTATTGTACGACACTAGGCCTGAATACACCTCGCGCACAGCGGCAATGACATCACGCCACTCCTGATCTCGGCGCTCAGACTGCACCATCTCACAGCCAACGATGAACATCTCACATTTCTCCTGCTCCGCAATGGCTGCATAGTGCTGCTGAAATGCAGTGTAACTACGGAACCAATCCTTCCATTTCGGCTCACACGGCACATCGATATCAAAAAAATTAATATGTGCACGCCATGTACCGTCTGTACAGTTAACCGTTGGCTTCAGAATGACCCGTAGCCCGAGGGTTCGGGCATATCGAATCATATCGACTAATTCGTCATCCTCGACCAGATGGTCTCCTCGATACTTCACTTCCACAGCTTGTGGATGATCCTGATGTGCCGCCAGTGCAAAAATAACATGTGAACTGCCTGTTCGCTCAGCCAGTAAACGCAAGGATTCTTTCGCTTCTGGCTTACGGAAGGCTCCCTTGCCACTCATCCAACCAAATGTAAATCCCTTGATGTAATCCATATGCATTGCTAAGGTAAAGCCCCTTTCATGTCAATTACAGCTTGCCTTCCTCACGATCTCCAGCGATAACTTCATCCGTCTCAATCACATAATTCACAATCTCATCGACAGTTGTGTAAGCTACGCCAACATAGGTATCGGCTGCGCCATAATAGATCGCGATGCGTCCAGTCTCGGCATCATGCAATGTTGCGCACGGGAAGACCACGTTATCAACAAAACCTTGCTCCTCATACCATTGCTCTGGCGTTAATACGAAGTTAGATGAACGATATTTAACTTTGGACGGCTCATCCAGATCGAGAATAACCGCACCCATGCTATATACAAAACCATTGCAAGTTCCCGTTACACCATGGTAGAACATCAGCCAGCCTTCAGACGTCTCGATCGGTGCAGGTCCGCCGCCGATTTTGACAGATTGCCACCAACCTTGGCCGCCTTTGCTCATGACGTGACGATGTTTGCCCCAATATACGAGATCAGGGCTTTCGCTCAGGAAAATATCGCCAAACGGCGTATGTCCACTGTCACTTGGTCTGGACAGCATCACATAGTTATCATTGATTTTACGCGGGAACAATACACCATTGCGGTTGAACGGCAGCATCGGATTTTCCAGACGTACAAACGTTTTGAAATCGTCTGTCTTTGCCAGTCCCAGTGCAGCGCCGTAGAAATCTGTACACCAGATGATGTAATACGTATCTTCTACCTTCACCAGACGTGGATCATACGCATAGTTCGGCATGAATGGTTCGCCTTGTTCATCTACAAAAGCAATGCGCTGCTCTTCAATCGTCCAGGATAACCCGTCCTCACTTGAGCCCATATGCAGATGTGGACGACCATTAATCGTTTCTGCACGGAATACACCGATGAACTTACCTTCGTAAGGAACAACGGCGCTGTTAAAAATACGGGCAACACCCTTCACCGGATTACGTGGCACAACGGGATTCGCGGAGTGTCTCCACACCGGTGCATCCAGTCCCTCCGGTTTATCTTCCCACGGCATATTGGGCAAAGCGTCCCCAACAATGTGTACCTTTTTCGTTTCAGCAACTGTCATTTTTCATTTCTCCCTTCGGATTTTATTTCAGCATTCATTCACGATTTTTATTTCACGGAACCTTGCGCGAAGCCGTTGTAGATGTATTTCTGGAGCATCAGGAAGATGATCATGGTTGGAACAATGGCGATCATAATCCCGGCGCTAATAACCTCCCACTGTGATCCGAAGGGTCCCTTGAACTTGAACAAGGCGGTGGATATAACTTGCAAACTGTCCTTCGGCATGTACAGGAACGGTGTATAGAAGTCATTGTAGATGTTCACGCCTTTGACGATAATAACCGTGACAATAGCCGGTTTCAGAAGCGGTAGAATGATTCTCCAATAAATGGTGAGATACGAAGCGCCGTCCAGCATGGCGGATTCATCCAGCGCACTGGAGATGGAGCCCAGGAATTGCAGGAAGATGTATACGGCAATGATATCTGTACCCAGATACATCACAATAGCTGCCCAGCGTGTATTGAACAGGTCGAGGGCGTTAATGATCTGGAACGTAGCGACTTGTGTCGTTACGCTTGGGATCAGGGTAGCCAGCAGGAATGCAGCAACCATAATTTTTTTGCCTTTAAATTTGAATCGATCCAGTACATACGCAATCATGGAACCGGTTAAGGTTGCACCCACAATCGAGATGAGAAGGATAATAATTGTATTTTTGAAACCAACGAGCATATTGCCGTCCACAAACGCTCTGGAATAGTTGGCAAAGTTCAGCCAGTCGGCTGGCGGTGTAAGCGGGCTGGTAGTCGCATATTCAGCATTGGTCTTGAGGGATGCGAACAGGATCACCACGATGGGCAGAAGCGCAATAAACGCTGCGAGAATTAGCGAAGCATACTTAACGATGCTTGCAAGTGTGTATTTGACTTGGTGCACGTTTATTCATCTCCTTTCATGGTGACACGCTGAACGAGCGTAACGAGAATAACGATCAGAAGCAGCACAACGGCCATGGCTGATGCGAGTCCCAGTTTGCCGTACTTAAAGGCCAGATGAACTGTCTGAATGACAAAGGTCATACTGCCGTTGGAACCGTCCGTCATAATATATGGAATATCGAACGCACTGATTGCGCCGCTAATCGCCAAAATCAGATTGAGCTGCAGGATGCGAGTAATACTCGGCAGGATAATATGGCGGAACTGTTGCCAACGGTTGGCACCGTCAATATCCGATGCTTCGTATACATCTTTCGGGATGGAAGAGATGGCACCTAGGAAAATAATAAAGTTAAATCCCATGTATCTCCATACGGATGCACCTGCGAGAGACACGTTAATGATGTTCGGATTACCGAGCCATAGCTGGGTGTATTGTCCAAGTCCAACGGCTTGCATGATGGTATCGAGTGTACCGTCCGGTTTGAAGAAGAACAGGAAGATGAATCCGATCGCAACACCATTTAATAAGTAAGGGAAAAATAAAATGCCTTTGAAGAAGTTTTTACCACGGACCTTGAAACTTAGTATCGTTGCAAAATAAAGCGCCAGACCCATCTGTACAAACGTGGCTACGAAATAGTACAGGCTGACAATAAATACTTTAAAGTACTCGGGGTCTTTAAAAATTCGGGTATAGTTCTCGAATCCAACGTAGTCGAACCGTTTGCTGTATCCATTCCAGTCGGTAAAGCTGTATTTGAACATGTTGATAACAGGCAAGTAGGCAAACGTGAACAACAGTGCCAGCGGAATGATCGAGAAGGCACATATAATAAATATGCGTTGCGCTGAGTAGCCCCAGTTGGATAACTTCAAGTATTTCATGCTCTCCACACCTCCAAGCGGTTCTACCGCTTTGTATCAAAAACTCTCTATAATATGCGGAATAACTGCGGGGAGCGGTTTATAGAAAAACAACCTTCAAGTTTCTCGGTGCCAATCCTTAACCGTATACTCCCCGCAGTACATCTGCTGTTCAATACACTTGCCTTGTTTTAAGCGCGCGTTCAAAAAGGTCGGTTTTCAGTACCGAGAAGATGGGATGAAGATAGAAATGGAGTAGCGGAGCGTAGATTAAGCTACGTGAGCAACGGACATTTCGGCTGAATCCCATATTCGACGCTGAGATGCCGCAAGGCATCCTTCGTAATCAAAAGCGGACTTTATTGCGCGACTTCTGCACGTGCTTTTACCCACTTGTCATTGAGGTCTTTCATGATGTCGTCATACGATTCACTACGGTTGCCGATGGCTGCTTCGATAATGCGTTTCTTGAAGTCAGGCTGCCAGAGACCAATTTCACCCTCGTTGTCGATTTTGTCCATCAGGCCTTCTTGACCCTCTTTGGCAGGAGTCAGCGTAGAGAACTGTACATCTTTGTATTGATCCAAGATTGGTGGCAGTTCGGCGCTCTTGTCTGCACTCATACCTCCACCTTGTTCAACTGCATAATTGGACTTCTCAAGGAACCAGTCAATCCATGCTTTGGCAGCAGGTTTGTTCTCGCTGTTCACATTCATACCGATGTTGTAATCGGCTGACAACGGAACAATGACATCACTAGCATTCGTAGGGAAAGGCAAGAATCCGATGTTATCCGGTGTATCCGTTAACCCTTGAATCTGTGTAATTGCCCATGAACCCAGCGCCATCGTTGCGATTTTGCCATTAGCCAAATCTGCTTTGGAGCTTTCCCAGTCTGTCGTGGTTGGATCTTTCTCGATCAGACCGCTCTTGGCTGCATCATACAGCACTTTGTACAATTCATAGTGCGGTTGTCCTGGAACAAAGTTATCATCCGTATTCGGTTGATCCACGTTAACGTAATCAATGCTGCCTGCAACGGTTGGCAGATCAGCTTCCCATTGTGTCAGCGCCCAGCCAGAAGCATAGTTCGTATAGAGTGGAATCGCATCTGTGTTGTCTTTCACCAATTGAAGCGCTGCCTGGAATTGCTCAGGCGTCTTAGGTACTTCAGCGATACCTGCATCCTTGAACACTTGTTTGTTGTAAATGATGCCGGAGAATGTGATGACTGTAGGAATACCATACACTTGACCATCCACCATACGCTCTTCGATCGCTGTGTATTTATCTTTCAATTCATCGTAAGTACCTAGTGGTTCAAAAAAGTCAGGGATATCGGCGATAGGAACACTCGTCGGAATCATCAGTACGTCACCATAATCCTTGGTGCTCATCCGAATTTTCACTTGTCCTTCATAATCCGCCAGAGCCTGGAAGCTCACTTTCACATCCGGATACTCCTTATTGAATTCAGCTGCGTAATCTTTGAATACGGTATCAACAATATCTGTACGTTGCGTCAGCACGGTGATTTCGCCCTTAATATCCGCAGGATCAGTACTAATTTCCTCTCCCGCTTGCGAAGATCCACCTCCTGATGAACATGCAGCAAGCAGCGAAGTAATGAGCAGCATCGTTAGCAGCATCATCCAGCCTTTGTTTTTTCTCAATTGTTTCGACCCCTTTCATAAATCTGTTAAGTTATCGTTAAGGTTACAAGTTCGATTCTATTATGGTAACGCTTACGTGTCAATTGATTTATTTCATATCTTTTATAAAAATTTAAGTCTGAATCCGTTGACAAGGAAATTTTAGCGCACTAATATTAACCTATAAAGTTAACGATAACTTAATTTATTTTTTTTTTATATTTTGCATGCTACTGAAGGAGCGCTCTGAATGACTGTAAATATGATTCAGCTTCAATCCGAAATAACGGAGCATTGGGAGAAGAAGATTTTACCTTTCTGGTCTAATCTGAAGGATACAACGAACGGTGGGTTCTACGGTTGGGTCGGTAATGATCTTCAAGTGGATCGCCAGGCACCAAAGGGCGGGATCGCTACAGCACGGCAGCTCTGGTCGTTTGCAGCAGCCTACCGCGTAACCGGGCAAGACATCTGGCGTGAGCACGCCGAACATGCTTATCGTTTTCTCGCAGACCATGTGATCGATCCGGAGTATGGCGGGATGTACTGGATGGTCGATGCTGTAGGAAATCCACTGGATACGAGTAAACATGTCTATACGCAATCGTTTGGTGTATACGCATTAAGTGAGTACTACCGGGCGACCGGAGATGATTCAGCACTGGAACTTGCGAAAACGCTTTTTGCTCTGATTGAGACGAAGGGATTGCACTCGGATATACCTGCCTACAGGGAACAATTCGATCGATTCTGGAACGAACAACCGAATGAAATGTTAAGCGAAAACGGGGTCATTGCGGATTATACGATGAATACACATATCCATGTGTTAGAAGCCTATACCACCCTCTACAGGGTGTGGCCGGATGCACAGGTGAAGGCGGCGTTGGAGCGCCTGCTCGCTATACTGTATGAACGTGTATACGACCAGAACACGAAGTTTCTCGGGGTATTTTTCAACAAACAGTGGGAATCCATCATTGACCTACGCTCGTTCGGACACGACATCGAAGCAAGCTGGCTGATTGACGATGCCCTGAATGTGCTGGGACTTGAACAACATCCCGCGTACGCCGCGATGGTTACAGATATCGCCTACAACATCTCGAACGTCGCTGTACAAGCGGATGGATCACTGATGAATGAACAAGAGGGCGAGCATGTCGATGAAACGCGGATCTGGTGGGTTCAGGCCGAAGCCATGGTTGGATTCTATAACGCATATCAACGCACGGGTGATCCACAGTTTCTTGAAAGAGTCGAACGGCTGTGGGCCTACACCAAAGAACACATCGTTGACCATCGCGCAGGTGGGGAATGGCATTGGTCGGTTGATGGAAACGGTACACCCGATCAGCACGAGGTTGCCGGGCCTTGGAAATGCCCGTATCACAACAGCCGATTTTGCATTGAATTAATTGAGAGGATGGGATAAGCATGATACACCCGAAATACAATGAGCTATTGGAGAAACAGGAGCAGCTTCTGTCACGTTCTAATGAGATCGATTCTTCCTTCTACAACGGCGTATATGATCGGTACCTGTACCCCGTAATCACCCGCCATCATGTGCCTTTGCACTGGAGATTTGATCTGAACGAAACGACCAATCCACATTTCATGGAGCGACTGGGCATCAATGCAACACTGAATCCGGGAGCCATCTACTTCAATGGCAAATACGTTATGGTGATCCGGACAGAAGGGCTTGACCGCAAGTCGATCTTCGCTCTCGCTGAAAGTGATAACGGGATTGATGGGTTTCGGTTCACAGGTAAGCCGTTAGTCTGGGAAGATATCGATAAGGATGAGACCAATCAGTACGATATGCGACTCGTTCAGCATGAGGATGGTTGGATTTACGGTATCTATTGTTCAGAGCGTAAAGACCCAGATGCCCCTGCCTTCGACACATCCAGTGCGGTCGCTCAAGCTGGGCTTGTACGTACCCGTGATCTGGTCAGCTGGGAACGCCTGCCTAACATTACAACGAACTCCCCTCAGCAGCGAAATGTTGTGCTCCATCCCGAATTCGTCGGGGGCAAATACGCCTTCTACACGCGTCCACAGGACGGATTTATCTCAACAGGAAGTGGTGGCGGCATCGCCTTCGGTCTATGTGATGACATCCTGAATCCCGTTATCGATGAAGAGACCATCATTGATGAGCGTAAGTACCATACCGTATATGAAGTCAAAAACGGACAGGGTCCTGCCCCAATCAAAACAGATCGTGGCTGGATTCATATTGCACATGGTGTGCGTAATACAGCAGCTGGCTTACGTTATGTGCTGTACACTTTTGCCACAGATTTAGCTGATCCAGCTAAAATTATCGCTAAGCCAGGCGGACATTTCATCGCACCTTATGATGACGAGCGTGTGGGTGATGTATCCAATGTTATTTTCTGCAATGGTGCTGTCGTTAATGAGAAGAACGAAGTCTTTATCTATTACGCGTCCAGCGATACTCGTTGTCATGTGGCAACAACAACGCTGGAACAACTGGTTGATTACACATTCAACACACCTGCCGATCCATATCGTTCTCTGGACTGTGCTATCCAGCGTGCTGATCTGATCGAACAGAATGAGAAGCTTCTGCACGTTGTTCAAAAGTAAGCTTCAGATTCCAGCACTTCAACAGAAGTAATAAACTTCACATGGGTGCAACCGTCTTCATGGGAACGCAATTTATGCTAAAAATCGTAAAAATAACAGCCGGAATTGCTTTATTCGAAGGAAGTAACAGGGTATACTATTAGTGCGTGTTCAACAAGGTCGGTTTTTAGTACCGAGAAGATGGGATAAAGCTAGAAATGGAGTAGCGGAGCGTAGATGGAGCTACGTGAGCAACGGACATTTCGGCTGAATTCCATCTTCGACGCTGAGATGCCGCCAGGCATCCTTCGTAATCAAAAGCGGACTTTTTGAACTACCTCTAGTATGGATTGTTATTATGTTTAAAAGAGTGAAACCTCATAATGACAGCACATTGTACTTAGACCAGCTTGAAGGAGGCGACCAAAGCTGAAGAACAATATCACCATGCGGGATATCGCCGACAGGCTCGGGGTCAGCAGTGTGACCGTCTCGAAAGCGTTGAATGATAAAGATGGTGTCAGTGACGAATTAAAAGAAAAGATTAAAGTGCTTGCCGTAGAGATGGGCTATCGGTATAATGCCACTGCCCGCTCTATGAAGGAAGGCCTAACTCATAATATCGGGGTAATCATCCCTGAACGTTTTACCGGACCTACGCAATCGTTCTATGTACGCGTGTTCCAACGCATTACAAGACACTTAGAGGATCAGGGCTACTACGGTATTCTGCACATTCTTAATGAAGAGGATGAAGAAGGATTAACGTTGCCCAAGCTGTACAGTGACAATAAGGTCGATGGCTTCATCGTGCTTGGTCAGATCAGCAAAGAGTACATTGAACTGGTGCGCTCGATGGATGTCCCCAAAATGTTCCTCGACTTCTACGATGAGCATTCCGATATCGATTCTGTTGTAACCGATAACTTCTATGCTGCTTATGAACTTACGAATGTTCTCGTACAACAAGGACACCGCAGTATTGCTTATGTGGGCAACCTATACTCCACCAGCAGTATCCAAGATCGCTTCCTCGGGTATTACAAATCACTCTTGGAGCATCGCATGCCAATGAACCCTGAGCTCATCCTGAATGATCGGGACGAACGCGGAACATTCATTGAGATCGATCTGCCTGATTCTCTGCCTACGGCGTTTGTCTGTAACTGTGATCAGGTCGCTCATCTGCTTGTTCAAAAGCTGACATCGATGGGTATTCAGGTGCCTCAGCAATGCTCTGTTGTTGGATTCGATAACGATATCTATGCCCTGCTCTCCGAACCTAAACTCACGACAGTTGAGGTCGATGTAGAACAGATGGCACGTACCGCTGTTCAGTCGATGCTGAAGAAGGTCGACAACCCGAACCGCAATTTCGGCCGCGTGCATGTGAAGGGCAACATCATCTATCGGGATTCCGTTAGTGCTGCGCCTGAAACTCTGGAGATTCAATCGCCAACTTCGATATAAAAGATAATAAGTGCTTCCGGCCATAGTGGCTGGGAGCACTTTTTTTGCTTGGTTCGTTCACATATTTTCTTAATTAACGCGCATAGATACCTTTGATTTGTACTTGGGAATGGAAATATTCTAAATTTCACATTGACTAATCATTGTATCAAGTCTAGATTAGGTACATACATCTCATATTAACAATAATAGTATATATTGGTTTTTATTTTAAATTTAATATTTTATTACATACTTCAATCTTATTAGAGAGAACATAGTAGATCCTGAATCCATATAAAGCGAAGGAGAACAAGGATAGTGGCGAAAAAAGTAGTTATTCTACCCCATTGGTTCAGAAGCTTGTTAAAACAGAACAAATTACATTTATGTGTATTGCTTCTCTTACTCATCATTATTGGTGCTTGTGAAACACTCACTCCAATTATTATTCAAAGATTTATAGACAATGCTACAACCAGCGCAGAGGTTTTGCAGCTTTTCCAGTTAGCCATTAGTTTTTTGGTCATTACTTTTTTTAACTATGTATTAAAATTACTAAATGCTTATTACTCTAATAGAGTAACCTGGAACATTTGCGAAGAAATTCGTATTACATGCCTTAATAGAATGAAACATTACGACAAAGCTTTTGAACAAAAATACGGTGTTGGCAAAATAATGGATTACCTCTCAACAGACATTTCAGAAATTAATTATTTTATTACCAGAACATTATTGCCCACAATTATAGATGCGGTAACTATGCTTGCGATTGTGATCGTAGTTGTTAATGAAAGCTTCGTTCTAGGCCTGTTCTTTATCACTTACTTTAGTTTTGCATCCTTTGTTATTTATAAAACACAAAATAAAAAAAGCAATGTGTTAGGCAAAGAGAGATCTGTTGAATCTGAGATTTCAAGTCTGATCAATGAAATTGTATTTGCAAGAAAAGAAATCAAAGCTATGAACGGAGTTAATGCTTTCACATCCAAGCTTGCTTCTTCTATGGACGAATTATTTCCTTACAAATTAGCTTCGCAAAAGTATATTTATACGATTTGGATTATTTCTCTATTTTTCATTTCATTAACCAATGTATTAGCTTTGGGATTAGGTGGGACACTCTACTTCTTTGGGGTTATTTCTCTAGGCACCGTATATTTGGTGTACAACTACAGTCAACAACTGAAGCAACCTCTTGAGACCATCCAGTATCATATCAATAATTATCTACTAGTAAAGCAAGCTATGAGTAGGTTGACTGATATTTTGGAGTATCAAAGCAGTGTAGCTCAAGGGAATCAACATTTGCCTGATGAATTAGTAAGTGTAACTGTGAAGCAGTTAAGGTTTTCCTACGAAGACGACAAGTCCGTACTAGAAGATATCAACTTCACTCTTGAGGCTGGTGAATCTCTGGGTATTATCGGTGTCTCTGGCAGCGGGAAAAGTACGCTAAGTTTGTTGCTAACTAAGCAACTACCTTGTCCTAATCATAGTGTGTATATCTCTGGCGTTGATATCAATGAATTAAGTTTGACAGAGATCCAAAGACATATTTGTCTGATGAGTATTAACGATAAGTTATTTGAAGGTTCATTAAAAGATAATCTAACTTTATTTGATGATGGGATCTCAGATCACCAGGTACTGCACTTCATAGAAAAGTATCAATTCAAGCAAATAAGCCTTATTTTAAGCAGTTTGAGCAAAATGATTTGCTACACAAAAAAATAAATTTACAGGAATTATCAGTAGGCGAAAAACAGCTGATTTATCTTTTCAGGTTGGTTTTCAAACCAAAAAAACTAATCATCTTCGATGAGGCGTTATCTAATATTGATGAGAAAATCGAATATTATTTCTTTGATATTTTGAAAGAAATCAGTGAGAATACGACTTTAATTATGATTTCACATAACGTTGAGCGACTGAAAAATTGCAACAATATCATTGTTATGGAAAAAGGGACGGTCATTGCGAACGATAAAGCACACACTGTATTAGATAGACTTGATAGACAACGGTATGGTTTGCATTTGTCAGGGGGAGAAGCATGAGTAGTACAAAGGATTCTATTAATAAGTCGCTTCTTTTAATCACGCCTAAGCAATACACGATTACTTTTATATTGGGGTTAGTTAGCAGTCTGATCCCTCTATTACTCGGTTGGGTTATCAAAATTGTATTTGACCAATTAAATAATAATTATTTCAAGTCTTTGTCATTACTATTGTTAGGCATTTTACTTCTCATTGTGCTTCAAAATTTCTTATTCTACCGACTGGGCTTACTTGAAACCAAGATTCGTTTTCGAGCAAGCAAAACTATGGTGGTCTCTTTCATCAATAGAATTTTACTTAACGAAAATAAAGCAGATGTGACTGCCTCAACCGCATTAACAATAACTAATAGCGATCTCAAATTAGTTGAATACAAGTTATGCAGCATACTTGAATTGGTAAATAAAATCATATTTTTTATCGTAGCTTTAATGATCATGTGGACGATTAATTGGAGATTAACATTGTATTCGATCCTTCCGCTTGTCTTGTTTAATATCGGCATTTATTTTGTCAGAAACAAATGGAAAGATAAGTTTGCAGATAATCGTACGGCCGCTCTTAACTATCAACAATTTGTACATGACGTTATGTCCAATAGGGATACGTATAAGTATCTGGATCAAGAGAATTTACTGAGTAATCGATTGAAATGGTTGGGTAAGAAAAGTTTATCCACCCAGTTGAAACAAACTCTGTTCTCCTTCTCTATTACTACAGGGGTCACATTTGTTAATTACCTAAGTATCTTTGTCGTCTTAATGCTGTCTATTCGTTATCTAAAAAGTGGCGAGCTCTCCATTGGTGACCTTACACTCTTTATTAGTTATATTGGCTTTGGGTTTGCTTATCTAGACTTATTTGCAGCCGTACTGAATTCACATAAACAAACCGAGCATATTGTGAATAAAGTTGATCATTTGGTTGAAAACAGTAACCTAGGTACCTTTAGCAAACTAAACGTCGGTTATCAAGACAACACAATAGAGCATCACTCGCATTTAATTCTTAGAAACTTCGCAATGAATTGTAATCATGAACCCCTCCCCAATTTAGTTATCCCAAAAGGTTCTTTAGTCGTCATCTCTGGAGAAACTGGGATGGGGAAATCCACATTCATCAATGCTCTGTTAGGCTTCTCATCATATAGCGGTCAAATCATTGTGGATGGGACAATTGTGGACAATTTATCAGAGTATCAAATAGGGGTCGTACCTCAACGTTATAATTTATTCAATCTACCTCTAATCGATAACATTACGCTTCTTAAAAATGCGGATCAGGCTCAACCAGCACTTCATATGGCCAACATAAAAACAGATCGTATTTTCAACATTTCTGATGAACAATATTTGGGAGTCTCAGGTAATATGCTTTCAGAAGGCCAAAGACAGCGAGTGGCCATCGCCAGAGCTGTTCATCATGGTAAGGATTTTCTCATGCTGGACGATGCATTCAGTTATCTTGATAAAAACAATAGATATGAAATTTTCGAAAAGATAAGAAATACGAAAGCTACCAAATTCATTATCTCGAATGATATGAATTTCAAGAGTAAAGCAGATATTCTTTTGGAATTGCATGAAAGGAATATTGTATTGGTAGAAGACCTACATTAGGCTGTAATGACATCATGATTCAGGTTTGTACGTGCACTGGTCATAAAAACTAAACAAGCTACCTCGTCAAGAACTGCGGGGTAGCTTGTTTGCTGCTCACCATAAGCCTGAAGTTTAATAGCTTGTCTTCAACCAATTATCCTTGGACCAGGTGAGCTTGCCTGCACCTGCGCCGTTGGAGGCTGTGAGACGTGCATTCAGCGTGGAAGGATCATCCACCTGATAACTGTATGGAAGGGCTGAGAAGCCGTTCCAGGAGAATGGTTTCACCACGGCTGGAATTGGCTCGAGTGGACTGCCAGAAGTATCACTACTGCCACGGAACGAGCTTCCATCCAGCGAATAGATCGTATCCGTTACACGGATTTTGCCCGTATATGTTGCATCTGCTGGATTGGTCTGATTGTTACGAACCGGGAACTGCACATCCTTGATGACCGATTTCTCAACGAGAACTGCTCCGCTTTCGGTCGAGATGGCACCATTGCTGATGATATCAAATTTATATCCTTTAGATGCAATGGCAGTTGCCATGGCAGACGTAATTTTGGCTTTGGCAGCCCGCGCTGCCGTGGCATCCATGACAATGTTATAAGCATGTGCATTGCCTCCGCGCAGACGCGGCATCCGATCCTGAATATCCTTGTACAGATTATGATGCAGCGTCATGGACAGATTGGCGTTCGCGGATTCAAGGCTCGTTGAACCAACCAGATGTCCCTTTTTCTGTGGTCCGGAGACGGCGATAATGTCCGCTTTACTGAGACCCACCGCACTGCTGCGCAGGTAGTTGTACATCGGATAGGAAGCTTTATTGGCTTCCAGCTCATTGATCTGCTGCGTAACCCAACTGTTTGCGCTGCCGTCATCGCCCTTGAAGGTAGACCAGGAGATGGTCACGCCGCTGGTTCCTTTTTTCGAATCAACGAGTCCGTCATAGGCTTTGTTAAATGTACAGTGATCAATCCACACACCGCTGCTCTCCTCCAGAGTGATGTAATCCCAGTCATTCTTATCGTAGTCACCCTTGGTGGATTCATCCCACTCCCAGAGCTCATCAAATTCGAGATTACGGATAATAACGTTGGAGCTTCGTTTCACGCTGATGGCAGCATGTTTAATTTTGGAACCGTTGGCGGAGAAAATAGTGAGTCCGTTAAAACCGTCAATCGTAATCTTGCTTACGCCGGTCTGTTTCAATACAGGGTGCGTTAAGGCATCATTGTGTTTGGCAAAAGGTGACGTCTGCGCTGCACTCGGAATCTCGTTCCACCCTAAATTCAGATCATTCATAATCTCCACCACTTTGATGCCGGAGTTCTTCTTCAGCGCTAGCGCAAGGTCAGTCGCATTGTATACCTTCTTATACGTGGACGTGTTCGACTCACTGATGATACCACCGCCCGTGTTACCTTGGGAGAATCCCGTGAGATTGTAGTCTGCATTCCCCGCTGCCTGCACACTCGCAGGACCCGACATTAGTGTGAGCCCCAACGTTACAGCCAAGGCTGCACTGCACCAGCTTCTTAATTTTGTTCTCATCCCATTCATTCCTCCCATTTCATAATTATAAGGCTCGTCCCTCGCTGCCATACCGTGTCATGAAGGACATGTCCTCACTGTATATTTTGAAAGCGATTACAACAATAATCCTAATCTCACATCCATGTGGAAAAACCAAATGTGGTAAGAGGTTATACTGTAATCAACTATGAATCGTATGGGTTTAACTTGGTTTCAGGATGACTACATTTCCGATATATATAGTTAAGTCCTATTTCCTGTGATAAAGTGAGAGAGCAGCAGGCAATTCCACATTGTGGATAGAGTGTATGAATAGGACAAACAGCCGCTGACTTATCTATAAGAGGTTGTTCAAAAAGTCCGCTTTTGATTACGAAGGATGCCCTGAGGCATCTCAGCATCGAATATGGGATTCAGCCGAAATGTCCGTTGCTCACGTAGCTCCATCTACGCTCCGCTACTCCATTTCTAGCTTCATCCCATCTTCTCGGTACTGAAAACCACCCTTTTTGAACACGCACTATAAGTTACATAAAATGGAGTGAAGCAGATGAAGTTTAGAAAGATGCTCTTGTTATCGTTTATTTCTATTTTTATTTTTGGCAATTTGGGCCTTCACAGCGCAATTGTGCACGCTGCTGATTCCCTTGAATTCCGGGAGCACGATGATTTAATCAATATTCTAAAAGATGGTGATGGAGAAAACCGCGTCTTCGGATTTACAACGAAGAACAAGTTGACCGCATCCAATACCACTTTGCGCTTGTATGTCAATGCGATAGAAGTGGACTCCAAGGACTATGTTGTGGATTATGCCAACTATAGCATCACCTTGAATAAAGCTCCCGACAGAGGCGCCGAGATTCATATTAAATACGGCATTATTCCGGGATTTGAGTGGGGAGAGGGTGGCAATATTGGTGTTGCCTTGCCTGAGGGAGATGGCTCCACACGGAATTTTCCAGTGTCGTTAAACTACACGCTAAATTCAACCAAACAGATCAGTCTGTCCATTGACCAAACGAAGGTAGCCACGTCCCGATTTACCTTCAACGCCACAACGAATACCGTAACCTTATCCGAAAAACAGCAGGTCCCGCACTCCGGTGCCAAAGTCTATTTCTATATCCCTAAGGCTTCTATTTCCAGTAAACCCTCTCCTTCTGAAGAAGTGATTGAGAGTCCAGTCTCAAGCGGCGCTGTAGACCCGCCCCCTGATCCAGCATCGGGTAGCCCTTCGGTAACGAGTCCGAGTCCAACTCCAAACAAACCATCGGAGCCTCTTGTTCAAATTCCAACAGGAGAGAGCTATCCCGGCAGTATTACGATCAGATCAGGCAATACCATTACCATTAAACTGTCTGAATCAGCCTCCGTTTCCGGTTACACCTCCTATTTGATGGTGAAGAATGCAAGCGGACAGGTTGTTAGGCAAATAAAGATTGAGCCAGGAAAGACCTCCAGTTTCTCACTAAGAAAGCTGGGGCTTCCAACAGGCGGATATTATTTTTACCTGAAATCGGCCAATCAGTCAGTCGAATTGTCTGCTTCTATTCCTCAATTCGTTACAATCAACCATAAGCCAAAGAATATTCAGGTGTTTATTGAAGGTGAGAAGCAGGTTTACAAGCAACCCCCGACCAATTTCAAGGGGAATATACTCGTGCCTCTTCGAGGAATCTTCGAATCATTGGGAGCCAATGTTACATGGAACAGTTCCACTCAAACGGTTACGGCAATTAGAGAAGGCAGGACTATCGTGCTGACGATTGGCTCTAAAATTGCCTACATTAACGGTGTCGCTGTAACCTTAAGTGCAAAACCACAGATCATTAACGGCGTAACCATGGTGCCTCTACGGTTCGTCAGTGAAGCATTCGGAGGTGAAGTAGAGTGGCACGGAGAAGCTGGTTCGGTTACCATTTTTCTAAATAAGCCATCCATTCCTACATCTGCTGAAAGCGAAGAACCGGCTACGGGAGCAACAAAAACAACAGAATCTGGGTCTTCAAGTACCTCGCCTATTTTAAATAACATATCGAAGGGAATTAATACTCCCTCTGATATTATATTTGTTATAGACGTGACGGGCAGCATGGGTGAAGTGATCGACTACATCAAAGAAACGGTCAAGAGCTTCGTTGATTCCGTACCTGCCGGTTCGAATTTTGCGGTTATTTCCTATCGGGACGTTAACATTTACAGAAATGGCGATTACAATTTGAAGTCCTTTGACTTTACCCAGGATAAAGATAAGTTAAAGGGGTATTTGAATACATTGGTGGCTTCTGGCGGAGGAGATATAAAAGAATCTGGACTGGAGGCTATTAACTTAGCTACTAATAAGCTCTCGGAGTTCAGCAGCGACAACGCCAAACGGATTATATTCATTACCGATGCCCCTGTCCATGATTCACCCCCATTGTCTTCCTTTAGCATTAAAGGAATAGCTCATAAACTGAAAGCAGACGAGATTGTATTTGATGCCATCGCCCCATCATACGGTGATGCCTACAGACAGATTATCCAACTCGTTAAAAGTACCCCTGGCGGAGCTCTATACGATATCAAAGATGCTTCGGTACTCTCGCTGAACAAGTGATACGTTAGCTGTACGATCTCTCCCATTCATAAATGAAAAGAAATCCCGGACATGATGTGCCGGGATTTCTTTTTATTCGCGGTTAGGGTAGCGCACAAATATGCCAGAAAAGGCATTGGCGAGTTTTTTTGATTCTACCGTGTTGCATCACTACAAGTTATCGCTTAATAGAACGTGTCCAGAAGCCACCGTGGAATTGTTTGGGCTCCACTGTAATAACGAAAGCTTTGGGGTCTAACCCGAGAATCGTCTGGTAGAGCAGCTTTTGGTTTTTGCGTTTCGCCAAAATCTCCATAACCAGCCTGTCCCCATCACGACCACTGCCTACCCATGCGGTAACACCATATCCTTTGTCTCGCAGAGAGTTGGCAACATTGCCGTCCATCTGATTACAGATCACCTTCACCGTAACATAGCCAAGCGCAATCTTCTCCTCAATCCAAGCACCTAGTAACACACCAAGTCCATATCCCACTGCATAAACGATGAGTGCAACCGTCTGATCCAGGTAGCTCAGCACCAGGTTCAATCCGAGTACATAGATCACAATCTCTCCCGTACTGATCAGTGCTGCGATGTATTTCTGTCCCTTAAGTGTCAATATCATACGCAGCGTGTACGCCGATACGTAGACAATTTGAATCAGGAAAATAAAAACGAGTATTTTAAACAATTTGCATCCCTCTTTCCTAGGACATGTCTGAAAACTCCGAAGGACACAGACTTTGCCGAATTTTCGTGCCAAGTTAGGAAGTTTTCCGCAGGCGTGCCGGGGCACGTCAAGGGAAACTGACGCAGCATGGGGCGAAAAAGCGGTGAAAGATGTACTTCAGCGAGTTTGGAGACACGTCCTAATAATCAGACCTGTTACTGCCGGCCTAAGTTCCTGATACTCCGTTTGCTCTCAGACTAACCATGTATTATTAATTCTTATCTTCATCATTGGACGTTGTAGTGTGTTTTTAAACGGTCTACTTACAATCTGTATGGTGCCAGAACTGCCATTATAGAATTGTTTACTGTGATTATCAACCCGGCAACAGACCTAGGGGCGAAAGGCTCTATCACTGAATATGCTGAAGCATCAGTAATCGCCGAACACCATGGGACACACCATGCGAACAATCGATACCTATCAACGATAAATCAAAGGGGGGGGAGCATCCATGCAGCTATGGCAGGAGATGGAGCAGGAAGGGATGGAAGAACTCCTATTTTGTCACGACCCAAGTAGCGGGCTGAAAGCAGTGGTCGCGATTCATAGTACGGCTCTTGGGCCAGCGCTCGGAGGATGCCGCTGCTGGACATATGCCTCAGAAGAGGATGCAATCCGCGATGCAATCCAGCTTGCTAGAGGTATGACCTATAAATCAGCCGTTTCCGGTCTGCCTTATGGCGGCGGGAAAGCCGTTGTCTGGAATATCCCTACGGAGTGGAAGGTGAGCACTTCCCCTGTACAGCCTAAATCCCAAGCTAGTTCTTCTTACCCCATGAAGAATGTGGCCGATTCCGATCAACTTACCACTCCCAACAACAACACAGGGCGAGCCCATATCTTTCGAGCACTTGGACGTTTTCTTGAACGGCTGAACGGTCGCTATATTACCGGTCTTGATCTAGGCACCACGTCCACTGACATGGATCAGATCCGATTGGAGACGGCCTATGTGACCGATATGACCGGCTCACTGGGCGCGCAGGATGACTTCACTGCCGAGATGACCGCTTACGGTGTGTACACCGGCATCGTAACCTCGCTAAGTCATCAAGGCATCGCCACATTGCAGGGCATTCCCATTGCTGTCCAGGGACTGGGCAAGGTTGGGTATGCCCTGTGCCGTCACCTGCATGGAGCCGGGGCACGGCTCATCGTGGCAGACGTTGTACCGGAGCGTGTACAACGTGCCCTTCTGCAGTTCAGCGGCGCCACCTCGGCCGATCCGGCCCATATTCACGCCGCTGACTGCAAGGTGTTCGCCCCCTGTGCCCTAGGGGGCGTGTTAACCCCGGCAACGGTGGAGGAGCTGCGCTGCTCCATCGTTGCCGGGGCGGCCAATAACCAGCTTAGCCAGCGGCAACTGGTTATTGGCCGGATGCAGGCGCGCGGCATTCTGTACGCGCCTGACTATGTGCTGAATGCCGGAGGCATCATCAGCACTGCCTACGAGCTGGAAGGCGCACAGCCGGATATGATCCGCCAGAAGGTGGCGGGCATTGCGGATACGCTCTCCGCCGTATACCGTGACGCAGCAACAAGTGGGATATCCACTGTTGAGGCAGCAGATCAACTGGCTGAAGCCAGACTAAACAGCACAACACCTCATTCATGATCGAAGTGAGTGAAGCACCAGTCACGGCGCCTTGTTTTATATTAAAGGTGAGCGACGTTTTCAGACTCCGTTCACGTATGCCATCCCTCTTCTGTTGTGTTTAGCTTCCTTTGGCAAGAGTGGTATATGTCAGAAAAATCCTGCAACGCTGTGTCTGTAACCCGCAATGTTGAGTCTATAAATAGAAGTTGATTCAGATACGTTGTGGCGGGTACCCTTCACAAGCCATAAATTTCATAATACTGAGAAGCCAATCGATTCCAACGAATTGTCGACTGGCTTCTCATGTTCTTTTACTAATATACATCGCATTCTTATCCTTGCCAGCATCCAACCAATTCCGTGAAGCTTCCTCATTCGGAAATAATCTCCGCATTTCTTTTGTTAATACAGGATCAAGTGAAAACAGAATTGAGCTCATCAGCACTCCTATTTTGCTCGACTCCAGCTGACCTAAGATCTTAAATTAGTAGCATTTGCATTGTAGTAGTAGCATGACAGTAGTTTGGTTGCATTAGTATCGTAGGTTTGCATTAGAGTTGTAGTTTTGCATTACAGCTTCAGAATTTTACTACAAATCTAACGAACCTGAGACCTCTTATATGGAGCAAATAGCTCCCCGTTGAAATCTAACGAATCCTAGGCACGTTATTTTACTGAAATGCCCTTGAAATGGGCGAGAAACGTTTGTTTTCAACTCGATAGTGTGTGTGAGATTCGTTAGATTTTAAACGAGGCTAAATTAGGCTAAATAAGGTGTGTGAGGTTCGTCCGACTATGGGGATGGGATATAAAAGTGAAGTGGACTGTTGCACTTCTACCCAAAAATAACATTGGCTTGAAAGAAATACATTCCAGGGCAGACTCAATCAGAAAGTTGTAGGCACGTCGTGCGGTAGCGCCTCCATTACTGAGGACACGACGTATAAAACGCTTGAAGTTCCCCGAATGCTTGATCACATGATCAGAGATAAATTCACAAACACAAAGCATTCCGTATCTATCATTTCATTTACTTTGTTTTCTTATCTCATCTACAGGTCGTGAGTTATTGCTGAGGGAATCGTGGAACTCAGGGTGAGACGGTGGAATCAGAGTTGTTGCGTTCCAACGCAAATCGTAATGTGACATCAATTTTTATCCGTCGGAAATCCATCACATACGCTACGTTGAGTACAGCACAGCATAACAAAAGAAGCCAAGCGGATTCGAACAATCCCTCCTTGGCTTCTCTTTCTTTACGACTTTTATCTTAATGAGCTGTCACTTTACGAGCACTTCTCACCGGATATAACAGCGTCCAGAGCATCGCATTTGCTATAACGAGCAACGCAATGTATATCCAGATTCCCGCCGGTAAGGATTGAACGTAGAAGTGTATCCCCGCAAACAAACCCAGCACTGGCAAAGCCAGCAACACAAGCCATCCATCGCTTTGCTGTGCCATACTGAACGACTCCGAGAACGGAGGTTTACGTAATAACAGTTTGCTAGTTAACGGAATGAGCGCTGTACCTGTCAGCAGGATGATCACAATGTCCGGTACAATTCGCAGGCCAAACGCCCAGAGGAACACAACCGCATTGATCATAAAGACTGGCATAAACATATTGCACAGAAAGGCTTTTAACGTCCCACTGTAGAGCACATGATCATTGGCAATTGGAGCCGCGCGGAATGTCCAGAACGCCTTGTAATGCCCTGAATATTTCAGCATCATCACCACAGTTACTACGACAAACAACATAATGTATAAGGTATAGAAGAGTGCACTTTCCCGCAATTCAGCCCATGAGGAATCCTGCATAAACGTAAACCAAAATATATATGGCAATACGAGAGACAAGCCAATGCTAGGATACACTTTAAGCTTGAACTCACGCTCGTTACGCATCATGTTGGCAGACAATCGGAAGCAGGCCTGCTCCTCCCGTGTACGACAGAACATTCTAGCCATGATTCGATCCAAGCCTCCACGTCTGCGGCCTGAGGTCTGACCGGCGTGAGCCATTTTCTCCAGATACAATTCAAAGGATGGCATAAGCTTCACATAGATCATTAGACTGATAATTGGAACAACAACAGCTAACGCCGAGAAGACATACAGCCATGAGTTTCCACCCCCGCCGAAGACCCACTCAAACACAGCCGCATACCACATCGGAGGAAGGAATAACTGCCACCAAGCCGGGGTAAATACCATGTTGAAATCAATGATGCTAAAGGAACGAATGACGAGTTGATACCCTACGGCAATGCCGACAGATAATAGAATCTGCACCATGTTGATCATATCCTTCAGCTTCTCGCCGTCCAAGAACTTCATCATGAACAGATAGACTAGAGAGGTGGTCACCAGAATCAGCATATTGATCAGAATAAGAGCCACGGCAAATAGTACAAAGAATCCAATCCCATAACGAACGAGCGTTGCTGCCAGTGGAAGAATAGATAGTGATCCTGTTAATAACAAAAGATAGATTCCCGCGTGAATGGCACGAGCCGTGCCGATGGTGCGGGCATTGACCGGCTTAGTCATGATGATATTCCGATCCCGGATATCCAGCAGTACAGAAGAGAAATCGGAAACCATAGACGTCATAATCATAAACATTAACATCGCCGTAACAATACTCATCTGCAGCATGTAGTGCCCCGTATCCCAGACAATAAAAGGCACCATGATTAGTCCCATTAAGACATATAACCATAATGAGCGAAGGTATAGATTCCCCTCTTTTTGTTTCTTGTTCCCATAATTATTCGACAAAACCGTAGGAACTCGGCGCTGATCCATCTGGAACTTCACTCGCAAAATAAGCCGCAATACATCGTAATCCGCCCCGGTTCGCTCAATCACATGCCGGAAACGATCCAGAACCTTGAGCGAGCGGAAATCGGAGGACTCCGCCATCTCAATGCACCTCCTGTACGATTGAGACAAACCGCTCTGCAATCGCCTTATGCTCATTGAAGCCAGTAAGTTGATTGAATACTTCCTCCAGTGACCCCTCCATCGACTGTTGCTGCAATTGCTGGAACGTGCCATCTGCCATCACGCGGCCTTCCGCAATGAGCACAATGCGACTACTGATTTTCTCAACGACATCCATAATGTGTGATGAATAGAAGATGGTCGTCCCTTTTGCCGATAATTGGGACAAAATCTCCTTCACCACCATCACACTATTCGCATCAAGTCCGCTAAGCGGTTCATCGAGGAATAACAGATCCGGATCATGCAATAATGCCGAAATAAGCAGCACCTTCTGACGCATCCCTTTGGAGAATGAGGCAATACGAGCATTGTACGATTGGGCTAGACCGAAACACTCCATTAACTGCTTTGCTTTGTAATCGGCATCTTCATAGGACAACCCATACAGCTCTCCTGTAAAAGTTAGATATTCTGCTGGCGTAAGCTGTTCATATAACTCGGCAACTTCTGGGACATATCCAATTCTACGTTTATACTCCACACCACTATCTTCGATATCTTTGCCAAAAATACGCACCGTGCCCACATAGCCTTCGACCAGACCGAGCAAAATCTTAACGGTTGTACTTTTGCCTGCACCATTTGGACCTATGTATCCAATCATCTCGCCACGCTTCACTTCAAGGTCAATCCCGTTCAATACATATCGTCCATCATATCTCATTCGTAAGCCTTCAATGGATAGCACTTGTTCTTCTCTCATCTTGTTACTCGCTCCCATCTTGATTGGTATCATCTATATCATTCGTTTCTACAATTCTACTAGTTTACCACAGTTTGGATTATGGGACAGATGCGCAAGAAATCCACCGTAAATTAACACTGCTTAATATTTCGATGATATTCAGCAAATAAATCAAATTTATAGTAGTCGTATAGACGTCTAGACATATAAGGGGGAAGGAGAACAGATTGAACAGATTAAGCGCAGGTCTAAAATATGGAACTTTCATCACTCTACTCCTATGGACGCTGTTTCCAATCTATTGGATGCTCGTCATTGCTACGCAAGAATCGTCTGATTTGTTCACAGAAGTATCCATATTTCCGAGATCAATAACCTTGGAACATATCGTTAACATTTTTGTGCAAGACCAATACATGGGGCCGTTAATCAATAGCTTTATCATCACCATCAGCTCGTTGTTCATTGTTCTTGTGTTCGGATTGTCCTCGGCGTATGTGCTTGGGCGTAGAACGTTCAGAAGCCATTACCGAATATTCAAAAGCTTGCTGATGATCTGGATTTTGCTCGTTCGTGTCCTACCACCAATCACATTTGCACTACCGCTATACATCATGATGAACGACGCTGGACTGCTGAACACCAAGATCCCTATTATTGTCGCGCATGTACTAGTGAATTTGCCGCTCATCATCTGGTTCATGATGGCATTCTTCTACGGTGTGCCGGGTGAAATTGAAGAAAGTGCCCGTATGGATGGTGCATCCGAATTTATGATTTTTACCAAAGTGATGCTGCCGCTGGTCGTACCGGGCATTGCTGCCGTAACCATCTTATCCTTCATGGCTTCCTGGAACGAATACCTGTACAGCGTCATTTTCATTCAGAGCCCTGACAGCTTCACCATTCCACTGAAACTCGCCACCCTGAACAGTGAGCAAGAGTTAACGGAGTGGGGTAAGGTCGCGGGTGGCGGCCTCGTATCCGTGCTGCCTGTAATACTCACAGCGATCTTTCTACAGAAACATTTAATTAGCGGCTTAACCGCCGGTGCAGTTAAAGAATAGGAGATGAGAGAAAATGAGAAAAAAGATGTCGTATATGCTGAGCCTTTTGTTAACCACAACAGTACTATTTACAGGATGTCAGTCTCAGGGGCAGGCTTCAGGACAAGGTTCTAGTCAGGGTACAGACAAGCTGGTCATCGCCGCCAGAGGTGGTTCTCATGTGGATGCGATGAATGCCGTGAAGGAAAGCTTTGAGAAGGAACACAATGTGAAAGTAGATATTATTGGACTCGAAGCTGCCGATCTGAAGCAAAAAATCTCTCTTGATGCGAAGAACAGTAACGGCGCATATGACTTGATTATGGCGGACGACCCATGGATGCCTCAATTCAGTGAAGCAGGAATTTTCGCTAAGTTATCCGACCTTGGAATCCAAGAAGATTCCGACTTTGAAGAGTCCTCTCTTGCTCTCGGTAAGTCTCCATATGCCACAGGAGATCTATATGCCTTGCCTTTCTCGGGTAATGTGCAGTTGTTCTTCTATAACAAAGAGCTGCTTGAACGTCATAACCATGAAGTTCCAACAAACTGGACAGATGTGCTTGAGACCGCAAAAGCAATCAAAGCAGAAGATGGTTCAGCAGGCTACGTAATCCGTGGTCAACAAGGTAACCCGATCGTTTCCGACTTCTTACCTCTGTTCTGGGCGTACGGTGGACAGATCTTCGATGATAATTGGAAAGCACAGATTAACTCCGAAGCAGGTCGCAAAGCGTTGGATACGTATGTTGGACTGCTTGCTGTTGGAGAAAACTATGAAAATACTGATATTGTCGGCTCCGTATCGGAAGGGCGTGCTGCAATGGCACTCGGATGGCCGTCCTGGTTCATCAAAGGCGAAACAGCTAGTGCAGATTACACAGCCATTCCGTCCAAAGCTTCATCTGATGCTGCATCTGTCTCCACAGGTATGATCGGCAACTGGATGATGGGCGTAACTGCCAATTCACACAGCCCGGAGCTTGCTGCTGAGTTCTTAACGTTCATCACCAGCAGTGACACACAGAAGCAAATGGTTGAACACGGCGGCGTGCCTACTCGCAAAAGTGTCTATCAGGACGCAGAGCTTGCCGCAAAATATAAACATTTCCCTGTCATGTTAGAAGCATTACAGAACTCGGTAGCCAGACCAAGAACAGCTAAATGGTCTCAAGTCGAAGAAGCACTCGGCGCTGAATTGTCCGCAGCTATTGCTGGAACGAAGACAGTGGAGCAGGCTCTAACAGATGCCAATAAGGCAATGGATGACATTATGCAATAAAGGTTCATTCATCGGAAAGGAGTGCAATGAACTTGGCAAGTAAACGAGGCTTTCAATGGGCGATGCTGGCACCTGTAACGTTGCTGTTAATCTGCGTGACCGTCTTCCCGTTTATCTATACCGTGACCAACAGCTTCACCGACTATTATTATTTGGCAAGTGATGCGAAGCAGTTCATTGGATTCAGCAACTATGTCAAAATCATTCAGGACGAGCAGTTCCGCCAAGCCGTCTGGAATACGCTCAAATTCATGTTCCTGGCCGTTTCCATTGAAACGGCTCTGGGGCTTGGCATTGCCGTACTTATAGAAAGCATGAGACGCGGGCAGAAAGTGCTGCGGATCACGATGCTTATTCCGTCTTTATTACCGCCGGTTACGGTGGCACTGATCTGGCAAATGATGCTCAGCAATCACAACGGTATCGTCAATCATCTGCTTCACTGGTTCGGTGTGGGGCCATTTAACTTCCTGATGGACATCAACATTGCCTTCAATGCCATCTTGTTCATTGATATTTGGCAATGGACACCGTTTGCCTTCCTGTTGTTATATGCAGGACTACAATCGGTGCCTCGATCACAATTCGAGGCAGCCAAAGTAGACGGGGCAGGTAATCTGCGCATCTTTTTCCACATTACACTGCCGAACATTATGCCGACCTTGTTCATGGTCATTTTGCTTCGTACCATTGATACGTTCCGGTTATTCGATAAAGTTAACATCCTGACTGGTGGTGGGCCAGCCAATTCAACAACGACCATTACTCAATATATCTACAAGCAGGGCGTGTACAATCTCCAGATCGGATATGGCGCGGCTGCATCGGTGATTATGGTGATGCTGGTTCTGGTATTCTCCGTGTTTTATATCAAACGTTCGATGGGAGGAACAGCATGAAGTGGGTTATTGATTTCCTTAACGTTGGCTTCGGTGAAGCAACGATTATTCGGCGGATGGAGGGGCGCTGTACCTACTGCCTCGTAGTAGACGGTGGCGACGTGAACCCGATGACCAATCCGCGGCGTTGTAGTCTGGAGCAGTATCTCCGAGAATACGAAATCACGAAGATTGACGTGCTTGTGCTAACGCATTTTCACAGGGATCATATTGGCGGTGTACTCCCTATTCTGGGTCATGTTCCTATCGAGGAGGTTATTCTGCATCTGCCCCTGCCCGAGCACGTTCAACAAAGCGCATTAAACGATTATTCCACACCCATTCTGGGTTCGTTCACGCTATATGCAGCCATTCTGAATCGCATAGATGAACTGGGTATTAAGAAGACGGAGATCGTTAAACGTCTTACGATTGTTGAAGAGGATATGGAGTTCCGAATACTCACGCCTAGCCAGCAAAAATGGACGCAGCTCATCGAAGAATTAGATCGACTAGATTTCACCCAACTGGACCAACAGGAAGAGCGATTAACCACCATTGACCGAATGCTCAATCACGCATCATTAGCTATACTCATTAAAAACAAAGGTAATTCTGTAGCACTGCTCACCTCGGATGTAGGACTAGATTATTGGGAGCCTTATGCCGATGAGATCGGAAAGCTTCATACCCTGCAAGCTCCGCATCATGGCGACGCAAGTCACCTGTCCGAAGAAAACCTTCGGGCGTGGGAACCACGCGCCGTCATTATCAGTGCGGATGATCAAGGAACCTATCAGCTTCCTCACGCAGAGATGGAGCCGTTGATTCGTGAACATTCCGATGCACAACTGTATTATACGGAGGCACTGTCCACGATACATCGAATGATTCGAGTAGATGTGACGGAAGGAACGGTAGAGCTTGTTCAGTAAAGGTGAATTAAAATTATAGGAGATGAGGTTTGATTCATTGAGTGGTTACCAGCACATCAAGCACGAACTGGAAATGATGATCGAGAACAAAGTATGGCATGTGGGAGAAAAACTGCCTTCTGAGTATGAACTGGCTAAACATTTCAGTGTTAGCAGAGAGACCCTTCGTGCAGCAATTAAGCTATTGGAGCAAGAGGGCAAGCTGCTGGTGAGGCACGGTGTAGGTACCTTTGTTATCAAACCGCTCCCGGGTATCCCTAGCCGGCTGGAGTTTCTACAGAGCATTGGTACGATGATTAAACTAGCAGGTTTAACCGAAACGGATACGAAGGAAATGATCGGAGAGGTAACGTGCACGCAGGAATGGGCTGAGGCGTTAAATATTGAGGAAGGCTCCAAGGTAATTAAAGTGGAGCGTGTCCGATATGCAGACGGTGAAGCTGTAACCTACTCTATTAATATCATGCCTAAGGCATTGGTAGGAGATGCTTTTGAAGGTATCGATTTCTCGGGATCATTATTCAAGTTTCTAGAGGACAACTGCAAGATTCATATCGCCAGAGCAGATACCGAGCTGGTGGTTCCCCCGAAGAAGGACAAGTATGTCGGAAGGTTGCAGAATCATATGGAGGAGACTCCTGTGCTTCTCATGAAGCAATTGCATTATGATCAGCAGAATCGAGAAGTACTGTATTCCTTTGATTACTTGAGAAGTGATGTATTCCAATTCTGGATTCGTAGAGAGCGCAAGTGAATGGTCATCGCAGAGGTGCGGTGCCATCTAATATATTCGTGGTCATTCCACTCCCCATCATAGCGGAAATGATTATGCGATAATAAAATGGTTATGCTTGTATGCCAGCCTACTAATCCCTGCACATAAATGAATGGGGTTAGTAGGCTGGCATTGGTTCATTTTCATTTAGTGATTTGGTGATTGGGCTATTTAATGATGTAACGATTTAATCTTTGTCTTTTCTTCTTTTGTTCACCTACTTTGTTCACTTGTTGCTCGTTTAGATGATTTATTGAACCTTTATAATTTGGAAATGCTGATTCGTGCCGCCATTGTCTGTCCACTGGATTGCGGCTGCACCATCAGCGAGGGATTGCCCTGAGATGTCGAGCAATTTGCCAGTGCTGCGGTTTTTCAATTTGTAATATCCTCCACCAACGCTGACGAGCTGCCACTGCTGACTCGCCCAGCCTCCGTCATTCCATTGCTCAATGACAGCACCATCAGCCGTGGAACCATTCTCAACACCAATGAGCTTACCACTGGTACGATTTATGATTTTGACATACCCACCTCCTGCATCCGTAATCTGCCACTGCTGACTTGTGCTGCCTTGATCTGCACGCTGCTCCAGATCTGCACCATTATCAGACGATCCACCGATGACATTCAGTAATTTATTGCTCTTCCGACTGACGAACTGATAGGAAGCATTCGCATCCCACACGTCAGGAGCATTAGTACCTGTAATCGTTCCTGCCGCTGTATCAATCGTAATGTTGCTTGCCCAATTCATCGCTAGACTTGTTGCACTTGGGAAGGATAATGGCAACCACACATATTTGGAATCCTGCACAGGCCCACTCCAAGCACCAGCCCAACGATCACCCATATAGAGATACGAAGTTCCTTGAGAACCTTCCACTGGAAGTACATAGGTCGATTGAGAACCATAGGTGGTACTATCTCCAAAGTTACTCAGCCCGCTCCATGTGCCGGTAATGCTTGTGGCTGTTGCATACTTGGCCTGATTTGGATTCCAGCCGGTTGCCCCCGACGTAATGAGGAAATACACCCCATCTTTCTTGAAAATGGCTGGCGCCTCCCGATATTGCCCAGGCCATAATGTGGTCACTAATGACTCCACACCGAGGAAATCGGGGGTGAGCTTGTATATATTCAGATCTGCATTCACACGAGTAGCTGAGATGAGATACGCTGTTCCATTATCGTTATATACAGTCATGTCTCTGGAATCATAACCAAGTGGACGATAGCTTCCTACATAAGTGTAGTCCCCATCCACCGTGCTTGAGGTGGCTACCGCTACCTTGGCTTCGCCGTAATCAATGCCATTTTCTTTGTGCATCCAGAGCACGTATTTTCCTGTTGCGCTATTGTAAATCACTTTGGGACGTTCAATGTTGGATATGTTCAGCTCTGTTGCCGATTGACTTGTTAACACATCGTTGCGATATTCCCAGTTTTTCAGATCCGATGAGCGATAGACGGACACAGCCTTAAATGTTCCGTTGGGATTGCGGTTTTCTCCAAACCAATAATAGAAGCCATCGGCTTGAATCATCCCGCCGCCATGAGCATGGATCACGTCACCATTGGTATCCTTGAACTGTACCCCATTCGTTATGTCGACTGGAGAGGCTGAAGCAGACGATCCCGGGACAAGGAGAGTACCTAGCGCCTGGAAGGCTAGAATTAGAGCAAAAAGATAACATAAATGACGTGAAAAACGGCGACCTTTCTTATTCATTTGATCACTATGTTGATGATGAGCAATATGCATACAGCTACACCTCCAATGATTTTAGTGAAGCGCTTACAAAAGAGATTAAGATGCCTCCTCTTCCTGTGCAATTCCTCAATTCAGTATGTCGCAGCTTACTACAGATATATTAGTTCAGCGCTCACCTCCTGTTTCCAATTGTATCCATATGCTTCCTTACTGAATAGTGAACAATTCTGCGGAACATGTACGAATGCACATTAAATTACAAAAAAAGCATGTTAGGAACTGTAAATTGTGCAGAAGTAGCTATAGCAGTAATCGAGATGACATTACCACTACACTGAATTCGATATTAGCGAGCTGCTCTGTAGCTGCACAACAAACGTGGTGCTAATGATCAGACCGATGCGCGATTGCACAACATACTACACAATGCGAGCAGACATACGCTACTGCCGCTACACAGCAAAAAGACGCTTCATGCGAAGCGCCCTCTGCAAGCGTATCTTTTTTAGTACAATCTTTTATTTTAACTAAGAATTAAAATGAATCAAAGTTCTTAATCTTCGTCATCAAAGTCTTGATCGAATGATAGCACTTTACCTGTGTTGGCATCGATATCCACATCAGCTTCACCTTGTGCAGTTCTCAACTCGATCTCATAGACATAACGACCATCGTCATGATCCAGCTCGACTTTGGTTACTTTGCCACCTGTCACTTGTTTTAATGCGATGTCGGAAGCCTGAGCTACCGTTAATTTAACCTGATTCGATGCAGATGTGCTGGATGAATTGTTGGTTACAGCACGGTTATAGTCATCGTCATCATCGTCGTCATTTACCACCGCAAGAACTTTACCTGTGTAAGCATCCAAACGAACGACAACGTCATTGCTGCCTCGTCTGTCGATCTCTACTTCATAGATGATCTGTCCATTGCGACGTTCCAAATCCACATCATCCACTTTACCATTGCCATCGGCTGCTTTTAGAGCTGCTGCTTTGGCTTGTGTCACCGTAAGTAATTTTCCAGTATTACTCTGGTTCTGGGTTGTCGATTGTGAAGTAGATGTTGGTGTTGTCTGTACCGATTGCCCATTCACACTTCCACTCGCGGCTACCGCTGAGCCTCCCAATAATACAGCTGCTGATAAGCTTCCAATCCATAGTTTATGTTTGTTCATCATCATTCATCTCCTCGGTTGTGTTGTTCTCGTTCTCGTCTACAGTTATAGAATAACCTGTGCGAATGAGAGTTCAGCGAGAGACACATTAGAATTTGATGAGAAAATGAGGAGAACCTGTTAATCTTCATCCTCGTCCCATGTTACGGAACGGATTGCACCTGAAATTGCATTCACCTGAACGATCGCTTCCCTGCCATCTTCCAGATCAATTTCAACCAGATAATACGGATTACCGCTATTGGTTCCACGAAGTTCAACGTCGTCCACTTCTCCTGGCACCCTGGCGAGCGCCTTCTGCTCAGCCTGCTTTTCGCTCAAGAACTGCGGCTTGTTGTTTTCTTGAGCAGGCTCGTGTACCGCAGGAGCATCCAACATCTTCGAAGACTGCTTCTGCCCGTTATAGGGATCAACCGTCCACTGCTCACGGCTGTTGTTTTTCATAATCAATATGGCGTTGTATACCGGGCTACCTTCTTGTTCAATCAGTTCAAGCGACTCTAATTCGCCATCCGTTTGTTTCTGTAATTCGGTCTTGATTTGCTCGCGGCTCCACAACGTTTTCTCTTCGGCTTCCGGGTTAGATTCCAGTCGTTTAATGGAATTCACCGTAGAAGTTACCGCATCAAGCTGTATATCGTATAACCCGGTTTCGGTTCGAAGCTGCATGAGATACGTTCCATCCTTCAACGTAGAGTTCACAATCTCCCCCCCGGGATATTGAGCCAGCACCGATTGCTCGGCAGCCTCTGCCGTCAACATTACACGCCCAGATTGCCACGGCTTCCACCAACTAACTGCGAATATCAATAACAGCCCAAGTAGCGCCAAGCTCCACCATACCGGACGACTGAGCTTTGAAGAGTTGGAACCACGATGTTCCTCCCGTTTCATTTCAGCCTGCTCCCGATGTTCCTCCATGCTCTTCCCTCCTTCAATACGCTCTATTGATCCGAGACGTTATCCTGTTATCAGTATATAAGAGAAGAATGAGAATTTCATGAGAGTGAGCCCTGCTGTACAGAAGATGGCAAAATAATCGTAGCTGTCGTCCCAACACCCTCTGTGCTGGTCAACTCAATACGTGCACCAACCGCTCCGGCAATATCCTTAGCCAAAGACAAACCAAGACCCGACCCGCTCTCTCCGCTACCACGCGTTCTTGCTGGATCAACGCGGTAGAATCGGTCAAATACTTTGGCTAGATCCGCCTCACTCATACCAATCCCTGTGTCCGCAATCTGTATCCAGCTCTCCTGATGATGCGTCTTAACGCGAACTTCGATCTGTTCCTCACTGTACTTCCTAGCGTTATCTAGCAAAATAAACAGGAGCTGCTTCAGCTTACTCTCATCGCTGATAGCCCATGTCTGCCCTGCATCTTGACAGATCACCTCACGATGGTAGGCTTCACGGAATGCTCTCGTGGAATCCTGCACGAGTCGGTTAATATCCACTCGCTCCAGTTGCACATTCCACTGCTCTGGCTGCTTCGCTAGCAATAACAGCTGCTCCGTCATCTCCCGCATACGGATCGACTCGGATAGAATAGCCTCAACGGCTTCGTCAAATACCTCAGGGCGTTCCTTCCCTCGCCGCTGGAGCAAACTCGCGTAGCTCTCAATAATGGTCAGCGGTGTTTTTAATTCATGAGAGGCATCGGAAACAAAGCGTTCTTGCCGCTCGAAGTTCGATTCCAGCAGATCCATCATGCGATTAAATGTCTGTCCCATCGTGTTCAATTCATCCTTGGATTTGGCATCCAGTAGAAGACGCTTAAACTGACCACTAGATTGGATGTCTCCCATCGTACGTGTCATCTGCTGGATTGGCCTAGTCATCCGGTTAGCCAGAATCCGGCTGGAGATGATGGCAGGAATGAGCGCAATGACTGTCACAGCAACCAGAACAGTTCGAAGCACAGATAAACCTCGCTCTGTCTCGGCAATGCTCTCGGTAACTTGCACATTCACTACTTCACCATCCGGCCAGATGACAGGTAGTGATACCCAGACGTAACCGATATCTCCAATTTGGAGGTGCTCGGATCTCTTCTCACTTTCATATGTATAGGAGAGCTTGCTTAGCTGCTCTCCTGATTCTGCCGTTACCGGTGCGGAGCTGGTGCCGTCTTCATTTACGATCCGCAGCATGCCGTCCAGCGGCGCGTAGGCACGTAACAAGTCGTCCGGCGGAATCGATCCGGCAGACTGACGCACTCCTTTTACTATAGACTCCGCTTCTCCTTCAATCCGCTTGATCTCGTTATTAATCGACATTCGCTCAAATACAATATATACGGACAAATTAACAGCGATTAGCAGCACAGCAAACAATACGGAAGAATATCCGTAAATCTTACTTTTCAAGCTCATAACTGTTCCTTCAGGACGTACCCGACGCCCCGAACGGTATGTATTAATTGCGGCGTGAAGCCGTTATCTACTTTTTTGCGCACATATCGGATATATACATCTACCACATTGGTATCTCCATAATAATCATATCCCCAGACCGCCTGTACAATCTGCTCCCGACTGAGTACCTGACGCTGATTCTGAAGCAAATATACAAGCAGATCAAACTCACGTGGCGTAAGTTCAATCTGTGTGCCATCCCGGGATACCTCCCGTGTACCTTCATTTAATTTCAGTCCAGCCGCAGTAAGCCAACCTGAAGTGAGATCAGGGGAGCTCGCAGAAGAATTATGATTCATGTCCGGTGATGTCAATGCAGAGGGAGATGAGACGGTTGATGCCGCAGCACTTAATCGCAGTGCTGCCCGCACACGAGCAAGCAGTTCTTCAATTCGAAATGGTTTGGTGATGTAGTCATTGGCTCCGAGATCTAGACCCGACACTTTATCCTCTACCGAATCTTTAGCGGTAAGCATGAGGATTGGAATTCTCGCATCCTTCGCACGAATACGACGCAGCACTTCAATCCCACTCAGACCAGGCAACATAATATCCAGTAGAATAAGATCCCACTGCCTGTCCGCAACCATTTCGAGTCCCTCTGTACCACTGCCCGCCTTACCAACCTGGTACCCCTCGTATTGCAATTCCAGTTCAAGCAGGCGCGATATTTTGGGTTCATCCTCAATCACCAACACAGCCTCATTCATGCAGAGCTCCCCCTCACTTCCGACATTCCTTTTCCCGTATAATACAACATATCCACGTTCAACTAAAGAATAGTTACACTTGCCACTCCGATGACAGAATAACCTTCCGATCGCTTTATAACGTACCTAACGCATCCTGAACGGAGTCATTCCCCGCAATGAGATCAAAAGCCCTGCGGTACGTCTTCTCTTCCTGCAAGGAAGCCGCAATGACACGAGCTACATCTTCACGCGCAATGCTTCCTGGTTTGAGATCTGTACCAACGGCAATTTGGCCTGTACCTGATTCGTTCTTCAGACCGCCGGGGCGGATAATGGTGTAATTCAGCTCACTTGCAAACAACGCACGATCCGCATAGTGCTTCGCCACGTAATACGGCTTGATCTCATCTGGCCATTTATCACGCTGATCCGCGCCATATGCACTGACCAAAATGTATCTGGAGATTCCTTGTTGCTCAGCAGCCTCCATCGTTTTTACCGCACCATCAAGGTCAATCAATAGTGTTTTGTCTGATCCTGTAGAGCCGCCTGATCCGGCTGTAAACACAATTGCGTTCTGATCCTTCATCGCCTGAGCGAGATCATCGACACTCCCCTCTAGGTCGCCCATTACGACACTCGCGCCAATCTCCTTCAGCGCATCTGCCTGCTCCGGTTTGCGAATCATCGCCGTGACTTGATGCTTGCCTTCCTGCACCAGCTGTTCCACCAGTAGCTTACCAATCTGTCCATTTGCTCCAATCACTAATACGTTCATAATGTCACACGCTCCTTTATTCATTTATCAATCATACGATATATCTCTAATTTAAACGAAAGTCGAAAAATTTAACCTGCCGCATACGTACCCTTATCGTTCCTACTTCATTCCAAGTTACATGATATCAGTTATTAGATTGGAATCTGACTGGACACAAACCACATTTCGGGTATTCAAATGGAAGGGTCATTTCGAAAAAGACGATATCCCGTCCGTTACCTCAAAAGAAATCCGTTGCCTATAAAGGGCTCGTTAAAGTATTTGACCAGACCCTGTCTGAGAAGGAATATATTATTTCCGCTTCGGCTTATTCAGATGCGTCTATTAACATGGGCATTGTTCCTGAAAAGATTGCCGATACGACTGCGTATCCCAAAGTTCACTATATCAAAATGAAGGTTCTTCCTTAAGGCCTACATACTACCAAGTCAAAAAGGACGCTCCCGTAGGAGCGTCCTTTTGCATTTTAAAGATATGCTGATTAGTAAGCCAGAGCGAACAAACCATGAATGTGAGACAGGTAACGGATGTTACTTGCTTCTTTCATCATTGTTGCAGGCAGACCTTTCAGACGAGTTTGGTTGCCACCGATCATGCCGACAGCATCCTTACGTCCAAGGCTTCCCAGTGTACCTGAGAAGATTGGTGAGAAGGATTCCATTGCGCCACCTTTGAACATTACGCCCAAGTTGTGACCAATTGTCTCACCCATTTGCCAAGCGAGTTGTGCTGTTGGAGGGTATGGACGAGCTCCTTCGCTAGGGAAGACCACTGCGCTGTCACCAGCAACGAACACATCTTTGTGAGATGTGGATTGCAGAACTTCCGTAACTTTAGCACGGCCACGATCCACTTCAATTCCGCTGTTAGCAACAACAGCGTTACCTTGAACGCCGCCAGTCCATACGAGTGTATTCGTAGGGATGGAGCTGCCGTCTTTCAACAGAACTTCGTTTTCTTTCATCTCTGTAATCGCTACGCCAACGATGAAGTTAACGCCACGTTTTTCGAGACTGGATTTCGCACGATCAACCAGCTCTGGCGGGAAACCAGCCAGGATAGAAGGACCTGCTTCAACTGTGTACAGGGAGATATCGTTGAAGTCGATGCCTTTTTCCTTACATACGCCAGGAAGAAGGTCAACGAATTCGCCGACAAGCTCGATACCAGTCAAGCCGCCGCCACCAATAACAAACGTAGCGTCTGCTTTGTTGCCGGATTGTTTGTATGCATCGAGACGTGCTTCAACGTGTGCACGAATACGGTTTGCATCACTAACAGATTTCAGCGTGAAGCTGTACTCTTGCAATCCAGGGATTCCGAAGTAAGCTGTTTCACTACCCAGAGCTACAACAAGTGCATCGTAAGAGTATGTGGAGCCGCTAGTCATCAGAACTTTTTTCTCGTCCGGCTTGATTGTATCCACCGTATCGATTTTCAAGTTAACATTTTTGCCACGCAGCAATTTCTCCAGTGGAAGTGCAACTGCCTTTTCAGCAATGCTTCCCGCTGCAAGACGGTGCAGTTCCGTAATAATTTGGTGCGTAGGGTAACGGTTCACGACTGTAATAGTCGCTTCTTCCGGGGTCAAGTATTGACGCGCAGTCAGCGCAGTCAAAAGACCGCCGTAACCTCCGCCCAAGATCAAAATTTGCTTCGACATATCCATCCTCCGTTCTACTAATCTTAACGTTGCTGTTGTTGACGCTCGTTCAGGACACTCAAGAATGATTGAGCAAAACGAAGCGTTTGTTGTACGTTTGGATCTTTAAGCATTTTGAGCATAGCGAACAAGCCAACCGAAGTTTGCTCCGTTTGCGCACGATCATTTGCTTCAATTGCAGCGGAAGCTACACCTTTAGCTTTGTCTACAACAGGCTTAGCGAACTCACCCATTGCGCTCATTGTGTCGCTGATCAGAACTTTGTCTGTAGCTACGCTTTGTGCAAAGTCATAAGCTTTCGTCATTGCAGTAACCATTTCAGCCAATTTAGGCAGGTTCTCCACCAGAACGGTCAAAGACTCCTGTACCTCAGGCTTCATCAGTTGATCCAGTACATCCAAGGACTGGCGTTGGGAAACGTCGGCACCTTCTGTAACCGGCACCTCTTGTTGAGTAGGCGATTGTGACATAAGAGAAAGTCCTCCTTTACTTTGGGATAGAAGTCCGCGACTTTCATGATGCCTGTCAAGCAGAGCCGAACCACAAATACATCAATACAACTAAATGTACCAAATTTCACACAATAGAATGAGCGAATCCCGTAAGCCGCTCTTACATGATGTATTGTATCTAGGATCTATTGCGTGCAACATGTGTTGACGCACAAAACGACAAGCAGGCCGAAACCGAACTCTATACCCCTATATTACACCTCTTACACAGCAACATGAAAAAGAAATTTTTTACACATGTGAAGATATTGTGAACATTGTAACAAAATCGATTATTTTGTCAAGGTTTACGGCCTCGTTGAAAAGGCCTTTCCTCCAGTCCAAGATCCGCATTTCTACCACATGTGGTATGAAGACGAGATCACATATGGCCATATGTGCGATATGTACGCAGCGAAGGAAACATTCATTTGTTTTTAAAGGAAAAGATTCCCAAAACCTCGTTTTTTATGCAACGAAATTGGTCACTCCCGTTATTATGCGGCGAGAAAGCCACCCTTATTCCCCATAAGAGCATCTTTATTTAAGTTTGAATTCAGCGTTTAGTTTGACCTCTTATGAACAAGCATCGTTTAGAATTCCATCAACCCGGTTAATAAGGACTACACCAGATAACGAAGGAGATGTTCGATATGAGTAATTCAACTAGCGATAAAATCAAAGCAGGCGTGAACAAAGCTAAAGGCGAAGTGAAGGATCAGATCGGTAATGCAACCAACAACAGATCCCTTCAGGCTGAAGGTAAAAAAGATAAAGCCAAAGGTGCTGTTCAGGACAAAATTGCTGATGTGAAAAAACATCACTAATACATCTGATTCCTGCAATCTAGTATAACTGACTTAAGGAGTCATTCCATGGTCTTCACTAGATGGGTAACAGATATAGCATTACTCCCCTGTCCAACAATAACTAACACCAGGTCAGTCCTGGGACAGAGGTGCAAAAAAGCCGAGGAAGGTGTGTTCGTACTACCCCTTCCCTGGCTTTTTTTGTACCGATTTGCTGAGGCGATACTCAGAATCAATAGCAGAGGGCGTGATATACATGGAGCAGACCGATCCACAAGTACAGACTTTATTTCTACATGATGATGGTGTGATCCCTAACAATCCTACACTTCCTGTGCTTATATACCACGGGGTGTGGGCAGACAGTCCATCTTCAGCAGAACAGAAGATGAACGATCACCGTTGGGGCAATAGCTGGGTTAATGGCGTGTTTGATTATCACCACTACCACAGTAATGCGCATGAAGCCTTGGCCGTCATTAGCGGCTCCGTTCAGATCATTCTGGGCGGTGAACATGGTCAAGTCGTTACTTTACAAACGGGTGATGTTGTCGTACTTCCTGCTGGAACAGGGCATAAACGGCTGCATGCCAGCCTCGATTTCCGTATCGCAGGCGCTTATCCCGCTGGGATGAATTATAATACGCGCACCGGTGATCCAAGCGAACGCCCCCAAGCTGTGCGTGAGATTCAGCAAGTTCCTGTACCAGATTCGGATCCGGTATATGGATCTGATGGACCATTGCTGAAACTATGGGGTAAACGTACAGAAGCTAATTAAGACTGAAGAACTCCCGAACTTACAAATAAACAAAACGTGTGAAGATCTAGCTTCCTTGGATATCAAAAGTATTTCTCTTTCGACTAGCTGCTGGCAAGTCTTATACTATAAAATCGCATCGCATGAGGCATGCCCTCCATGTCGAGTCGTCCCTGTAGAATAAGCTGACGTATGCGGTACTCAATAAAAGTATCGCCCACAGCTTGTTCCAGATGCCCCAGCACTTCACCTACAATGCGAGCTGACTTTATGAACTCACCAGGCTGCCTGGTTGATGCAACCTCTCTGACCTTCTGCATAATGAACTCATCGATGGCGTCTTCAGAGACGCTTTGGATGTAACCATCCTGCATCAAACGAAGATGCCCCGGCTGTGCAGACAGATGCAACCACTCTTGCTCCATTTGTCTGCGCTCCTCGGAAGATAACGGTTCATGTTGCTCGCAGTGATGCCACATCTTCAGTAAACTCTCGGAATGAATCTCACCTGTACCGCGAACCTCGTACTGTACCTCAGGTGTATTAAACAATTTTGGATATAAATCTTTCGTTTCAATATGATAAATTGGGCTTTTCCTGTCACGCAGCAAATGCATGGCATATAAGAGCCCGGTTCGCTCATGGCCATTGTTGGCATACCAGATCGTAATTCGGGTCTCTTCGTCAATGGAACTGACCATCTGATTGATGTGAAGCAGCTCTTCTATTCCTTGAACCGCATACCTTCCAGATTCACTCATGTGAAATCGCTCAAGCAGCCACAGATGTCTGCGCTGCACATTTACTTTGTTCGTTAGATCCCCCAATGGGCCAATCACATAGTAGTCATTCATCGTGAAAAAGCGCCGCCCTGAACGTCCAGGAACGTTGCCCATCGCCACCTTAATACTGCCTAACGGTGAGTCTCCAAATGCAATGTGTATTTCACGCGCTTTCTGTGTATCCAACGCCTGCTTCTGAGCCTGATCCTGACTTCGCTGGTCGCCCAATCTATTAAATAACGACTGAACTTTAGCGGCAAAAGCATCTGTACGACCTGTATCTACTTCTTGACTGACTGCCATATCTGCTCGAAGATACAGCTCACGTAACAACATACGTAGCTCATCCTCATTCATACGATGCAATTCTTGATCAAATTCAAATACATTCTCAATCATACGACTTCTCCTTTTGCTCCATCAGAATTGGACGACGAACGAGTAAAGTGACGTTCCAACTTACGGCTCGCCCATAGAGATGCGGCGATAAACAACAATACGCCACCCCAGCGAATAGGATGCTCCAGGAACTGCTCGACGTTAGAACCGATGTAGGTTACACAGAAGATCATAATGGCCTTACCACAGCCAACGGCGAGCAAGAAGGATAGCAACCGCATACGGGCAATACCTGCGGCAACATTGATAATAACAAACGGCCCAACCGGAAAAATGCTAAGCAAAAATACATAACTGAATGCATTCCTCCGAATCCATACCATACTGCGTTGTACTCGTGGTTTATTCGCCCATCGCTCTACAAAGGCAGATTTACCGATCTCTCTTACAAGTAGGAACGTAACCGTACAGCCTAATACCATTCCGATCCATGAATATATAAATCCCGCCCATAGTCCATACACCGCACCATTCACCCCAACAATAAGAAGTGTAGGCAGTGGTGGTACAAATGATTTCATAAAGGTGAGCAGAATCCCTGGTAACGGACCAAGCGAGCGAAACTGCTCTAACCAATAACGTATATTTTCTTCCGTAATATAGGACATAATGTCCAAGGGTACCAAGCTCATCTGCATCCTTCCAATCTATAATAAGTAACAACTGCTGTTCTATTTCATTTCGTACAAAAACTCTCACCACACTACTCTCAGTATAACGTACAGATGTACTTCCCACCGTTGTTAATTTGAAGAAATATTCACAGTTCATCGTGGGGTTCACATCACTTATTGGCATCACAAAGAGCACACCCCAACACAAGTTCAGGTGTGCTCTGCATTATCCGTATCTTCAAAGCCCTAATTAGATTGTAATTAAATAACCAACTAATCCAACTGCGCCTCTTGTAGCTGTATCTGAATCAATTCCTCCTGATGTGCTGCATTCCACTCCGGAATTCCAGACTGCATGAATTCATCCGCATCCATAGCCGCCTTTGATTGATTGCATAGATTGCAGGCACATACACAATTGAGCGGTGTCGTATGTCCACCTTTGGCTCGAGGAAGCAGATGGTCAATGGTGTCTCCATACGATCCACAGAAGTGACACGTATACTGATCACGATTCAGAATATATCGTTTAAAATCCTTGTTGCTAAATAATCTGCGAATGGTATACCGGTTGACCACCACTGCAGCCTTTTCCTTCACCAGCGTGACAGCAAGCTCCATATCAATCTCCTGATGCCAACGGCGTCCCTTGTCTGTTTTGCCACGCATTCGGATGAGTCCCTGTCTGTTGGTTCGAAGGGAGGAAGGATCTTCCGGATCAATAGCGACAGGCTCTGCTGAATTCTGACGGCGCTGACGACGATCTGTACTTAACCCACGATTACGAGTCCCATGCGAGTTTGTCCGATGTGGCGGTATCGTCACACGAGCTGAGTCTTCATTCGAACTCTGCAGCTCCGGATTCGTTACAGTCGGCTGCTGATCAGACTGCTGGTCAGGCTCTGATTTCGTTTGTCCTTTTTCCTGGAGAGCATCAGGTCGTTTCGCTTTTCTCTTCCTTCTTCTCTTCTTACGGTGTCCAGAGGTAGGCTCAGTCAATGATAAGGACTGCTTGTCCGAAATGGATTCACTCACAGGTGAAGCAGAGCTATCCTCGCTCGCTTGCACGGATACTGAACGCACAGCAGAATTAGCTGGTACAGTCACAGAGGTTATAACATCCTTCTCACTATTTGCTCGTTCGGAATGCCTTACATGTGGCATGGAGATGTTACTGACGGCTGCCTGTACACCAGACTTCCGACAGCTTCGGCAGGCTCCTCTTCTGGCGCCAGGGCCGGCGCGTTTCCCGGTTCTGCGCCGAAATTCGGACAACGGACGCTTTTGCCCGCAATACATACATGTCTTCGTCTGCTGCGCTTCATGTTCAGTCATATGTTGCCGGAAAGGGGCCGTGCCCATCTCCATGTCGTCACCTCGGTTCCTTATGAATCCGGTTTCTTTCTATTGTATCACATCTGCTCACGAACACCCTCATGAGCTCCTGATTGATATTCCTCAGCGCCGAATTCCCGCGGCTGCTCGCATTCATGAAGGATATGTTCCACGTATTCTAATATATCTTGCATCGGTCTCCCGCATTGTTGACATGTTGTCATTTATCTCACCTTGTTCCTGTTCATCGCTAAGAATTTGTAATCGTGTTCCGATGTCTCATTACCCTTCGTACGCGAAAAAGAAACATTCGTTCCCCATGCTTCAGGGCAATCTATATAACCACAACGAAAGAGTATTTACACTGGCCACTGCGATGCCAGAACAACCTTCCGATCGCTGTTACCCCCAGATTCCTTTCATTCCCTTCTCCAAAGGGGGAATCCGGGGATAAAGGCGAACGCTCCGCTTCTTCAGGTTATTTCTGTCCTCTCCGTTCTCGTGTAAACGTTTAGTTAATTTATATCTTATGACATACGAAAAAGCCGTTTCCCGCTCAACCCTAAGGTCGACCAAGAAACGGCTCCATATTCCTATGATGGAAAATAAATATAAATATAATTACGCGTCCAGTTGTCCTGGCTTCTGCTGTGGCACGAGGCGTGGTTTGGGCTTCGGCAAGTTACCGAAGAAGACCCATGCGAATGGAATGAATCTCGCTGTCAAACCTACAACAATCCACGATGCGATCAGAGCTACCCCGAACCCTCCAGCATACCAGAGGTGAAGCAGCCAAGACGTACCCGTTTGTGGAGGGAAATTCCGATAAACGAGCAAGAAGAACGGATGAATCAGATAAATGCCGAAGGACAACGCACCAAGTCGATTAAGCGGCTTAACGATCAGTGCCGGCCCTTTACGATAGAGCAGATAAGAGATCTGGATCAGAACCAGCGCACAAGCGAAGGTATGCAGATTCCAGAAGAATTCGTACCACAATGTGTTATAGGTTGCGATCTTAAGGCGCAGTAGATAATAGATGTACACATGCCCAAGACCGGCAAAGATCCATACAGCCCAGAGCAATACCCATGAAGCTACCCGCCCTTTTGTTGCATTGGCACGGCTAATGACAAACCACTGTTTGATCTTAGGGAAATACACGCCGATAAAGGCACCTAACATAAAGTACGAGAAGTAAGAGAACGCCCAGCTACCTTTGTTAGGAACCTGGAATCCATACTTATTACTTACGATGAAAGCCCACTGAATGAGTAGTCCAATCGGCACGGACCACTTCACAACCGAAGGATACTTCTTCAGCAACCATAGCACAAACGGGAATAACAGATAGAATTGCATGTTGATAAACACAAAGTACAGATGCGTATACGCCTTACCCGTGAAGAGCTTGGTGATGAAGCTAAGGGCTGACTCGCCGAATGGGCGCCCTTGATAATGGATGTAATGCAGTAATACAAAGTACATCAACGAAAACAAGAAATAAGGCAGTAAGATATACACGAATCTTTTCTTGTAAAAATTACTTACTAACTTCTTGTCCAACGGACGGGAATAATAGTTATAGAACAGCACAAAGCTACTCATAAAAATAAAGGTCGGCGTACCATATTTCATGAAAATATTAATAAAATTATACAGCCAGTAGTACCCTGACCCGGTCATGTCTACGGTGGCGTATGAAGTGGAATGCACACTTAGCACGCCGATTATAGCCATGGCCCGTACCAGATTTAGCTCTGGAATCCGCTCTCTCTTCATTGTTTCACTCATGTTTAGCGTTTCTCCTTCATTTGTTCGTCGATATGTCAGATATGACTTAATATAAGTAACACTCTCTCTATTAAAAAGCATAAAGCTTAATATGTGTAGTCCATTTTCTTAACATTTTCTAAATTTTCAAGCAGATTTCACATGTTTTTCATGTCCACCCATAGCAAAAAGACCGCTACAATGCGGTCTTAAGGGTCAGATAGCATATGTATTATGATTTATGGATGACCGGGATGAAAATGGTAAACTCAGGATCAGACTCATCCGCCTTCTGAGTCATAGGGTACACTTCGTAATGCGTAAGCGCACCTCCGGCTAACTGATATTCACTAGCGCCAATTCCCGTATATAGCTCGTTATATGACGCTTCGATGTTCTGACCCTTCGTGTGGTAACGCTTGGCATAATGGCTTGAAGCAACCTCAATACGCTCCATCCCCTCGGGAATCTCCTGTGTAGCACCAGCATCCACTTCAACGCCAACGTAATGAGTAAACCCGGTCTCTGTCATGTGATATGACAACCCAAGTAGCTCGTCCGGATGCAGCACATGCTGAATCTCGTTCAACCGACGTTTAAATTCCGACTGAATCACACGAATGCCACCGGCTCCTGCCTCGGCAAAGGTTCCTTCCCATTTCAAACCAACAACAACGCTTGCCTCTTTATGCACCAATTCAAACACACTATTTACCTGCTCCATGAACGCTCATCCTCTCACGATAATATAATTCACTTTCAGCCAGGAATTAGTAATTTACTCCACAATTATACATCAAACATAGTTGAAATAACTGTAATTTTTGTTAAATTTCAAAATAATCTGTCCCCTGTCAGAAGACTATAAGCCACATCATGATTCATCTTAAAAACAAAAAAACCGTAAGATCTCAAGAGATCATTACGGAGTAAAGTTTATATATCGCCTGTTTCACCAAGCTTTTTGCGGGACTGCATTTATCTAAAGCGCTCTAAGAATCCTTAGTATAACAACTTAGTTCTCTTTCGGACGACTACCTAGAATCATTTTATAGACCTCAATAGCCGCCTGACGGGACGCTTTCAGATCAACAATGGCATGTTCTCGCGGCTGATGGATGTCTTTGCTGTGCAAATCCTTCAGATCAGGCAACCATTTGCGAATATAATCCCCCTGAGGGTCATACTTTTCAGACTGTGTTACCGGATTATTCACTCGGAAATAGGGAGCGGCGTTCTCACCCAGCGAAGCACACCACAGCCAATTGCCACGATTCTGGATATTGTCATAGTCTCGCAGCTTACGTCTGAAATAGGCTTCGCCTAACGTAAAGGGACACTGCAAATTTTTGGTCAGAAACATTGCAGTCAGAATACGCAGCCGGTTCGGCATACGTCCAGTCTCATTCAATTCGGTCATCGCTGCATCAATAATCGGAATGCCTGTCTCCGCCTTGCACCACTTCTCAAAATGTTCATCGTGTAACGCCGAGAGATCGTATACCTTCTCATACGTAAAATAGTGACTCTCATACACGGCACGGTACAGATAGAAATCCCGGAAGCATAACTGTCTAATCCATTCATACGAATCCTCGGCTCGGCTCGCAGCATCATACATCTTACGGATCGATATCGCACCAACAGCCACATAGGAGCTCAGATGACTGGGTTCATACGCCTCATACTCATCCCGATGATCTCCGTAGTCTACCACTCGCTCTGCCAAGAAATCGTTCAATAATGGGAATGGATCTTCCACCGTAGTGTGTGTTAACAAATGCTCAGGCACATGCATGGATTCAGGAAATTCGATCTTGTGCTCACTTAACTTCAGATCTGCCACAGTGGTTGCTGAGGGCGGATTCGGATGCTCATTCATGAACTCAACCCAGCGACGATGGAAGGCCGCGAATACTTTGTAAGGCTCTGACTTACCTGTAAACGCCGCAAAACCTGCAAGATCCATTAATAGATGGTCTGTCAAAAGGGTAAAGGTGACCTTCCGATCTTCCGCAACTTTACGTATGCTACGATCCCGCTCTATTGCGTAAGGGGTCATGTCCCGATGGACAACAACCTCATCGATACTGCCTTCCATCTGCTCTAAGATGTATTCCACGACTTCAGCAGGCTTACCATACGCAACATGCAGAGGTTGCCCTGCCTCACGGTATTGATTGCCAAGCTCCGCTGCATGTTGTAGAAAATTCACACCACTGTGCTCCTCGTCACGACCTTGACGCAACAAAAACGGGTCATAGATAAACACATGCAGACTCTCTACTTCCTGATCTCGCAAATAATCGAATCCCACCAGGTCATCTGTTCGCAGATCTTTGCGATGTATGAACAATTTCATTGATATCCTCCTGCTGTCCTGCACTACTTCGCCATCAGCTTTTGATAAAGTTGACTCGTCTCCGTCTCAGGTTGGTGACCAAGCTCCTCAAATAGCGTAAGTGTAAACGATGTATACAATTTGAGTATGGCTTGCTGATCGTCCATGGATGCATACACCTCCATCATAAGACGGCAGACTTCTTCGGCATATGGCTCACGTTCTTGTAGTTGAATTAGCTGCTCGATCGATTCCTTACCTCGCCCATGATGCATATTCCACTTGGCGATATCCATTACAAGCTGCATATATTTCCGTTTAAGCTCACGCGCTTTGGCTTGAGACCAATGGTAATCATGCTCTTCCAGATAATCTCCTCGGTACAGTGCAGCGAATTCACGCAATTGCTCCACATTCTCTTCGGTGACTTCGCTGTAGCTTGTACCTTGTTCGAACTGTTCTACGTCACTTACGAGATTACCCGCAAGAAGACGATAGCGGTTCATATTGTATTCTAGTTTGCCCGTCATATGCCATTCCTTCAGAAGCTTGCGAATCTGATACACCGATGTATGTAGATGAGTCAGACCTTTCTCCTGAGAGACGTCTGCCCATAACTTGTCCAGTATGACCTCTTTACTTACCCACTCATCCCGATGATGAAACAGAAAAGCAAACAGTTCCTGCGACTTCGTCGTGCGCCACTTATGCTTCTTCGCTTCAGGAGCTAGGCTTCTGTAAATATCCAGATGCTTAAAGGTGAGTAACCCAGGAACATCCGTGTGAACCTGTGCATCCTTCGCATCGGGCTCTACAATCTCGGCGGTGACTGCAACTTGGGAATGAGCCAAACCAACATTCATAATCCGGTCTACTGTCTTTGCTAATCTGGCAGAGCTTAACGGCTTCAAGACGTAATCCAAAGCATGCAATTCAAATGCCTCAACCGCATGGTCAGCATATGCCGTTACAAATATAATCTGAACCTGGTAATCCAATTGCTGTATATATTCAGCCGCTTCCAGTCCATTCATCTCAGGCATTCCGATGTCCAAAAATACGACATCTACACGATTCTTGGCCAGAAAATCAATCCCTTCACGAGCTGTCGAAAAACATTGCACAGGTGTAATCCTTCCGTCCGACAATAACAGACGCTCCAAATGCAGCTGCGCTGGTTTCTCGTCATCGATTACAATCGCTCTCACCGTTCCTCTAACCTCCTAACTATATACAATGGATTAAAGACGACTTACACGGAACACTTTGATGCTGAACAACCTCATATAATTATTATTGTATATTAATTAACTATTCTAAGGGTACATAAAACCGAATAATCGATCCCTTTCCCAAATGACTCTCAATCTCTAGACCTGTACCATACAGCGAGGTTAATCGCCGATTAATATTTTTCAAGCCGACGCCCCCCGGTCCTTCGGTGCGCCCAGATTGAACCTGCGCTAGCCGCTCTGGCGATATGCCTACACCATTATCTTCGACCTGTACTAGGATATGGTCTCCTGTATTGGCGATCTTGAGAGATACCGTCCCTCCAGACGCACGCTCCATTACACCATGGCGAATGGCATTCTCCACCAGAGGTTGGATACTCAGTGGAGGGATATAGAGACGAATTCCAGGCTCGACGTCGTATAGAACAACCAGCCTTTCCTCGAATCGTGCTTTTTCCAAATGAACATAGGATTCAACAAGCTCCAGCTCCTTGTGAAGTGGCACAAGCTGATCTCTGTTCTGGAAGTCAAAACTCCCTCGTAGATACTGACTTAGTTCAACCAGCAAGTCTGTAGCCTTGTCCGGATTAACCGCACATGTGGCAATAATGACATTGAGCGCATTATAGAGAAAATGTGGTTTGATCTGTGCTTGTAAGAAGGCCATTTCGGTGCGAATCGCCCCCTGTACGGAGGCTTTCATCTCAATTAGCGTTCTGACCCTGGCGCGAAGCTCACCTGCATCTACAGGTTTACTCAAGAAATCATTCGCTCCAGCCTGAAAACCAAGCTTGATATCCTCAGGCAAGCCTCGCGCCGTCAACATCAGAATAGGTAGCTCGGATAATGAACTACGCTCCCTCAGCCTACGGCACAGCTCAATCCCAGACATACCAGGCATCATCCAGTCCGTCACCACCAGATCAATGCCAGGATGTTTCTCACGCAGCTTCAGCGCAGCGGCTCCGCTATCGGCTGCAATGACGTGATATCGCTGTGTTGATAACAAGTTGATCAGAACTTGACGATTGACCGGATCATCGTCTACAACCAGGATCGTGTGATCCGCCTCAAAGATATAATCGTTTTCATCCAACTCATCAATGAATCCGTTATTCTTCTCAGCGCTCTGCGTGGCAGCTACGTACTGTGCTGCTGAGGGTTTATAGCTCGCTTGAAGTAAATTCGTCTGTGCGACCGGCAACGTAAAATGGAACACTGAGCCTTCACCTGGAACGGATTCAACCCATATCGTTCCGCCGCCTAACTCAACAAGCTTACGTGTAATACTTAGGCCGAGCCCCGTGCCTCCCATGACATTCTCACTTGTCCCATTGCCCTGCTCATAGGATTGAAAAATATCTTCCAGCTTCTCCGCGGCGATGCCTACACCAGTATCAGCAACGGAGACGGTCACCTGGTCACCCTCAACAGTCGCATATAGGTGAATTTCGCCTTGGTGGGTATACTTGTACGCATTCCCCAGCAGATTGTACAAAATCTGCCGTAGCCGATCCTCATCCGCTTCCACAAGCGGCATACCCTGCGGCCACTGCTGGAGCAGTACAATTGGCTTATCTCCGAAGGTAAAGTCGGAAACCTCCACGACTGTACGTGCGATGGATTCCAGATCCACCGCTTCCCGTTTCAGTTCAATTTCACTATTTTTAAGCTTGGAAAAATCAAGAATATCGTTAATTAACAAAGAGAGCCGTCTGCCTGTAGAAGTGATCATAGACAGGTTTTTGGCTTGCTTTTTCGTAACTTCACCTGCAGCACCCTCCAGCATGGACTGGGCAATATTAATGATTCCGTGTAGCGGCGTGCGGAGCTCATGAGAAGTATTAGCCATAAACTCATCTTTGAGGCTATCAATGACAAGCAACCGCTCAGATAAAGCCTCAACCTCACGAAAGGATTCCGCAAATCGAATGGCTGTTAGGATCATCTGTATGAAAATAAATAATAATAGCTCATACAGCGCTAGAAACGATGTATCCCAAGTGGTAAAGGCACCAACGGTATGCAGCACCACAACCATCATCAAGCTCATCATGCTAAGTAATGCAAAATGTCCATCATTCGGTCTCATTTTCAACCAAAACACCATAGCTCTAAGCGAGTAAAGGATGACAACAAGAGAAATAAGTAACATATATGGCGTTAGACGTGAAAACACGGCTGGTGGTAACGCAAGCCCGATTACACATTGTAGGATGACCAGCGTGACACCAAGTCGAACAAACCATTGATGCACAGCACCCGGAACAATAACATCGATATACCGGAGCAGATAGTAATACGCAAGGGCCGCACTAAGAAACTGAATTCGCAGGATTTCGTTATTCGGGAGAAAGGGTAGAAATGTACCTAACAACTTCTCTCCATGGGTCAAGGCATACGTCGCACCAGCAAGACTGAACAAGCCCAGATAACGAAGTTCACTTTCGTTCTGCCTTAATCTGAATAACAGTAAGAAGAATGCCGCAGGAAACAGGAATCCGAAGAGAGCCATCAGATCGGTAAGCCAGCTCCATTGCTGGCTATTCTGGATGCTACGTTCATCTCCGAATAAGACTGAGGCAACGATCCCGCCGGAGGAGTAGCTATAGTTAGATACCTGAATAAGAATATCCGCACTCTCTCCATCAATGGATGTAAAGCCGGTGAACGGCAGATTGAGCTGGATATCAATATCTGGATTGACCCCAGGCAGACCTTTACCGCCGATTTCTTTGCCATCCAAAAAAATACGATGAGCCATGCGGATATTCTGAGAGCGTATGCCATAATCGTTCTTAATAACATTGGGATCAATCTTAATGCGTACATGATATGTACCGAATCCATGTGCTTGACCAAGTGTTTTATTCCACTGTGAGGGAACTTTCACCTGTGAATGAGGCGATAATGCCTTACGTCCAGATCGATCAGCCTCCAAATCAACGGGTGTCAACAATTGATTCGGATAGAAATCCCAATCACCATCAAGCGTTGCAGAACCCTTTTGGTCAAAGTCCCATTGAGTCAGATCTATGAATCCATCCTGGACGGTTGGATTGGTACGATCGGATATTAAGGTATGCGCTACCCAACCCAGCGGAAATATCACAATACATATGAAGCTGATCGTGAGCATAATCCAGTGTTTTTTCATCCTAAATCCTTCCGTCTCTAGAGAAGAACGTCTAAATTTGTCGTTTAATCGTCATAAATCTAAATTCAAAAAGGGCGATCTTTTTGAACAACCTACCTCTATAAATCCATGTTACACGTTTCTCGTGTAGACGGAAATAGTTGGAGCAGCTATTTTTGCAAAACAAAAAGCCACAAACTCGTCTACCGGCTTGCTCGCCCGCATCGAATTTGCAGCTTTCTGGCTCTATCACGCTGTTATTTCACTATAATTCCATTGGAATTACAGTAAATACATTATTGAACCTCTTGCGCAAGTTTCTGTACAATTCCCACCCAGCCTTGTTCCATACGCTCACGTACGATGGCATGCGCTTGTCCGAATTCGGTCAATTGATCGGCATCCCAACCACTGTGAGTTAACGTAAACCGGGTTCCTTCAGGCTGTTCACTCAGCTCAAATGTAAGCGTCCAGTCCTTGCCCCAACGAAAAGAAAGCTTGTGCTCCGGCTTGACTTCAATCACCTTGCATGGGGATTGCCCAAAGGGGCCTGCTTCCAATATGAATTCATGACCTTCTGTTGCTTCCATGTTACTAGGCATGAACCAACGACCCATACCTTGTGCTGTGGATACGATCTCCCACACCTTACTTACCGGCGCATGAAGGAGTACCTGCTGCCGAATATCCGGCAATGCACTTGCTGAATCCATTCTACTTCCTCCTTAGAAATCAGTACCCGCGAGAATATTGCGTCGCAATTCCTGCCTGATCCTTCGTAATGCCAAGTGCCAGCGCTGCATGGTTCGCCCAATACGGGTCACGCAGCATACCTCTACCTATAGCGACCAAGTCAGCATCACCGTTTCCAATAACTGCTTCGGCTAAGGCATACTCATCAAGCAACCCTACCGCAATGACAGGAACGTTCAATTCCTCACGGAAACGGCGTGCAAAAGGAACCTGATATCCAGGATAGTTACCTGGTTTTCTCTGTCCTGTAGGCCCTTCACCACCTGAGCTGATGTGGAACATATCTACACCGGCCTCCTGATAGGCACGAGACATCTCAAGGGTATGATCTATATCATATCCACCATCAGCATATTCTACTGCGGAAATCCGCAGAATAAGTGGCATATCCTCAGGCATTTCCTTTTTCACTGCACGAATCACTTCAACGCCAAACTGGGATAGATTCTGGCCGTATTTATCTTCCCGGTGGTTCATCAGCTTGGAGTGGAATTGATGCATCAGATATCCGTGTGCCCCATGTAGTTCGATTGCATCTACACCTGCTTGAACCGCACGACGAACACCGTCTGCGTATTTCTGCACCATTTCTTCGACTTCTTCTGTCGTTAACGCTCTTGGAGTCTTAAAGTTCTCCCCAGGGAATGTCACAACAGAAGGTGCAACAGGCTGCTCGGCATCCTGTGCTTTTCGTCCTGCGTGAGCGATCTGAATCGCCACTTTTGAACCGTGGGCATGTATGCTATCAATCAGCTTGCGAAAAGCTGGAATGTGATCATCTGACCATATCCCGAGGTCATTATCGGTGATGCGTCCATCTGGGTCAACATCTGTCATCTCAATGACGATCAGACCTGTGCCTCCAACAGCACGACTCACATAGTGAACCTGGTGCCACTCATTAGGAATACCATCCTTGGCATCTACGGAATACTGGCACATCGGCGCCATAACAATACGATTATTTAACTGTAATCCCTTGAACTGATAGGGAGAAAATAAAGTCTCTGACATATGGGCTACATCTCCTATTCAAATCTTCTGATATATATATTGAGCTTGTTAGCTTGCGTCACTTCTATTATGAACTTTACCTACCGGAATACAAGTACGTACATTTCTGTGCCCTAGTACCCTTTTTTATACCTGACCTCATCTATAAACGCTACTCAGCGAACACCCAGTTAAACGTGATATTATACCAGTAGAGACTGACAGAAAATATGTTCAACTAAACTTTTTACACGAGAACGGAGAGGACAGAAATAACATGGAGAAGCAAAGCGTTCGCCTTTATCTCCAGATTTTCCCTTTAGAAAAAGGGAATCAAAAAAAATCTGGAGATAACAGCGATCGGAAGGTTATTCTGTCATCGGAGTGGCAAGTGTAAACTTTTTTCAGTTGAGCCTAAATAACACTACAATTATCTATTTAAACTAAAGGAGCGATTAATGGTGAAAGACATCCTAATCCAAAGATTAACCACTTATGTGCAGATGGATACACAATCTGACGAAAACAATGAAACGTGCCCTTCCACACCAGGTCAGTTGGCACTAGGCGAATTACTCGTTAAGGAGTGCCAATCCATTGGACTACAGGACGTTACCGTGGATGAGAACGGTTATGTGATGGCAACGCTCCCCTCCAATACAGACAAAGACGTTCCTGTAATTGGTTTCCTTGCTCATCTGGATACGGCTACCGATTTTACAGGCAAAAATGTTAAACCACAGGTCATCTCCAATTATGATGGACAAGATATCACATTGAATAAAGAGCTGGATGTTGTTTTGTCCACGACGGACTTCCCGGAACTGCATGAATACAAAGGACATACCTTGATTACAACCGATGGCACGACGCTTCTCGGTGCAGACAACAAGGCGGGTATCGCAGAGATTATGACGGCGATGGCATACCTAATTGAGCATCCAGAGTTGAAGCACGGGAAAATACGGGTCGCATTTACCCCTGATGAGGAAATCGGTCGTGGGCCGCATAAGTTTGACGTAGCTGCATTCGGTGCGAAATACGCTTATACCGTCGATGGCGGCCCACTCGGAGAGCTGGAATATGAGAGCTTCAATGCCGCAGCAGCTAAGATTACAGTGCGGGGCACCAATGTGCATCCTGGAACAGCCAAAGGCAAAATGGTCAATTCCGCTAAAATTGCGATGGAACTGAACCGCCGTCTGCCTGTAGAAGAAGCGCCCGAATTCACTGAAGGTTATGAAGGTTTCTACCACCTCATATCCATTGAGGGCGACGTTGAACTGACCAAACTGAGTTACATTATTCGTGACTTTGATCGTGAGAAGTTCGAGGATCGCAAAGCCTACCTTCTGAATGTAACGAATGAACTCAAAGCCAAATATGGCGAGAAGAGCATTACCATTGAGATCAACGATCAGTACTACAACATGCGTGAGAAAATTGAACCTGTGCGTCAGATCGTAGATATTGCACATGAAGCCATGACGCGTCTTGATATCGAACCAATCATTCGTCCTATTCGTGGCGGAACAGATGGCTCCCAGCTCTCCTACATGGGTATGCCTACCCCTAATATTTTCACAGGCGGCGAGAACTATCATGGTAAATTCGAGTATGTATCGGTTGATAACATGGTGAAAGCCACTCAGGTTATTGTGGAGATTGCTCAATTGTTCGAGGATCGAGGAGAGATTTAACGTTTTAGAGAACGAACGAATAGGAATAGCTCACAATGAATTAGCACCCTCTTTTGCACAGCAAAAAGGGTGCTTTTTTCCCTGTCATTCATACATATTTCCACCTGCGATTTCACGGAGCTCTTCTACATTGTTAATGACGATCTTGCGCTGCTCTTTACGTATAATATTTCGCTCGCTCAGGTCAAGAATCACACGGTTCAGATGCCTGTAACTCGTGCCTAACATATCCGCAAGATCAGTCAGCTTGGAGGTCTGAATCTCCTCGGTCACCTGACTCTCCTGCTCCATTGTAGACAGCAAGTAACTAGCGAACCGACTTTCGACCGGATACAACAGATTTAAACTGGATAGGTTGGAGAACGTGTACAGCTTATGTGTCACCTGTTCAAGCATGAAATGTAGGAACTTGGCATTTTCAGCATAGGTGTTTTGCAGGTAACGATAGCTAACAGCGAGCAGCAGACTTTTGTTAACCGACTCGACTGTATTTTTCGCTTCTTTGCCGTTCACCAGTTCCAGATCGCATACAAGTGCAAGTGGGGTGCTGAAGCGAAGCAACAGAGACTTGCCATTGGGTAGTGTGGTATAGATCTTGAGTTTACCCTGAACTAAGAAATACAGGCGCTCGGGTCGTTCTCCTTTGGCACAGATGATTTCCCCTTCAGAAGCCTCAAGCAGTCTGAGCTCAGCGAATGCAGATTGATCCAACACCTGGTCTAAACCATGGTTACGTGCAAGCTGGCGCATTCGCTCAAAATCCATAATTTCTCTCATCCAGCCAAGCCTCCTTCTCACCCAAATTACATATACAAACGGACATATGTCCCAAAAATGATATGCACAACTACAAATATCTTGATATAAAAACAGTTACAACTAGCACTTATATCCAGTAAATCAGTTTTAATGGAAGACAATTTAAAAATAAGACTGAAAACTGTCATTATTTTATCAAAAAAGGCGTTCAGGATTACGCCCATACGTCCGATGAAAGATAAAGTGTTACGTGCGTCCGATGATACCAAATTAAATTATAAATATGGAAAGGGTGGCTTTAACCCATGAATGTGATCGATGCTCTTACGAAAGCTATGCCTTATATCAGTCTGATTCTTAGAGAACCTGCTAGCCTGACTCTCTACGATCATGAAAAAGTCGTAGAGGTCTTTACGACAGAAAACTTTGTTGACCTTGGTTTCCGCAAAGGCATGGATCTCTTAGATGATTACAGAAACTTTGCCGTACTGAAAAATGGGCGTGAAGCTACCATCTCTAACCTGCCCGTAGAAATTTTCGGTCGTGAACTGGATGTACTTAATATCCCAATCTTTGATGACCACAACAACGTTGTGGCGGTTTTCTGCGTGTCCTATGATCAGACGAATCAGAATCAGCTTGAGGATATTATACAGGAAAATCAAAATATCAATACAAACCTGGTGGATATGGTTCAGCATGTCGCGGCTCATGCCGAGGAATTGCAAGCAACCAGTGAACAAATCCTTGAGAATGCACGCCTTGCCGTGCAGAATTCCTCCCAGATTAACAAAGTCGCTGGATTCATTCGTGAGATTTCCGAACAAACGAATCTACTCGGACTCAATGCTGCAATTGAAGCAGCACGCGTGGGTGAAGCAGGCGCAGGGTTCGGCGTTGTTGCTTCTGAAGTGCGCAAGCTGTCCGTGGATGCCAAACAGGCAACGACAGATATTGATGCTAGCCTGAAAGATGTTCAGCAGGTAATCAAACAGATGGAGGTTGAGGTTTCCCAGATTGCGGCTTCTTCCCAAGAACAAGCTACACTGGTTCAATCCTTCACCGATGTTATTGAGAAGCTGAACCAGACCGGCGAACAGATGAAAACTTTGTCGGAGCAACTGATCAGCTACTCGATCTCCAAATAAACGAAAATGCACTCCCGGGGTGGAATCATCTCCACCCCGTAATAGGGAATGTGACAAACAGGGCTTCTTCATCCCTTTACGGGATGGCAGAAGCCCTGTTTTTATTTTAAATACTATGAATGGTGTTGCATGGTCTAATGCCCACATCAATCATTCTAAAGCTACATTTTACGCTTTAATCTGGTTAGTCACTGCTTCCGTCTCTGATTCCCAGCACTCTACTTCGCCCGGGATCTCAATTCGATCACGCGTAAAGACTGGATTATGCCCCTCAGCTTTTTGTTTCTTATAATCCTTCAGAGCGGCAAACGTTACTTTGGACAACATTAGAATTGCAATCAGGTTCACGACAACCATAAGTCCCATGAACAAGTCTGCCAGATCCCAAACCAGCTGTACTTTAGCTACTGCTCCGAATATAACCATAGCAATAACGCTCACACGATATAGCCATAGCCACCCTTTATTGGATTTGATAAATTCAATGTTCGTTTCCCCATAATAATAGTTTCCGATAAGGGTACTGAAGGCAAATAGGAATATCATAATAGCGAGAAAACCAGAAGCCCATGATCCGATATGCACGCTCAGTGCAGCCTGGGTCAACTCAATACCACCTAAGTCTGAGCCTTGATACACGCCTGATAATAAAATAATCATCGCAGTACTTGTACAGATAATCAGTGTGTCTGTCAGCACACCAAAGGCTTGAATAAGCCCTTGCTTCACGGGATGTGACGTATCTGCAGTGGCTGCAGCATTTGGTGCACTACCCATACCTGCCTCATTGGAGAACAAACCACGTTTAACCCCGTTCATCAGTGCCGCTCCTAGCGTACCGCCGGCTACCTGTTCAATGCCGAAGGCATTTTTGACAATGAGAACAATCATGGCTGGAAGCTGGGTGATGTTCGACAGCACAACAAATGCCGCCACTCCAATATACAGGACAGCCAGCACAACAACGATGTACTCCGATGCCTTCGCGATCCGCTTCACACCACCCATGATGATGGCTGCAAATACCACGGCCATAATGATCCCAACGGTCAACCGATCCATGCCAAATGAATTTTGGAATGCTACTGTAATCGTGTTCGACTGCACAGCGTTAAAGACAAGCCCGAAGGATAACGTAATGAGAATTGCAAAAAGAACACCCATCCAGCGCTTACCGAGCCCGCGCTCCATATAATAGGCGGGACCTCCGCGAAACCCACCATTGTCTTTGATTTTATAGATCTGAGCAAGCGTACTTTCCACAAAGCTAGAAGCGGAACCAATAATAGCGATGATCCACATCCAGAATACCGCTCCAGGACCACCCAGCGCGATTGCTATGGCTATACCCGTGATGTTTCCTGTACCTACACGTGCGGCCATACTAATACAGAAAGCCTGAAACGGCGAGATTTTACCCGGTTCCTTGCTTCGAGGCTCAGCGAGCACCTTCACCATATCACCGATCATGCGGAACTGCATGAACTTGGTTTTGGTTGTGAAATACACCCCACATACGACCAACAATAGTATTAATAGCTTAGACCATAGAAAATCGTTGAAATTGACAACGATATCTTGTATTGTTTGCTCCATCGGCAACGCTCCTTTTACATGTTTGTCTCGTTATATAGCCCCTCTAACTGCACGACTGAAACGTTGTTCCAATCCTAGATTCATGCACAATATGACTCGCCCGGAATGGGCTGCTTGAATCTGGATACACTTGTCGTTAAGTGCATATGATTTGTACCATTACACATAAGCAGGGTTGTACTCTTTTAGATGTTACCTATACTACAATCTCAACTACGGAAATCGACAAATACCTACATCGAATCATTTAATTTTTTTATAAAAAATCGAATTTCGGTTCAACCGCTGTTACGTTACCTAACATCAGCACTCAAAAAATGTATCTCAGCTGAAACACTAAGCCGTCTTCTATAAGGTTATATAAGGGCGAAAAGACAGTGAAAGATGCACCTTAGCGAGTTTCCAGACATGTCCTAACTTGATGTGATGGGATTCCATGGTCTTCACATGGGGATAGAGAACGAAGTATGATAAGAATGATGATGTTCAACCAACGGACATTTCGGCTGAATCCCATCTTCGATGCTGAGATGCCTTCAGGCATCCTTCGTAATCAAAAGCGGACTTTTTGAACAACCTCTAGAAGAGGGGAGGAGACTGAGAATGCGTTATTTTATTGTTGATGATGATGCAGGAGTTCGCTCTATGCTGATTGATATTATTGAAGATGAGGGGCTTGGGGAAATTGCGGGAGAAGCCGAGGACGGGATTCATATTCATGCGGATCTGTTAGAGATGCATAAGGTGGATGTCCTGCTCATTGATCTACTCATGCCGCAACGAGACGGAATACAGACTGTGCGTGCACTGGAAGGACGATTCGATGGCAAGGTCGTCATGATCTCACAGATTGAGTCCAAAAATATGATTGGGGAAGCCTATTCTCTTGGGGTAGAATACTATGTTACGAAGCCGATTAACCGATTGGAGATTATGTCCGTTCTGCGTTTAGTCGAGGAGCGTCTGCGCATGCAACAATCCATTCAGGATATTCAGCGCACACTTCAAGGCTTGTCCCGACTACAATCATCAGAACGCACAGCAGCACCCGCCCCTGACAAAACCATCACAACGGCAGGACATTTCCTTCTATCCGAGATGGGGATGATTGGTGAGGCAGGCAGCAGAGACCTTCTAGATATGCTTGAATATCTGGAAGAGCTTGAGGCGGAAGACCAGAAATTATCTACGTATACGTTGCCGTCGCTCAAAGATATTTTTCAGAATGTGGCCATCCGTAAGCTGGGGGCTGATGCTTCAGCCGTGGAGATAACCAAGGAAGTCAAAGCGTCGGAGCAACGCGTTCGTCGAGCGATCTTCCAAACGTTAAGCCATGTCGTTTCATTAGGACTGACGGATTACACTCATCCTAAGTTTGAGAATTACGCATCCAAATTTTTCGATTTCACGGAGATCCGCAAAAAAATGCTGGAGCTACAAAACAATGTGGAACCGTCCTTGTCCCAAACGCGCATTAACACGAAGAAATTTGTCCAAGTTCTCTACCTGGAAGCCAAGCGCTTACTGCATTAGGGAGAACCCCGTGCTCCATAAAATACGGACATGACCGAACTGGAATGATACAGCCCCTTGTTCTTACGCTGTATGTTCCAGTTATTTTCATGCCAGCATAGGGATAATCGATTTATAGAGGTTATTCAAAAAGTCCGCTTTGGATTACGAAGGGTGCCTGCCAGCATCTCAGCATTGGAATATGGAATGCAGCCGAATGAAGTGGATGAAACAATGTTGATCTGATCTATATGTAAAAAGGTTTAAATACGCTTATTCATTTCGCTTGGAATTATATTATTCTTGCTCTCGTCTGACTCCGATTTAATCGATTATATTCATTGATTAATTCATCCAAAGCCATGGACTGCCGAATAACATCGGGATGCCCCAACCCGCCCCCATGATGTTCAACCAACATGTGAAGGCTGCGTCTGGCTTTCTCGATCCGATTGATTAAATCCAAACTCATAACCATCTACCTAAGACCTCCTTATTTCTGTGTTATATTCTAGATTTTTCTGTCAATCTATAGTTGGTTTAACATATGGCATAAGAGCCATGGATGTTTTGTATCTTACTCCAATTTTTGATAGTCGGAATTATCGTTAGGTCAATATTCACGCCAAACCCTTAATGTAACGCCTTTATTCATTTTACATTTTTTACCCATTCATCTTTCACTAACAAATGTGTCATTATTGTGTATCCCTTGAAGAAAAACACCTTACCCGTCTACAACCGCCCTCATAAGGTAATAAAATCCCTTTCCATAACCGATTCATTCGGGTACAATAGGGCGATGTGTGTGTCCGGACCCGGCGGATACGAACGATATAGTTTAGAGGATGGCTTATACAAGCCCATGATCCTGATATGATATTATTGGAGGCTTATCAACACCATGCAAACTGATTCACGGACACAAGTTAAAATCATCAACGCCGATCCCAGCGCAATGGGGTTATTTGGGTTGGCTATCGTTACACTTGTCGCTTCTTCCCAGAAGCTCGGCATCACCGAAGGACTTAGCTACGCTATTCCTTGGGCGATCTTCCTTGGTGCATTCGCCCAGTTGTTCGCCTGCATTCAAGACTCCAAACGCAACAATACTTTTGGTACCACTGCTTTTGGCGCATATGCCTTCTTCTGGTTTGCTATGGGAGCAAACTGGATGATCAAAATGGGCGTATTCGGCTCAACGCTGGCGGAACAGACAGACGGTAAACAGCTCGGATTTGCCTTTGCCGGATATCTCGTGTTCACCCTGTTCATGACCCTGGGTGCCGTAGAAGCCAATAAAGTACTGCTTATTATCTTTATCCTGATTGACTTCTTATTCCTTGGTCTGACCTTTGATGCTTTCGGCGTAGCTCCTCACATCTTCCACACGATCGCAGCTTATGCAGAACTTGCGATTGGAATCGTGTCATTGTATGGCACAGGTGCTTCTGTACTGAACGCTCACTTCGGACGGGAGTTCTTGCCAGTCGGAGGCCCATCGGGCATTTTCAAACCTAAGGCTTAACATACAAGCGAGCCACACATGCAAACTATCCGCACCTACGAAGAAGAAGCCTCCAAGCAATGTGCTTGAAGGCCTCTGACTTGAGCATATCAGGTTCGTAGTGGTGCACAATATATACACTAACCGCCCGCGCGCCGGTCCGCGCCTGGCGGTTTTTTTTGACCCAAACTCTACATTTGTATATCAAAATAACCGAAACCTATACTAAGTCGTGTCTGAAAACTCGCTGAAGTGCATCTTTCACCCCCTTTTCGCCCCCTGCTGCGTCACTTTCCCTTGACGTGCCCCGGCACGCCTGCGGAAAACTTCCTAGCTTGGAACGAAAATTCGGTAAAATCTGCGTCCTTCGGAGTTTTCAGACACTCCTAGAAGTGCGACCACTACAAAAGTCCGCCCTCTTCAAGAGAAGGACAAATAGAGATAAGTGGAGGATGTACCAGGCAAGCTTACAGACAAGCACCGCCCATACTGTCAGGAGGAAATGACATGAGAGAGATCCCTAAACCTACAGAGCTAGATCAAGTGGAGAGAAAATACGTGCGCGAGACTCGCTGTTACAAGACAGCAAGGGTATTTCCGACCGACGTTAACAATCATAATACGTTATTTGGTGGCAAGCTGATGTCCTACATTGATGATATTGCATCCATCGCAGCCTCCAAGCTGTGCCGGGTCAACACCGTGACCGCTTCAACCGACTCTGTCGACTTCTTGTATCCCATCAACCCAACGGATTCCGTGACACTGGAGTCATTCGCTTCTTGGACAGGACGCAGTTCCATGGAGATTTTTGTGAAGGTAATTCGTGAGGATCTGAAGACGGGTGAGAAAAAAATCGCGGCAACTGCTTTCTTAACCTTTGTTGCCTTGGACGAAAATAACCGCAAACTCATTGTTCCACGCCTTATTCCTGAGACGGAAGAAGAGCTGAAACTGTATGAGACCGCTCCGGCGCGGGCGGCCATGCGGAAGCAGCGGCGGGAAGAGAGCAAAAAATTCGCTGACTTCCTGACCGTTAGTTATCCTTGGGATTAATATAAATTAGAGATTATCCAGACGATGCCGGGTAAGCAGACACGGCTCTGCTATCCGGCAGTTCCCCACCCATTGAGACGCACCATTCTTGATATAGACGATATGCCGCTCCACTTTCCAGCACACTCTGGCATGTGTAGATGCCTTCTTCGACGGAGCCAACTCGCTCAGCAGCATATAGACGAAATCCTGCATTTAACAGAACCTGGTTCACAAAGGCTGTATGCCCTGAACCACTTAGTACTTCTTCCGCCACTTCCAACTGCTTCGCAGCCGTCCATACCAAATCAGGCACAGGAATATCCAGCTCATAGGCGGCAGGGTCGATCAGTTCAAGCTTCATTTCCCCAGCTTCCACCGCATATACCCGCGTAGGTCGATCAATGTACAGATCCTCAGAGCCTTCCATGCCCTGCACAACATAAGCTCGGCGATAATTGTATTTGGTAAGCAGCTTCGCGATCCGATCTAGAAATGTGTTATGGAACACACCGAAGATAAGATAGGGCGATTGATTAAAATCAATCAACTTCTCTGCTGTATTGAACACCGTGCGGAAGCCAAGTTCTTCCCGAAGTGGACGAAGCTGCTTCAGCGGAATACACCAGTCTTCTGAGGAAACAAACATTACATTAGTACGTGAGGCTGCACGCTTGGCATCTTCCCGATCCATGGTAGACGTATGAATTCCCACTTCTCTTAGCAGCACTGGCAGTGTTACTCCCCACTTAGGAGGCAAAGGCTCGCTCCCATGCAACGTTACAGGGACACCCGCAGCAGCTAATACAAAAGCAACCGGAAACGTCGCCATAAACGACTTCGTTCGTCCATCATAAGGCCCTGCACAATCAAGCCCATTATCGAAAAGAGACATTCTGTCCGCACTGTTGCGGCATGCATGAATGAAAGCTTCGAGTTCCTCGACATTCTCCATCTTCATTCGTTCAGCCATCAGAAAAGCTCCCGCCTGGGCTGGTGATACCTCCTGCTTCAAAATCTTCTCCGCAACAGCCAACGCCTCCGCATAGTTTAAATCACGTGAACCCCGTTTCCCCCGTCCGACTTCCCTGAGAATTTCAGACATATCCATGATGTTCCCTCCTTCCAATTAAGACTGGAGTAACTGATGCGCCTTCACAATCGCTGTAGCGACATCAACCATCCGTTTGCGTTCATCCATAGCCTTCTTCCGTAACAGATCATACGCTTCCGATTCAGAGATCTGCTTCAAATCACAGAGGATAGCCTTAGCCATATCGATCCACTTCCGATCCTCTAACCTGGATTGTAGCTGTTTGCGTTCCTGCTCCCATTGTTTCCGTTCCATATATCGCCTGGCTGCAAAATGCAGCGTCCAATGAATCTCCGACCCAGCCATAGATGGAGTAAGTATTCCGTCAAAAGAAGTTTCTACCTCGCATGATTCTACCGAAGATGCCGCCGTATCTGGTGCACACCACCAGAGCAATGGCGCATCTGACCTTCCCTTTCCCAGGCAGTGAACCCAGTGCTCTACATCGGCCAGAGATAGATGAAGAATGGAGGCCTCAGCCTTGCTGATCAACTTCAGCGCTTCGGTCTCACTGTCTGTCACCTGCACATGATATCCGTTCGCTGTAAGTAACTGCTCCGGTGTAAGAGGGATTGTTGCATCGGACGAGGCAGCTATCGTTGGTTGTACACGGATGACCAGTAAAGATCGCATGATGGATCAATCCCTCCCTATTACATCTATAACAAATCCATTAGAATCAATGCCTGAATGATTGCTTCTTCGGATTCGTGTTACATTACCTTACAATTCGGTCATATTACCGATCCTAATTAGACGATACTTCTGTTCGTTCATTTCAACTTCCATTACACACATGTAAACATAATTAACTTTAAATTTCAAACACTTTTTTATGTTAACTATATTGACACGAGAAGAAGGATCTTTTATAGTTATGCCATAACAACTCCATATTTGAATCGATCACAGTTACAACGGCGTAGCTGGTTGAAACGGCAATGAAGCCTGTTTTGCAATCTCGGAGCAAGGGATGCGTGTGTACTTACGCAATCCACCGAGGCATGACAGGCTTTTTATATTTTTCTGGACATGATTTCTGGACATGATTGTTTGTAGGCATTTTGCAGAATGGATCTAAGGGGGCTAATCATAATGAGTTCAACAAAAAAACTGGTGTTGGTCGGAAATGGTATGGCAGGTTTGCGCACAATCGAACATATTCTTAAGCTTGCTCCGCACGCATATGAAATTACGATCTTTGGCGCAGAGCCGCACCCGAACTACAATCGGATCATGCTATCCTCTGTGCTGGCTGGCGGAACGAGCATCGAAGATATCGTTATTAATGACTGGAACTGGTACGAGGAGAACAACATTCGTGTATACCCTGGTGATCCGGTCGTTCAGATTGATGCTGAACGCAAAGAGGTCGTATCGGAGTCCGGTGTTCGCGCCTCGTATGATGAGCTTATTATGGCAACTGGCTCTTCGGCCTTCATCCTCCCCCTCCCAGGGGCTAATAAAGAAGGCGTCATTGGCTTCCGTGATATTAAGGATTGCGAAACCATGATGGCTGCATCGCAAAAATACCGCAAAGCGGCTGTCATCGGAGGCGGATTGCTCGGCTTGGAAGCAGCTCGCGGTCTACTTAACCTTGGTATGGATGTTACTGTTATTCACATCAATGGTCACTTGATGGATCGTAACCTGGATCTACCTGCAGGCTTGATGCTTCAACGGGAGTTGGAGGAGCAGGGTATGAAGTTCCTTTTGAACAAACACACCGAGGAAATCACAGGCAAGAACCGGGTAAAGTCCCTTCGGTTCACGGATCAAACGGTACTAGAGACTGATCTGGTTGTTATGGCTGTAGGCATTCGTCCTCAGATCGAATTAGCTCGTCAAGCTGGGCTGGACGTTAATCGCGGTGTAATCGTAGACGACTATATGAATACCAACATTCCAGGAATCTCTGCTGTAGGTGAATGTGCAGAGCACCGCGGAATCGCTTATGGCTTGGTAGCCCCATTATATGAACAAGGTATGGTGCTGGCTAAACGTCTGGCAGGTGCGGCAACTGAGGGTTATGAAGGCTCCGTTACTTCAACTAAGCTAAAGGTGTCTGGCGTGGATGTATTCTCCGCAGGACAATTTAAAGACTCCCCTGACACGCGCAGCATTCGCATTCAAGATGACGTGGATGGTGTCTACAAAAAGATGGTCATCCGCGACGGAAAGCTTATTGGTGCGGTGCTGTTCGGGGATACCTCCGATGGAGCCTCGCTCTTCTCTCTCATTAAAAGCGGCGAAGACATTAGCGGCCGTGAAAAAGAAATTTTGCTCGGAGTACCCTCTGGCGGTTCAGGCGCTGGTCCATCTGTAGCTGAACGCATGGCAAGCATGCCTGATGATGAAATTGTCTGTGGCTGTAATGGTGTTACCAAAGCTACCATCGGAGATGCTGTTTTGAACAAAGGCTGCAATACCCTTGGCGCAATTAAATCATGTACAAAAGCTTCCGCCTCTTGCGGTGGATGTAAACCAATCATTGAATCTCTGCTCACACATTATGCAGGTGATAATGTAGGCGAACAGGTCAAAGAAGGCATCTGTGGCTGTACGTCCTATGATCGAGATGAACTGGTTGCACAGATCAAGGAAATGGGATTGAAAAGCGTTAAAGAAGTCATGAACGTCCTCGGTTGGAACGAACCTGAAGGCTGCTCCAAATGTCGTCCTTCCCTGAACTATTATCTCGGTATGATCTGGCATACAGAGTATGAAGACGAGCGCGTATCCAAATTCACCAACGAGCGTTATCATGCCAATATTCAGAAGGATGGTACGTATTCCGTTATCCCACGGATCTACGGCGGAGTAACTTCTCCGGCAGAGCTGATCAAAATCGCTACCATTGCTGAGAAATATGATGTACCGATGGTGAAATTCACAGGCGGACAACGACTGGATCTACTTGGTGTACAGAAGGAAAATCTGCCGAAGATCTGGGAAGAGCTTGATATGCCGTCCGGATTCGGTTATGGCAAGGCACTCCGTACGGTCAAAACTTGCGTAGGTAATACCTTCTGCCGCTTCGGCACCCAAGACTCCATTGAAATGGGAATTCGACTCGAGAAAAAACTCGACAAGATGGTGGCTCCAGCCAAAGTAAAACTTGCTGTATCCGGATGCCCACGGAACTGTGCTGAAGCAACCATTAAGGATCTCGGTGTTGTTGCTATCGATGGTGCATGGGAACTGCATGTTGGCGGTAATGGAGGCGTCAAAGTCCGCGCTGCCGAGCTTCTCTGCACAGTGAAAACCGATGCTGAAGTCGAAGAATGGACATACGCTTACCTGCAATATTATAGAGAGAATGCACGTTGGAACGAGAGAACAGCGGCTTGGATTGAACGCGTAGGACTGGATCATGTGAAGACAGCACTGGAAGATCGTGAAGTCCGTCTGGCACTGGTTGAGCGACTTGAAGCAACACTTGGTCGCACCGTTGATCCTTGGAAAGAAATCATTGAAGATGAGAACTTACGTAAAAACTTCACACCCCTGGCGAGCGCTCAAAATGCAGCCCACTAGAATAGGAGGAACAGCGATGAATCGATTGCACATTGGACACCTGGCAGATATTGAAGAAAAGGGTGCACGTACGTTTATGGTAGAGGATACGGAGATCGCGGTCTTCAAGCTCAGCGACGGTAGCCTGCATGCGGTAGAAAATCGCTGCCCTCATAAGGGCGGCAAGTTGTCCGAAGGTATGGTATGTGGGACGTCTGTTCATTGTCCGCTCCATGACTGGAAGATTGATCTTCGTAACGGCAAAGTACATGAACCGGATGACGGTTGTCTCAATACGTACAAAACGGAGATTGACGGAGCTAGTGGTGAAATTTATATAACTATCGCAGGTTAGATCGTCACGATTTGCGGTGGCCTGACAGCAAGGAGGAGTGCACTATGGATTTTGTTAAACCCGCAGAAGTACTGCAATCAATGGTGGAAGCAGGTGAGAATAAAGCCAGGATGAATCGGATTCAAATGCTGATTCGTGGTTTCTTGGCTGGAGCTATCCTCGCCTTTGCAACAACACTTGCTTATACTGCTGTATCTCAAACTTCCGTTGGTTTGGCAGGTGCACTGATTTTCCCAGCGGGATTCGTCATTATCATTCTTCTGGGACTGGAACTTGTGACAGGCAATTTCGCCATGATTCCATTGGCGTTGCTGAAACGACGAGTCACATGGATGAGCATGATGCGCAATTATTGCTGGGTTATTGTCGGTCATCTCTTAGGATGTTTATTCTACGCTGCTCTATACGGGCTGACTCTTACTAAAATGGGTACAGATCTGAGCAGTCCACTCATTCAAACGTTGATTCAGACAAGTGAGGCTAAAACATTAGGGTATCAACATTTAGGCGCAGCAGGTATCGGTCTCGTTGTAATCAAAGCGATATTATGTAACTGGATGGTAACCCTCGGCGCAGTGATGGCTATGACCTCTATGTCCACCATAGGCAAAATTGTTGCGATGTGGCTGCCTATCACGATATTTTTCGCGCAAGGATTCGAGCATGCCGTGGTGAATATGTTCGTCATTCCGGCTGGTATGATGCTCGGCGCTAATGTAAGCATCGCAGATTGGTGGTTATGGAATCAGATTCCCGTATTAATCGGAAACCTCATTGGCGGAGCCATTTTCACAGGCTTAGGTTTGTACGCAGCCCATACGTGGGGAACTTCCTCCCACTCTCCTTCCAAACTGGCAACGATTCAGGGCAGACGTTCAGGCTTAACAGGCACAGATTCAGCACCGAAGGTGGGGACACGATCATGAGCACATCATTTGTTAGTATTATTGGCGCCGGCCCTGGTGATCCTGAACTAATTACGGTAAAAGCCTTGAAACGAATCCAAACGGCGGATGTCATTTTATATGATCGTCTTGTGAATGACCAACTGCTTGCTGAGGCTCGCGAAGATGCACTGCGCATTTATTGTGGCAAAGCTCCTGGACTGCATTCGATGAGCCAAGAGATGATTGGACGTATGCTTATCACCCATGCAGCGGAAGGGAAACGGGTTGTTCGCCTCAAAGGCGGTGATCCGTTCATCTTCGGACGCGGCGGTGAAGAGGCACTTGCGCTGGCACAGGCTGGCATTGCCTTTGAAATCATTCCGGGCATTACCTCTGCTGTCGGCACATCCGCATCCACCATGATTCCACTAACTCACCGCGGACTGGCTTCTTCCTTCGCCTGTGTAACTGGGACAGGCAGTGATGGTAACGTATCCTCAGTGCGCTGGGATCTGTTAGCTCACAGCGTGGATACCCTGGTCATTTACATGGGAATCAGCCAGTTAGCTGATATTCAACGGGAACTATTGCATCATGGCAAACACAGCTCCACACCAGCCGCCCTTGTAGAACGAGGCACGACTTCGCAAGAGCGAATCATTACGGGCACACTCGCCGAACTGCAATCACTCGCAGTCTCGGAAGATGTGAGTAATCCAGCTTTAATTATTATTGGAGAGGCTGTACGCGTGCGCGAACAATTGCTGCAACTGCAACGCGCCGCTGACGCTTCTATGACTGGATAGCCATCCTCTCTTTCTTTTCTTAATCTAACAGCATACGCTCGTGAATCGTCCGACCCTTCTGCCCTGGTTCAATCAGCAGACGGGTCGGTTTGATGTTGATTAGTGCCGTTAACTGCTCACCCATATAATGCGCAGAATATTTAAATCCAATCTCCGCCCAGTGCATAATGACACCAACCGTCGCCGATACGAGGTAACTAAGCATAATGTCGTAATTAATGACGTGCTCGCTATCCTCGGTGACAAGAACAAAATCCTCCGTTAAATAGGTACGAAACATATTACATAACCTGGAGCTCATGTCACTGTGCATCGTAATTAAGGCACGGAAGATGTCCTGATGTGCTTCTATATAATTAAAAACCGGCATCGTAGATGGCAGCAATGCGGTCATATCCACTTCTTTTAAATGTGTATACGGTTCTGCATATGCTTGTCCCACACCCTGCATGAAATCTTCCAAAATGAATTGCAGTAGCTCTGGCTTGCCTGGAAAATGCAAATAGAACGTACCTCGGTTGTAGTCCGCTCGCTCCGTAATGTCCCGAATCGTTACAGCTTCCGCTCCCTTTTCCAATATTAAAGAAACCGCCGCAGCGATGATAGCATCCTGCGTTCTTCGTGCTCTGCGATCCTGAGGATGTTCAATAATCAACATTCCCGCCTCCTTTGTCCATTATTGTAACCTAAATGAACACCGCTTACATCTGTGTTCGATAGCTGACATTTGCGTTGTCAATGACGATTGTCACATTCTTATGTATATCTTAACATTAAGACAGGAAGTATAGACGACAGGTTGAATCATTTTTTAAGAAATGGTCGCCTGAACAACATTACACCAAAGGAGAGGATTAGATCATGAGTACATCCTACACACATACAGCCGTAATTACAGGTGCAGCCGGAGGAATTGGTAAAGAATTAGCACGCCGCCTTGCTGAACGCAAAATCAACCTGGTGCTGGTCGATCTGAATCAAGAAGCAATCGAACAGACAATTACAGATCTTAATCTAGATCAAGAGCATGTCATTGCGGTAAAAGCCAACGTATCTCAAGAAGAAGACGTTAAAAACTATGTGCAAAAAGCGCTTGATGCCTTTGGAAGAATCGATTACTTCGCCAATAATGCGGGTATTGAAGGACCAACTGGCTCCATTGATGAACTGAGCGTTGAAGCACTCGACCTCGTATATAATGTCAACGTACGTGGTGTATTCCTAGGGTTGCAAAATGTCATTCCTGTGATGAAAAAACAAAAATCCGGAGCGATTCTGAACACATCCTCCCTTGCTGGCTTAATGGGAGCTCCAGGGATGTCTCCATATATTATGTCCAAACATGCGGTAGTAGGTCTTACCCGTACAGCTGCTAATGAACTGGCTTCTTCTAATATCCGAGTTAACGCAGTATTGCCAGGAACAATCAATACACGCATGATGCGTCAGATTGAAGCAAACTCTGGTAATGTGGACGATTATCAATCCGCAACAGTATCCACTATTCCAATGGGTCGCTATGGCGAAGCCGCAGAAGTTGCTGCCGTAATGAACTTCCTTTTGTCCGAAGAAGCTTCTTATGTAACAGGTTCTCTCTACACTGTCGACGGCGGAATGGTTGGGCAATAAACCATAAGGCACATGTAGCATTAACATTATCAATAAAATAGATCAATACGTTGAAAGACCTGCAACGAGAATGCGGTAAAGCATACCTCGAAGCAGGTCTTTCAGCTGTTAATATACGCTAAACTTAATCAATGTACCCTGCGTGGCCCTTGTCCATCAGGTAATCCATTTCAGCATCCAAGATGTTCTCTACTGTTAGTTCATCCAGCTTGACGTCTTTGCGACTCACGATATAATCAGCCAGATCGTCGCCGTCGATATCTACATCACCTTTGGCATTCTCATGTGCCTTATTGATGTAAGCTTGCTCATGCTTCAGAACAAGCGCAATGTTCGCTTGACTTGCTTTTGTTTTATCTGCAATATATTGCATCATTTCTTGTTCGTTAATTGGATTCGTCTCGGTCAATTCAGTCAGCTCCTTGATTCATACATGCTGTTGTTATTGTAGCATAGGTTAACCCGTTACTGGCACATCTTATGCTAGGGCGAATCTCTTTTTCAAGATCATCCATGGCGCCAATGTATACAACGCACGCTCCATTTACGTTAAACGTACGTAGAACGTCGCTCCTTCTCCAACCACGCTTCGGGCATAGATCTCACCCTTATGCTGATCCACAATAGAACGGGCAATGGCAAGTCCCAGACCATGTCCACCATGTTGTCGAGCACGTGAGGAATCTGTCCGATAGAAACGATCGAAGATTCGATCCAGATGTTCAGGGGCAATACCCTCGCCTGTATTAGATACCGCAAGCACCACTTCGTTATTCTGCTTCTTCAACGTGACATTCACTGCACCCTTGGATTTAGCGTATTTAACGGCGTTGTCCAGTAGGATCAGAATGACCTGCTTGATCTGTTCATTGTTGCCATGAACCATAAGCTCAGGCTCTATGCTGTAGTCGAGTGAGATATTTTTCTCAAATATCATTGCTTCCATCGTCAAAATAATCGTCTCAACCGCATCGCTCATATTGAATTTGGCATGAATCATCGTAGATCTGGAATCATCAATCTCGGTCAGATACAGCAGACTACTCGTCAGTTTGGACATCCGCTCTGTCTCCGACTTAATGTAATGTAGCCATTTGGACTGATGTTCAATGGTATCCTCGCTATTGGCAAGCAACACATCGGCATTTGTATTAATGATAGCAAGCGGTGTTTTCAGCTCGTGAGATGCGTCGGCAATGAATTGCTTCTGCTTCTCGAATGCTTCACGAACAGGCTTAATGGAACGATTCGCGAAGTAGCGGCTTAGGAAATAAATAACGATCAGCATGGCTAGCCCTACAACGGCAAACGTATAGATCAGGTTCGTAAGAATGCCCTGTTGTGCCGTTACATCTATGAACACGATCATATATCCATTACTGCTCGAATCAACTACATAGGCCCACTCGGTGCTATCCAGTGCAAATTGCCCGGTCTGACGATTACCCCCGCTCAGCTTATCCTGATCGACCTTTCCCAGGGCCTCTTCATAAAAGGTAGCATCCATGTCGAAGCGAGAATGTGTGTTGGTAATCTTCCAATCACGATCTGTCTGGATCATAAACGATACGGAACGTGCAGGCGGAGAGTTAGGATCTTCTCCCATCGCCCCTCCATTCTCTCCAAGTCCATCCGCTGGCGGTGAACCTATCCCTGACGCACCGGATGTACCCGATGCACCTGACGTACCTGACCCTGATACACCGGAGAACCCATCTTCATTACGCGGCATTTTGGAAGAATTATAAGGACCGTGATAGAAATCAGAGACCTTATACAGCTCCATGTTGGTCTCTCGCTGAACATTCTGATAGGTAATCGTATAGATCGTTGCGAAAGCGACCAGCATCATAATCGAGATGGACACCAGGTTCACGATAAGGAATCGATTTCTGAGTTTCTTGAACATCAGGCCGTCACCTCAAGTACATAACCCACACCCCGAATAGTATTAATGCGGACAGCGGAATTCAGGAAGGTTAATTTTTTGCGTAAAAACGAGATGTACACTTCCACATTGTTATACTCCACTTCCGAATCGAATCCCCACAGCTTCTCAATGATCTGCTCCTTGGAGGTGATCGCCGATTTACGTGTGATCAGTAGCTCCAGCAGTTCGTTTTCCTTGAGATTAAGCTTCATTTCTTTGCCTTGCACCGAAAGCTTCAGCTGCACGGTGTTCAGCTCAATATCTCCGAATTTGAGAGCATCCTCAGGAACAACCTCACCTTTACGTCGCAGTGCTGCCCGAATCCGAGCTAGAAGCTCTTCTGTAGCGAATGGCTTCGCGATATAATCGTCGGCTCCATAGTCGAGCCCGGTGACTTTATCGTCAATCTCTCCCTTAGCAGTCAGTAAAATCACGGGTGTATGGTTACCCTCGCTGCGCAATGTCTTAAGTACCGTAATCCCATCCATCTCCGGCATCATAATGTCGAGCAGCAGTAAATCGTAAATGCCACTGAGTGCATAATCAAGTCCCGATCTTCCGTCATGCACCATATCTACGGAGTAATTATTTTTCTTCAATATCTGTGATACTGCTTCTGCCAAATGAATCTCATCTTCCGCAATTAGTATTCTCATCTGTATTCATCCCTCTATATGGATTGGTTGTGAACATGTTCATCTATTATACCAATGATTATATCTGTGGAACCTTGAATCAATCTTAATTTATGTTTTGGCTCAGCACTATTATAGGAAGGTAAAAAAATGTTAACGCAATGTAAAATCATTTAAGATTCATTCAAGGTTAGCCCTCTAAGATACAGACATGAAGCAAATACGCAACGAAATAAAACATACAAACTCACGAACGAAAGGATTGAACCCACATGGCAATTGAAGTATTCAACCGATATGAGAGCAAGTATTTACTGACGGACGAACAATACGAACACTTCTACAGCGATCTGCTGAAATACATGGAACTGGACGCCTACAACAAAAAACATGAATTCTACTCCATCAGTAACCTTTACTTCGATACACCGCAAGATTCACTGATTCGTGCAAGTCTCTCCAAACCGAAATACAAGGAGAAGCTACGGCTGAGAGCATACGGTGTACCTGAGGAGAATGCCAAAGTGTACTTAGAGATCAAAAAGAAAGTTTTCGGCCTGGTCAACAAACGCAGAACAGCCCTGAAGCTTGATGAAGCATACGAGTTCGTCCGCACTGGACAGGCGCCGGAACTCGCCGATTACATGAACAAGCAGGTCGTTGAAGAGATCAAATACTTCCTACGGCTGTATGATCTTGAACCGAAAGTGTATCTAGCGTATGAACGCAAAGCGTTGTTTGACAAAAACAGCCGTGATCTACGGATTACCTTTGATACCAACATTCGTAGCCGCAGATACGATCTGAAGCTGGAACAGGGAGATTACGGCGAGCCGCTTGTGAAGGACGGTCGATGGCTCATGGAAGTGAAGGCAGAGAAAACCGTTCCGATCTGGCTGTCTCAACTGTTATCCGAACACGGACTCTACCGTACTGGATTCTCCAAATACGGCAACGAATACAGACATCTGGTGAGAACAACGAACCTGAACTACCAGACAGAGCGTGTACTCGTACCAGGTACAGACTTCGAACCTGCAATGGAACAAGAACAATCAATTAGAGAAAGAGAGCGTGTCCTATATGCTTGATTCATTATTTAGCTCCGCATTAGACGATACAACACTAACCTTTAGCAGTTCCGTTATCACCATTGGACTTGCCATTATTCTGGGACTCATCATTAGTCTCACCTACATGAAGACCAATCAGAGCACATACTCACAGAGCTTCACCTTGACCATGGTTGTTCTACCAGTCATTGTCGCCATTATCATCCTGCTCATCGGCAGCAACATTGCCCGAGCGTTCAGCTTGGCTGGTGCCTTCTCTATTATCCGTTTCCGGAGCGCACCTGGTGACCCGAAAGATATCGCATACGTATTGTTCACGATGGCATCGGGTCTAGCGTGCGGTGTTGGTGCTTTTGGATACGCGGTTCTGTTCACGGTAGTCCTGTGTGTACTGATGTTTGTCCTGAGTCGCTTCAACTTCGGTGGCAAGAAGAGCCAACAGAAAACACTGAAAGTAACTATTCCCGAGAACCTAAGCTATGAAGAAGCACTGAACGAAGTGTTCCATACATTCAACGTACCATTTGATCTGAAAAAAATCAGAACGACCGAACTTGGTAGTCTGTATGAGTTGGTATACAGCGTAACCATTCACGAAAGTGTTAGCCAGAAGGAATTCCTCGACGCGATCCGTACACGGAACGGCAACCTGGATATCTCCTTAACGATGAGCCCAACCACCGACTATTAAAGCTCTATTAATTTAAATTTGAAGGGATCGATATAATATGAAGAAAAAAATGATAGCCGGCAGCAAACTGTGGTCTATAGCGATGATTACTGCACTTGTGACAGCATGCAGCGCCCCAGCGGCAACGAATACAACCGCCAATGCAGCAACAACAACAACGACAGGAACCACCAAAACCGTCTCCGTGAGTGAACAAACTTCGGTCAAGTTCGCCGACCTGGTCTCACTCGATGCAGATGATACCAATGTGAGCTGGACCGAAGCGGACTCCACCATCATCAAACTGAACGGAACAACCGCAGCAGTGACTGGATCGGGAGCTAAAGTGGCAAACGGTACGATAACGATCTCAGAAGCCGGTACTTATGTGCTTAGCGGTGAGCTGACAGATGGGCAAATTGTCGTCAACGTTGCCGATAAAGGTGTCGTACACCTCGTATTAAACGGGGCAAAGATTAATGATAACGATAGTGCAGGCATCTACATTCAGAAGGCTGGCAAAGCCGTCATTACACTTGAAAAAGGAACTAAAAACGAAGTTTCGGATGGCAAAACATACGTATACGCCGATGATACGACGGACGAGCCAGATGCAGCGATCTTCAGCAAAGCAGATCTGACATTTAACGGTACAGGCCAATTAACAGTCACAGGTAACTATAATGAGGGTATTACGAGTAAGGATGATCTGAAAATTATCAGCGGCACGATCAATGTTAAGGCTGCCGATGACGGAATTAAAGGTAAAGACATGGTTGCGATTCAGGCAGGAACAATCACTATCGATGCAGAAGGGGATGGCATTAAATCCACTAATGATACGGATACCTCTAAAGGCTTTGTCGCCATTGCAGATGGTACCTTCAACATTGAAAGTGGTAGCGACGGTATTCAGGCTGAGACTGCCCTTGTTACGGATGGCGGCACATACAATATCGTAACTGCTGGTGGAAGTGCAAATGCACCAGCCAAAGTAGAGGAAAGACCGTTTGGCGGCGGTGGCGGTGGATTCGGCGGTGGCACACCTCCAACAGACATGGGTACACCACCTACCGATATGGGTACACCGCCAGATGGCGAGCGTCCTGCCGATATGCCGGATAATGCTGGCGGGAATGCTGCAGCAGGCACCAACAACGTAGCTGCATCCAGCTCTGCCAATACAGCAACGACGGAAACCAATGCCGATGCAGACACAGCCACCACGACAACAGAAGAGGAATCCATCAGCGCCAAAGCACTCAAAGCAGGTACCGATCTCACCGTTAACGGTGGTACGTATACAATTGATTCCATGGATGACTCTCTGCATAGCAACAGTAATGTCACAGTAAATGACGGGACGTTCAGCTTGAAGTCTGGCGATGACGGAATCCATGCAGATCAGGCACTTACCATTAATGGTGGAGATATCACGATTGCGAACAGTTATGAAGGGCTCGAAGGTGCAATCATTACACTGAATGATGGCAATGTGGATGTCACAGCATCCGATGATGGCGTTAATGCAGCTGGTGGTGAAGAGACTACAACTACAGCAACTACTGAAACTAGCCAAAACACGGGTACAACAGGTACGACATCCACTACAGATCAGACTGGCACGAATGCAGCTCAACAAAACGGCGGACCTGGTGGTATGCCGGGTGAATCGTCTGGCAACAACGAATTGCATATTAACGGCGGATCACTCACCGTAAATGCAGGCGGTGACGGGCTGGATGCGAACGGTTCGATCTATATGACAGGTGGTACCGTAATCGTCAATGGTCCAACAGACAATGGCAATGGAGCACTCGACTATGATGGCACATTTGAGATGAGCGGCGGATATCTGGTCGCAGCCGGAAGTTCAGGCATGGCACAAGGTACATCCGATGCGTCCACTCAAAATGCAATTGTCATGACATTCCCTTCCACTCAAAAAGCAGGAACACTCGTTCATGTCGAAGACAGTGAAGGCAACAACATTCTGACATTCGCTCCAGCGAAGGATTACCAATCCGTAGTCGTTAGCTCCCCTGACCTAAAAGCAGACGGATCTTATGTCATCTACTCTGGCGGAACTTCTACAGGCACAGCCGTGGATGGACTGTACACAGATGGCACCTATAGCGGCGGAACTAAAATCGTCGCATTCCAATCCACAAGCAATGTAACTTGGGTCAATGAATCAGGTGTCACTACAGCTCAGTCAGGCATGGGCGGTTTTGGCGGAGGTAATGGTCAAGGTGGATTCGGAGGTGGAAGAGGCCGCGGACAATCCGGCACTACTTCTGACAGCACAAGTACAACCGATTCGGCAAAATAAATAACGAGTTAACTCAAATTTGAATCTATGCAATAACTTAATAAACAACGTATCTGTTCCAAGCTAAACTAAACGTAAGGCTCCGAATCCACTTAAAGAGTGTGTTCGGAGCCTTTGTTCGTTCATATAAATCCTTTTGCATATGATCATCCGTATTTTTCAGAACAGAGTCCCCACCGTTGTATTCCCTTAGAACACATAGACGTACACCTTCGTACGCAATGCATCCGGGCAAGTAATCGTGCGAAGCGGCACCTTGCCTGGCAATGCAAAACAGACACTAATCACTCTTGCACCTGGCGGCAATTCACGTGTGAACTTGTCCAGCAATCGCTCCATCGCCCCAGGAAACAAATAACAGATGACGCAGTCGGCATGTTCATAGGAGCTATTGTAGATATTGCCACGGATGAACCGCAGTCTACCCTTCATGGATTGTTGTCGACCTTTGGCCTCACGGAAGCGTACACTCAGATATGCTATTCCTTGGGAGACCCACAGAGGCAGGAGAGAATTTTCGATACCCGTAAGCCGTTTACCCGGACAATACCGTACCACATCCAAGCCGAGTGTACCCCACCCGGAACCCGCCTCGATGACATCACCATAACCAGGAATGCGATTCACCTCCTGAATGACGACGCGTCTGACCAATCGGGACGTGGGCATCGGGGAGATTCCATTTTTCCAGCTAACGAGCACGATCGACAGGACAGCAATTAAGGTAATCACGGCGAGCAGCCATGGAATGAATGGAATAATGAACATATAACCTCATCCTTTAGGGATTAAAGATGTTGATTAAATAGCGCTATTTCGCGATCCAGCAGGACTACGGAAGCAGCCTCTTTCGTTCAATTTCACGAACCTGTTCACAGCTTCCTTTCCAGCAGGTTCTCTCATTATACTACAGTACTCGTGCATACCCGTTTAATAATATTATTGAAAAATTATCTTGAAAGAGACCCGTACATATTTATCATAACGAAATTATTCTTCATGAAGATGCAGTTCATAGGTTTGTTCGATGTGATGCGTGCCCCAACCCATGTTCTCTTGTTCTAGGGTTTTGACGAACCCTGCTTTTGTATACATAGCGATGGCTGTCTTCTGATCATCCGTTGTTTCCAGAAAGACATCTCGGTATCCTTTTTCCCGGCAGTATGTGATAGCCTCTTGAATGAGCTTCTTCCCAATCCCCATCCCCCGATAATCTGTATGCAAGATAAACCAACGAATTTGGGCTCTCTCCCCCGGATGACCAATAACCGCGATACTACCGACAATTTCATGATCCGATTCTACCAACCAGAACCGATCCTTGTCCGGGCTGTAGGTTTGCAGAAAATCATAAAACGTTTTGCAGACATATGCTTCAAATGTGTGGTTATAGCCGCATTCCTTAGCATAGACCCAGCCGTGTAGTTGAATCAGTGCTCCGACGTCTCCCGGTTTCAGCTCGGTTCGGACATGTATTCTCCGTTCTGTAGGTTCACTAGACAACTCCCTCTCAATGACCGTCATGCTTCTGGCAATGCTTCGTTGGCTCTGATCGGGCAATTCGAGGATCATATTGCGTATCTGTTCATCGGATAACGCGTCCATCCGAGCCAGTGTTTCTTTTCCAAATTCTGAAAGATACAGCAGTGATGATCTTCCATCTTCTTTGGATTGTACACGGTAACTTAACCCCAACTTTTCAAACCGTTTCAACATTCGGCTCAAATACCCCGGATCCAGACGAAGTTGCTCGATGAGCATGCTAGCTGTGCAGTGCTCGGAATGGCCAATCTCATAAAGAACCCGCACTTCCGATAGAGAAAAGTCGCTGTCGAGCAAGTGTTTATCCAGCAGGCCAAGTACCTTTGTGTAGAATCGGTTAAATTGGCGGATGATAGGAATGATCGATGTATATGAATTCATGCAAGCCTCCTAAATGATACCTAGTATATTATTTGACTAAGTCAACTATATACACTGTACTCAATTTAATTGACTTAGTCAAATAAATTGAGTTAGGCTTGAATCCCATATCAACGCTAAGTTGCGCTCCTGAATAAGAAGAGCACACGATAGGCGGTATAGAATAAGTCATTTCAAAAGAGCAGCATGCATCCTTCGTAGCTACAAAAAAAACAGACAAGCATTAGCGCTTATCTGGCCTCATTGATTGCATTTTTCAATTATACTCACTTGCTCTGAGTGCTCGAACTGCACAATAAGGTCACCCTATCATAACTAAAAAGCTTCCTCCGACCCATCAGGATTACGGAGGAAGCCATTTACTTTAATCAGGTACATGAGATTTCATGTACACGCCCTTCTTATACACCGATTTGATCGTAAAATGAATGCCGAGCTTGCGGTTCGTCCGGTAGATCAAGGAGTTAATCTCATCGATCCCCACCGGTTCACTTTCCAATATGCTACGTTCAGGCCATACCTGACTGACAATCTGCTCACGCGTCACAAAATGGTCTAGCTGACTATAAAGTAATTTGAACAGCTGGAATTCCTTCTTGGATAACGGGATCTCCACCTCACCGATCTGTACGGTTTGCATATGATCATGCACTCTAATTCCTTCACCGAGTAAGTCAGAAAGGCGATACTCCCTCGTCTCCTCCAAATCGTTCTCCATCCGAAGCTGGATCAATCCATTCACCAGCGTCAGACTATCCCCTTCTGCAAAAGGATACCTCTCATATGGAACAAGGCGTTGTCCATTCAACTCCGTTCCATTTTTACTATCCAGATCCTCGACCCACAGCTGAAACTGTGCATCATAATGAATACGGCAGTGCCGTTTGGAAATCATCTGATTGTACACGGACAGATCCAGCTCACTGCCTCCTGTGTAACGCCCAACCGTTATGGAGTGCCCTTGCCGTACATAAGCAAATGAACCGTCACTTTCCTGTCCAGGTGTACGAATGACGATTTTTGCCGTCTCCCGCATGTTATTCCCCCACCTTCAAAATTCACTCTCTCTACTCTCTAGGCTTAATTAAATTAAACTAAAAAAATGTACACTTGCCACTCCGATGACAGAATAACCCTCCGATCGCTGTTATCCCCAGATTTTTTTGAATCCCTTTTTCAAAGGGAAAATCCGGAGATAAACGCGACCATTCCGCTTCTTCACGTTATTTCTGTCTTCTCCGTTCCTGTACACTCTTAACCTCAATTTAAACAGCCTAGTCTCTATCTCTACGTTCATCAGTAATAATGATAACTTCATCAGATTTGTTCCATTGTTTGCATTCATGACAATTTATATAGTGTATACATGGCGTCGTTCTATGCTTTTCTCTACTATACCAGACGTTGTGCTTTTTTTCTCATAACGGCCGGACAGATGCTTTAGCTTATCCAACAAGAGAGGTATTTCCCATGAAGAAAAAAACCATTTTAATATACGTGCTACTTGCCTTCGCTCTATCTATCACCTTAACTGTATTGTCTCGCGTAACTGAGGATGGTGGTTCGTCACCAAAAGATACATCCGCCTCCGAAATCTCATGGCTTCGAATGAACAGTCAGCCTTAAAGCGGTAGTACCTTATTATAAACGAGGCTCCTGTACAAAACGTTTCACGAATGTCATCATCTTAGGCAGGGGAGAACTCAGTGGAAGGATAACAGAGAGGTGATTCTGAAATGAAAGGTAACCGCTTGAAACAAATAAAGATATTTTTCATAGTTGCGCTTGTTATTATTCTTCTTGAACAGATCCCTCCAATTCAGCAGCAAACCGCTATTTATGCATCCAAAATATATGTATTGGTCAACTATGGATCAACCTTTACGTATCAAAACATAGAATACAGTCCGCAATTCGGGAACTACGATGTGTTCTATACGGATCAACATAGAGAACAACACTCCTTTACAGTCATCCCCAAATATTTTCCTATATTCGTAAGCTACGATTCTATAAAAAAACAGGCGTTAGCCTTCCCTGAATACAATAGTTAAAATAAAAAAACTTACTTCCACCAAAGCACAGTTTCAGTGGAAGTAAGTGAGATATATTCATTTATTTTGTTGCACGCTGTGAAGCCTTATTTATTTTCTTCCGGATCAGTTGAACCATTACCATTACCATCATCCTCAGCCTTCACTGCACTTTCCCTAGGCTGAACTTCCTCCATCTTGCTCGAAACCTTTTGATACAGATAAGAGATGCCCAAGAGTAAGATACCAAAGCTGAAATAAGCGATAATCTTACTGCCCGCGGTCAGCAAACTAACATCATAGAACACCATCTTGCCTGTAGCCAGCAGGGTTAGACCTAGACCCAGACGGCGAATCATCACATATTTTCTACGGAAACCGTAGGCAATGTAGAGGATGGCAAGAATCAGGTAGATTAGGCTGAAGAGCAGCCCCACATCTCCCCATTGGAACTGCACCGTCATGAAAACGGTGATTACACCTAACAGGTAGACTCCTGCAATGACAGGATACCATTCAATACTTTTGAACTGCCCACGGATAGCTGTAATTAACAGATCTCTTCCTGCGAAGAATACCCCCACATTGAAGATGATCAGTACAATAAGTCCCACAATCTCGGCAGCCGTATGTTGCTGTACATCAGGTTGCAAGGCTGGCAGATTCAACGTTACCGCTAGCGCTATGCAGTAACCCACAGCATGTAGAATGTTCGTGTAATAGCGTACAAATCGACCTTGTAACGGCTTCACTTTGCTCAGTCCATAGGCTAACGCAATCGTCAGCGAGGCAAACAGAATGAATTTGTAGAACAGGTATAACGGGAAGCTATCATCCACAGCTCTGCTATACAGTTCATTCGATTCATACAGAACATAGAACCATAGGTTCACCAGCGTAACGTATTGGAATCCTTGCAGGAAGCCACGCTCTACTGTGTGATAACGCAGCATTCCTGAGGATGACAACGAGCCCCGTTGAACAAATGAATAATACAGCGTAATCGCCAGCGAACCAAGTGTGATACAGGAATATTTCAGCATAAAGTGAGACTGCATTCCCATGATGAACATCACGAGCACATCAATATAGATAAAGGTAACGATGCAGAGCAGCACCACGCCCCATCCGGCACGTTCCACCGCTTTGAATCGCTTCAGATGACCAAGGGTGATGAGGAGAATTCCTTCGATTAACCAACCCAAGGACAACCATTCTGCTCCAAACTGGAACGGTATAATTAGAACCGCAAAGGTTAACGAAGTGATGTAGAACAACAGAATCGTCTGTCTTTCCTGCACCATATGGCGACGGACGAATCGCGCCAGCCCGAAGTAAACCAGACAGAACACTAGAGCCAGCAGCCCTTGTGCATCCTCCCAGCCCTCTGCCCTGAACAGTACATAGAGCATGAGACAGCTGATACTTGTATTCATGGCGAGCAAGGCGAAGTCCCACCAGGTTAGTTTCACTCGATGTTTGAATGGATAAGCCAGCGTGATGCCCAGATACAACGCAAACGTCACAACCGAATACAACATGCCTACGATATTGCTCGGCGATAACCACAGCAGAATGAGCATCGACGGTGTGTTGAACAAGAAGCTGATATAGTGCACAATGGGCCAACGTTTACCGAACGAGATCAGCACGATAATGCCATTTAAGAGCAGCAAATAGATCATCGCCGCATAAACGGCGCGTCCTTCCAGCCCGAAATACCCCATGTATGAAAATAACGGTAAATAACCTCCGACGAGTCCTAGCGTACAGATTGTTTTGGATTGATACCTCAGCGACAGCACAACAGATACCGCTGATACAAGAACAGATAACCCTAGAGCCGTATACAGTCCAATGATATGCAGCAAGAAGTAACTGTAGAAAATGGACCCAAACAAGATGGATATCCCTCCACCTAACAGTCCCATGGCAAATGTCTGCCGCTTACGTCGGAACAACCACTCTCCCCCAGCGAGCATGAGTACACCTAATAGGAAAAAGGCTGCACCTTTCATCTGATCACTGAACCACGTGGAATAGGAGTAGCGGAATGCTGCACCAACACCCAGAATAAGGAGTAAAATGGCGACCTTGTTGATCCAGCTTAATCCAATCCTCATCTCCATTCGGTTTTGGCGGATACGTTGCTTAATCGTCTCCTCACTCAGCTCTTCCGCAGCCATATGATCATATCCTTGATGCATCTGCTGACGTATCGCTTCTTCCCGCTCCCACAGCGTTTGCCGTTGCCGCTCTATCCGCTCTCTTACTTCCGCAGCCAGATATGCAATACGTTCCTTGATCTCATGCTCATCTTCTTGCAGCCCCTCGGCAGCCCGGTTATAGATGGCATTAAGATTCGCTTTGGTACGATGCTCATGAGCCTCCAGCCGATCATGATGTACAGCTGTCTTCCCCCGGAAATACGTCTCCATTTTCTCCTTCGATACACGGATCAGATTCAACTTCTCATCCAGCATCTGTTCAGACAGCGCCATCCGAAGGCGGCCATTCTCTTCTTCCATCTGACGCGCCCGAATCTCCAACTGTTTCAGCTTGAGCTTATACGCCTCAGACTGCTCGCGCAATTGTTCGTTCTGTACAATCAGATCATCGGATTGGTAATCCTGAAGCAGTTCGTTATACTCCTTAACCAACTGCTTCTGTTGCTCTTGCACCTGATGAAGTCGATCCTTGAACTCTTTCATACCTTTCCTCCATTGGTCGATGTTGATTTGTTTCCCTATATTTTACTCTATTGCGATCTGAAAAAGATGTAAATGTTGCAATAACTCCGCTAATCCTTACCCATCCTTTGTGACAAAACAAAAAAAAGCCCAAGAAGCAATGAGCTTCTTTAGGCTTACATTTCACACAATTTATACTCGAATCCATTATATTCGATGCTGAGATGCCGTCAGGCGTCCTTCGTAATCAAAAGTAAGCTTTTTGAACAACCTCTTTTATGCCGCATCTGTCGATTCTGTTGTATCATCTGTGCTTGGTTCTATAATTTCGGTCGCATCTGGATCAAGCCAGCTGGCAATCATTGTCCGTACATGTTGCAGATCTTCTTCCGATAGATCGTAATACCAGACACCGCCACGCATCGCACCCGTACCCTGTAACATATAATTGCTGATCGTAGGAATGCTATCTTTCATGTACAATGACTCGGCAAACTTCACAATAAAATCAGAGTTCATATTTGTTGTAAAGTTGGAGCCAGCAATCTTGATGACATCCGGGATTTTAGTTAGGTTCTTGACCTCAAGCGCACGATTCATGAATGCATTAAGAAAAATCCGATGACGCATCGTCCGGTTAAAATCGGAATCTTCACGATAACGCACATATCCCAGCGCTTCCTCTCCGTTATAGATCGGTTTGTTCGCTTCGACGAACAGTTTTTCATGCGTCTTTAGCTTGTTCTCAATATTTTTCTTGATTGGCAGCTCAACACCGCCTACCGCATCAACAATATCTTTCAGACCATTAAAGTTAATGGCCGCATAGAAGTCTACTTTATTCTCCAGCAGCTTCTCCACAGTATCCATAGCCATCTTGGCCTCACCGTGGGCATACGCTGAATTAATCTTCGATTTTACATCCCGACCTACGATTTCCGTATAGGAGTCACGCGGAATGGACAGTAACAGTACTTTATTATCTTCTGGACGAACAACGGAGTAGATGATGGTATCCGAACGACTTGGTTCGTTGTCACGTTGATCAATTCCGAGCAGTAGCAGCGAGAATGGATCGGTATGTTCCACAACGGGTGCATCTTCATTACCCGCTGGTTTGTAGGAATCATCCAGTGCTTCCTTCACGGTATTTGAGGCGAACATGTTAAATGCCAGTAAGACCAGTTGTTTTTGATAAATAAATCCCAGTCCGCCTAACAAGACAAGAACACTCAGGGTAATGATCAGGGGCTTCTTCCATCTCTTCTTCGGTTTCTTTGGCTTCCGTCTGGTTAGATGAGCTGCACTGTTTTCCATGATTTCTCCTTTAACTCTATAAGAGCGGTTTCTAACAATCATTTAACTATATTAATAACACCATTTCAATAGATTAGGTTATAATCGCCATGATAAGATATGGCACAGAAAGGAGCGATACATGATGGAATTTCGACATTTAGGCAACAGCGGCCTACGCGTATCTGCACTTGGTCTAGGCACCAATGCATTCGGCAAACGTGCTGACGAACCGACGTCTACCCGTATTATTCATGCCGCACTGGATCAAGGGATTAACTTCATCGATACCGCTAACATCTATGCTGGCACCGAATCCGAACGAATTATTGGACAAGCCCTTGCAGGCAAACGGGAAAACGCTGTGCTTGCTACCAAGGCCGGACTCCCCCGGCACGATGGTCCTCATGGGCGGGGTTCCTCCCGCTATCATTTGCAACAAGAGCTGGAGCAGAGTCTCCGTCGTCTGCGGACGGACTATATTGATCTGTACCAGATCCATACCTTCGATCCGCATACACCGCTCGATGAAACGTTGCGCACGCTGGATGACATGGTATCCTCCGGCAAAGTCCGTTACATCGGGGCATCCAACTATGCCGCATGGGAGCTGATGAAAGCTCTCGGCACAAGCGAGTTGAAGGGCTACGTCCGTTATATTTCAACGCAAACAAGCTATTCCCTCGCTGACCGTACACCTGAGCTTGAATTGGTACCGCTTTGCCTGGATCAAGGCGTCGGCATTATCCCGTATTTCCCGCTGGCTGGCGGTATCCTGACTGGCAAGTACAATGGAGAACAAGCTGTACCATCTGGCTCTAGGGCAGATACCGATCCATCTTTCAATCGTTTTCTGCTGGAGCACAATATTCATTTAGGACAACAGGTTAGCGAGAAAGCGGCAGAACATGGTTGTTCCCCGAGTGTATTATCCCTCGCTTGGCTACTGGCACGTCCGGCCGTTTCAACGGTTATTGTTGGAGCCACACGTACAGAACAACTGGAGCACAATCTCCAGAGCCTTGATCTCAAGCTGACATCCGACATGATGGCTGAACTGGATCAGCTTAGTGATTCGTTCCGTCATAGGGAGCCTTTTGCAACCTACCGGCTAACTGAATAACCATAAATCTAAACTTGCAACCATTCATTGTTCATCATAATTTCTCTTAAGCTATGAGCTAGCTTAGCAAAATAATTAAAGCCCAAAATAAATAACCTCCCGGCTGCAACGTCAGGGAGGTTTTCAATGGTTGAGTATGATTTTATGTAGGATAATCTTCTTCTCTCACTACAATGTGTAGTTTAATAATGTATACAAAATCCAATAAGTCCGTTATTCGGATTTATGATTAATAAACTCACGTAAAATATCCATATACTCTTCCTTACGATCACTTACCAGATCAAAAAACGCCTTGTCCGCAGCCTCTACAACCTGAATCCCCCGATTCGCAAGAGCCGTGCCCTCTGGAGTTGTAGAAATAATATTTGCTCGTGTATCCATCTTATGACGAGTACGTTGAATCAGCCCTCTCTTTTCAAGCGCACGAAGAACTTGGGATGTGACATTAACATCAACATTAGTAAATTGGGAAATTTGAACCTGAGTAATACCATTACCCTCTTCATCGCGTTCATTCAACCATAAGCATCCATGTAGAAGTACAAATTGTGGGTGTGTTAACCCAAGCGGCTCTAGAACCCGTCTCATTTCCTTACTCCACATGGTTGTAACCTGCCATAGCAGGTGTCCTGGACTTTCATTTGCATTTTTAAACTGTGAACTCATCTCAATTCCTCCATCATCGATGCCTTAGAATTCTACTTAAATTTCATATACTAGAGAATAGTACAGAATAATGGTCGTCACAAGAACCGGCTCATGGCGGCTTTATCACGCTTTGGGACAACCACTATATCTAGGCATTACAGATTAATTATTGTTATAACGTTTTTGCCATCCTATCCGTTGCAACTTTGCAGCTTATTTCATGGCTGTTTAGCGTGAAGGGATAAATTGCTTCACCCATTGTCCGAACCCTTGTGGATTACGACTCTGGATCAAGACCGTTCCTTCTCCCCTGAACCGGCATACCAATCCTTCTCCACTAGTTACGCTGGACAGCCAGCCCTGTGATGCCTTCTCAATGCGATAATTCATATACTGAGGCCATGCAACGAGATGCGCATTATCAACGATCACCTCTTCGCCCGCAGCCAGATGAATGGCATGGATTGCACCATACGAGGACAGAAATACCGTTCCCCGACCACTGATCTCAATAATGAAGAATCCTTCTCCCGAAAAGAGACCTTTTTTGAGATTCTGCATTTTGCTATTCACCTGAATACCTTCAGTACCCGCGAGAAATCCATCCTTCTGAACATAAAGAGAGTATGATCCGTCTAACTCAACCACTTGCACATCTCCCATGCTTGCAGGCGATAATAGAACCTCTCCCGATCCTCCAGTTGCCGTAAGCTCTTGAAAGAAGAACTTCTCCCCACTAATCATGCGTCCAAACCCTGCGAACATGCCGCCTTCCGCAGAGCCTCTCAGTTCAACCGTAGGGGTCATAGATACCATCGCTCCACTCTCAGCCTTGAACCGTTCTCCGCGCTCCAGATTAACTTTTAGCATAGCAAACGCACCTTGATGCAGAATCTCATAATTCATTGCTTCATCAGCTCCTTGTGGTCTTCAGAACCAAAATCATTCAATCCATTGTCCTCTAACATCAAAGCCTTATCGCCATATTCTCTTACGATATGCTGATCGCCCCAATTGCATAATGCATTGAGTATCGGTTCCAAACTCCGACCATAATCGCTTAATTCATACTCCACCTTCGGTGGAACCTGGTTATACACGATTCGATTCACAATGCCATCATCCTCAAGCTCTCTCAATTGCTGTGTCAGCATCTTCTGTGTAATGGCGGGCATAATGCGCTTCAGATCACTGGTGCGTTTCTTCCCGTGGGTCAGATGGCATAAAATCACACATTTCCATTTCCCGCCGATAACCTCAAGGGTTGCCTCAACAGAAATGTTGTACTTCTTCCTCTCCATGGTATATCTCCTCCCTGGTGAATTTCATTAACGGTATAGGCACCAAAAAGTACGTATGGTACTAAAAAGTACGTACTACTCATTTTGTATGGAATATCTCATAATAGCATTTGCCAGTACGTAAATCCACATTCCAGGGAGTTGAGCTATATATGTTACAAAGTTCCAAACGAAGTACTTTCGCGCTGCTGGCACTCGCAATTAGTGCATTTGCCATCGGCACCACGGAGTTTATCAGCGTAGGTCTGTTGCCGCTTATTGCAGACGATCTAGGCATATCTGTAACCACAGCGGGATTAACCGTTACCTTATATGCACTTGGCGTGACGTTTGGGGCACCCATCCTGACCTCTCTAACGTCTACTATCTCACGCAAAACGTTGTTACTTGCAATCATGCTTGTTTTTATTGCTGGCAACACGCTTGCGGCATTATCTAGCGGGGTTACGCTGTTGCTTATTGCTCGGATCATCACGGCTCTGTCCCATGGTGTGTTCATGTCGATCGGTTCAACCATTGCAGCAGATCTTGTACCTGCCAATCGTAGAGCTAGCGCGATCGCCATCATGTTCTCCGGTCTGACCATTGCGACCGTAACCGGTGTACCTCTGGGTACCCTCATTGGTCAGCACTTGGGTTGGCGTGCAGCTTTTATTCTGATTGTGGTCATCGGACTCATCGCTTTGGTCGGCAATCTGCTGCTCGTGCCCTCCACACTGGAGCGCGGCACACGCACGGCCTTCCGGAACCAACTGAAACTTGTGACCAATGGACGATTGCTGCTTGCTTTTGCCATTACAGCCGTCGGGTATGGAGGAACGTTTGTTGTTTTCACCTATCTGTCTCCACTATTGCATGATATTAGCGGGTACGCTGAGCAAACGGTGGCACTCATTCTGCTTGTGTACGGCATCGCTATTGCGATCGGTAATATCCTTGGTGGAAAAGCAGCCAACCGTAGTCCACTGCGGGCACTTTTCTACATGTTTATGATCCAAACCGTCATTCTGGGTATACTATATTTCACATTTCCCTTCCAAACAGCAGCATTGGTTACCATTCTAGGGATGGGGCTGCTTGCTTTCATGAATGTCCCCGGATTACAGATGCATGTAGTGACACTCGCAGAGCGGTATGCACCGCAGGCGAAAGACGTAGCCTCAGCATTTAACATCGCCGCCTTTAACGCAGGCATTGCCATTGGCGCCTATCTCGGTGGTGTAATCACCGACTCCATAGGCTTAATCCATACAACATGGGTAGGTGCACTTATGGTGCTCGTTGCGGTCATCCTAACCGCTTGGGCGAGAGTACTGAACCGTAAAGAAATGAATGTACCGGCTCATGAGTAACGTCTCGCACTAAAGTCTACGAATCAAGATACCCTCTAATCTAGGAACTTATCTTGAGTAGGGAACCGGTTTCAAAAAAGTGTATAGTTATATAATATACGTTGATTCCAATTTGATCTACTATGATTTGATTTTGTATCATGAAATAATAGCAATTCTGCATGAAGTAACGAATTGTATACACATCAAGGAGGAAATTTTAATGACAACAGCACATAACCTACAATCGACAACAACATTGCATAACGGCGTTCACATGCCTTGGTTTGGACTCGGTGTATTTAAAGTAGAAGAAGGAGCAGAGTTAATCGCAGCGGTTAAACATGCCATTAAACATGGTTATCGCAGTATTGATACTGCTGCGGTATATGGCAATGAAGCTGGCGTAGGGCAAGCGATTGCTGAAGCATTACAAGAGAACAACCTTAAGCGCGAAGACCTCTTCATCACCTCCAAAGTATGGAATGCCGACCTTGGATACGAAGAAACACTTGCCGCTTTTGATACAACGATGAATAAGCTGGGACTCGACGTCTTGGATCTATATCTGATTCACTGGCCAAAAGCGGGTAAATATAAAGCTGCATGGAAAGCCATCGAGGAGCTTTACCAAGCTGGACGGATTAGAGCAATCGGAGTAAGTAACTTCCAGATTCATCATTTACAGGATCTCATGCAGGACGCTACGATCACCCCTATGGTGAATCAGGTGGAATACCACCCTCGTCTGACGCAGATGAAACTGAAAGCTTTCTGTGAAGAACACAACATTCAACTTGAAGCATGGTCGCCGCTCATGCAGGGTCAGCTGTTGGACAACCCGGTGCTGACAGAGATTGCATCAGTAAAAGGTAAGTCGGTTGCACAGATCATTTTGCGTTGGGATCTACAAAACGGTGTCGTTACGATTCCGAAATCCACTAAGGAACATCGCATTGAAGAGAATGCTTCGATCTATGATTTCGAGCTATCTTCTGAAGAGATAGAACGAATCAATGCGCTGAATGAAGATCAACGCGTTGGCCCTGATCCGGATAACTTTAATTTCTAATGCGTTAAATTAGATATCTCCAGCTAATCATATCCATAAAGCCTCCATACCTACGCCATGGCGTAAGGTATGGAGGCTTTTCGTACAATCTCAGAAACTTCAATGTAGGGAATATAGTTAATACGAGAGCAACGCTCTCTACAGCTATAATATGATTCACGGACACATGCCAATAAGTATGCTAACCGCTTGGCTTCTGAATCGGGGTGGAGGCACGGAAAGGTTGCCAATCATCCTCACCCGACAAAATAAGAGGTACCGTATATTCGGCCGCTTCCTGCTCCGTTAGAAGGTTAGCCCAAGGCACACGACCTCCTGCTTGTGCTTTTCCTGGCCCTGAACTGTTATATTCTGCGAATACCACCGTGCTCTCTGCATCTGTTTTATTCCAGTTATGCCAGCCTTCCTGCTTCACATGGGCTCCAATCCAGCACTTGAGGAAGCACACTTTTGCGTAATTGCGCCAAGGCCGTCCAAGATACACCGATTCAGGAGGTGCATTGCTGGTCAGATCACAGTCAATAAACACATAACCATACTTCACATCTTCAGGCGTGGAAGCTGCAGTAACATAGCCTTGCACTTCTGCCTTTGCCTGATCCGTACCAGACACACGAACTTTAGAGAAGATCTCACAATCTTTGAATACCGCCGTCGCCGAGCCAAAAATAAAATCAACATCGCCCTCAATGTAGCAACCTTCATAGTATTGTCGTAGCTTACGCCGCTCAGCCCCATCGCGAGGGCCGCCAAAAAAGCTTCGATCTAACGGTTGCTCCGGGAGCGGCCCGGTGAAGATTGTATCCTGGTGCCCAATGAATCGGCAGTTCCGGAAGGCTGCCCGGTCTCCATCAACATAGATGGCTAGAGCCTGACCAACAACCTTACCTGGTCCCGCTGAGTTTACGAACGAGAGTCCTTCTGCGGTAAAGTCATCAGACCCAACAAGCACAGTATAGGAGTGAAATGTATGATAAAGCTCGCCATTCGGGAACGTCTTGAGGGCATAGTCATCATACGTGATGATCGTCTGCTCGGCTCCCTCACCGATGAGGTGAACCATAGGCTTCTCAATATGCAGCTTCTCAACATACACACCTGGCTTAATGCGAATCTCTAGCCTGCCTTTAGAATGATCAGGAATTGCATCAATCGCAGCCTGAATGGTCTTGTAATCACCACTTCCGTCAGTTGCCACGGTATAACACAAGGTGTCCTGGTTCGAATCTGTGGGTGGCAGCATGGGTTTTGTCATGACAATCGCTCCATTTCCAGCGCGGCCAGTAGCAGTGGTGCTGTACCCATGAAGGAGTCACTAACTATCTGCTCACTTACGTAATAGCTGTACGATCCGTCTCGATCAAGACTGAGTCCTGCCCCATGACATATGCTGTTCAGCTTCACCCCATCTGCCGTCTCTTCTACCAACCGAGATGTTAGACCTTGCCATCCTTTCTCAGCCGCTTGCTTGAACTGTGGCTCCAAATAACGCAAGCGCACACCTTTAGCGAGTGCATACACAAACATACTGGAACCTGAAGCTTCCAGATAGTTGCCTTTGCGGAACCCTTGATCCAGCACCTGGAACCAAAGACCACTATCCTGCTCCTGCACGCGTACCAATGCGTTACACATCCGCTCGAAGATACCAATAATCGTTCCCCGCTTCGGGTGATGGATTGGGAAATGTTCTATACTGTCCACGATGGCCATCGCATACCAACCCATAGCTCGACTCCAGAAGTGTGCGGAACATCCTGTCGTAGAGTCTGCCCACACCTGCTCCTTCGATTCATCCCATCCATGATAGAGCAGACCTGTTCGCGGATCACGTGTCTTACGTTCAACCAGCAAAATCTGATGAGCGACCTCATCCCATAATTCCGGGCGATTGAATTTTTTCGCGTATTGTGCGAGAAAAGGGGAGGACATGTACAGTCCATCCAGCCACATCTGGAATGGATAGATTTTTTTGTGCCAAAAGCCACCTTCCGATGTTCTTGGCTGCCCCGCCAGTTGTGCCGCGAGTAGATGCGCCGCTTCCTCATAACGCTGATCTTCGGCATCTTCCATCAGCCGAAATAGATTCTTACCCTGATTAATCTGATCCAGGTTGTATTCTTCAAGCGAATACGTCGCGATCGAACCATCCTTATGAATATATAGATCCATATGCCGCTTCATAAAATCGATATATTCGCCTCTGCCATACTGTTCACCCGTTTGCGCCATCGCCATAAGAGTCATGCCTTGAACATAAGCCCAGCGTTCAGAAGGAAATGCATGATAACCGTCATTGTCACATTGCTCTACAATCGTCTCTGCTATTCGTTCAGACCAGGATAACTGCGTCTGTATTGGCATAAAAACCAACCTCCTAGGATGTGATACGGTAATGTATATTGCAAACTCGATCCTCAAACGACCAAAATACCTGTTATTCGTTATTGATGTTCAGGTAATCGCTTCCGAGAAACTGCCGTTGAACTGCGGTGATTCAGCTGCGGTTGAATCACCACCGGATACTCCCTCTGCTCGCCGCGAATCAACGATACGATTAACTCTGCTGCCTGTGCCGCCAGTTCCTCCAGCGGTGGACCAATCGTGGTGAGCGCGACTTCGGCGTACTGCATATCCGGCAGATCATCATAACCAATTAATGATATATCCTTAGGCACGTTATAACCGGCTTCGAGAAGCGCACGCAGCGCCCCCCGGGTCACCAGGTTGTTCAGCCCGATAAACGCTGTTGGTGATTCCGACCCAAATGAATAATTTCGAATGGCAAAATATCCGTCCTCCCACGATGAGTGCGCAGGCAACACATAGTGAGGTTCAAATTCAAGACCTGTACGCTGCAACGCTTCCCGGTATCCCTCCAGCTTGATATTCTGGGAGTTTCCGATGAATCCGATTCGACTATGTCCCAGGGATTGAAGGTGCTGTACAGCCTTGTAGATTCCTTCTTTGCGATCAATCTTGATGTAAGGTGAATTCGGGGCTTCATCCGTACCGAGTACAAAACAAGGCATGTTCAAGGTAGCGAACTTTTTCCAGAAGGCTTCCCGATCTTCGAGCGCGTAATCCCAGAGGATACAGCCGTCCACACGTAACTGACTGAATATATCCACTCCATCATCCGCTACAACGAGGATCATCTGGTAGCCCCGTTTCTTGAGTTCCGCATGCAAATTGCCTGATATGTTGGAGAACAATGGATTGCTCAGTTCATCAAGAACAAAGCCAATGATGTTGCTTCTGCCAGTGGAGAGCTGCTGAGCCATAATGTTTTTTCGATACTGGTGCTTCTCTGCCACCGCGAGCACTTTCTGTCTCGTCGCAGGTTTGATTCGAGGATCACCGTTGAGCGCCTTGGATACCGTGCTATAGCTCACCCCTGCCAGTTTGGCAATGTCCTTAATGGTTATCAAAATCAATCAACACCTCTCATACCTTGGGAAACTTATTGCTGTGCAGCCTTATACCGGTCATATTGCGCCTGTCTGCCGGCAATAACTTGCTCAATGTTCATTTTCTTTAATGTTTCAATATAACTATCGAACTGATCTAGACTTGTATCTCCACTAATAAACTTGAAGTTCATTTCTTCCACATATGTCGTAATATCCGGCATGGACATGCTCTCTACGCTAGCTTCATCTGGCAGAGCATACACAAACGGGAAGGGCTCACGGATATACGGTTCCATTTCCTTATCAAGCTTGGCATGCCACTCTGCTACGACGGAATCCGCAGAATCGGTAGATTGGATATTCGGCAGATTGACCGGCCCAATACCGAGCTTCTGAATGTATTCGTTGTCTTTACCTTTATCCGTGAAGGTCTTTACGCCATTTTCTTCGGTGTATGTGTCATCCTTGATGCCCCATGTGTAGTACGTCTGTGCTTCCTCACTTACCGCATAATCCAGGAAACGGAAAGCTAGCTCTGGATTTTTACTGTCCCGTGTAATCCCGAAAATGCCACTCACCGGTGTACGTCCAATATAGAACTGGTCACCATGCGGCCCTTTTAACGGCAGGATACCTTTGAAAATGGGCTCAGCCGGGTCGTAATCCTTGTACAGCGGACTGTAGACCATCGACATATACCAACTAAAATTAAACGTTGCACCTGTTAAATCCTGCGAGATCCGAGAAGTTACCTGATCACTCGTTGTGCTGGCATAATCTACACCGAGCAGACCTTCCTTATAAAGCCCGTTCAGATAGGTCAAATATTCCTTATAGGCAGGCTCATAATAGCTGAAATGGACCTTGCCTTGATCGTCAGCGTAGAATTGGTTCGACAGATCCAAACCAAATACTGGTCCAAATGCCATCGGAATAAACTTGGATTCCATGGACAATGGAATTTCATCCGCCTGCCCATTGCCATTCGGATCATCGGTCTTGAATTTGCGCAGCATTGCTGTGAACTCATCCAGCGTTGTTGGCTCGTTCAAGCCGAGCTTCTTCAGCCAGCGCTGATTAAGCATAAATACAGGCATATAGTTTTTGGTCAGCGTTTGCTGTGGCACATAATACATTTTACCATCTGGCGTTGTTAAACTGGCTTTGACAGAGGGGGATTGTTCATATATTTTTTTGAGGTTCACCCCGTACTTATCCACCAGCTCATTCAGTGGAATAAACAATCCACTATTAATGTATTTCATAAGCTGGTCCTGATCCGGCAAGTAGACGATATCTGGTAAGCCAGTGCCTGCTGCCAGCCGTGGATTGACTGCATCCGCATAGTTCTGGGGCGGAATCAGATCCCAATCAACCTCAACCCCTGCATTACTCTCAATTTTTTTGACAATGGCGGCGGTAGATAGATCAACGTTGGTCGTCCACGCATTCGTTCCAAGAATGGACAGCTTCGCATCAGGCTGATCGGTCACCGGTCCTGCTCCGGTGTAATTGAATGCTGGTTCTGAGCTTGTTGGGGCATTTCCTGCATCGGTTCCTGTTCCGGCACCGCCGCTACATCCTGCTAAACTGATCGCCAATATGGCTGCAATGACACCTTTTCTTCCTGCTCCTCTAATTCTCATCCGCTAATCCTCCTTGTTATGAACAACCTGGGTCATACGGTGATCAAGTTGTAAGGCTATCCTTTCACGGCTCCGAGGGTAATCCCCTTGACGAAGTACCGTTGGATAAATGGGTAGATCGATACAATCGGTAGAATGCTGACCACAATAGATACGTACCGGACTTGCAGTGTTGAGACTGCCAGCGCACCTGAAGTCATGGTACCTCCCATCTTCTGCATCACCTCAGGTGAGGCCATGATCAATACTCGGCGTAAGAACATCTGTAAGGGCTGCATATCCTGCTTGCCGAGATATAGCAGCGCAGAGAAGAAATTGTTCCAGTGAAATACGGCATAATACAGCGTTAGAACAGCTAATGTTGGTTTGATAATAGGCACCGCCAGGCGGTATAGCATGGTCATTTCGTTGGCACCGTCGATGCTTGCGCTCTCGAAAATCTCATTCGGAATGCCTTCAAATGCAGAGCGACAGATCATCACGTTAAATGTAATGACCAGCACAGGCAGCACCATGACCCAGCGTGTATTGTACAGTCCAAGAGATGTAATCAACATATAGACGGGAATGAGTCCACCCGAGAAATACATCGTAAAGGCGATGAAAAAGTTCAACTTTCTACGCAGGAAAAATTGCTGTCTGGATAACGGGAATGCCGCTAAACAGGTCGCTACAATATTGAGCAGCGTACCTACGACGGTGTACCACAGGGTATTGTAAAACGAGACCCATAACTCGCTATATTGCAGCACCATTTTATAACCCGATAGCGTAAAACCTACTGGCCACAAGACCACTTGTTGTTTGTCGATGGCTTCCACCGAACTGAATGAAATGCTGACAACGTACAGAAAAGGATATAACGTAACAGCGACTGCCAAGATGGTCAGCAAATAGATAAATGCATAGAATAACCGGTCACTTCTCGATTTTTGCATATCAGATCTCCTTTGGAGGGAATGGTCTTACCAGAGTGACATCTTGGTCAATCGCCGAGTCATTGAATTGGCTGCAAATACAAGCACAAACGTGATGATAGAGTTAAACAGACCTACAGCTGTTGCAAAACCGTAATTCTGGCCTTCAATCCCCATCCGGTATACGTAAGTGGATAATACATCGGCCGTCTCATAGGTAGCTCCGTTATAGAGCAGATATACTTTCTCAAAACCTACACTCATAATTCCACCTAGCGACAGGAGCAGCAGAATGACAATCGTTGGTTTGATACTTGGAAGAGTTAGATGCCACAGCTCTTGAAATTTGTTGACTCCATCAATCTTGCCGGAATCGTACATCTCAGGGTCTATGCCCATAATTGCGGCAATGTAGATAATGGAGCTGAAGCCGAAGCTCTGCCATATATCCGAGCTGGTGAAGATGGTACGGAACCATCCGGCGTCCATCATGAAGTTCACTTTTTCCATACCAAGCTTGGCGATCAGGGTGTTGACGATTCCGTCTGTAGGGGACAGAAAATTGATAATCATGCCTGCAACAACGACGGTGGAGATAAAGTGCGGAAGATACGTTACGGTCTGGGCAAATCGCTTGAAGGTTCGATTCTTGATCTCAACGATACAGACAGCGAACAGGATGGGGATGGAGAATCCGAATAGAAGCGGTAGGAAGGCGAGTAGGAACGTGTTGCGTAGCAGCCTCCAGAAGTAGATGGAATTCACAAACTGATCAAACCATCTTAGACCAACCCATTCCCCACTGAACATTCCCTGACCGGGGATGAAATTCCGAAAGGCGAGCAGAATGCCCGGCATGGGGACGTACATGAAAATCACGTAATACAGAAAGATTGGAGAGAACATAAGCAGCAAATACTTATCCCGTTTGACTAGGCTGAACAACGTGGACATCCGTTTTTTCACCTTGAATCAATCCCCCTCGAAATAAAATTACAACGTTTGAATTTTTGGATAGAATTAAATCTTTTTTCCATAATCACACCTACTCAGCAAATTCATTATAGTTAATAAACATGATTAAATTAGCATAAAGTGCTATATACTCTGATGGTGTGAAGCTGGGTTAATAATCCACGCCCATAATTACAACGTTGTAATTTTAACTTAAATGTATACGCTTACATAAACTTTTAATCATCTTAGCAAAGTCTAACTTGTTTGGCAACAACAAAAATCAGTGTCTAGCTGTAACTTTCTTGAATGCAGTCTCGCATACGCGAGACTGCCCATGATAATTTAGACCTGATTCCGATATTCCATCGGTGTCATAACATACACTCGCTGAAAAGCTCTATACAACTGGCTGACGCTGGAGAATCCCAGCTCATAACTGATTGTGGTTACTGAATCAGTCGTAAGGCGGAGCCTTCTGGACGCTTCTTCTACCCGCAAATTCAGCAAATATTGATAAGGTGTTGATCCCGTAAGAGCCTTGAAAGAACGCATAAAATGATACCGGCTCTGATGCGCAACCACCGCCATCGAATCAATATCCATTGGGCCTGTGTAGGCACTGTGAATGTAATCAAGCACTCGGCGGAGATGAGGATCAATGAATGTACCGGTATCTACCGTTTCTATTTCATTTTCCTGCCCATCAACATACGTCTTAGATATGTCTCAATCGCTAGTTCTGTTTCCTGTACTCGCAGCAAGTCGGGCATGTCATCTAACAAAATGGAATGCCAGCTTCGAAACAAGCTACTGATCTCCGCCGGATCGAAAGTCTGGCCAGGCCGAAACTCAGTCCGTCCCCCACTTAACTCAGCGCCTTCGTAACTTCCTAAAGGCGGTTTACGGAACTTGATCACTATGACAGCCGAATCTGATCCTATTTCAAAATGATGCTCCATTTGAGGATGGGCAACAATCCCCATGCCTGCTTTCAGAGGGTATGCATTCTGTTCCTGTACCAGATAACATTGGCCTCTGACCGGCAGCGTTAGCTGATACCAGTCGTCATGTACATGAGGCTCATTCGCGAATCCACCAGTAGCTTTCCATAATTCCAACCCATTTAGCGTCATGTTTAATTCCATCGTTTCCTCACCTGCTGACATTATAGCAAATCGTGCTCACTTTCCAAGCACTTTTCACAAAGACATGATCTGCCCCCATCTTTTATCATAGAAAAAAATAATTCGAGGTGATCTCCCATGGCTCAGGCCACTTTAAGCAAAATGCAAATCAACTCCTCCGCCAATTGGGCACTCGCCGGAGTTAGTTTCGCCCATCTGCTGAATGATGCGGTGCAGACGGTTGTTCCATCTGCGTTCCCGCTGTTCCAGCAGACCATGCAGCTCAGTTTCGCCCAGATGGGCTGGATTGCCTTCACCCTGAATATTACCGCATCCGTTCTTCAGCCACTAGTCGGTTATATGTCAGATCGCAGGCCAATGCCCATCCTGCTCCCCGGAGGCATGTTATTCTCCCTGATCGGTGTTCTTGGCTTAGCCTTGTCTTCCGAGTTATGGATGCTGCTTGTTTCGGCAGCACTGATTGGCATCGGCTCATCCATCCTCCATCCCGAATCCTCACGCGTGGCGCATATGGCAGCCGGACGTGGACGCGGCATGGCGCAGTCGATCTTCCAGGTAGGAGGCAACACGGGGCAGGCACTTGCTCCATTGCTGGTTGCCTTTATCCTGCTGCCACATGGGCAGCGTAGTTTTCTGTGGCTGATGGGTTTTGCCCTGATCGGCATTGTTATTCAGTCTTATGTCAGTCGCTGGTACAGAGACAAGCTTGCCGAGACTCGCATTCGTCAGCAACAGCCTCTAAAATCAAGCGGCGCAGAGTCGGTAGCTCGACCTATGAGCAGGGGATTCATCGCTTTTACAATGGGAATTCTCATCCTGCTGCTGTTCTCCAAGTTCGTATATATCGCTGGCATGACCGGATACTACGCCTTCTATTATGCCGACGCGTATCACTTGCCTCTCTCCCAAGCGCAGATCTGTCTGTTCGTTCTGCAATTCGCAGGCATGGTCGGAACCCTGCTCGGCGGCCCACTCGCTGATCGCTATGGACGTAAACCGATGATCTGGTTCTCCATTGCGGGCACCGCACCGTTCTCCCTGTTACTGCCTTATGCAGGACCCGTCTTGTCCATGGTGTTGTGCGGAATGATTGGACTAATTCTGATGTCCGGCTTCAGCGTCATCATTGTTTATGCACAGGAATTGCTTCCTCGTCATATTGGAACGGTATCCGGATTGTTTTTTGGCTTGTCGTTCGGCATGGCTGGACTTGGCTCGGTTGTGTTAGGTTCCTTAATTGATGTGACCAGCGTTGCGTTTGTTATCAAGTTATGTTCGTTTTTACCACTGCTTGGTGTGTGTGCTGTATTTCTGCGCAGGGATCGACCAAGAACAGCGTGATGACCGTTGAAACCTTTCCCTTTTTGTGACTACAATACTCCTAAGACAATGGAGGATGACAGAAAGAAGGAATGAATATGATGATTGATGTGCAGCACGTGTCCTGGCGAAGAGGAGCACTCACCTTGTTGAATGATGTCAGTTGGTCCGTCCGCAAAGGTGAGCATTGGGCACTTCTCGGTCTGAATGGTTCAGGGAAAACGACACTGCTTAACATGATTACCGGCTATCAATGGCCGTCTGAAGGTAAGATCTCTGTACTTGGACATGCCTACGGGGATGTCGATTTGCGGCAGCTTCGGAAGTCGATTGGATGGGTCAGCTCTTCACTACAGGAGAAATTACATGGAGGCGACCGAACGCAGCATGTTGTTATTAGTGGAAAGCATGCCACCATCGGGCTGTATGATCAATGTTCGGACGAGGATCTCGAACAGGCGAAAGCGCTGATGAGTACGCTCGGTTGCCAACATCTATGGGATCGAGAGTATCGCACATGTTCTCAAGGGGAGAAGCAGAAGCTACTCATTGCGAGAGCGCTGATGGCTAACCCGCGTATCCTGATTCTGGACGAGCCTTGTAATGGCCTTGATCTATTCTCTAGAGAACGATTACTGGAGAGCATTCATAATCTGACCCTGCGTCCTGATGCTCCTTCTCTCATTTATGTTACACATCATACAGAAGAGATTTTGCCTGTATTTAGCCATAGTCTGCTACTTCGTAGAGGTGAGGTTGTAAACCAGGGATTAACCAGCGAGTTGATGAATGCCGACGTGCTCAGTCAATTCTTCGAAGCTCCAGTTGAGGTTGATCGACATGGGGATCGTGTGTATGTCAGGGCAGCAGAACAATAATTAGCTTATTTCATCAACATCTATTGCTATGTTGTACACACATTTCTGTGTATAGTGCTCTAATTCATCAGCCCAAACCTCTTATCCACATGTGGATAGATGTTTGGGCTGATGTCGCTTAGATGAATTATCCACAGTAAGCTGTGCAAGTTCATCCTTTTATTTGCGAGCTGATAAGAATAAAAATAGCGGAATCCGCTGACGCCGCAGATACGTCTCTTCATTCACAAAATGCTGACGCTGTGGTGCTGACTCCCGTAGATGCTCCACACGGAAACCCGCCTTCTGTAATGCTATGTAGTATGATTCAAGTGCACGGTGCATCTTCTTCACCGAACCACCTAACCACTGTTGCTCCCGAAACCCTTCGATAAAATATTGATCTACAATCCAGTTCGTTCGAGTACCTGAAGGCTGTAAGGTGGATGTGATTACTGGATGTTCAACCGAAAAACTGAACGTTCCTCCGGCCTTTAAGGTGTGATACACCTTTTGGAATAGGCTGTCGATATCTTCGATGTAGTGAATGGCTAATCTGGATACGGCCAGGTCATAGGTCTGCGCCTCATCATTCCAATCCTCAAGGAACGCTTGCTTGATCTGAGCATTCAGACCTTTTACCGATTCGTGAGCTACATCTACCATATTGACCGATCCCTCAACCCCGGTGTAGCTAGCCGCTTGATGTTTCACTCCAAGCAATTCTGCACCAAACTTGGCATCACCACATCCTAGATCTAATACGCTTTTGCCTGCGACGTCCCCAATTAACTCCAGCATAATGGGCTTCTCCAACGTATCGTTCGCATTCTCCTGCCACCGCCGTCGCTCCATATACTTCTCAAAGTTAGCCTCATTATCATAGAAATCCGATCCCCTGTTCACCAGCCCCATCGCCTCCTATATGTTCGCTCGCATGAGTATACCTGAAGTCTGTATGCCCGTCCACCTATGGCAAAAGGCCACTTTCCGAAATGTTCAGAAAGTAGCCTGATGGCGTTAGAATGATGTTGATTATCCAAAACGTTGTGTCTTATACCACTTGCTCTCACGCTTCCGAATCTTATCCATTGTTAACGAATAAGATGCCTTAACGGAGATGAGGATAAATAACTGTGCATAGGTAAAGTATGATAGGCAGGCATATATGAAATTGCGTATATTGCTCTGTCCAATATCAGAAGCCAGGGCGAGATTAATCTGTAGCACATAAATGTAGTACATTAATGCCCAAGCGATGACAAGATACACATACACGTCTCCAGAGAACTGGAACGGGGAACTTACCGCTGGATTAAATATACCGATGATACGAAACACGAGGTTAACGATAAAAATAATATCGGATACGATGATCGCAATCATAAACCAAAAATAGCTGATAGCATAGTAGAGCAATAATACCTTACTACGCCAGTTTGTGCGGTTGAACAGGTTCAGAAAATTATCCATAACCACCTGGTAGTTTCCTTTTGCCCAACGTTCACGCTGTTTCATGTATACACTGAGCTTCTCAGGCTCCTGTTGGTACGCCTCAGCTTGGGGAGCCAGTGCAATTAATTGCCCGCGAGCGAGAATGTCAAAAGAAAGTGCTGTGTCTTCGGTAATGGCTGTAACATCCCAACCACCGATCTCACGGATGAGTTCTGTTTTAATAATATAGTTTGTACCTGGAATGGTGCCTAGCTTGAACAACTCCCAGAGGCCGGTGTGATAGACACGTTGTGCCGTAACAAGCTCCAAGTTAATACATTTGGAGAGGAAGTTCTGCCCTCTGTTCCGAGCTTTGTTTCTTCCATATACGACGCCATACTTCTCAGGGTCTTCCAATGACTTCTGTGCTAGAAACATTAACGAATTGCGCTCTGGAGCTGCATCAGCATCGAAAATGCAAATCCATTCCCCTGTTGCTAGCTCCAATCCGTCATTTAATGCACCGGACTTTCCTCCAGTTCCTTTGCGCTCCATCACAGTCACATCACGATGGACATAACGGGTTTTGCTTAGGAAGGCATGCAGCTTCGCCGCGGTATCATCTGTGCAGTTATCGGCAATAACAATAACCTGTACCTTCTCTTCGGGATAATTCATCTGCAATATATGTTCCACGGTAGCTACAATGACCAAACCCTCATTATGAGCAGGTACCATAACCGTTACTGTCGGATAATGATCCATATCTTTAGGAATATGAACGCCTATTTTCTCCTGTTTATGAATGAAACGAATGGCTCCCGTCATGATGAGGATGGACTCAAATACAGCTATCCAGATACTAAAAATTGATAACAGTAAAAGAATATCAGCCACTTAATTTCCTCCGATCATATTTGCGATAGACTTTCGAACGGAATCGAAGCGTGGCAATCGTTAAGCCTATTGTACACACCATAAAAATACAGCTTATAGCGATACATATAGGGATGAACCAGGTTACATAGTTCACGGAGCTTCTCTCCTTCTAGCTAGTTTAGATATATTCACCAATGAGATCTGTCTCTGTGTTCCGTTCAAGCGCAGCAATAACCGCATCAATATCTTCGTATTTATTGAAATTTTCTTTCTGAAATATGAGTGCTCCTGAGCGAATAACCGTCTGTAGTTCATTTCCCTTCTTATCAATAAAAGATAGATCCATCATCGCAGTTTTGATCCGCTGAGTTAGCACCGGAAGATACTCTACGTTCACCATCGGACATAGAATGACAAAACGCCCACGATCTACAAAAAATTTGTAATCCTCAAATCGGATCTGCTTCTGGATCGTGCTGGACAACTCCAACAGAAACTGCGCATATCTCACTGATCCGAGAGATTCCATAACCAAGGGTAGAAATTCAATTTTAAACATCGCCATACTAAATCCATACTGCTCGGAATACCTTTTGGCAAGGTTACTCTGCTTGATAACCGTATCCGCAAGTGCATCCTTGTTTCCAAGCGAGGTATCGAGATCGATCTCTGGATTACGATCCTGCATCTCCTGCAAGCGATCCATAATTCGTGCGCTCCGCACAAGACTCGCCTTAATGAATGCAGCCACAGCAACATTAGCGGGAATGAGTAACCACCATGAGAATGTAAGCACATTAACATCGGCATAAGTTACCAACCACACAAAGTAAGTAACCAGGTACACAAATACGACAACAACTGACACACCGACAGGTAGTATAAAACCTAGAACCAGTGCACCTAGTGACACCATACTAAAAATGGCATCCAGCGTGGTAAAACTTTGATTCATATAAATTTTAAGATATACAACAAGTTGCTGAATTACGGCTAATCCAATCAAGCTGGCATATCCCCATCCAATACGGCGAATAGGTGCTTTATTTCTCATCATTCTCTCCTTTCTACATGTAAATTTTGTTATTTATATACCCTACTGAGTATTTCACCACTTTTCGACAAAATAATGCAAAATATATGCTACCATATTCACCATCTTATAAGATGACAGAATGATTACTTTCGAAGGTATTTTTGCAATTCTGTCTCAGCAATTAATGGAAAAAGGTTATCAAAAGCATGTGTGTTCCCGTTAAATACGTAACCACCGGGATAATTGGGATCCTGGCTTCGGAATGTGATCATATGGTTATACAGTTGTTTAGCCCATTTTGGATCACCTGACTTGATCGCAAGTAGAATTGCAAGTCCATATACAGATGGAGATTCATAGGCAACGACGGGTGTATGGTCACTTCGTTTATATTGTCCAGCTAGCTGCTTGCGGGTCGCAAACTCTTTCTTTAGAAAAGAAATGAGCTTATCCGGTTGGTGACTGGTTGTTGCCAAATGATTCGCCACAATTAATTGATCAATCAGGTTTACCTTGTCATCATAGATATACGTTTTGGAGGTCACATTGAACGATTTGGGATAGAATACACCATCATCCGGCATGCTTTTTAGCAAATACTCGTACTTCTCGTACGTCCCTGGCTCAATCAATTCATACTGCTCCATCGCTTTCAACGCTGGTAAATCCACGTAAGCCAAACTTAAGGTATCCGATGAAATTCCATTCGAGAAATCATGAAAATCGACATAATAGCCTTCCATCTGCACCGACTGATTCAGTGTTTTGGTGAGTTCGGCAGCCGTCTCTAGTACGCTGGCCTTGTCCTGTTCCCACAGTTCAGCAGCCGATAGCAACGCACCTATGATTCGCAGATCATCCCCTAGCGCATTGGTAGTCACCGAAGATTCCCCTTCAGCATCAAGCTTCCAGGCTATATATTTCTGCGGCATTAGAAAATAGGTCGTTAGCAGATCATAGTTTTGCTTGAACAACGCCTCATCGTTCTTGGCGATAGCGTATTGCATCCATAATCCCAGGGACTCTGATAATGCTTCCCGTCCTGCTACAATATCAGGTTCCTCCGATGTAGCATCCTGTAGGTAAGAAGCCAGCGTACCGTTCGGATTGGTCATATGATGCTGCACAAATGCAACCGTTGGAGAACGTTCATCCACTACCCATTGCCCCTTTATATAGATCATCGACCCTGCCGTAATACTAGCAACGACAATAAGCAGCCATAGCAGTCCTTTCCGGCTTATGTTCCTCATGTTGTCCTCCTGTATTCTTCCTCGAAAGTGATCGATCGAGGAGCTGATCATTCCTCCTGATCCATATACGGTCTACGCCCACCCTTCTTCACGAACCGCCAATCAACCTCAATGTTATGACGCATCCGGCGTAACAAAGAGACGGCCGTCTCGATCTCTTCTTTCGTTAATCCCGCCAGTGTAACTTGATCAGAGTGCACCCCTTCTCTGCGTATAAACTCCCACGCCTCCAGACCAGCCTCTGTTGGATATAACTCTTTATTTTTTTTGTTATCCACCGCCGAACGCTTACTAATAAATCCGTCGGATTCCAGTTTGCTGATTGCACGAGCTGCCGTAGTTCGGTCAACCTTGATGAGTTCAGCGAGCTGGTTCGGGATAATTCCCGGGTTCTCACATATGCGATAAAGGTAGAGATACTGCCCCCGTGATAAATTCAAATGTTGGAATTCAACATTACTAATGGAATCCAGACAACGTGCAATCATGCCAATTTCACGCAATACGTCCTTCAACGTACTCACATCCTCATCTAAATTTATGTTGCATTCGCAACAAAAAAAGTGATATAACTAATTTTAAATAATACTACGAGATGCATGGGATTGCGTATGGTTTTGCTGAAAATGACTTTGTTTCAGTCTACCATGCCCACTTACTATTATAATCAACCAAAGGAGACATATCATGAACACCACTGTTGTTGAAGTCAACAATCAAGAATTACTCGAAGCCTGTTTCGCCATTCGCATGGCTATTTTTGTGGAGGAGCAAGGGGTTCCGGCAGAAGATGAATTCGATGCTTATGACGCATTAGATACGGAAGCTCGCCACATTCTTCTCTATGTAGACGGAGTGCCTGCCGCTTCCTCCCGATTGCGGATCGTTGATGACGTTGCCAAGCTGGAGCGAATCTGTGTCATGCTGGAATACCGTAAACATGGTCTTGGCCGTGTACTGATCGACAAGCTGGAGCAAATGGCGCTAGACCAAGGACTGGCAAAAGCCAAGCTACACGCGCAGGTGCAAGCCTCCGGTTTCTATGAACGTCTGGGGTACACGCCAGCATCCGATGTATTTTTGGAAGATGGCATTCCGCATCTACTGATGGTCAAACCACTTAAATAAATGAAATAAATCAAAGAACGCCTATGTCGCTCACAGGTTGAGCATACCATAGGCGTTCTTTGTTATAGGCAAACCGAGCAACTGAAACGTTCAGTTCCCATCCAGCAGGATGAGTATCCCGGAACATACCTAGCCAAGAGCGAGGCGACCCGATTGCGGATCAGGCGCGTTATTTTTCATCTGTTTACTACGCAATTGTCCGCAGGCTGCATCGATATCTGTACCATGCTCCATACGCACCGTAGCGTTAATGTTGTTCTTTTTGAGCGTATCATAGAAACCCAGAATGGATTCCTCTGTGCTCCGTTGATACTGGCTATGCTCATCCACCGGATTGTATGGAATCAGGTTAACACTGACCATACTCTTCCGACTGGACAGCAGTTCAGCCAGCTCAGCAGCATGCTCGCGTTGGTCGTTCACATCACGTAGCAGGATGTACTCGAACATGATGCGTTTATTCGTTGTTGCTAGATAGTAATCAACAGCATCCATCAACTGCTCAATCGGGAACGCCCGGTTGATCTTCATGATGTGTGTACGCAGCTCATTATTCGGTGCATGGAGGGAAATGGCCAGATTGACCTGGAGACTGCTGTCTGCAAACTCTTTGATCTTGTCTGGCAAACCACTCGTGGACACGGTGATCCGCTTCGCAGCAATGGCAAGCCCTTTGCGCTCCTTGATCACTTCGATGAAATCCGTCATGTTCTGGAAGTTATCGAATGGCTCACCGATTCCCATTACAACAACGTTGGTAACTCGCTCACCTTGACCTGCTGCATCGAGATGCCGCTGCACATGCATGATCTGTTCTACAATCTCGCCACCAGTCAGGTCACGGCTTTTCTTGATCAATCCACTCGCGCAGAAGCTGCAGCCGATATTACAGCCCACCTGGGTGGTCACACATACAGTGAGACCGTACTTTTGACGCATGAGTACCGTTTCGATCAGGTTTCCATCCTGCAAACGCAGCAAAAACTTCACTGTACCGTCTGCCGATTCCTGCTTCACATGTTCACTCAGAGAGTTCATCGTGAAGTGTTCGGAGATCACGTCCAGACATTCCTGGCGCACATCGGTCATGTCTGTAAACTGATGCACACGCTCTTGATATAACCATTCCCAGATGCGGGAGGCACGGGATTTCTTCTGCCCGTGTTCCGGCAACCAGGAACGTAATTGCTCTAATGTTAATCCATAAATGGATGATTGGTTCATTACGCAGTCCTCTTTTCGAAAAAAAGCATATGGCTCATCGGTTTTTATTCCAAAAAAACCTCTACTCCGTATTGTCCCAAAATTGTCGTTGGAACACAAGGGCTTTTGCAATTCTTCCAAGAGGTTTTATGCTTGGTAAATCTGTGTAAGCTTCATGATGCTCATTCCCTATCCTGTACACTTTAGAAGTGAATAATACCGGATGTGTGCAGCAACACCAGAAGTACCAGAATTGGTGCCACATAGCGCAGCATGAACAGCCAAACTTTGAACCAGCCTGATTTCAGACCGGAAGCTTCTGCTGCTGTCTTCCAGAAGTAACCGGCAAATATGGTTACAAGTAACCCACCGACAGGAAGCATGATGTTAGAAGCCATGAAGTCCATCCAATCGAACAGGTTTGTACCGTTAATGTTAAACTCAGGCACGAGTCCCATCGACAGAGCTGAAGGAAGACCCACGATGAAGACCGCGAGTGAAATAACCCATACCGCACGGCTGCGGCTCCAAGACAATCTTTCCATGAAATACTTAACTGGCACTTCCAGCAAGGATACGGCTGATGTTAATGCTGCAATAGCCAATAGGATGAAGAACAATCCGCCAAACAGGAAGCCGAGTGGCATCGCCGAGAATGCAGCAGGCAGCGCAACGAAGATCAGTTTAGGCCCTTGATCCGGTGCGATACCAAACGAGAACGTTGTTGGGAAAATAATCAAACCGGCGATAAAGGCATAGATGAGGTCACCCGCGCCAACAGCTACTGTCGCAGCGCCAAGGGATTGATTTTTATCAACATACGAACCATACGTCACGAGAATACCCATCCCGAGAGATAGCGAGAAGAAGGCATGTCCGAGTGCAACCAGTGCCGATTCGGTCGTTAATTGAGAGAAGTCTGGATTCAGGAAGAAGGAAACCCCTGCACCTGCTCCTGGCAACGTAATAGCTCGAATCATCAGTATAATAAGCAATACCAACATCGCTGGTATGAGTACTTTATTAAACTTTTCAATTCCGTTAGAGACCCCTTTAGCTACAATCCAGCCTGTGATCAGAACCGAAACGAGTTGCCATACAATCGGCATATAACCACCGATAAAGGAATCAAATTGTCCACCAAAATCCGCGTTACTAAACAGACTGCCACTGAAAGATGTGATCGCATACTGGAGTGTCCAGCCTGCAATGATCACGTAAAAGGAAAGGATGATAAACGGTGTCAGTACTTGCAGTAGTCCTGCTGCAAGCCACCCTTTATGTCCGCCAGCCTTGATGAACGCTGTAGCTGCACTTCCGCGCCCACTTCGACCAATCGCAAGTTCCGCCAGCAACACAGGCAGGCCAATGAGTAACAGACAGACGATAAAGAGCAGGAAAAACGCTGCGCCTCCATTCTCTCCCGTAATATACGGGAACTTCCACATGTTACCAAGACCAACTGAACTACCGATGGCAGCCAAAATGAATCCTGCACGGGAGAATCGTTCACCCTTACCCGAGTTGTTCTGTTCTAGATGTGACTTACTGAAATTCATCTTATCTACTCCATCTGTTCTATTATTTCCCGTAATTATATACTACTCATCGTGTCAGGTCATTGAAAAAATGAAATTAATCAGAATGTTATTTTTTTACACTAACGCTTTAAAGGGAATAACAATCAAGCTTGTTCATGTATAGTATGTGACAAAGTTTGAATTTCACTCCTGTATGTTTCACAAATGCCAAAAAAAGAGAGGTTCCTCGGCTAGAATCAGCTTCGAAACCTCTCTTTATTCAACAAGGTTAATTTATTCATCATTGAAAAGTCGATGTTCGTTCGTGGTTAGATGCGAATTTCGAGCAACTCATACTTGATAACGCCCATCGGGGCATTAACATGAATGACACTACCCACTTCTTTGCCCATCAGTTCTTTACCAAGCGGGCTTTCGTACGAAATTTTGTTATCTGTAACGTCAGCTTCGGCAGGTCCGACGAGTTTATATTCAATCTTTTCTGCGAACTCAATGTCATTCAGCAACACTGTGGAGCCAACGCCCACTTTGTTCGAGTCCATGTTGTCCGCCGTAATCACTCGTGCATTCTTCAACATTTTCTCTAGAATCAAAACGCGGGTTTCCATAAATGCCTGATCATCTTTGGCTGAATGATACTCACTATTTTCCTTCAGGTCACCGTAACTAATCGCGAGTTTCAGACGCTCGGCCAACTCTTTACGCTTAACTGTCTTTAATTCCCGTAGCTCGTCCTCCAGCTTTTCCAAGCCTTCCTGCGTCAAAATTACTTCATCATTAGCCATATTAACATCTCCTAATCCTGCTTTCTATCTCTATTCTAACCTATATCCACTCTAAACGGTTAACATACCCAAGAAAAAGAGAATCCACTCTCCCATACATGGGAAGAAGTGTATGCGCTCAAGGTAAGCTCGGTTATCCTATCGGCTCCCCATCCCAAGTAGGGTTTTCCCTCCCCTAATATGAGGCGTTAGACCTAAATATTATAATGGTTAATATTGCCAACAAACTCTCGCTAACCTACAATAAGAATACTGAAATCGAAGGAGGACATCTCTTGATTGCTACACTTCAATTCCTAGGCTTGTTTCTAATTATTCCGGCTGCATCAGGATGGGTTATGCTGAATAGTTTCATCAAGAAGGCGGCTGGGAATGGACGAATATTCCTCACCGTATGCGAAATTTTTATAATGGGATTTACAGTCGTTGGCTTTGCCATAGGCATAGCCTTCGATGCTTCAGGTGTGAACGGGGGAGAACCACTGTCTGTGTATGAAGATACAGGCAATTCGGCTTCCAACTATGCGACGATCAGCCACTACAGTCTTCCTGTATTTATTACGACTCATATCGTTGGTTTGTTGGCGTATATCCTGCTGTTTAGTCGCTCAAATAAACTCTCGCCAATCGTCTACACACTATGCAACAGCGCTCTCGTTCTCAGTATTGTCTGGGGAATCGCCTATATCACGCATACAGGTCTATCCTGGTATTACGAAACAGGGTTGCTCATCACGTTTTCCGTACTTACATTACAGAGCAGTTACCTATCGCTCATATTCCTATATGTCGGTCGCCTGAAGCGCTCGTGGGATGGTTTTGTACAGGCTCATGTTGAGGGACAAAGTTTGCTAACGGATATGGAGCATCTGCCTGGATGGCAACGATTCCTGTATCGGCACATCAGTCGTTTTCGCACTGCACCGCTTGTCTGGGTGATTCTCATGTTCCCGCTACAACTGGTGATCCAGCTCATTCTTGTCTTATTTGGTCAGCGACCTGACAGTGCCATTCGGACCTTCCTGGATACGAGCAGCTACAATTACTCTCGTCTCCCCATCCCACCGCCTGATATCATTCCGGGAAGTGGACACTATTTGTGCACCGTTGCGGCTGGTGGACATGCCAAATGGGTCAAACCAGTGCGAGATGGCATACGACACGGCCACGTTATTAAAGTGAATCGACAATTAATGATCGCAAATGCTTTTGAACATGTATTGGAACAGTACACGCCCCGATTCCATCGGCTCGTTCGTGGATTATATGATCGCTATGGCTATCCGGTGAGTAAACATATTCGTTCCCGCTGGACAGCGGATCTTGTCTATCTGCTCATGAAACCTCTGGAATGGATCTTCTTACTGGTTCTATATACAACAGACAAACATCCAGAGAACCGAATTCATATTCAATATAGCGAAATGAGAGGCAAGTTTACGAAATTTTAGCTCTGCTTACACAAGATTGTACCGGTACAGTAGAGTGAAACGGCGGTGTTCAGTAACTTGTGCCTTACCTACAATAGATGTAGGAGCTATCATCGTTTAAACATGTGATGGCTCTCCATATGATTGGAGGTTATGCCAATGTACACGTTGAATGGAACTGAAATTGAAGCCTATCTTAAGCGGATAGGTATTGATGAGATAAAGCCGCCAACACTTGAATTTCTATCCGAGCTGCAAGCGGCACATGTAGAGTACCTGTCCTGGCAGACGGTTGATATTTTTGCAGGTCGCCCCGCCGGAATTCATCTCAGAGAATCTGTAGAGCTCTTGTTGAATGGGCGTAGCGGGTACTGTTTTCACTTGAATGGTGCATTTAGCGTACTGCTTCACTCACTTGGATATACTGTGCGATGGCATCGTGCAGGTGTTCAACCCCATGGGGAGCAACCACGTGTTAACTCGTTTCATTTAGGGCTATCCGTATTGATACCAGGATCAGAAAATCCAGATGAACAGTGGATTGTAGATGTCGGGCTTGGCGGTATGCCATTTCAGCCGCTTCCGTTACGTTATGGCAGCTATGGGCAGGCACCTTTCACGTATAATCTAATTCCATCATCTGTTGCTGCTGAGGGGTGGAGACTGGAGTATGAACCGAACGGCCCTAGCCTAGGTGTGGACTACGCCCCGGATTGGGTCAGCCAACTGGATGAGTTCATTCCAAAGCATGAATTCTACAGCCAGTCGATCCAGTCACCTTGGCACAATAATTTTCTTCTTCGTCAAAGAGATGCTCAGCGTAGTCATGAACTACGTGGATGTATGCTACGAATCCATGATGCTGAGGGTATTCGTAAGATGGAGATTAGAAACTTCAACGAGTGGATTAGCACTCTCACCGACATATTCCATGAACCGTTGCTACGGTACAGTAAGATGGAACGCGAAGAGATGTGGAAGCAGGTACAGTATGCACACGAGGAATGGAAGAAGACACAACAGGGCTGATAACCTTATACGTACGTAAGTTGTTCAAGCAGGCGGGTTGGAGAGACTTTGCATGCAAGGTGTCGCTTACTAGGGCTGACTGCTGCATCTGATGCTGCTGCACTATCGCGTCGCTCCATGTGCTGAACAGGATTAGTGCTGCTAAATGACGAATCTATCGACAGGTGATAAATGATGATGAAAATACAGGTTATGCCAGTACCTTCAGTATTGCTGGAAGACGATTGGGAGCTGTTACTCTCTATGGTTTCCGCTGAGCGACGTGCGGGCGCAGCCCGTTATGTACATCAGGCGGATGCCTATCGTTCTGTACTTGGCGAAGCATTGGCTCGGGTTACGTTAGCAGATCACATTGGTGGACAGGCGAAGGATATATCGTTTAGCCGGAATGCGTACGGGAAACCTTTCCTGCGTGACCATGCAGATCTCTCCTTTAACCTCTCTCATTCTGGCGGCTGGGTCGTTATGATCTCGGGTGGACATGATCTTGTGGGCATCGATGTGGAGCAAACGAACCCGATTGACCTTCAGATTGCAGACCGTTTCTTCGCTCCGCAGGAGCATCGTTACCTGATCAGCCAGCCAGCCAAGATGCAGATTGAAACCTTCTATCGACTATGGACGCTCAAGGAAAGCTACATTAAGGCCGTAGGTAAAGGGCTTTCCATACCACTGGACTCCTTCGCCATTCTTCCTAATGATCAGGGCGATTGGCATTGTGAGCAGGATGAAGCCTATCATTTTCACAGCGAGCGACTGGATGATGGACATATGTTAGCAGCCTGCTCTGTAGGAACAGCACTGCCCACAGAGTACGATGTCGTCACCGTGCAGGAATTAGTTCAAGTTATATGCAAATAAGGGGCAATTGCCCCTTATTTGTGTGTTGTATTTTATACCTCAGATTGTCTCTGGGCTACATGCCATACGAAGTGAACGACTAATCAGAAAAGGTAACACCGATACGTGATTCTCTCCTTCAAACTCCGTAAATTTAATCGTCAAACCCGGATGATGCAGGCTAGATAGACGTTCCGTAAGACCTAAGGCTCTCCCGTTATTACCAGCAGGATGGATCTTTTCCTGTTCTCCTATGCCAATCCATACCTCAGCCTGAATCGGATCGGAATCCAAACGGGCAATAAATGCCTCTTCCTCCGTCTGTATTAGCTTCTGATTCCAATGCAGTGACGGACTGCCAGAGATATAATAACGAAAAGCTTCTGGCTTCGTCAGCAATGTATGTAGAACGAACAACCCGCCCAGAGAATGGCCAAAGATCGCTTGTCTGCTCCGATTAATTCGGTATTGCGCTTCTATTCTCGGTTTCAATTCGTCTTCAATAAACTGTAAAAACCGATCCGCGCCTCCCTGCGGCGGCAGAGGTGTACCATCCGGTTGATGCGTATACTCCGTAGTCGCCTCCGGGGTAAAATCAGCATATCGATGAGGCGAGAAAGTAGCCTCTGTTGGATAACCTATGCCTACAATAATAGCCGGGATGACTCCTGTCTTCTCTGGTCTACGACCCTGTAAACGAACGGCTTCTACCATCGTACCGAATACAGCATTTGCATCCAGCACATAGATGACCGGATACCCTGCCGCAGGGGCTTCTTCCACCGGCTCGTATACCATAATCTGATACGCATGACCTCCTGTGCTGGGGTTCATAATCCATTGTTCGGCGCGTGGAATCTTCACGACACTTCGTGCATTTTCTTGTTCAGGTATATCTAATTGGGGTTGCTTGGACTGAAACGTCATGATCGTTAATCCTCCTTACCAGCACCTCTACGGGAGCCACTTCAACTCTCTATTATTCTGCCAATGCCTTTAACGTATCATCAATTACACGTCGATATGCGATCAATCCACCGCCTAGCCAAGAGGCTGGTTCAACGGCGTACACATGTCCTGCTTTTACGGCAGGGATGCCTTTCCATACTGCGGTCTCCGTCATTTCTTTCATGCTGCCTGGGCCTTGCTCTACCGTGAAAATAAAATCTGCATCGATCTCAGGCAATATCTCGGTTGATACCATCGCGCTATTCTCCGTCTCTACCAATGCCGGCTTCCCTAAGCCAAGCTGCTCGTACACGACATAACCGCTGAAGTAGTTTCCGCCCATCAAGGTGATGCCACGCGGGGCAAACCGGATGATCGCTGCCTTTTTACCCTCTGCTACTTGAGCCAGTTTGGCTTTGGCTGATTCGACTTCTGCGTGATAGTCTTCAATCGCCTGTTTCGCCTCAGCGGATTTACCCAGCAGATCGCCGATGACCTCCAAGGACTTCTCTACATCACCCGAAGCGTTGCTAAATACATAGGTTGGTGCGATCTTGGAGTAGCTCTCGTACACACCATTCTCCGCATAATTCGCTGTATGCAAAATAATAAAGTCCGGGTTGAACGCCATTAATGCCTCAGGCGCAGGCAACCCACTGGAGAAGTCGAGCGTTGGAACATCGCTTAACTGATCCTGCAAATACACATGCCCCTGCGTGCCGCTCGCCCATTGTGCTACAGGTTTAACTCCCAGCGTGAGCAGGGAATCTTCCAGATAGGGTGCGAAGACTCGCTCTACATTAGCCGGGACAATGACATCATGGCCTAGCTCATCCTTTACTGTATGTTCACCCACTGCCTCCTGAGCCTGATCTTCCTCTACATTAGTGTCAGCGGATGCTGGTGCAGCCGCTTCTGTTGTTGGCTGCTCTTGCTGCGATTCCCCCACTTGCTCTGCACTCGAATCGGAACTACAAGCAGACAATAGACTCGTGATAAGCACTAATAAAACGAAGACAGGCACCCGTACATGACGCAGTTTACGAGCAACGGATTGCTGTCCTTTGGCTTGATTCTGTTGCAACATGATATATCCCCCTTGATAAACATTCTCATTTAGATAGTAGGATTATATGTCATGTCACTTGTGAATCACCATGGACAGTATCCAGATAACCATTTGGACAATATCCCGTAAACATAAGCAAGGCTTCGCTGAGCATACGCATCACGCCGACAGCAGAGTAGTCGAACCACGGATCACCTGCAATTAGGTGGATCTGATAATGCTGCGCTGCCTTGAGCTGTCGCCATAGAGACGAGTGCTGCAATCTGAGCCATGTTGCCCGTGATGCAGCTTCGGGGCACACCATCACGAGCATCCGGTCTGGATTCATCGCAGCGAGCTGCTCCAGTGTTATAGGTACATTAGCGCTCACATCCATCAGCAAATCCAGTTGTAGCGCATGATGAAATACCTCTTCTATACCCCGATTACTGTAGTGGTAGAGGTGCTGACCATACAATCGGAGTACGATTACTTTTTCCTGACCTACTTCCCTCTGTACATGTTCCCGCGCTTCTTGCACCCGTTGATGATATCCGTTGATCCATTGCTCTGCTTGCTCTTCCCGTTCCAAAAAAGCAGCAATCGTACGCAATTGTGTACGCCAATCCGATGGAAGCTTAGGCACGACACAGCATGGAGCGATCTTGGCTAACGTTGTCTTATCCTGCTCACTAATCTGGTCATTGCCAATAATAGCGTCAGGGCGAATATGCACCAGTTTCTCCACATTTGCTTCCATTCGCCAGCTTGTATATGGGTCTGTCAGTTTCAGATGGGACGAAATCTCTGTGCGATACACATTATAGTAATACGCTGTCCACTTCGAATCGATGGGCGCAGCAACAGGCATGACACCAAGCGCCAGAAGCTGCCCAATCATATTGGAGGAGTATGTGGCGATGCGTTTCTTCGTAGTTCTTGCATAATCCGATGGAGAAATGCCCACTTCTTTTTTGAATTTCCGGCTAAAATAATACTCGTCGCTATACCCCACCTTCAGTGCGATGTCGCGTAACTTATCTCCAGATTCCTTCAAATATCGCTTGGCATGATTAATGCGAAGATCGGTTAAGTACTCCATGGCACTCTGACCATAGGTTTTCTTGAATAAATCTACAAAGTATTTGGGACTGATGTTGGCTCTTGCGGCCAGATCAGCAATGGATAATGGTAAGTTATAATGTTGAGCCATATATGTCTTAACTTTAGCGATATCTGTCTTGGTGCTTCGGCTTGTCACTGCTCTTGATTCAGCTGGTGTTGGTTTAGCGGCATGTATTCCCTTATCGAATATCATGAGATGACTCCTTTCAGATAAATGAGAACCATTATCATTTAGGGTATCATATTATTTTTCTTAAGGTCAATCTATATCTGTGCAATTCGGATCGTTATCGTCGCAATGAAGGAATATAAACAAAAAAAGCTAACGTCGTGTTTAGACACGCGTTAGCTCGTTAGCTCTATTGCGGATTCATATAGGCTTGGTCTTAGCAATTCACCTAATTAACCAATCCTGCTCCTAGTTTCTGCTCCGAAGTTTGCTGAGGAGACGGACAATCTCAATGTACAGCCACACCAGCGTGACCATTAGACCAAATGCTCCATACCACTCCATATATTTGGGTGCTCCCTGCTCTGCCCCATGCTCGATAAAGTCAAAATCAAGCACCAAGTTCAGCGCGGCTACAATGACGATCACCACTGAAATGCCAATCCCGATTAGACTATTGTCATGCAAGTAAGGCACGGTAATTCCGAACAAACGCAGTACAAAGCTGAGAAGATACATAATCATAATACCGCCAGTTGCAGCAACAACGCCCAGCTTGAAGTTCTCCGTTGCCTTAATCAATCTTGTTTTGTAGGCCACTAACAGTGCGACAAAAACAGCCATCGTTAGCAGAGCCGCCTGCAACGTAATTCCGTTGTATAACGATTCATATGCCGCGGAGAACGCGCCGAGGAACATGCCTTCCGCAACGGCATAGATCGGTACAAGATAGGGAGCAGCTACTGGTTTGAACGAAATAATTAGCGCTAGAATAAAACCGACGATCAATCCACCGTAAGCCAGTGGAAGCACTTCCTGTCCGTTAAAAAACATCATCCACGTAGCAAATGCACTACCTAACAAAATAATCAACGTGATAAATGCCTTGTTAACTGTACCGTTAATCGTCATGAATTGCTGATACCGATCATCTCCATACCCTCTGTTGCCTTCAAATGTACTTTCTTTCAGTGTCGGATTACCACTACGACCGATCAAACCAATCACCTCTTCTATGTAATGTTGTTGCTCAAAAACGTAATACACTTCTATGATTTACTTTCTATAGGACTGCTGCTTATGCTGCTTCTGTTAAGCTTAATCTACCTTGGAGTTGGATGCTGGTTGGTTGCTGCACTACTAAAAATTTTGCATAAATGTGCATCTCTTAGGATACGGTATGGCTTCTGCAATCCACGAGAGTCTGTAACATCTCGTTATCCCTGTCTTAACCACAGCCTTGTTCAGGAGAAACTTAGATACGGATGTAACCGTAAGATCACACCCGTGTCCGTAAATCACACCTGAGAAGGATAGTCCTCAACAGTGCGGTTTCACTTTACCTTACTTGTACAGCTTACTCATACTCGTAAACTTACTTGTACAACACTTTATCTACATTGTATTTCGCACGCATCGTGTTAATGATATACGTCTCGTAAATTTCACGATCCATCGGATCTTCAACCAGACATACTTCAATCTTCGTCACTTCTTCACGGTAATTCTTGATTGGGGATACAGTGTCCTCAAAATGCTTCTTAATGCGTGGTCTTAATTTTCTCGCTTTTCCGACAAATAACAACTCTTCATCAGCATTGTAGAACATATAAATGCCACCTTGTTCACGCGTGATGAGATGAAAATCCGTAAATCCGTAAATATGGCTAAGCTGCGGATTAGCCTGCTTCGTGATGGTGACGTCTGGTGTTGGCACTGTAATTTGAATCAATTGGCTCACTTCCTCATTATCTTTAGGCTTACATCCTATCACATATTGTAAAAGGAGACTATTTCATTCTATTAAAAGTTGTTCAAAATCTAACCCATCTTATTGAACTTGCACTATTAGACGCACAATTCACGCTTTTTTCAACTATTACGACAAATATTTCAAAAAAAAGGTTAACTTCCCTGATTCAAAGTGGTACTATAGGGGTATGAGGAAGAAATTGGGCACTAAGACATATGTCTTTATATCTACTCACGTCTATTGTACCCTATGATTGGCACTCTTTTTCATACTGAATTCGTCATGTGGCCACATAAGAGTACAGTCAGTATTACACTTAGCCAACAGCTTATAGATTTATCATCTTTTCGACCCCTTGCAGCAAGCAAATGTAGCAAGTACTAGATTGACGAAATGTATAGCAATGGATTCATGTAGAAAGCCTGCAATGATAGTCGTACGAACTAAATAGACACACGTAGAAGGACAAAAAGCTTTTGATCCTAGAGAGATTAGTCATGCCATGCAATCTTAGAACGTTATAGCAGCAGAACTATAGAAAAAACAGGATCTAGTTTTACCAGACAGCCCGGCAGAAGCCAGGGCTTTTTTATTTGTCTTTTGAATAATGCCTTTTGAACAACCTTTAATAGCTACTTAACCACCCATGCTGCGAAACAAAGGGTTCGTGGTTCTTTCCGGCGTATTTATAATATGGCAAGATAGCACATAGAGGGAGTGATGGGATGTATTCCGATCTACAATTGACGGACGACCGCCCTGTATATATACAAGTTAAGGATTATATGAAACGTCTCATACTCAAAGGCGGCCTACAGACAGATCAGAAGCTTCCTTCGACCCGAGAACTAAGCACGCTAATGCGTGTAAGCCGCAGCACCGTTCTGCTCGCATATGCGGAGCTTGAAGAGGAAGGATTGATCTATGCCGTCAAAGGCAAAGGGAATTACGTCAGCGCTGCTGTGGATACACCAGAGTCAGCTTCGGGTTGGACGCTGGATTGGAGCAATCATGTTAGCGACTATGCAATTCAGGCAGAGCAATACGATCTGATGAAGCATGGCTCCGGTGCCGAACGTGGAGAAATTTCGTTCACCAGCATTGCTCCAGATGAGAAGCTGTTCGATCTGCACAATGTGAAGAGGGCTTTCCTCGATCGGATGTCACTTGAAGGTGAAGTGCTCCTGAATTACGGATATGCTCAAGGATATCGCCCTCTTATGAAGTATCTTCGTCAATATATGGAGAACAAGGGTGTGGATCTGAGCGGCAAGGACATTCTCATTACAAACGGATTCACAGAAGGATTCGATCTTGTACTCGGAGCTCTTCGCAAAAAAAGCGGTAGAGCGTTATGTGAGAATCCCACCCACCACACGGCAATCAAAAACCTAAAGCTTCATAATTTTCACCTTACCGGCGTGGATATGGAACCAGATGGTCTTCATCTAGGACAATTGGAACAGGCACTGATGAAGCATTCTTATGATCTCGCTTATCTGGTGCCTTCCTACCATAACCCAACGGGCATCGTTACATCACCCGCCAAACGGGCTGAAATTATTCGTTTAATGAACCAATATCACGTTCCCATGATTGAAGATGGGTTCAATGAAGAGCTTCGCTACTCTGGCTCACACGTCTCTCCCCTCATCGCCAGTATGGGCAAGGGTAATGGACTGGTGTATCTAGGTAGCTTCTCCAAGGTGCTCTTTCCAGGACTACGCGTCGGTTGGGTCATCGCAGATGCTGCATTGATCGATTATCTGGAAAGTATGAAACGGGCTCGGAGCATTCATACCTCAACGCTGGATCAATCCTTGCTGTATCAATATCTGAGCAATGGGAATTTCGATAAATATCTGAAACGCGCTCGTGCCGAATATAAACGCAAGTATGAGCTGGTTGTTCGCTGCTTGCGCCAGCATCTAACTATGTGCCGTATTTCCGGCGAAGGCGGACTGCACTTATTTGTCCAGTTTCCAGCAACGTTTCGAACAAGAGATCTGCTTGCAGCCTGCAAATTAAAAGGAGTCACCTTCACACCTGGAGATACCTTCTACCTCGAACCCGGACAGGGACTGAACACGATGCGTCTAGGCTTCTCCAGAGTGAGCGATGATAATATACGCAAAGGCATTCGGATCATAGGTGAGACGGCAAGAACGATGCAGTGATGCACGGTTGAATGTAGTTGTTAAAATTCCATGGAATGGAGAGGATTACGCATGAAGGTTGGCGTCATCATGGGTGGGACATCTTCGGAGCGGGACATTTCTCTGCTTACCGGACAGGAGATGATCACGCATCTGGATCCACAGAAATATGAGGTTGTCCCCGTTGTCATCAATAATAAGCGAGATTTAATTGAAAAGTCCGTAGGACTGGATATCGCGTTACTCGCTCTACATGGCAAATACGGTGAGGATGGTACCATTCAAGGTACACTCGATTCACTGGGTATTCCCTATACAGGCTGTGGTGTGCTCGCAAGTAGTGTCTGCATGGATAAGGATATCTCCAAGCGAATTATGCAGCAAGCCGGCGTGCCCACGGTAGAATGGCTGCAGATCAGTGATCTAGCAGAGCTATCCTCCACAACCGTGGCGCAGCTATCCTATCCTGTGGTCGTGAAGCCTAACTCAGGTGGCTCCAGCATTGGCACGCAGATTGTACGTGAACCTGGTGCACTTCGTGAAGCTACTGAGGCAGCACTTGCTTGGGATGATACGGTGATGATTGAGCAATATATTGAGGGTGAAGAGATTACATGTGCAATACTGGACGGCATCATGCTGCCTGTCATCTCAATCCGGTCGAGTGGAACGTTCTTCGACTATTCCTCCAAGTACGATGACGGCGGCGCCGAGGAACGAATCGTTCAATTGCCTGCGGATATTCATCAACATGTGGAGGCTGCTGCATTAACCTGTTATCGCGTGTTAAAATGCAGCGTCTACGCACGTGTGGACATGATCATCCGAGATGGCATGCCTTATGTGCTCGAGGTCAACACACTTCCTGGGCTCACTCGAAATAGTCTGCTGCCTAAGAGTGCAGATGCTGCGGGTATCTCTTTTGCCAAACTACTCGACTCCATTATTGAACTCTCACTGCAACAACGACGAAAAGAGGCGAAGAGCGGATGAGTACAGATGTTACGATACGGCACAGCTCTCCGGATGATCTTCCAGATTTGGTCACTCTCATGGATCAGCTTGGGTATCCAACAACGTATGCAGATATGCTAGAGCGCTATACCTATCTTGCTTCAGATCCTAGTTATACGACACTGGTGGCGGAGTTACACGGGCGAGCAGTCGGTATGATCGGATTGCAGACATTCTATATGTATGAGCAAAGTGGTCGCCATTGTCGCATTGCAGCCCTGGTCATTCATAAGCAATATAGAGGCTCCGGTATCGGCCGACAACTCATTCAAGCTGCGGAACATTGGGCATCTGCTCAGGGTATCGAAACAGTTTCTCTGAACAGCGGCAATCGACCAGAGCGCCAGATTGCTCATGCATTTTATGCACAGATGGGTTATACGGCTGGGAGCACTGGGTTTAGCAAAAGGCTTCCATTGTTACAACACACGTGAATGTATCGTTCATAGTTATAGATGTTGGAAAAAAGACCTTCTCCAATCTGCATTGGAAAAGGTCTTTTCTTCATCAACTTATGGACGTACGATGTAAATCCAGCCCGTTTCTTTCTCCTTGTCGACTGTCGCTCCAAGAGATTCAGCTACAAAGCGCAGTGGAACATAGGTTGTGCCGTTTTTGTTCACATAAGCTGGTTGGGTAAGTGTGACTTCCTCACCCGCGACCGTAGCTTTGTTGGAGCCTATCGTCAGAACAATTTCATCACCTGTAATATCGTCAATAACAACGATTTTATCCGAGCCTTTTGTCCACTTCACCTCAGCGTCCAATTGCTCAGACAGGTAACGAAGCGGGACAAATGTTGTATTTTTCTCCGTTACTACACCAAAGTATTCATCCTCTGGGATCAACATCACATGTTTACTCGTGATGCCTACTTCATCTTTTAACAACTGATACATCACAGAATTTGGGTCGAAATTACGTAGCATTGTACCTGGAGTGATCTCTGTTGTCATAATATCGAGTACGCCCGCAGATGTATCTACTACATCCACAGTCACCTCGCCGCCAATATTCCACTGCTCACTGTCTCCTGATACAGTCACAGATTGGAGTGGCAGGTCTTGAGATGCTGGTAGAGCTACCTTCATCTCAAAAGTCTGTTTACGAACGTCGAGTTTGCTGTCCAAGAAATAGTCGAGTACAAGCTTGGTTTCTGTACCAAACACCGTTTTCAGCTCGGGTGTCTCGGTCAATAGCTTATCCAGCTCCTGATCGTAACTCACCAGAATCTCATCCAGACCTGTCTTCACCATCGCGTACATGGATGCAACAGCAACTTCCTTGGATTCAGGAATCATTGCATTCAAGTCAACGCCATCGGTAGGCTCCGTCAGATTAACGTTTGCGAGAATCGGTACAACTACATCATACAGATCACCAATCAGGTCTTTCAGTCCTTGCTCATCCTTCGCTACACTTTCCAAGAACGGCTTCACCATCGCAAGCAATTCTTCACCGGTAATCTCCATGTGCAATTTCGAGAGACTTAGCGTCTCACCGTTTACGGATTCCTGCACTGGTGTTACCGAGATGTTTTTCGGATTAGACAGATGCTTCATTACAAAAGAAAGCAATTTAGGCGAAAGCTCTTCGATCTGCTTCTCAAGCGCCTTCGTGTCGATCATGAGCAGGTCATCCTGCCCCTCAAGTGAGTCCAGAGATATGTAAAGAGGCTTCTGAGCTCCTTCCATATCAATCACCATTTCCTTCTCATTCATGGAGAGATGGAAAGGCAGCTTCTTCCCTTGAAAACCAACTGCACCTTCAATGGATGCAGTGCTTGCATCTTTCACTTTTGCATCACTAATATCTAGAGAAATAGAGTTAATAAGCTCAATCATTTCAAGGTCTTTGGCAGTTGCCAGCTCCGTTGCTGGTTCAATGTTAATTTTCAGTGATTGTTTGGATTCAACGGACTTCACCGTTGTGCTCTGAGCCATTGCTTTGCTAATATCAACCCCACCTACAGCCTGACACCCCGTAAGCGCAACCATCATTAAAACAAGCGGCACGGCGATCCATTTAGCTAACCTTCGATTCTTAATATGATCTCCTCCTTCGAATAATACGGTTCACTTCTATTATGAAGGCTATAGGTAATTGTTGTAAACCAGATTAACAAAAAAATGCCAAAAAGACCGGAAACAGTTCCGATCTTCGTCACAATGCTATATGTCAGATAAGCTCTTCGCTTATGCTCCAGAGCCCTCATCACTATTGCTGGTCTGTTCCTCATCTTCCGTAGTTACAGGCGTCTCGAATTGATCCGGTTCATCGTCTTGAATGGCTTTGTTCTCTTCATTCTCAGCGTTCTGGTTCTGTTCTTGTGTCATATCCTATTCCCTCTCTTCTGCCGGATTTTTAGATTAAGGCATAAGCCTTATTTCTATCAATAACCCGAATATCGGCAGGTCAAACAGCTTACAGCTTCACGCCTAGAAAATATAAAAGACCATCCCATTTCCGCTCCCAGCCGTTGCCTGGTACAATGCCTGAACCTCATCCAAGGTCTGAAGGATTTCTTGGAATGTCGCCTCTTCATCCCAGCCTTCCATCACAGGATAGACGTCGTTATCCATCATGTCCTGTAAGCTAAAACGCGCCTTCAATTCATCGCGATCCAATTGTTCCATCGCCATGTAGGCCTCCAATACTTGTTCGTTCGTAAGTAGAAACAGTTCCATATCCGAGTAGTTCCCCAGATATTGCTCACCTGCGAGCGGCACCACGTAACCGAGAGGTGGCTCACCTTCTGCCATTTTCCCCGTCAACGTGAACTGCAGCATCTGCCACACTTTATCAATATCGAGATCAACGGGACAATCGTGTACACTGACTTCTCCCGACTTGATGGATTCAACTAACTCGTCGGTAACCACAACATATCTGCCGGACATTCCCATAGTCTTATCCCTCCTGAACGATGATTGCTCTTGTCCAACATTAACCTTGGTTCAGATACAAGAATCGGGATAATGAGCTATATGATGAATCAGTTCCTCGGAAATCTCCCATTGGAACACAGACGTTAATACAGGATCTCGGAAAAAGGAACGCACAGCTGCCATATTCAGCTCAGCCGAATAATCTTGGAAAACCAATGCTCTATGTGCTCCCCATCCCGTTTGCACATCTAATACTTGAGCAGGTGAAGACTTATCAAAGTTAAAATCCTTCAGTCGTATCTTCCCAATACAATTCGCGTGATTTTTAGTTGTTATATAAATCTCAGAATGTTCGAGATCATATACCAAAGAATAAACGGTGTCTGGACGGCTAGAGGAACCTAGCAGATCAAAAAGATTCATTACGTTTCCAGCGTTTAGCATAAGACTCGTACTAGCAAGAGCGTCGGTGACCGTTTGGAGACGCTCCATCGAATTCCGCTCATAATCCGTCATAGATGCCCACTCACTCTGTCCTGCCTTCAAATCATGAATTGCATCAACGTAAGCTGTATTGGTAATCACAGCAAACGGTAACGGTCTGCGGTGCACAAACATCTGACCACTAATAAATTCAACGATGGCGTAATCTCCGCTACGATCCGCAATTAAATAATGCAGTTGAGACGTAGCCTGAGCTATGCGAATATTTTCAACACATTTCAACGCTTCCTGAACCGTACGGCTAGTATCCAGAAGATACTGTATCCACTGCAACTCACTTATTGCAGGACGCTCATCAACTGTTGGATATTCACTTGACCAAAGTGTTGTTTGTTCAACAACAAGACCCGCTTCATTTATTCCCCCATTCGGATTCTCTTTGCCTACCTGAGAGATAGTAAGACTGCCATAGACGGAGATCCAAGTTGCAGGAATTGAGGGCGGTGGCATCAAGGCTGTTTTGCTTAGGCCTCGTTGATTTGTAAACAGATAGACACCATCGTAGATAACATCCTGGTTTTTACATACCCAAGTTGTTCCCTGTAATTGCAGTGTGAAAGCCGTGCTCATTCCTTATCCTCCTCTCGTAGTAAACGTGCATCTCCAATAGCTGAGTTGCTTAATCTATTTACCAATTGCTCGTACTCCTGAAGTAACTGTTCATCCGCTTGGTTGACAGCTGCTGCAAACTGAGTGATTAAGGCCTGTTTTCGTTCCTCCTCCTGTAGCTGAATGAGCTTTTGTCTAAGTGCCTCTTGTTCAGTTACGTCTCCCTCCTGCTCAAGCTGCTGCTTGATATAAATCATCTGCACCTGTACTTTGTTCTCTGGAGTGAGATCCCGTAAATAGTTTGTCTCATATATGAGTACTGAAGAGTCTATTTGAAAAAATTGTGCAACTTGCTGTAGTCGATCTTGTGGGACTGGACGTCGTTTTTTGACCCAATCATTGAATTGTTGAGGCGTCATTCCGATTGTTTTACACAACTCGGTGTAAGATAACTGATGGACAAGCGCCAAGTATTGCAGAACCGTCATTGATGCCATATTCACTCGACTCATATTACTCCCCCCATTGACGTATTTTATGTCGCTTTCTTATTCTCATTATACAAACGACATATTATATGTCAATCAATCTTTTTCATATATTATCTTCGCGGGTATAACGTTATCAATGAATAACTAAACAGAATAGTCTTCCCCAAGGTGAGAGCAAGCCCTAATCCAAACTATGAAGGAGGATGACGAGCAAATGAAAAAGTTCGATTACGATCTGAATTACAAGGAGCTTGACCTGCGCAAGCAGCCTGAACTGTATACCGTAGGACGCGGAGAGCAGGGTGTACTCATGGTTGAACCATACAAAAGCGAAATCCTTCCGCATTGGCGGTTCAAAACACCAGAGATTGCAACTGAATCCTCACAGAAGATCTATGAGCTGTTTTTGGAATATAAAGAACAAGGAGATTTTGTGGGGATGGACATGGCGCGCAAATTCCTCCAGATGGGGTATACGCGAGCCAGAAGGTACACCAACCATAAAGGTGGACGCAAGTATTCTAAGGAGGATGGCTCTATTCTGCCGTATCAGAACGACAAGGTAAAAGCAGAGGCCGCAGCTATTTTCAAAGCACAATGGGAGATTGCCAAGTCTGATCCCGATTACGTGCAAATGAAGAAGGAGCACCGAGAAAACTATGAACAAGTCGACGATTAGCCACCTGTACCTATGTGGTCTGTGATGTACTGACATGCCGTGGATTCATATTGAGTCTAACGAAGATGGGGCGTACAATGGGTCATAACAATATAGAATGAAATCAACAAGTAGCGAACTGACGTAGCAGACAATGTACAGTTTCTCAAGCTTGCCTCATTCTTGGAAACAGGTGATGGAATGATCGTATGGATTGTCGGTATCGCGGGAATCATTCTTCAAATTCTCTGCGTTGCCGCGTCTGGCACTGGTCTAGTTGTGGGATTTATATTTTTTCTGATCGGCTTCGGTGGCATGAAACGTGAAAATCAGACAGCGATCAAGCTATGGCTGAGTAAAGATACAATGATGATTATGGGTACTATGCTGGTGGTACTTATTTTCTTCCTCATTGCGTACTGGAATGTGAGATTGATGGGTGACACGTTGTTCCCAGGTCTATTGGGATCACCGGTGCGAGATATTTCAGGCAAACAACTGCTTATCGCAGGCATTGCAAGTGCTTGCTGGACGCTTCTTATGCTGTACTGGCTGTTACCCACCGTATTCGATTTCAAAGGACTGGGTCTCAAACCGCAGTTGGCCGCATTAAGCGCGTCTGCACTTAGCATCCTATTTGCGGCATTGCATACGGATTAATGGGTTTAGTTGGTTTGTACATGAATTTGCAGTTAACATACTTATATGAAAAAGGCGCTGTTCGTGAGAAGTACTTTCGCAGACAGCGCCTGTTTACCGTATTTACATGTTTCGTCTCAATGGAATCAACTACGTCTGAGCCTGGAACTTACTGCTTTTGTTACGAGGACGAAGCATGTTACCTGCGATCTGTAGTATCTGTCTACGCGGTATGAGCCGAACGAATTGAGCAACCCAGTAATTTCTACTTCCTGGTACTGCATAAGATTTGCCCGATTTCAGCGCCTTCATTGCAACCTGCACCACATGCTGGGGTGTATCCCGTTTCCCAACGGAGGCTTCTTCTGCACCCACGATATCAAAGAAGGACGTATCCGTCGAGCCAGGACACAACGCCAAAAACTGAACGCCACGCTTCCGATTTTCCTCGTATAATGCTTCTGTAAAAGAAAGAACATAAGCCTTTGTTGCCCCATACACGGCCATATACGGATCAGGCTGGAACGCAGCCGTGGAAGCAACATTAATAACTGTCCCTCTCCGATTCTGCAACATAGCTGGTAAGAAGAGATGGGTCATGTTGGTTACCGCCAACACATTCAACATAATTTCCTCCTGTTGCCTCAAATTATCTAGCTCCTCAAAGAGTCCGTGTGTAGCAAATCCAGCATTGTTAATTAACATGTTGATCTGAAGACCACGACGCTGACATTCCTCATATATTTGCTGTGGTGCTTCTGCTTGGGATAGATCGGCTACAATAACTTCTGCCTTGACCTGATATGTACGTTTAATTCGTGCTGCGAGGTTATCTAACTTCGATACAGATCTAGCTACGAGGACAACATTCATCCCTTTTGATGCCATTTCAATCGCAAAAACCTCTCCAATTCCTGATGAAGCACCTGTAATAAGAGCCCATTGCGGCTGTTCCTTTTTCATGAATTTAACCATCCTTCGCAAATGATATAAACTACGTTTTCTATTGGAAACAGTGTTTCCTAATGAAATCATTGTATCTTTGGAGGGCTGACCTTGTCAACTCATCTCCAATCCAATTGACGTTATCTTGCGTTAAACAGTAGAATGACCATAAGAAATACGGTTTTGATTCAACACCAATAAGGTTATGAGGATGAAAGAAATGAAGGATCAACTATTCAATACCAAGGATTCAACACATAATGTGACTACATTCCAAGAAGCAAGACTTCAACATACTGAGAACTTACGCCAAAATATCGTTCACGCTGCTGCCTCCCTTCTTCAAGAGCATGGGCCAGAGGCGGTCACCGTGCGTCGTGTGGCAGAACGGATGGAATGCTCAACCAAAATTATTTACAACCTCTTCGGTAAGAAGGAAGGGTTGGCGAAGCATTTGTATATTGAAGGGTGCACTCTTCTATCTCAGACATTCGAGAATGTGCTCCCGCAAGCATCATTTGAAATTTATTTCCGAGATCTAACGCAGGCTTACTGGAACTTCGGCATACAGCAATCCAGCTTTTATCAACTGATGTTTGGTGGTTCGTTTTCTGAATTCAAACCAGATGCGGAGAGCATGCAAGGAACAGCAACAGCCTTGAAACAGATCTCCGAACTTACTCAAACCGCGATTAAACAAGGTCTTATTCAGGAAAAAGATCCTCTACTTGCAGTTCGTCTGATCTGGGCGCCTCTGCATGGTGTAATTCATCTGTATCTGGGTGGGCACATCGAGAGTGAAGAAGCAGCCAAAAAGCTCTATGACCATACTGTAACGATGATTATGAACACGCTCATCAACCCTTCTGTGCAAGGATAACTTGCTAAGATTGATCATACCTCCCTTCCAGGAAAACAAAAAACTCTCATCCCAAAAGGGACGAGAGTTCTACGTGTAACCACACAAAGCTAAAATTACCTTACGACATAAAAATCAATTAGTTATTCTCGCCGTTCTCTGCTTCCCACCGTGCAATTTCCTTGCGTACGATTGGAGCAACCTCTTTACCCAACAGCTCAATCGCGCGCATAACCTCATTATGCGGCATTGTGCCAAGTGGGGTGTGCAACATGAAGCGAGTGATGCCCACTTCTTTGCGCAGGTAGATGATTTTCTGAGCTACGGTATCCACGTCGCCCACGTACAATGCGCCTTCCAGACTGCGTGCCGCATCAAATGTTGCCCGGCTGTAATGCCCCCAGCCACGTTCGCGTCCCAGCATGTTCATCACCGCTTGTGCTGGTGGGAAGAATTTCTCTACCGCTTCATCCATCGTATCTGCAATAAAGCCATGAGAGTGAGAAGCAACGGTCAGTTTCGATGCGTCATGCCCTGCATGAGCAGCTGCCTTTTTGTACAGTTGTACCAATGGTGCAAACTGCACTGGACGACCACCGATAATAGCAAGCACCAATGGCAAGCCGAGCAGCCCTGCGCGGACAACGGATTCTTGGTTACCACCACTACCGATCCATACCGGTAATTTCTCTTGTACCGGGCGTGGGTAGATGCCCAGATTGTTGAAGGAAGGGCGGTGTTTGCCTTCCCAAGTTACTTTTTCCGAATCACGCAATTTCAGCAATAGATCCAGTTTCTCGTCAAACAACTCGTCGTAATCGTTCAGATCATAGCCGAACAATGGGAAGGATTCGATAAATGATCCCCGCCCTGCCATAATCTCTGCACGACCATTCGAGATACCGTCCAGTGTTGCAAAATCCTGAAATACCCGTACCGGATCATCTGACGACAATACCGTTACTGCACTAGTCAGCCGAATGTTCTTCGTCTGTGAAGCTGCTGCTGCCAAAATAACGGCAGGCGATGAAGCAGCATAATCGACACGATGGTGTTCACCTACGCCATATACATCCAGCCCCACCTCATCTGCCAACACAATCTCCTCAACTACGTCGCGAATCCGCTGTGCATGACTGATTAATTCTCCTGTATTCACATCCGGGTTCGTCTCCACAAATGTACTGATTCCGATTTCCATGGTCTGTTCCTCCCTGTTATGAAGCGATCCGTCATCTATCTAACCTATTGTAAGTAGATCACCTTTTGTAATATGTCTTAATATTGAACTATTTTGAGAAAAAAAACAAGTACCCTCTGTCTCCAGAGGGCACTTTTCTTATTTTTTCTATATTTATAGCTTGCTTATACGTAGTTCCATATCGTTTGCATCTATTACAGTACCTGTTTGTCTCATAAAGTTGAAACCTAAGATTCCATCTAGCTCTAGACCATAATCCATGTTTCCTATCTCAATCTCAAAATTGTGAAGTAGCGCTCCATCCACCGTAATTGAGTCTAGCAACTTGGTATATACGTACTCTATGCCGCCTACACCTCTAATAATATTAACGACGTCATTCTATTCAGGAACCATTCCTATCCCTCTGACTACATCTGCGTTTAATAACGTACTGGCTGAGCCAGTATCGAGCAGTACGTTTTCGAGAGTTACTTTCTTCCCTCTAAACTCAATTTGTATACTTACAAAAGGCAGGCCATACATCTCCGTTATGTTCATCTGGGTCCTCTTATCCCAACATATCGCTCTCTCGCCACAACTTCTGAACGCGAAGTATGAAAAAAACAGTATTCTCGTTTAGGGTTATCCTGATGCAATTCACCTGAAAAATAATCTCAATGCATGGGGTACTACTTTTTCCTCCCGATGTACAACAGATGTGAAGAGATGCCCAGGATCGACGGGTCTTTCGCCGCTTCAATCATATAACGAATCAGATCATCATATTCACCGCGATCCCGCCAATATTGTTGCTGCTCGTCTGTGAGCATAGCGCCTAGGCTAGATGAACCAATCAACGCTTCTGTCGCGAAGCCATGCTGTTCCATGAACGGGGTGACGTCCTGAATGTTGAAGTAATACGCTCCCGTAAATCGTCCCTCATCCTGATGATCGAAAGTCCCCTTTTCTACAAAAGAACGGATCGCTCCCATATGATCGTTAGGCTTCCATTGCTGCGGTGAACGTAGCGAATTAATACTCATACGTATTCGGCTCTGCATCGCGATGTACACCACGCCTCCCCGCTTAGTCACCCGATGCAACTCCTGTACAGCAGCCACACGCTCCGCTTGGGTCTGTAGATGATATAGTGGCCCCAACATGAGAGACGCATCATAAGTTTCGTCCGCGATACCTGAGAGCGAAGTTGCATCCAGCACATGGAATCCATCAAATTGCTGCATTACGCCGAGCTCCTGCGCCTTCTGCTGAGCAATATCCACCGATACTGGTGTCAGATCAGACAAGGTAACACGATACCCCAACTTAGCCAGCTCTATGGCATACTTCCCTGGCCCAGCACCATTATCGAGAATGCAGCCGCCAGCCGGAAGATGCTCTCTGATGTAATGCATATTGACGATGAACTCAAGCGGTTCTCGTTCCAGCCTTCCCCACTCATCGAAACCTGAATAGTAATCAATAATACTCTCTCTTTTCACCTTCGCCACCTACTCTCTCCTGAATGTATCGGTCAAAAAAAGCAAAAAAACCTGCCGCCTCAGCTAAGAGGCGACAGGTTAGACCTTCGCGGTACCACTCTTCTTCATCCATGACAGGATACATTGAATACATATTGAATCTGTCATAGACTCTCAGCATCTGATCACGGAGATGAACCGTCAGGACCTACAGTTGGCTTGGCTTTGTGCTAAGGTTCCATATGCTTAGCATGTACCTCAGCCTGTGCCTAGGCTTTAGGCATAAACTGCCTACACACTCTTCGATCCTGCCACTCACAGGCGAGTTGGGAACGGGCTGGACTGCCTCACACCACTTGCGACAGTTCTCTGAGACCAACCATAATCCTTAATACTCCTGATCATCGCGTTTATCGTTTAGAATTAAATTCTAGTTAGTATAGTTCACCCATATATTTCCTGTCAATCTTATTTCGTTCTCTCTTGCAACTGAACCGATACTTTGCGTTCAGGCTCCTCTGTACTATACGCCCAAGGGTATACGGTTGCCGTATCGGATGTGTATTGCTTATATTGATCGATACCCTTGTTATCGCCATCACCGGAGAATTGGGCATTGGTCACTTTGCCATAGCTTCGTTTTCCATTTTCGATCATATAGGTCTGATTCACCCCGCCAAACTGAGGATTGTCGCTATATCTCTCCACGTATAGATCGCCATCTTTGCGATAATATGTCCAATGAACAACGTAACCCCCGAGCACGGTATCCAATTGTTGTGGCTTTTCACTGATCTGCGTCAGCGTAACCGGTTCAAATTCACCATGGAACTGGTTGATTTTGTGACTAGCAATCAAGGCGATCGGGGTGTCCTGATTCACTTCCATACCCGGCGTTATCTCAAAACGAAGCTCCGTTTCATACTCCAGGCCACTGTTCATCAACCCACCGTACAACGTCGCTCCCTCCACATCCAGTGTGTAATTCACATAGGACAATGGCATATATTTCTCCTGGTGACTAATAATCACTCTGATCTGTGTAGGGGTAATAATGGCTTCTTTGATCTGCGCTCCTTCGGGCAGACCTTCCATAGGTAAATTCAGTGCTCTTGTACTTGTTCCACTGAGCATCTCCGTCTTATCCAACTGGATGTCGATGTTGAAGGCTTGATCCACCTGACTTTCCTGTCTATTATAAGCAAGCACATAGGATGCAGCCGATTCCTTCAACGTCTCTAGGCTATAGTACTGCTCTGCTGTGTATTCGCCATGATCGCCCGGTGTACCAAAGACACCTCCGGTGCTTTCCTTGATTACATTTCCATCATGATCGTAGATGATCACCTGCGGGAAGGCATAGTCACGAACCTCAGGTTGCTCAAAAGTCAGAGACGTAGACAACATCACCTGATTTTGCTTATCGCTGAACGCACTCACTTCCAACGTTCCCAGACCATCTTTATCAAGGTTGAAGGTTTGCACATCCTTTTGCAACGGATCGATGGTAAGTGGAGCCTCTGCAGGAACTAACATCTGAATGCCGCCCACGATAAAGTGAACATCTGCAAGCTTGCCTTTCGGTGTCCACTCGGTCTCAAAGTATCCCTTAAACTTGCTTTCATCTGAATCATATACATGGTGATACCTGCCCTCAATCAGCTTGCCATCCTCACCCTGAAGACCGATAGAGGAGAACTCGATGTTGTCGCCCGTATACTTTCCCGGATCAAGTGTATACAAGATGACAGTACGGTTATCATCTGCAAAAGCAGTATCCAGCGTCAACGTTACTCCGTCTAACGTCATCGACTGGTTAAGCTGCTGGCCAAGCTCCATCTGCAAGGCATGCTGAATTCCACTTCTGCCATCCAACAGATCATCCCAGTTATAATGAACTGCGGCATATACCGGTGTTGCCAACAACACAACTGCGGCCGTACCAATCAGTACCGTCTTCTTGAATTGTATACGTCGTCCTGCGTATTCTCTGGTTCCTGATACATGTAAAGCGGGACAACGTTCTTGATCCTGGCTAATCTGATTCCACATTGCATCAAAGTCAGGATAAGGCATATCTTTATCATTTTTCAGATGATGAGACAATTGATTTTCTGTACTTTTCACCATACACTTCCCCTTTCTGATGGAGCTTTCTGGCCTTTTCCCACTTCTTTCGTAATAGCCGCAGCCCTTTATACACTCTGGATTTCACCGTTCCGATCGGCACATCTAGAATCTCAGCAGCTTCTGACAAACTCAGTTCATTCACATACCGCAGCAATATGGCTGAACGTATCTTCTCGGGTAATTCATGAATCCATTGTTTCCACGCTTCCGATTCCTCTAGTTGCTCCATTGCCTGATCAGCGGAATGAGCTGTAGCCTGCGCTGTGAGCATAAACTGTTTCTTCTCGCGCTCTTTAGCAGATTGCTTCTTCTTCAGAAAGTTAAGACAATGGTTTACCGTGATTCTCATCAACCATGTCTTCATATATTCAACCTTTCTCCAGTCCTGACGAAATACGGTGATGAACACATCGTGGCATACATCCTCCGCATCCTGCGCATGATGGAGCATGTAATAACAGGTGCGGTACACATCCTTGTTGTACATCTCGAACAATTCTTTGTCGCTCAAAACCCACCCTCCTCTCTGTATTTCTGCCTGCTTCAAATCTATAGACAAAGCCATGCTTGGAAAGGTTCATTTTTTATCGACACGCAATAATAATAAAAAAAGAACATCCAGTTCGCACAATATGCGAAATTGAACATTCTTTTACATGTTGCTAGATTTTCTTCACAAATTCGGACTTGAGCTTCATCGCACCTAGGCTATCGATTTTGCAATCAATATCATGATCTCCGTCGATCAGACGGATATTCTTCACCTTCGTGCCCTGCTTCACGACGAGTGAGCTGCCTTTTACCTTCAGATCCTTGATGACCGTTACCGTATCCCCATCATTCAGCACATTTCCGTTTGCATCCCGCACAACTTTGCTATCCTCTGTATTCTCATTCTCAGCTTCCAAAGACCATTCATGAGCACATTCTGGACAAACGAGTAGGTTTCCGTCCTCGTAGGTGTACTCGGAATTACATTTCGGGCAATTAGGCAAATTCGACATATGTATTAAACTCTCCATTCTTATATATGCTTCCCAGCAAGTATAAGGGATTACGCTACATTCTTCCACCTTGATACGCCTTATACCCTAAGTGAAATCGCTAAATTTAAACCAAATTTAAGGTTCAATCATCCCTTACATTAAGGGTATCGCTTTAACATATAACTATCCAGTACAACACGCTGAGCAACAAATTTTCACGAAGTTTTCCCCTTAAGGGGTCACATACACAGACCTAAATTTACGTTATAAAGGAGTTCTCACTCATGTCTTCCTATGTATTTCCTGTACAGGCGGCATTGGCTATCTTCGTCGTTATGTCCATGTTCCTGCTCGTTCCGTGGCTGATCTACGGTTATCGCAAAGACGGCTTTTTTAGCTGGTCTCGCTTCTTCGTTAGCTTTTCGTTTATCTTCTACATTCTGGCTGCCTACTGTCTCGTCATCCTTCCATTGCCATCCACACGAAACACCTGTGCGCAGCAAGCTGCTGACACAATCTATTATAACCTTGTCCCGTTCACATTTGTGAAGGACATTATGCGCGAGACACCTATTGTATGGTCACAGCCCTCCACCTATCTTGGCATGATTCAAGGTAGAGCATTCTTGCAGGTTTTGTTTAATATTCTATTGCTTATGCCGCTCGGTGTTTACCTTCGATACTTCTTACAAAAAAGATCTTACTGGAAAGTTGCTTTGTTTAGTGGCTTCGGACTTTCCCTATTCTTCGAACTAACGCAGCTCACAGGACTCTACGGTTATTACACCTGTCCTTACCGTCTGTTTGATGTAGATGATCTGTTAGCCAACACGTCAGGCGCGGTACTTGGATATCTCGTAGCTCCCATTCTACTAGCGCTGTTTCCTTCACGGGCAAGCATCCAGGCGAAAAGCGAACAGATCGTGGAGCAGAACCGCGTATATCCTGTGGCACAATTGCTCGCAATTATGATTGATGGGATTATGATCGTATTGATCTCCAATGCGATGTCGATCTTCACCGATTCAAATGTCATTAACGATGTGTTGAATACCTCTGTAGGAATGTTTATTGTACTCTTCTGTATTCCATGGCTACGAAACGGAGTAACTCCAGGCTCAGCCATTCTACGATTCCGTTATGTTAATCGACAAACCGATGAACCCACGCATAACGCTATATTCAAAAGGTTCATTGCACTCTATGTTCCGTGGTTGTCATTTACGATCATTCGGTTGGTTAACGACTATGCCTTCCAAAATACGCATGATGGGCTCCTTCAGCCTTACCTCATCTGGCTGTCTGTCAGTATGGTTATGCTGTACATGGTCGTTTCGATGATCCTCATCATTCATGTATTAATGGTTCTGTTCTCTGGGGGCAAACGTTCCTTCTACTTTGACGAAGTATCCCATACACGTGCCTCTAGGAAATAGGTGTTGTATATGTTCTATTGAAGCTAGTCTCATTCATGGTGTATAACAAAAGGCGACTTCCATTCAATCGTACATGGAAGTCGCCTTATTCTTGTTCCAACCTAGCTGCACTGTGAATATGAGAATTCAAATGGGCACCGCGGTATTCATACTCTTGGGGAAAATAGGGTAATGAACTCCTTCGTTATACCACGTTATATACGCTTTATCGTTATAGACCCAGTAGCTCCCGCTTAGACGCTTCAGGATCATTAACAACTTCAATTTCATGGTTGAAGATCAACGTTGCGCGATCCTGTTCATATGCAGGCCATGCTACACCCGCAGTTTCTGGCTTACCTTGCTTGGCAAAGGAAATCCAGGCATCCTGTACCTTGAGCGCAAGCTCTGCCGCTGCCTCGTCTGGCTCGGCATTCATGAATTTCAATACAGGTAATGTATTAAATACAAAGAACATTTCAATACTGTGAATTGCTCTTTTTAACAATGGATGCTCGGGCATCACCCAATCGAAGCGATACATCCAGACGGGTGCGTGCTTCTGCTGAGCTGCCGCATATTGTAACGATGAGCGCCAGAAGAAGAGATCCGTCATGACTTGAGCTTGACCATCTGCCGTCTTTGGATAACTGTCTGCGATGGCAACGCGGTTATCGAGATCTGGTGCCATAAAGTCCACACCTTGTACCATATCAAGCTCGGGTGAGAAAGGTACATGTGGCTGGATAAATAGCGCACCTTCATGCAATGTTGTTCCAATTAAAACAGGAATGTCCTGCGCGGAACCTGCGTTCACCGCTTCAAGTGGAGTCTGAGGTAGGGTATTGCCATCCAGTACAGGCTGGAATAACAGAGCCATCCCAGCACCGATCTGCTGTTTAAGAGTCTGACCTGCTGCGATAATCTCCTCTGCCGGAATAGTTCTCAGTTTGTGCAGATTGTCTGGCTCAACGCCAAGAATCTTCAACATCCCTTCACGCATCGTAGATGCTTGTTCCGCGGTTATGAACTGTGAAGCCCCACTTTGCATGATGGCACGGTTAAATAATCCTTTAGCTGCAGGCATGGCCATTAGAGCTGCAATGCTCATGCTACCTGCCGATTCTCCGAATACCGTAACATTGTTAGCATCCCCGCCAAACGCTGAGATATTGTCCTTCACCCATTGTAGGGCGGCGGCCTGATCAAGTAGACCTGCATTCGTCACATAGGACTCACCGAGTGGAGCCATATGCAGGAAACCGAGTGGCCCGAGTCGGTAGTTGATGGTGACAACGATGACATCACCTCTATGCGCTAATTGCGTTCCATCGTATACCGGTTGACTGCCTGAGCCCGATACGAATGAGCCCCCATGAATCCATACCATAACAGGTAGAGATTGCGAGCTTTCTTTTTCCGGTGCCCAGATGTTCAGATATAGACTGTCCTCTGACTCCACTGGCCGTTGCCCACCTGTCCAATCTGATTCGTGGCGAGGCTGTATATTCTCAGGCCCAAATTGTGTAGCCTGTCTTATTCCATCCCATGATTCCGGTGGTACTGGCGCTTGAAAACGCAACTCACCTACTGGCGGTTTGGCATACGGGATACCTTTCCACACACGTGTACCATGCAAAAGCTCGCCTTGAACTGTACCATACTTCGTTTCAACTTGAAGTTCTCTCATGCCGCTTCTACTCCCTCTCCATGGATAGGTTAAACTAACATTTAAATAGGTTGTTCAAAAAATTCCGCACTTTGATAACGCACTTTACGTAATCCGCATGTGTATCTATTTGAGTATAATTCGTTGTCGTACCCATTTACAACTTTACCCAGATTCCGCTCTGCTACTACGTTTCACGTGGAACTTTCTTATTTAAATTTGATCTCTCTGTCGACATGTCTTATGTGAGAAACACACTTAATGAGTTCCAGATCATATGGAGTAAAATTCCTGGGATCAGTGATTTTGTTTTATAAAAAATGTAGGCAAACACGAGTCCAAAAATGGATGTAGCTATAAAAACACCACCGTGTAGCATACCAAAGACCACTGAAGAGATGATTAATGCCCACCATGCTCCATATTTATTTGAGATCGTTGTAAAGAGCAATCCTCTAAATAACAGTTCCTCGAAGAACGGAATAATTATAGAAATGGCTAAAATAACAAAGATATTTTGAAGCGTCACGGCTGAACGAAGATCACTCGATTCGAAGAGATGACGCTGACCCTCATTTGTTTCTATTCCAGTTCCTAAGATTAGCACTGAAGTTAAAGCCAATAATACGAACCCAGCGATGATATAGAAGGCGGCCGTTCTTATCTTTACTTTGGAGCATAGTGGATCACGTATGTATTCTCTGAACCTTGGATTAAGCGCAAGAAACCACGTATACGCTATGATTTGAAACAATATGAATACAAACGTTGTATCTACATTTTTCACGCCTAACATCTCTAATATTAAGGATGTAATGATAAAAAAGATTGCAGGCAGTAGCAGTATTAATCCTAGTTGTTTAACTACCTCTTTTAAACTGTAACTTCTGTCTAGCTGCATTCGTAAGTTCCACCTCTTTGTGATATACATCTAACCCTTAAAAGAAACACCTGATACAGCTAAGCTGATATGTATTAATAGTAGGGACACTGTAACCATCCAATAAAGGAAGAGAGACGTATTAATCTTGCCTGTGCGTGTAACTTCCAGAAATAGAAAGATTGTGAACGCAACTAATGGCATCAACAGTAAAAATGTCGCCGATCTCTGGGAAGAAAACATCACACTAATGTAGCTCACAACCAATATACTCCCGATTAATTTGTGACCTTTCATTGATCTAACCTCCTTTCTCCGTAATTTCGAGGAACGACCGTGAGCACTATTGTCTTGGCGGGTCATGCTGTATGCATGCTTCAGATGTAGCGTATCCAAGCTAAACCAATCCAACCTACACTGTACCAAAATTAGAATGGCATAATCTACCTAAAACTAAAAGAGCCACCCTTATCTAAGGATGACCCTTTAACGTAGACTAACCCACAACATGTGAACCGCTTCTGCTCACTTATGATACTTATGATTGCCTCATGATTAATCTAATACCGGATAATGTACCGTAAACTCCGCACCCTCAATCCATTCACCTGTCACGAAGTTGCGTCCCTTCACAACGACCCGATCCTTGTAAATCTCCACGTGAAGCCCTTCACTGCCCTCCAGATGCTCGTCCTGATCCGTCCAGAGATAACCAACAGAAGAGGCATTAAACATCGTTGGCATCCGCCCTTCTCCATCGTACATTGTACGTTGTGCTTCAAGCTGCCAGTGTGTATGACCTGTGAAAAGAATAGCCTGCGGATACTGGGTCAGAATCGCCTTAAGCTCAGCATCCTGATTCACCCCGTACCATCCTTGTTCCTTCATTGATCCCGCTACCGTGTTCATGAGCGGCTGGTGTAGGAACAGGAAGATCGGACGATCTGGCGTTGCATGCTCAGACAACGTAAGCTCAAGCCATACCAATTGTTCGGCAGATAACTCGCAGTCCTTCGGATGAGGCTGCTCCGTACCTAAGAAGATATAATGATAGCCATCAATCCAGTGATCGTGATAGGTGCCTCTCATACCTGTTGTGTCTTCAAAATGCTTCATTCGACGATGCCATAGTTCGGCAACCGTGATGGACTCAACCCCTGCGGCTTCCTCAGAGATCAACTGTTCATCTGGCTTGAGATTGGAAGGCAACTTGTACATACCGCCAGTTAACTGTTTAATTATCGCAGCTGATTCAGCCGCCGTTTGTGTTTTGGCGAAGCCCGTTGCTGAATCCAGAACCTCATCTTGCTCTAATAGCCCTGCCACTTCATCTGCTGTCATCTCTACTAGAATCAATGGAGGATTTTGAAACACAACAGCACCAATATCATGATTCCCCACCGTGTAGCGGATATCAGGTAAGTTCTCAGCATGTTGCTTCAGTATGCGCTCAAGTTCACGATACTCAGCCGGTAGACCTCGATCTGTCACATCGCCAACATGCATAATGCCACTGCTTCCTTGACTGAAGGTTGCTATATCCGCTAAGGCCTGCACCAAATGCCGGTTATGAATGTGATCTGCATCGTCTCGTACATGCGTATCCGTAATCACCTGAAAGCTGGCAAGAGGCAGCTCAGGCAAATGTTCATTTTTCATCAGGAATCACTCCATTTCAGTCCAATAATGCCGATCAGAATAAAGCCAATCCATACCATAGAAGTCAACCGAAGACGTTCGCCAAAATAGTAATGACCCACAATACCAATAAGTGTAATCCCCACGCCAGACCAGATCGCATAAGCCACCGCTAGAGGCATATATTTCACTGCAAAATTGAGGAACGTAAAGCTTGCTCCATAACAGACAAACATCATCACCGAAGGCCATAAACGAGAGAAACCATCTGATACTTTGAGCAAAATGGTGGCACTCAGCTCCAGTCCAATGGCAAGGGCGAGCAGCACCCAACCCAGATACGTTTGAGCATTAGTCATTCGCCAAACCACCATTCAGAAGCTCATGAAATGACTGAATTAATCGATCTGCGAGCGTAAGTCGCCCAGGTTCTCCGATTCCAATCTTATAAGCTGCACCAGCCGCGCGCGCCATCTCCATATCACCATCCGTATCACCAATAACCAAGACCCGCGATGCAGGTATACCTAACTTCTCACAGGCGAGCGACACCATATCGGGAAAAGGTTTGCCACGATCCACGAGATCCGTACCGATTACCACGTCAAAGAATGCATCTAGCCCCATCCATTGCAGATGCTTAACCGCACTATGGGTGTCGTCGGCTGTCACAACCCCCATGACCACACCCTGATTACGGCATAGTTCTAAGAATTCACGAACACCTGGTAACGAATGTGCTGGACGATGAATCTCCATCGCCTCTTCTGCATGCGCCAGGCAGTCTCGCACCATGATCTTGGCTTCAGCCCAGCTCAATCCTGCTTGGTATCCATGCCAGGTCAACACGGCATATACTTCATCCATCGTTCCCATGGCGAGTGGTCCGCGTACATCATATCCATTCATACGTCCCTGCTCATCATGGACCGTACCCCAGATCTGTGGAATATCAGCGGCATCGATATGCATTTCTCTGGCAGCCAACCGTTCTCTGAAGTCGTTAAGCACACAATCGGTCCAGAACCCCCACATGCCTGTAAAATCAAGTAACGTTCCGTCTTTGTCAAACAGGACTGCTTGAATCGGATGAGGCGATCCACCTACATACGTCTCCTCTTGTTGCATCTGATAAACTCCTTATCTACCATTGTAATGAACCGAAAGGACGGTACATCTTGCATGTACCGCCCTCCCGGCTTGATTGCTTCTGTTATCAATATAATCCCTGTATCAATACTGATTAAGTTATTCTAGATCTACAGCTGAAAGGTAGCTTAGCTCAACCTTACTTCGCGATACGATCAAGCTCTTTCTGAGCTTTCTCTTTTGCTTCCTTCAGTGCTTCTGCTGCCGGAACGTTATTGATCTGCACTTTATCTGCTGCATCCTTCAATGCATCATTAATCTTACCTCCCGTTGGATCACGGAATGGAGCAGATGCATGAGCTGCCTGTTGAAGTGGTACTGTAATTTGTGGATTTTCCTCACTGAATTTCTTGAACTCTGGATCTTCTTGAGCAGATTGACGAACTGCGATATAACCTGTATTCATCGACCATGCAGCTGTATTTTCAGTCTTAGAGAAATACGTCAGCCACTTATATGCTGCTTGTTGTTGCTCAGGGCTTGCTGCTGCCGGGATACCTGCCAAAATTGCATTGGCAACTGGCTTACCTTCACCAATACCTTCCCAGCCTGGTTGTTGCATTGCAGCGACAATGCTGAAGTCTAGGTCACCTTGGTCACCACTGGAGCCCGTGTAACCTGCTGCTTTATTTTTCATCACATTATCAATCGTTTTGTACCAATATTCCCAACCTTGACCACCGTACTCGATGCCCATGATCTTGTCTTCATGAATCCATTTACGGAACAGATCCCATGTCTCGATCCACTCTGGGGAATCGATCATAACCGTCTTGCCATCATCACTAAGAATCTGTCCACCTTTACCCATTACGGCATCAATCATGTTGTCTCTACCCCACATTGGTTGCCAGCCGTAGAAGGTGGTCTTGCCATTCTCTTGTTTGCTCATTTTCGCTGCTGCCTCAGCAAGCTTCTCCCACGACGTCAGGCTTGCCGGGTCGATTCCGTTCTCTTTGAGCGTATCCATACGGTAATACATGATTTGAGTTGTTCCGTACATTGGCAGGAAGTATTGTTTGCCGTCCACTTCTCCTTGGTTCAGGAACGTTTGAATGAAGTCATCCTTTTGGAAATTCGAATCCGCTGCGATCATCTCATCCATTGGTGCGTAGTAGCCTTTGCGAGCCCAGTCAATGTTGGCACTCAGTACAGCCGCTGGAACCTTCTTGGAAGCAATCGCTGCTTGCAGCTTCTGTTCTGTCTCTGTGTAGTCTGCCTGTACAATTCCTTTGACAACGACTTCGTCCTGGGAAGCATTGAACGCATCAATCGTCTTCTTCATATTGTCGCCCAGGTTACCACCGAGACCATACCAGAATTCAATTTCTACTGGCGCCTTCGCCTGAGTCTCTGTTCCACTTGCAGCAGCCGTTGTATCGGACTCGGCTGGTGCCGATGATCCACAAGCTGTCAGCAGAGCAAAACTTGCCGCCAGTACGAGGGACATACCACCCTTCCAGTTTGACCTCAGTCTGTTTTTCCATGTCATGTTCGCTTGACTCCACTTCATTGTTGTTCCTCCCGTTTAGGTGAAATGTTGGTTAGTACGGTTAATAGCATGTATCTAGTTGATGCAGGGTGTTCGGTGATTCGTATCAGTTCTTGTTCACACCAGCCGTCATATTGACACTTTGCATGATCGTTTTCTGAGTGAACAAGAAGAGAACAAGGAGTGGTGCGATGGTGAAGGCACTCGCAGCCATAATTTGCGGCCACGCCAGTCCATATGCCCCGCCTTCGACGAAGAAGCTTCTCAGACCAGCCGATACTAGCTGCAGATCAGGGTCTTTGGTGATCAGCATCGGCCAGAAATAGTTGTTGTACTGCTCGATAAACGTGATCAGTACCATTACCGCGAAGCTGGATCGAACAAGTGGCGCGATAATGGTCCATAAGATTCGGAAATGGGATGCACCATCCAGCTGTCCGGCTTCTACCAATTCATGAGATACCTGCATGAACGCTTGGCGGATTAGGAAAATCGAGAACACACTGACACAGTTGGACACAATCAAGCCTGTGTAGGAGTCCAGCAAGTTTAGCTCGCTAAGCACCATGTAACTAGGCAGATACACAGCTGTACTCGGTATCATATAACCCACCAGAATTAAAGAGGTTAGTGTACCTTTGAGGCGGAATTTCATATGAGTCAGAGCATACGCCATCATACTGGAGTTGACGATCTGGAATAAACAGATCGCCAAGGCTACCCCGGTACTGTTCAAAATGTAACGAGCAAATGGTGCGGCATTCCAAGCATCCACGTAATTGCTCCACAGGAATGTCTCCGGCCAGAAGGTCGGCGGGAATTGCCAGATCTCATCATTTGTTTTGAATCCGCTAATGACCATCCAATAGAAAGGAAATGCTGTACCTAGCGCAATAATTGCTAATAACAGATAGCGGATGAGTTTACTTATTTTCAATTTTACCGACACATTCTGCATCTCCTTGCGCTTCATCCTTTTCTGAATCTTCTTATTAGGCATCGTCATTGTCATTAGTAGTGCACCAAACGTCTGCCAAGCAGGAAGGATACTCCCGAGAGCAGTACGCAGATCAGAATAATTACAACGGCGATGGATGAAGCCTCACCCACATTGAAGGATTCAAATGCAGACTGGTAATACATATACAGCAACGTTCTGGTCGATCCCGCTGGTCCACCCTGAGTCATGACGTTAATCTGGTCATAAGCCTGAAGAGACTGAATCGTCAGAATAATGGAAAGGAAGAACGTCGTTGGTGAGATTAGTGGCAACGTAATACTCCGGAACTTATCCCAACTCCCTGCTCCATCAATGGAAGCCGCTTCGAGCAGATCAGAGGGCAGGTTGCGCAGTGCAACCAGATAGAACACCATCGCCCAGCCAATCGACTTCCACAGGGTAACGATCAGCACGGCAACCAGTGCCCAGTTTGCGTCACGCAACCATCCAATAGGAGATACTCCTGCCCAGCCCAGCATAAGATTAGCAAGCCCTACCTCTGGCTCGAAGATCCAAGACCATGCGATGGATACCGCAACCGTTGGCGTTACCCAAGGCGAGAAGAGTAATGTGCGGAAGATTCCAGTTGATTTGATTTTGCTATTCATGAGCATAGCCAGTGCTAGTCCACCAACGATGGTTGGAATTACACTCCCTAGCCCGAATAACAACGTCACTTTCAAAGATTGATAGAATTCAGAGTTGGTAAGCAGATAGCTGTAATTATCTAAACCAACGAATAACTTGTCTGGGCTCATGAAGTCCCAATCGGTGAAACTGAGATAAACGATATATCCGAGAGGCCCCAGCCAGAAAACCAGCAACGGGATTAGAGCCGGCAACGTGAATAATACCGCTTCAGACTCCCTCCATAGCTTTAATCGCAATTCCCCCACTCCTTATGTTCAATTTTTCTTTAATCTTTTAGAAATGTTTGGCATAAACCAATTGTTTGTTTATTCCGTACAAAAATGATTGTACACTCGTATTGAAAAATCTATTTCAGGGTTATGTTAAAATTGAAACGAGTCATGTAAAATATGAAGAGGCTAGTGGGAACGTTATCATAAACTTGAGGTGACATTGTGGTGAAAGAAACTACCGGGAACCCGAATCATTCTTCATTGCCCGATCGGTATGAGCTAAGGGAGAAGGTCATCGACGCCATCGCGAACACGATGGATCTATATGGAGTTAATCATACGTTTGGCAAATTGTATGGGATTATGTATTTTGAGGATCGACCCATGACACTTGAAGAAATGAAGACCTCTATGAACATGAGTAAAAGCAATATGAGCTACGCTGTTCGTTCACTTACGGAATCACAGATGATATATAAGCTAGATGAGAAAAAGGATCGGCAGGATCAGTACTTGGCTGAAACGGACTTCTACCGAACCTTTCAGAACTTCTTCGGATCGAAGCTACAGCGGGAAGTGGATGTGATGTTAGAGGGGATACGAGAAGTCATTCCTGATCTGTCAGCGATCATCCTGTCAGAACATACTTTACCTGAAGACCGGAACGAAGCACTGCGTGACCTGCACAAGCTGCAACATGCGGAGCAATATTATATTTGGCTTCAGGGATTTGTAAACCAACTGCAAGAGGGTAGCTTCTATCCAAGCTCTGCGGAAGAATGAATATTTTACGATAATGTCCGGAATCCCCCGATTAAGAGTAGCAAACTGCCTGTTGAGCATCACGACTTGGATGGGCACAGCGCTAACGAATCTAACAAGTCTTATATGACCGATAAAGCTGAGATACCGATTATAACGAACCTGAGAGAAGTTATTGGTAAAAGAAGGCTTCCAAAGTAGCCCAATCTTCTACGTTTACAGTGGAATAATGTCGCTATGATTCGTTAGATATTCAGTTTGTCAAATTTGCTGCCAATAGCGTCTCCTCGGTTCGTTAGATTGGGAAGCATCACAATCCGATGGTTTGACAAATCATTGTTTAGTCACACGAGCCATTGTTGGGTTATATGTAAACGCAAAAAGGAGCTGTCCCTCGCCACGATATGGCACTTGGAACAGCTCTATTTTCTATCTATTATTTTCTCCTACGATCCTATCACCTGTTGACCTGTGAAAATATTATTTTTGCGCTGCCGCTTCAATGTCTGCATATGCCCAGTGTGTTGCTGGTACATCGTTGAATGAAGGTGTCACCACTCCAGTTCGTGGTGCGCGATTGAACAGCACATTCAGAACTTTTACAGCTTCAGCACGTGTAAGCTTGCTATTGGGCTTAAACGTACCGTCGCTATAACCAACCATTAAGCCTGCAGACTGAACATAAGCAATCGCATCCGATGCCCACAGGTCTGCTGATACGTCCGTGAACGTAACTTCTGCTGCAGCACCGACAGTTGGACTTGCTTGTTGTTGCTGCATCCAACGATACGCAATCGTTGCCATCTGTGCACGGGTAATGGAGCCTTCCGGCGCAAATTGTGTAGTGTTCAACCCGTTCATGATACCTGCGGATTGAGCCTTCTGAATCTCACTTGTTGCCCAATGCGTTGCAGATACATCCGTGTAGTTCACACTAGCAGCAGAGCTTGATCCTGCTTCATCCGTCAGGTTGCGAGCCAGCATAGCCGCCATTTGCGCACGTGTTACCAACGCATCTGGACGGAAGTCTGCCCCAAAGCCTTGAATGTATGGAAGCTGTGAACTTTGCGAAGCTTTCAAGCCATCCACAACGACAAGTGTGAACGTACTGAATTTGGTTACAGTAAACTCTATACCTTCACTATTATCTTTGAGTTTCACCAGTTTACCTTGAATCAATTCTTTGGTACCGTCACTGTGTTCGATGTAGATCGCCAGGTTGTCCAATGCTTGCTGACGCGCAGCTGGATCTGTTGGCAAGCTATTACGCAGTGGTAATGTCAACGTAACTTCTCTGCTTTGCATATTGGTTTCAATCTCAACTGGACGAGCCAGTACACGCACGTTCGTATTGGGAGCAATCTCTTGAATCAACCGCTCCTTCTTCGCACGCTCTTCTACTTCCTTACGCTCTGATTCCAACTTCAATGGAACGACGCGGAAATACAAGTCTTGATCGAATCCAGCAATCGAACTCGTCGGAACAGATATCACGACATTGCCTGTAGAAATTTCAAGTTTAAGCGCACCATCATTCAGTGCCTTAACGGCTGCTTTTGGCAGTTCAATCCGTGTCTCGGACACAGCATCTTGGGCATCTGGAATGACAATACGTGCTGTGTCTGTTCCAAGCTGCTTCGCTTTTTCCACCGATTCCTTGGCAATCGCTTCACTCATTTTCACCAAATCTTTGATTATACCATTCGTTTCAGTTGTGCGAGTAATCGGTGTCTTGGTCAAGTTGGTGCCGTTAACACCGTTCACATCTACAACAATCTGTTCCTGTTTCGTAGCTGGAGCAGGTGTTGTACTTGATGACCCGGTAGACGGTGTTGACGTAGATGGGCTAGGCGTTGATGGATTAGTTGGTGTTGTTGTGTTACCACCATCTGATTCTTTCGCTGTAAAGACAAATTTCAGAGCACGCCCTGGCATCTCATCACTGATCGCTTTATAACGTACCAGCACTGTCACATTTCTATTGAAATCCAAACGGTCAATCGATGCTAGATCAAGCCAATGAACACCGCCATCAAAAGAAATTTCCATTGTAGGCTCTAGGCCAATCAATCTCTTATTCGTGTTGTCTGCTGTTACATTAGGAGCGGTGAAGAATGAGTCAATCACATATTGCAAGTGCGAAGCACTCTCATAACCGTCCTCTTTATGCTCCAGAACCCAGTCCGCCAGTTCCTTTTTGCCTTCATTGCTAAGGTCCGCTCTTCTGGATAGATTAAGTGAGCCTGAGAAGTCGATCTTTTTGCCATGGAAAAATTGTTCACCACTCAACTGATTTTTCATCGTTGTATCAAGCCACTCGTTCATTTGATCTACCGTAATAGCATTCTCAATCGGTTCGAACGGTGCGGAGAGAAGTCCAAGAATGAACTCAGGGTTGGGAATTTCCCCTGCTGATGTTCCTTCCAACCGCTCCTTCACCAATAAGTGCAAAAACGTATATGCAAATACAGGTTTATTCACTTTACCGAGATCAAGATAACGCTGTCCGACATCCTGCAGACTCTCTGTTTTACGATCATTGAAATGCTTAAGACCATCGGACAAAGACTGGGCTAGAACATCTAGTTTATCCTGAAGAACACCCAGTTCCTTCTGCTCCCAGACTAATTGTGCCTGTACAGCAAGCTCAATCATATATTGAACTTGTGACTCTTTTTCATAGTCTTCCCCAACTTGATAGATCAAGAATCTAGCTACATATTTTTTTAGTTCTGGCGTGAAGTTAGAATATTCCTGAGGTAAGGTGATACCCTCGAGATGTTCTATAGCCATGATCATATCAGCCGTATCTTCGTCCTCTCTTGCATAGTTCACATCACGCAAATCATATTTATTACCATTATCGATATCCGGATTCAAATATTGATTAAAAGCATTTTGAATAGCTGCATAGGTTAGATATCCTGCATTCGGACGTTTCTCCAACATTTGTTGGGCCAACTCATTCTTTTCTGTGCTAGTCATCGTATCGTAATCACTAAAGTCTAGCGGGAACTTCTCCATCGGTTTGGTCGGATTATCGATGTTGTATACTTCGACCTTGCTCTGCATATAAACAATTTTCTCAATTGTATCTTTCATATCTGCTTTCGTCTCAACCAGATTAAGGTATGGGGTTCCTTCTACCGCTGATTCCGTTTCGCCCATTACACGATTGATCGCTGAGCTTGTACTGAGTCTCAGTTCGAATCGGTATGCTGTCATACGCTTTTCTAGATCAGAGGAAGTGAGATACATGTTAACAAGACGATAGAACTCTTCTCGATCAACCGCATCATTAAAGTAATTAGCACGTTCTGCTTGTTTGGTATAAAATGCATCAAGCGCAGTCTTAGCAGTTGGCTCCCCGATCTGGTGCATCACATCGAGTGCGCGCATAGCGACTTCCACCATAATTTGAACTTGCCCTTGGTTGGCGTATCCCCCTGTTGGTGGGTCAATTCGCAATAGGTAATCTGCCACAGCCTGCTGATCTTCAGTAGTCAGGGATTTAAAATCAGGTAACACTACGAACTGCTCGTCGCTAAAGAACGCTATAGCTTGCTGGATATCCTCTGGGTTAGTCCTTCTAGCGGTCTTTTTGAATTCGTTATACTGATCCAACCACGGTGCATCGGCAAAAAACGAATCAAATGCCGACTGCACTTGAGCAATGTTGTCATAGTATCCACTCACTGGCCTGTTATCAATGATCCAATCTGCCAATTCACCAAGCTCACTAGCATTAACAATCTCCGACATTTTACTCAAATTGAATGCAAATGGTGGAAAGCTGCTATCATGATTCTGTATATAATCTTGGTTAGCGATGTATACGTTATAAAGATTGTTTAAAGCAGAACTAACACTTGTACCATTCACGCCATCAAAAAGCGCTAACTGCGTCGTCATAAAGCTTAGCTTGGTTCCATAAGAGATAGGATTACCCAAGTTTGCTCTTGCGTACTTAGAATACGCTGTATTGACAAGCAATGCTTGATCTACACCTCTTAACAAGCTGTACGAACTGCTCGCCGTACGAAGTTGATTCAAGTCCTGATCACTAACATTCAGGAAGTAATCATCGACTTCTCCGAACAATTCATATAATGAAGTGGACGTTTGTTGAAATGTATTTGCATCCGCTTGTTTCGTAAGTTTTGCCAAATGGTATAGAAGGTTAAAGATATATCCAACCTGGCGATCCTCCGAATACTGGACGTTGTCTGAGATAAAACTCATCACACCTTCGGCAATCTCCGATTTCTGACTATCGGTTAACAAGCTATAGTCATCTGGTAGATTAATGAACCCCGGCTCCTCTAAAATACTCTGCACAGTTGAGATTATACTTGGATCATTGTTCAGGAAATAATCATTTCTCTGCTCATTAATACGCTCACGAGGTGTTAATTCATCTGCACTGGCCACGCCCCCCACATTAATGAGTGGCACCAACATAACTATAACCAACATTAAACTGATAAACCGCTTGAATAACATGTATTCTGTCCTCCTGTTCAGTGTTACTTGTATTGTAGTAAAACGCTCTGGACCGATTCTGAACATGGAGGATGGCCAAATAAAAAAAGACCCGATCTATCAATAGATCGAATCTTTCTCATCAGATCAAGGTATACCCGCCATCAACGAATAATGTACTGCCTGTCGTGAATGTGTTGGTCATCAGGTAGGTAACGGTATGTGCTATTTCTTCATTCCGTCCTACACGCTGGAGTAACGCCAGCTGCTCATAGTCCTTGAAGTGATCCCCTCGTGGAGTTCCTTCTTGCCCTTCCCGCCAGATGGTTCCCGGAGAAACGACGTTGACCCGTACCGGTGCAAGCTCAACAGCAAGTGCTTTCCCCAAACTCTCAATGGCTCCATTACAAGCAGCGTAAGAGGCTCCCCCATCCAGTGGCCGTTGACTGAATCCACCAGACATCAACGTTATTGACCCAGAAGAAGACATATGTGGAGCAGCATACTTGGCGGCAAAATATTGTGGCCAGAACTTCCCCTTAAAACAGCTTTCAGCCGTCTCCCGATCTGAACTCAGTGACCCACGTGTATATACAGCTCCGGGAGTGAATAGATGGTGGAACTGGCCCACCTGATTAAAAAATGACTTCAATTGCTCCTCATCCTGATTGTCCAATACATAACCTTCGACTGTCCTATTATTGGAGGCATCGGCTGCACGCGCAATCTGCCCTTTTGCTTCTTCCAGTCTGGAGGCTGATCTTCCGGCAATAACCACATGCGCACCTGCCTCCGCTGCCTGCAGTGCCGTTGCAAGTCCTATGCCCGAGCTTCCCCCAATAATGACGACACGTTGGTTTTGCAATGTATATTGGCTCATTCTTCATCTACTCCTTCAATTCATAATTGCTGGCTATGCACCAATGATTTGTCCATTATTCATGAAATGAAGGATGTTGAATAGTACGCAATTTATTCATACTAAGTACGAAATTTCGTACCATAGATTGACTATCGCAGAGATCGAGTATGATAGAATAACATATATACCTATATGTTGAGGTGAATACTATGGATTTACAAGAGCCACGTTTACAAGGGGTAATGACCACACTGGAGACCATTAATGGAAAATGGAAACCGCTCATCTTGTTTATTTTGCTGAAGGAAGGCACTAAACGTTTCGGCGAACTACGACGGATGATTCCCGACGTTACCCAGGGGACATTAACCAAACAGCTGCGGGAGCTAGAACAAGATCAGATTATTGTTCGCACACTCTATGGTGATGTTCCTCCTAAGGTAGAGTACAGCCTATCTGAACACGGACAGACCATAGGGACTCTTCTGGATGGCATGTGTGGTTGGGGAAAGTCACATCTTGATTATTTGCGTGCAAACAGAGACACGAAGGTCATGGAGTCCTTTATAAACGAACAGTGATTAGAAGAACAGGATGAGCCGTGATATATCTCCTTTCCAAACCCTCTCGCTTGTGTAAGCTCGATCCATCGTCTATAATTTCGTTCAGTTGCACAATGACAAACAAGACTCGGGCAGGCATGATTAGACATTAGGGATCAGGGATAATACACTGGCGGGCTACCTGATGAAGGAGGAACGGATATGTTGCAGCTTTCGGAGAAACAGGCACAGGATATCGTCGACAAAATGATGCAGGACATCCCATATAACATTAATATTATGAATGAACAAGGAATTATTATTGGTAGTGGACAGCGTGAGCGCGTAGGTTCCATTCATCAGGGAGCTGTTCGAGCATTAACGACAAGAACCATGGTTGAAGTGTGGCACGATGGCCGGTTAGAGAAAATGGGTACGAACGAGCCTATTATCATTAGCAATGAGCTAGTGGGTGTGATTGGCATATCAGGGCATCCGGATGAAGTTCGTCCCTTCAGTAACATCGTGCGCACGACCGTATCCCTTCTTATTGAACAGCGCAATCAACTAGAGAATTTGGCTCATGAGGCTTCACGCAAAAAAGCCTTTTTGGAACGGCTCCTGAACCATTCTGGTTCCTATTCACAGAAAATGAGAAAAGAAGCACTGCATTATCAGCTTGATCTGCAGTTACCTACAATTATTTTATACATTCGATCCCAAGGGGATTCGCCACAGTTTAACACGGAAACCTATCGAACATTACTTCCCCATCCTTGGTTCACGCTTGAGGATGCAGGGGATGCACTGTTGGTGCTCATCCAGAATGAAACTGAGGTAGATCCGGTCATTCAGCAGTTCCAGCAGGATCAGCCGCAAGCCTTCATCGCCATCAGCAGGCGAGAAGCCAACATTGCACGCTGTTATGAACAGGCGAGATCGGCTATGAACATCCTTATGGCACTTCGTCCCGCATCGCCTCTAACACGGTACGATGATGTGCAGTTTTTAGTACGTTTCAGTGCTGACCACTTAACTAATCAATCCAACATTGTCAGTAAGCTAGAGGACACTGCCGATCTACTTGAGACGTTACGCAGCTTTATTCACCATAGTGGTAGCATGACAACGACAGCTGATGACCTCAACATCCATCGCAATACCCTACAATACCGACTCAAACGCATACAGACTGTGACAGGCAAAGATCCGCGTAACTGGCTCGAACTCATTGAGCTTACTCACGGATTGCTCGCTTTTTATCGCTAGAGTAATACAGCCAAAAGACGGATGCACAATCCCCCACCATGCAGGCTTTGATTTTGCTATCCGTCTCTTCTGATCCTTATTCTACTCTTATCCCGTTCTACGACGGCAGAAGACCAAGTTTCAACACCCGCGCAATGTTCTCCATGGTACGCTCCACATTCGCTGAGCCTTCCTGCAAGAGTTTATCTAGATCTGCTGCTCCTGGAACAATGCCAAACACAGCATCTATCCCCTCTGTGTAAAGTGTCTCAATGCCTTCGCCTACATAACCCGCGACAGCAATAACAGGCTTCCCGATCTCTTTGGCTGCTTGGGCTACACCGTAGGGGGTTTTGCCAAATTTCGTTTGAAAGTCAATGCCGCCTTCACCTGTAAATACGATATCTGCATGAACTAGCTTTTCACGTAAACCTGTATATTCGATCACGATCTCAATGCCTTTGCGTAATGTAGCTTGCGTGAAGATTAGAAGCCCCGCCCCCAAACCACCTGCTGCACCCGCACCTGGCACATCTCGAATATCCTTATGCAGTTGTTGGTTCACTACATCTGCATAATGAGACAGGTTTGCATCCAATAGCCGTACCATCTCCGGCGTAGCACCCTTCTGTGGGCCAAATACCCGCGATGCGCCGTGTTCGCCACAGAGCGGATTCGTCACATCACAGGCAACGATGAATTCCACTTCGTGGAGACGTGGATCTAAGTCAGACACATCAATATGCGCCAAGCGGTTAAGCGAACCGCCTCCACGTTCAAGGGAACTGCCTTGGGCATCCAGAAATTTTGCACCGAGCGCCTCAGCCATACCCGTACCCCCATCATTAGTGGCACTGCCGCCAATCCCAATAATAATTTTACGAATGCCTTGATCCAGACATCGGCGAATCAGTTCCCCTGTTCCATACGTCGTTGTGCGAAGTGGATCACGCATCTCTGGAGCCACAAGATGAATGCCGCTGGCTGATGCCATCTCAATCGCTGCCGTTGTTCCATCTCCGAGAATGCCATACTGTGCCATGACGTTCTGACCCAATGGCCCCTGTACTTCTTGATAATGAATGGCACCACCAGAAGCATCTACTAACGACTGTACCGTCCCTTCGCCTCCATCAGCCATGGGTACATGGATATAATGTGCTGTTGGGTAGATTTTGCGTAATCCGTTTTCCATCGCCACACAGACTTCTTTGGCTGTCATGCTCTCCTTGAATGAGTCTGGTGCCAGTACAAATGTATTTTCTCTCTTTTCTCCCATTACTCTCACCCCATCCATATTGTTAAAGATCGTTTGATAAACAACCTGTTAAAGGATAAATCCATATAGTAACGTCGCCACAATAGCCATCGTGCCACCAACAATCGCTTCGTAAGGTATGACACCCATCCGCTGTCGAATGGTCATCTTCATACTATCAGCAGATACGTGAAAATAGTTGCCTTGAGGCAGGGAATCGATGACCGTTGCCCCTGTATGAACCATCACAGCTGCAGCGAGCGGAGCTGTGCCCATGTTCAGAATTGCATCGCCGAACGATCCTGTTGCGAGAATGACACCTGTCGAGGTTGATGCTGTCGCTGCCGCCATCAGAATACCTGCAATTGGTGCCAAGAACGTACCGGATATACCAGACGCTTCTATCAGACTAACGACTTGGCCCGATAGATCCGATGCGGAGATCAGCCCTGCAATCCCCCCAGCACCTACCAGAATCAGTACCGTTGCCGTCATTTTGTTCAGTCCCGACGTTGTATACTTCACAATGTTCTTGCTCTGCCCCATCGCCAGCATACCGATAATACCCGCAATCGGAAGAATATACATTGCATCCACTTTGAACGTAGATAATGCCCCAATGCCCGTAATTGAACCGATCGGATTGATCATGAGCAAAATAATCGCCACCAACGGTGCAACAATCGCTTTCTTCAATGGTGGATATTGAGAAGTATCCACCTCTCCTTGCTCTGCTTCCTGGTCAGAGACCATCACACCTTTGCTTTTGAGCATCGAAGCTACGATAACGGTTACAATTAATCCGCAGATGGCTGGAATTAATCCAGCCAACATCACATTGCTAAGATCCAGCTCGAATCCTCTTGCCGCAGCAATTGTATTCGGGTTTGGAGAGATGATATTCCCCGCTTTACCACCGCCGGATAAAGCTAACAATAGCGCAAGCTTAGAGATCCCCATTTTGTTACCTACAGATAGCGCAATCGGCGCTACGATTAGTACAGCGACAGGGATAAATACACCAACCGCGGTAATGATCATCGTTGCCAGAGCCAAGGCAAGAATAGCTTTACTTCCGCCAAACTTACGTACGATAGCCTGTGCAATGGTCTCCGCTGCACCTGACTCCATCATCACGCCTGCAAGCACCCCAGCAGCCAGTACACGTAGGACGGTGCCCATGACACTTTGTGTACCATTTACAAGTATATTTACGGTCTCTTCCAGATTCGCTCCGCCAATTAAAGCGCCTACAATTGCTCCCAAAAATAAAGAATAGACTGGATTCAGTTTCTTCAGAATCAGTATGATCGCAATAGCAAGCCCTGCCAGTGCGCCGATCCAGCTAATTGTTAAAGGTTCCATTGTCCATTGCCCCCCATGCACTTGTTGAACACGCTTTCATTATAGTTGCTGGGGAAGCAGAATTATATTGATGAACAGACGAAATTCATTGTTCATTTGCACAATGAAGAATGGCAGGACTGAGTGCCCTGCCACCCATCATACGAATATGTTCGCTACTTCCCTACAGCAGCACACGGTGTTCCATTATATTTTTCACACTAATATGGGACTTGGATGGTCCAAGCTTTATCAGGGAGTCCTGAAACTCAGCAAGCTCTTCTATTGTTGCCGTTTGTACCTTGATCAGATAGTTGTACTCGCCACTAATCCGATATAAATCGGTGACCTCTGCCGCCTGCTCACAGAAGTGAACCAATTCCTCACAGCGCTCTGTTTTGAGTAAAATAAACGTCGTTGTTCCACGGTTTAGTTGTTCTAGATCATAAATGGTCGAATATTCCGATATAATTCCGTTTTCCTCCAGTTTAAGGATTCTCTCCTTGACGGAAGGCTGGGACATGTTAACCTCTTTGCTAATCTGTACAATTGACATTCGTGCACTGTGCTGAAGCAAGCGCATAATCTGTTGGTCAATCTCATCTATAACATAACCCACTTGTAGACCCTCCCAAGAATTAGGCTCATTTAATACGTTTATTTGGATAAAAGAGCTTATAAAGTGTAAGCCATACCTCAGTATATCCTTTGATACTGCATGGTTCCAATGTACCGCTCCCTTTATAATTTAAGAATACAATCTGATGAAGGGAATGATGGAGTATGGGCGTAAATGGACTTGCTCACATAGCGATTCAAGCACGTAACTATAAGGATACACTCTCGTTTTATACGGATGTACTGGGATTTAAAATTGGACACTCATGGAGTCTACCCGCCTTCCGCATCACCGAGGCTTGCATGTTAATCTCACCAGATCAACGCACATGCATTGAACTGTTTGATCCCGGGGCTGTAATCGCAGCAGAAGGCGAACCAGCAGCGTCCCCTGAAGACGTGAGATATGGGGCTCTGCTGCATTTTGCTTTATACGTAGACAATGTGGATGCGATATACGAGCACGCTCTTGCCTATGGTGCGCAGCCTTATGTCCAACCCGATTGGATTTCGCTTGGTGAACCTCCGCTTCAAGTTCGAAATGCAGTTGTTCATAGTCCCAACGGTGAAGTCATTGAATTCCTCGAAGAGGTTGATTTCAATCGTTCCGCTTCACCATCTACTTAATGTTAGCCAAAAAGCCTGTTAGCCAGAAATCCATGGCAGCAGGCTTTTTCATCTCATATTATTCTCCCACGTCCTGATCCTTGTTTGCCGGCTTATACTCACCCAACTTCCCCTCATATACGAGCGCGAGTCTTTCACTTTGGCGAAAATCGTCCGGGGTCACCAAGGCGGGCAGCTTGTTCCACAGCTTGATTCCGGATCGCTGTAATATTTCTGCTACGAACTGTGAACAAAAGTAGGAGTTGCTAAACTCCACTGGCTCTTTCAGCGTAATGCCAATGACGCCAAGCAGGTTGTACATATATTTCTGGCGGCTACGGATGAAGATATGTAGCACACGTTTCATTTTTTCCACTTCACGTTCTGTCACCTGAAGCTCATAAATAACACATGTCGTGTTCGGATATTTGCTGTATGTACCTGTCTGGATATCTTCCTTCACAAACCCACCATTCAGCGGATTGCTTGGATGTTTACGACCGAAGCTGTATAACTCGGATAATTCCCGGTCAAACGAGATTGAGGCATGATTATAGGGTGCTTTGGTGTAACTCTGAATGACTTTGGTAAACAAGGTTCCTGTATTCGTGAGCAGGATATAGATGGAGCGTTGATCGGTCATAACAAAATTTCCCCTTATCATGTGGTCACTATTCCTTCATAATAACATAGGTACCCTTTTATGGAATCTTATTTTAGACAAGCAGGTGATCCTTCGGTGAGCAGTTCATTATTCACATTAACCTTAATATTCACTGCATTACTCGTCATACATATCGTGTACAAAATCATTGCAAAGCTACAGCCGGACAAAGACTATTCGGGCATCGGCAACAAAATCAAAACCTGGTGGGGCATGCTCGTTATCTTCTGCCTGGCTACACTTTTTAACCCCATCGTCTCCTTACTCTCCCTGATGGTGCTGGCATTCTTCGCACTGAAGGAATACTTCTCCATGATCCGCAGTACACGCAAAGCTGATCGCAGGTTATTCCTATGGGCATATCTCGCGATACCCGCTCAGTTCTACTGGATCTATATTGGATGGTATGGGATGTTCATCATTTTCATTCCGCTGTATGTTTTCTTAGTGCTGCCCCTCCCGCGCTTAATTAACAAGGGAACGGTGGGCTTTCTACGCAGCGTCAGTTCCACGCAGTGGGGACTTATGCTCATGGTATTCGGACTCAGCCACCTTGCTTACTTTCCTTTCGCTACACCGGAATATGGGTCGAAGCTGGTCTTGTTCTTAGTGGTGCTAACTCAGCTTAATGATGTCATCCATTATGTGGTCTCTCTATATCTGGGCAAACGAAAAGTCGTGCCTACGGCCAATCCGTTTTTGACATGGGAAGGATTCGCCTGTTCCTTGGTCATCACAACGGCAGCCTCCTACTTCATCCATCCGTACCTTACGCCGTTTGATGCAGGATTCGCCTTATTTATCGGAGCACTAATCAGCCTCGCGGGTTTCTTTGGCAGTCTGACCGTATCTGTATTGAAGCGAGATCTGCTAATTGGGGATGATAACAAGTTTGACGCACTCAAAAAAAGCTACCTAAGCAGGGTCGACAGCCTTACCTACACATCACCCGTGATGTTCCATGTTGTGCGTTATTTCTTCGACTTTATGTAACAATTCTAGATTTTAGATATAAGGCTCCATTTAATTTTAAAAAAACAAATCACACCTCCAAGCTAATCCAACCGGCCTAAACACCGGCTGATGAATTTGGAGGTGCTTCATTTTTAGCATATTACATTCGTTTAGGCTCATGCCATTTCAAGCGGGCGAATCCAGAAATACTGTCTATTTCTTCAGCTTAACTTCCTGCTCCGCCAGAACCTCTTGGCCAGCTTCATTCGTATACACCAACGTGACTTTGCCACGTTCACCCTTCATTTCATCTGTATATTTGAATTCATTGAGCTGACCATTATCCTTGATGTAGAAACCTTCTTTTTTGCCGTCTGCTTGATTCTCGTCTGCTTCATGCTCCGTTGCTTCTTGTACTGAATTAATGATTGTGATCTGATTGGATGTCCACCGCAGTTCAGATAACGTATATCCTTCTGGCACATCCTTCACCGAGTAGCGAAAGCTCTTTGCTTCCGTAAGCTTGTCCGATTGATCGATGGTGATCACAATTCCATCTCCGGCATTTGCCGAGGATTCAGATTGGGCTGTGTACGATCCATTGTCCTGCTTCGCGTCTGCATTAGGAATAGAATCAGGGCCTGCTTCGGCTATAGGCTCCTTCGATCTTGGATACGCATGCTCCTGTACAGATTCATTATTATTACGAGCACCGCATGCACTCGTTAGTACCATGATGCATAATAACGCAAATATCCAACGTGTCGATTTCATCCATGTGAACTTCATCATTGAATCCCTCCTGTTGATAAGTACGTGTCCCTAAAAATGTTAATTTATTGAACGACCCTCAATAACTAATACACGATATCCTTCCTCATGAAGCTCCATATTATGTAATCTCAATCGATACAAATAAAAAAACCTAAATATCATTTAAGATATTTAGGCTCGTTTTAGTTTGAGTTATCTTTTGCGTAGCAAACTATTTGGACGGCTACACACATGGACTATACACAACGTCATACGGTCACTTATCATCATATTGAGGCAAAATTAAGACCTGCCCCGCTTGAATAGAGTTAGAAGAAAGCTTATTAATTTTTTTCAAAACTTCTACAAATACCCGTGTATCCATTTGTTGCGGCTTATACTCTACGGAAAGATTCCACAGCGTATCCCCTTGGGAAACAATGACCTTTCTACCCGATAGCAGGTCTTCCTCACCACCTGCAAATGCAGTTAGCATCGTACTACAACCAATAATCACAATAAGAGAGATGATGGAAATTTTCAATAACAACGGTCGCGCCTTAAGTTGAAGTATTTTTTTTCTAAGCTCACCCGTGCTCCATTGGACCGATGCTGAACTCACCGGTTTATAAATGCTCTGATACGTAGAATGTCTCATCATTTCGTCAACCTCCGAACCTGGCTCCTATTCCTATATGTAACGAGCGCATGATGATCCCCCCTGGACCTTCAAACAACAATCGCGCAATTTGTCTATCTCCGATGTCTTCAGTCATCACGCCTACAAATGCGTAACCCGTTTATTATTTTGCACTTGTTCAAGGGTCAGTACTCCCTCTCACCTATATTTGTAAGTAGGTATCATAGACCTATACTAATCCCTGTAGGTAGGTACATTATACCACTACATTCTAAACAAATTCTGAACAAACCGATCAGATTTCGCTACAAACATGCATAAATCTATCATTTACGTACTATTTCGACGGAAATAGCTAAAAAAAATAAAAAATTCATGCCTGATTTTCGGCGATAATATAGATTGGATTTTTTTATACTAGAAGAGTGCAGTGGATGATCTATTCTCATAAACGTAAGGACGTGTACCCATGATTGCTGATGATCTGAAAGAACAATATTACCAAGCCCTTCTTGCCAAAGACTCAGAGTACGAAGGATTATTCTATGTTGGAGTCAAAACGACAGGTGTATTCTGCCGCCCAACTTGTCCAGCTCGAAAACCAAAATTCGAAAATTGCGAGTTCTATGAGACCGCTCAGGAGGCATTACTCGCTTCATTCCGGCCATGCCAGCGCTGTCGTCCACTATCTCATCCCAATCACGTATCTGACGTTGTACGCCTGTTGGTTGAGGCTGTTGAGAATAATCCGGAGAAACGGTGGAAAGAACAGGATTTCAAAGACCTGTCGATTGATGAATCGACAGCGCGGCGTCAATTCAAGAAGCGCTTTGGCATGACTTTTGTGGAGTATGCTCGCGCTCGCCGTATGGGACTTGCGCTAAAAAATATCCGTTCAGGTCACACCGTCATTGATAGCCAGCTATCCACGGGCTATGAGTCCAGTAGCGGCTTCCGAGATGCATTCTCACGCATTATGGGTGCTGCCCCTACACAAGTAAATGAAGGACAGGTGCTTAAAGCGTCCTGGATTGACACCCGCCTTGGCCCCATGATGGCTGTAGCTGATGACAAACAACTATACTTACTTGAATTTATTGATCGTAGAGGGCTTGAGCGCGAGGTAGAGCGACTGCGGATTCGAACCAAGTCAGCAATTGTACCTGGCATGACGCCGCCCATTCAATCCATAGAACGAGAACTTGAACAATATTTCGACGGGACGCTGACAGCGTTCGACACACCGTTGTTCTATTTAGGAACACCATTTCAGAAGAGGGTATGGGAGCAGTTATCTTTGATTCCAGCAGGGGAAACACGTTCCTATCAAGAGATCGCAATCGCCCTGGGTAAACCAACCGCATGTCGCGCCGTAGCTCAAGCGAATGGAGCCAATCAACTAGCGATTGTCATTCCGTGTCATCGAGTCATTAATACAAGTGGTGAGCTTGGCGGATACGGTGGGGGAATTACTCGCAAAAACTGGCTGCTTCAACACGAGAAACAGGGGGCGTTACAGTGAGAAACAGCATCGCATTTATTTATAAAGGAGTGAACTGAGATGAACGCCAACAAGCGTACGATGGGAGAAAAAGCTGAACAATTTCATCAATATCATGTGAAGGGGAAACCACTCGTACTGGTGAATGTATGGGATGCTGGAAGTGCACAGACCATTCAGTCTACAGGAGCCATGGCTATTGCTACCGGAAGCTGGTCTGTTGCCACAGCCCACGGTGAGCAGGATGGAGAAGCTCTGCCGTTCCAGCTGGTGCTTGCTAACCTATCACGGATTACCAAGATCGTAGATTTGCCTGTAACCATCGATATAGAGGGAGGGTATGGCAGGTCTGTGTCAGAAGTGAAGCAAAATGTATTGCAAATTATTGAGCATGGTGCGGTAGGCATTAATATCGAGGATCAGCTTCCTAATGGGGCGGGTTTGTACAGCATCCCAGAACAGTGCTTGAGGTTATCCGCCGCCCGAGAAGCTGCGGAGCAGGCAGGCATTCCCCTTTTTATCAATGCACGCACAGATTTATTCTTGCAACAGGTTCCTGAGCAGCATAATGAAGCGTTACTGGGCGAAGCCATCACACGATCCAAGGCTTACGCAGAAGCAGGGGCTAGCGGTCTATTCGTTCCAGGTTTACAACATTCACAATGGATTCAAGAACTGTGTGACCAGTCGCCACTTCCCGTCAACGTGATGGTAACATCGCCTGAGCCTTCAGCCAAACAACTGGCTGCACTGGGTGTAGCACGGATCAGCTATGGACCGTATCCTTATCTGCAAGTCATGGAACATCTGAAAGGGCTCGGGCAACGTATTCTAATGGGATCATAATGATCTTGATGAAGAGGTGTGTTCGTACCACGCTATCCCTCATGGACAGAGGGTGTTTCCAGCCTCCACCTGTGGTATAATCCCACTACCTAACAGTAACAGGAGGCATATATGCTTAACGTTGAACAAAAGCTCGAAATTCTGGAATCGTACCCTCAGCTGCAGCGCAAAAATGTTTCTCTAGGGCGTGTGAATTTCCACTATGAGGACAGCGCCTATGAGAAGAAAATTGTAGCACTCCATATTCACCCGAACGGTAATGGTTATATCTACGCAGGGCTGCTGCCGAACTACGAGACGGATGCCAAAGGGTTCGTTAATATTCGTGATTACTCTGAAGCCGATCTGCGCACATTGCTAGATGCAACGATCCAAGCGATGTCCTATAATCCAGACGCAGTTGAAGTCGTTGAGCACGCACCCGTATCAAAAGAATCTGTTCCAGTTACACTGTCTTCGGGCGGCGGAGTCTGGATCAATGAAGAAGGACAAACGCTCACGTTAAAATATGATAATGACATGTGGTGTGTGTATGCTGGTCATGATCTAGAGATGGCTTATGAATCACGCAGTGAGGCTGGCGAATACCTTCAGGAGGAAGGATTCAGACCGCAAGCCCAGGCTTAAATTGAATACAGCAAACGTTTGAACATACAGAAGACACGAGGCGAGCTTATGCTCCCTCGTGTTTTTTCATATCATCTGTTTCTACTTAAAAAATAGACTCCGTTAGACCTTCGACCGGTTCTATCCTTAGTCTTTGCTGCCTTTTCGTACAAGCGGCGCATGTTTCATCATGGGATACGTGGACAGTAGCAGCACTCCGCCGATCAAACCCAGCACAGTAAAAGACACCATTCTGTTTAGTCTGGCGATCCAAAGCGTCAGTTGCCCCATATCTGCAAATGCAATGACCAGTGACAACACTAGACCCAAGCCAAAGAGCATAATCAGGAAGTTACGCATTCCCAGTCGAATCCAGCAGACTGTCAGGAAGACGGAAAGACCAAGTACCCAAAGCCCAAGCATCAAGTCAATCCAGAAATAAGGCAACACAAGATACTTCGAAGAGTATAGCATGCCTGGCTGGTACAACGTGACTTGTAGCCATCCGCCTACATTCAGCCAATGAACGACCAGATAGATCAAATGCAGAATGACCATCGTGCCAGCAACCATACAGAGTCCCATCATGTAGAATGATTTCATAAATTGAATTCGTGTACTGCCCATACCAATGGCTATCGGGTAGATCGTGATCAGACCCGCAACAGCAAAAGTACAGATTCCTCCATACATCGGTCCGAATAACTGCGAGGAATAACTGACATCAAACAGTAAGCCAATCGCGGTATAAACTACTGTCAGTCCAAGAGCAATGGAAGTAAAAATGATCAAATATAAACGCATATCGTCCAAAATCAGCCGATTGGTTCCTTTTACTGCATTCATACCCTCGCCTCCTCCTTCCGGGTTACATTTACCAGATAATCCTGAAGTGCTGCTTTTTCAATGGAAAGCCCATGATGCTGAGCCTTGGCTATCCATTCCTTTGAATACACGTCATCAATCATCACTTTGCTAGTTGTACCCATCCGGGCAGAATCGATAATATCAGCACCTTGAGAAGCTATTTCTATATCTTGAATTAACCCTGTTAGAAGAACCCCGCGCTCGCGTATCTCTTCCATAGGATGATGGTATAACACCTTTCCTTGATGTACCACAATCAGAGTTTCACACAAAGGCTGTACCTCTTCAATATGGTGCGTTGATATTAGAATCAGACGAGGGTTATCTTCATACGTTTCCAATAATGCTTCATAGAAAAGCTTTCGTTTCTCCGCATCGAGTCCATTAGTCGGCTCATCCATAATCGTTACACTTGCGTTACTGCACAATCCTAGAATAATTTGAGCCGCTGTCTTCATGCCCTTCGAAAATTTACTAATTTTCTGTTTGGACGGTAACTCGAATACATCAATGAGCCGCTTGGCAAGCTGGTGATTCCACTGTGAATGGAAATGTGATCCGATGGTGACCAGATCATTTATATTCCAGTTTTTGCCGAGTGGATGATTCTCCTGGATATAGCACAAATGCCCCTGAGCAGACAAATTATTGTATGGATTCTGATCCATAATCTGAATGGTTCCACTGTCAGGACGGTTGTGTCCTGCAAGCAGGCTCATCAGTGTAGTTTTGCCAGCCCCATTCCTTCCCCAGATCGCCCCGATTACAGGTTCACTCTCATGCAAGGTAACGTTGTTCATAATAGGGGCTTTGTTCTTCTGATAGCTGTAACTTACCTGCTCCATATGAATCATACTTCACTCTCCTTATCCTTCTTGCCACGGATTAGATCAATAATCATGTCCTCATCCATACGAATGCGTCTGGCTTCCTCAAGTAAAGGCTTGATATATTCTTCGTAAAAATGCTGCTTCCGTTCAACAAGCAATGCTTCCTTGGCTCCCTTAGCAACAAACATTCCTACACCTCGCTGTTTATAAATGATGCCTTTGTCTACCAACTCCTGCAGCCCCTTTCGCGCCGTAGCTGGATTAATATTGTAAAAGCGAGACAATTCATTCGTAGAAGGAACCTGCTCTTCCACTTTCAGTCTGCCTTCCACAATATCATCCATGATCATCATGGCGATCTGATGAAAAATAGGCTGGGATTCATCTAAAGTTGATTTCATCTGTTCCCAACTTTCTTACATAATAGTGATTCGTATGTCATCATACGTGCCTCAATAGCTTACAGTTTAGCCCCGTGCTTATTTACACTGTTCTTTCTTCATCACTAAGTCGGTTAGTCGGTTAGTTACTCATGTAACTAACTATAGTACACGAGGGCAGCAAAGTAAATAGTCAAATGCCTACCCACCATTATTTTTTCCAAACTTAAACTGCTTCGCTTAGATCAACCCCAGAGTTTAGCTCTAGCTTAGCCCGTTGCTAAGCTAGCCAAGTTAAATCACATTCCCGATCTTAAGGGCGCTTTCCGCTTAGCCTGATTGAATTGGTTAATTAAACCGTCTAACACTACGGACTGCTGGATAACTTCAGGGTGCAGCAAATTCCCATATTTCATCTCAATCGTGTACAGCAACTCCCTAGCCGATTCAATCTGGACGATCAACGCAGTATGTTCCATAGTGTCCCCTCCTTTTGTCATATTTTAGCTGATTATGTCAATCGGTAGGACTATAGTCATATGACATTACTAATTTTTCCAAACTAAAAAACCCCTGAATAGGCTTCAGAGGCATCTTCCAATTCTGTTATGTTCTAAGTACCAAATCCATGATCAGCAGGTCTCGCTATTGAAGGGCTTGGAGCTTCGTTTCCAGAGGCAGGCTCAGGAGCAGGAATTACGATACTTACCCAAATGCTACATGTGGCTATCAGCAAAGCCAACGTTCTCTTCATTGAGTTTCTGCACCTCACTAATTATAATTTTGTACTGCTGTTTAGCGGTGTCTGTCGCAAAATCCCTGTATTGCTCAAACAGCCCGACACCTCTAAGCATAGCCCGACCACTACAAATTTCAAGTGAAAATTTCAGACTATTTATGACAAAATCAAGCCCTTTTTGAAACTCATCTCTCTTCAGATAATATGCTCCCAAATCAGCTAAAAGACGTACATATCGATCATCAGTAACTTGTTTGCTGACCTTTCCTATTCGATTGCTCTGTTCCTGGTATGTGAAGTAGGATTCGTACTGTTCTAACACAAAATCGATATTTCCGTTATATCGATTGGCTGCTTTTACGATATCACACAGCGCTGGAAATATCTCATTCTCTCGCGTTGATATATAATTCAAATAATCAGGCAATACTTCAAATTGCCCTGCCATCAAACGATAAATATAGCGGTTCGCCTCAGCCCATTCCTGAAACTGAGTGATGACTAATGCTTCCTCGTCGTTGCACTCTTTTACCCAATTATTTACCGCGTAGAGCGACACGTACTCAAGCGCCTGATCGTAATCTTTGAGATGATAACAGGCACTACCTGCCGCTAGATATGAATATAAGATATAAAATATGATAGGACGCTTGGTCTCTTCTGGTTTCTTCCTACCATTCAATTCATAATGAATCGTTGCTTTTACCCTTAACTTCTCTGATAGCTCTTGTACCTTGTTCCAACGGTGTAGTGCACCGAACGCATTAATAAGCTCATTCAAGGCATCCAACTGATAACGTTCATCCAGACGATCTACATAGTATTCAAACTGTGCTGCAATGATCAGATTCCGTTGCTGATCCTTAGAGAGACCAAGCTTGAACAGTCGGTATTGGCATAAAGCTAACCGCTCCGAGTGCTGCATTTTCTCACTCTCGGCAATCGTTTCGTATAAAAGGATCGCGGGTTCGAATTTGCCATCACGATAGAATTCTTCTGCCACTTCAAACAACAAGGGAATATAGGATAGATTATCCATCATTAAACGGATAACCTCTTCAATACAATTTAATTTGCCCAAATCGGCACATCGATGGAGGAATGGCCCTAGTCTCCGCCAGTCAGGAGTCGCATGCACAAAACACTCATCTATGTATAGTTCATAGAAATGACCTTCTCCTAATCTCATAGCCGCAGTAATTCGATCCAATTGCTGCATAGCAATCGGGCGATTTTTATTAAGAATGTTACTTAGCGTACCTGAATTAATGCCTGACGTGTCTGAAAAGAAGCTAATCGACATCTGCTCACGCTTGAGATAACTCTCCAAATGATCACGTATCGTGGTTGTGGACTGCAAACGAACACCACCCTCCAAAATAAAAAAACATAAACGAATGAATCCACTTCATCCCTTTAATGAAAAGAATTCCAGTTTGACGATATTTTTAAAATAATTATATGTATTTATTAAGTATGGGTCAATAAAATAATTTGAACTAATTTGTATTAATTACAATTTAATCCTTTTTATTTATGTCTCACGATTTCTTCTCTTTTATACTAAAGCCATCGTTTCCACTAGTTTCAAAACAGCATAAAAACACGAGCGAAGATCCACCCGTGTTCTCATGACTATCTCTAAGAGATTATTATTTCTACGTTGCTAGACTTATGGCAATACATTCCCAGCAGCACGATAGATGTCGTACCACTCTTGACGAGTAAGATGTACATCCGACGCTTTAACACAGTCTTGCAGACGCTCAATATTCATTGTGCCTGTCACAGGTTGCATCTGTGCTGGATGACGGAGCAACCAAGCGATTGCAATCGTTGTGTTGCTCACTTCATACTTCGCTGCAATCTCGTCGATCTTCGCATTCAACTCAGGGAACTTGTCGCTACCCAAGAACACCCCTTCGAAGAATCCATATTGGAAAGGAGACCATGGCTGAATCGTGATATCATGCAGACGGCAATAATCCAAGATACTGCCATCACGGTTAATTGCAGCTTCGTTCTCCATGTTAACATTGATTCCACTGTCAATCATCGTTGTATTCGTGATACTCATCTGGAGCTGATTCGCGACCAGTGGCTGTTTAACATACTTTTTGAGCAATTCAATCTGGTTTGGATTCTGGTTAGATACCCCGAAGTGACGAACTTTACCTTCGCGCTCCAACAGGTCAAAGGCTTCTGCCACCTCTTCCGGCTCAACAAGCGTATCTGGACGGTGCAACAACAATACATCCAGATAGTCCGTTTTCAGACGCTGCAAAATACCATCGACTGAATTCAAAATGTGCTCTTTCGAGAAATCAAACATCCCCTTGCGAATCCCGCATTTGGATTGCAGAATGATGTTCTCCCGAACTTGAGGGCTCATCTGCACAGCATCCGCAAAGATCTCCTCACATTTCCCTGTTCCATAAATGTCGGCGTGATCGAAGAAATTCGCTCCAATCTCCATTGCAGAACGAACAAAATGCTCCGCTTCCTTACCGTCCAATGTATTAATCCGCATGCAGCCAACCGCTACAACCGGTACCTCCAGCGAGCTACTGCCAAGTTTAATTGTTCTCAAGATGATTCCCCTCCATATTCGGATATGTGTTTAGTTGTAGTGCTACAATCATCGTCGATGGTACTTGTCTTCCGTCTATGATTGTGACATACATCTGCAATCGGTTTCAATGGGTTTTTAGAATTCTTCTATGGAAAAATGACCGTTTGTGACAAACATGAAGCACTCCGCGGTTAATCCTAATCTTCATCAGCTTGTACTTCTTCTGGAACAATCACCTTCATATACTGAGGAAGAACTTGAATCTGGATTGGCAGCGGCGGCCCTTCCTCTCCATCCACATTGGTTCCAATCGGTTCATTGGATGTCACACGCACGTCTTTTGCAGTAAAATACTCCACGTCTTTATGGTCTTTCAGGCTACCGAACAATAAGGATGTCCCCAAAGTCAGCGTGTTAAATATGTTCATGTTCCTAATCACAAAACAATGAATGACGCCATCATCCACCACCGCATCTGGAGACAGCTTCTCAAACCCACCCACGGAATTCGTTAACGCAGCGAGGAATAAGGGAGAGTCACCCTCCCAGATCTGACCGTCATGTTCAATGGTGAGCCGGTTCGCAGGCGTATTCACCAAGTCCTTCAGCCCTTCCTTCAGGTAGGCAAATGAACCCAGCTTTGATTTTTCTTCGGATGAAACAGAGGACAACGCTTCGGCTAGCGAACCTGCTGCTACAACATTAGCAAACAGACGCCCATTCATATTCCCGACATCCACCGCACGCACATGATTGGAACTCAGCCCGCGAATAGCTTCTTCCGGATCAAGAGGGATATGAAGTGCTCGCGCAAAATCATTGACCGTACCCAAGGGCACGATGCCAAGCGTAGGACGGTGATCCTGATCCATCATGCCGTTAATCGTCTCATGCAGCGTTCCATCCCCTCCAATTGAAATAACGAGATCACATCTGTTTTTACATGCATCTAGACAGAAGTTGGTCGCATCTCCTTCTTGAGCCGTTTCGTTGACAACAACCTCATACTGCTGTGATGCCAAAATTCTTTTGACCTGGGATACATACTGCTGAGCCTGTTCTTTACCGGACGATGGATTACTGATAATCATGGCTTGACGCATACTCGCACCTTCTCCTCCAAATGGCGTATTTACCTATCTATACCCCTTCTTAACGTGCATTGAATTACAATAGAAGAAGGCATTTAAATTTTTTGGCGCAAAGATGCTCAGAAGTGTGCAGTGTACGGTTTATTCATATAAAATAGAACTAGAGTTATTGGCTTATTCTGAATAGGGTGTTCCTTTTTTCATATGATGGGTTAATAACTAGGGATGTGTGCATCCTGATCTTTCTATACCATGACGATAAGGCTCGAACTACATAGAAGTTGTGCAAACGAATGGCGCATCATCAATTCATAGAATCGGAGGGAATCGTTGTAATGAGAAGAGTGGCTCTACTCGTTCTACTATTTATCCTAAGTATTGGCTCAGCCGGGCAAGCTTTGGCTTACCCAACCGGCGTATCGGGTGACAGACTCATCGAAGATCCTGCACTGGAGGATGGCTTGAAGCTTATTTTGAACAAACCGCTGGATGCTCCGCTGACTGTATCTGATCTGCAGCAACTCACCGTCGTAGATCTGAGCAATGCGGGCATTCAAAGTCTAGCCGGACTTGAACAAGCGTCTAACCTGACACATCTCCGACTGTACGGCAACGAGATTGAATCGCTGACACCACTAACACATCTGACCCAACTTCGGGAAATTGATGTACGGAACAATTACATTACATCTATTGATGCACTTGCTCATCTGAAAGATCTCGGACGACTCTTGGTTAGCAATAATTCAATTTCTTCTATTGATGTTATTGATCAATTCACCCGGCTACATACGTTTTTTGCTAGCGGTAACCAGCTTACAGATATTACGCCGCTGACGGATCTGGCTGATCTAACTTGGGTTGAGCTGGCCAACAATAAGATTACGGACATCTCTCCACTTGCACATTCCACCAAGCTGCAGCAGTTAAATGTAGCGAACAATCGAATTCAGCATCTGGACGATCTCGCTGATCTGCCTGACACCCTCCGCAAACTCAATGTGGCGGGAAATGAAATTTCAGACCTAACGCCTATTGAACATATGACAGGGCTTCGGACGCTCGATATTAGCGGCAACCAGATCCAGCATCTGCATGCTATTGCAGGTATGCGCCATCTAACCGAGTTGAACGCTGAATCGAATCAAATCTATGACCTAGAACCGCTAGCGTCATTGACGCAGCTCAAGTCTCTTCAACTAGCTAATAATCGGGTGTGGGATCTAAGCCCAATCGCAGGGCTTTCGTTTACTCGCGGAGATGCTACGAACACCATCACGGATATCACGGCTTCGGTATCTTTTGGTGCGAACATGCAGACGTCGATCAATGAGAGTGAACTCGGAGGGCTAACGGTACAGAATAACTATTTGGACGTGACGAGTGGCAGTAACACGATGCGCTTGCTGAACCAGATGAATGTACGGGAGCAGAAACGGACCCCTCAGGGCAGCTTCCAACGCTTGGTTGAAGGTTCTACGACAGCTTATGTGGGGGATCGGGCATATGCCCTGGATGCGGCACCTTTTATTGATGAAGGTCGGACTTATGTTCCTTTGCGCTTTATCTCCGAGCAGTTAAACGCCCATGTGGACTGGAATGCGGCAGCGCATGAGGTTACGATTACGCAGAACGATCAGACCATTCACTGGAATGCTGACAACAAGCAGGTGCGAGTCAATGATCAACTAATGATGAATGATGCACCTCTGTTAATGAGAAACGGAAAAGCCTTCGTGCCTGTGCGGTTTATCTCTGAGCAACTGGATACGACCGTCGGCTACATCGCCAGCAGCAAAACGATCCTGATCTTCCAGAATAAGCAACCATTGATTAGAGAATAGTCTCACCCTTAAATGCACTCATATATATGATATTTTGGCTAAATACCAAATTCGACGCGGAGATGCCGCCAAGCATCCTTCGTTATCAAAAGCGTATTTTTTGAAGATCTCTAAAAGGCTGTCCCTCAGTACCGTTCGCTCGTATGAACTATACAGGGAAGGCCTTTTTCAATTATTCAAAAAAATGAATTCCTCCAACGGTCTGTCTATACTCACTCGGACTCATGCCTGTCCAACGTCTGAATTGCCGACTGAAATGAGCAAGAGAAGAATATCCCAGCATCGTGGCGATCCGAGTCAGACTCAGGTCGGGCTGATGAATGAGCTGCTTGGCTTCATGAAGCTTCAGTTCAGACAAATACTTACGCGGAGAGATACCGTACACCTTCTGAAACGTCTCCAGCGCGTACCCTGTACTGATCTGCAGTGAGGATGCAATTTCTTCAATTCGAATAACCTTTTCCCCTAATCCACCATCCCGAATGTGATCCACATTAAACTGGCTTTTAATCGCTTCGGCAATCAGCTTCGCATAGTGAGCTACCGTCGGAGAGACAGCCTCCTTGGCACGTGAAGAGCTTCGCTCTGCTAAGACCGCCAGAATCTCTAGCAAGCCTGCCTGCATACGAAACAGATCGGGCGTTGTATATTCTTCGTTGCGGTTAAGTAGCTCTACCCACTTCAGCATGATGTCCTTAATGCGCTGATTATCTTCGCTACCATTTGGAAATAACCATTGTACATGCTGACTCATCTCCTGCCGAAATAACACCTCGTCCACATTGAAATGAGCAATAAAGTAGGTTAATCCTTGTTCCTGGTTACATTCATTCGTATGTCTACAGCCTGGTGGAATAAGCAGAATATCCCCTTGATGCAGCTCGTAATGGATATTCTCCATACTCGTCGTCTGCACCCCTTCCAGAATAAGAATCAACTCAAAAGCCAGATGAGATTCCGTCGGTACACGCCAGCCTTGCTTCACCTGCTGCATATGCGCACCAAATAGCTTCACATTCCAATCGGTAGCGGGTAGCCAGCGACTCTCTCTCGATAAATAGGAACGATATTGTTCTGGAATAATCATGAATTCCACCACCTTGGATTAGGGCAAATTTTACGCGGATCAGTGTATCTTCATTTCGTAGAAGACTTGTTATACTGACTGTACTGTACACCATAACCGAGGTTTAGGCGAGGAGGAAAATTAGATGTCACTAACGATACAAGGATACTCCACAACACCTGATACAGCATGGAGAGAGATCTCTTTTATACCGTCAAAAGAAAGCGCTAACTTAACACTGAGTGGTGCTGAGCACCAGCTTGTGGAGGGATTCGGTGGATGTTTCAATGAACTGGGTTATATTGCCCTATCCCACCTGGATGATGAACAGCGGCGTGAAGTATTTCATTCCCTTTTCCACCCCGAAGGTGAACATAAATTCAACATCTGCCGACTCCCGATTGGGGCAAGTGATTATGCAGAGCAATGGTATAGCCACAACGAGGTTGATGGGGACGTGGCAATGGAGCATTTTTCGATTGAACGTGACTTCAAATATCTCATTCCGTACATCAAGGAAGCCCTGACGTATAATCCGAACTTACAACTCTTCGCCTCCCCTTGGAGTCCGCCAACCTGGATGAAGACACCCAAAGCGTATAACTATGGCACACTGCGCTGGGAGAAGGAGATTCTGGAAGCCTATGCTCTGTATTTCGTAAAATTCGTACAGGCTTACCAAGAGGCGGGTATTACGATTCATCAGGTTCATGTTCAGAATGAGGTCATTGCGGATCAGAAATTCCCTTCCTGCATGTGGACAGGCGAGCAGCTTCGTGAATTTATCGCTGATTATCTTGGCCCTGCTTTTGACAAACACGGCTTGGATACGGAAATCTGGTTAGGCACGATCAACGCACCCGATCCATGGGAAGAATTGATGAAGAAGAAAACGAATGATTTCGACGAATATGCCGGGCTTGTTCTCAGCGACCCTAAAGCATACGCCTATATTAAGGGTATCGGATACCAATGGGCTGGTAAAAATGCGATTCAACGTACCGTCGCAAGCTATCCCGAGCTTCGTTATATGCAGACCGAGAATGAGTGTGGTGACGGGAACAACTCCTGGAACTATGCGAAATATGTATTCAATCTATACCAGCATTATTTCAGCAACGGGGTGAACGCATACATCTACTGGAATATGGTGCTTGAACCGAAGGGCCGCAGCACTTGGGGATGGGAGCAGAACTCCATGATTACAGTGAATCCGGAACTGAAGGAACTCACTCGCAATCCGGAGTACTATGTAATGAAGCATTTTGCTCATCAAGTGGCACCAGGTGCCCGGAGACTAGGATTGTCTGGAGCTTGGGCTGGTAAAGCCGTCGCTTTCCGCAATGAGGATGGTCGTCTAGTCATTGTCATCAACAATCCCTTCAAGGATAAGCGTGAGCTTCATCTTGCCTATGAAGAACAGACACTAACGTTTGAGCTGGAAGCTGACTCCTTCAATAGCATTGTGATTGGGTAACCATTAATCGAGTAATCGATAATCGTTGGACACTTCAAAAGCTGAACACTCTCATAAATATATAAGATAAACGAATTGGAGCCTTCATCTTGTGGAATCAAGATAAGGCTCCTTCTCCCTTGGTATCTGAATCACCTTTGGGCAATCTTTACGTTGTCTTAGAGGTAGTAGATCGATTCAATAAAATTAGGCCTTATCCATACGATGGCTTAAGGGTTATTCGCCAGGTAGTTTCTCAACCACTGCAAAGCCGGGCGCTCCGTACCATTGCTATTCACCAAGTGAGATCCGTTTACCCACGTCTGTCCTTGATTATATCCCCACAGCGTAATACCCTTCACGCCTGAATGCTTCCAGAGGATCGGGAATTTCTGCTGATAGCGTTGCAATTGCGTGTTGTCGTCACCCGTCATATCCAGCTCAGACACATAAATTGGCAACCCTGTTGCCGCTAGCTTGTTCAGAACAGTTGTCATGGTGCTAGTCGATACCGTATCCATATTGAAATAATGCCCTTGAATACCGATGCCATCGATCAGTCCTCTATTTTTCAAAAGGTTGATAATCTGAATATATTGGTCTGCTTTGTTCGGATCATTAATGATGCCATATTCGTTGATGAGCAGCTTGGAATTAGGGAAGGCTTGTCTCGCCTGCTCGAACGACCAGATCACCCAATCCCACCCGGTAGCTCCATCCCCACCAATCGCGTTGCGATACGAAGGCTTCGCATGTAACGGTTCATTCACCACGTCCACAAAAGCGGCTTTGGAATAACGTTGACCCGCTGCCTTGATCCATTGGAGAACTTCGGCTCTCTGATCGGCGGCCGAGAGACCACTAACCCAGCCAGGCTCCTGACTCCCCCAGACGAGCGTATGGAATTTGAATGGGAAGCCATTGTTATTCGCGTAGTTATAAGCCATATCTGCCTGAGACCAGTTCATTGAATTACGAGTTCCCTCTACAGCACCCCATTTAGTAGAATTTTCGGGTGTCACCTGATTCCAGTAAGGGCTGAAGTTGGAGGGAATGCTGCTTGCGATAATGTTTCCAAGAAACTTACTTCCTTTTGCCAGACCAGCACTCACACTACCGACCGCTACGGACGTAGCCAACACACCTACTAATGCGAGCGTGCCCACTGTCTTGAACCACTTGGATTTAAACATGTTATTCCTCCTTGGTTTATTTAATGTTAAGCGCTTACAAAATCATCTTACTGGATAAATTTGGTTCAAAACACCTATAAACTATACTATTTACTTCAAAAAGTATATCGTTTACCACTAACGGTGATCAGGCTCACTTATCCCAAATCGAACATAATTGTTACATACGGGTTTACATTCCCTTAATGTTTATCTAGTATAAAATGACACATATCTTTACATACACTAGATAACAAGGGAGATTACAACATGCGCAAATTTTCAACGAAAGGTTTCGCCGGATGGTCTTTATCCTTCCTCTTATGTACCTCCATTTTGTTCGCTCCATTCACTTCAGCCCCGGCTGAAGCAGCCGAATCAGCAAAAGAAACCAAAATTACGTTGCTCGGCACATCCGATATTCATGGGCGTTTCATGCCATGGGACTACGCTCTGGACGGTCCAAATCCAACAGGGAGCATGACACAGCTCTATACCATCGTTAAAAAAGTACGAGCTGAGAATCCTAATACGATTCTGCTAGATGCAGGAGATATGATTCAGGATAACTCGGCTGAGCTCTTCAACGATCAACCGCAATCTCCCATGATGGTTGCAATGAACGAGATGAAATATGACGCATGGGTCATGGGCAATCATGAATTCAACTTTGGTCTGGATGTGTTGGAGAAGATTTCTTCCCAATTCAACGGACAACCTCTTGTAGGTAACATTTTCAAAGAAAACGGCGACCGCTACATGCCTGCCTATACGATTATTGAGAAGGATGGCATTAAAGTCGGTGTCATTGGAATGAACACACCGATGATTACTGAGTTTGAGAAAGGCACCGATCACCTAGATGGCATTATTGTTAAAGATCCTGTCGAAGAGACCAAAAAGGCCATTGCTGAGCTTAAAGGCAAAGTAGATGTCATGGTTGGACTTATGCATATGGGTCTCGACAACGAGAACGGCAATCCGGGAACCGGGGTAACCGATATCGCGAATGCGAACCCCGAGCTGGCAGCTATTTTTGCCGGGCACATGCATACTTTAATTGAATCACAAACGGTAAACGGCGTATTGATCTCCGAACCGAACAAATACGGATCCCATATCTCACGAATCGACCTGACTTTTGAGAAAGACGGCGACAACGTAGTTTTGAAAAGCAAAGAGGCTCAAGCACTGGCTGTAAAAGCAGCAGATGGTACCTATGAGGTATCCGATGCAGGACTTGAAGAGACACTGCACCCGTTCCACGAGTTCGCTCGTGCAGATGCTAACATCGAAGTCGCTGAATTGAAAGGAACCAACCTGGTACCTGCCGATGAGATCAAAGGCATTCCTGCTGTGCAGATTCAGGAGACCCCTCTATCCGACTTCTTCACCGAAGTTATGATTCATTACAGCGATGCCGATGTGGTCGCACACCAGATTGATAACGACAAAGCCAAGCTAGATATTGGCCCGATCAAGAAAAAAGACATCGCCTTCAACTATCAATACACCTTCGGTGAAGTCACTGTGTATGAAGTAACGGGACGTGATCTGAAGGATTACATGGAGTGGTCTGTAGGGTACTTTAACTCGACGCGCCCAGGGGATGTAACGATTAGCTTTGATCCGAAGCGCCGTGCTTCCAAGTACAGTACGAATGATTTCTTCGGCGGCGTAACCTATGAGATTGATCTCACCAAGCCATATGGTAGCCGGATTACGAACCTCAAATACAGCAATGGTGAAGCAATCAAAGAACAAGATGCGCTCAAGCTCGGCATGAATGCTTACCGGATGGAAGCGTTAATTGCGAAGGGAGGGGCACTGGAAGGACGTACGTTCAAGCAACTCTGGTCATCGAAGGATGCTTCGGCATACGGTGAGATTCAAGGTACTATCCGTAACCTGTCTATTGCCTACCTGAAAGATGTCATGAACGGTGTTTACGAACCGAAGATTCAGCATAACTGGACAATCACTGGTGTTGACCTCACTGCACCAGCACGTGCAGATGTTGTAGAGCTTATCAATGAGGGCGTAATGTCTGTGCCTAACACAGAAGATGGAAAATACACCAACATTGCCTCCATTAACATTCTGGATGCTGTGACGCAAGAAGAGATTGATGCCCTATCTGCCAAAGCAAACGTAGATGCAGCACAATTCTCAGGTGTAACAACCAAAGGTGAGTTCTATCAGAAGTTGAACGCAGCTCGTAAAGCGGCAGCAGGAAACGGTGAGGATACAACTACAACTACACCTGCACCTGAGAAGCCTGTTACACCAACGAAACCAAAGCCAACACCAGAACCAGCTAAACCAGGCAAACCTGCGACTACACCAGGCTCAACGAAACCAGACACGGTAAAAGACAACAAGGTTAAGCAAGCCAAAGTAACCGCCGCTTATCTGAATGTTCGCGCTGGTGCTTCATCCCAAGCCAAGATCGTCACGGCTGTACCTAAAGGAACCATTCTTGAAGTAATTAGCACAGAGAAATATGGCTGGTTGAAAGTGAAACTGAATGGACGTGTCGTTTATGTATACGGCAAGTATGTAAGTATAGTGAAGTAATCGTAAGGTCGTGGTGACAGTTTCCTGATGTGTCACTACAGATATAGTCTTGTACATCTAAGGAGATCCTCTGCCTGAGCAGGGGGTCTTCTTTCGTTTAATTTTTAACGATTACATCTGAATTACATCAAATATTCCGTTAACTATCCAACATATCGAGTATAATGAGAAGGTATACGCAAATAGTACGGTGTAATGCTAATACGTAGTATTCAAAACTAATGCAAAAGAGGTTAATCATGAGCAAGCAACAATTTAGTGAGTTTCAGCTTGGAGAAGAAATTGTACGAGCACTGGATAGCCTGGGCTATGAGACAGCAACTGAGGTTCAGTCCAAAGTCATTCCAGTCGCCCTAGAGAATAAAGATCTGGTCGTCAAATCCCAGACAGGTAGTGGCAAAACAGCTGCATACGGCATTCCGCTCTGCGAACAGGTGGATTGGAACGAGAATAAACCGCAAGCGTTAATTCTAACCCCTACCCGCGAGTTGGCTTTGCAGGTTACCGAAGACATCACCAACATCGGCCGTTTCAAACGCATCAAAGCAACGGCACTATACGGACAGTCCCCTTTCCATATCCAGAAGGCCGAGTTAAAACAACGGACTCATGTTGCTGTCGGCACACCAGGACGGGTATTGGATCATATCGAACGCGGAACGCTGCCACTGGATCGAATCGCCTATCTGGTCATTGATGAAGCTGATGAGATGCTGAATATGGGCTTCATTGAGACGGTGGGAGCTATTATTCAGGCGCTGCCACGGGAGCGTGTAACGATGCTCTTCTCCGCAACCTTCCCGGAAGATGTAGCCAATCTATCCCGTAAATACATGAAGGGTCCGGTGGAGATCGAGATCAAGGCAAGCGGACTGACAACTGCCACGATTGAACATGCCGTTATTCATACTTCTGAAGTGAACAAAACGGCGCTGCTACAAGACTTGTTCATCGTGGAGAACCCGGAGAGCTGTATCGTATTCTGCCGCACGCAGGAGAATGTAGACAAGCTGTTCCGCGTGATGGCTGATCTCGACTATCCAGCAGATCGCATCCATGGCGGCATGGAGCAGGATGAGCGAATTGAGGTCATGAATGCCTTCCGACGTGGACAATTCCGTTATTTAGTTGCGACGGATGTAGCTGCTCGGGGGATCGACATTACCAATATCACACATGTAATCAACTACGATATTCCGCTTGAAAAGGAAAGCTATGTTCACCGTACAGGCCGTACTGGGCGTGCAGGTCAGACGGGTAAAGCCTTTACCTTCATCACGCCGAAGGATGGCAGACGCCTCGCTGAGATTGAATCCTACATCGGATTCGAGATTCCTGTGATCAAGGCCCCTTCCGAAGATGCTGTGGATCGCCGCAGAGAAGAGTTCGAGAAGCGGCTTAAGATTGTACCTGAGCGCAAAAAGGACAAGCGCGAACAATTGAATCAGCAGATTATGAAACTGAACTTCAATGGAGGCAAGAAGAAGAAACTTCGTGCTGTCGACTTCGTTGGAACCATCGCCAAGCTTGAAGGCGTGGGCGCAGACGATATTGGCATCATTACCATTCAGGATAACGTAACCGATGTGGAGATTCTGAACGGTAAAGGGCCACTTGTGCTTGAAATGATGCAAAATACAACGATCAAAAAGATGCAGCTCAAGGTTCGTAAGGGGAAGAAGTAATAAAACCAAAATCATTAAACGGCCTATAGAATAGATATGAATTCACATAGGGATAGCGCGCTTGACACCAAGCCTGCTATCCCTATTGTTGTGTATTGGCCCATCTATACCCGCTCTGCCTGCTCGTTCTAGATAAAAGGCCGCTTTGTTCATCAATGGATGTATTGTTCACTTGTCATCGAATGTAGCCCAACTAGAATATAATTGAAAGCGCTATATTGATCTTCATTCTATCGGGAGGTGTATGTAATGGGTAAAAGGCAAGCTGTCTGGTGTCTAGTCTTAGCGCTCACGTTCACTCTGTTTGGTCTTCATCCAGAACGAACAAGTGCAGCAAGTGTCACGATAACCAACGGAACCGACTGGCTGGATACGGCGGGCAATCCCATCCATGCCAACAGCGGCAACATTCTGCAGGTAGGCTCGACGTATTATCTGTATGGTGAACATGCAGTAGGCGGCAGATTCGACAGTGTTAACGTCTACACCTCCACAGATCTGAAGAATTGGACATTTAGCAATGCGATCCTGACGAAGGATTCTGCAACGGAGCTGGCATCCAGCAAAATCGAGCGTCCCAAAGTCATCTATAATGCCGCCACCTCCCAATATGTGCTGTGGGCACATTATGAGAACGGGACGGATTACAACCTTGGGCGTGTAGCGGTAGCCACAAGTAATACGCCGAATGGCAAATTTTCGTATGAGGGCAGTTTCCGTCCACTCGATTATGAATCCCGTGACATGACCGTATTCGTGGATACGGATGGCACAGGTTATCTGGTTACCGCTTCCCACAAGAATGGCGGGGCTAATGATACGATGGCTATTTTCAAAATGAATGCAAGCTACACCGGAATTCAATCCTTCGAAGGCTGGCTATTCGAGAATGCCTATCGCGAGGCACCTGCCGTTGTGAAGAAAGGAAACCGTTATTACCTCTTCACCTCCCAAGCCGCGGGCTGGTATCCGAATCAAGGAGCGTACGCCACTGCGACGTCTATGACAGGGCCATGGACCGCGCTCACACCATATGGCAATCCATCTGCCTTCGGCTCGCAGATCCATGATATCGCCACGATCACAGGCAACAGTACAACATCCTATATCTACATGGCAGACCGCTGGAATCCAATGAATCTCGGAGAACACAAGCATATCTGGCTGCCGCTAACTTTGAATGATTCGAACGGAACGGCATCACTGGAGTGGTACACCACGTGGAACATTGATGCAGCTACAGGCACAGTAACCCCACCCGCTCTCGTCAATCATGCACAAGGGAAAACAGCTACCGCCAGTTCGACAGCCTCCGGCTCATCTGCTTCCAACGTGAATGACGGCAACTACCAGAATTCATGGGTGGCTTCATCCAACAGTTGGCCGGCATGGTGGCAGGTGGACTTCGGCGCTCCGAAGACCATCACGGAGATCGATACGTCTTGGTTTATGTATAAAGGCTCTGAAGGGTATTACAAATATAAAATCGAGATCAGCAACGATGGCGTTAATTACGCCTCAATAGATCGCACCAACAATCTGACCTATGGCTTCACGACCGATGCGGTGCATTTCACTGCTCGTTATGTACGAATCAATATGGTGAATGCCGTCTTATGGAACAATCCTGGCAACTGGTATACGCCAACCTTACACGAGGTTAAAATGTTGGGTCCTGCTACCCCTGATGCCACCGGATACAGCCGCTTCAATTCACACAACTATCCAGATCGATATATCCGTCATGCGAATTATACAGCTCGTGTGGATGCCAACGTCACGCCAGTACTCGATTCCCAGTTCCGCGTTGTTCCTGGTCTTGCCAGCTCCACAGGAATCTCGCTGGAGTCCATCAACTTCCCTGGCTATTTCTTAAAGTGGAATGCCAGCAACAAAATTGTGCTTGAAGCTTATACCAATACCGCCGCCTATAAGGGAGATGCCACGTTCCTAAGCAGTCCCGGCTGGGCGGACAGTAGCAAAGTTTCACTGCAATCCTACAGTCAGCCCGGCTATTACATCAGGCACTATGATTATGTGCTGCAACTTGATGCCATTAATGCATCCAGCAGTTCAACCGTGAAGAGTGATGCCACGTTTGCCCGTACGAACTTCTAGCAGCGTAGCGGTAAAATGGTCTTTAGCGGTGCATCTGTAACATAGAAATGCCACCATTTACACATGAGGACACAAGAACGAACAACCTTCTATACATTGACGGAAAAAGGTCTCTGATCAGGCACCACCGCCTGAAATGGAGACTTTTTCTCTGCGCTTCACCCGCTATGAGATATGATTCTACAACTCGTTCTCATAACGAGAATGCTGGTGTAATCATGGCATAATTGCCAGCAAGACTGGCTAATGGCTGCCAGTTCTCTAGGGCTAATTTATAATCACCGACGTATGCCTCTGCATCGACCCGAACATGCTCGACTTTTCCAAGCACCACATGATCTGTACCAACCAGGATGATTCGATCCAATGTAAGCTCAAAGGCAATGGGAGACTCCTGCACGGAAGGCACACGCACGCATATCCCTGGCTGGGGTGTAACTCCTGCAAGTTCGAACTCATTATCCTCCGATGCTACATGAGCGGACGAGCGCTGCATTGAAGCCCCCAGCGAGGCAGGAACGACGTTGATAACGTACTCCCCCGTCTCCCGAATGTTGACCAGCGTGTCCTTAATCGTGCCTTGTCTCTCTTCTACACCAGGTCCAATCGATATGAGCAACGTTGGTGGATTACGCGAGGCAATGGTAAAAAAACTGAATGGCGCCAGATTAAGCACCCCCTCCGCACTTCTCGTAGAAACCCAAGCAATCGGCCGGGGTACTACTGAACCAATCATTAATTTATACATCTCATCAACCGTGATATCACCTGCTGCAAATTCATGTGGATGATCCTTTACCAATTACACTCACCCTTCCTTATCCCTCAGTAGATCCTTCCATTTACAAAGCTGGAGGGGACAAATATAGTTGGTATAAGAATATACACTTGTCTACCATAAAAAAAGTACGCACTTTAAAGTGCGTACCTCGATCAAATCATAGATTCATCTTAGATAAATTTAGATAATGCTAACTTCAGTTAAAATTCTATTTTGGAGCATAGCGAACTCTAGTCCGAGTTACTGTGCGTATCCTTCAATAAAAAGGTGTGAATGCATGTCAACCTATCAAGTCGTTCCGATGATCTATCATTCCCAAGAACAGATTGAGGCGATTGTCTCGCTCGAACAACAATGTAAACAACTCGATTCCGTACATCTTAAAGCCGATCTTGATCATATCAGCAAAAAAGGCGGAGATCACGCGCTTCTCTGTTATCGCGACAGCGAACTAGTTGGACTCCTCAGTTGGTATGCTTCTGACGCTGAGACCGGAAGTATAAATGCCATCGTACATCCACAGCATCGCCGCCAAGGTGTGTTCCGCAGCTTACTGAAGCAGGCCATTTTGGACATGACACCACAGGGTATACATCAGCTCAGCTACCGTATTCCTCAGGGTTTATCTCCAGGAATCAACACGGCTGAATCACTCGGAGCAGTGTATGATCGTGCGGAGTACGTCATGCAGCTTGTGAGTGAAATCTCTCCTATGGATGAGCTGCCCGAAGTTACTTTGCGTGTAGCAGAAGCTCAAGATTGGGATTTTATGATCACCTGCTCATCCCAAGCCTTCGGCGATTCAGAGAGCTGGACTCGTGAATATTTTATGCAAACGAATGAACCTAGCCGAGTAACCTATATTGCCTGTCAGGATGAACAGCCTGTTGGGCTAGTACGGGTCAATTCCATTAATGCCACAACTGCATTTATTCATAACTTCTGCATTCTGCCCGCTCATCAGGGTCGAAAACTGGGACGTGCTGTGCTTACCATTCTGTCGAATCTCTTAACGGAGCAGGGCTATACCGATATTCGGCTGTCCGTTGTTACCGAGAATGAGCGTGCTCTGAACCTGTATCGAAGTGTTGGTTTTGAAGTGAATTCCGAGTATCACTACTATAGAGGCAAGTTGGTATAAGGAGTCTAGAGAGATCGGCCTTCGTTAAGGAGGCGGGTCTCTTTGTTATGGATTTTCCAAGCCAAGGTACACATTCCAGATCACAAGGATCACACTTAGACATACGGCAGTGCCTACATTCCATTTGGTTCTCACACGGAACGCGGTGTACCCCATCAGCGCAATCATGACCACACTGAAGATGAGGGTAGCTACGTTATTCCGAAAGATGGCCATCATGATGAGCAAAATGAAGGTAATGATCGTTGTCATCTTATTCAAATTCACCATTCTCATCTCCTTTAACATCACATTGTATCATTTATTATAATTTACATTTGTTAACAATAATCAATAACTTTATGATTGTACTGACAAAATGAGGGAAATTGTGAAAACAAATCATCAGAATAATTCATTTACACTCATCTAGCTTGCATAGTAACCAAAAGCTCATATAACACAGCAAACAGATGCGTCGCGTAGTACATATGGCAGGATTTACAAATATTATGTCGAACTTTATCATAATCTAATTGAAGGAGGTCACATCTTGTTTATTCACAGAAAATCATCTTTAACCAAGCGTAGGCGCTTCATCACCAAGATTGCTTATGTCACGACAGTTCTGGCTCTCTTTAGCCTACTAGCCGGAGCATTTAGCACCCATGTTGTGCCTCGTGCCAGCGCCGACAGTGCCGGGTACACCCAGGATCAACTGGATGCGTTAAATTTCCTTAATGCGGTGCGCGCTAAGGTCGGCGTTCCTCCACTCAAGTTGAATCCAATTATCACACGTGCTGCCGAGTCTCATGCTATCTATTACAACACCAACAAAAGCAAGGAACCTGACCTGAGTTCTCATCTACAAATAGAAGGCATGCCAGGCTTCACAGGTAAAAACATGAAAAATCGAATTGAAGCAGCTGGCTATGTCGCTCCAAAGGGGTATGCTTACTCCGAAGCTATGCATTTCAAGCAGAAGAGCAGTTCGGCCGCTCTACAAGGATTCCTAGATACTGCATATCATCGGGAAATCGTTCTTGATCCTACCCTTGTTGAAGTTGGGTTCGGTCTGGTCGATGGAACGGCTGTCGCAGATTTCGCAGGCCCTTGGATGACCAAAGAAGAGGGAACGATGGCTGTATATCCTTACGATCAACAGACCAATGTACCGGTAGGATTCTATGGCAATGAAATCCCGAATCCGCTCAAGCAGTTCGGCGTAACGTTCTCGGGTTATATTATTTCCGCAGCAGCTCAGCTCGAAATGATCAATCATCAAGTTGTCATCAAAGATAGCCGAGGAAACGAACTTCCATATCATGAACAGTTACATGGCAAAACGTTATTTATTTATCCAAAGTCGGTGTTAAAAGGTAATCAGACATATACCGTTTCACTCACATACTCCACAGGTGAGGCAACGGGTTCTAAAAACAAGACATGGTCTTTTACAACCGGAAAAGGAACGAACTTAACTTCAATTACACCTTTTACCGAAGAAGTTACTCTTAATCAGGGTGAACAGCTCCAGTTGAGGTGGACAAGCCACTATGATGATAATGCTTTTGATGAGGCAACAGAAGGATTAAGTTACATAAGCAGCAATGCCAAAGGCCTTAAGGTGTCTACTGCTGGAATTATCAGCGCAATACAACCGGGCGATTACACTGTGAAAGCCACATTAGAAGGTAAAACAACACAAGTAAAAGTTAAAGTCTATCCGAAGTGGAAAACGAGAAATTATAACAGTTCGCTAACCAAGTTGCCTACTGATGCCACAGGCCATCCTTTACAGGAGGCTCTAGAGTGGGGATTAAAGTTAGATATTGTAAGCCCAGCAAGCAATGGATTGCTCCAGCCGAATACGACCGTAACAGAAGCAGAGTTCTGGATGATGCTCCTAAAAGCTTACCGTATCGATATTCAATCTTATCAAGCTCCTAAGAAGACATTAGTGGATGCAGCTTATCAGATTGCGAAGGATCGTAACTACCCGCTTGCAGGGATCAACAAGGCCGCCTCCAGGAACAAGGCTATTACACGCCTGCAAATTGCGGAGATTGTGTCTGCCGCAGATGGCAAACATTTTGCCGGATCTAACGCAATTCAGTATGTACTTGGCAACGACTATGTACGCGGAAAAACAGAATTGTCTTACTCTGGTTACGAAGGTTCCGACACAGTGACTCGGGCAGAAGCACTCCAGATTCTTAAGTATCTGCACAACGGAATAAGTGTATTGGAGGGAAGACCCACGATCCCAACAGATCCATTAACCCTTCCCAAAATGCCAAAAAAAGAAGTGTACATCAAACCAGTCACATATACCGATCAGAGCTTCTTCGCTGAATATCGTAGTGATGGAAGCTTGGTTCTAGAAGGCAAATTCCTTAAATTAAAAGGACAGAGCATTAACATTAAAGTGCAAGAAGGACCTATCTCCAAACATATTGAGGAAGTAACCGTTCAGTTTGATCAAAATGGAAACTTCCATACAGAGGTTGGCCCTTACTCACCGCAACAGTTAAATCTGTATATGTATGCTCCTTCAATCACCTACGGCTTGACTGTAATTAAAGGAAAAATGAATATGGGTCAATTCTAATTCATGATTCATAATTCCTGAACCATTTGCATCTTTGCGTCTCGAGCAACCTCAGGCTCACCTCACTTCGTTTGATCAAAGTGGAGTGAGCCTGAATTATTGTTGTTTTTTTACTAACGAATACGATGCTGTTCTCCCTGTTCATAAGAATGAATTTCGGTTTACAAATTCCATAAATCTTCTCAAAGGAGTCCAACCAATATGGACGAAACTACAGCAATCAAGAAAGATGTTGTTCTAACCCCGTTTGACTATACCTTGTCTATTATTGGCGGGAAGTGGAAAATGAAAATTATGTACCAACTCGCATTCCACGGAATCACTAGGTACGGAGAGCTCAAGCGTCGTGTCTCAGGCATTACATACAAAGTGTTAACCGCTCAATTGAGTAATCTTGAAAGTGACGGTGTTATTCAAAGGGTAGAATATGACCAATCTCCACCAAAGGTAGAGTACTCCTTAACGAGTAGAGGCCAGAGCTTGATGCCCATCCTTGAGGAAATCTGCAAATGGGGTGTGCACAACGTCGAAGAATCACAGGGTAATAAGGGAGATAAGCCTCACACCTTTACAGTCAGGGACTACCTGTAGTCCTTTTTTTCTGTACGTCTGTTCTTCTTTACAGATATTGCTCCAGACTACTCTCCAGCATACTTCGCACCATTTGCTTCAATTCTACTGGAGCCACGACCTTCACTTCTGGTCCATAGGCCAGAAGCCCACGCGCTGTATATGGCAGCTCATCCACGGGAACCGCACCCTTCCATACCTTATCCTGTACAGACTTAAATACGACATCCGAGGCAGCTTGCCTTGCCCCCGCATCCGTAAAATGTAGCACGACCTCCACACTTTCCCGTTCATCCTTCGCACGCAGCCAATCATGCAGGTTCGGGGTAGATTCATCCGTTTCATCCATAATCTCAAGATTACTCATGTGATCTACACGGTACAGCAACACTCTCTCCTTATTCCGTGCAGGCATATACCAGTACCCGCGATCATAATAAATGCCGATTGGAAAGACCTTTACTGTTTTCTGTCCATTACGGGAAGAATATTGGAAGGTAACACCTCTCTTCTCCACCGCTGCGTCCAGCATTGTAGTCGTCATAGGCTGAGTGTGCGTCGATGAATGTGGCTGAAGAAAAGTAATATGTTCTCTCATTCGCATCACGAGATCCTGTACATCCTGCGGCAGACTTGAAAAGTACTGCTCTGCCAGATGTTCTCGCACCGATCCATAAGGGAAATCCGGTACTTTCTCTAAATATTCAAGCATCAGAAACAAACCTAACGCCTCGCTCTGATGAAGCTGGAGGGGTGGCAACAAACGATTCGGTAAAACCTGGTACCCTCCGTGTACACCTACCTCCGTATATAGAGGGAAGCCCATTGACTGCAACGCATCCAGGTCACGTTGGATCGTACGAATAGATACCTGGAACCGCTCAGCCAGCTCGCGAGCCGTAAATTTACGCCTAGAATCCATTAATCTCATGATGGCAAGTTTCCGATGATTCATAATTCTCCACCTTTAATTACGTCAACTTTTGTCATAGTTAGAGTGTATCATAACGTTAAGAAGAAGGGAGCGATGCATATGTCAGATACTAAGGTTATCTTGTATGTTGCAATGAGTATGGATGGATATATCGCAAGACCAGATGGTTCTGTAGATTGGCTGATGGATGTGGAGGGAGATGGAGGTGACAATGGGTACGCAGCATTTTATCAAGAGATCGGTTCCGTTGTCATGGGACGTGATACTTATGAAGTGGTGCTCACGCTAGCTGAAGATTTTATGTATGCCGATCGTCCAACATATGTCATGTCCCGTTCGAAGCAGCCGCCAGCTCCACACGTTGAATTCACAGATGAGCCGGTGGAACAGTTAATCGCCCGACTTAAGGCTTCTACAACAGGGCATATATGGATTGTTGGCGGTGGGAAGCTGGTTCAATCCGTGCTGGAGCAGCATCTACTGGATGAGATTGAAGTGGCGATTATTCCGAAAATTCTAGGAGAAGGCATTCCGTTATTCCCCAAAGGCACGATGCCGAGTCTGTGGAAGACCATCGAGACCAAGACGCTCGGGCAGATCATTGCGATCCGCTATGAGGCAGAACATACACAGAAGTGATACCTCCTTGTAAGATCAGTACTATGAGAGTTCATTGTGTCTACTAAATCTATTGCTGATAAATTATTCAAAATGAATACAAAAAAAGCCCTCCGTGAAATGAGTGGGCTTTTTTGTCCATCCATGTTCTAACCCAATTATGTTTCAATACGATTACCGGATTAACAGCCGGTCATCCATAAACTCAGTGATATGCTTAACTGCATAACGCACATACTTGCTGTCCTCATATAGTTTGCTCAACATAATCCCACCTTCAATAATTGCAATAATGTTGCTGCTCACTTCCTCCAGCTCAAGATCTGCTCTGAACTCCCTTTGCTCCATTCCCTCCTTAAGAATATGTGCTAGCTCATCCAGTAGATTCTTCATAGCGTACTGCGCCCTTTCTTTCAATAACGGATGAGCATCATCACTTTCAACAGCTGTATTTAATAGAGGACAGCCCCCTTCGAGCGTGTTATTTTCCATCATTTCAATATATACACCGCATATGGCAAGCAGTTTGTCTTTGGCTCTTACAACTCCTTCCAGTGCCTGAGAGTGGAATTGCAGCATTTGTGATACCGAGTAATCAAAGGCGGCCAGAGCTATTTCATCTTTACTTTCAAAATGATTATAGATCCCGCCCTTGCGAATTCCGCAACGCTCTATGATCTCAGACAAGGAAGCGCCCGTATATCCTTTAGTATTAAATAGTGAAGCCGATTCACGAATGATATGTTCTTTGGTGATCTGGCCTTTGCGCAAAGCGTACCCTCCCCTTTCCAATCATGCCGAATACCGAGTGATCCTAAAATATCATACGCTTATGACCCAGCCTATTACAAGCATGCTCAATTAAAACCGAGGGACACGAAACAGGGTCATCGATATGAATATTGTGTACTGTGTATAACGTATGTTACCATAAATCAGACCGGTCGGTATTTTTTTATAAAAACTACTTTTCCCTACTTAAGGAGTTTTCAACATGACGATAACCATTCAGCATATTCGCAATGCTACTTCTCTGATCACCATACTAGGAAAAACAATTCTTCTTGATCCCATGTTAAGTGACGAAGGAGAGCTTCCACCCATTCCTTTTACCCATCATTTTGGCAGAAATCCAACCGTCCCTTTGCCTGTACCATTAGAAACTTTTGAACATATTGATGCGATACTCATCACCCATTTGCATTTCGACCATTTTGACAAAACAGCCAAGAAAATACTCAACAAAAAGACACCTGTACTATGCTCACCTGAGGATCATCAACGTATCCTATCCTGGGGTTTTGAGAATGTATCTTCTATAGAGGATACTGGACACTGGGAGGGCATTGATTTTATAAGGGTTCGTGGACAGCATGCAAAAGGAAGCTTGGCCAGATTTCTCGGCCCTGTATCCGGATTTATCCTAAGCACACCTGAAGAAGAGTCGTTATATATCGTAGGTGATTGTGTTCTCACTGATCCTATTAAACACGTGTTCAACCAGTATAAACCTCTAGTATGTATCGTTAACTCAGCAAGCGCGCAACTGTTGTTTCGCTCCACGATCACAATGACACCTCAGGATATTAGTACGATCTTAGAAATTTCACCCTCAACTAAGGTAATTGCTGTACATATGGATGCCATTAGACACTGTACAACATCAAGAAAAGCCCTGTCACACTACATTGAGCAAAATCAGTTATTAGATTCCGTCGTGATACCTGAGGATGGGGAGTGTATCTACTTTTAAACCTATAAATCAGTCAGTAAAAGTTAAGTGCACGAATACCCATGGATACATATAACAACCACGGGTGTTTGTGCACTCTTTATGAGGTTGTTCAAAAAGTCCGCTTTTGATTACGATGGTTGCCTGAAGGCATCTCAGCATTGAAGATGAAATTCAGCCGAAATGTCCGTTGCTCACGTAGTTTTGCCTACGCTCCGCTACTCCATTTCTATCTTCATTCCATCTTCTCGGTACTGAAAACCGACCTTTTTGAACACGCACTTTAATAAATAATGCATCTTCTTTATAGATTGACTTACAGAACCTTTCCCAAAAATGCTTTAGTCCGCTCATGCTGAGTATTCTGAAAGATCTGTTCAGGCGAGCCTTCTTCCACAATATAACCACCATCCATGAAAATAACACGATCCGCTACTTCACGGGCGAAGCCCATCTCATGCGTAACAACGATCATCGTAATACCCTCGTGAGCCAAGTCTTTCATAACTTGCAGCACCTCACCTACCATCTCGGGGTCAAGCGCCGATGTCGGCTCGTCGAACAGCATCACACTCGGATTCATGGCAAGCGCACGCGCAATAGCTACACGCTGTTGCTGACCACCTGACAACTGCTCCGGATAGGCATCCTTCTTCTGAAGCAGACCCACTTTTCCTAACAGTTCCAATGATTTTTGCTCATTCTCCGGCTTGCCTAGCTTCTTGATATGTTTCGGCGCAAGCATGATATTCTCTAACACAGTCAAATGAGGAAATAGGTTGAACTGTTGAAATACCATACCCACGTTCGTTCGTAACTGATCAATATTCGTCTTAGGTGAGGTGACTTCGACATCACCAATCGTCACTTTCCCAGAAGTGACCTCCTCCAGAAGATTGAGGCAGCGCAAGAAAGTACTCTTACCTGAGCCAGAAGGACCGATAACACATACCACTTCCTTCTCCTGAACTGTTGTCGAAATGTCCTTCAACACCTCAATATTTCCAAACTGCTTTTTCAAATTCTGTACGTTGATCATCCGATTGCATACCTCCTCTCTACATATCGGGAAGCACGGCTAAGTATCATTATCATAATCAGATAGAATACACCGACCACACCATAGATCTCAAACGCTCGAAAGTTAGAAGAAACGATAATCTCTCCACTCTGTGTTAGTTCTGCTATACCGATAGCCGACAATAAGGACGTATCCTTAATTGTCACAATAAACTGGTTCACAAACGTGGGAATCATTCGACGAATTGCTTGTGGTAGAACAACAAGTCTCATCGTTTGATAACGATTCAAACCTAGCGAACGCGCAGCCTCATGCTGTCCTCTGCTGATCGAATTAATACCAGCTCGGAAAATCTCCGAAATATAGGCTCCCGCATTCAAACTAATGGCTATAATGCCTGCTGTCTCCGCCGGAATTCGGATGTCCAGAAACGTAGGTAGTCCGAAATAAATGAAGAAAATTTGCACGAGCAATGGTGTACCACGGATCAGATCCACATAGAGCGACGCAATTAGCCTAAGAAACCTATTCAATGAAGTGCTCATTAACCCTGAGACTAGACCGATAACAAGAGCGATAAGCAAGGATATAATTACAATCTTGAGCGTAACCAGTGTACCCTGTAACAGAAGCGGCAATGCGTCTATAATGACTTGCAGGGAGGAATCCATTTTTATCACAATCCCTTCTATTTAGCCGATGTTCCCATATAGGTGCCGATAATTTCATCATACTTTCCGTTCTCTACAAGCTTCTTCAATCCATCGTTAATTTTCTTCTGCAATTCTGTGTCACCTTTGGGAACTGCGATTCCGTAGAAGTCACCATTTAGACGATCCCCTACAATTTTGAGCTTCGAGTTTGGATCAATAGCAATCTTGTAAGAGATAACCGGGAAATCTTCCAAGGTAGCGTCCGCATTTTTGTTAGCCACTTCCTGATACATGGATGGACTATCATCGAAATATTTCACTTGAGCACCGTATGTTTTGGCATATTCGTCCGCCAAGTTAGCGCCTGAGGTTCCTTTTTTAATGGCAATGGTTTTGCCTTTCAAATCTTCCGGGCTTTTAATATCCGTGTTATCTTCGTTGACAATTAAGGATAAACCAGCTTGGTAGTACGGGTCGGAGAAGTCTACGACTTTTTTGCGCTCATCTGTTATGCTAATCCCGGCAATTGCACCGTCCAACTGATTAGATGTAATGGAGGGGATAATTCCTTTGAAGTCCATTGGTTTAATCTCCACTTCGAATCCTTCCACTTCAGCAATTGCGTTCAACAGGTCAATATCAATACCGACATATTTACCGTCTTTTTCAAACTCAAATGGAGGATAAGTTGCATCCGTTCCGAATGTATATTTCTCTACGTTTGCCGAACCACTTGCAGACTGTGCAGGACTATCGGATGTTACTGCCCCACAGGCACTGAGCGTTAAAGCGATGATCGAAGTGAGGACAATGGATGCTACCTTTTTCATGGAAAAAACCCCTTTTCTCTTATTGGATGGTGACCGAGTGAATCGATCTCATAATGGATAATCGTATTGTACAAATACACCTACATAAACTTACATAATCCTACAATTAAATATAACAATTAATGAAAATAAACATTACACAATAATTTTTTAGATGTCTTTTTATGATTTTGTGCAAACAAAAACAAATAATACAGCTTTATTATGTAATGTTACCTAACATTAAATTCGAAAAGTAAACCCAAAAAACCCGCTGTCATCATCAGCGGGCTCACTCGACTTCATTTTATATCATTACAAAAGAATCTCCTCTGCGTTTCTATCACTTTTCCTTCGCCATCGTTCCATCATCACCGAATGGGCAGTATACCTTTCAGATGCTCTGTTAAGGTTTCGGCTGCCCGTTTATGGGATAACATCCCTGGATGAGTTCTAGCCCCTACCGTCTCACTCGTTGTATTCGGCAATTGAATGACCGACACATTTCGGTCGCCCGTTTCCTTCATATAGATATCTACCGCGCGATATATAGCAGGCATCATCGGAAATCCAAGCATGCCATACGCCCAGACGATGTGTGCCTTGGTGTTATTTTTCCGCAACTGAATCAAGAATTGGTATGCTGCTTGCTCGAACTTAGCTACATCCTCCTCATGGTACGTCCCATCGGCATTCAATCGTTGTTTATACGTGACCCCCGTGTTGGGATCTTTCCACTCTGGTGTCTGGAAGGCACCGCCATCATTACTGCCTAAATTCACGACCACCACATCCGGCTGCCATGCGTTGAAGTCATGCGGGTTATGCGCTCCCAGCGCTTCATTCATCTCCCCCGTTAATAGACCGCACACTTGATCATAATACTGTGGAATGTTGGCGCTCGGATTGTTGTCCCAGCTCGTCATCACGCCCCAGCCGCTCTGAGAGATGACGCGATAATCTGCGTGAAGAGCCTCCGCCGTCATCGCCGTATAATTTTGAGTCGCGCTGAACCACATCGGAATCCAATCTTCCTCGGCTTGAGCCCCAATAGCACCTTCACCTGATGTAATGCTATCTCCGATGAATTCTACCTTATAAGGTCTATCCTCTACCAACTGGAATGCACCGTCCGATTTCAACGCATGAATCTGTAGTGAGAATCCCGGATCCCCACTCATGGCTTGGGTGTCTTTTACGATTCGCACATTTTTGGTAACGCTTTCGTTCATTCCTCTGAAAATACACACCCAGTACCTTCCGTGCACCAACATCTGGCGGCTTACAACTACGTCGTTAATTAGAACGCTGATCCATGGTTCACATACATCATATTTGGAATCAACCTCTATCCATAACTCTGTCCCTGTCACGTTCAGCTCCACTGCACTACCTGTCCAAAACAATGTCAGCGGCGACCTGCTCTCCGTCGTTCTCCCATGAACCTTCAACTGAGCAACATCGAGTAATGCATAGTACTTTAACTTATTGTTTTCCATCATCACACAATCCCTCTCTTGGATTTTGTTTTGCACCAATATGCTCATCATACCAAAAATACCCAGACAACTATACCAAGTTTGTTACTACTACAGCTACATGAGCCAACACAAAAAAAACGACCGACCCGCTATTTAGCAGGTTCAGCCGCCACTTAATTTCTCCACCGTCTCCATGTAGAACACATGCAGGAACTTCTTAATATTGACCTTGCCTTTATCACCAGGCTGATCCTCTTCCATCGCCCGCATCTTCATCCGAACATCCTGAAAGTCAAAGTAGAGCGGTGCATAATGCTCAAACTTGTGATTGCTATAATCGGTCAGACCGATCGAAGCCATATTCGTTAATGCTGCATTGACGGTTCGCCGGATGCGCTGTTCCATAGCCTTGCTTTCTTTCTCCACCTCTTTGGCTGTCGGCTTATAGGTCTGTGCAACAGCTTCGTACATTTCCTTGAGCGAAGGCCACTCCTCAGCCTGCTTCTGTTCGATGACATATTCCATCAATGCGATAACATCTTTGCTGCCACTCTCACCCAGAATACCTAGGTCCATCAGAATGGCTCTCGATACATCACGAACAGTGCGTCCTTTCGCGATAGGGGGAGTCTCCACAATGTTGAATTTGGTAAGGGACTGCTGAATCTCAAGCACATAACGCTCGTACTTCCACTGCTCATTCACCCTTTTGAGCACATGCTCCACTTCCACACGATTAATGGGCTTATGAATGAAGAACTCAATCCCTTGCTGGTAAGCCGCACCTACCATTTCCTTATTATCTACCTGTGAGATCATAATGAACTTGCCCGCGAATCCCAGTGTTTTGAGCCTTGCAACGGTCTCAATGCCATCCTGATCAGGCATCAGTAGATCGATAAGCACGACATCGGGTCTCAGATTCATAATCATCTGCTCCCCCTCAATGCCTCCCTCTGCCGTACCTACAAGCTCACCTGCTCCACATTCATCTATAATATCCTGTAACATACTTCTACTTACGCTATCATCATCTACGATCAGGATAGAAAGTGTCATCGACCCCGGCCTCCTTTACCAAACTCACTTTGGGAATGCACACGACAAATCTAGAGCCGGTACCACCTTGCGGCACGCCTACCGTAATCGTACCTTCCAAGGACTGAACAATATCACGCACATGAGATAGACCGATGCCTGTTGCAGCAATCCCTACCTCATTGTATTTGGTCGTATACCCTGGTTCAAAAATAATCTGTCGCTTCGATTCCGGGATTCCTTTGCCTGAGTCCGTAACCTCAAAAACCACATCCATCTCCTGGTCGTACACATGAATCTGAATGGTTCCTTGCGTCTCAATCGCCTCTACTGCATTTGCAACCAGATTGTTCATCACGGTGAGTAGAGGAATACAATATGGAGACTCACAATCGAATTGCTGATGCTTCTCAAGCGTAATCTGTTTATTCAACATCTCCGCATATTTCCGATTGCCCTTGGCAGCGAAGTGCAGCATTTCGGATAATTGAAGATGGACTGCCTTTTCGCTATCATACACCTTGAGCAGACCTGCCAGAATACGCTGAGAATCCTTCTTCACCTCATGGATCTGCTGTGCGATGCCCAGTGTCCGTTGACTATATTCATTCATCTCATGTTCTCTCAGATCCCGATACAGCTCATAACTATCCGCCGTAATGCCTTCGATGGTATTCATCGACTTCTTCAGATAAAAGACTTCACCATATAACCCTGAGTTCACACTCATCATCTGTTCCATCCGCTTCTCCTGTTCAGCATGAAGAAGCCGCATCTGCCTTACCGCGAAGCTGTTATATAACCCAATAACGAAGTAGCTTCGCAGAGCTCCAACAATCAACAGATACAACCATTCTTTCAGATAGAAAATGTTCGTGCCATTAAATATGCCGCGCAGCAGAAGCTCCGTCAGATTGGAGGAGAAGTCTATGATCGTAATCATTCCACCAAGAACCAGTGGCTGGAATTCATGAAATCGATGTTTAATCCTACTCAAGCCATAAGCGAATACGACGTAGTACATACCTGCACCTATATTGTCGCGCATACTTTCTAAGATCGGCATCGTACTGACATGGCTCAGCAGATCCACAGATTGAAAGATCAGATTAGCGATCCCTGTCAGAATTCCTGTCTTCACATAAGATAAGTGGGGCATAATCATCAGCAAAAATAGAAGAATGCTGACACCCAGACCGATGCGAAAATAGTCTTCCCGAAAAGGATTAATCTTGAACTGTGCGCCAATAGCTGTAGCCAAGGCGATGGCCGTCATCTGCACGTTTTCATTTTTGACCCAGTTACGCATCGATCTCTCCACCTACTATTACAACGATTAGCGCTTATCGTTACACTCCGCGCTTCTGATGTTAAATATACTAACATATGGAGCCTTGATTAGAAATAATTAAAATACGGCAATTAAAACAGATCCGTTACTCTTACCATCACGAATAACATCTCACCTTAGATAAAAAAACACCCAAATAGATCCCTACACCAAAAGTATAGGAGGGATCTATCTAGGCGATAAACCGTCTCGTGAAAGGGACTAATTCAATTCGTGGTGCATTGGTCACGTGTGCGATTGATCATCATAGGGGATGACGAACGAAACAGATGTACCTTCTCCTAGTTTGCTACGAATGCTCAATCCCTTATTATAAAGTTGCATTAGTCTGCGATTGGTATTAATTATTCCGATGCCTCGCTTATCTTGCATTGAATCGTTCAGTAACTGTGTAACCGTCTGGGGCTCCATACCAATACCGTTGTCATGAACCTCAATCAGTACCTCTTTACGCTGCTCCTGCAGGGTAATATTTAAGGTAAGTGTTCCACCTGCAACTCTGCTAAGCAGTCCATGTCGGACGGCATTCTCTACCAAAGGTTGAATGGAAAGCGGAGGTAACATTACCTTTAGATCGAGGTCTATGTTCCATATAACGGACAACCGTTCTCCAAAACGTTCTTGTTCAATATATAAATACGATTTAACCAGTTCCAACTCATGATGAAGTTCGACCTTTTCTCCGGTATTAAGATAGTTAAAACTGATCTGGAGAAAAGAAGTTAAGGCCGCCCCAAACTCAAACATTTTATCAATGTCAACCATACTTAGAACAATAAGTGAATTCAATGAGTTGAACAAAAAGTGGGGATGAATCTGTGCCTGAAGATAGGCTGCTTCAATTCTCAACCGCTCATTAATCGACTGTTTCAAATCTGTTAACACTTTAATTCGATATTTCAACTCTAAGGCATCGACTGGCTTAGTCACATAATCGTTGGCGCCAGATAAGAAGCCAGTATAAATATCCGAGGGTTGGCTGCGAGCCGTCAATAATAAAATGGGTAACTCTGAAACAGAATAGCGCTCACGTACCTTTTGAGTCAGTTCGTATCCCGACATCTGTGGCATCATTACATCTGAAACTAACAGATCCCATTGGCGCGTACCTAATAACTCTAACGCTTCACGACCAGAATTCGTTGTAGTTACTGTGTAGGATTCAGAGGATAAGATACTGACCAGCACCTTCAGGTTAATAGGATCGTCATCGACGACCAAAATATGAACTGGGCTCTCCTTTAATAATGGGCTGATGCCAGCAGTACTGCTGGTCTCCCACACACTTTTATTTAATTCCCCCAACAAATTCGTTTCCAGATGATGCTTGGATGCGAGAGATAGCTCTTCATCGGGAAGCAGTTCTAGTTCCTGCCCACCATCTTGCTGATTATTCAGGGGTGCCTCTGGTAATTTCACATTAGCACCCATGTCCGCAAGTTGAAGACTGAATGTAAATGTGGAGCCTATTGAAGGTTCCGAGAGAACATCCAAGCTACCACCATGCAACTCAACAAGTTTTTGGCAAATACTCAAGCCAAGTCCAATTCCTTGCTCATTGATTACACCTGCCGCTCCTTGCTCATATTGAATGAATATTCGAGAAAGTGTCTCCTTGTCCATACCAATTCCCGTGTCCGAAACATGAATGAAAACTTTTCTCTCGCGTACTTCGGCAGATAGCGTTACCGTACCCCCGTCTGTAAATTTAATCGCATTGTGAACTAAATTATAAATTATTTGCACCAGTCGCTTTTCGTCTGCCATAACCATAGGTAACGAGTCTGGAATATTGTTATGCAAGGTAATCGCTTTGCTCTCAATCATGAATTTCATCATCGCCACAACTCCAGGCACAACAGACTGAAGTTTTAGCGGCTCGGTTTGCAATGTAATTTGATGTTCCTTAAGTTGAACAACATCCAGCAAGTCTCCAATAAGATGTGACATGCGGCGACTAATTGTTATGAGGAGATTCATATCTTGCACACTGTCAGCAGACAACCGATCTTTTTCTTTTGATACAATATGATGAGCGATGTTCATGATGCCATTCAGAGGCGTTCTTAGCTCATGAGAAGTATTAGCTAGGAACTGATCCTTGAGTTGATCTGCTTTCAATAGTTCTTCATTTAATTTTACGTTTAAACTCACATTGCGAAAATATTTCTGAAACCAGTATGTCGAAAATCCGGTAAGAGCCATGATAAGATCAAAAGGATAATAAACCGTTGTTATGTCATAGGATGTCTCAGCAAAACTCCACAATAAGTTCGTAACGATACACGCCGCTGAAATTAAGAGAAAAATGATATCACGATCATTCTTTTGTCTACTCACCATCTTAATAGCGATTGTGATAAACCATAGAAAGGCAGCATAATATAGACCATCGAACACAAAATATTCAATGATTTCATATACATATGAAACTGGCACTGCAAGTATTGTAACTATGGCTATAAGTAACATTGCGATGTATATTCGTGTCCATAGACCTGAAGCGCTTCTACTAAGGAAACTCTGAAATAGTAAAATGATTAGGATACTTTGTGATAATAAAGCGACAAGCTGAATTTTTAACAGCCATGTGTAGTTAATCGGTAGCCAGAGTGCGATAATATTGTCTCGGTTGCATAAAATGGCTACACTGACGGAGATGACCAGAAACATAGCATATAATAATGCCCGCTCGCGTGAATTAATCAAATATAAAATTCCTGCATAAGCCCCGTGAAGCATCAATACTAAGAAAATAAAGATTTGAAAACCGATGGAATACCAACGCGAGTAATCCAACGCATTCTGGGATCCGAAATAGGCAGGAAGCAGAATCCCTCCATCGTAAGGACTGTCAAAGTTAGCAATACGCAGTACAAGGTCAATCTTTGTAATATTTCTAGCAGTATAGGAGGGGCTAGAGGATATTTTATAGGGTTCATACTCTTCAGCGGACTTGGCGACTTTGCCCTGCCCACCTAACTTCTCTCCATTGACCTCTACCTCAAATGAAGCCTGGAGCTCTTTGAACCAAAAAGCTACAGGCTGATCTATTGGATTAATTAATATTTGAAGGTGATAGGTACCATATCCATAGGAATTCTGTGAAGAGTCCCCCCACGCTGTACTCCAATCTGCAGGGACTTGCAGGGGTGTCATATTATAACTTCCGGATTCTATCTCAGATAGAGTAAGAAGCTGATCTGGGTAAAAACTCCACTCTCCGCTCAGCGAGGTAAGAGGCTCATTATCCAAGTTGATGTCTCGTAGATCCAATACACCATTAATAGGGGTATAGTTATGTAAAACAGGGAACATCTGATACGACCAGTACCAACGCATACCAAATAACAAAGCGAATGTGGTCAAAATAATTATGGTGTTTTTTACTATGTTCTGCTTATAAAGCTTTGCGTTTTGCATGATGAGAGTGACTCGACAAAAGGATCGATCCCTTTCTAACAGAATTTTAGAATTTTAACTTCTGCTGATACACCTACCTACGGATAGGGCTGATTGATCTTGCAATCACATGAAATCAAAATTCAATTATATAGGATCGACCTATACACAATATATACATGAAGTTCATTTCATCCCTCTAGAATGATGCACTCATCCATTTTGCAAGACTGTCTGATTCGATCAACTGAGTTATTTTAAACCCATGCTCCAGTCCTGGTACCATTTGCTGATATTCTCTCTAACAGGTATCTCCAGATCTTGCTCCATTCTAGTCTTTAAGAGTCGATACTGCTCCTCCACACCTAGTTCGTTGTCCATCTCAGCATATAACTTCATAAGGGTAAAATAACTTTCTTCTTCATCCGGTAACATCCGCTGGATACGCTGCGTATGTTCAATTAATTTCTCAACCAGACCCTGCTGTTGATAAAACAAGCTAAGTTGTTTCATATGGTACAGCCACAAGTAACGAAGGCTTTCCCTCTCTGGTTCAGCCCACATGTATTCGTAATTGCCGAGGTAAGTGCCTGTGTACATATGTAGCACCTTCTCATAGGCATCAACTGTACCTAAATCGACACCTTTCCATGTTCTGATCTCACGTTCCCACTGCTCGCTATCCAACTGGGCTCCTCCCAGTTCAAGTTTATAGCCAGCCTCTAGGCTTCCACTCTGAATTGTAATCATGTCCATACCGTAGGATTTCAACGTTTGGCGGACATGATACATAGCGGTGTATAGCTGATGTACAGTCTTATCCTCTTCCAGTTCGGGCCACAGCATCTCAAGCAACACACTGCGATGAACCATCTGGTTTCGATGATGCAACAAATAAGCAAACAACTCCTGCGCTTTGCTTGTACGCCATTTGGCAATCTGGATTTCCTGGTTAGGCAGCTTAAACCGAATTTGATTAAAACAATAAATAAACGGTACTTTTGTATTCTCTGACGAACCCTTCTGTTTCATGCTCAGTTTATCCTGTACACGAATTACCGTCTGCTTCAATCGTTTTATGGAGATAGGCTTCATTACGTAGTCCAGCGCCTGTAACTCAAATGCATGTACTGCATATTGGTCGTGGCTGGTTACGAATATAATTTCAATATCAGGTGTTGCCTCCTGAATCTGTCTTCCCAGAGCCATACCATCCAGCTCTGGCATGTGGACATCCAAAAATACAACATCAGGGTGATGCAACGTAATACCTGCCATAGCATCAGTCGGATTCATATACGTAGCAACGATTTCAATATCACTTACTTCTTTCTCCAGCAATTTTTTGAGACCGATTAACGCTAGCTGTTCATCATCAACCAATATCACCTTCACAGGAGCTTCCTCCTTGACTCCGAAGTCTTGAAACACATTAGAATAACACAGAATTTTACAGTTCTCTTTTTCATATTCAATCTACTATTTCATTTTTTAACGATTACAATTGTTACTATTCACTATAGGTCAGGGTCTATAAATCTGCAACAATATTGATCAAATGATAAGCTATCCAGCCTGATGAAGCCACGCCAAACAAGCTGTCCTCGGTATGCCTACCAACAACAGCTTCACGTTTATTTTATATAAATGAAGGTAGCACCTCTTCCTCCCTTATATGATTCCGCGGATCTCATCCAACGAATTTACCTTTTCCCGCTGCATCCACTCTTCAAGACCCTCTACCAATTCCGCTCCTGCTCGCAACTGAACGAAATTATAGGTTCCAATCTGAATGGCTGCCGCACCGGCCATCGTGAACTCAATAATATCCTCGACCGAACTGATGCCGCCAATGCCAATCACCGGGATGGATACCGCCTGTGCCACTTGATGTACCATTCGTAAAGCAATCGGCTTGATCGCAGGCCCAGAGAGACCTGCATACGTATTCTCAAACACACTACGCCGACGACGGATATCAATTTTCATCGCTGAAAAGGTGTTAATTAGAGATACGCCATCTGCACCTTCCTTCTCACACATGACCGCCATCTCTGTAATATTCTCTGCATTGGGAGACAGCTTAACGACTAGCGGGAGAGTTGTTACGTTACGCACCTGTCGCACCACGTCCCGCGCCATTTCCGTCTGAACGCCGAATTGCATGCCTCCCTGCTTCACATTGGGACAAGAGATGTTCAGCTCCAGCATATCGACTCCCCTGCGATTCATAGTACGCCGTTTCTGTGCATTCTCCGTAATCAGGGCAACAGCCTGCACATATTCCTCCAGATTGGCACCGCCTATATTCGCAATTACTGCCGTATCTAAACGAGTCATCTCATCCAGTTCTTCCTTTAGAAAGGCAACGACCCCCGGATTCTCCAGCCCTACACTATTAAGTAAGCCCGACGCCGTTTCATTGATTCTCACACCCTGATTACCATCCTTGGGATGTAAGGTTAAGCCCTTGCCAACGATGCCACCCAATAAGGTAGGCGCTACATATTCCTTATATTCACGTCCAAATCCATACGTGCCCGAAGCCATAATGATCGGATTTTTCATAGACACACCTGCAATATTACATGCCATGGAGATCATCGAACTCCACCTCCTCAACGGGAAATACAGGCCCTTCCTTACAGACCCTACGATTACCTGTGCGGGTGCGAATCGTACAACCCAAACACGCACCAATACCACAAGCCATATGCCGTTCCGTAGAAATGTATAAACGAGAAGACGTCCCTACCGTTTGCAGTGCAAGAGCCTGAAGCATGGGAGTCGGGCCACAGGAGAACATATACTTGTAACGCGCTGGATTAACCAGCTCCACAACACTACCGCCTACCTTCACTTGCACAGAAGCAGCCACAGCCTGAAATGCCTCAACACCGAAGGATTGCTCCGCAAATCCCAGATATACATGAGCATGAGGGTAATGCTTGGCAGCCAGCAGTAATGGAGCTGTGCCCATGCCACCTCCAATGAGAGCCAAGCTCCCCTCGACCTGTGGGAAACCATTCCCGAACGGACCCTCCAGTAGGATCTCCTGACCAGGCAATAGCTTGGATAACTGCTGTGTTCCTTCCCCAACGACGCGGTACAAGAAAGAAATGTCATGTTCCCCAATGTCATAAATGCTAATGGGTCTAGGTAGCAATGGGTAGCTCATTCCACTACGTAGCATGTAGAACTGTCCCATCTTCCCGTTGTAGTCCCCCTGTACTTTCATCACATAGATGTGTGGAGCAAGTGCTTCATTCGAAATGATCGTAGCCATAGCCAATATAACCCCTCCATTAACCACTCACTATATCGCAAAAGGGTTAAAAAGTACGTGACAGGTTTCACATTGTGAGCTGTAGATTTAGGCTTAAAGTAGGTCATTTTAAACAATGAACTCGTCTATTCCTCCCATCGTTTGTGTGGCGTGACATGTTTAATTTAGACTCATACTAATCGTATCCATTTCCTGCACCACAGATTACTCTGGATCACTGGGAATGGAGGGGCTACTGTTCAGTATTTTTATTTTGCAAAATTTAATTGTATACTATTGTTAAAGCCATAAACTTAATTAGAGAATTAGAGGAGATGAAATCCGCATGTCGGATGCAAATCAATCGTTTGGACAAGCTTTGGTAAAATCACTCGTTGGAGAACGTGGGCATCTACCCATTGCTCGCGCTCTACCCGACATCAGCGTGGAGCTCGCCGGGCGTGTCCATGAACATATGCCGTACACGATCTATCAGCTCGTTAAACATATGCACTACTGGCAACAATTCATGTTGGCACATATCGAGGGTCGGAAGCCACAGCTTCCTGCCCATGTTATGGAGAGCTGGCCTGAAGAGACCGGCCCGCAGGATGAAGCGATGTGGGCATCAGATATTCAGGCTTTTCTAGCTGGTATTGACCAGGCGGTAACGATTGCGAAGACGGCTCAACTGGATGACACATTGCCGTATTTCCCAGGTGAAACTATCGCTGGACTACTGCGCAACATTGCATCTCACAACTCCTATCATCTAGGAGAGATTGTACTGTTACGTCGTTTCTACGGTGCATGGCCGCCACCTGGAGGCGGTTACCCGGCATAAGTCCGCCAAGCCGAGCGTAGATAAGACAACAATAAGCCGTAGAGGGAGCACTCGCTCCTGCTACGGCTTGTTTAAGCTCTTTATTCATACTTCACTGTACCCATGAATCTATAGTGCTTGCCCCGATCCTCTTTTACACCATGCTACTTAATTCCTCTTTCAGACGAACCTTGTCCCAACAATACGCAAATGTAGTCTTACGCTACCATCGGATCTTCCCTTAGGTTATCTCTACACCTCTCGATGCACAAGTCCCTGAACAAATGTCTCGAAGTTTGGCGCCAGCGTCGTCACCTTATACTGGTTGTCCTTGTCCACATGAACGACCTCGGGTTCTGCATCATTTCCAGCTGAACGGTAATCCAGCATGACCACTCCAGACTGAGAGGCACACTCACTAAGCACCACTCCAAATTCCGGATAACCGCCCTGCTCGATCAAAGCCCAGCTTCCCGCCGAACCGCATAATGAATTGGGTTTCTCCCGGCCAATTCCCAAGATACCCTTCAACTCGATGTACTCTTCTACACCTGAATCTGTTGCACCAATAGGGAAATACCGATTGTTCGGCACGCCTCCATTATGGTTCTTCATCATCTGAACATAAGAATCTGGTAATCTGAAGACCAATTCCTCTTCAACGGAAGCGATGAGCCCTTCACTTGGCGGATTAGATACATATTGCTCCAAAGCCTGCTCGCTATCATTCCAGAAGTGGGTCGGATCGAAGTTTTCATTAAGCTGAACTGTTGGAACTGTAGGCGCAGAGGTCGTAATCTCTTCTACAGACTCCGACTCAAGTTCAGACTCATGATCAGATTCAGAATCTTCTTCAGCTTCTGTCTCCTCATCGGATTCATCACTGTCATTGTTTCGAATCCACTCCAGAAATTCTAGAGTATCCTCATCCCCAGGTTCCAGTTCATCCGATCTCTCAAAAGCTTCCTCTGCACGATCATATTGCTCTAGATAGTAGTAAGCTAGACCGATCCGGTAATGCCACAGTGCATCGTCTTTGCCCTCTTCGGCAACCGTCAGGAATTGTTCAACTGCCTCTTCATAACGCTCCAGATTATTCAGCGCTCTCCCCAAATGGTTAACCAACTCGTAATTTCTTTCTTCCGCAGGAATTGCTTGAACTGCATCTACGATGCTCTGATATTTATCCTCTTCATGCCACTCTTCTAGCTGAACCAACAGATCGTCTCTCATGGTTATCCTCCCCGTTCATTCACGTTAAACAACTTGTTGAAAATTATACCACTTTCCAGATGCTCGTCTCCAGTTCGGCCAGAACTCATAAGCCAGTTTCGTAATCCTCGATTAGATGCGACCAATACCCTTCAACATTGTTCATCGCAATTGGATCAAGTTCTTCATATATTTTACGTAACTCATCAGCATAGATATATGTAGTATATTTGCCTTCCTGCCTCATTTGCATCGCTACTTCGTTCCTCACGAGATGAAATAAGAAGAATGACTTCATATCTTGGTTCAGCTTATATACATGAGGCTCGTGGAAGGAAGAGCTTGCGTACAGTGCACTACTACCTTCTTTAAGGTATAGCCCATACTGACTAAAACTATAATGACCTATTTGGATAAAAGACTCACCACCAAGAGTACATTTCTGAAAATGGACTATTGAACATCCCATGACCCCCATTTTAAATTCTCGTCTGCATTATCTGATCTACCTTCACTCTTGATGGATCGACAATAATATCTAATAGAGGAAGATCGCTAAAACCGATGAACTGGAGGTGGACTAGATTCATGTATTCTTCTGGATCATGATCCATTTCCTTTAATTCTCTTTTTTCAATCTCAAGCAGTTCTGATTCACGAAGTACATTAACGGTATTGATCTCTCTGCCTAATGAATTATATTCGTATAACCTGGTGTAGTGAGCAATCATTATGCTCATTCTGGTCAGATCCCATCGTTGAATTACTATTTCTAGTTGTTCTTGCGATATATGTAATGATGAGATGTATGCTTCATCTAGTTGAAGATTCAGGGCTTCCATTTAATACCCCCATTTCTAATTGTGGTACATGAACCTGTGACATTGAATTATTCCGATTCCGACTTCTTAATAGTGGATAAATCCCCCTCAGTCGAACCCTTGTCCCGCGTGTAAGTAACCGTGTAGTGTTGATTGATTTTAAATAAGAAGCCTTACCTGTTTCACTAGGCTCTCATCCTTCCTTGAATATGCTCCACATCGCGTTATAGCTCACTTCACGCTCATGGATATTCCATATTTCTCAAATAACCAGGAGGTGCTCATCTCTTGGGCTGCACTTGGGCTAATCCGTACCGGAGGCTTCTGCTCCTGTAATGCCTCTGATGATTCCCCTGCGTATACCTTGAACCGAAGTGGCTTGGTCATTTTTTTGATTGATTGTGAAGTCTCTTCAAATAACGCATATGTTAACGGCAGGTGCTCCCGAATATCTTCATAAATATAATAGTTTCCCCGTTCGTCCTGAAGATTAACTTGGAAACCCTTTGGCAGTGAGAGCAAAATATACGGGAATTCATCCTCTGCCCATTGTTCCTGAACTGGGAAGTTATGTCCTTCATTTTTCATAAAAAATCCAGAGGTTCTTTGATCCAGATTGCACGCAACAGAATACACCCAATGAGGGTGGTAGTTAGGCTTCTCTTGTGCTGTGAAATACTGATAATACGTTTCATAAGCTTCGCACACTTGATCTAGATCATGCGTGGTTGCAGCATAGTTCGAAAGAGTAAACCGACATTCCTTTTGTTGAAAGAGTTCCAATGTGCTTCTCATTTCTTCTGGTGTCACTAGAAACTTAAGTTTATAGAAACCACTATTCTTCATCGATTCAGGTGCCTCCTGTGTAGAACGTGCCTCAACATCTGCGTCTTTTGCAGTTTTCAGACACGCCCTAGATTGGTTTTGCGCGATCAACGTCAGTCAGCCAACATATAAACGAATCTCACACCCATTCTACACATGGAACACCTTCTCCTGCTAATGTACACATCGGGCAACTAACGATCTCATCTCTTCTGTACAGGTATCCAAATCTCACTCCTATAGTGCGGATCAGTGGTATCCTTATGCTCATTCCAAAGTATTTCCGGCCCTTCACTCAGCTCATAATCCGACGAAGGGAACCACTCTGCATAGATCCGTCCCCAAATCTCCTGAAGTGTGCTTGGGAATGGACCAACAGCGGTAAATACCGCCCAAGTCGAAGCAGGTACCTCCAATTGTGCCAAACCCTCTGGTGCCTCTTGTGTTGTGGCTGCACCGATATAGTGATCTAGTTCTCCCTGCTCCTGCATCCGATCCTCACTGAAATGAATCGAAGCACTGATTATTCCATGGGGTTCTACATTCGATAAGCCTTTAATGGTACCAATTAGCTCCGGCGTAAGACGCTGAACCATCGCAGCAATGTGCGGATTCACACCATGGAATATGATCGGTACCCGCTCACGAATACCGACAATTTGAAACGCTTCTTTTTCCTCAATACGGTAGTTCATTTCGCTTCCTCCTTGAATGGTTAACTGAAATGTCATCCGCGGGAAGGCTTTGAGTGATGGACTATGCTCTCGTACTTCAGAAGGCGTAACACCATGTATGCTTTGAAAAGCCCGAGTGAATGCGTCTGGCGAAGTGTAGCCGTATTTTAGTGCAATATCAATGATCTTGCTATCGTTTCGACTCAGCTCCATCGCTGCTAACGTCAGTCGCCGACGCCGAATGTATTCTGAGAATGTGACACCGCTAAGAAAAGAGAACATCCGTGTAAAATGATACTCCGAGCAACAGGCGATCCGGGCAACCTCTTTCATATCGACAGTGTGCAGCAGGTTCTCTTCAACGTAATTCAGAGCTTCATTTAAGCGCATTAGCGAATCCATATCATCATCCCTCCCTCGTTATTGGAAGCATAACAAAACCTCTCTATTCACATCCGACTTTACTTGCACCATTCTGTAGGCTCGATCTGATATGGTTAGTTAATGGAGTGCGATACATTCTGTAGAAATATCATAACCTTTAATCCTTGGATGCGTTGTATGTTTAAGCATGTAAATATTTATGTAAGGAGAACGACCATTGAGAAAAAAGAATGCACTAAAGTACATCTTCATCATTGTTGCTGCAGTACTTATTTCTAACGTAATACAATTCTATGTATTTAATCAAAACAGCACGGAGCCAAAGGATGACACCCTTCCACCGATCTACGAAACTAAAATGAACATATACTCGGATTATTCCAGTCGTGTTCAAGTTATATACCAGTTTTTGGTGAACCTGAACAATGCACATACACGAAATGAAGCCCAATTCTTCTCCAATGGCTTTATATCTGGCATGAGCGCAGATCATTATACGTATCTAGAGTCGATCATACAGAAAATGGACCATGGTGAGTATACGGACGAAGTCCAGCGCATGATCGAAACGAATCAACATCTGTACTTGATGGTCTACGAGTTAAGGGACTATTTCGATGCTGAGCAGGACGGTGCAGACTTCCCTGACCATTGGAACGAGGTTCATGCATTATTAGAGGAGATCACCAATCAGATCGCTTCTGGCTCTTCCGAAAGTACAACCTTATACAATATTACGAGTTATCCCGAGAATTTCATTATTAAAACAGACTATGAGACGACCATGTCATCCTTAAACGAAAATATAGCTAAAGTCATCGAACTAATTCGCTGATTATATTTCACGTGGTTCTGGTTCAGTGCAATGTACTTTGCGCTTCCACACCTGAGTCTGTTGCTCCAATAGGAAAACAAGGATAAATAGGGTAACCTACATCCGGTTATGAAAACCACCGTAGGCTACCCCTTTATACCTTCCAGTACATTGAGCTTTTGACTTAATTCAGCAACTCAACACAGTCATAGACCCAACCCGCACTTAACCAGTTACCCAAGTCACTGGAACCACTAATCGGTGTAATCGTGATCGTATTGGAACCATTCACGAAGTAAGATGCTGGAACATTCCAGCTGAACGTTGTGTTGTTTCCACGGTAGGTACCAATGGTGAAACTGCGAGAGTTAGGCTGTGAGGATGCGGCAGGGTTGGATAACGTGTGCCCGTTAACCGTGATGCTTGGTCGGCCATTATTGTATGCCGCGGTAATACCAATGTTCAGCATATGAGAAGTGGCGGCTTGAGATGCATTCAAGTTAAACGTAATTGCAGTCGGGGAGTTTTCGCCACGGAACTGAATTGCCGGGAATCGATTGGTTGCACTCCCCGTAGCGTAGGTAACCGGTCCCCAGCTAGGATTGCGACTATCGGAAGGGTGACGGATCGGAATTGTCTGCCCATTAAGGAACTCCCGTGGTGTACCATCCCAGTTACCAATCCGCCAGATGCTGGAGGCTTTACTCGGATCATTGTTAATGGTACGTGTATTCAGAGTCGTCGTTTGGCCTGCTGTAATCGTAACCGTTTCCTCATATACAACCAGTTCTCCCTTGTAGGCTGTCATGGTGTATGTTCCTGGAATCATGCCATATTTGGCAGCTGCCCCACTTGCAGACGTCCCCACCCAATACTGGGCATTGCTGTTGGCGAACCCGATGGTGTATGCATAACCCGTATCCATTCCCGACAGACCATTCAACACCACATTTCCTCGACTCGATACCCAGCCCTGCAGATTCAGGCCAGACATCCAGTTGAAATCAGGAACACTTGGCGTACCACCTGTTGTGAAAATCAAAGCGTATGGTCCATGCAGACCAACTCGCCAGCCTTCCGTCTGTGCATGTCCGGAATTCATATAGTTATACACTTCTGTCTCTGTCCCACTTTGGAACTGGATATCACGGAAGAATGGTCCACCCGAGCTCTTTTCCCGGTTGCCGTAGGCCATAAATACACCAACACCATTGCCTGTAACCCCGCGCACAGATAAATCCTTGGCCTGATCATTACCATAATATTTAGAGGCACTTCGACCATTCGCGAAACCAAATACATCCTGACTCTCAATAGCTCCTGTGTTGCCTCGATTATTTGAATGCTCAGGAACTCCTGTCAAGACACTGCCATTACCGCGAAAAATGTAACGTAATTCCCCAATGGAAGGTTGAGCCGTGGTATGCGTTGCCATGTAAATAATGTTCTCTCCACCACGTGAAGCATAATAGTGGGTTAGGGTGCTCGTGGAAACTGTGATTAACACCGTTGATCCTGAAGGAGAGGTATTCCAAGTGACATTGGCGGAGGAGCCTAGACCTGAACCGATATGCGATCCTCTGTTGCTGTTGAGCTCCGTACCGTTCATTTTGGCTGATATGATGTCGCCATTGGTTTTGTTCACCACGTAGACTAATCCGGAACCCGTATTCACTTCAATTCTGGAGCCAGTATCATTCACATATATCGTAGCCGCCTGTCCGGTAGATGCTGGATAGATACTAGCTGTAACGATTAAAGCGAGAATTAAAAACAAGCCAAGCGACTTTCTCACGAAGCGTTTTGCCATGAGTAAATCCCTCCTTGAGCCTAATTATAAAGCGCTTACATTATATTGTATTGAAACTTGCTCTCCCATCTCATATTGAAATAGCTTATGTGTGAGCATGTCCATAATGACTGGCATGTGATGTTTGTATGTGTTTGTGTGTGAGTATGTGTTTGTATACTGAGTAGATCCGCCAATTCATGTAACGCTTGATCTTCCACCTCCTCCTTATACCACTCATTTGCATTCAGTAATTTTACAATTACAACAAAATAATACCATTATATTACATAAAAATGCAATGAAAATGCTGCATCTATTCCTCTTAAAAACCCCCATAAAAAAAGAGCTATCTTAAAAAGTTTGCCTCTTTGCTCCAAGCGCTAACGAATCTATGGCGTCTTAATAGGCGGATTATCGACATATGCAAGATCTAACGAACCTCAGTAAAGCTATCTCATCATTCAACGTTGTCAAAACCTCGAAAATCAACGAAATCGACGTAATAACGCCGCTGTGATTCGTTAAATCTCAGATCCGGGATAATACTAGCGAATAACGTGTGTCAGTTTCGTTACATCAAAATATGGCTAAAGAAGCTGTCCCCGTCATATGTATGACTTATAAGGACAGCCCTGAAGATATTTCATAAATTAAGTCAGATACTCCGCCATAATCTGCTCGATATCATAAGGAGTAACCCCCTGCTCTACCGAATAGATCGTATCTGCCTGATCCATCGTATCCACCAGCTCACCGCGGGCTTTCGCATGGAGTAGGAACAGGTCATGCAGAGCTGGTTTGCGCAGCATTGTCATGGCTTTGCCCATCAATACCATGCCTCTCTGGTTACCTTCCACATTGTTATATAGCTCTGGATGTCGGGTCAGGGCCAGATCTGTCCAGATCACGGTACGCTCTACCAGATCCATAATGACAGGAATCGCAATTTGCGTATCTGCAGTGACATCAATTTTGTTAGATACGGTGGACGGTTCAAAGACTTCACCTGAACCAGGCTTCTTCCGCATCATCGAACCTACAAAACATTCCGGCAGATCGCAGTAGGGATGACTGGTAAAGGATAGCATCGTAGCGACCACATATCGTCCACCATAGTTCACAATCGACGGGATGTGCAGATCAATAAACTCACATGCACCTTGTGGTGCTGCCACAATATCCCCGCTATGGACGGCCTTATACTTGGAAGACCGAAGGTTAGTGTAGGAAATGTGCTCCACATAGTTCCAGTTCTTATCATACATGACGGCAGACAAATCAATATCCACACGCCCTGTCGGTTGACCATTCACGTTCCCTTCTCTCCACCAGTTGAAGAAACGAATCGTATCTCCCTCTGCCATTGGCACACGACTTCCGCGCACAATCGTATGCAATGCCTTGCTCGCCGACCTCTGGGAGAAGGGCACCAGATAATTGTGCAGTCTTGGATCGACATACGTCTTCCCCAGTGGAGGAAGGGCAGCAAACCGTGTTACCAGTTCCTGTTCGCATAATTGCACAACATCACGGCATATCGCCTCATCGATATAAGGCAGTTCATCCGGGATAGCGACTGCTTTCGCCACATTGCCTTTAGGGAAAAAGACACGCAGATCCTTCAGTTCATTACGCTGAGCGAAGTGTTGCTTCACCTGCAACAGCACCGGCGTGGATACTTGCGATACAACCTCGCTGAATGCCAGCAGTACATACACATCATCTTCGGTGATCCGTAGCAAGTGATCCAATCTTCTCGCGAATTCACCCGGACGCTGTGATAACAGGTCGATGAGACTCCACACATTCCGGTATTGAAAAGCAAGCTCTACACTGCCGTTAAAGGTTGAATACGGTTTATTGTTACGCAAAATATCAAAAGCCTCTTGGCATCGTGGATACCGATGCTTATATTCCGAAGGATGCAGAATTTCGCCAAGGCGAATCCAGCGATCCTTATACCGCAGCATATCCTCTGTTATTGAGCCACATTGCTCTAACAGCCCCAGCAATAGGCGTCTCTCACGCCGCTTGAATTTACGGAACGGCGAAGCCAGCGCCAGGCTGACATCCCCATCCGACCAGGCAACCGCCAGGCGGAGGACATCACTTGCTGTTTTGAAGTATAGACCGATTCGCTCCATACTTGCCTGTTCGTGCTTCAGTAATGAAGCGACCACGAAGCCTACATTTTCCTTGAAGGGAATCTCGGCAGGTAGAATGGCATCCACTTCACAAGCATCTGCCTGTTCCAATACAGCATCAATATCTTCCTTGTCTGTCTGTGAAATGGAACCTTTGGCTTCGATCATCTGGCGGATTAGTGTCTGGAACGCTTGCTTGCTACCAAGACCAATCACTTTCAGCTTCGTCTTCTCCATTAAGGGTGATCTCTCCACCGATGGTTGATCCAGATGCTCTGCCGTTACATGAGTCAGATAGTGGATGACGGCGTTCAGATATAAATCCGCCTCATTCTGCTCCATCACTTGCAGGGGGAAACCTGGATACATCGGTGTGTACGCCACATGAGCACCTAGCATGACTTTAAGATCACAGATAAGCTGTGTATATACTGCTTCAAATTGTGCCTTGGATAATTGCTTGACTGCTTGGATCAACTCATTCGAGAAAGTGTACCCAAGAGCTTCCATATTTTTGAGAGCTGTTGCCAGCACCGTTATCGATAGCTGCTTCTGCCCCTCGTTGGGTTCAATGATAAGTTTGTTTGCTCTGCGCAAATAGATTGTATTGTTCATGATTAAAGAGTCCAGGAGAGCCACATCCCTATATAACGTGAAAGGTTAGGGGTAGAAGGAAGGAATGTGATAGCCTGGACGCCTCCTCTCTGACATAAAATCCTTCAGGAGAGCAGCGACCCTATTATCTCAATATGATGGCAGAAGGAAGGATCGCAATAGCCTGAAGGCCGAAGGTCGGAAGCTCGTAACCCGAACCTTTGGTGAACCCATCATCTCAGATTCCATGAACTCCCAACAGGGCAAAAGTATTACGACATGAAATTTGGCGACCCTTACTGGGTAACAAATAACGAATTAGCCCACTCATCCACCGACCTAACCTCAGCCTGAAGCGGGAACACTTTCTCAGTTAGCACACGATGCACCTCGGCATCGGCATCAATACAGGCGTCGGATAGCACGGTAAGCGCGTAGTCTTTGTCTGCCGCCTCCCGTAACGTCGATAGAACAACTCCGCTTGTAGCGATCCCACTAAGAATAAGCGTATCAATCTGCCAGGAACGAAGAATTATCTCCAAATCACTTCCGGCAAAAGCACTAACTCGAAGCTTGGTCACAATAGGCTCGTCCGGCAGAGGCTGCACCGATTCATCGATTTGCATCGCCGCTTCCATGACTGCTGCTGCTCCGGCTCGAGCAGGGATTCCTCCGAACATTTTGTTTCGGGAACTAATCTCTGGATAGCCTGACCGAAATGCTACACGTACATAGATCACGGGAATAGCGTGACTCCGTGCGGTATTAATCGCTTTTTGAAAAGGAAGCAGAGACTCTGCATTTTTAACGAATTGTGACACAACACTCCTTTGCATATCCATGATCAATAGTGCACATTTATTCCTTTCATTTGGCACAGTATCATTCTCCTTTTTGATTGGCTTCATTAAACAATAATATTCACTGTAATAAACGGAGAATAACCTCCGTTTAAAATTATACGGAGGAACTCCTCCGTTTGTCAACAAACCGACAGTACGTTATATTTATGGAAGAGGTGTGATTCCAAAATGTCTAATAAGAAACGTTCAATTCCTGACGGTGATGTTACAGCTTACATCGCCACTCCAGCTCCAGAAAAGGCTCTGCGCGCAGATGCCCAGAAGAATCGGGATAAGCTGTTACATGTTGCCCATACCATCTTTGCCACAGAGGGCATCGCTGTCTCGATGGATGAGATTGCAAGGCGTGCTGGTGTCGGTGTAGGCACAGTCTATCGCCATTTCCCAACCAAAGAAGATTTATTCGGCGCTGTGATCTACAGACACAAGATGCGTCTAATGGAAGAAGCTGATCGATTGTTACACCACGACAATCCAGGCGATGCATTTTTTCAATATTTCACAAAAATTATAGACGAAGGGATTGCCAACAAAGCCATTACTGATGCTCTTGTTAGCACGCTGACGATCGAAGCGGGAAGTTCAGAGTTGGCAAATGAGTTCTGGCAAGGCATTACCCGATTGCTTGAACAAGCCCAGCAACATGGCTCTGTGAGAGCTGATGTCAGTATTGAGGATATTAAAATCATGCTGATCGGAGTACTTCAGGCGACCGGAGCTCGTGGAGTTTTTCCAGATCGTGTTGTTTCAATTCTATGTGACGGTCTACGTAGATAATTGAACGTTCATTTCAGGCGAGCTACTTAGGCTGTGGCAACAGCTTAAGCAAAATCCATACAGGAACCGAGGATATGATCAATGAAAATTCAACAATTAGTTGAGACGTATCTTAATATTAAATTCAAACGGGGAGTACAGCCTGCTCCGTGGGGAGTCTTCCAATACAGTTGGGATGAGGATGATTGTGCAGAATTATCGTTTGTCGGTGAACCGGAGGAATCGTTTACGAGTTGGATGTACGATCTACAGCCGCGAGACGCCCACTATGTTGCAAGTCCAGACTGGCAGCCGGTACTCGCCGGGAGGTTCCATCAAGTCGATGTCTATGATGAACTAATTCTGTATTATTTACTATTCACGATCAACAGCACGCTGACGATCCGCCCGACGAATGCCTACAACGCCATGAATGATAGGATGAAAAGTCATAGCTTCTTTCAAATGTCACACTGTAGTGCGGCGTCTCGAATGAGTGAAGAACAGAAACACCAGTTACGCGACTTTTTCTTCTTTTTCTATCTCTACGCCCATCCCGTGAATGAAGACACACTCTATGCCTGTTCATTCCATGAGCAGCGCTTAGTCCATACCACAACGAATATCTCATTAGAGCATTATTTCGCAGCATTTCATGACCACTACAGTGAACATTGCGATCAATATAGAGATGACCTCATCATCAATCCTGACGACATCCAAGCGAGCAAACACCTCACACTGGAGCTGTTACGCATAATTGAGGGCAAGTCATCCCCACTACACATGCCTTCAGAGGAAGGACTGGAAGCGGTGGTGCAGATGATCAACAACGTGGATCTGATGCTTCAGCTATACGAGGATAACACCTCGGCGCTATTCGAGATCATGAGAGATTTCCTAGCTGAAAATCGTTCCACGCTGTACCGCGATCATTGCTTCACCACCCTCCTTCAGAACTATGTATGTTACATTCTGCACTTCAAGTTTGATGAGATTCACACCTTGGTAGATTACTTCGGCAGCACACCGACTTGGTGCGGGGTCATCATTAATAAAATGTTTACGGATACGATCTTCATTCAGAGAATCCTGCGATTGAAGCAGATCGACATTAACGCCTACCCGGATGTTATTGCATTCTTTGGCGAGGAAGCGAGAAGCATCTATTTATCATAGCTTGCTTAGCAGCTATATCTTCACAATCTGTGTCTCTGCAATATCTGTCTCAAACTAAGGCGGTCTATGTATCTCATGCAGGATTTTGCAGGATCATGTCGAACTTATCTCAGCTATGAAAACGTTTATTCATAAACTCATCCCTCGATATGTCGTCATGTCGATTCTATTCTTATCCGTTCTACTCGGATTCCGCTGGTTATGGGTCGAGTCCTTCGCCATGCCAGAACAACCACATCCTGAGCGTGGTGTGCTGGATCTTCGCGGTTGGAATTTTGCCGAAGCTCCCATTCTGTCGCTGGACGGGGAGTGGGAGTTTCACCCGAGTGCATTCTTTGGACAGCATACGTTACCACCAGTAGACCAATCCGCCCCAACGATTAATGTTCCGAGTGATTGGCGTAGTGCGATGCCTCATTCAGAATCCTACGGGTATGGAACCTACCGGCTACGTGTTCTTCTTGATCCTTCAATCGAGGAAGTCGCTCTCTGGGCGCAGAAAATTCAGGCCTCCTCCATCGTCGAGTTTAACGGCACGGTGGTCGCTGAATATGGACATCCTGCTGCCCATGCCCAAGACTATCAACCAGAAAGGACAACCTTCACTGTTGCTTATAATCTCAATGGCGCTGAGGAGCTTGAGATTATTGTGCGCACAGCCAACTATGATGATCCGTTTAACGGGGGCATTATACGCTCAGTCTATTTTGGTACAGAGGAAGCTATAACAAGTGAACATGGGCTCTCGATCGATTTGCAAAAAATCACCTTTGCCGCTTTACTATTGCATAGCCTGTATGCAGGTTTAATGTTTTTCTTCAATCGTAGACAGCGCGGGCTACTTACCTTCTCCCTGCTGACTCTATCCGCAGCAATGACCGTGGTCTCTGATCATGATGGATTATTGTTAAGCTGGCTACCACTCAACTTCACCTGGATGGTCAAAGCGAAGGCTCTTTCGTATCCGTTATTTTCATTTTTCTTGTTGATGATGGCTCGTAGCTTCTCGAACAGCTCTCGCGCTGAGAAGATGTTTCGTATATATGCTGGCTTGCTTGGAGGCTATTGCGCATTCCTACTCGTCGCTCCGGTCCACCTCATCTATTATCCGGTTGAGCTGGGCTTCTCCAATGCGCTATATCTCTTTCCAATCGCTTGGTCTGCATACCTATTTGTCATAATGGCCGCTCAAAAACGCAGTGATGCGACCTTCCTGCTCTTCGCAGCAACCTGTAGCCTATCTAGTGTGCTGTGGGGGCTCGTGAACTCGATCAGTGAGGTTACCAATGTATATTATCCGATCGATGTGCTAGCAGCGATCTTTGGGTTCTCTGGGTATTGGTTCAAGAAATACTTCCGCAACTCTTCCGAGATCGAAAGTCTCTATGAACAATTGAAAGAAGAAGATCGGCAGAAGGATCAATTTCTCGCGAATACTGCACATGAGCTGCGTACACCACTGCACGGGATTATTAATATTGCAGAGAGCATCGCTGTTACCGATCAACGTTCATCGGCTAGTGACCATGTCGAGAATCTAAATCTGGTCATTACGATTGGCCGCCGGATGTCACAGCTGGTAGATGATCTGCTGGATGTCATTCGACTGAAGGAAAATCGGATTACGCTGTATAAAAAGCCCCTTGGGCTTGCATCTGTCGTGACGGGTGTCCTCGATATGTTCAAATTTATGGCTGAGGGCAGGCCCATTCAATTGGTTATGGACGTGCCAGATACCTTGCCTCGGTTGATGGCAGATGAACGAAGACTGATCCAGATTCTATATAATCTCATTCACAATGCCCTGAAATTTACGGAAAAAGGCACAATAACCGTCTCAGCTAGTGATGTTAGAGGACAAGTACTTATCCAGGTTACCGATTCGGGGATTGGCATGAGTACAGATACGCAAAAGCGAATATTCGATGCCTATGAGCAAGGCACACCCGAAGCCCGGGTAAGTGGTGGAATCGGTCTAGGTCTGAGCATATGCAAACAGCTCGTTGAGCTGCATGGTGGAGAGTTAAGTGTGCAATCCATTCTGGGTCAAGGAACCACATTTTTTATTTTGTTCCCGCCAGAGGATCTTTCCTCACAACCCGCTCAGCCGGACTATACCGAGGAACCGGTCATGGGCGAAAACGCATTGATGGTCGAGCCGATGCTGGTAGCTCCACTTGCACCAGATAGCACATATCGAAGTTCACCGGATTCTGACCAACCTATGGCTAGCATACTTGCGGTTGATGACGATCCCGTCAATCTGCGTGTTCTCCGCGCGATGCTTGCTGATGAACCTTACCACATCCAATTAGTAGCCTCAGCGAATGAAGCGCTGCAACTACTGGATACGAAAACATGGGATCTTCTCATTACGGATGTGATGATGCCTCAGATGTCTGGATATGAACTGACACAGAAGGTGCGAGAGCGTCTATCCGTGTCGGAGTTACCTATACTACTTCTTACCGCACGTAACGAGCCTGCGGATATCTACACTGGATTTCTGGCAGGGGCTACCGACTATATTGCCAAACCGGTAGATGCGGTGGAGATGAAGCACCGGATTAGATCCTTAATTGTGCTCAAGCAATCAATTGATGAAAGGCTTCGTATGGAGGCTGCTTACTTACAAGCGCAGATTCAGCCTCATTTTCTATTCAATACGCTGAATTCCATTATGGTTCTGAGTGACATTGATACAGAGCGGATGCAGAAGTTGGGTGACGCCTTTATTGAATATTTGCAGACAAGCTTTCATTTCGTGAATTCGGAGAAAATGGTTGAGATCACACACGAGTTAGAGCTCTCCCGTGCCTATCTCTATATTGAGAAGGAGCGCTTCGCAGAACGGCTGAACGTCATCTGGGATATTCCTGATGAATTGAACCTGTTCCTGCCACCACTAACCATTCAGCCGCTTATTGAGAATGCAGTTCGTCATGGTGTGTTAAGTAAAGTCATTGGTGGAACGGTTCACATCCGGATCAGTCACGAAGCTAATACTACACTCATTGAGATTATGGATGATGGCGTGGGAATGCAGCCTGAGCAGATTGAGCGAGCATTGGCTTGGCCTAAGCAAAGCGCAGGAGGAACCGGAGGTATTGGCTTAACCAATACACATCGTCGGTTAACTCAGATGTATGGACAAGGTTTAAGTATCGTTAGCTCACCTGGGCAGGGGACTACCGTGTCCTTCTCCATTCCTAAGCGTCATCATGATCATTAGAATTAGATGGCAGGCACCACTGATCGTACAGGTGGGCTTACAAAGTGCTGATAACGACCTTTTAAAATAACGAATTTAACGCCAAATAGCTAAGCACGGTTTATATACCGGCTTAGCTATTTGGCTTGGGCAATAGAACACTGTATTACGTTCTATGGATGTCCGTTAGCCTACATAACCCGTTCGTGCTTTATTTCTATACGAGAAGAGCCAATTTCTCATCCGATAGACCCAGTGCCTTTGAAGTGGCTGAATGGATCTCTTGTAGCAGATCAATGTTCTCCACAAGCGACACACCATAAGAAGGAATCATCTCTTTGATCTTCGGCTCCCAATCCGTTATATGTTGTGGGAAGCATTTCTCCAGAATTTCGAGCATGACATGAACAGCAGTAGAAGCACCTGGCGAAGCACCAAGCAATGCCGCAATCGAGCCATCCGCAGCCGTAACCACTTCTGTACCGAATTGAAGTGTTCCTTTGCCACCTTGAACGGTGTCTTTAATAACTTGCACACGCTGTCCAGCCCAGACCATATCCCAATCCTCGCTTTTGGCTCCTGGGACAAAATCTCGTAATTCCTCCATACGTTGCTCCTTGGATAACATGAGCTGTTGGATTAAGTACTTGGTTAATGAGATTTCTTTGACACCTGCTGCGAGCATCGTTAAGAGGTTATGCGTCTTCACGGATGTGATCAGGTCAGCATTCGAACCGGTCTTCAGGAACTTCGGTGAGAACCCCGCAAATGGCCCAAATAACAGAGACTTCTCGTTATCGATATATCGAGTATCCAGATGCGGAACCGACATAGGTGGAGCTCCGACCGAAGCCTTGCCATACACTTTGGCATGATGCTGCTTCACGATCTCCGGATTTTTGCAGACCATGAAGAGACCACTCACCGGGAATCCACCGATGTGTTTGCCTTCTGGAATACCGGTTTTTTGTAACAAATGCAAGCTGCCTCCGCCGGCACCAATAAATACGAATTTGGCTGTATGGCGCTCGGTTGCACCACTGCTTACATTTTTCACAGTGACTTCCCATGCTCCATTACTTGTTCGTTTCATATTTTTCACGCTATGTTGATAGCGAACATCTACATTTTGATTTTTCAAATGATTGATCAGCATACGCGTTAAAGCACCAAAGTTAACATCCGTGCCTGAGTCAATCTTCGTAGCTGCAATCGGTTCATTGCTGGTTCGGTTTTTCATCATCAGTGGAATCCATTCCGCCAATGTTTCCTTATTATCCGAGAACTCCATGCCTTCAAATAAAGGGTGATTCGATAACGCATCAAAGCGTCGTTTCAAAAATTGGACATTGTTCTCCCCATGTACATAACTGAGATGAGGCAGCGGCATGATGAAGTCCCGCGGATTACGAATCAGATTGCTATTGACGAGATAGGACCAAAATTGCCTTGAGATTTGAAATTGTTCATTCACCTTGATGGCTTTGCTTATGTCCACGGATTTGTCTGGTCGTTCTACGGTATAGTTAAGTTCGCAGAGCGCAGAATGCCCAGTTCCGGCATTATTCCATTCGTTGGAGCTCTCTTCCCCTGCACTGGCAAGCTTCTCAAAAACTTTAATATTCCAGTCTGGTGCCAATTCTTTAAGCAAAGTTCCCAAAGTTGCACTCATAATTCCGGCACCAATCAAGATAACATCTGTACTCGTTTGTCCCTGGCTCATGTCTACCGTCCTTATATCCTATATTTGCCAAAAGGATGTAAGCGTTATCGATTTGGCATTGCAGCAAACCCATTTTTGAACGGGATCGCACCTTCTGTTGTATGAATATAACCTTGATCTAGTGTATCAATAATATAGAGCAATTTAAATATGCAATTTGAAGATATTTGCTATTCCCTCAGTATACGCTAGTTTGCATACAATGGTTAGCCCGGTTATAGGGCTGAAAGATTTATTTGTTCATCGGCTATATAACTTGAACTAAAGAATATTTACACTTGACACTCCAATGACAGAACAACCTTACAATCGCTGTTATCCCCAGATTTTTTGATTCTTTTTTCCTAAAGGGGAAATCCGGGGATAGCTTATGCTTCCGATGTAGCTTTCTTGCAGAAAGCTTTCAGGCGACCGCTCCACTTCTTCAGGTTATTTCTGCCCTCTCCGTTTCCGTGTAAATGTTTAGTTCAATTTATATAGAACAGGGATGTTCGCAGACCCGTTGATTGAAAAAGAGTGCGTAAAGAGCCGCTTTCTAAACTTCACAAAGCGGCTCACCCAACCATACAGCTTATTCCCATTAGACTATCTATTCTATTCAGAAGATCGAAATTAGTTCTTTCGTATACGGGTGGCGTTCTTCGGCGAACAACGCATCGGCATCGAACCGATCTACGATCTGACCATCCTGCATAACCATCACCTGCTGACTCATCCGGTGCACAGCAGCCAGATCATGTGAGATGAACAGATAAGATAACCCCAGTGAGGTGCGCAGATCGGTCAGCAACTGGAGAATGGCACCTTGCGAGATGACATCTAGACTCGCGGTTGGCTCATCCAGCACAACCACGTCAGGCTCAATGCTGATGGATCGTGCAATCGTTACACGCTGACGCTGACCCCCACTCAGTTCATGTGGGTAGCGTTCTGCCAGCTCTCCCGGAAGCTCGACAGCCTCAAGCAAGCGGCGGATATAGGCCTCTTTGGATGTATAAGTGAAATGAGATAGCCTGGTATTATGACCGAGCTGCTCATAAGGATCTATTAATGAATCTGCAATTTTGAGCTTCGGATTCAGAGCCGCAGATGGATTCTGGAATACGATCTGAATATTGCGGCGATAGGGGCGCAGGCGGCGTCCAGCTAGCCGTGCAATGTCCTGCCCACCAAGCAGAATCTTGCCATGATCTGCATCTTCTATCCGGAGCAGACAGCGGGCAAGTGTGCTTTTGCCACATCCACTCTCACCAACAAGACCCAGACATTCACCGGCTTGTATTGAAAAAGAAACGTTCTGGATTGCTGGACGTTCTGCGCCAGCATATGTGCGGCTCAGGTCTTCCACACGAAGTACGGGATCACTTGAGTTGTTAGGCATGATCTTCATTCCACTTCAGCCTCCTTCAAGCCAGACTTCAACGAGCGGCTCAGGACGGGAGCCGCCTCAATCAGCTTGCGTGTATACTCATGCTGGGGATGATCAAGGATACGATGTTTACCGCCTGATTCAACGATCTGCCCTTCCTTCATTACCGCCAAGCGATTCGCATAACGGCGAACGTGACGCCAATCATGCGTGATAAACAGAATGGCGCAGCCTGTCTCTGCCTGCTTGCGGGCAAGCAGTTCCAACACGCGATGTCCAGACACGCTGTCCAGCGCTGTTGTTGCTTCGTCTGCGATCAGCAGCCGAGGGGATAACATCAGCGATGCCGCTATGGATGCTCGCTGTAGCTGACCACCGCTCAGTTGGAATGGGTAGCGGCGAAGCAGCTTCGCATCCAGACCCACCGATTGCAGCGCCTCTTCTGCACGCTTCTTGCGAACAGCAGAAGACTTCTCCCCATGTACCTTCTGGTATTCATCGAAGTGCCCACCAATACTGCGAAAGGGCGTAAATGCTCCCTGATAATCCTGAAAAATGTAAGAGATGCGACTTCCCCGCAGGGCGCGCATCTGCTTCGGCTTCTGTTCAAGCAGATTGCTGCCTTCGAACAGAACACGCCCTGATGCTTGAAGGTTGGGCGGCAGGAGCTGACCAATGGCCTGCGAGAGCAGGCTTTTGCCACTACCACTCTGTCCAACCAGAGCCATGAACTCCCCTTCGCGAACAGCGAGGGAGACTTGATTCACGATCGTACGATCTCGACTGGAGATGCTCAAATCCTCAATGGAGAGAATCATGACTGCACCTCCTTTTTCACGTCAAACCGGTCTCTCAGATAGTCACCCAGCATGTTCGCAAGTAATACAACCGATACTATCGCAAGTCCCGGATACACCATCAACTCAGGTCGGGATTGGAAGTATGGACGGGAGTCGTTCAGCATGGCACCCCATTCAGGTGTTGGGGGCTGTGCACCGAGTCCGATATAGGACAGCGAAGAGATGAGCAGAATAATTTTGCCCAGATCCAGGCTTGCCAACACAAGTACATGACCTGCAATATGCGGAAGCAGATGCTTCCTCATGATGCGTCCGTCCGATAGACCATTGGTTCGTGCTACACGAATGTAATCCTTCTGCGATTCTGACAGAACGGTACTTCGAACAAGGCGTGAGTAGCTAACCCATTTTACGATAACAATCGCCAGTACCAGATTACCGATGCCCGCACCCAGCAGTCCGCTCAGTACAATCGCAACGATGGTGTCCGGAAAGGCGAGGAAAGCATCCGCAATTCGCATGAACAGCTTGTCGATCCAGCCGCGTTTGTAGCCAGCGATTAGACCAACGGGAATACCAATTAGCAACGCTGCGCCAAGAGCAAGCAGGCTATACCCGAGTGTCTGGCTCCCGCCAAGCAGCAGGCGGGTCAGCACATCGCGCCCAAGGTGATCGGTGCCGAGCGGATGAAGCACGCTAGCACCTTGCAATCGTCCTCGTAAATCGGTGAGGGTGTGGTCATATTTAAGAACTAAAAAGGCATACAAGGAGGCCGCGATGACCATCAGCACAAATAACAAGCCGATAACTGCCTGCCAGCTGTGCTTTTTGGATTTTGTGACTGGATTGCGCAGGGTTATGGTTTTCATCGAAGGGCCTCCTTTTCCTTAAGTTTCATTTCAGGGTTCAAATAACGGTAAGATAAGTCAACTAATGTATTCACAACGAATACCACAATCGCCATGATCAAAATATAACCTTGGATCAGCGGATAGTCCCGCTGACGAATCGCGTCCACCACCAGCTTGCCGATGCCTGGATAAGCGAATAACACTTCAATAACTACAACCCCGCCAATCAGGCTGCCTAGGCTGACACCAAATACCGTAATGACCGGCGGTAAGCTGTGCCTGAACGCATGAAGCAGGAAAATTCGGGCTTCGGATAACCCTCTTGCCCGGGCAGAACGCACAAATTCTTGGCTAAGCGAGTCCAGCAGACTGGAGCGCAAAAGACGCACATAGACGCTGGAGATTGCAAGTCCCAGCGTCAGAGAGGGCAGAATCAGTGAGGCGAATCCATCCCGGCCCATCGTTGGCAGACTGCCAAAGCGTACGCCGAACATGTCAATCAGGATCAAGCCGAGCCAGAAGCTAGGTACCGCTGCCCCAACGATGGACAGTATACGGCTGATCTGATCAATCCAGCGACCTCGATGCAGTGCTGATAGAGAGCCGAGCGGCACGGCGATCAGCAGCATTACCAGCAGTGCACCAATGGTCAGCTCCGCTGTCGCCGGGAGTGCCCGCATTAACGTCTGCATCACTGGTTGACCTGTGGAATAGGATACACCAAAATCGAGCCTTACGAAATCAAGCAGCCAGTTACCAAACTGCACCGGAAGTGAGTCATTAAACCCCATTTCCTCTCGCATCGCTTCGACTTGCTCCTGACTGACGGATAATTCATCCACATTCAGGATCGTCAGTACCGGGTCACCGGGAGCAAGACGGATGAAGAGAAAGCTCACAAACATGATGAATAATAGAAAGATGAATACCTCTAGAAACTTTCGCAGAACAATGCGAAACATTACATCACATCCAGCTTGTTGGTAATCATGTAATACTCACTGCGTGTTGTGACCCAGTTCTTAATCTTCTTCCCGTTATATGCCACAATCGTTCCCGGATGCAGTACAAATGAGTTCAGCACATGATCATGCACATAATTGGCCGCTTGCTCGGCAAGCTCGGCACGCTTCTCCGGTGCAACTGTGAGATTCAGCTCATCAATGATCTTCGTCAGTTCCGGCTCTTCCGATCCACTGAAGTTAAGTGCACCCTTCGGATGGTATGTAGCATTCAGATAATAACCAGCGTCTCCACGCGGAGCCGTTAGATTACTGTACGTAGCGATATCCCAATCACGGTTAGACGCCATATAATCCTCAGGTGTGTCGATCTGGCGAATCTGAACGTCGATGCCGATCTTCTTCGCATCGGACTGGAACACTTGAGCAATCAGGGGTAGATCTGCACGAGAAGAATACGTTAAAAGTGTAAGCTGCAACGGTTTGCCGTCTTTGGTCATCACACCATTCTGTAATGTGTATCCCGCTTCGCCCAGATATTTAACTGCAACATCCGCTCCAGACTCTGTTGTAGCATCCGTGTAGGTTGGTGCAAACGGTAGGGATGGCAGGAACGGGCCAATCGCTGACTCACCGTAACCAAGCAGGATTGTGTCCACGATACCCTGACGGTCAATAAGTGCATCTAGCGCACGGCGTACATTCAGATCCTTGATGCTCTCCCGCTGCATGTTCATCGTCATCTGATGCACGCGGAACGTCGATGTAGATTCTACCTTCATGCCGTCTAACGTTTGCAGTGAATCAAGACTCTCCACCTCTGGGCGATATACGATATCAACCTGTCCGGATTTCAGGGCAAGAGAGCGAGCATTCGCATCTTCATTAAACGAAAATGTCACGGAGTCGAGCGGTGAAGCACCATCCCAATATGCATCGTAACGATCTAGCTCCAGCTTACTGCCTGGTATAAAGGAAGTAAGTTTAAACGGGCCTGTACCCATCGGCTTGTTCACAATATCTGGCTCACTCACGTCAATAATGGCCGTATTCGGATTCACTAGCTCGGAAGCAAACTCCGGGAATGGCTGTGTTGTCGTGATCTCCAGTTTGTCGCCTTCAGCTTCAATCGTATCGATCTTGAGCGCATTCTGGATGGCTACATTTTCTTCTAGCGCACGTTCAAGCGAGGCTTTCACTGCTTCCCCGGTCATTGGCTTACCATTCTGGAACGTTACATCATCTCGCAGGTCGATCGTCCAGTGCTGACCATCTTCACTCTCCCAGCTCTCCGCGAGCCAAGGTGCAACTGTCAGATTCTCTTCATCCAGACGCACCAGCGTCTCCGTAATACCCGCACGAAGCGGTACATAGCTTGAATCCACATGAGGATCCAGTGAACGGGTAGAGAAGTTATATAGGAAGTGTACGTTTTTGTCAGTGGATGATGACTGTGCAGCAGGGCTGGACTCAGATGCTCCACAAGCGCTCAACAATCCAGCGCCCAAGGCCAGGGAGACTAGCACCAGCAAGGGTGACTTTATATTCAAGGTAATGCCCCTCTCTCTTAATCGTAATCATTATGATTTGCAAACAATGAGTATTATCATATCGTAATGATTACGTTTTGACAAGCGATAGTTTGGCGGTGAAATGCCAAAAAATCCGTCTCTCGAATGAGAGCGGATTCTTCATGTTTTTTGTTACATATGAGGGGTTGTGGGAGGGTTAAAAGAAGCCTATTAACGCTCAACCAAAACTTGATACGAATTTAGAATATATGAAGTGCCATATCTTCAGTAATGAAGGCATAGGGCAAAACCTTTTGTAAATTCTCAAATCAACCCTGCCATATCCCCGTTTAAACTCTCTTTTAGAGTATTAATCGCTTGAAAAAGGCCTTGTAATCCCTCATCAGGTGAACGTGAAAAAACAGAAATAGTGATACAGTAGTTAATATTTAAATTAAGCTCTTCTCTCGTAAAACTCACTAATTCATCATCGTCTTGTACACTCGTCGAGAAATTAGGGTTCGTAATTGAGTATTAAGCCTCTTTGCATTTCATATGAGTCTCCTGAGAAAAATCTTTCAGAGAACTCAACAATAATTCTGCTAATTGTTCAGTGTCATCTTTATAAAATAGGTACAAGGATAAGTCGATACTATTCCCTCCAGAAGAACTAATTATAATTAATACAATTCTTGGTTTCACTCATTTACAACTTAGTATATTTCTTAGCAGTAAGAAGCCCTGGATACGATGTCTCTAGAGTTTTAAAGGTTATATCTATCTCATCACCGACATTAAATACAGACAGATTTACACCACTAACCCAATATACTTCGCTATATTTGTTGGATTGTATTAATTTATTAGTATCTTCCTCAAGATCGTCTGTTGCTAGATCACTAATGACAAGAATCCTATTGTTTACTTGGTCAATATCTTTTACCGTTCCCTGAACTGACCTATCCTCTGAACTTGGAATACCGCACGCGCTCAATAATAACAAGGACATGAATATCAACAAAATCTTATATACTTTGCCCATGGTTATCCCCCTCTTCTCTACTGATTAGCCTGGGCTCTTAATCCTGCATCGCTTATATCGATTGGTTCCTGTTTGGACATATATTCAGCAGTTGCCAAAGGAAAGGCATATCCTCCTGTGATAATTTCGCCATGCTGCCTTCTAATAGTCCCACCCTTTTCAATTAGAAGAATGAGTGGTTCATATAGATCATGAAACTTCAATGCAACTTCATTGCCAGAGTCAATTAACAATAACCACTCTAAGTATGCTTCACAAGTTCCTTTAATAAAATTATTCTTTAGTTCCCCTAAGGCAGGACACTTCTCTGCTATACATGAATTAGCCTCATACCCGAGTGCCTGAGAAGCTTTGAAGAAAGGATATGACGTATTTAATTCATAGGATGTGATTAGCAATGCTGCGCGCCTGATATATTCCTGTAATAGTGCCATGTGTGACGGATCATCTACACTACCTGATTTGCTCCAGTTCATGTTATTAATTCTTGCTATACCTTTGGAAAAAGTATTCATGGATGACCTCCACAATATTACCTATGTGTTTAACCCTTCTAAATCTAGCGGTTTCATCTCAAGGAATTTACCATACCAACTATTTAACGGAATATGAGCGCTCCCTACTACATCTAGTTCTCTTGGTTCAAGTATGACTAATCCATCTTTTTTAAAGATTTGTATGAATGGTCATATATACTAACTACTCTCGAAATGATAGGTCAAATTCCCTCTCTAGCTTTAGCTTATAACCAATCAGCTGCGTCTTGCCCTTATTCAATGGTTATTCCAAATTAAATGCTCCCTCATTAGATGTCCACTGATTACTCGTTATTTAAATATAGATATTTTAGTTAAATGGTTATACATAAATAGCACTATAGTTCCTCCAAAACGTCGTTTAACATAGAATATACTATATTAGAGATCAATAGCTAAGGGTTGAGATAATGAGTAAAATACAAATTCCTGTGGATCAAATGACGCATACGGTTAGCTTATTCAAGTTAGGGCATGGGCATATGCGGCAAATCTTAGCTGGACTAAACGTCCAACTTACTCCTTTGCTTAGCAGTTTTGAAGGTGAGACAGCAGAGCGTTTTGCCCACTTATACCGTTATGCGGAAAAAAACCTAAATACTACTCTGGAGTTGCTTCACACAATATCCCTGAGATTAGAACAGATTAAAGTGCGCTTTGTGGATACAGATTCAACTATGGTTAATATATCTGCGCTTCTTGATTATCAGGCTAATCCCGGTACTCCACGCAATGATTTAGTCTGTGGCCCCAATGACCCTCGACCCAAACGAAGTGTAGAGGAGCATGTGGAAGCTTTCTTCAATCAAGCTGGAGACAATGTATTAGCAGTTGGTGATTCTGTGATTCAACTTGGAAAGGACTTTATTGAGCATCCCTTAGATACTGCAGGCAACTTTCTATACGATAATACTATTGGTACCATTAGTGATATAGGGGACGGAATTGCCTTCACATGGAACTATGCATGGGATAACGGAGATACCCGTAAACAGGCCGAGAAGCACGTTGCAGACGAATTCAATAAAATGAAGCAAGAAGGCGGAGCAGAGTATGCTGCCAATATCACTACTTCTATGCTTCTTGGACTTTTCGGCAGAAAAGTTGGGATTAAGTCTATTGATGGAAAGCAGCATCACTCACCCCATACTGATTCTGGTGGAAATAGTGAATCTAGAAAGAATCCTAACGTGGATAGTTATGAAAATGAAACTTCCTTTCATTATAGTCACGAGCCCACAAAAAGAGGCGGTAAAAGTATCTCGGATCAAATTACTGAACGTGGTTGGAATGACCAACGATTGGGTGAAGCTATTAATACACCTGCAGGTACTGTTGATTGGATTGACCAGAGAAAAGGACAAAATAATGCACCTGTTACTGTATTTTATCATCAAGATGGGGGTTACGTTGTCAGAAGAAATGATAGTGGGGAAATTATCCAGATAAGTCAGGTGGATGACCCCAATTGGAGCACATACTGGTCAGATGATGATATAAACTGGAATAAATAGAATCAAAGTCATCGTATCTATTTAAAAGGAGTGAAACAATTGTCAGATAATAATAATTGGAGTACAAATTATCCTCCCGTTGATATTAATACAGTAAAGACCGTTGAGAACAAGTGGGGGATTCGATTCCCTTCGGAATATATCAGCTTTATAACAAACTATCACGGTGGAGAGCCTACTAAACGGACGTTAAATATTGGTGAAAAAGAAGTGGCGTTCTCTTACTTTTTAACCTTTATCGCATTTGATGAACTTGATATTTTGGATGTATATAATGAGCAAAAGGGTAATCTTCCCCCTAAACATTTTCCTTTTGCTATGGATAAAGAGAGTAACTTATTTTGTTTCAACTTCAATGACACTAGGCAACCGTCTATTGTGTATGTAGAAACGATATCTTCTTCAGAACCTTCGGTATATAATGTGGCAAGTAATTTTACTGAGTTTGTCCAACAATTTAATTAAATAATCAAGCTTTTTAGTAACACGTATGGCTCTTGTTGTAATCCGTCATAGGGAAGGACAAGATTACTTATTTAGTACATGAGAAAAACAAAAGGCTGTCTACGATCTAATATCATCATAGGCAGCCTCAAAGATAGTCTATAGTTTTGAAACATCGGTAAAGCATTAACAATGTCTTCTGACATTTGTCTTTTACATATCTTCTTTCCTATACTGCTCCCCGCTCCAACACCCCAAACTCCACCCTGTTCCGCCCATTCTGCTTCGCTTGATACAACGCCTTATCTACCGCAGCAAAGAGCTGTGTCAGATACCCCTCCGCATTCTCTGGCACATGTGCATAGGCAAAATCCTCAATCGACAGAATGCCGATGCTAATCGTTGTGGACACCTGTGCAGTCCCATGATCGACCATGACTAGATTGGACTCCACCGCGAGTCTTACGCGTTCAGCGATAACATTAGCTAAGTCATGTTCGGTGTGCGGAAGGTAGATCATGAACTCCTCCCCACCATAGCGGGTTAAGATATCCGTACTGCGAATGGATTGTCTAACAGCCTCCGCTGTGCGTACGAGCACTTCATCACCAATTACATGCCCATAGCGATCGTTAATCGCCTTAAAATGATCAATGTCGAGCAGTAATAGAGAGAATGGCGTCCGGTACTGAATGTTAGTAATGACCTCATGATTCAGATGCTGGGTCAGGTATCGACGATTGTAACACTGCGTTAGGCTGTCGGTCAGCACCAGTTCTTCCAGCTTACGATTGGCCTCGGACAACTCCTGACGGATCAGATCCAGCGAATGATTACGCTCCTGAAGCGTCTCATACTGCCAATTCAACTCTTTCACATAATAGCGCTCCTGCGAGACGTCCTGAAAGGTAAGAATATGACCAATGGGCACAAGCATCGAATCGACAATCGGAGACGATTGCATAATATAGTGGTAAGCCTGGTTATTCCCCTCTACAATCACCTCAAGCTGCGATAGAACGATTTTCTTCGACCTATATTCATACAGAAACTTCTGGTAACTGCCTTCTACACGAACACCACTTAGAAATGCCTCCATATCAAAAGAATCCCCCACATGCATATCCATAAATGACCTGGAAGCTTTGTTCGCTTCAACAATAATCTCATTCTCATCCAGAACGAGGATGCCGTAAGGAATCGTGTTAATCACATCCTCATGGGCAATGGAGACCAGATCGAACACGTTATACCTTTTGATAACATAGACGAAGAACAGATCGGATAGGAAAATGCCAAGCGAGGTCATTCCGGGAATGATCGGCAACCACGGACTCAAGATCACATTCAGAATAGCATCAATAGTTGCAAAAACAGCTAACACCAGAATACCCCTGAGGGTGATTCTTACCTGATTTTTGATCATCGTAGGTGTCTTAGCTGAAGATAGCGCGCGGAATAAAATGACAAGGGAGACTAAGAAATAGCTCACCAGAATAGCCATCACTACCCAAAACCAAGGACCGTATGCCCGCTCAATATAACCGCCCTCTAGTGGAATAACAAACTCACGCCAAGGATTGGCGACCACGCCTATTGCTCCAATTAAAGCTGGAACAAAAAGCAGATACGCCCCTTTGGTACTCAATCGTTCTGCGTAGCCAGTAATGAAAATCGTCAACAATAACCAGCCACTCCCTAGTAGAGAAACAGCGACGAAAGACAACGTAACATAGAACAATTGCAAGCCGGGATCATCCGTTAACGTGATTGCAAACTGACAGAATGGCCACAATATCATCAACCCGTGAAACAGAAAATACACCTTATGTAAGTTCGTAATTCTAGCGGTAGCAAATACATACACACCTACACCAAACAATAGGACAAATAACAAGAGATCATACCATACGAGTGGGTTCACGAGCCTTCTCCTTCTTGGATGCGACAATGACTACACAGTTCATCAGCAAATAGATCTGAAATACATCTCATACGTTGCCGAACTTCATTACTTCATAAACATCTATATTGGATACTTCTAAAATAATTCTATTTACGTTCTGGTTAAATTAACCATATATTATCATACCGCTGATACGCTGAGTAGCCCAGTCGTTGGAAGTATGACCAACCTCTGATTGAAATGCTGATCTATTTTGCACTTTTGTGAAAGATTTTAAAGGTTCCACGCCAAAAAAACGTCCAGCTTTAACTGAACGCCTTCCAGCCCGTAACGGGATGAGCTTTCTATACTATTGAAAAGATCCAAACAATTCGCGCAGGTAGTCTCTCCGTCCATGCAAAATCCGGTGTATAACAACTACTCCACCAAGAATCCGATAAAAAACTAGATAGGGCTCAACAGTTATAAAACGATACCCTCTGGATATCAGGTTATATTCATCTTCTTGCAGTACCGATCCCAAATTAGTAAATTCAGCAAGATTAGCTATGGAATTATCAAGCTTCTGTAGCATGTTGTCCGCGGCAGAAGCATTATCATGTGATATATATGAAAAAATTTCGTCCAAGTCATCTACAGCAGCTGGAGAATAATTGATTTTACTTTTTGGATGCATTTATTTTTCTCCGCATTCTAGCCATGACTTGGTCATGATCAAGCAGTTCTTCACCTTCAGCAACCTGTTTTTCCGCAACCAACAATTTTGATTGGAGCTTGTATCTAGCCTCCATTCTCCGGTATGCTTCATGACTCATTACGACCAGGTCTGCTTCGCCATTACGGGTAAGGACAACCGGTTCATCAAGTTCATGGCAAAATTTCGAGAAGCCATTATAATCTTGGCGAATTGTTGTGGAGGGCTTTATGTGCATAATCAAAACTCCTTTCTCACATTACTTTATTATGACATTATTATATCATTATAATAAATAAAATTTCTAATTTTTTGTATATAATACCCGATTTATCTTTTTGATAACGGCTCATTATCCGAGAAAAGAGCCGGGTTATCCTTCAACATCTCCGTAAGCACCTCGGTTGTTCTAGCAGCATCACACACGCTGGCGACTGCATCGCCGAAGCTTCCTTTATGCATCGCACCTTCTTGAACCAGCACCTCATCCACCTTCCAGAAATGCTCTGACCAAGATAATCCGCAATGTCTGCGGGAAGGCACCGAGATTTTAGTTCCATCTGGCAAAACGGTGTACAACATCTCATGTTCATCGGTCATTCTGCCTGGAATGTCCACCCACTCCTCGATACCATGGATAAACGTATTTCGTTTCAAATCCACGCCCACGAGCAATATTGTCGCTTTGCGATCAAGCAACTTCCCCCATGCCGAGCCCCGCGCACATGGCGTATCGAAGAGATGGTCGTCCTCTGTGAACGCCCGTGCGTCCTTACCTAATGCTGCGACAGAATGTGTAGGGTGCCAAGAACGAACCACGTTAGGACGTTTGCGGAACAGCTCTGGTAGAATCCCCACACAACAGGAAGACGTTTCCACGTGGAACAATGGATTGATTTTGTTAATAGTAGACCATGTATGCGTAGGCAAAACGAGCAATCCATCCTTCATATATTCACTCAACGCATCCAGCACAGTATCAGCGCCACCTTCCACCTCCCCCATACTTTTCATGGAAGAATGCATTAGCAATGTGCCGTGACGATCTATGCCTAGTTCTTCTAGTTGAGTAAGTAAACTTTCGTACGTATGTGCCATGATAGAGCAACCTCCTTTAGGCTTTATGACATATTGAAAAATAAAATAAAGAGCCGAGAATTTACTCTCGGCCTCTAAAAATACATTTTAATCATGTGTATAGATGATAGCTAATACTTTATATCTCTTATTTCTTTTTACAGCCTTTTCTTAATATGGGTTAATCATAATCCCTCATAGTCTGATTATAACTTGGTTGATTCCTTATTGCTTCACAAGTTCGTTCCTATTTAATAACAACATAATCCAGGTTAACGAGCTTCGCGTACGTGATGATCTGGTCTGTTGTCAGGTTCAAGGATACAACCGTATGGTGACCGCCACCATTTTCGATCCATGCCTTCACTCCGTCTTGGAAGTTAGGCTTCACGTTCCAAAGCACACGTGCTACTGGCAGATTAGGTGCTGGAACCGTTGGCTCGAATGCAGACACTTCGTTGATCAGCAGTTTGTAGTGGGTACCGAAGTCAGCCATCGATACCACAACGCCTTCGCCTGCTTTACCGTCGAATACAAGACGTGCTGGATCTTCACGATCGCCAATTCCCAGTGGTGACACGATAATTCTTGGTTTGGTGCTAGCGAGTGTTGGATCAACTTCAAGCATGTGAGATTGCAGGATTGCTTCTTGGCCTGCTGCCATCTCGTACGTGTAATCCTCCATGAAGCCGGTGTTTTCATTGTGAGCCATGATTTTCAGCAAACGGTCAAGCGCTGCTGTTTTCCAGTCACCCTCACCAGCGAATCCATAACCTTGAGCCATCAGGCGTTGTACTGCCAGACCTGGAAGCTGCTTCATGCCATGCAGATCTTCGAAGTTGGTTGTGAAGGCACTGTATCCACCTTCGTCCAAGAAACGTTTGATCGCAATCTCATAGCTAGCTTGCACACGCACACTTGCTTCCCATGCTTCCTTGCTATTCGTACCATAGTCGAATTCATACAGCTCTGCATATTGAGCAATGAGATCATCGATCTCTTGTTCAGTTACAGCATTCACGTATTGAACGAGATCACCGATACCGAAGTAGTCCACAGTCCATCCGAACTGGATCTGTGCTTCAACTTTATCGCCTTCTGTTACACCCACGTTGCGCATGTTGTCACCGAAGCGAGCAACTTTGAGGTTATACCCTTCGTTATACGCTACCGCTACGTCCATCCAATCGGCAACTTGTTGCTGCACTTCTGGGCGCTCCCAGTAGCCAACAACGATTTTATTTTGTTTTTTCAGGCGTGCATTGATGAAACCATATTCCCGGTCACCATGTGCCGCTTGGTTCAAGTTCATGAAGTCCATGTCGATGGTAGCCCATGGAATGCTCTCATTGAATTGAGTTGCCAAGTGAAGCAGTGGCTTTTGTAGCAATTTCGTACCACGAATCCACATTTTTGCTGGGGAGAAGGTATGCATCCATGTGATCACACCCGCTACTTCGTCACGGTAGTTTACTTCTTTCATAATGCTCGTGATTTTATCTGCGCTTACAGCCAGATCCTGCAATACGAGTGGGTAAGGAAGCACGCCGCTTGCGTTAAGGGCATCCGTAATTTTCTGCGCATTTGCTTTAACTTCACCCAATGCTTCTTCTCCGTACAGATGCTGTGAACCTACGACAAACCAGAATTCTTTCGCTGCTGTTGCTGACATGTAATCATCCTCATCTCATTTTTATAGTTGAACATATGGGTTTACACTTGCCACTCCGATGTCAGAACAACCTTCCTATCGCTGTTATCCCCAGATTTTTTGATTCCCTTCTCCAAAGGGGAAAATCCGGGGATAAAGGCGAACGCTCCGCTTCTTCAGGTTATTTCTGCCCTCTCCGTTATCGTGTAAAAAGTATAGTTGAACACAAGCCATTCCCACAATAAACCACTTGGAAGTTAGAACACACTTCCTAACACCCTTATAACCACATTACTTCTGACCGTAGTACGCATCCTTGCCGTGTTTCCGCAGATAGTGTTTATCGAGGATGCCCTGTGGCAGTTCCTTCGCAAAGTTGTTCAGCTGGCGCGCGTACAGGTTCATTTTGCACACTTCCTCTAGTACGACGCTGTTCACGACAGCCGATTTAGCGTCTTTGCCCCATGTGAACGGTGCATGACCATGCAGCAGGACAGCCGGAATCGCCATGACATCCAGTCCGCGTTGTTCAAATGTCTCAATAATAACGCGTCCGGTCTCCTCTTCGTATCCACGATCAATCTCATCCTGATTCAGGAAACGTGCACAGGGTACAGATCCGTAGAACGTATCGGCGTGGGTTGTACCCATGACAGGTACGTCCAGACCCGCCTGCGCCCAGATCGTCGCCCACGTGGAGTGCGTGTGTACAATACCGCCAATCTCCTTGAAATGCTTATATAGAACGGCATGGGTTGCGGTATCAGAGGAAGGTCTCATCTCCCCCTCAACCACGTTACCGTCGAGATCGACGACAACCATGTCGCTGGCTTTCATTTTTTCATAATCGACTCCGCTTGGTTTAATGACGAACAGACCGCTTTCCCGATCAACCGCGCTGACGTTACCCCAAGTAAATTTCACCAAACCGTGCTTCGGCAGTTCCAGATTGGCCTGGAATACCTCTTCCTTCAGTTGCTCTAGCATGTTATTCCCTCCCGTTCTCTACCAGATGCTCTACAGCTGCGTGCTCAATCGCGAGTCCACTCCGGTAGCGTTCGATAAATGCTTCGAATCCCTTCACATCGGCCGCCTCCGGTGCCACCTCGACCCCTTCCACATCCTTGAATACCTTCTGCTCCAGGAAAACATCCAACGTCTCTTGCTCACTTTGATTAATCAGGTACGAAGCAAGCAATGCCATTCCCCATGCGCCACCTTCGCCAGCTGTGGACATGACGGATACTGGAACGTTCATCGCTGCGGCTACAATTCGCTGTCCCACCACAGGCGTTTTGAACAATCCACCATGTGCCAAAATGCTATCAATGGCTACCTGCTCCTTCTCAGTAAGAATATCCATACCGATCTTGAGTGCGCCAAAGGCACTAAACAGATGCGTACGCATGAAGTTCGCCAGGTTGAACTTGCTCTCTGGGGAACGGACAAACAACGGACGACCATGCTCCAGACCTGTAATATTTTCACCCGAGTAGTAACCGTAGCTGAGCAATCCGCCGCCATCTGGATCAGCCTCTAACGCCTTGTTGAACAACACGCTGAACAGTTTGCCGGAATCCACCTCGATGCCCATTGCCTCAGCGAATTCACGGAACAATCCGATCCACGCATTAATGTCACTGGAACAGTTGTTGGCGTGCACCATGCCGACCGGGCTACCATCTGGGGTAGTTACCATGTCGATCTCGGGATACACACTGGACAATTCCTTCTCAAGTACGATCATTGCGAATACAGATGTACCGACCGAGATGTTCCCTGTACGTTTCCGCACACTGTTCGTCGCCACCATCCCCGTACCTGCGTCACCCTCTGGCGCACAGAGCGGAATACCCGTAACCAAGTCCCCTGAAGGATCAAGTAGCTTGGCTCCTGCTTCATTCAATTCACCTGCATGTTCACCTGCAAGGTATACCTTAGGCAGCAAGTCCTCTACTTTCCACGGATATCCTTTGCCAGCGATATGTTCGTTGAACTGGTTTACCATGGATGGATGGTAGCTATGCGTAGCTTCGTCGATTGGGAACATCCCCGATGCATCACCAATTCCAATCGCTTTATTACCTGTCAGTAACCAGTGGATGTAACCCGCCAGCGTAGTCATATAATCAATCTGAGGCACATGCTCTTCATGATTCAAAATGGCCTGATACAGGTGGGCAATACTCCAGCGCTCTGGAATATTGAACTGCAACAGGTTGGTTAATTCCCGCGCCGCTGCTCCAGTAGTGGAGTTACGCCATGTCCGGAACGGTACCAGCAATTCTCCTGCTTTATCTAGCGCAATGTATCCATGCATCATCGCTGAGAATCCAATCGATCCGATCGTTGTCAGCGTAACTCCATACTTCTGCTGCACATCCTCTTTCAGCTCACGATAAGCCGTCTGTAGACCTGTGATGATGTCCTCCTGGTTGTACGTCCAATATCCGTCTTTCAGCAGGTTCTCCCACTCATAACTGCCCGACGCAATCGTCTCAAAACGCTCATCGATCAGTACCGCTTTAATCCGCGTTGATCCAAGTTCAATCCCAAGTGAAGTAGCTCCCTTGGCAATGGCTTCTTTAATATCCAGATGACTCATATTCCCGCGTATCCCCTCTCTGGTCGCCATTTACGTGCGAAGGATAATATCTATTAGATGTTGTTGAACACACACTATTAAGAAGCATCTTAGAAAAAATGCTGCTTCACTTACGTTAATGGCTGTAATCGACTCTATAATTCAGTTACAAGCATCCCTATTCACACGATTCCTCTCCATCAGGGAGTAGTGTCATGTCCTCTTTTGCTAAGAATGCGCTTTCCTAATCTGACAGCCTTAGTATATTTTTTGTACGTACATTTGTCAATTATATATTATAGTTATACTTACAATGACCATATATTGATCTATATGCTGTTATTACAGCGTCTTATAGACAGATAATCTGGTTATGCTGTAAGGTACACATCAACTGTATTTAGCTTGAAATGTACGCAACATTGCGAAAAATGTACAGCTTCATTCTCATCTAAATCAAATCATGCTAAAATATGTACGTACAACTATTGGAACTCTATACGTTAATATAGATAAGTCATGACGAAAGAAGTGGAATATGTGAAGCCTAAATACCAAGTCATTATTGATGATATAAAGAGCCATATCCTCTCGGGAACGTACAGCATAGGCGAACAGATTCCGACAGAATCCGCTTTGCAAGACAGCTATAATGTAAGCCGCCAGACGGTGCGGAAGGCCATTCTGGAATTGTCTAACGAGGGATTTTTGCGGAGTGAAAAAGGTTCCGGAACGTATGTAAGCAATCAGTATCGATCACGTTCGGGTGGTAACACGTCGAAAAAAACGATTGGTGTCATTACGACATATATCTCAGACTACATCTTTCCATCCATTATCCGTGGTATAGAGAGTCGTCTGAATGAGGACAACTATTCGTTGTTGCTCGCCAGCACCAACAATGATGTCGCACAGGAGAAGAAGGCACTCGAAATGATGCTCTCCTACGGCGTCGATGGTCTAATTGTCGAACCCACCAAGAGTAACCTTTACAACCCGAACATCGCGTATTATCTGTCTTTCAAAGAGCAGGATGTGCCGTTTACGATGATCAATGCGTTCTATGAAGAACTGGAGGTGCCTTTCTTCTGTCTGGATGATGTGCAGTCCAGCTACCTCGCTACCCGCGAGATGATCGCGAAGGGTCATACCCAGATTGGCATTATTGCGAAGATGGATGATCTACAGGGCAAATACCGGATGAAGGGATACATTAAAGCGCTGGGTGAAGCAAAATTACGTTTCCATCCCGAGCAGGTGCTTTCGTTTGATACAGCATCCAAACCTGAGTTATCCTCCAATGTGACTGCCTATCTGAACGAAAATAGGGATGCGCTCACCGCGATTGTCTGCTACAACGACGAAGTGGGGCTTGAAGTGGTGAACGCCTGCAGGCAACTGGACATCTCCATCCCGCACGAGTTATCCATCATCGGTCAGGACAATTCGTACATTGCCAAGAACGCAAATATCCGGCTTACTACATTAACCCATCCCCAAGAGCAAATGGGACGTGATGCTGCGGATTGGGTGATTAAGAAGCTGCAAGGCAAAAAGGATCTGCCGACCAATACCTACTATCAGCCCGTATTGGTAGAAGGTGAAACGGTGAGGGAGATCGAGGTAGAGTAAATTAGCATTCGGAGATTCGGTCGAGATTAAACACTTCACGTCAAAAAGTGGTGGCAGGTGAGCGCTATCTATCGTCTACACGAAAGTAATGCATATCGTAATACATGATGGAATGGAATGGAATCGAATCTTCTTCATTTATATGTAATATCGCAACCGCTCGGCAGGTAAATCCAACTTGCCCTGCGGTTTTTTTCATTTCTCAGTGGCTTAACAAAGGTACACTAATTCTGTTCTCAAAACCTCCTTATTAATTATTAGAAATCGTTTTAATAGAATCAGGTGCTACATATAGATCGAAGTGATGCCTCTCGTCTAGATCTAGTTGTAAAAACGATACTTTCATAGGTTATGAAATTGATTAAAAACCATATTTTTCATTGACACCCTCTCCAGTAAAGCGATATATTTATTGACGTTGATAATCATTATCATGGTTAGAAAACGTTTTACTATGTTCTTAATCGAATTTCCACTCTTAATCTTCAATGTTCAACTACATAAGCCGGAGATTCAGCATCATCCAATACATTCAAGGGTTCAGGAAGGGGAAACACATGAACACGAAGAAAAAGCTATCAATCGGAACACTCCTTATCTCATTCATGCTGATCATGGTATTAGCAGCGTGTGGGAATAAGACAGAAGAACCTGCAGCTGCTCCTGCTGCAAGTGACACGACCGCAACTCAGACAGAGACAGCAACACCTGCAGCTGAAGATGAAAATGCAGGCTATCCAATTACGATTAAACATGCGCTCGGCGAAACAGTTCTAGAGAAAAAGCCTGAGCGTGTAGCTACTGTACAATGGGCGAACCATGACGTTGTTCTTGCACTTGGACAAGTTCCTGTGGGCTTCTCTGCCGCAAACTTCGGTGTACAAGATGACAGCGGACTTCTGCCTTGGACGGCTAAGAAGCTCGAAGAGCTTGGCGTAACTGATCCAAACGTATTCATGGATACAGACGGACTGGACTTTGAAGCTATTTCTGACTCCAACCCCGATGTTATCCTTGCTGCATATTCCGGCATTACACAAGAAGACTATGATCTCCTAAGTGAAATCGCTCCGGTAGTCGCTTATCCAACAGCTCCATGGGCAACAACATGGCGTGAACAGGTTAGCCTGAACGCTGAAGGTATGGGTATGAAAGCAGAAGGCGAACAACTGATTAAAGATACAGAAGACATGATTAATGAGAAACTCAGCGCATACCCTCAGATCAAAGACAAAAAAGTGGTATGGGTTAACTTCTCCGCTGAAGACATGTCCAAACTACACATCTATACACCTGTAGATTCCCGTGTTGCCTTCCTGAAGGAACTGGGACTGGTTATTCCAGATAGCATCACTAGCCAAATCACAGATCCTAACAGCTACTCTCTGAGCCTAAGTGCAGAGAATGCAGAAGCTCTGAATGATGCGGATATCCTCGTTGGTTACGGAAATGCTGAGTTGTTGAAAGCTATCCAAGCTGATCCACTTCTAGGCAAAATCCCTGCTGTTCAAAGAGGCTCTGTTGCATTTATTGAAGCAGATACACCTCTGGTTGCTGCAGGTACACCTAACCCACTGTCCATCTCCTATACCATTGATGATTATCTGAAACTCATTGGCGCAGCTGTCGATAAGGTCAATGAATAATACATCCGTATCGAATGATAACCAAATACGAGCACATATGCCCAGGAATTTCATTCTGGTGTTGAGCATTTGCGTAATACTGCTCGGTGCAACTCTAATTGCCTCACTGGTCTTCGGCTCTCGACCAGTGAGGTTTCATGAGTTAATCGACGGATTATTTCACCCGGAAGTAGACTCCTATGGAGCCAATATTGTGCGCAAGCGGATTTCGCGAACAGTCTTCAGTTTGTTATGCGGAGCCGCTCTTGGCATTTCAGGAGCACTGATGCAATCCGTCACTCGGAACCCCCTTGCTGACCCGAGCATATTAGGCGTCAATACAGGGGCTTCCTTGTTTGTGGTTTGTGGGATCGCGTTCCTGAACATCAGCAGTGCTAATCAGTATATCTGGCTAGCACTTGCCGGGGCTGCAATCACTGCTGTGTTCGTATTCGGGATTGGCTCAATGGGGCGTGGCGGAGCCACGCCCATTAAGCTTGTTTTAGCCGGAGCGGCCATCAGTGCCGCACTTTCCTCCCTCGTCACCGCCATTATGATTCCACGATCGTATGTCATGGATCAATTCCGATTCTGGCAAGTCGGAAGCGTGGGCTCCGCTACCTGGAGTGGAATCAGTACGTTCATTCCGTTCCTCATTGTAGGTGTGATCATTGCATTGCTTACGGCTCCTGCACTCAATGCACTGGCGCTAGGCGACGATGTCGCAACAGGGCTCGGTGTTCGAACCGGAACGTTGCGCTTCATTGCCGCACTTGCAGGGGTTCTATTGTGCGGAGCAGCGACAGCTCTTGCAGGTCCCATTGGCTTCATCGGCTTGTTATCTACGCATGTCATTCGCCTGATTCTGGGGCCAGACTTGCGATTTGTCATACCGATGTCCGCCGTTGCCGGAGCCATCATTTTGACGATATCCGACGTTGGCGGCAGGCTCATCAGCAACCCTGGAGAGCTTGAAGTCGGTGTCATTACAGCGTTTATTGGCGCTCCAATACTAATCATCCTAGCGATGCGATCGAAAGTGCGATCCCTATGAGAGATCAATCCATTGAATTTATTATGGCAGGCAGACGTCACCGACGTCGCCGCTGGATACTCGTCACTAGTCTGCTGGCAGCACTAGCCTGTGTGTTATGCTGCGCTATGCTTTTACTGGGGAATACCATCTATCCGGTAAAAGATGTGATTGCCTCCCTCTCAGGGGAGAAAATCAAAGGTGTTACGTTTGCCGTAAACACGATCCGTTTACCAAGAATGCTGACAGGTCTCCTTGCCGGGTTTGCATTCGGTATTGCAGGGCACACCTTTCAGACCATGTTACGCAATCCGCTAGCGAACCCTAATGTGATCGGTATAACGTCTGGTTCAAGTGCAGCAGCGGTTTTTTGCATCGTTGTGCTTCAAGCGAGTGGGGCAGTCGTTTCCTTAGCCTCCGTAATTGCAGGTCTGGCTACTGTGCTATTCATCTATGTACTCTCTAGAGGAAAAGTGTTCTCCATTGGACGATTAATTCTAATCGGCATTGGAATTCAGGCGATGCTTGATGCAGTCATATCTTATCTACTACTAGTCAGCTCCGAAAAAGATATTCCTGCCGCGATTCGCTGGCTTACAGGCAGCCTCAACGGTTCTCAGATGAGTGCTCTGCCGCCTCTACTGATTACGGTACTTATCTGTTCGCCTATTATCATTCTATTAGGTAAACACTTAAGCATATTGGAGCTTGGTGAACAGTCGGCATTCTCACTCGGCGTGGACACGGACAGAACTAGAATTGCTCTAATTGTGAGTTCTGTTTGCATGGTTGCTATTGCTACAGCAACTACAGGCCCGATTGCCTTTGTCTCCTTCCTTGCGGGACCAATCGCGAAGAGACTCGTCGGTGCGGGGGCGTTGAACAGCATCCCGGCAGGTCTGGTTGGTATTAATCTCGTTCTAGGCGCAGATCTGATCGGGCAGTTTGCTTTTGAATACAGATTCCCCGTAGGCGTCATTACCGGATTACTCGGAGCACCATATCTAATCTTCCTATTAATCCGAATGAATCGAAAGGGGGAATTATAATGAAACCGACACATGTGTTTGAAGCCAAACAGCTTGTTGCTGGATATGACAATAAAACGATCATTCATGGCGTCGATCTGGTTATTCCGAGCAATAAAATAAGCGTGATTATCGGTTCCAATGGTTGTGGCAAATCCACACTTCTCAAAACCATGGCTCGGCTCATTAAGCCGACATCTGGCAGCATTACGCTGGACGGCAAAGCCATCGGTAAGATTCCACCCAAGCAATTGGCTCGCGTAGTCGGACTTCTCCCGCAGTCCCCCATTGTTCCAGAAGGTATCTCCGTTGCGGATCTCGTTGGTCGGGGCAGATTCCCACACCAATCCTTGTTTAGTGGTTGGACGAAGAAGGATTACGAGGCAGTTGCCGAAGCAATGACCATTATGAACATTACCGAGTTCGCCAATCATAACATCGACGAGCTCTCCGGTGGACAACGTCAGCGTGTCTGGATCGCCATGGCGTTAGCGCAACAGACCGACATTCTGTTTCTGGATGAACCAACGACGTTCCTGGATATCACCTATCAGGTGGAGATTCTTGACCTGCTTACCGAACTTAATCGTACACATGGGACAACGATTGTTATGGTGCTTCATGACATCAACTTGTCTGCACGTTATGCGGACTATATCTTTGCACTCCACACCGGAAAGCTTGTCGCTGAGGGCACGCCTACAGAGGTTATTACAAGTGGACAGGTCAAAGACATTTTTGGACTAGATTGTACGGTTATTGAAGACCCGATCTCGGGTTCTCCTCTCGTTGTACCAAAGGGACGATATCACGTTCATGGTGCGCATTAGGCTGGTTTCATACTAAAAATGAGAATGAAGAACTCAAATGGCTCCGAAGATGAGTCCATAAAATTTCGTGAAACAAACCCCTGTCTTATTAAGACAGGGGTTCTTGCTCTTTTCAGATATAGAGATAATCTAGCTACATCTCGTCTATTAACTTTGTTGTTTATGCTGATAGATCTTCATGACAGATGCATACAGAAATATCGGGATTAATACCGCCATATATTTCACTGATCCTTCAATATTCGCAACCCATATTATAATCACACTTGTTAGGATATACATGATAGCTAAAAGTAGTTTAAAAGGTTTCATTCCCCATATCCTCCCATTCCTTTAAGGTACGTAATATTCACCTATACGACTCGGCTATACTCTCTCAATGTTTACGTAGAGTACGACTTCTTATAAAAAAAGAGGGCCATACCAGCTTAACGCTGTATTTCCCTCTTCTCTATCCATTTTACACTATTTAACCATAAATGGAACCCAGGTCTTATATTAGAACATGATCTACGTTAACGTAAGAACGATTTGTTCTCCGGAACGGGTAATTTTATAGATACCCTCCTGCATGTCGATTCCGTAATGCTTTTTCAGCAGGTATTTGGCGTTGAGATCGGTCTCGACAACCACGAGATAATCATAGTTACTCAGCAAGTTGTCCATGTTATCCTCATAGAACAACACGATGCCGTCCACATGCGGTGCATATAGGAAGTATTTGCCGACATACTGCATGTAATAATTCGTAACCTGTTGGTCCCGGTCAGAGCCGTAGAAGAGATACCGTTGTGTATCTTCTTGACCACCTGCGTACCACCGATCACCCGTCACTGCATGAATTTTATAGGGAAGTGTCGTATCATAGCTATTCGCAATGGAGGCCATACCATTGTATTCCGACAACAGAATGGTGCCTGCAAGTGCCATACATGCGATGATTCCCTTTTGATAATGTCCCTTCGACTGAACTGATTTGAAAGACTTGAAGTCCGGTACTTCACCGATTCGATAATGAAACGAACGCTCGATATCAACGGCAGCACACAGCACTAACCCGCCAGCAAAGAGAACTACAATACTGGATGCATAACGTTCAAATCCAGCCAGTCTCACCGCTTCATCCACTGGCATGGAGAAGAGATAGAGCGCCAGTATCCCTGCATAGTACAGCAGCAACACAACATTCAGTGCGATCAGCACTTTCCACAGGTTCCACTTCTTCTTGAGTACCGTGTACGCCACAATGGATGCTGCAATGGCCACTAGCTGGAAGAGTACAATACCGATCACGGGTCTAGTCGTAATATCTATACTTGATTTCAGGAAGAGCGTCAGAATCTCCCACTTCTGCTCTGCCGTTTTGCCAGCTTTGAGCGCCGAACCTGCGCCCTCGAACTTGTTATCTACCCCTTGGAACACTGTTGCCATACGCCAGCTCCAGCCGAAATACGGCAACAATGCACCACCAATCGTACCGAACACTGCCAGACCAATTTTCCAGTTCGAGCGTTGCTTATTTCTCAGCCAAGTGTACAACAGGAAGATCAGACCAATCGCTGCAAAAATGACACCTGTACTCTTGATCACCGTCAGCACACCCGCCAGCGGAAGAACAATAATGCAAGCCCGCTTAAGATCATGACGATACTGATAGATCGCTGCCAGAATGGCAAGTGCATAAATCGGAAGCAAGAAATCCACCAGTAGATTGGTGATGCGGATCGTCAGGTTGAAGAAGGACAATGTCGATAAGCCGAACCCCAGAAAGGCATACAGCAGGAATCTTTTCTTCTCTGACACGACACCAAACATCGCATAGAAACAGGAAAAGATCAGCAGCGCCTGTGCCAGCAACATCGTGGACTGGGCATGTCCCATGAACCGGCAGACGTAATAGATAAACGACGATGTTCCGAGCGGATAGTTTTTGAAGTCAATCAGATCAGAATCCGGCGTCGGGAACGCATTGGTACTGAGCATCTGCTTCAACACAATTGCCCAGTGCGAGAAGTTATCGTAGTGTGTCAGTTCATTTTGGAACAGAATCAGCAAAAAGATAAACGTTCCGCCTAGAAAGCTAAGCTGGAATAGCGAGAACATGAATTGTGGCTTTGCCCCTAGTCGTACAGCTTGAGCCAACGTATCTCGAAACAGCAGTAAACCTATAATTAGCACCACGATGCTTCCTATAAAGAGTTGACCTATTAGGCCAATAAAAAATACGATACAGGCTATTGCGGAGAACACAAATATAGGGATGAACTCCCAGCGTAATGAGAGTACCTTCCGAACAAACTGCATGTAACCTACAAAGGAGATTATCAACAAAACTCCCATTACAAATTGAAGCAAACTGAGCATCTCTATCTCTCCTAACCCTCTCGGATGAAACTCTCGGATTGTGGGGGAGTCAAATCATTCAACAATTGATTAATAAGGCCGCGCTCCACGATATCATCGATATTCTCCACGGAGAGAAGCACTTCACGATGATTAGCTGTTGTATTGCCCGTATGTTTCAGCATCACTTCAATATTGCTTTTGGTCATAAACGTAACGATGGACCCAGCGGAGATGTTGCCGTGTAACCCCGTCGCCGAGAAGAAACGATAGTTGAAGCTACGCAGGATGCAGCCTGAGTTATTCGTAAACGTGACCGGTAGCTCCATTGAAAGTCGCGGCATTTTCCGCTGATCGGATCGCTGCTGAACAACCCGCTTCTTCACATTACGTAGCATATCGTCATACGCCGTATCCCAGAGGTTCATCTGTTCTGGCAGCGAGTGTTTGCGATCATAAATAATCTGCATGTACTGGCGGTTATCTGTCTCTTCAATTGGTTGTACCGTTGCCGAATAGCGCCAGCCGGCTCCATCCTGTTTCACATATACGATGACCGCATCAAGATTCGCCTCGTACCGCTCGCTTTTTACAACGAGAGAGATGGTCTCTTTTTCAGGCAAATAGATCGGATAGGGTACATAGAAGGCAATACCTTGCTCGGATACATCGACGGTCTTCGCCTCATACTGCAAATTTCTCGCTTTGTAACGGATGGTCACATTCTCCTGTGCCCGAATGCGCTCTGTCTCCCGATACGCACGTCGACCAATCATGAAGAACAGGGCATAGCATAGTGCAATCATGTTGTGAACCAACCAGAAGATAATGATGCTACTGAAAAATAGGGCAATACCATACTTTCCGCTGGCATAACGAATGATAGCAGCAATGGATAGCAGGAGCAGGAAAATATGTGGAAGCGCATATAACAGAGCTGACATCCACTTTCGCCCACTAGACCTGCTTTTGTTCGTAACCTTGAACTTCTTCTCCCGAATCCCTAACGTCTCAAGGAGTACTGGCCATATGAGATATGGCATAAATATCGTATCGATGACCTGACTCCAGCGTTGATTCCGTATGTTACTGGACAGGTAACGCATAGACAGACTATAGAAGAAATACGACGGAAGCCAGAATATTAGAATCTGCCAGAAGGTTGTATTAACGATCTGGAAATCAAATAACGCAAACAAAATCGGTGACAAGATGAAAATTAATCGGTTAAAGAACGACCACCAGTATAAGAAACTGCTCACATAGGTCACTCTCGTCCAGAACGGAAGCTTCTCGGAAAAGGGAGCACGGGTGTTCTGTAAGCTCTGAATAATGCCCCTCGCCCAACGAATCCGTTGCTTAATCATGCTCGGAACCGTGGTAGTTGTCTGCCCGGCAGCTTGAACTTCTTGAGTCGCATAAGTGATGTAGCCTTCTTGCTGCAAACGGATGCTTGTCTCAAAATCCTCCGTGATCGTATTCAGCGGGAAACCACCGATGTCTACCATGCCTTGCCTTGAAATAATGGTGTTACTTCCGGTATACGCTACGGCATTGGAAGCATTACGCAGAATGTTGACTTCTCGTGAGAAAAAGTCCTGTTCATTCGGAATCCCTTGCTCCGCGTACAGGTTAAATTGAAATAGATCTGGATTATAGAAGCTTTGCGGTGTCTGCACCAGTCCAAGCTTGAACTTCTTATCCATTTCATCCTCTCGGCGAAGTCGCCACACTCCGCCCTCTTTGATGAATGTAGAGAGTAGGAAATAGGGAACGGTTTTCATCAGAAAGGTATGCTGTGGAATCATATCCGCATCAAAGGTAGCAATGAGCGGAGACGTGGTTTTGCTTAATGCATTGTTCAAGTTACCGGACTTAGCATCCTTATTGCCAGGAAAGCCTAAGTATCCAACACCAAATTGATTGGCAAGCTCCTCGACCTCAGGTCTCGCCCCATCATCACATAAGTAGATATGAACCTTCTGCTTATCCGGGTAATCCATGAATGTACAGGCATTTACAGTTTTATACAACAGATCGACCGGCTCATTATGGGTTGCAATAAATACGTCTACATGTGGATAGTAATCCGGCGGGACATCGGGAAAATCGAGCTGTGTACGTTTCTTCTGCATTTTTTGAAAGAACAATTCAAAGGTCGTAAGAACCGTTACCGTTTCCGCTACAATGAGCAGCATGCCGAAAATGACATTGAGGATACCCTCGCCCCATGGCAGTGTAAAAAAGATACGCCATAGCAAGTAGATCGTCATTAAGATCATGGTGATGACAAAAAAGATGTTTTGCCGTTTCTCGTTTTGCACTACAACTGCTTCCTCCTTGCTGCAAATACCCATCTACGCTGCAACTGAAAGCTAAGCAGGAACAACAAGGCATCACAGACGAATTTCGCTATCTTCTCATCTATGTAGAAAATAGTATGGAATACATATACACCTGTACTAGAAAGCAAAATGACTAATCCGCACAGCGATAAATACCGCCATAGACTGCCTTGGCTGTCCTCTTTGCGAAATACAAAATGTCTATTCAATACATAATTAATCGCAATCGATATAATTCTCGCAATGACTGTAGCTAGTAGAATTCTTAAATAGTGCTGCTCCCCTAATATAGGCCGTAAGAGGTCAATCAGAAACCAGGCAATGCCCAAATCGACGACGGAACTGGCTACTGACGATGATATAAACCGAAAAAAGTTAGAAAAAAGCACACCCATTACCCGGGCGCTATCCTGAACAGCTTTGAAATGTGTACCTGCATTCCCATTCTCGTAGATGACTTGGATCGGCATCGTATGGATCGGTATGCCCGACTGGATGCAGGAAATGAGCATCTGCAGCTCATATTCGAAGCGAGAGCCGCGAACCTCTTGCATAAATGCAAGTAACCCGGGGCCGAAGGCGCGGAGCCCGGTCTGGGTATCTGACAGCTTTTTACCATATAACATTGCAAAAATGAACGAGGTCATCCGGTTGCCCAGCAACGACTTCGGTGGGATTCCTCCCTCGCTGAAGTCCCGTACGCCAAGAACCAACGCATCAGGGTGACGTCTAGCTTCCACCGCCAGACGGTATACATCTTCTGCAGCATGCTGTCCATCTGAATCAGCCGTGACTACAAAGGCAGAGGAATCATAGTTTTGGCTAATGTATTGAAAACCAGTCTTGAGTGCGTCACCTTTACCTTGATTCTTCGAATGGCGAAGTAGGACACAACCGTTATGATGGAGTTCCTCAAAAATGGACTGGTATGCTTCTCCAGAACCATCATCCACGATAACAATATTAGTCAAGCCATATTCTCGCAATTGCTTCACATAGAGCGGAAGTCTCTCATCTGGCTCAAGCGATGGAATAAGGATGATCGTTTCGCCATGCTGTGCACCTTTCATCATCCTACATAAGCTCCAATTCGACATATTTTCACAAAATTCTTTCTTGGAATATTGAGAGTATAACACCGAAAAGGTTGGCAGTAAACGAGTAAACTGTAACCTTTTTGGTAAAAATTTTGGCTGAAATTACATATAAAAATGACTCGTTTATACGACTATTAGAAGAGTGTAAACTGCCCATCATCTTAACTATTATTGGGGTGAATTTCCCCTATTCTATTCATCGGCAAAAGCCTCTCCGAATTACAGAGAGGCTTTCAAATCTAGACGAATGGTCACTTATGCGAGCCACTGATTTGAATTAAAATAATCATAAAACGTAAAAGATTATACAAAGGCTGTGATTCCAATGTTGATCCAACGAGACAAATGGATACAGTATGGCATCCTCGGCAGCGAAGCCTTGCTCACTAAACGCCTGCCAGCAACACAATTGCTTACGCAGAATACATTAAAGAACATGCTGCTGGAATATCCAAGCGTTGTACTGAAACCCCGCAATGGGAGCTATGGAAGAGATATTGTGTTTATCCAGCGGAATCGTTCTAACGGCTATCGTATTCAAAATGAGAATAATACCGTTCATATAAAAGACATGGAACAATTGCTCCAGTGGATCGAGAGCACAGACAAAGCGGATGGGTATATCGTCCAAAAGCGCCTGCGGCTGGCTCAGATACAACATAAACCGTTCGATATTCGCATCATGGTTCAGCGCCAAAAAGGAACATCTTCTTCTTGGCACGTAACAGGTTCCTACGCCAAAGTTGCATCAAAAGGATATCTCGTTACCAATGTGGCAAGTCGCACCATCCCAGTGCTCAAGGCATTACAACTAGCCCGAATCGATAATTCCGGCTTAATAAAAAGAATGGAACAGATTGCCCGAATCGCTGCCCAGCAACTAGGAAAGCATTACCCTGATCTCAGGCAAGTTGGGTTCGATATCGGCATTGATCGGAATCGGCGTATATGGATTATTGAGGGTAATTATAAACCAGACTTGCGTCCTTTCCGGCGCTTACGAGATTCATCCATGCACCGCAGAATATTGTGGTATAAAGAACACTAGAACAAACAAAGGACGACACGTCTTCAACCCTTGGCGTGTCGTCTCTTCACGTTCGTAAACTCTTCTTGTCTATTCATTTCTATCTATAATTATAAGTGCTGCAGTTATTTGCGGCGGCGTATAGCTGTACTTACTACACGTGTCACTCGGAAGCTATTTGGGCCTACTTGAATAATGGCAAACTGACTGAACGAAGTACCTGTAGAAGTGTACGGTTCCGCTTCAATATTGCCGCTTGGTGTTCTAACCGTTGCGGTAATTCTCGTGAGTAAACAAACGCCACGACCAGAAGCCCTCCAAGTTTCGTCACGCTGAACACTATAAAGGTCGTCACTACAAAAGAGCGATGAATACTCCACTCTTCCAACTGCATTAAACGAAGTAGAGTTAAAGATTTGCACGGGGTCATACCCGCTGCCAAGTCTTCTATTTCCCATTACCAAAACCTCCTTATTATTGATAGTTTTATTAAATGCAGTAGATTTGTTTTTGTGAGGGATAAGTGTGGACAAGGCGCATAAAGTGCGTCTGTCCGGTAGCAAGTAGCATAGTGGCTCTACACGGGCGCAGATGCATCTCGAACAAAAAACAAAAAGCCACCCTTAGGTAAAAGGGTGGGCACGAAAATATGTATTTCCAATATGTTATGCCTATTTATAGGCTGCATCATTTCGCATTTTTTCGAGAATATTATACCAGATGGTCAAATGACTTGATTCTTATATGTAAGGCACCTGCCATTTCCTCTGGCAACAATCTGATCTTGATATCTTCACCCAAGAACAACAGCCAGTTGAGCATGTCGGACAGCTCTTCTGCATGTTCACCATTGACGTGTGTTTTTAGAATCGCTCTCGATTGAAAAGGATCAATATAAGAGATAGAGACCTTTAGAGGATGGTATTTTTTAAACTGTTCAATCGCCTTTGGCCCAAGCTCAAGAATCATATTGAACGCTTCTTCTTCCTTCATCAGTTTTTCTTGGATTTTCTTATGGCTCAACCTTTTATTTACGGAGTATGGTTCTACATCTGTAAGGTAGTCGACGGGAAAAAGGCGTCTCTTCTCTTCCTTTAATTCGTAACCTTCAATCAACCAGATGCTCTTCTCGCGATAAAGGTGCAAGAGATAGATCGGATAAGAATTTATGTCATGCCCTTCTCTAATCGTGATCCATAAGTAGCGGTCCAACAGAAGAAGCTGAATCAGCTTCTCTAATATAGGGTGGGGCAGGTCTGACAGTTCAAGCAAATCCGGATTATTGGGATTGGTGCCTTCAAACAGCAAGAGTTGATTGAGCAGAACGAGGTCATCTTGATGGCTTTGTGAGATAAGCCCTAACAATTTCTCCGCCAAAGACTGTCGACTCTTCAGATATGGAAGCTGCTGGTTACGTGTCGCCATAAAAGCAATAAACAGAGCCTTAATCTCGGTATCCGTAAAACGAACAGGCGGCAGAACAGCATTGCTCATGACAAAATAGCCACCATCTCTACCCACTTCAGCGACGAGTGGCATTCCCATGGCTTCGATTTCCCTGATATCCCGAATAGCGGTTGAACGGGAAATACTGAATTCCCGCATGATTTCGGAAATGGTAAAGGAAGCGCGATTATTGATATACCGCATGATGAGGTTAATCCGTTCAACTTTTTTCACGACGGCCTCCTAAACAGTATCACTTTTTGACATGATTAAAAGCTATTATAAACTCATCAAGCAAAAGAAACACCCTTTCAAAAAAATAAAAAGGAGCGGATAAATAATGAATAACTACACTCTTGAAGAAAAAGAAAGCTTTACCGTATTAGGCATGGGAACGGATCTGAAGAGCCATTACACCGATTATGCTGGCATTAACAAGGAAAAGCTGGACTTCTGGCATGCTGTTCAAGAAGATGGCAGGCTGGATGCACTCAAGGCGGTAGCTAAGAATGATTACATTTTTGCTGTGAACGAAGCTGTAAACCACAAAATGATGCATTACGCTGGTGTATTAACGGATAAAACACTACCTGATGCTACCCGTGTCATTCAGTTCCCTAAGGGAGAATACCTAGTTATCCAAGGAGAAGCGGAGACAGCAGATGCTCTGAGTAACATGCTTACGGGTATCGCTTTTGGTCAGATCCTGCCAGAAGCGAAAGACTTTGCTTATGTTGGTGGACCAAATGCAACAGTCGAGATGGGCAAGCGCAATGGCTCCGTTTTCGGTGAAATATGGATTCCTGTCGTTAAGAAATAATTAGGGAATGGATGTACCCGCCGAACTGGTAGAGAAATTTAAGTTCGCAAGGCAAAAGTCTAAGCTTGCTGGTACGATTCGTGGCTCATTCTTTGTGATTAAAGGGGAGTACTAAGCATAAAAAAACACATCCTACATCGGGAAATAGAGCACTCCTGGATAAACCCATTCATGAATTGGAGTTCGAATGGAGGTTTATCCAGAGAAGAGCGCCTATATACCCCTAAGGATGTGTTTTGCTATCTTACGATAAGATAAGAATAAGTTCTAGATTATGAAGCTTTGGCTGCAACTGCTTTTTCAATTAAAGCCTTAGCATCGTTCGTAGTAAGACCTTGTTTCGGTTGAAGCTGCTTGCTATCTGCACCAAAGATACCTTTGTCGATCAGTTTTGCCATCGAATCCACGGCATATTTAGACACGGTTGCACCATCTTCGAAACCTGCAATGATCGTAGCTGCATTTTTATCCGTAGCTTGATCCTTCAGCAGTTTAGCGAGGATTGTAGCGGCTTCTTCACGGGTAATATCGCGATCCGGGTTGAAGTTACCGCCGTAGCCTTGAATGAAACCAGCATGTGTAGCTTCAGCGATTGCGTCAGCATATGCAGCGTTAGCAGCAACATCCTTGAATGCTGGCGCTGTAGTTACTTCGTTCAGCTTCAACATCTCTACGAGCGCAGTTACAAACTCAGCACGCGTAATAGATTCATTGGAAACTGGCGCTTCTGGTTGCTCTGCAGCTGCCACGTTCGTAATACGACCCTCATTTTTAGCGACAATGCTCTCGCCTTTAAATGTATCTACGATGTATTGGTAGAATACATCCAGATCGATAGGGCCTGCCAAGGATGATTTTGCATCCAATAGCACTTTATAGTTATCTCCACCTGCGGCCATGAAGTTATTCACTACAGCCGTATACGTTTTTGCAGGATCAATAGGTGTTCCATCTTCCAGACTCAGACCTGTAACACGTTCTGCAACTGGTTTATTGAAATCTGCAGTATACTTCAAACCAGCGATTTGAAGAGTTTTCGTATTTGGTGTACCGTCCGCATTTGTACCCCATTGTTGCTCTAACAAGGTTTTGATCTGTGCACCAGTCAACTCCAGTTTCACGAGCGTATTACCAAAAGGTTGGATTTTCGCAAGATCAGCAAAAGTCACATCACCTTGTGGTAGATCTGCACGAATACCACCTGGGTTCATAAATGCAAAGTCAGCAGCTTCTGCATCATCACCGAAGTCAGCTTGACGCATTGCATCAGCAATCAAGTTACCCAGAGGAGCTTCATTATTATAAGCATCCGTACGTGTAACAGAACCATCTGTTGTACCTACCGGCTTAGTCAGCTCAGGATGCTTGTCCAATGACTTCTTAATGATCGCCAAAGTCTCAGGGTCTTCTTTTACACCCTCTTGGAATGTCGTTGTAACTGTAGCTGATTTCTCCGTTACATCCCCCGTCTTAGGGTCGATCATCAGCTTGATATCTTCAAATGCCGTACCATAGGAATACGCTTGAACAATCAAAATGCCATTTACTTCACCGTTAGCCAGAGCATGATTGTCACCTGCAACGATGACATCAACAGGGGTATTTGCTGGCAAAGCTTTAGCCAAATCAGCCGCTTCTCCAGTCGTTACGCCTTCTTTCGTTGATGCTGGGTCATGTGCCAGAACGATAATTGTTTCTACGCCTTGGTCTTGCAATTCTTTTGCATATTTATTAACGGCTTCAACTTCTTCTTCAGCGCTTAAGAACGTTACGCCTGCTGTACCGGATGGAGATACTTTAGCAGGTGTAGATTTCGTTACTAATCCGATAAATCCGATTTTGACGCCGCCCACTTCTTTAATAACATAAGGTTTAATCAATGGTTTGCCTGTAGCCGTTTCAATTACGTTTGCGTTCACATAATCGAATTTAGCACCAGCATGTGTTACTTTGCCTTCTTTGGGATCAAGTCCACCAAAGATTTGTGCTTTCAGTGCAGCAATACCTTGGTCGAATTCATGGTTACCTAAAGAACCTACATCAAAGCCCATCATATTCATCCATTCCATGGTAGGCTCATCCCGATCTAGAGATGAAACTGGAGCAGATGCACCGACTGAGTCTCCGTTATGGAAGAGTAGAGAGTGCTCGTATTTGGCTTGAGCTTCTTTCAGATAAGTTGCTAGAATTGGAGCGCTTCCTGCCTTTTTATCACTAACAATAGAGGTAGTATCTAGCTGACCGTGGAAATCATTGATTCCAATCAAGTGAACTTCTACATCTGTGTCTGCAGCAGAGACACCAACAGCGCCGAATAGTTGGCCGAGCAATAGTGCAGTAGCAGCCACACGAATGGTGCTTTTAGCCACGTATTTTTTCCAAGACATGAATTAACATAACCCCTCTCCAAATTCTGATCCTGAGATATTCTACCATAGTTCAATTCATTATAAGTACTAAATTTATTAAATTAATGTAAAATTTTTGCGAGATTGATAGAAAACTGAATTCATTGAGGATCGTTACCTCACATTTAATGTAATCGAATACATAGGAACGATAGGGTTCGTCTAAAAAAACAAAAAAGAACCACCTTTGTAAGTACAAAGGCAGTTCGGGACTTCTATACTCACCAAATAGAGAACACAATATAAGGTAGAGAGATAAACGTAATTGAGGTTATAACATCATCATGAAATCTTGCGGGCAACCACCGCTAACCGTCCGTTCTCAGTCGAGTACTCGCACGTGGACAGGACAACTAGCTTGTCGCCATACTGTGCTGTTACCCCCGTGTCATATAGAGCGAGTTGTTGGATGTTCTGAATATAGGAATCGAACTCGGCTGGCGTGTTTACATGTTCAAGCTGATAGTATTTAAAAACGTCATCCGATTTGCGGTAGATTTCCGACACAATAACGGCTACAATCTCATACTCTTCCTTCTCGTAAAGTGTGCTGAACTGGAAGGTAGCATGCTCTCTATAGAATCTTTCACTCTTGTATTTCATTAAGTCTTTAAACATCCAGCCACTTTTCATATGGTGACCATGAATGAGTAAAATGTCTGAACCGTTAATCTGACTATGCTTATCCAAAAAAGGGAGCCCGGCTTCGGTTTCTTTTTTATCAAAATCATGATCGAGGTAGTACTCTGCATCCTGTGGATTCTGCATAACGGGGTACTCAATGCGAGTACCGTCAATGTTCAGCCAGCCAGCTATGTCTGAATTTCTCTCGTACAGCTCTCGGAATTCGGGAAGCATGACCGATTCAGCCGTCTTATTAGACAAAAGGGAGGGGACATAGTCCCCTCCACCCTTGCCCGAATTATCCTTCCAAACCTTGGTTAACTCTGCGATTTTCTGCTGCTCAGCATAATCTCTCAGATACGTTCTCGTCATATTAACGAGAGAGAAGATCAACACAAGGAGGGAAACGGCGATAAGCATTTTTTTGGTTTTGCTCATGTTCTTACCGCCTTTCCAATTCATTGAAAATGTTTTTTCTTCTTGTTACCGAACAGGCAGAGCACAATCGTCATCAAGGACATCAGAGCTAGTGCCATATAAATCATAGGCGTTACGCTGTTGTCTCCCGTTTTCGGAGCATCGTCCAGCTCGTTGCTGACGTTGTTAACTTCATGGTTACCATTGTCGGTGTCGTTATTAACCTTGCCCGGATTTGTCGTACCTGTATCTGGGTCGGTATTATCGCTCACCGGATTAGTCACTCCGTTACTTGGCTCGGGCGTTCCATCAACCGGATCGATAGTGCCGTTATCCGGATCAGTAGCTCCGTGATCTGGCTCGGTGGTGCCATGAACTGGATCTGTCGTTCCATTGATCGGATCTGTAGTTCCGTTGACTGGCTCCGTCGTTCCATTGACCGGTTCGGTCGTTCCTTGAACTGGCTCGGTTGTTCCCTGACCTGGGTTAGTCGTTCCGTTACCCGGATCAGTTGTTCCATTCCCCGGATCGCTTGTTCCGTTGCCTGGGTTAGTTGTTCCACCGCCTCCATTATTACCACCGCTGGAACGAATAGGTCTCATAGGCACATCATATCTGACAATGTCGAAATCGACTGAGATCGTATCACTTCGGTGTGTCTCGTATCCATCCTTCGTTACGATCAGATAGTAATCTGCTTCAGGGAACACCATGTACGCATAGAAGCCATTGGCATCGCTATCCTGCTCTGGACTCTTATTGTCGTGCGGCGGGAAATTAGGAACCGCAGGAAGGGTTACTTTTGTACCGGGAATACGACCTTTATCTCGATTCCGCTGTGTATCCGCATAATACAGTGTAACGATGGCTCCTTCAATTTTCTTGCCAGTAGTCGCATCTCCGGTCGTTTCATCATAAACCGTACCGTAAGGATCAACTAGCTCCTCGGAAATATTAAGCTCTCCGTTCGCCTTAACATCCAGTTGTGCGACTTTGAGGAGCAATTCTTCGCCTGTCTCCGACTCATAACGAACTTCCATGATGTACTTCTGCTCGCTTAGCCCTTCCACGGAGAACGTTCCATTTGAAGCCATCGGGAATGCTTTAGGACGACCATTTTCTTCAATATACGTACCATCACTGTTCTTCAAATAGATATGCATATGGCTGATAAACTCATCGTTGAACAGCTCTGTTGTTCCATTCAACTGCTTGAACAGTACAATTCCTACTGCCGTAATGTCGGCTGGAACAGTCTCGTCCGTCACGCTGCCATCTACATTTGCTTTTTGCGTAAACTCGACAGGTACATCCTTACCACCTACGCGATACAGCTTCGTATACGTGATGGTATAGTCCGTATCTGCCACAGCTGGAACTGCATACTCACCGTTCTCATTCGTCACTGTCTGAATCTTCTCACCTGTCTTCAGATCAGTTACTGTAATTGGCGCATTAGGAATGACTTCTCCTGTATTGTTGTTACGCAGAATGCCTTCCAGATACGGACGAGTATTTACATAATCTGCTCTGGACACTTGTTTCTCAGGAATCGTGCCTGTACGGACAAAGCTTCCCGGATCTGTCACATAACCATCTGTCGTGTAATCCTCTTGGGTTACTGTATAATCCAGATTGGTCGGAAGATCTTGTACACCGAGTGTCTGTCCATCAGTAAGCTCAAAGGTATCTCCGTTACGGATAACACCCGTGCTACCGTCTGACTTCACATATACATAGGATTCGTCCGCCCCTGCACCTGTGAAGGTAATGGTGTACGTGAACGGTTTCTGTTTGTCATCATCTTTACCTTTAACAGTGTTGCTGATGAGCAGGCCACCTTTTAACATACGGATATTCGTATATGGCGCTACTTCATCTTTGCCGTCCATCACTCCGGTATAATACCGTTCCTCAGGATTGGTCACGTAATCATCGTCTGTGTAATCCTGTTGGGTAATGGTGTATTTCAGATGTTTAGGTAAACCCACCAGATCCAGTGTCTCTCCATCCTTAAGTCTGAAGGTATCACGGGATTTGATCATACCTGTACTGCCATCTGATTTCTCGTAAGTGTAGCTTCCATCCTTACCCGCATCCTCCAAGATAACGGTGTACTCGAACTCCTTGGTTGGATCACCGCCATTGCCCATCACTGTATTGCTGATGGTCAGCTTGTTAACGATGCGTTCATTGATGAAATCTGCCTTATGATCGCCTTTGTTCACGACTGTGCCAGAATATTCTCTCGTCTCTGGTGTAGTGGTGTAGCCATCACTAGTCGTATAATCAGCCTCGGTCACGGTATACACAAGATCTGCAGGCAATGCTGCAAGCGTCACAGATTCCCCATGCTTAAGCGTAATTTTATCTCCGCTCTTGATCTTACTAGAGGTACCATCTGACTTCGTGTAGGCATACTCCTCATCCTTGCCTTCACCATCGAAATTCACAGTATATTCGAATACCTTGGAAGGATCACTTCCGTTTCCTTGCACTGTATTGTTGATCGTTAACTTACCTTGTGCTGGCGTAGGCACGATCAGTGGAAGTTCAGAGTTCACTTTTATGCCGTCTACCCAGATTGGTTTACCAGGTGTATTGCCAACGTACACTTGATAAATTTTGGTCATAGGCAACCATGTTGTTGTATCGATATACGTTTCCTTCAGCTCATAATATCCGGGGTCTGGGATGAGTAGATTCAGTTTCCCTTCACTATTCGTTGTGCCATCAGTGACGCGATCCCCGTTGCTTTTCTTGTAAAGTGTGAATTCCACGTCTTTTAACGGATTGTTGTTCGGATCTACCTTCCTCAAAGGCAAGAGCGCATTGGAGGTTGAAGTACCAGCTACGTCTGAACTGTCCAGCGTGCTTTCACTTCTGGCACTAACCGATTTCAGCTTATCATCGCCCATAAGCTTAACCTCATTGCCCATTTTATCTCCAGCTTTTGCTGTAGTCGGGTCAACCTCGGTTTGGTAGACAAACTGATAGAACTTGTTCGGATCGTCCATTTTGAATAACAAAACAGTAGTGCCATCCACTCCCGGCGCAGCTTCTACCTGGACTTCAGCATTCGGATCACTAAGATCGAGTGCAGCGCCAGTTCGCTCGAGAGCACCACTAGCAGTCAGTGTAGCCGGATAGACCGCCATGCTTGGTGCTGACAGCACAAGCTTTCCATCTACCTCATAACGCAGATTCATACCTGCACCTAGCGTATCCTGTAAATACGCACCCTGCTGCATGTTGAATGGTGGTGTATAATTTACCGTCCACTCCAGTACGCCTGGAACAGGTTTAGTTACCGACTTGCCTAGTGTCTGAATAGGTACGATAATCTTACGTTGTTCCGTAACAACCTTCTCTTCTCCGCCCCAGGTCATATGTAGGTCGGCTTTGTTGTACATCACTTGTTTATCAGTACCATTCGTAGTGTAATCCTCTATATATTGCGCAAGAGCTTCATTGGAAGGTCTTGCTTTGACCAAAATGATATAAGGACTTTCTAATTTCGAAAAGGTAAACGTTCCTACGTTTCCGCTATGGGAGAAGTTTACCACGTGGGCAGCTGTGCCCGGTTCAATCACAGTTCTTGCATCGTTTCTAGTACCATATTCTGTTCCCGAACTATTGTCCGAGAATCCTTTCCATAGCTCGAAATCCTTACCTTCGGAGTACGGTACGAATTCCCAGCCTTCGGGCAACGTATCCACTAGCTTAATATTGCTAATAACTCGATTACCGCCGTCCTTAGCCATTTCTTCTGTGTTATAACCAGGCATATTGACCCCTAAACGGAATGTAACCGTCTTGGTAATTCTGTCATAGCCAGAAATGGTCCATGCATCATTGTTATCGTTTCGAATGTAGCTCCCCACATTATTCGGACTAACATTCTCCGGCGTGCCATCTGCTTTCAATGGCTTCGACGCATAGAGCATATCCTTGTTTAACATCCGAAGGTGAAGGTTTGCGTTATTTTGCGCTTGAATTACAGTCTCACCATCAATCAGTAAAGCCCGATTCCAGATTGATTTCCCTGTATTAATATCCTGTTTGAAAAGGACATCCGTGTTGGTCTCCAGTGCACGGAAGCTGAAGGATGCTGCTGCTTCGGTGTATCCAGTCACCTTGATTAAATCCGCTACTACTTTACCATCTACGGTTAAAGGAATACTTTTCATGGTCAGACCGCTTGCATTCGTCTTTAGCGTGCCTTCCTGATATTTACTCCAAAGCTGCGCGTTATTGATGTTTCCTTTAATCTTGGCAATAGTGTCAGCACTCACCTCACCAGTCTCATCCATAGCATTGTCCAAAACGTTCAAATTCCCGCCATGCACCAGCACATCGTATACGGCAGCATTGGGCAATGCATACTGTGGATTAAGATTAACCGTCCATGTAATTCCGCCCAGATTGTAATCCTCTGTCGATACAGCACCTGTTTTGGTAAACGCATGTGCGCCAACCGTGACGGAGGCCTCATCCGTAACCGCACTAGGTCTTGTACCCGCAGTTACGTTATTGTTCTGTATGCCGCCTGGTGTAGCCAAATTCCAGTTGGTACGAGGCGTGATCTGGAAGTTCGAACCGCTAATGACCTTGCTTTGAATCAGCAATTCTACTCTACCGTTAATTTCTCCAAAGGAATAAGTCCCGCTCGCATCTGGTACAATAGCCTGCACCTCTGATGCATTGCCATCTACCATTGTCTGCCATGTAGCAGAGGTGAACTCCAGCCCTGCAGGAAGTACATTGGTGATGGTAAAGTCCTGTAGTCCTCTTTTGTTATACTGGTTAACGACAACTTTCCATGTGATCATTTCATTCGAGTGGTCATATGAGGCAGATGCTTGAATCCAGTCTGGAGCAAAAGAAATCTCTAGTGCTGTATTCACTAACATCGTAGCGTCCTGTCTCAGTTCCACTTTGCCCTGCATATCCCGGTGACTTCGACCAAGGTTGCCTGGCGGAGTACGATATTCGTAATAATAAGCTTCCTTAGGAATCCAAGTCTTATATTCAACCTTTGGATCCAGACCTGTTCCTTCTGGAAATGTGTATGTCAGTGATCCATCTGCGCCAATGACTGGAGTTACATTCTGATCATTAACCTTGAATGAGTCCTCCATATAAATGCCTTGAACATTACCGAAGCCAGTATTATAAACGGAGGGATTCGTATAAAATACCTTTCCGTCTAACGGCAGCTTAACGGTGTTATCAAACTTATCACTTGAAGATACGTTGGACTGCCAAGTAACTGCACCTTCAACAAATTGTGCTGGTTGAATTCCACGATAACTATACTGATCCCATCTCACCATTCCAGGTGAGCTTAGCGTAATGCTATAAGCCGGGGTAACATCCGGATTTTTTAGCTGGTATGCTCCACCAAAAATCGAGATCGGTTTGCTATCACCGTAATTCAAGCCTGTTACATCCGAATTGGCCGTGGTATCAAAGCTGAATGTGACCGCTTTACCAATACCATTGAAAAACAGATCATCACCATTAAATACAATCCGGATGCTATTCGGAGTGAAATAAACGGTACCAAGCTGTTTCACACCATTTTCAGTAGTGGCATTCAAGGTTCTGGTCGCTGTTGGCAGAACGACCTCCTTGAAGTAGGTGTCTCTTTTTAGCTCAATAAAGTCACCCTTCTGCAAGTACTTCGTCGTATCGTTCTGATCCTGTGTACCAACATAGTCACCCATTACCGGCACTTTGAGCCCCTCTGATGTAAGGGTAAATGCCTGTCTCCCCTGGATGGTACCGCCTGGAGCAACTTCAGTTCCTTGCGTTACTTTCAGTGGAAAGATTGCATTTGCATCCATGAATACTGCTGTTTTGTCCGATGGATCGACGGCCATTAGCCCCACCATGCTATTAGCTTGCGGCTTGGACTCCGCCTCAGGTGTCAACGTTGGACTGTCTGAAGAAGGTTCTTCTGCTGCATCGTTTGCTTCTTCTTCTTCTTCTGCTGGCGGCAGATTGTTCTCCGACGTTTCATCTGACGGATCACTCACTTCCTCCGCTTCCGAGGAAGAATTGTCTGATGGAAGCTCGCCTGTTGCGTCGTCCACCACCTCTGACGTCGATTGTGATTCGACTACGCTCAGTGAGCCGGAATCGTCATTCGCCAATGCAGCAGCAGGGAACGCTACAGTTTGCAAGACAAGCATAATTGCCAAGCAGATCGATAGCATCGTTTTACCTATACTGCGTTTGTGTTTCAATATCGAAATCTCCTCCACTTCTAAAAAATTTCAGCTACGGTCTGCCACTTTATGTACGTTCTCCCCTGATCTCTTACACTCAGAAAGTGACAAAATGAGCCAATTCAATGGCATATTCGATCATTCTAATGTAGAGACCTATACAAAACCTAAACAAAAAAGACAACCCCTCTGTCTGACAAAGGGATTGCCTCTTCTTATTAATGAACCAAGATTACCATAGATCTTCTGGGATATACTTGATCATCGTTTCAGATCCATCTTCATTAATTTGATACGTATGCGTTCTTGTTGCTTCCTCAACCTGTCCGAATGACCATTTATCCTGACGGTTATCTGGATATGAAGGTTCAACTCCCGTTAGAGGACCTCTGTACAGCATACCGTTAATCATCTTAACGGCTTCCTCACGGGTGAGCTGACCTCCAGGCTGGAAGGATCCATCCTTATAACCTGATACGATCCCGAAGCGGAACACTTCCTCAATGGACTGCTCTGCCCAGTTCTTCTCAATATCGGTAAACGAGCTTATTTTCAAAATAGGATCGATCTGTAGCTCTTTCGCAACGCCAAGATAGCGGGCGATAGCTGTTGCTAGCTCTGCTCTTGTAATGGGCTGATCTGGTTTGAACGTATGATCGGCATAGCCTTTAAATATTTCTTTATTGGCCACTGCTTCGATATACTCAGCACCCCAGTAATCTGTAGCAACATCATCGAACAGCTTCACATGTCGAACCTCATCTTGCAACTTAAGGGTACGGGCAAAAATAGCAGCAATTTCTGCACGAGTAATGAGCTTCTCAGGCTTCACATTACCATCAGGGTAGCCCATAATGTACCGATCATGCTGATGCTCGTAACGGTTAGAATACATCATCACTTTAATCAAGGATGTGTCGTCCTGTACATTCATAAGCTTAAGCTTACTATCTGTACCAATGGAAGACGTTATGGCAGCATAGTTCTCGCCTTCATTCATTTCATTAATCTTCAGCTTGAACGTCAGTTTGCCCTGCGTGCCTCCTGCCAGCTTACCTAGCGTCCACTTCAGTTCTTGACCTGTTACCACACCGCCATTTGCGTCAACTAAGCTCATTCCTGCTGGGATATTCGCTTTAACATAAACATTGTCTGCCTCAGTCAGGGTTTTGTTGGCATAGATCACCGTGAAGATTACCGTATCGCCTTCTCTGACTTTCATTTTATCGACAAGAATCGCTGTAGCAAGGTCAATCGAATCTGCCGTTCCTGTTGCCGGCTCAGCAGGCTGTGTCGTGCCGATTGGCGGTGTAACGGGATTTGTCACCACTGGTGGAGCTGGTGTTCCAATTGGAGAACCCCCTCCGCTGGATGAAGACAGCGGCGTCATGCTAAAGTCGTACAACACAATCTCCGTACCCACATGAATCAGTGGCTGACTTGGGTCAACAAGTCTACTGTCAAAATCCTTATATCCTGCCTTGGTTGCTGTTAAATAATAATCTGTATGCGGAAATACCATGTATGCATACTGTCCTGTTGCATCACTCGTCTGTGGGTTAGCATTATCCGCTGGCGGGAAGCCGTTCACAGGTGGCAAGATGACTTCTGTTCCGTTGCTGTAATGAAGCTTAACGACTGCACCTGGTATTGGATTACCCGTAACGGAGTCGGTAATCGTACCATATGGGTCAATAAGTACCTCGCTGATGCTGATTTGACCATTTGAACTGATCTCCACCTTCGTGTGACCAATAACAACAGGCTTGGTTCCACCTTCTGGCAGCGGAATGTTGTAGATGACATCGGCAATATAGCTACCATCCAGCACACTGTCGATATTAAATACGCCATTCGGGTCGATCGAGCCCGTATGGGCTCCATTGCCATCGGTTAGCGATATGGTATAACCTCCGCCTACCGTTCCGTTGAGTGCAGAAGTACCATTTTGGGTCGATCCAATCAAAACAACACCCGAGACCGTTTTGTTCGCTTTATAGGATTGTCCATCAATATTGGCATTCACCGGTACGCTCTGATGAAACGTAACGGACGTTTTCTTGCCACCAATCTCAATGGGTTTGGTAATGAAGACATCATATGTCTCGCTGCCCTTCGGTATAGCTATGGTGTAAGCTCCGTCAGACTCAGTAACTGCAACAGCATGAAAATCAACAATACCGTCACCGTCAAAATCTTTACTTACTGTAATACTTGCACCTGCTATAGGATGACCCAGTGAGTCTGTAACCACACCCGTAATAACGCCTGGAGTGAACGTAATATAGATGGTATCACTCGCATAGAGACCTCTTTGACTATCATCAACCGTTGCCGTCAACGGTATAGATATTGGATCTGTACCTCCAAGGGTTCCTGCGGTGAACGTTGTAGTTGCGATCCCTTGTGCATCCGTTGAGACACTCACCGTATTCGAGTTACCTGTAAAATGACCGTACATCGTATCTGGCACATCAAATACAACTTGAACTCCAGCCTGAGGACGACCCTCGATATCAGTCACTACCGCCTTGAAGACCGATGTCGCTGTACCATTCCCGAGTATGGATGATGGGTTAGCTGTCAGTGTAATTTTGTACTCGACGAGCTCAAAGTCCTCGGTAACAACGCCGTTCGCATTGCCGTTGACTGTAGATACTGAAACCTCTTTATGAGCGGGGCTATACTCATTACTAACGACTTCTAAAATATATTTATTGATCACAACATTATCGAAGTTGTACTTACCATCTGAACCTGTTGTAACCCGTCCCTTCTCTTTCCCTGCAAGATCACGCAAAATCACTGTCGCATCGGATATCGGATCTCCCGTTTTCTTATCAATCACCGTTCCGTTAATACTCGGATTGGTAAACGTGATCGTCACCGTGGCTACGTTTGACTCACCTACGCCATCCGAAGCTTGATACGTGAACGTCACACTGCCCGACGCGTCTTCTTTCGCCTCAAACGTGAATGAACCATCCGTATTTACAGTCAGCGTACCTTTACTTGGATCGCTAATTGGACTCATATTCACGGCTGTGAGTGTATTATTGCCTACAACCGTATCATTGGCTAGAATACCGTTTGCCGAAGGAACAGTCAGTTTACCTCCCCTAACAACCTGGTAGCCGTCATTCTCGGCAATAGGTAAAGAACTGAATTTAGCATAATAGTCTCCAGCTGATGTAACGTTAAATGTATATGTGGCATTCGTACTTACAGAAGTACCTGTTCCTGATTCGTTATCATACCATCCTACGAATGCATAACCAGTGGCTGGAGTCGCCGTAAGTGTTGCTGATTCGCCAAGTCCGTAGGTATTGTCACCCGCAGTCGTTCCACCAACATTGCCTAAGACATGTGTTGTGATTGGCATAGTAATTGTAATGGTCACTGTAGCCACGTTCGACTGACCTGTTTCGTCAGAGGCTCGATACGTGAATGTCACACTACCCGATGCTCCATCATCTGCAACGAATGAAAAAGATCCATCATTGTTGACCGACAAGGTACCCTTGCTTGAATCACTGAGTGAACTGATACTCACAGCTGTGAGTGTACCGTTTCCTGGAGCCGTATCATTCGCTAGAATGCCCGTTTCGGCTGGAACATCTAGGGTCTCCCCTCTCACAACTCGATAGCTGTCATTCTGAGCGAAAGGTAATACTCTGAATTTGGCGTAATACTCTCCGGCTGATGTAACCGTAAACGTATATGTCGTGTTCGTGCTAATAGGAGTGCCTGTACCTGCTTCGTTGTCATACCATCCCACAAATGTGTATCCGTCGTTTGAACTAGCCGTAAGTGTTGCTACTTCGTCAAGTGCATAGTCACCATCTCCGGCAGTCGTACCACCAACATTTCCAATGACATGGGTAGCAACGGGTACGGTAATCGTGATTGTTACCGTCGCTACACTTGAATAGGCAGTTCCATCAAAGGCTTGGTACGTAAATGTCACCGTACCGGACGCCTCACCGTCGGCTACGAATGTGAACGAGCCGTCAGGGTCTACAGTAGTCAGCGTGCCCTTGCTTGGATCACTCAAGGTGCTGATTCTTTCCGCTGTAAGTGGATGATTCTCATCATCGCTATCGTTTGAGAGTATGCCTGTCTCAGCTGGAACTGTGAGCGTTTCTCCCCTTTTTACACGATAAGTGTCATTCTCTGCGATAGGCTCATGCGTAGCCACGGGCAGAGTAATCGTGATCGTTACTGTGGCTACGTCTGATTTGACGATGCCGTTATCGGCTCGGTACGTAAACGTCACCGTACCGGACGCTTCATCATCGGCCACGAATATGAACGATCCGTCAGGATCTACAGTAGTCAGCGTGCCCTTGCTTGGATCGCTAAGAGTGCTAACATTTTCCGCTGTGAGCGAACGCCCTTCGCCATCCGAATCGTTAACCAAGATGCCTTCGCTCGCCGGAACTGTGAGCGTTTCTCCTCTTACGACACTATAGCTGTCGTTTTCGGCATATGGCATCATCACAAATTTTGCATAATAGTCTTCATCTGTCTGAACAGTTACATCATATTCTGCATCCGTACTTACAGGATTACCTGACCCTGCTGGGTTGTCATACCATCCTACGAATGCATAACCGAGCATTGGGATTGCTGTAATTGTAGCTAGGTCACCAATGTTATAGGTGTTGTCTCCTGTAGTCGTACCGCCGTTATCTCCGATGACATGTGTGTTGATTACAGCTGTTGTCACATTCGTTACATCGGTAGTAACTGTATTAGATACAAGTCCAATGCCAGACAATACAGCCGTACCACTAGTTACAGTCTGTGGCGTGCCTGGTGCGGTTATCGTAAAGGTGAGCTCCTTGCTGTCATTCGAGAGAACATCAATCCCCGTTTGTGTCTGACCGTCACTTGTTACGCTAAGACCTGTTTTATCCGTATCTGTGTAGTTATAAATTGTAACCTTATAGTCTATAGATCCGTTGGTCTGAACCGTTGCCGGCCCTGACTTGTCAATTCCCATTAACAAATCAAGCTTACCGTTGTTCCCCAGTCTCATCGTGGCTTTTGTATCGCTCAGCCACTCCTCACTAACGTAGCTTGCACCGATTCCGTTCGTTTTGGATACCGTCTGCTTACTTTTTAAGGCATCGTAATACGGACTGTCGGTCGGTGGGAAGAAATATGCTGCTGTTTTAGCCCCATCGGTGTCGTTACCCGAATTAAGGTAGCGAGTTATCTCACCTACATTATTCGGTGGTACCTGAAATGTCGGTTTAACGTTATAGCTTAGCTTAAAAGTACCTTCTGCTGGAGGACTGTACTCCCCCGACTGTGGATTCGTCCGGTTCTTAAAGCGGTAAATATGTGGCTGCATATCGCTTGCATCGATATACCAAGTTAAGCTGCTAACGCCTGACACCGTCTTGATCACGGCTCGACTCCCGTATCCAGCAAACTTATATGCTGTACCGCCGGAGATCGCCGTACTTGTGTCCACCGTTGCAACGGCATCCCCAATTTTCAACGTGGACAGATCGACAGTAAAATCATTGCTGATTTCATCCGAAACGACGATGGCACTCGCGATATCCGCGGTCTCAGAGCCAAGATCGGTAGTCTCCGGTATGTTGAGAAGCGGAAGTATCGTTGTAGTAGCTTCTACATCGTTCGCCAATCCAGCGAAGGCTGAACTGACAATGTCATACGTCGGAGCGAATGTATAATAATTGCTGTAAACAAATGCATCTGCATAGTTAAAGCCACTCGGCCCTTGAGCTGCATAGGTCTGCAAGCTGTTATAGGCACTCTTTGCTGAGCCGTTTCTAAAATCACTGTCTTTATTATCTTTGACACTTTTCGGATCCAAACCCGCCCAAGCGTAGACAGGCTTAGTACCAGAAGGTCCGTTAATCGCTGTTGAGGATCCTAATCCCACCGTATATACTTTTGCCTGAGTCGACTCTCCTTCATTGTAGGTCGTGTATCTACGATCGATCAGATCCTTCATATAGGCTCCCGTGAGAATGGTTAATGCAGCGATCTCAGGGTCTCCTGTACTTGCCAAACTCAAACCGTCAGAGGCTCTACCTGGCACAAACTTTGCGTTATCATTTGCACTCTGAGTATAGTTTGCAATCGTTGTGGCATCGGTTAATGCATTGTTATAGTTGGTCTCGAACGATATAGCACTTGGTGAAGAAAACCATGCTTTCTTCGCATGAATTGCAGCCCCATCCGATAGCAGGAATATATAAGGCTGACGCTTAGGTCCTGTTCCCTTGGTTCCCACATTGCTCATCGTTTTGGAAAGACCATACATGATACCATCCTGCGTTGGTGTTCCTCCCCCTAGTGAAACTGGCGATGGTGATCCAACAGTACTGCCATCCTTGTTTAGATTCCTGTTCAACGTGATGTTCTGGTTTGAACTGTCATACTTCAAAAAATCTTCTGCTGCATGACCTGAACTAAATTCGTAATGACCTAGTTCCATAAACGTTCCCAGATGGGTCGAATTAGCAGCTCCACCAAACCAGTACACCGCAACACGGTTTTTGGGGTTTGCGTCCATCACTGTGCGAATTGCATCATTCGCAGCCTTGGCCATAGCTTCCACACGATAGTAAACCCCTGGTCCACCCGCTGTTTCCGCTATTTCTCTGCCGTTCAAAGTTCCCATAGAGGAACTCATGTCCAAAACAAAAGTGACGTCCGCTGCCGGTCCGTTAGCAGTACTAGTTCCACCGACTCCTGGATTGGTCGTATTAATCGTCTTATATTCTTGTGCCAATGCAGATAACTTCACATTGAAACTGCCGTCGTTCTCCGCCGTTACACTCTTGTCTGTCCAGATTCGTCCATCCGAATCGGCCGTACCAAAGCCGCTAGGTGCTGTATCTGTCACTGGGTCAGCAGTCAATTTGACCTGGTACGGGCCATAGTTCGTCTCCGACATCGTCGGAGTACTAGCCGCATGAGCTACTGAGCCAACCAAAGGAGATAGACCGCTAATCCCCAATAGCAGACACACCGTAAGCACAATTGAAATCAATTTGGTGAAGCCTTTGTTCATACTTCATGCCTCCGTATAGATTAGAATTTAAACGTACAACTTCCACGATAGATTCTTCTGAATCCGCTTCCAGTTCATGTAAGCTAGATGTCTAGTTATGAATACCGTAATTCAGATTAGTTCCATGCATGTACGTTTCTAGCAAAGTAGATGACTTTAGGAATATAGTTCTGTGTTCCCAAAAACAGCTAGCGTAAGCACCTTTTTCACCTACCATCTGCGCATTTCATCAAATAACTCTCACAGCTCTTATGACCTTCTTCCTATTTCGAGAATGAATTGCGAAATCTAGTATACTCATTCGCTCTGAACAAAAACTGAACAAAATCATATAGATTCATATTATCGTTTCTGAAGGGGCTTCCAGGGTAAGTGAAGGTACGGTAACATGTAATCTGTTGGTGGGAAAAACATATAGAGTGGAGTTCTCGCTATTTTTCATAGAACTATATTTAAGGGTGTGATTGAATGACTGTGGTTATCGGTGTTTTGGCCTTGATATTAGGATTGCTATGCGCGATCTGGCCTTACTTGGGATGGTATCTAAGATTGGGATGGAGACTTAAAGATGCGGAGCCAAGTGATTTGTCTTTAAGTGTTGACCGGATTCTAGGCGTTGTCTTGGTAATCATTGGTCTAGTACTGATCGTCTCCAGTTGCTCCACAGGCAGCAAATCCGATTACACGTGGGCGGAACAATTTAAAGAGAAACTTGATGCAGGGCAAGTGAAGGAAATCAGGATCGGCATGTTTAATCCCACAACATTAAGTGAGGAAGAAACAAATACCGTTGTGCAAATGATTCAAAACGCAGAACTTAGACCTTTTGAGTCAGGCAATGCCTTTGGAGCGAATAATACCGGGGAGATTACATTTATAAACGGAACTAGCGTAGAACTCGTGATTTGGGGCTCATCTGGAGGGATTGAACTGCATCCAGATGCTACTCAGACGCAGTATGAGATCATGAGTGAGGAATTGAAAAATTGGTTTATGACAAATTATAGTGATGAGTAGCATCTAACGTCGCTATACTCTTTAAAACTTCTCCACTTAACTATCTCAAGCTTGTATCACTGACCACTTATTTTTTCTAATGAAAAGTTTACAGCAAAATGACTATCCAGTTCGTAACATTGGATAGTCATTTCTTCACTATAGCTCTAGCTACGGCAAGAGCTCATTTCTTATTCCATGAATCCTTTAACGGGACAATTCGGTTGAATATTAGCCTATGATCGGAACTATACTTTTTATCAATACAGAAGTAGCCGTGTCGGAAGAATTGAAACTTCTGCTCTGGACGACCATGTAGTATGAAAGGTTCTATTAAAACATCCTGTATGGTGACCAACGATTCCGGGTTAATTAATGTACTCCAATCCCTCTCATCCGCCTTAGGAAGATCCTGATCCAGTAGCAGCTTCTCATAAAGATTCACATTTGCCTTTACAGCTTGATCCGCGGCAACCCAATGAATTGTGCCCTTCACCTTGCGACCGGTAAATCCTGTACCACTCTTGGTCAGTGGGTCATAGGTACAGTGAAGTTCTATAATTTCACCAGTGTCACGATCCTTGATTACTTCTTCACACTTGATGAAATAGGCTCCTTTTAGCCTTACCTCAGCATGAGGACTCAGCCTGTGAAAACCTTTTGATGGTTGCTCCATAAAATCATCACGCTCAATATAAATTGTTTTGGCAAAAGGAACTTCTCTCTTTCCGAGTGTCTCGTTTCCGACATTATTTTCAATCATTAACAGCTCTACCTCATCGCTTGGATAGTTGGTAATGACGACTTTTAGAGGATGCATGATTGCCATTACACTCACTGTTTTTTCTTTTAAATCCTGCCTGAGGCAATGATCCAAGAGCGAGATATCTGCTGTACTTTCCGTCCGAATACTACCAATGCTCTCAATAAAGCTACGAATGCTCTCTGGCGTAAATCCTCTTCTTCGAAGTCCTTGGATTGTCGGAAGCCTTGGGTCATCCCAGCCATCGACGTAACCCCCTTCGACCATTGGTCTCAAAAAGCGTTTACTTGTCACCACACCCGTTAAATTTAGCCGCCCAAATTCCCTTTGACGCGGAGGGTTAGCGAGACTAAGCTCTTGTAACACCCATTCGTATAAAGGACGATGGTCTTTAAATTCAATTGAACATAAGGAATAGGTGATACCTTCAATGGCATCTTGGATTGGGTGAGCGAAATCGTACATCGGAAAGATACACCAGTCCGTTCCTGTCCTGTAATGCGTAGCATGGATAATTCGGTAAATAACGGGATCTCTCATATTTATATTGGGCGAAGCCATATCTATTTTGGCACGAACAACCCTGGCGGCAGCCGGAAATTCTCCATTTTTCATTTTCTCAAACAGCTCCAGATTTTCCGCAACTGATCGGTCTCTATAAGGGCTATTCTTGCCAGGCTCTGTCAACGTTCCTCGATATTCCGCTACTTCATCGGGTGATAGGTCACAGACGTAAGCCTTCCCCCGCTTGATCAATTGAACCGCAGCCTCATAAATTTCATCTGAATAGTCTGATCCATAGTAGATGTGCCCACCCGGATCATATCCAAGCCACTTGATGTCCTCAATGATCACGTTAACGTACTCGATGTCTTCTTTAAGGGGATTCGTATCATCAAAGCGCAAATGAAATGTCCCGTTAAACGTTTGAGCTAGAGAATAATTCATGTGAATGGCATAAGCGCTTCCGATGTGAAGGTAACCATTAGGCTCTGGTGGAAAACGCGTGCACATGTGCCTGTCAAATGGATTTTGTTCAAGCTCTTCCTTAATCAACTTGTGCATAAAACCTTCCGTGTGATGTTCGTTCTCGTTAACCATGCTGACGCCTCCTAATGAATTGGATATGGACACAAATAAAAAAAACCTCACCTCCAAGACCTTATGTCTTGGGGACGAAATTTTCGTGGTGCCACCCCGGCTTCATTAATATGTCGCCATATTAACCTCTTCAAGTACGGCATGTAGCCATGCTTATACTCTAGCTCTATAACGGGAGCTCCCGTCATGCCATCCCCGCATATACGGTTCCTACCTGCTGCTCAGAGGCTTGTTTCTGGGTACAACTCTTGACTCCTTTTCAGCTACCGGAGCTCTCTGTGCAAGAACAGTTTCCCGTACTCTTCTCATCATCGCGTTTGATTATTACCTTCATAATATCAAATGATTCCCTTTTTTGTAAACTTCAATTCACAGCAGTAAGTACCTCATTAAAGCACCCTGGAAGTCAAATTCCTTTGTTTTCACACCATCACCCCAATAAATACTTCCAGGTAACTATTTATTAGTTCGTTTGTTAACTTCAATCGCAATGAACTCTGGCAAATAATTAGGCGTACAGCCCTTTGATACCATTTCGCCTTTATAAAGACCCGTTTCCTCACCCAGTTTAATACAACGCGCTCGATACTTTGGATCATAAACGCCGATCCAGCCTGTAATGAAATTCATAGCCCACTGAACTTCCGGTTCTTCCTGCACAATATTCGCTTCAATTGCTGTTAGTAAGTCTTCGGTGTTATCAGGTGGTGCTTGTCCAGTCCATCTCAATCTCGCTTGATAATACCAGAACGTTCGCCTTTGAAGAGCAGAAGGACTACTTTCCCATGACTCAATCAATGCAATGGTCTTCTTGTCTTTGGTGAGCTGATTAGCCATTAACCAATCCATTAAGTTATTTCGCTCATCAAAAGTATGAGTCTGCATATCCTGATCAAGCTTATCTAGCACCTCTTGTGAAAGAAGTTTTTTATCCATAATTAAGATTGCTAATAGTCTAGGCAAAAACTCTTCGGTTGACCAAAGTTCCATAGCTAGTTCGTGATCATTTTTAATTTCCTTTGCGATTTTTCGTAAGTCGCCTAGCTTCGTTTTACTATTAATCTGTGATAGGATGTCTGCTGCTTTTGAAGAACGCTTCATTTCTGAACCTTCATTCTTACTCATTTGACATCACAACTCCTTTATTAGAGCATTGTTTCAACAATATACCGCAAATAAATGTGTTAAACTACAACGAGAAGTGCCTATCTATACGAAGAAACGCTACACAACAGGATGTAGGCAGATTATACGCCACATATGGAGAAAGGGATCGCCATGAATAGTTCTCTGAAGCAACTGACGCAGTCATTATTAGTACCCGTCATTCCCGGTGGAATCATTACTATTCTTATATTTGTTTTGGATTACTTTCAATTCGAACTTGTTGAGAAATTTCTACTGTTTGCGGCTTTCGTCATTGTACCTCTGGTAATCTTGCTTTTGAAATATGACGAAAAGAATAAGCAGCAACGAATGGTTTATACTGTTATGAAGTGGCTTCAATTCCCTGCAGCGCTTCTTACCCTGGCCTCTGTGATGAGCAGTAAGATGTGGGGGTTTGAAAACACAGTTATACCAGGGATTTTCTCTCTTGGGTGGCTACTGTTCACATTACTACTTGGCCTCTATGGCTTGGCCACTATCGTGATTGCTAAAGGAAAAGCAGCGGAAATAGCAGTTGGCGCGGGGCTCGTTTATTTTTTTATCGGAGGAATTTGGTTTACCTTATATCAATATCAATTTAGCCTCTTTCAAGCCAATCCTTCAACACATGCATTAAGCTCGGTTCACTTTCATTTCTCATCTGCGATCGTTCCGATTTTTATTGGTGCACTGGGACGGATCATGACGAAAAAAAGCTGGTATCCCTGGGTCGTTGCCATTGATATCATTGGGCCCATATTGATTGCGATTGGTATGATTTTCTCCAAGCCCATTGAATACATCGGTGTCACGTTGTTCGCCTGCAATATTGTAGTTTACACTGCTTATCTCCTTGCATACTTGAGGAAAAACGCTTTGGATACTAAGGCAAGCTTCTTTTTAGTCCTTTCCTGCCTAGCCTTTTACACGGTTGTTGTTATTTCCATGTTCTATCCGTTACTTAAGAATATGTTTGCCTTAACCATACTAGATTTCATTCCCATTTATGGATCTCTGCATGCGTTTGGTTTTGTCTTATGCGGGTTGATTGGATGGGTGTACATGATGGACTTCATTAAGAAAAGAAGAGTGTCACGGAGAATAGATAAGATTGGTACATCTTTATGAGTGATTACATACAAAAACACGTAGTCTTCATCCTGTTACCCTTGCAACAATATGAATTAGCGAAGCAATTATAGAATTACCAATCGGCTATAATGAAGTAGTTTAGCCAGGTTCATGCTATAATGGTGTTCACCTGATTAACATTCATCATTCTGCCGAGATGGCGATGATTAAGGAGATTGAACTTTGACGAACAACCATGATATTGGAGCAGTTAACGAATTACCGGAAAACTTTGAAGAGCTCAAACGAGCGGCTAATCGGTCTTCAAGCTGGAGAGACAGACTGAATGCAGTGAACGAATTGGGAAACTGGGATACAGCCCCTACCATTAAATTGCTGCAAAATGTTCTAAAAAATGATCAAGTGTTTCAAGTGCGCGAAGCCGCATATCGCAAGCTCAAACAGTTGGATGAAGATGTACAAATGCCTGTCCAAAACAAAGGCGATCTGTTTAAAGGTCTTAACAAAGTTTTGCTGCGAATTAAAAAAAGCCTTCCTGAAGGTCACACATTTGAACAATTTAAGGAAAAGCTGCAAAAGACACGTCTGGATATCTATGATACCTACGAGGGCGACAAAGATGCTGAGTTCGATTCCTGGCTCCATGGAATTTGGGAGACACTAGGTAGAAAGTAGCCGCCGTTCATCGTATTATAGCTAAGTACAAAGCCACTCCAAAAAAATGGAGTGGCTTCTTTATTATTCAGGTATATAAGGAAGATCCAGCGTCTTCGGTACGTTGATAACATGCTTTTCTGTGTATGTGCGGATGCCTTCCGTGCCGTATTCTCGGCCAATACCAGATTGCTTAAAGCCACCGAATGGGAAGCGAACGTCGAGCCCCTGTACAGCAGCTGTATTGATCATGGTCGTTCCAGCTTCGAGTTGACGTGCGACGGAGATGGCATCTTCTTCTTTCCCCCACACAGAACTGGTCAATCCATATATGCTTTCATTGTGTAAATGAATAACCTGCTCTTCATCGTCAAATGGTAGGATTGGAACCGTAGGACCAAACTGTTCCTCCACGACAATCGGATCATGAGCATCACAACCCAAAACCAGCGTAGGTTGCAGGTAGTAACCTTGTTCAAACAGCTTCTGATCAAGAATTTGACCGAGAGGGATAACCTTAGCCCCGCGCTTTTGTGCATCTTCAACCAAACCCTGCACATAATCTCGCTGCTTCAGGTTATTAACTGGACCTACCGTCGTATTAGAATCGAATGGATCGCCAATTCGAATCCAGTGATTTGCCGCCGCTATATATTTTTCCACAAACGCATCATAAATAGACCGGTGTACATATACACGTTTGGCGATCATACAGATCTGGCCTGCCGTTAAGAAGTTAGAGATGACAATCCGGCGCATGGCTCGCTCATCATGAACATCAAAGCTTTCCAAGAAGATCGCCGCATCATTGCCGCCAAGCTCAAGTGTCATATCCTTAATCGTTTCCGAAGCAGCTTTGATAATATGCTTCGCTGTGGCGGTTCCACCTGTAAAGGTGATTTTAGACACAAGAGGATGACTCGTCAGTTCAACGCCCACATCCGCATCCCCATAAACGACATTGATTACACCAGCCGGGAATTCACTCGCGATAATCTCAGCCACTTTCGCTGCGGCCAGTGGTGCAAATGGGCTTGGTTTAAGCACAATCGTGTTGCCTGCAAGCAAGGCAGGTGCGATCTTAATCGTAGATAAAGCAATAGGGTAGTTCCATGGACTAATCGCTGCCACCACACCCATTGGATCATAAGAAAGAATCGTTTTACCATGGTCATGCTCTTGGATCTCTTCCTGTAGAGCTGATGTAGCTTCATTACAAGCAAACTCCATCCACATTAACGATACATAAATCTCACCGTGTGCATCATACAGGGGCTTACCATGCTCTCTAGACAGCAAATGAACAATTTCATTCTCAGCTGCTCTAATCTTCTCGATCGCCTTGCGCATCATAATAATGCGTTCATCCAAGGAGGTCTGCTTCCATGTTTTAAAAGCTCCTGCTGCCGCTTCAATCGCTTCAACCGCTTGTTCTTTCGTAGTGACAGGGAAATAACCTACGATCTCCGTTGGGTTTGTCGGATTCTCTTTTGCCAACTGCGAAAGGGATTTTACATTTTGACCATTAATGAACGCTTCAACGATAACTGTCTCTTGGTCTGCTTGTATCGTCATTTTACATCCCCTCCGTTATATAAATGGAACGAAAAATTATTTACACTAGCCACTCCAATGACAGAATAACCAACCGATCGCTGTTATCCCCAGATTTTTATTCCTTTTTTATAAGGCAAAATCCGGGTATAAAGGCGAGCGCTTCGCTTCTTCAGGTTTTTTCTGCCCTCTCCGTTTTGTGTAAATGTTTAGTTAAATTTATATATAGCTATTAATTCCAAACTTCTTCTGCAATTTCTTTCACATAACGAAGTTTCCGCCATTGTTGTTCTTCCGTTAAAATATTGCCTTCTTCTGTAGACGAGAAGCCACATTGTGGGCTCAAACAGAGTTGCTCAAGGGGTACATAGGTTGCCGCCTCTGCGATCCGAGCTTTAATTTGTTCTTTGTCCTCTAGCTCACCTGACTTGGATGTCAGTAAACCAAGCACGATTTTCAAATCTTTACGATTTACATATTTTAATGGCTCGAAACTACCTGAACGCTCATCATCAAATTCCAAAAATAATCCATCTACATTTAAGCCGCCAAAGATAATTTCAGAAGCGTAATCATAACCACCCGTTGAGAAATAGTTGGATTTATAGTTACCCCGACAAATATGCATCGTCACCACTAAATCTGCCGGTTTATGAGCCAACGTTTCGTTAATCATACGCTGCATCGTTTTCAACTCTTCTGCCGGTTCCAGACCTTTAGCACGTAGCTTATCGTGACCAGCTTCTGAGAATAGGTCTGCCCAAGCTGTGTCATCTAATTGCAGGTATCGACATCCCACATCATAGAAGGCTTGAATAGCTTTTTGATACGCCGCAATCGTATCCTGAAGGAATTGCTCTCGTTCTATATATATATTGGCTCCATTTTCCAATCGGTATAGGAGCATGTTGGGACTTGGAATGGTCTGTTTTGCCACTGCGTCACCTGCATGCTTTTTCAAAAACTTAAAATCCTCAACAAAGGGATGTGTAGAGAAATCAACCTTACCAATAACACGAATCCCGCCCTTGCGAGTCTGCATGTTATGGAACTGAGGTCCATCAATTTCCTCATATAGTTCTACGCCATCCAAGCCGCCCAGAAAGTCAAAGTGCCACCAGCTTCTACGGAATTCACCATCCGTAACTGCGGATACGCCATTTTCCTTTTGCTTTTCAATAATTCGAATAATCTCTTGATCTTCCACAGTTCTTAATTCTTCATATGTGATATTACCTAATTTATATTGTTCACGTGCCTGAGTTAAGTTTGCAGGACGTAGAAAGCTACCTACATGATCATTGCGAAATGGTATCATAAAAAAAATCTCCTTCTAACTTTTTAGTTTCCTGAGTATAGCATGATCAAGTGGGATGCTAGTTATATGAAAAATGCATGGCTGGTTATAGCTTTTAACAATAGCAAGGGGGACTCAAACAACAAAAAATCCACCTCTTGAAGAGGCTTTAAACTGCCGTACTTATATTGAGAGATTCATTACATTGAGTCGATTACGAAGCTAGTGGAAAGAACAAAGAAGGTCAACAGCTTCGAGTATTTTCCCAATGCATACCACATTTTTTCAACAATTTCTTTATATGCATGGTTGCTAGTCACTTCCATGACACCAATCAAAGAGATGGGGTAAGCAATAAAAAAACAATTTCAATTCCTGCAACGGCAAGCCATTCAAGCTAATTTACAGATGCGAAAGTCGATTGAATTATATTTAATTATTGACTTATTATGTAATTTATATATAATATATAACATATAAAATGTAAACACTTTATTATCCTTATAAACCAATTTTTGAACAGTTGGCCAACTTTCAAATATACCAAATTTTGAAGGGACGATCACAATGAAAAAGGTAGTTACAGCTTTATTGGTTACGGCATCCTTATTTGTAGGTAGCGTTTCATCTTTTGCATATTCTATAGATTCTTCAAATACAATTCCTACTAAAATGAATCCAGGAACCATAGTAGAGTATGACGAAACCAACCAAATGATTGTTATTGACCAAGGTAAACTAGTAACACTGCCTTCTATTTATCAAAGCCAAATAACCCAGTTCAGTTCAGCAAAGGTAGATATAGAACAACTACAATCAGAAGAAGAATTTGTTGAGCAAATCAAAGAAGAAGCTAAAGATTTACCGGTATATAAAATAGAAAATCCTCTTCCACAACCGGGGTTGAGAGTTTTATACGATGGCGAAGGTTATATAAAAGAATTTATATATCCTCAGGAAAACGTCTTCGCATTAGCAGCATATAAAGCATTACCTAGAGGAACTAGAAAGGCAGCCGGTACTTATACTTACGGTAGTAATAATAATAAAATCACAATAACATCCAGTACTGTTCTTGGAGAAGGCCGTTTTACAAATTTCACTGATACTACTGGTGAAAACAGCAATACACTCAAAAAAGGTGATGCTGCAACGAGGGGCGATATAGATAATCCTAAATATGAACAGGTACTGGATGCGCGAAACTTGGATAATAATGTATTTGCTAATGTTACCAAAAGAGATAACGGAGCACTTCCTGACGCTACATTAGATATTTGGAAAACAGGTGTAGAACTATTTGATTTAAAATGGTCTTCTTCTCTTTCATTTAAAGGTAGATACTTCTACTCATTCTAAATTTAAAGTATTAAAGGAGGGGGCGGAATTCTTCGCCTCCTTATCAAATTTTTAAAAGGGTGATCATTTATGCGAATAGAGTATTCGAAAAATTACTTCTTTCTATTTTTGTTTGTTTTACTCATTTTAATTTCAGGATGCAGTAATGATGCAACAAATGTAAAAAAACCTTCTGTCGATATAAAAAATACTGTTTCACAATCCCGTGAATATCTCTCCATCACTAACACCGAATACGTCAATGGAACAGATCCCAATGATGGAATGAAAATGAATGTGTATACATACGACTTACAGTCCAAAGCTCTCAACAAAATGACTGACTTACCATATAACTCTCAATATCCTCTGACCGTAGTTTCTTTGGCCGAAGACACCACCTATTATTCGGGCGAAGGCAAAAGTAAAGGCGACGAGTTATTCGCTTATGATATGAAAACACAGCAGGTGCAGCAATTAAGCTCCAATTTATTTGCGATTAATTCAATTATCCCGGATGTCACTGAGAATACACTAATGATGGCTGCTGTGCAAAAAGGAGAACGCCCTGTAAAAGTCATGTTTCTGGATAAAGCAACTCAAAAAATCTCGATATTAAATGAACAAGATTCAGATACGACCACATGGGACATCGCCTATGATCCGGAAACAGAAAAAGGATACGCCATTCAATATTCTGAGGATGAACAATACGAGCAGATGGAAAAGTCAAATCAGACCCAAAAACCGATGGTTCCACCGAGTCATACCATTATCGAAATTGATCCCGTATCGAAACAAACTCGTGCAATAATTAAACTTAAAGATGAACAGATTCTCACTCTATCTGCCAGAGGAAACCAGCTTCTTATAGCAACTGCAAAATACATCAATAAGATGCCTATCGAATATAGTCTGGTAGACCTGAAGACAGGACAAAGAAAGGAACTTCATCTTCCGATTAAAGCTAGCAGTGAATTGTTTCTGGACAAAGACGGTAACGGGTTTTATTTTCTCGGGGAAAAAGGAAATGGAAATACCGAGCGAGGTATTTATTATTATGATATGAAAACGGACAAGATTGAGACTGTTTTCTTGCAAAAAGAAGGGTTCATCAATAACTTCACGCTAGTATCTGAACTGAACTAACCTGACAAATATCGTCAGAGCAGCTTTACTTGATTCACCATCCTGAAAGAAGCGCTAGAACTAAAAATGCCATTCAACACTTAGACTCTTTAGATCTATTAGATCAGGTCAGTACTAGAATAGAAGTAGCACGTCGGAATTCATTTATTGACAAAAAGTTATTTCAATTAAAAACATTTTAAATGAGTTAGTTAAAGAATTTCGGCAAAACGATCTAATGAATATACATCATAAATTTCGCCCTACTTGTGGTACGGTTCATTCCGATTGATCTTCACCGCGCGATAAATCTGCTCCACCAGCACCAGCCGCATAAGCTGATGCGGCAGGGTCATGCGCCCGAAGCTCAAGCGCTGCTTCGCGCGGCGCAACACCTTATCGGAGAGCCCATGGCTTCCTCCGATAACAAACACGACATGGCTCGTCCCATACGTGCCGAGCTTGTCGATCTCCATAGCCAGCTCCTCTGAACTCCAGAGCTGGCCATCCAGTGCGAGCGCGACAACATGCGCCTCGCTCTTCACATGCGCGAGGATGCGTTCGCCCTCGCGCTCTTTCACCGCCCGTACCTCAGCTTCGCTCAGGGTATCGGGTGCTTTCTCATCTGCGACCTCGATCATCTGAAACTTGATGTACGGGGCGAGCCGCTTGGCATATTCCTGAATGCCAAGCGTTAAATATTTTTCCTTCAATTTGCCTACGCCAATAATTTGAATAAACATGAATATCCATTCCTCCTAAATGTCCTGCAAAAGAATCTATAAGTAAAATGCATCACCGCATCGTTTAATCTACCTGTTTCAGCTACACGTTATATCTTCGCACCCGCATAATTTAACGAACCTCACACACCTTATTTAGCCCATTTTAGCTTCTTTTAAAATCTAAGGAATCTCACACACGCTAATGCAGTAGAAACAAGCTTTTCCCACCACTTTCAAGATCATTTCAGTAAAATAGCGTGTCTACGATTCGTTAGATTTCAACCAGGGAGTATTAGCACCATATAAGAGGTCTCAGATTCGTTAGAGCTCCACAGTTACTCTACTGCACAGCTACAACAATATTACTGCAAAGTTACCACCATACTACAGCACACAACGCTATCACTCACCCGACACAACTCCCACCTCAAAGTAGGCTTCCACTACGCGGCTAAGCACCCTATCATTATTACCTCAACGCATTAATCCGCAAGGCGCTAGCCACCTTCCATAACCAACTCGTTAAGGCGCATGCCAGGCAGGACACGCATGTAGTGTAATCAGGTTTCTTTATCCCCACCTCATCACTCCAACGCCCCATCTTCTCCTACCAAAAAAGCAAAAAGAGCGCTCAACACGCTCTCTTCGCTCCTTGCTGTGATGTTCATACCGGATGGAAAGTGAGTTCCAGCCTAAAGCGCCACCTATGCCACGCCTTCTGCAGTCTAACAATTCCTACAGTACGCTAAACGACAAGAAATTCCGCATGCTGCTCGCACTCAGCGCACTTCGCAGGCGGATCCCAGTCGGCAAATTCCGTCTCCTTCAAATCCACGATATCTGGAGCGTCCTCATACTCATCGACAAACTTGTCGATCGCAATGTCCACGTGTTCTTTGCATACAACGTACATCCGTTCAAGCATCCTTTCTGTAACCAGCTATGCTCCCGATTCACAACCGCTTATCCATATAGGATAGCCACTTCTCTGTTCTATCACACCTGGGACGTAAAAGAAACCCCTTATAGAATATTCCCGCATAGATCGGTTGAAAATACATAGCCAAAATGAACCAGCCCCAGCTAAGGTGAACGCTCACCCACCACATCCAAACACAAAAACAACACCCCTCCCCTAACTAAAGGGGCAGATGTTGCTCTTGAGTTCACTGCCTATGCCATATTAGAACAAGATTCATCAATCTAACCATGGAATAAACCATGCCTTAATTTATGTCCTCTTATGGCCAAGAAATTTCACCTTTGATCACCTGAGCACTCGTTTCCAAATCACCTGTATTGGTGAAGTCCGGATACGCCTTTTCCATTGTTGCAATTAGCTCTTTGGAATCTTTGGCTTTCTCTGCTTCTGCTTCAAACTTTGCAATATAATCGCGGGTAAACGTCACACTGGATAGATCTCCGGCACTGGTTCCCACATAGTGACCTGGAATCACTCGCTCAGGGTTCAGAGCAGTAATTTCATCCAACAGTTCACGCCACTCATTACGGCTCTCTGGTGTTTGATTATCTGCCATCCAGACATGTACGTTCTCGTACACAGGAACGCCGCCCAGAATCGTTTTAATGGATGGGATCCACAAGAAGGTGTGCGACGGATCAGAACCATCCAGACCAATGATATCAACGGCTTGTCCATCTACCGTGAACTGTTTGCCGTCGAAGACATCAGGAACAATCTGTGCTGTTGGCGCATTTTCCTTCAGGATCGGATTCCAGTAATCATTTTTCACTTGGATCGTTTCTTTGATGCCCTCCACCGTTCCTGGCGTTGCGACAATCTTCACATCTGGGAATGCTTCACGGATGACCGACAGACCGAAGTAATAATCTGGATCTTTATGGCTGATAAATACGGTCGTAAGTTTCTTACCTGTATCCTTAATCATTTTCACCAGTTGCTCCGCATCATTCTTCTGGAACTGAGCATCGACGAGCACCACCTCAGTAGGCCCTTCAATCAGGTTAGAGGAAACACCAAAAATACTTTTCTCCCTGGGTTAAATGTAGTCACATTAAGCTCAGTCGTTGATGTATCTGCTTCATCGCCCGTTGTATTGTTAGCACTGGCCGCGTTGGACGAGGTGTCTGTCGTATTTTCGGTTTTACTTGATGTACTTGTACAAGCGCTCAAAATTAACATGATACTGAGGAGTAGCATGACTCCAATGGATGATTTTTTACGAAACACTTTATTCATCTTCCTCTCATAATACTGTCGCCAGTTAGATTAATAAGGCACAGTGCAGTATGTTTTTAATTTTGGTTTTGCATTTTTGGTTAAACGTCTTATCTTTGCTTTTTGGATTTTGCTTTTTGGATTTTGCTCTTTAGATTTTGCTTTTTGGGTTAGCGTTTTGCTTACCCTTTTTGGATATTACATTTTAATCTAGCTTTTGCTCCTACGATGTCTACATTTCAAACCTTGACTTCACATTTAACATTGAACGATGACGAACATAATTGAATTCATAACACACAATGCAATACACACAACGCTCTCTTACTTTGATCAAACAAGACCCCTTCCCACTTTTATGTAACTATTACAGTTACAACTTTTAATATGTGACTATTATAGTTACAACTTAAGTTTCATGTCAAGGACTTATCTCTACAATTTTTCAAAAATCTAAAGTTTAAGCTCTTCTCTAGCAAGCATCTTTCGCTCCAATAGGTGTACCCAAATCAACCGAAGGCACTACTCTCATCGGAAGTTGTATAACCCAAACTCTTGTATACTCTCATTTTGACAGCCTACTTTTAAGACATAAATCCCACAAAATACTCATCACAAAAAAACCAACCAGAATATTCTGATTGGTTCTCTTCATAAACCCATTTTCTATTATTGCAGCCCAGATTGAGCCTTTGTCAGCAATTTGCCACTTTGAAAAGCAATAACCGCATTCGCTCCCGTATCCCCGGTACCTTTATAGTTGTAGACAACCATATTCTCGGCTTCACTCAACGCTTCACCTTCGCCGCCGAGGATCGCGATCACTTCCTCAACCGTCATGCCCACCTCAAGCTTTTCGTACTGAGCAAAGGTGATCAGCACCCCATCGCCCTTTCCTGCCGATCCATTATTAGTAGGTGCGCCTGTAGCCGTCCCTCCGGTTTCAGTCGCAGTGGACACCGTCGTACTGAGCTCATTCAGCTTTTTCTCCAGCTCCGCAATCTTATTATCCTGCTCCCCGCTCTTCTGAACCTGCTCCGCAAGCCGCTGCTCTAGACCTGCAATCTTATCCTCCAACCCATTCGTATCCACAGCCCCCGGTGTAGCTTCCTTCGAAGTGCATGCAGATAAGAGAGTCAGCGACACAAGTAGAGCCGTTCCCCCCAGCATTCCTTTCATTGTACGTTTCATGATTGAATAACCCCTCTTCTATGATTTAGAACATCCAGATCGTCAAAGACCTGTTACTTGCACACCCGTGCATTACAAACACATTGACAATAGTTTATCATAGCAAAGGTCTAATGTAACTGAGTCTTAGGCTCTGATCCTGTCCGATCATTTGTCAAAAGAATAACCTCTGTCCCGGTATACTGAGCCATTTCGACAGCAAATCAATAGTAACAACCATGAATCTAGCAGTACATTTCTCGCTCATAATTAAACTTATCCTATCAAGTTAAAAAAAGAGCTGATCAGCGACCTGACCAGCTCTTTCTATTATTCCCTAACACGATCTCACCATAGTCTGTGTTAGATATCTGTTTTACTCCGGTTTATCCGACAGCTTCACCGATACCTTCTCGGCTTTGCCGTCCCGGTAGAAGGTTACCTCAATCGTATCGCCGATTTTCTTCTTATCGTACAGATATTTACGAAGATCGAGCGTAGAGGTAATTTTTTGCCCGTCAAATTCAGTAATAACATCGTTCAGCTTCATACCCGCTTCCGATGCAGGACCCGATGCTTCGAGCACGACCACACCGCTATCAACGTGAGATGGTAGTTTCAGATCCTTACGCTGCTCGTCGTCTAGTGGAGCATAAGGATTGCTCAGATCGACAGTGTACACGCCCAGGTATGGACGGGATACTTTACCGTGTAACAATAGCGAATCGACAGTCTTCATCACTTCGTTCATCGGAATCGCAAATCCAAGACCTTCAACGCCCGTATCCGATATCTTCATCGTGTTAATGCCGACCACTTTGCCGTTCAGATCAACCAGTGCACCGCCGCTATTGCCTTCGTTGATCGCTGCATCTGTCTGAATAACATTCTGCTCCCAGTCATACACGCCGTCCTGATTAATCGACACGGGTAGAATGCGATCAGTATAACTCACAATCCCGGATGTCAGTGTACCGCCCAGACCGAGCGGGTTACCAATGGCAAGTACGGTCTGACCTCGTTTAAGCTTGCTGGAATCGCCAATCTCCGCTACAGCTCCTAGCCCTTTATCCTCTGTCGACAGCACCGCAATATCGCTCACCCGGTCTTTGCCAACCAGCTTCGCCTTATGTGTCTCTCCGTCCACCGTTACGATCTCAAGATCACTCGCACCTTCCACCACATGGTGGTTGGTCATAATGTAGGCTGTGCCCTCTTCCTTCTTGAAAATGACACCTGACCCTAGCGCCGAGTCCTCCATAGAAAGGCTACTGCCCGTTTTATGATTCACAATGCTAACCACAGAAGGGCGCACCTTCTCAGCTGCCTGAATGATTCGGTCGTACGGATCAACAGCTTGAGCTGAGGGCGCACCGCCACCTGCACCATTGCCTATCGCCGCATTGGATAACGGTACAGACGCTGGCTGCATGATGAAGCTGAACAGGGTAACGGTAACGATGGAGCTGATCACGGAACTGATCACGGCTACTTTGACCGTGGAGCTAATACCCGAGCGCGATTTGCGCGGATTCTGCCACCGATCACGCCCTCCTGGGCGGAGAATCTGAAGTTTGCCCTTCTGCACAGGTTCGGCGCGTCTTGAAACTTTAGTTGAATAAAAATCGTCTCCGAACAATCCCATCGTGATCCTCTCCCCTTCGTTGTCACGCATCAAGATCCTGACTGTCGCCTGATCATTGTCGCATGGGACGACGATAGTGTTCTCACATACCCCACTCCGCCGACAGATGAGCTTCCGATTGCTGTCATCCCCAGACTTCTTTGAACCCTGTAGTAAAGGTGTAATCCGGGGATAAAGGTGAGTCATTGCTTCCGAAACAAGTTCCTTTCAGAAAGCTCTGAGCTCCGCTCCTCCAGCTTCGTTCTGTGTCCTCCGTTACGTGCGTGGCGTAAATGCCAGCTCTTTCCCCATGCTCTCTTGCATTTTTCAAAATCTTTCTGCATATCGCTGCACTCCCAAGTACACGAAATGAAGCGTCTATGTACAACAGAATGGATCTCCCATTCTGCCAGTGACTCTATCAATCACGCTCTCGCTTTATTTGATATGCCAATACACTCACCAGTTCGCTCACATTCCAGCCTATTTCCAAGTGCTCCTTATATACTAAACACGTTATATCTGAAAAAGTTGCATAAATACGAAGAATAACGTAAATTTCCGCTAATTTGCAGCTATCGATAAAGATCCATACTATATCTATCACCACAAAATCCCGTTCGCTAAGCGCAAATTTACCCTTTCAGGCAAACTTTTTCTCATCCGATAGGCTACTGTTTCAGCATACACGGCCTCTTCTTTCATTTATAGCGGCAAAAAGAGGAATGTTTTCCAACCAGCCTGACTACAATAATAGTATAAAGTTTGTTCAAAGTCGGCATTTGGTACCGACGGATGCCCACAGGCGTCTTGACACCAATTTGCCTAATTGCACTCTCATTTTAAGAAAAGAATTCGAAGGTTCATAGAAGGAGGATTCGCTTATGGAACGCACACGTACACTCACAGCCATGGAAGAGGTTCATATGGCGGCCAAGCTAGCCGATCTCAAAGAAGAGCATTACCGCAATACATTAGCCCTAAGCACCATCATTGAGCTGCTCGTGGACAAAGGCATCCTAACCCGCGAAGAAGTAGAGCGCAAAGCCGCTGAGCTAGACAGCTTTATGGCTCACCCACCCTATCCCATGGTGTAGGACGGTCATAATACGTATCACAGAGTTTGAACTCATGATCCCGATAGAAGCATCCACGACTCTCCATCGCATCGCGCACGGTCATTTTCGCCAGATCCATCATATTATGATCCCGGCTGAGATGTGCAAGATACGTGCGCTTGATGCGTCCATTCATCAATTCACTAAGTGCTGCCCCTGCTGCTTCATTCGACAAATGCCCGATATCGCTTAAGATTCGGCGCTTCGTATTCCACGGATAACGTCCCATCCGCAGCAATTCGACGTCATGATTCGATTCGAGCACAAGCACGTCAGAATTCGAGATAGCATCGCGAACCTTGTCGCTCATATAGCCCAGGTCTGTCGCAACAGACAGCTTCTCACTACCATCATCGAACGTATAACCCACAGGTTCTGCTGCATCATGTGAGATGCCGAAAGACTCCACGCGCAGCGAGCCAAAATCATGCTTCTCACCTGTTTCAAATATCCGCCGGTTCTCCTCCGGAATGGCTCCAACAGACTTCTCCAGCGCCGCCCACGTATTGGTGTTTGCATAGATTGGTAAATTATATTTCCGAGACATCGCGCCTAGTCCTTTAATGTGATCGGAATGTTCATGTGTGACCAGAATGCCGTCCAGCTCTGTTCCTGCGATCTCCCGTTCCTGGAACAGTGCATCCAGTCGCTTCGCACTGAGGCCTGCATCAATCATAAGTGACGTGCCTCCATGCTGTATGACTGTGGCGTTTCCTGTAGAACCACTAGACAATACGGTAAAATAAATCCCCATAACTCATTACTCCCCTGGTTTATCTGTCTTGGGACTGAATACATCCCCACTGATGCCCTGCACGTACAACACTTCGCCACTTTCCAGCACGAATCGCCATGCCGGCATCGCAACTTGTAGATCTGAATTGAACAACTGGCCGTAATAGCCAAGCTGAATATCTTTGACGATGGAATCGTTGGGCAAAAAGTTCTCGATCAGCGTACCCAGCGCCTTCGACGCCGGAAGCACCTGCTGCTCGCTCTCCTCCGCTGTCGTAATTTTCACCGGAGTCTGACGATAACCTGTAATCTTCTGGTCGCTGTAGAATAGCTCCAGACTGACATTGAAGAGCGGCCATTTGCTATCCACCAATGGATGAAGGACAAATGCCCCATCCTCCGCCATCAGTTGATCCAGCCGGTACGTGCCGATCTGCGGAATCTCATCTTGCAGCGCATCCTCCAGCTCACTTTGTGAGAAGATTAGCTTGCTGTCTACAGGCTGTTCCAGGTCAACACGAATACCTGCCTCTTCCTCTTCTATGAATTCATAGGATAGCTTCGGTAGTTTCGGTGTTTCATTCGGGATAGGTGCGAGCACCTGAATCCCCTTCTCTTCCATCGCCTGTTGTGTATTATCTGCCAGCGAGGTGAAGTCCAGATTGGCTCCGGCCGTCTCCCGTGCATCCATCCAGATCTGATATCCCAACACTAGGTTCAGCAGCAGAAAGGCATAGATTAATACATTTTTCGCCCGTCCCCAATCCAAAACGTTCACCTCCATCAGTTAACTAGGTCGTGTCTGAAAACTCACTAAATGAAATACTTGTTTCTTAACGAACTCCACACGTCTTATTAGCTCCATTTTCCGCAAGTTTCTAATCTAACGAATTGGAGAGACGTTATTTCTAGCATCTATAGACCTTCTATCGATTTTCACGGGTACTCTACGACAATAGCATCACTGCGGTTCGTTAGATTTTGCTACCTATGCTGATTCCGCCATTTAAGGTGTGTCAGATTCGTTAGCCCTCTGCTCCACCCTACGAACTATCAAGAAACCGTCGTTTCCTCACCGTTTCCGAAGCGAATCACCCATACCGGGATCAGTTTAAGGCCATCCTCAATCGCAGACGGTCGATACGCTGGATATACATCTACAACCTCGCGGTTTGCACCAGCTACCTTCTGAATGAGTGCCTTCAGCTTGTCCCCACCAGGCAGCTTGACCGATTGTTTCGTCTCCGTACCTTCGTTCAGATACTCCAATGAACGCTCATAGCTCGATACGGTCTCCTGTCGCATTTCCATGTTGATCGTACCGAAGCGGAATTGCATCGAGTCCATAATCGGAAAGCTGCCGTAATACTGCTGGAACTGAAGCTGTGTTTTGTTATCCGCTGTCTCCAGCATTAGACGTGACCGTCCCTTCCAGCCCCCGTGCTGGTTGACAAAATCCACCGCGGACAAGGCATCCTTGGCCGCATCAATCTGTCCCGCAGGTGGTGCAGCTGGATCGGTGTAACTAATCCATCGCTGATCCTGCTTCACTTGCAAACTGCGTTTACTATCCGTGTAGATCTCTGACCCATCCTTTTCCCGGATATTCCGGGTCATGCTCGGGTCGAAGAACAAGCTACGTTGCATCTGTTCTACCGTAAACTGACTTGTCGGCATACTCGCCTCAATTGTCTCGATAGCTTCAGAAGGAATGTAATAACGGCCATCCATCAGCGTATAAGGCGTCCAGTTGCTGCCGAAGTCCACATGCTGCTGCACATCCTGTACCGTTAGGTCAGCCTGCGTAGCCTCGTAAACGACATCTCCCTTGGCGCTGAAGAATAGCGCATGCGCCTTGGTTTCATTTTTGGCGGTATAGATTGAAATTCGGTTAATCGTCTCTCCCTGGAAGAGGGAATCCGTGCCTAGTCGCATTACGCGCTGTAACAAAGCCACCGGAATGCCCTCCTTGAAGGACAGCTCGAAGCCAGGGTTGTCCTTCCGAATCTGATCCCAGTTCACAGACTGCACACTACGCCGCTGAAAATCATCAAACGTTCGTCCCTGTAACCGTGAGAAGATCAATTGATAGAACGTATTGCCTGGGTAAAACACAGTATGTTTATCCTCACCTAGATGAATAATCATCTGATCCGGAAAAATTAATTCCTCAATGTTACGCTCTTGACCCATATTCTCGGTCTTCACATAGTTCGTTTCAGATGTTACAACCGAATCCCCACCGCCTGGTAGACGGTAGATTAGAAAGTAGCTCTGTACTAGGCTGGCAACAACGAGTGTGGTAAGCACCAGTGATTTAATCCGTTCCTTCACGGTGCTCACCTCCTTCATCACGCATCGGCAATGTGAATGTTACGGTCGTGCCAACGTCCAGCTCCGATTCAAGCGTAATACTGCCGTCATGGGCTTTTACAATTTCCCGGGCAATGGATAACCCGAGTCCTGTTCCGCCCATACTACGCGAACGGGCCTTATCTACACGGTAAAACCGTTCAAATATACGATCCAAATCCCGCTGTGGGATGCCCATTCCCGTATCTGTTACTGAAATTGCGAGCGTCTGATCATTCGTTTTGCGTGCTGCAATCGTGATCGTACCACCCTCAAGCGTGTACTTCAGCGCATTGGACACAACATTATCGAGCACCTGATCAATCTGATCCCGATCCAGCGGTACCGCAGGAAGGTCACGTTCCACCGATAACACAGGCTGAATGTCCTTTTGATGCATCTGGAATGAGAAACGATCCGTCACTTCCTCCAGCATCTCCAGAATGTCGGTAGGTTGCTTCCGCAGGAGCGCCTCTTTGGAATCCAGTCTGGACAGGTGCAGCAGATCCGTTACAAGGCGGATCATTCGCTCCGTCTCATTCTGGATAACGCCAACGAATCGCCCAGCGAGCTGGGGATCTTCGAGTGCACCATCATCTAGCGCCTCGGCATAACTTTTAATGGTGGTCAGCGGCGTACGCAGTTCATGGGATACATTCGCCACGAATTCACGCCGGGACGCTTCCAGCTCTTCTTGTTCGGTGACATCCTGAAGCACTGCAATCGTTCCCGTAATCCCTAACTCACGTCTGTGAACAGGAGTAAACGTCATACGAATCACGACAGGCTCCTCCTGACCCGCAGGAGCGATCTGCAACAGGGTCGAACCTGTGAAGCCACTCGCCAGTGCTTCCGCGTCCTCAGGATCGATACCGAGCAACACTGCGAAGTGCCTGCCCTCAATATCTGCCGGACGCATTCCCAGAATGCTACTTGCACGGCGATTGACCAGAATGACTTTGCCATACTCGTCTGTCGCAACTACACCGTCACTCATGTTAGTCAGAATGGAGGTCAGCTTCTCTTTCTCCTCTTCGTTCTGAGAGAGTGCGTCACGCAGACGACTGGTCATATAGTTGAATGCGCGGCTGAGCTGGCCGATCTCATCTGTGCCGAATACAGGCGTCTGTTGGTCGAAGTTACCTTCAGCCACCGCTGTTGCCCGCCTCGTCACTTCCTTAATCGGTTGTGTAATCGTATGAGATAGAATGACGCCAAGCACCGCTGTTAACACAAGGGCAATGAGAATGCCCGAAATAAAAATCTTGTTAATGCCCTCCATAGTGGCATATAACTCATTCATCGATGCGGCAATATATACCGCACCAATGATCTTGCCGCCGGACAATACCGGCTTGGCAACCACCTTTTTGCGGACATTGTCCTCATCAACGATATATTCCTCATTATCTCGAATGCCCTGCAACGCACGGCTGACAACGGTCTGTGTATTTTTGCGTCCAACATAGTCCGAATGGGAGCTTAGCGAGGTGGTGAGCACCTTACCACTGGCATCCAGCACTTGAATCTCTGCCCCGTTAATGTTGAACAGATTGTTCACCAGCACGCGCAGATTTTCCGTTTTGTCCTCGCCAGCCTCCACTTCGCCACCAGCCATCGTCTCTCCCACTAGCACCGACAGCATCTCCGCTCTCGCCTGTAGATCCTCGGTGAAGTTACTTGTAAGAGAATTCTTCATCGCACTGACAAAGTAAACGCCAATCAATTGCATCGCAATTAGAATCAGCAGCACATATATGATAATTAGCTTCGCCTGAATCGTTCGGAAGAACGAAAATCGCGAGAATCGCCCCATTATATCCCCACGCTTTTGGGACTACGCACCAGATAACCTAATCCACGGCGCGTCAGAATCGTCTCCGGTTTGCTCGGATTCTCCTCAATCTTCTCACGCAGACGACGGATCGTTACATCCACAGTACGCACATCCCCGAAATATTCATATCCCCATACGGCCTGTAACAGATGTTCCCGTGTCATCACCTTGCCCGAATGCTTCGCCATGTAATAGAGAAGTTCATATTCACGGTGGGTCAGATCCAGCGGCTCTCCGCCTTTGTACGCTGTATACATGTCCATATCAAACGCCAAGTCGAACAGCCGCATAATCTGCTTCTCATCCTCTTGCGCTTCCGTCGTAGTAGCAGGCTTCTGTCTTCTACGCATCTGTGCCTTCACCCGTGCAAGCAGCTCTCTCGTGCTGAAAGGCTTCGTTACATAATCATCCGCACCCAGCTCCAAGCCAAGTACCTTATCAATCTCGCCATCCTTCGCGGTCAGCATAATGATCGGCATTTCCAGATGTGCACGCACCTCACGGCATACATCCATTCCATCCTTGCCTGGTAACATCAGATCGAGTAGCATGAGATCCGGTTTCTCGGCTAACGCCAGTTCGACAGCGCGAATTCCATCGAAAGCGCAGATGACCTCATATCCCTCTTTTTCTAAATTAAACTTCAGAATGTCTGCAATAGGCTGTTCATCGTCCACCACCAAAATCTTCCCCTGCATCGACTGTATTCACCCCTGTATCCTGCTTGATCCGCATATGCGGTCTATCTCTGTATATAAGTTGTTCTGTCATCATTGGTAGTTATGATCTTAGTTGTCCATCTTAGCTGTCTATCTATTAGGTTGAACATATATAGTTTATCATACCTGAACCAGCGTCACATCCCGATTGGCAATCGATTGGCGGGAAAATGAAATTTTTTTACAGTTCTGAAGTGCTCCATAGAAAAAAGGCCAGCCTAAGCTGACCTTTGTGACAAGGAAAATCCACATTTTGATACAAGCGTATCGCCGAATTTTCCTTGTATAACGACTAATTCAAGTATGTCATCGGATTCTCTGCCGTACCATTCTTAATAATCTCGAAGTGCAGATGTGTCCCTGTCGAGCGTCCAGTATTGCCCATTACACCAATGCTTTCGCCTTTTTCGACGATTTGTCCAACCTTAACACCAATGCTGTTCAGATGCCCGTATAATGTTTCGTACCCGTTACGATGGTTAATGATAATAACATTGCCATAACCGCTCTTCTGTCCTGCAAACGTTACTACACCTTCATCCGAGGATTTTACATCCCGGTTCCCTACGAGGTCTACACCTTTGTGCTGACGGCCCCAACGTTCACCGAAGCTGCTGCTCATCGTTGCGCTGGAGACAGGCCATGCGAACTCGCCTGTACCTTCACCGACTACTTTCGTACCACTAAGAACAACTTCGGTCACTGCTGACTTAACAACTTCCTGACCTAACCATTCTTCTTGAACGACTTCGCCATTTTCTTTCGTGATCCGATATTGCATGTTTTTCAGTCCGCTTTGACCTGGACGCACCACTTTAGTTGTCCCTGCTTTTAGCTCAGCACTTTTACGTACCTCAACCTGGGGTTTAATCTCGATCTGCTCAACAACTTGCTCGACCGATTTCACAGTAACCGCCGGTTTTGGAACCGTCAGTGTAAGCTCGTCTCCGATTTGCATAGACGTTTCTTTAATGCCAGGGTTATTTTTACGGATTTCGCTTTGAGTAAGCTCGTATTTGGCAGCAATAGAAGAGATGGTGTCTCCCTCTCGTACCACATAGGTTACAGGCGCGTCTTTACCGACCGTTAATGCTTTAACCGCCTCAGAGACATCCCATATTTTGTTTGGATCTGCTTTAACTGCATCCGTCTGCACATCTTCTTTGATATCAACGGATTTCAGGGTTGTACTCGGCCCTTCGGCTTTCTTCGAAGAGTTTGCCGATACCGACTTCGTTTTGAGCGAGCTACGCACAGCCGATGCCGATATGTATTTGCTCTGCACTTGTTCAAGAATCGCATCTGCTGTTGCTTGATCCTTCACAATGCCGATGACTTCACCGTTGACCTTCAGCTCCACGCCTTTAGCGTAAGCAGTAAGCATATCATCGAGTTTATTCAGCGTTTCATCACTGTTTATGTCCGGTTTGTATGCTTTTACCGTTTCAGTGGTAATGCCGTCCGTATTAAGAACCATTTCCGCTTGTGGATATTTATTTTGGTATTCTTCTGTTTTGTCTGCAAATAGTTGTTGTAACTGCGCTTCATCTGTAATGCTGCCAATAGCCTGTCCTTTGACGATCACGTTGTAATACGGAACCGTGTTGGCTGCAACATACTGTTTCCCTGCAAATCCGATCGATGCAGCAATAAACAATCCACATGCTGTGGTAATGATCCATTTGCGCGAGGCTTGAACGCGCTTCTGTTTAACACTGAAGTTGGACATGCTCATGTTGTTTTTGTCTTCGGCCGTCCGGTGTTCCCCGGATTGTTCGTGTTCCCGGTTTTTGCCCGGTTGGCGTATGCCTCTGAAACCTTTCATGATTCTCTCCTTTTCAGCACTTCTAGGCTCGCATTTCTGTCAAGACATCACCCATCGTGTATGCCTCATGTTTGTTGAACTATCTATCTGGGTGTCCGCAAATCAGGACTTTAGCAGCGCTCGTAAAAGTGTCAAAATTTTAACCTTTTGTCGCACCCGTATACTTTAACACAGGTTTTACACACATTTCAACTGTAGCCATCACAGCGCAAAGCCGCGTCCCGTCTGGTTTTCCTGTATTATCCATATGGTGGCAGGTCTTTCTGCCTTCATCTTTTGCCTTTACATTAAGAAAACTATGTACTTCCAACCAACTTTTATGACTAGGTTCTAAGACCCACCGAAATATGACTTCTCTTTCATAAAAACACAACCTGAAAATCCCTCGCCAGATGAACTCTGATAAGGGATTTTGTATAGTAACCTGCTATAGGATGCCTTAACTTCACGGCTATTTATGCCAAGTAATTTCTTCCACTATTCCATAAAATAGCGTCTTAATATGAAACACTACATTCAATTATATGACTAGAGCACTTACCTTGTTACATTTCTTATATATGCCAGCTCATATTCGCAGAATTGCCGCGAAAATCTCAGATTAAACGAGGAACATCCCCCGTTCTATCTTACTGATCACTCTGCTTGCAGCACTTCCATCAAATTATCATATTCTTCGCTGGTCAGATACTTCGAGATTACCTGCTCTATATCACGTAATTCCTGCTCGGTTAGTCCACCCTCCATAGCACCGGAGATCTGTTGCATTTCCTTCTGAGGTAACTTAGCCATCAGCAAGCTGAAAATTTTCTCCTTCTCCTCTAGCGGCAACTTATCCTTCACACCTGTAATGTCATCTGGAGATACAACAATTGAATCATTACCTGTTGGGGCAGTTCCATTAGAGCTTCCACCTGTTCCATTGCCGGAAGCGACACCATCTCCTGTACTACCTACAGAACCGCCTGTCGTCCCACCTACGCCTGCACTTTCATCTGAATTAGACTCATTTCCACTACTCTCACCCGAACCGGAACCAGTTGATGCATTGGGTTGGTCGCCACCTAGAGACACCTCAGTATCACGCTCTGTGCTCGCTGAATCGTCATCCGTGCCATTCCCCATCACCGAGGTGGCATTTTCCGGCACTTGTTCTTCTTCTGCCCCTGCTGGCTGATCTGGTGGTTCTGTCTCCGTCTTCTTGTCCTCTCCGGACTTGCCACCAAGCATACCTTGAAACATAGCTGCTAGCCCTAGCGGCTGACCCTCCCACTGAATATTAAAACTTGCAAGTAGCGATTTAGCGTAAGACTGTACGATTAGTCCGGTCGTTAATAGGGTCAGTGAACTGACCAACACAACGGTAAGCACCATTTTTACAAACCATTGAAGCAGCTTCATTTCCGATCTCTCCCTCCAATTTCCCACCCGTTCATCTGGCTTCACTCCGGGTCTGTCACTCTACTGTTAATCAGTATTGACGGAAATCTGGGGAATATAATCGGTTGTGACCATTATAGCTAGTTGAGTATACGAAAAAAAACCTCGGTGATCGCTAAATTAGCGACCACTGAGGCTTCAACAATGCTTATTCGTAAATTGGAAGTACTTGATTCGTTTGTTCACGGTTACGACCAACAGAGAAGATCGCAATTGGAATACCCGTGAGCTCAGATACACGTTTTACATAGTTCTGTGTGTTTACAGGCAGATCTTCAAGCTTCTTCGCTCCAGTGATATCCTCGCTCCAGCCTGGCATTTCTTCATATACTGCTTCACATTCTGCCAGCATTTTGAGGCTTGCAGGGTAGTGGGTGATAACCTCACCGCGATATTTGTAACCTGTGCAGATTTTAACCGTGTCCAGACCTGTCATAACGTCCAGTGAGTTCAAGGACAACCCTGTAATACCGCTGACACGACGAGCGTGGCGAACAACAACGCTGTCGAACCAACCTACACGGCGCGGACGTCCAGTTACCGTACCGTACTCGTGTCCAGTTTCACGAATTTGGTCACCAATCGCATCATGCAGCTCTGTTGGGAATGGGCCATCGCCTACACGCGTTGTGTATGCCTTAGCTACCCCAATAACTTGCTGAATGCGGGCTGGACCTACACCAGAACCGATACATACGCCGCCTGCGGATGGATTGGATGAAGTTACGAACGGATATGTTCCTTGATCCAGATCAAGCATCACGCCTTGTGCGCCTTCAAACAATACTTTTTTGTCCTCATCGATATATTCATTGAGCACAACAGATGTATCACGTACGTAAGGACGCAGGATCTCTGCATATCCCAGGTAATCTTTCAGAATCTCTTCCACATCAACAGGTTGACCGTTGTATACCTGCTCGATGATGCGGTTTTTCTCTTTAACCAGATGACGCAGCTTCAGTTCGAAATCTTCCGCATCAAGCAGATCAACCATCCGAATGCCGATCCGAGCTGATTTGTCCATGTAAGCTGGGCCAATACCTTTACCGGTTGTACCGATTTTGTTTGGACCTTTGCTCTCTTCTTCCAGTGCATCCAATACCATGTGGTATGGCAGGATGATATGTGCGCGTTCACTGATGGACAGGTTCTTCGTTGTGAAGTCATTATCATGAATGTAATTAATTTCTTCAATAAGTGCCTTCGGATTGATTACCATACCGTTACCGATTACACATGCCTTATCCGTGTAGAAAATACCCGATGGAATCATCGTTAGTTTATATTTTTTGTTGTCGATCAGAATCGTGTGCCCTGCATTGTTACCACCTTGGTAACGTGCAACCACGTCTGCCGTTTCTGCTAAATAGTCCGTAATCTTACCTTTTCCTTCGTCTCCCCATTGCGTTCCCACTACAACTACCGTTGACATAGTACATACCTCCGTGGGTGCCTTGCGCACCTTTGTATTGGTCTGTCCGTCCTCTATCTCGGCAGGAATTTAAGTGACAAACACCGGCGGAGAAGCGTGCTAACGGACAGTGAAAATCCCCTTCAATTTACATCCGAAGGAAGGTTTTCGCTGCTTTAACGCAGCAGTATTAGTGTACCAGTACCCTTTTTCAAAGTCAAATCAAATAGCGAACAATTAGATATAGTAAAACCATAATGTTCGGAATTTACGCTATATTTCGACGCAAAAAACCGGCGAAGCCAGTCAAATCATGTCTGACGGCTAACCCCGGTTCCTTATCGTGCGTGTTCAAGCACTACATGGCGAAGGCGTCATTGTGTGCCCTCTCGTAGTTTACGAATTTATTAAAGTTCTTCAGGAACACTAATTCCACCGTACCAACCGGACCATTACGCTGTTTAGCAATAATAATCTCGATAATATTTTTCTTCTCGGTTTCCTGATTATAGTAGTCATCCCGGTACAGGAACGCTACGATGTCAGCATCTTGCTCGATCGATCCTGATTCCCGCAAGTCACTCATCATCGGACGTTTATCCTGACGTTGCTCTACGCCCCGGCTTAGCTGAGACAAGGCAATAACCGGAACTTCAAGTTCACGGCCAATCTGTTTCAATGTACGTGAAATCTCGGATACCTCTTGTTGACGGTTCTCCCCTGCTTTACCACGTCCACTAATGAGTTGCAAATAGTCGATTAGAATCATGCCAAGGCCTTTTTCCTTTTTGAGACGACGGCATTTGGCACGAATATCGGCCACCGTAATCCCTGGCGTATCATCGATATAGATATCTGCTTCGTTTAACGCAGCGATGCCCATCGTGAGCTTCTGCCAGTCCTCATCACCTTTGAATTCACCCGTACGCAGAACTCCCGCATCCAGGTTGGCTTCCGCACAGATCATCCGTTGTACGAGCTGTGCGGCTGACATCTCCAGACTGAAGATGGCTACCGTCTCTTGCGCCCGAATGCCTACATTCTGAGCGATATTCAAGGCAAAGGCTGTCTTACCTACCGAAGGACGCGCGGCTACAATAATCAAGTCACTACGCTGGAATCCGGCAGTCATTTTGTCGAGATCGATAAATCCGGACGGAATTCCCGTCGTGGTTCCACGGTTTTGATGCAGCGTCTCGACTTTGTCGAATACCTCCATCAGTACATCCTGAATGGCGATAAAACCGCTACTGGAACGGCGGTTAGAGATCTCCAAAATGCGTCGCTCTGCTTCACCAAGCATCGCAGCAACATCTTCACCGCCAGTATAGCCTTCGCTAACAATTTGCGTAGCTGTACGAATCAAGCGTCGCAGCATCGATTTCTCTTCGATAATCTGCGCATAATAGTCTACGTTCGCGGCTGTAGGTACACCATGAGCCAGCTTCGCTAGATAACTGACGCCGCCGATGTCCTCCAGCTCGCCTTTGTCCTTCAGAAGCGAAGTCAGTGTCACGAGGTCAATCGGTTGATTTCCCTCACCCAGCTGAATCATCGCTTCAAAAATTAGTTGATGGGGCTTGTCATAGAAATCCTCGGTTTGCACCCGTTCCATCGCTGTAATCAGAGCTTCGCCCTGCAACAGGATTGCACCCAGCACAGCCTGTTCGGCTTCCAGGTTCTGTGGGGGAATCCGGTCGAATAACATTTCGCCGCCCATCTTATTCCTCCGTTACTTGTACCTTCAAGGTTGCCTTCACTTCAGGGTGAATCTTGACAGATACTTGCGTTACACCAAGAGTACGAATAGGCTCGTCCAACTCAATTTTACGCTTATCGATTTTCAGACCTTTAGCTGCAAGAGCTTCTGCGATCTGTTTAGATGTAATTGCACCGAACAGACGGCCACCTTCGCCGGACTTCGCTTTAAGCTCCGTCACTTCTGATTCGAGTTTTTTGCCTAACGCTTCTGCTTCTGCCTTCTCTTCCTGTTTGCGTCTCTCTTCAGCCGCATTTTGGTTGTCCAGCGTCTTCATGTTTCCGTCTGTTGCTAGACGAGCAATTCCCCGTGGTAACAAGAAGTTCTGAGCATAACCTTCAGATACTTCCTTCACTTGCCCTTTCTTGCCTTGACCCTTCATATCTTTTATAAAAATGACCTTCATTCGAACAGCCCCTCTTCCTTTTCGATTTCAGCAAGTACGTTCATCAGCCGTTTTTCTGCCTCTCCCAACGTACCTTCTAGCTGTACAGCAGCATTCGTTAAATGTCCGCCACCGCCAAGTTTCTCCATTACGACCTGTACATTCATTCGTCCCAGCGATCTAGCACTGATGCCAATTAACCCATCCGGCCGCTCACTGATCACAAACGATGCAACAACGTCGGTCATATTAAGCAATGTGTCCGCCACTTGGGCGATCATCATCTGTGAGATCTTGCTGCCAGGGTCGGTGACCGCCAGCGCAATGTTCCCGTATACCATTTTAGCATGCTTTATGATTTCTGCCTTAGCAATATATTCTGACAGATCCTCTTTCATCAAACGTTGGATCATGATGGTGTCTGCACCACTTCGACGTAAAAAGCCTGCTGCCTCGAATGTACGTGAACCTGTATGCAATGCAAAATGCTTCGTGTCCACGGTAATTCCCGCTAACAATGCTGTTGCTTCAAGTGGTGTAAATTGCACCTTGTCATGGATATATTGTAACAGCTCAGTCACTAGTTCCGCAGCCGATGAAGCGTATGGTTCCAGGTAGATGAGTACCGCATCATTAATAAATTCTTCTCCGCGGCGATGATGATCTACAACCACCACACGCGTAGCTGCTTGCACTAGTTTCGGCTCCATCGTCATCGAAGCTTTGTGCGTATCCACAACGACAAGCAACGTATGCTCGGTCATCATCTGTGTTGCTTGTTCAGGCGATACAAATGCTTTGGACAGCTTCTCATCCTTGTTCACTTGCTCCATCATGCGTTCAATGGATGGATTCGGTCCGTCCAGGACAATCCGTGCTTCCACATTATATAAACTAGCTGCCTTCCATACACCAATGGATGCACCGATTGCATCCATATCCGGCATTTTATGCCCCATAACAAGCACACGGTCACTCTCTTGCATCAGATCACGCAGTGCATGAGCAATGACCCTAGCCCTTACTCGTGTGCGTTTCTCAACAGCATTCGATTTACCACCATAGAAGGACAAGCGCTGTCCGGACTTCACAGCGGCCTGATCACCACCGCGACCAAGTGCCATATCAAGACTTGATTGAGCAAGCTCTCCCATTTCTCCAATGCTATCCGATCCAAAAGCAAGACCGATACTAAGCGTCATGGGAACTTTGAGGTCAGCAGTCATTTCACGGACTTCATCCAAAATAACAAACCGGCTTTGCTCCAATTCTTGCAACGACTTATAGTTTAGCATCATAAGATACCGATCCGAGGACAAGCGCCGCAAATACACTTCATAACGCTTAGCCCAGGATGTGATCTCGCTTGTTACACGAGCGATTAACGCAGTGCGCTGCTGATCATCCATGCCTTGTGCTGCTTCATCAAGATTATCGAGCACCAGGATACCCAGTGCCATACGTTCATTTTCATATTTATCGCGGAGAATAGCGAGCTCTGTTATTTCGTAGACATACACATACCGCTCCTGCGGATTATGAATTACGCCGTAATACCGATCATCCAACTGGAATTCGTCATGGAGTTCCCTCGTTAGTTCCTTGCTTCCATCCTTCTTTTCTTTTGGCTGAGGAAGATTGGGAAACAAGTTTTGGAGGGGATTACCTACCATCGTTTTCTCATGGAACATATCTGCAATGAAGCGATTATGCCACTCTACCGTACGATCCTCACTGTACAACACAATGCCGAATGGAAGCATACCTACGGCTTCGCCTTCCATTCGTTTGATCCGAATAGACAGTCCATTAATGTAGTCATTCAATTCTCGGCGGAACGCTAGCTCCGCCTTAATCATGACGATCCCCAGCGCCGAAGCCAGAAGTAGACTAACCAAACCAAGCGTCCAGTTATAAATGGTCACCAACATAACTAGCAGTAGCAGCATTATGAACGCCCATACGGTATAGTAGCCGTGCCAGCGTTTCTTCAGAAATTTAGGCAAGACTCATCACCCTAACGTTTTGGTTTCGTTATTGCTTCGCGAAGCGGGAACACCAGATCAATAACTCCGATAATTCGTAGCGGACCAATGAAGAAGACCGCAGCCGCAAGTAAATACGGTATAACTGGATTCCACTTTTTCGCATGTGACAGGAAGAAGAAGAAGCCGATCGCTTGAATCATGAAGCCAAGATTAATGAGTGGCGACAAGTTGGCCGCAATCATCGACCAATACGACCCATCATTCTCGCTAGACATGAGCGTGAAGATCAGTGCAAGGAAGTAATACCATATCAAGGCACGCGGCATACGCCATTCACGCGCTGGTGGGAAATTAGCTACACTTACACCCATGACATTCAGAATTGGACGTGCAATGAGATGTGTAATGAGCGACATCACAAGTGCAGTCACTACAAGAGCGAACGGAATTAAGAGCTGCGTTCGTCTAGCCACATCTTCCGTCATTTCAGGCGTCCATACGAATCCATTGACCAGTCCATCCGAAGCAGTCAGTGGCTCCGTAGCAAGTTTCACCATATTCTCAATGTACTCATACAGGTTGAACTGGAACAGAACGCTCCCGATCAGCAACATCAACAAGTATTCAGCTAATATTGCACCAGTACCCACCAAGAAAGTATACAGGGCTGACTTCCCTTTCTTGATTGCATTCCCCATAATGATTGCTGGCACCGTAAACACAACTAAGAATAGGAGATACAACGGTTCAATCATGAATAATATTATGGCGACTGGGATGAGATGCACAACAAACGATTTAACAGATAGGTACGCATACAGAATCACACCTGGTACGAGCATGAAAAATACTGTGAGCACCGATAAAGGCGTTATAAGCGATAGTAACAAGAGCAGAAATACAACGCTCCAAATAACTGATTTAAAGCTAAAATTCAACAAATTCACCTCTTACGCATATGATCTTCAAGCGCGGATATGTCTTGGTACCAATCTTCCAATTGGTGACCTTCCGATTTGTGCTTTTTCAACTTTTCCACAAGCAGTGCATCCAGATCCTTGAAAGGAATACCGAGCCTGCGGCCCAATATGTAACTACTCATCATCAGACTGGCTAGACTGTCTCCGATCCGGGAAGTACTACCTTCCCATAAGGCTTTGAACAATCGAGACACTTGGTCAAGTACTTCGGTTTTCAGCCACTCAATCACTTTAGCGCGTTTGGCTACATCCAGTTCTTTAGGCATATTGGCGAAAGTCACTCTCCCCGAAAAAGCTTTATTCTCCATTATAACATAAAAAGGGGGGCTACAAAATGTTCCCCATGCGAAGGGCATTACCCACCTTTTTCTGCTCTCCCACTGTTTAACATGGTACTGAGCGGCTCTGATTATCCCTGTGCCAGTAACGTTTTTAATTTCTTATTTTGCCTTCATGGATTCCTTAGCTACAATGCCTTCACAATATTCTATGATCTGGCTACGACGGACAATGCCTATAAAGCGTTCCATATCATCGACGACAGGTACAAAGTTCTGAACCTTAGCCAGGTTAATAAGATCCTCCATATTGGCATTAATGGATACAGGCTTAATATCTAGGCGAAGTGGTACTTCCTTAAGGAGAAATTTTGAAGCGTTTTCAAATGTGATCTTTCCCTCGGCATTCTTCATGTACCACAATAGATCACCCTCAGTGACCGTACCTATATATTTGCCTTCCTTATTCAAAATGGGCACCGCTGTGAAGCGATGATACTCCATTCGTTCCAATGTTTGCCGCAGAGTAGAATCCGATGTTACACACGTAACCTCTTGCTTAGGCAGCAAAAAAAATGCGATGTTCATACCCTAACGTATCCCCCTCATGAATTTCGACTTTCAACTAATCCTCAACCCATATTATACGTTTCAAAACGTAAGATGTTCCAAAAGGTCTCGTCGCTCTTCTGAAAAAGAAAAAAACAGCAGCCCGCAAATAAACGACGTACTGCTGATTATGATCAGGCCTCTGTATGGAATTCGTTACTCGATCTGCTGCCGGTCTGGTATCATCAAGGCACCGGCTGGGGTCGATTCATCCATCCAGTTGGTAATCAGCTCTTTGGCATATTGGACGTCTTTCTCATCCGCTTTGCCATAGTAGATTCCGTCTTTGCGCATACCTTCACCAAGGATCGTGAAGCTAGAAATTTGTGGCTTCTCTTGTGTCAGCACCTGTTTTGCTAGATCAACAATAAAGGATGGACGCATATCTGTCTGGAAGTTGTCTCCCATAATCTCCAATAACTCTGGAATCTTGCCGATTGAATTAAGATTAAGCATTTTGTTCGCCATCGCGTTCAGGAATATCTGCTGCCGCTTGGTACGATTAAAGTCACTGTCCTCACGATATCGAACATAATACAGTGCTTCTTGACCGTCATAGATCGGTTTACCGCCTTCAATAGTGAATTGCACATGATCGGGATGTTTATTGACAATATCCTCTTCAATCGGCAACTCTACCCCACCAAGCGCGTCTACAACCCTTTTGATTCCGTCAAAATTAATGGTGGCGTAGTATCCTACATCTGCATTCAAGAATTTCTCCACCGTATTGATGGACATATTCTCCCCTCCGAACGCGTAGGCATGCGCAATTTTGTCATAATCGTCTTCCCCATCCTTATTCGCATCACGACCCACAATCTGCACATACGTGTCACGTGGAATCGAAACGAGAAGCACACGGGATTCCTTTGGACGAACAACCGCGTAGATGACCGTATCGGAACGGCCCCTTGTTTTCTCATACGCGCGTTTATCCGAACCGAGCAGAAGTACGGAAAATGGCTCTTTACGGTACACGGTCGGATCTGGCGTATTATTCCCTTCCTGCGGAACATAGGAACGAGACAACTGATCTTCAACTGAATTGGCCAGGAAAAGATCAAATGCAGCTACGGCAAGCTGCTGACGAAACAAATACCCGCCAATCAACAAAACCACGAGCGAAACGAGAGTTATATATAGACCTTTTCTTCTTTTCTTCTTCTTTTCATTAGTTCTTCTTGTCATCCATCGATTCCTTCTTCACTATAAAAATGAATTGCCTACATACCATTAAACGCGCCCAACGACTTATGACTCGGCGTTCTCTAATGTTTTCTCTATATCAATTCTGAACACCGCTAACGCTCGTTCTATTGTAAACATTGCTACATAAGTAAAAGTTACAATCCGGTTAAATTGAAAAGAACAGCCCCGTATATAAATTGCATAAAGGAACTGTTCTGATCATTAGATGTTATATTGAAACTCAGAAAACTCAATCATAAACTTGCCTAAGAGAGATCTACAGCGCTCCCCTTTTCTCTATTCCGCAGAACTCCTGTAATCAATGCTGCTACCAGTGTTAACACACTGAAAATAACCGCTGACCAGAACAGGCCGTTGTATCCTTGACCTGTTGTCACGTGGAGAGCCTGCAATATCGTTTCCCGAATGCCAGGGTCAGGAATCTGTGATAACCCCTCCGTCAGACTTGAGACATCACTACCTGACGCTCCACCTGAGGTATATTGCCCAAGCATCTCAGGAGGCACTTGTATTCCCTGATCAGCAAAACCATCCTGAATGTTGGTTCCCAGGTTAGAGAACGAGCGCGCCAGAAACCCTGCAAAGATCGTAGGGGCAATGGCCATCGCCATCTGGCGGAATAACGAGCTGGTTGCCACGGCAATCCCTTTATTGTTCTCACCTGCCTGTTCCGTCACAAGCACGTTTACTGGAGCACCCAGCATCATACCAAACCCGATACCTACAAGCGTACTCGCGATAACGAACTGCCAGATATGCTCAACCCATAACGGGAATAGCAGGAATCCAATTGCCGATAGAAGCCCTGCCACAGATAACGTCCAAATTGGTCCTTTCTTATCCACCAAATAACCGCCGCCTCCTGCCCCAATCCCTGAAGCCAGCGCAAGTGGTGTAAACCAATAACCTGAGGCGGTGTTAGACACACCCAGATACTGCTCTACGAAGCCAGGAATGAAGATGACCGAAGCTAGAATAGCGCCTGAGAAAAAGGCGATGAGCAGTGTCCAGCGGAAGGACGCAATGCCCAGCAACTGTGTGGACACAACCGGTTCACGTCCTGATCCTTCGAGCCTTCTCTCAAGAAAGTAGAATACGATCAGCACAACTACACCTACCAGGAAAAATCCATAAAACATCGGTGAACCTAAGCTTTGCAGCATATTTACGCCATCCAAATTACTGAAGCTGTACATGAGACTGAGCACACCAAGGGTTAGAACAGCAATCCCGCTCCAGTCCACTGCCGCACGGTTCAATTCCTGTTCATCCTGAATATAACGGATACCCGCGATGAACAACAGGATCGCAATCGGTACATTGATGAGAAACAACCAGTGCCAATTCCCTGTCATATCCAAAATAAAAGCACCAATGTTTGGCCCCAAGATGGCAGCAACCCCATTCATACCTCCTAACAAGCCCAATGCTGTGCCTTGGCGCTCTGCTGGAAACTTACTGAGCACATAGGAGCTTGCAATGATGAAGATCCCTCCACCGCCTAATGCCTGAATAACACGAGCAACGAGAAAGAACGTAAACGACGTACTTAATGCCACGAGTAAAGACCCAATGCCAAATAAAGCTACTTCAATAAGAAATAACTTCTTACGACCATAGCGGTCTGAAAGTTTACCTGCGATAGGCACACTTACAGCAAGACCGAGAGTATATAACGTAATCGTCCATGCACCCCAAGTTGGTGATACCCCAAATGAGGCATTCAACGTCGTTAGAGACGATGTGATAATCCCATTATCCAGAGCCGCCATAAATACCCCGACCGCAAACAGAATTAACGGCCATTTCATTTGTTTCTGCATCTCGTGTTACCTCCCGATCACATCATAATTTTGCGATAGATAAACGGACATTATTAAACGCACACAAACTGAACTGATACATCTATATTAAACACTTAAGAACAATTATGACTCACTGGTCATTTTAAATCAAACCCATTTGTTATGTCAATTTATAAATATATAGTTGCAAGTGATATAACACCCTTAAATAAAAAATACCGCCCAACGATTCCTTAGAATCAGAGGGCGGTACTCATGTTTTATAACGTGCGTCTCATTTTATCTGTATAGACGACTGTGGATGATGATGAAGATCAAGTTGATCTCGTCAATGACCTCGCCTGAATTACTTCATCAGATGACGATTGAGGAATTTCTCAATCGCTCTATACAGATCCAACTGGTTTTCTACATTGGCGAAGCCATGACCTTCATTTGTTTTTAACATATAAGGCACATCTACCCCGCGCTCACGCAGCGCTTCAACAATCTGGTCTGATTCAGCCTGTTTAACACGTGGGTCATTCGCTCCTTGAACGACGAACAAAGGCGCCTTCATCTGATCAATATGGAACAATGGCGAGATCGCCGTAAGCAGCTCCTTATCCTTCTCTGGGTCACCTACACGCTCATAGAACATGTTGCGCTCTGATTCCCAATAAGGTGGCAGTGAGTCCAGCAAAGTGAAGATGTTGGAAGGACCAACATAGCTGATTCCAGCAGCATATACGTCTGGAGTGAACGCCAGACCAGCCAAGGCAGCATATCCACCATAAGATGCTCCGTAGATCGCTACTCGGTCCGCATCAACGGTTCCTTCTTCAATCAACCAATTTACTCCGTCTGTAATGTCGTTCTGCATGTCTTTGCCCCACTGTTTATTGCCTGCATCCAGGAATTCCTTACCGTAACCTGTAGATCCACGGAAGTTCACCTGCAGCACAGCGTAGCCTCGACTAGCGAGGAATTGGATCTCAGGGTTATACCCCCATGAATCACGAGCCCAAGGTCCACCATGTGGCACCACGACCAATGGTAACTGGGAAGCCTCGACTCCCTTCGGCAATGTCAGATATCCATGGATGGTCAATCCATCACGTGATTTGTACGAGATTGGTTTCATGTCGGACATTTTGTCCTCATCAATCCATGGGGCAGCATCGGCCAGCTTATCCAGCTTGCCTGTTACCGAATCATAGAAGTAGTACGTGCCCATCGACTTGTCGCTATAGGAAATAAATAATACCTGGCCTTCTTCACTGATACTGGACAGGCTAATCTCTTTGCCTGGAACCTTAGCCTTGATGTCTTCCATCAGCTTTTTGAATTCAGCATCAAAAAATTCATAGTTTACTTTATCCGTTTCGTATACAGCTGCAAGAATTTTACCTTTGGCTTTGGATGGCACAAAACTATTAACATCTACGTCTTTGTTTTCAAAGATCGTTTTGGTTACTTGCTTAGTGCTAGGGCTATACTCAACAATTGCTGATTTGTCCCGATCCAAGTTAGAGATTGCGTAGATATTTTTGTTATCGTACGTGAACATAACTGGCGCAAAAGTCTCTCCCAGCTTTGTTGTTAACAACGGCTCAAATGGCTTATCTTCAGAATCACGATACATCAATGAAGAGACATTGCCGTCACTGGATACAGCCACACGGATTTTGCCCTCATGGTCTGTCAGCCAGCCCGTAATATTACCTGGGTTCTCTGCAGCAAGAGTGGCCTCACCTGTATTGATATTGATGCGATATACATCGAAAATCTGAGGATCACGTTTATTCATTGCCACCAGAATTTCATCCGGCACACCTTCGAGCGGATCGATTAGACTCGCTCTGGTGTTAGGATAGGGTGTGAGATCCTTATTGTTTTTACCATCAATATCCGTTACATAGATGTGGTAGTTCTCATCTCCTGCAGCATCTTTGATGTAGAGCAGCTTATTATCAGTTGCCCATCCAAATCCCATGATGCTCCGTTCAGACTCGCTCGTCACCCGAACAGACTTGTCCTGTCCATTCTCCTTAACCACGATGTTCATACGGTTATTCCACGGCTCCAAGTAAGCAAGATGTTTACCATCTGGAGACATTTGGAATCCTGCCTGAGCAGGCTGTTTGAAGAAGTCCTCTAGCGGTGTAAGACCCTCAGACTTCACATCTAGACCTAGTGCAAGATAAAGCGCATCAGCGAATTCCCCATGAGTTACAGATTGTTTGGCATTAAATGCTGAGCCTTCAATGATAAAATGTTGCTTGATCCGCACAGCATCTTCCACATGAACCGCCGGGATCTGTTTCATATCGCTGTATACAACTTGAATCCCGTTGTCTTTTAATTCAAATGCCCGAGTAAACAACGAGGCCATCTGTGCCCGTGTCAGTGGTGCATCTGGAGCATAACCTTTCGCTTTTCCTTGAATCAGCCCGCTTTGCTTCAGCGCATAAATTGCCGGTGCCGCCTCATCGCTCGCTGATACGTCCGCAAAACCAGTAAGTGAAGCTGGAGCATCCAATTTAAGTACACGCTGTAAAATGACTGCTGCCTCTGCTCGAGTAATCGGCGTGTTTGATTCTACTGTACCGTCTATGTATCCCAGTTGTTGTAACGTTTGTGTTGCTTTTGAAGCGATTGTTTCTGCAACGGTTGCTGTAGGTTTAACAGCTTCCGCAGCTTGTACTGCAGGCTGAATCAGAGCAATAGACATAGCCATGCTCAGCGTTAATGCATATACCTTCTTGCTAATCGAGTTCAATTCATTTCCCCCTTATAAGTGAAATTCATAATATTATGGAATATTCCGTAAATCCATATTATCATGATCAAGCTTATATTGGAAAGAACGCCCATCTGACATCGCCGGTTGGTAGATAGACATCCGAGTTCCCGTTGCATGGTTATATGGTATGTTACTGTGATCCAGCAAACCCGTAGTTGAACAACTTCTTCGTTTCCACAAAGCGTCCTTCCCGGCTTTCGGAACCAAATACAACCGAAATCAATCGTTTACCATTGCGCTCCGTTGTTCCAACAAAGTGGTACCCTGAATCCTCGTCATATCCTGTCTTCAATCCATCATTGCCATCATAAGCATATGGGCCACCTAGGGAGGACAACATCCAATTCGTATTGCTCATATACATGCCTCGCTGATGGATGGACACCTGCATCTGACTGGAGGTCTCTAAAATCTGTGGGTAGTTGGTAATGAGATATTTAGCTAATTTACATGCATCTATAGCTGTCATCACGGTCTGCCCTTGAATCGCTTCAGGACGGTTGGGACCCAGCAGCTTCTCGCTCAATCCAGTTGAATTCGTAAATACGGTCGTGTCTGATAATCCAATGGCCGCAGCTCTCTTATTCATCGCAGACACAAAGTTTTGTTCTGATCCGCTGATATATTCAGCGAGTGCAACGGCCGCATCATTTGCAGAGTACACGGCTACAATCTGAAACAACTCACGCACCGTGAACTGTTCCCCTTGCTTCAATGCTAGATGACTTCCACCAACCGAGCTTGCATACAAGCTAATCGTAACAGAATCTTCCCAATGGATATCTCCGTTTGTGATCGCATCGAGAACAAGCAACTCGGTCATTAACTTACTGACCCCTGCCGGAGCTGTTCCTTCTGAACCATTAAAGTCCAGCAAGATCTGCTCTGTTCGCATATCCATCAGCACAGCAGACTCTGCTTTGATCCCTGGTTTGCCTACTAACATGTCTGGTTTAACACCCAAATATATAATAATGAGCAGAGCTAACAGCATTCCTGCACGTTTCCACCACTTTTTCATCATGAATTCACCTCTTACCTATATAGACGAAGTGAAGAGGCATTTTGTCTGCACTTTTTTGAAAAAAAGTTAAATTTTTTTTATTTTTTTGTCATCAAATAAAAACATGGATTCCTACACCCATGCCAGAGTGTAGAAATCCATGTTTAGATGGTTCATTTTATAACATCCTAGAAGAATGATTCATAGATTTAAGCACCGAAAGTTACGAAGGACCCCAATCCTTAATCGATGTTAAATCATTGTAAAAGTAACCTTTACTTCTAATCGTGGCACTTTAGATCATGCACGACTTTAGATTTACTCAGCTACGACAGCTTTGTCTGCATTAACAGCCAATTCATGCAAGTATACGCCAGTACCGTCACCAATTGCGTAGTTCATTACACGTTTGTTAACAGGTACTACAACTGCACGATACAGTGTTGGGAATACAGGAACTTCATCAACCATGTACTGCTGCCATTCGTTGTAAATCTCTTTACGCTTGTCTACATCGAATGCTTCAGCGGATACACCTGCTGCCAGCAATCTGTCGTTTTCTTCGCTAGAGAATCTAGGGAAGTTATACAGTGCGTCGCGGCCATACAATCCAGAAGGATCTACGTCGATACCAACGCCCCATGCTGCTTGATATACATCAATGTTAGGATCATCTTTACCTGTGTTACCTACGCGGTCATAGAAGCTGTTGAACTCAACCATTTCAAGGTTTACTTTCAGACCGATTGCTGCCCAAGATTGAACATAGTAACGTGCCAGTGGTTCAGCTGTGTCGCCACCTGTCATAGATACGAAGTTAATTTCGAGTGGGGAACCGTCCGGATTGGTACGGAATTCACCATCTAATTTGTATCCAGCTTCGTCGAGCAATTTTTTCGCAGCTTCAGGGTCATAAGCAACACCTGGGTTGTTAGAATCGTGGAACTCAGGGTGAGATGGTGGAATCAGAGTTGTTGCATTCCAACGCAAACCGTTATAGAAACGTTTACCAACCTGATCATTATCTACAGCCATCCACATTGCTTTACGCAAGTTTTTGTCGCCCATTTTAGCATCTGCATTACTTACAACTTTACCATTGTCAGCATCCCATGTACCCAGTTTGAAACCGATGTACGTGTAAGCACGGTCGATCGTACCAAGGAATTCTACGTTAGACATGTCCGCATTGTCTTTATATTGATCTGTCGGGAACGCATCTACGAGGTCTACGCCGCCAGATTTCAATTCTTGAACAACCGTTGTTGGGTTAATAACTTTCAAAGTTACTTTATCCAACTTCGGAGCTCCACGCCAGTAATCTTCGTTCTTCACATAAGTTACTGACTCACCTGGAGTAATGGTTTCAACTTTAAATGGACCGAAACCAATTGGCGTTTCACGTACTTCTTTGGAAGAAGACATTTTCGCTACTTCCATATCACCGAAGATATGTTTAGCGAGTGGGTAAGTCCACACACCACCTGTCAACAGGGAAGGCGTGGATTCTTTATACGTAATGCTGATTTGTTTCTCACTCAGCACTTTAATACCAGAGATTGTATCTGCAGTACCCGCATGGAACTCGTCCATACCTACTACACTTGTGAAGTTGGAATCGTAACGAGGACCATCATAGTCTTTGCTACCAATAGTTTCATAAGCAAACTGCAGATCTTCAGCTGTTACAGGCTTGCCATCATGCCAGTTTACGTTATCACGAATCGTCAGTGTGAACGTTTTGCCATCTTCGGATGTTTCGTATGTTGCTGCACCATCATTAGTGTATACATAGTCTTTGTCCCAATCTAGCAAACCTTCATCAAACCATCCAAGAACTTTGGAGTCCGGGTTACCAGAATAGAAGTTAAAGTTTAATGTACCTTCAAAAGCCGTATCGGAAACGAGACCATAGGTGATTGATCCGCCTTCAATCGCTGTGCCTTCATTTGTTTTAACATTGTTGAAATCTTCAATGGAGTAAACGCCCTCTTCATTAGCAGGCTTTTCTTCCGTCTTCTCTTCCCCTTGATTAGCCGTAGGCGCTGGAGTTGCTTCTTTCTCTGAGCTACATGCTGCAAGCACCAGTACGAAGACCAACATCATTGTGAAAAATATACCCCGTGAAAAAAATCCTTTTTTCATGAACCTTTCCTCCCTTTTTTTAACCTCTTCTTTGTCTTGCATCAGTCGCACGCTTCAGGGCTTGTCCGACATTATTTATACTCAACATCAATACTAAGATTAGTAGTGACGCAGGTAGCCATATCCACCATCTAAATTCCAACGTTTGCGGATTACGAGCATAGCTTACGAGTGTTCCAAGACTAGGTGTACTTTCTGGGAAACCAAACCCCAGGAAAGACAACCCGGATTCGAGGCCAATGTTGGCAGCGAGGTTCAACGTCATCGTTACGATAATTATCGAACTTAGATTGGGAAGAACCTGTGAGAAGATAATCTTCACATGGGATGATCCCAATGTTTTTGACGCTTTTACATATTCTAGTTCACGCTCCTGCAATGCCTTAGACCGGATCAGCCTAGCAATCCCCATCCATAGGAAGGCAGTCATAATTAGCGAGAACGAAATAATATTATATTTGGGTACTGCTGTAACAAACGCGATAACGATCATCATAAACGGAAGAACCATGAAGAAATCAACAATACGCATGAATATATTATCAACTAATCCTCCGAAGTAACCGGATAGGATACCGACCACGATTCCCAATAACCCTGTCATTAGCGTAACCAGGATTGCAATCGTTAGTGAGTTACGTGTACCGATGATTAGTTGTCCGAATACATCACGACCTCCGTAGTCAGTTCCGAGCCAATATTGCGCAGAAGGCGGCTCATACAAGGCGAACAAATCTACTTTTACGATTTCATCTTGATCCAAGAGCAGTGCTGTTCCATATACCAGTAATAAGACGACTCCCAAAAATATGAGCGAGATTAATGCAATCTTATCTCGGACAATTTCCCTCCACAATATGTTTAGGCTGGAGGGGCTTTTATCAATCTTCTGTGAAGTTATAACGACATCATTGGCCTTGCTCATCTTATTCACCCCGAAATCTTCAAGTTCTTACTTAATCCGAATACGCGGATCTACCAATCCCAGAATAATGTCAGACAACAATGATCCTAGAATTGTAGCTATACCAAATAGTAGGACAAGCGCTGTTACAACACTGAAATCTCGAAGAGAGATTGAGGTCAGGAACAACTGCCCCATGCCCGGATAACTGAATATACTCTCAATGAAAATCGTTCCTCCGATAAGCCCCGTAATCTCATAACCGAAGAATGCGGCGATCGGCAGTAGAGAGTTTCTCAAAATATGTCTGTTGTACACTCGTGATTCCGAGGCACCCTTGGCTCTAGCAGTAAGAACAAATTCTTTATGCTTGATATCAATAATTTCACTACGCAAGTACTGAACAGTTGATACTGTAGTAATCAATGCCATTGATAATGCCGGTAATAACAAATGATAGAACTTGCTTGCAATGTACTCGAATGTTCCTGGTGTAAGTCCAGGTGCTACGCTACCTCCCGTCGGAAATAAGCCAAAGTGGAAACCAAAAATCCACAACATAACGAGTGCAAAAATAAATAATGGTGCTGCAAAACCTAGATAGGTATAACCCGTAATTAATCGGTCAGACCATGTATCATTATAACGACCACTGATAATACCAAGTGGAATCGCAATTAAATACGTGAATACAAGTGTTGCAAACGCGAGCCAGAACGTATTCGCTATACGTTGACCAATGAGATCCATAACTGGCATTTTAAATCGGAAGGATTGTCCAAAATCACCTTGTGCGGCATTTCTGATCCAGTCCCAATACTGCACATACCATGGATTATTAAGGCCAAGTCGTTCCCGCTGTTCATCCAGCGCTTTCGGATCAATGCTTGGATCAAGCAAACCGGTTAGTGCATCCCCTGGCATCGCCTTGGCCATCAAGAAGACCAAAAGACTAAGCAAAAAGATCTGAGGGATCATAATCATGATTCTTCGTACTATTATTTTCCACATGGTCTTCAACCTTTCTGAGGTAGAGCTACTCGGTGAGTATTAGAAATGGATTGGAGCGAGTATGCAAGCCCTTCCTCATCAAAGAAGTTTCGATATGAATTCTCGTACTCTGACTTGACCATTTTACGAAAGGCAACCATTTCCTCCCGTTTGCTTGGATCCATATCCGGAATAGCTGCAATAAGACGTTTGGTATAGATATGCTGTGGGTTCTCAAAAATATCATCTGTTGTTCCCTGCTCCACATATCGACCTTTATACATAATCCCAATCTGATCACACATATGCCTTATGATCCCGAGATCATGGCTAATGAACAGATAGGTCAGATTCAATTCCTTTTGAATATCCTGCATGAAGTTCAGCACCTGGGCTTGTACCGATACGTCCAGTGCGGATACAGGCTCATCAGCAATGATCAGTTTCGGCTTCAAGGCGATTGCTCGCGCAATTCCGATCCGCTGACGTTGACCACCCGAGAATTCATGTGGATATTTGTAGATGGATTCAGGACTAAGCCCGACCTTCTCTAGTAATTCTCTTACTTGTTTTTTCTCTTCCGTAGCCGTCAGTCGCTCGTAGTTACGGAGTGGCTCGGCAATGATATCAATAACCCGCTTCTTCGGATTAAGGGAAGAGTACGGATCCTGGAAAATCATTTGCACATCGCGCTGAAGCTGCCGATCTTTACGACGTTCTGTGGCTAGATTTTTGCCATTAAACATGACCTTGCCCGCTGTTACGTGATTCAGACCGATAATGGCTCTTCCTGTCGTCGTTTTACCAGAACCAGATTCCCCGACAAGTCCATAGGTTTGTCCTTGTTCGATGGAGAAGCTAACATCATCAACTGCTTTGATACTTCCAATCTCGCGCTTGAGCAAGCCACCACGAATCGGAAAATGTATTTTGAGTCCTTCTACTTCTAGTAGTGCCATTATGTTGTTCCTCCTCAGCTTTGATCAGGGAAATGAAAGTGCTGGTAACAGGTGCATCTTACATAGTGACCTGGCGCAATTTCATGCATCTGTGGGTTCTCTTCATGAGCCGAATCATCAATCCATGGAATTCGGGCCTTGAATCGGCACCCTTGGCGAGGAAGATTTTTAAGTGAAGGAACGATGCCTTGAATGACATGCAGCTTCGACTTCTCGTCTGTATCTGTAATCGTAGGAATAGAATTTAATAGTGAACGTGTATATGGATGTTGAGCATTGCTCATCAAGGTATAGATATCTGCAATTTCAACAATCTCACCTGCATACATCACTGCAACCCGGTCAGCCATTTCAGCTACTACACCGAGGTCATGCGTGATTAGGATGATGCCTGCATTGATCTCATTCTTCAGATCGCGAATAAGTTCTAGGATTTGTAGTTGAATGGTGACATCCAGTGCGGTAGTTGGCTCATCGGCAATTAACAGTTCAGGTTTATTGGCAATCGCAATGGCGATAACAACTCTCTGTCTCATACCGCCTGATAGTTCGTGAGGGTACTGCTTATAGATATGTTCAGGTCGTGGAATTCCGACTTGGTTAAGCAGATCGATAACTTTCACTTTCTTATCTTTGGAAGAAAGCTTAGGTTGATGCAGCGTCAGAATCTCTTCGATCTGTTCGCCGATAATCATTAGAGGATTTAGTGCTGATAACGGGTCCTGGAAAATCATACCCATCTCATTACCACGAAGTTTGTTTAATTTGTTAGGAGATATATTAGCTATATCCTGTCCTTTATACAAAATTTGACCTTCAATTTTTGCTTTGTTGTGCAAACCCATCAGTGAGAAGGCAAATGCACTTTTTCCCGATCCGGATTCTCCTACGATAGCTAACACTTCATTTTTCTTAACGGTAAGGTTAACGTGGTCAACTGCTGCGTAATAGTCATCTTCAATTCTGAAAGATGTAGTTAGATTTCTGACTTCCAATAGGTCTGTATTCAAATCAATCACCCTAACCCCAAAATTTCCGCAGAATGTATTCTTCACAAGATGAATGCATCCACTGTATATTTCCATGTTTTTGAAGACAACGAACAAATTTTTATACAAAATGCGAATTCAGCAAATGAATTAAACTTTTGTATTTTAATTTAGACCATTGGTCAATTAATGTTGAGCATTCCTACCGGGATTATATAGCAAAATAATTAATGTAATCATACGTGTAAATTTAGGTGACGTCAATGCTTATTTTGAGATTTTTGGAATAAATGTTTTTTATACCACAGTTTTGGGTATTAGCTATGCTAAAAAGGTAAATATTAAGGAGTTTCGAGCATTAAAGGAGGGGGACATCTGAAAGTTTTACATTAAGTAGAGTTGTCAAAACTATAAACATGACATTAACGTTACATATAATGTATATATAAGTGTAGCATATAGCCGATATAATCTCTTATAATAAACATATATGTTAACTTTGTGATATGTGTGGTTAGTTCTAGTCGTTTAAAAGTAAACGCATACTTACAAACAAATATATACAAATATGATACTGGCTACCCTTTTATTGAATCAACGGTTTATTGCTAGTTATTATAGTATAAATTTTTTTATTTACTGCTGTAAAGGACTAATTGTCATCTTTTATCATTTTTTTTACAAAACAATGAAAAAAGCCCTGCAAAATGCAGGACTTTACTAATAAACATACGTATCAGTGCATATTAATAATATTAATTATTGCGTAACCGGTGGTCGTTTACCCCGCTTTAATTCGTTAATGCTTAAGCCAAAATCCATTTGCAAATGAGGGTAGTCGGGAAAGTTAGCCCAATCCCCTCCCCAAGTAAATCCCAGGTCTTTTGCAAGCGCAACAACCTCCATCCAATCAGGCTCACCATTACCGTTATCGTCTCGTTCCATATCCCATACAATCTCTCCTTGAGGTGTACGAAGAGCGAAATCAATGGCCAATCCATAATTGTGATAAGATTCTCCGCCTCTGGCGTTGGTGACAATGTTCCCAGTACCTGTACGTCCTTGATCAAACAGTGCATCCTGTTCCTCTATACTTCGATAACCATGAGTAATGACAACCTCTATGCCACGCCTGGCTGCTTTTCGTACCAACAGCTCCTCACTCTCAGCGACAAGAGGATGTAGGCCTGTAATTGGAATAACTTCTTGCGGGCTCCCCGGCCATATTTCATATACATCATCTTTTTGCTGAAGCCATATATATACAACGACAAGGAGCAAAGTAGCGATAAGCCAAAATCGTAAACTACTTTTCCGTTTTTGCTGTTTTTTGCGTTTCGATTTGTTCATTATAATCTCCTGATGTAGTGAACTTTAATATGACCACCTTCATTTAGCCTATACCTTATATCATAACATCGGACTTTCCTAATGCACAATTTAGCCGAATATCCAAACGCAAGTGCATTCTGAAATAAGTAATTATTGAATATGCAAAAAAGCAGCCGGCTATAAGCCGACTGCTTGGTATCCATGCTGAGTAAGACTACTCAGTAGTGTATGGCAATAATGCGATTTGACGGGAGCGTTTGATTGCAATCGTCAAAGCACGTTGGTATTTAGCGCTAGTACCTGTTACACGGCGTGGCAAAATTTTTCCACGTTCGCTGATAAATTTACGAAGCAAGTCCGTATCTTTATAATCGATGTGAGTAATTTTGTTTGCTGTGAAGAAGCATACTTTACGACGTTTGTTACGACCGCCACGACGTGCTGGTCTTTTATCGTCTCCGCCTTCTCTTTGCTTGAAGCCCATGCTTTTCAGTCCTTTCCTATCGTGTAACTAATATCTCCGTAGAGAATCGGTTCACGTTAAAATGGCAAATCATCATCCGATATATCAATCGGTTTTCCGTCATCGGAAAAAGGATCCTGATTGTTGCTACGCGAATTATTATTGTTCGCGCGCCCGCCGCCTCCGTAAGAAGGCTCTTCACGCATTGGTTGCCCACCGCCGCCACCGTTGTTATCACGGTTAGCTGACTCCAAGAAACGGACGTTATCGGCAATGACTTCGGTCACGTATACACGTTTTCCTTCGTTATTCTCGTAGTTCCGTACTTGAATGCGTCCTTCGACTGCAGCTAGGCGTCCTTTGCGCAAATAGTTTGCACAAGTCTCAGCAAGCTGTCTCCAGGTTACGACCGGAATGAAATCCGCTTCCCGCTCTCCCCCTTGGCTTGTAAACGGTCTGTCCACTGCCAAAGTAAATTGCGTAACTGCTACTCCTGCTGGAGTATAACGCAACTCAGGATCCCGGGTTAACCGGCCGATCAGAATGACACGGTTCAACAATGTAATCCCCTCCTTCAGAGCGTATTGGTGCGTTAATCACGAGTTTTGTCTTAAGCAGACTTAACGTCGTTCGTAATGAGATAACGAATTACTTCGTCAGAAATCTTCATGAGACGCTCAAGTTCAGTAACAACTGCTGGTTCAGCAGTGAAGTGTACCAAAACATAAACACCATCACGGAATTTCTTGATCTCATACGCAAGACGGCGTTTACCCATAACGTCGTGAGCTGTAACTTCACCACCGCCGTTGGAGATGATGCCTTGGAATTTATCGACTGTAGCTTGAACAACTTCTTGCTCAACGTCAGGACGAATAATGTACATCACTTCATATTTGCGCATAATTTTCACCTCCTTATGGACTCTGGCCCTCAATCCAGGTTGAGAGCAAGGAACGAGCACAAACTCGAACTATATTAATATAACAAATACAGAACCATAATGCAAGCAAACGTTCCCTTTATATATGACACATGATCACCCGTACTATGGAGCACACTACAGAAGCTACAACGAAATACATTAGCCAAGGAGGTTTTTCATATCATGGGCGAAAGAACTGAGTTTGAACCAGGAGACAAAGCTCCAAATGATGGCGAGTACACCGAAGTCGGTGAGAATAGCTTTCACACGGAGATCAACAATCCAAAGCGAGTAACGCTGCAAAAGGGTGAATCCTTCCCAGAGACAAGCAATCATAATCGGAAGTGGAAGAAGCTGACTAAGGCTCGTGTCCACTAAGTAAAACTTTTTTTCAGCTCAACGTATATAAAACGAAATAAAGCACATAATACAATCAGGCGGTGCACGAGAGAGGTGTGGTTCCGTTGGACAACGAAGCCGTTTCGGAAATGCATCACGTAATATAAGAAGCAAGTGGTTGTGTGTAAGACCCTGTGTCCTAAGCACGAGTATTGCTTCAGCAGTACGCCAAAGTTTCTAATCTTTACGCCAGATTGTTTCCTACTAACCGAATGCACCGCCGGATAGAGAGCCCTTAGGGGCTCTTTATTTTTGCGTCCATAGCTAATCGTGATTACTTCACTTCATGCCTTTGCTTTTGCTACCCTATAAAAAGAATGAGCAAACAAAAAAAGCCTTCCTTATTAGGAAGACTTCCCTCTTATATAACTCAACGCTTCGTTGAGTAATCGAATGTTTTAACATGTACAAGTGAAGTGGCGGAAAGGGTGGGATTCGAACCCACGCACGCTGTGACACGCCTAGCTGATTTCGAGTCAGCCCCCTTGGGCCTCTTGGGTACCTTTCCGCAGCAATATTGATTATAGCATGATCATTTACAGAACGCAATACCCAGCCCAGCCTGCATGTAAACGCTATTTTAGGTGTGTTTTATTCAAATTCATATTCTTCATTCTGCTAGTGATTTGCTCATGATTTAGCTTCAAATGTACTTATGATTCAGCTAGATCTTCTGCTGACCGTAGCACTTTTTTCATGTTTTTCTCAAACTTCGCTCTTGGAATAAGCACGCTATGTTTACACCCTACACATTTGATACGGATATCCATCCCCATACGAATGATCTCCATCTCATTGCTTCCGCATGGATGCTGCTTCTTCATCTGCACGATGTCCCCGAGCTGAAAAATTTTACGCTCCACCTGTGCCATCCCCCTCATCCTGTTCTTTGCCTGCTGCCTGCTCTAATGCTGCTTGTTTGCTCATCTCTTGATACTCCAGTGATTTCTTCACATCACTTTGAATCTGACGTTCTACAGAAGATCTGGAGTTTGGCATACACTCTGCAACGATGCGAACAACGTACTCTGAGGTAGACATCGATTGTATTCCAAGTACATCTGGAACTTTCACAATGTTGAGATCACGAGTTTCAATACCAACTAACGCTCGCTTTACCAAATGAACCGACTCATCCAAACTCAAATCAGCCTTCATTGGAATGTCTACAACAGCAAGTGAATTGGACATCGAGAAATTCGTTACACTGGCAATGGTACCATTAGGTATGATGTGCACCTCACCTTGCCAACTGACCAACTTGGTTGTTCGGAGTCCGATAACCTCAACCGTTCCTTTATACGTGCCAGTCTGAATGACATCCCCTACAGCAAATTGATCCTCTAATATAATGAAGAAACCCGTAATTACATCTTTCACTAATCCTTGTGCACCAAAACCGATTGCAAGCCCGAGCACACCAGCACTGGCAAGTAACGGTCCTACTTTTACATTGATCTCTGATAATACCAGCAACACCATGATGAAGTTACACGTTATTGAGGTGGCGTTCTTCAGCAATTCGCCTACCGTAACAAATCTGCGAGGATTAACGCGAAGGCGGCCTTCCTGCTTCTGCTTCATACTACGATCGATAATACGCGACACAATTTTAATCACAATTCGAGTAACAATAAAGATAAGTAAGATCCTCAGGGAACTGAATAAAATATTAAACCACATATCTGCATCAGCAACTTTGTTCCATAATTGATCTGTCCAACTGAGAGCCGCTTCTATTGGACTCGTAGGCTCAGGAACAGTCATAAACTTAAACGACCACATTCATCCATCCCCCTCTACATCGGTATGTTATCATAGCTGTCTTCCGTTTTGAAATAGAGGCCTCGAATCTCCACGAACTCATTCCGAATGATCTGTTGCACCCTCAGCACATCTTCCTTGGGAAACTGAATACAGAGTGCACAGCCTGCCGTAATCTCTTTCGGTGTTGGAAATAAGTCGATCTCAATCTCAGCAAATTCTAACAACATCTCCGCTCGTAGTGCCTGCTGAGTAGAATCAAAAGCAATCAACATCCAATCATCTAACCATTCGTCCATGCCCGGCTCCCTTCGATCTTACTTAGCTCCAATTTACCCTCATTGGGTCACATCATAACCTTCTCATGAAAAAGCTTGTCCTGACCAAGTATAAAACGCTCTATCCTTCCATATACTGTTACTACCATTTCAAGGGGAAAGGATAGATCCTATGAAACCCATCTCGCATTCATTTTCATCCCAAGAGTTGACCAGCTTGAAAATTCCTCATACCGATCCTGGCGTACATTCTGCTATTATTCATCGCTTAATGTTTCATCTCTACAAAGCTCACTCGTTACAAAATGTTGTAATCGTATGCATCGGTACTGATCGATCTACTGGGGACTGCTTAGGTCCACTGGTAGGTTCAGCTCTTGCTAAATGGGACAGCCCTCTCTTCCACCTTTATGGCACACTAGATGAACCCGTACATGCTATGAATCTGCAAGAAACACTTCACAAAATCCAAGCCACACACCATAATCCATATGTCATCGGAATTGATGCCTGTCTCGGACAATCCTCCAGTGTTGGCTGCATTCAAGTGGTAAATGGCCCATTGAAGCCTGGAGCTGGTGTAAATAAAGAATTACCGCCGGTCGGCGATATCCATCTGACAGGTATCGTTAACGTCGGCGGCTTCATGGAATACTTTGTTCTGCAGAATACAAGGCTCAGCTTGGTTATGCGCATGTCTGAGATTATATCCAGCAGTCTTTACTCGGCCATTCGAGAATGGCATACTCGCTCTACTCTGCTTGCTGTGCCAGAGTAATCGCTTCTTTCTCTTCAGGGGAAAGTGTATACGTGGACTCTCCCCCTTTAAGAGGTTTAGCATAGACATACGAACCATCACGATTATAAAGACCTGTGAGGATCATACCGTCTTGATTATCGTTAATCATTGCCATGGAAAAGCTGAGATCGCTACCTCTTTCACCATAAGCATTGTAACGCTTAACCCCTACTTTACCCTGCATATGGGTCAATTTCTGCATGACTGCTTGTAGCTGATTCGTTTGCAGCTTGTGTTCATCTTCAATGCTATCCATCTGAATCTTCAGATTAATTAACAACGTCTCCAGATCTTCTACTCCTGTGCCAGACATCATCGCTTCATATTTCCGTTTAAACTTACGCAACTTTGCACCCTGTGCAATGCTAGTCACCAGCAAGATTACCAATAGTAATGCCATTCCGCCAATAATCCATAGCAATTGTTCCAGAATCAGCTCATTTAGTTCAGCCATGTAGTGTAACTACCCCTCTGTTTGTTTGTTCAGATTAAGGTCTGTATCCTGTAGCATCATGCCTATATTACGAAATCACCTGATCGATCAGCCCTGAAATACAAAACTCCTCCTAGGATTCCCTAAGCCCCTTCGTATAACCAAGCGATACGTACCCGAGTATATCCACTCTCTTTATAATGGATTGAGATCATAACATGCCTAACAATGATGTATCCCTGAATCAATTTGAAATTGATTCCCATGCGACTTATTTAAGTCTTGTTATTTCGTGCACAGCCTCAATTAAAGTGTTCACATCACTTTTGACTGTACTGTACCCTACACTTGCCCTAACCGCTCCACTTCGTGTAGTGCCTGCGGACTCATGTGCAAGAGGTGTACAGTGAAAACCGGAACGAACTGCAATGTTGTAGTGTCGATCCAGTTTAAAAGCAAGTTGAGCTGAATCATGCCCTTCTACCGTAAAGGATAACAATCCAGTACGGGGTTGTCCAACTTCTGGGCCGAGCATTCGAATTCCTGGTACAGAGGCTAAACCTTCCATCATAACCTGTGTCAGTTCCCATTCATGCTGGTAGATTCGTTCAGGCGTTAGTTCCATCACATGCTTCACACCAGCAGCAAGACCCGCCATGCCTACTGTATTGGGTGTACCGGCTTCATAACGATCGGGACGGACAGAAGGTTGCTCTATAGCTTCCGATTGACTTCCTGTCCCGCCATGAAGTAGAGGTTGCACATCTAATTCTGGAGCTATATAGAGTCCGCCGGTTCCTTGTGGGCCTAACAAGCCCTTATGGCCAGGAAAGGCAAGCATATCAATGCCGAGTTGCTTCACATCAACAGGCATCACTCCAGCGCTTTGAGCAGCATCTACAAGTAAAGGAATCTGTCGTTTACGACACATCTGGGAGATTTCACTGACCGGTAAAATACTACCTAACAGATTAGAGCTATGTGTACAGACAACCAACCGGGTATTCGGTCGGAACATCTTCTCAAGCTGCGATAGATCAACGGCGCCCATAGCATCAACCTGTACATAATCCACGGTTACATTTCGTGATCTACGCATGTACTCCAACGGACGTCGCACAGAGTTATGCTCAGCCATGGTTGCAATAACATGGTCGCCTTCTCTTAACCATCCCTGGATGGCAAGGTTCAAAGCCTCTGTCGTATTCGAACCAAGTGAAATATCGTTTGCATTGCTCACACCAAACAGCGTAGATAATGCTTTTCTGGTGCTAAAGAGCACACGACTTGCTTGAACAGCCATCCGATGGCTCCCTCTACCGGGATTAGCCCCTGCTACATCCAAAGCCTGCATCATCGCTTCACCAACAATAGGCGGCTTAGGCCATGATGTTGCAGCATGATCTAGATAGATAACTTTCTCCACCTCATAACCACCTCTGTTCATTCATTAAACGTAATGCCTTCATTTCACCCCAACAAAATAAATATGACATATCGTTGCTCCATCGTACAGAGGCGATATGTCATCCCATGAGAAGCCCCGCATGTTGTCATTAATCGTGAAACATCGTCTATTGCAGCAGTTCCAGTAGCCGCTCCAGATCTTGTTTACTGTAGTAGTTGAGCTCAATTTTACCTTTTTCCTTGTTGCTATGCTTAATCTTCACAGTTGTTTTGAATCGCTCACGAAGCGACTCCTCTACTGTATCAATGAATGGATCTTTCTTCTTCAGTTTAGATTTCGCCTTGCCCTCACTTGCTTTAGCGCGATCCAACTGTTGAACTGCTTCTTCCAACTCTCGCACACTCCATTGTTGATCAATGGTTTGTTTGGCGAGTTGTTTCATCATATCCAGATCCTTCACACCTACGATGGCACGAGCATGACCCATTGATAATGTTCCACGTGAAACATGATCTTTCACTTCATCCGGTAAAGATAACAATCTCAAGAAATTAGCGATATGGGAACGAGACTTGCCCACCTTCACGGAAAGCTCTTCCTGAGTCAATGCGAACTGATCCATCAACCCCTGATAGGCAACTGCAACTTCCATGGCATTTAGGTTCTCCCGCTGCAGATTCTCGATCAGCGCAATTTCCATAACCTGCTGATCGCTGAAATTGCGAACCACTGCTGGTACAGTTGCATTTCCACAATATTGAGAAGCTCTGAAACGCCGTTCTCCGGCAATAATCTCATACCCTCTCAACACGGTACGTACAATGATCGGTTGTATTACCCCATGCTGGCGAATGGACTCTGCCAACTCATGAATTGCATCCTCATCGAATACTTTACGAGGTTGATAAGGGTTTGCCCGCAATTGACTAATCGGGATTTCAACGACTTTGTCATCATCATTAATTGAAAGCGATGGAATGAGGGCATCCAGTCCTTTTCCGAGCCGCTTACTCATATGATATCACTTCCTTTGCGAGCTCTAGATATACTTCAGCTCCCCGGGAACGGGGATCGTACGTAATAATCGACTGTCCATGAGATGGTGCTTCACTAAGCCGAACATTACGCGGGATAATCGTTGAATACACTTTTTGCTGAAAATACTTTTTCACTTCTTCAATCACTTGAATCCCCAGATTCGTACGTGCATCAAACATCGTAAGCAACACGCCTTCAATCTGCAGAGAGGTGTTCAGATGTTTCTGAACCAAACGAACGGTGTTAAGCAGTTGGCTCAAACCTTCAAGTGCATAATACTCACACTGAATCGGAATGATCACCGAATCGGAAGCGGTCAACGAGTTAATCGTCAACATGCCAAGGGATGGTGGGCAATCGATCAGTATGTAATCATAATTGTTTTTCACCATGGCGAGTGATTTTTTTAGGCGAACTTCGCGTGATATCGTAGATACCAATTCAATCTCGGCTCCAGCGAGCTGAATGGTTGCAGGAATGATATGAAGTCCTTCGATTTGAGTTTCTACAATAGCCTGCTGAGGATGAACTTCATTAATGATGACATCATATATGCAATTAGCCACATCTGCTTTATTGATTCCGACTCCGCTGGTTGTGTTCCCCTGAGGGTCTATATCGACAAGTAGTACTCTCTTCCCGAGTGAAGCCAGTCCTGCACCCAGGTTAACAGATGTCGTCGTTTTCCCCACACCGCCCTTTTGATTTGCTACGGCCATAATCTTAGACAATTACTTCACCTCAAATAAAATAGGAGTCTTTTCTTGTAGGTTATAAGCTACATTTAACACCAAGCAGGTGGCTATCGTCCACACAACAACAACTACCATTTCCTCTATCAATGTCATTCTCCGTGCTATAGACAGAAAAAGCGGCCTATTGCCGCCTGAAGCTTCAATTATTTGCGTTTCGGGATATGGATAACGATTTCATAATGATCCTCATGGTCTTCTTCTTTCGTTTTGATATCCAGACCGGAACCAGAAACCATATCAATCGATTGACGAATTGTATTCAGTGCAAGTCTAACGTCCTTGGTGAATGAAATGCGTTTCGATTTTTTGATCTTAGAAGCTTCCTTATAGAAAGCAACACGTGCTTCCGTTTGCTTTACATTGAGTTCTTTTTCGATAATTTCAGCAAGCAGCTTCATCTGTAATTCTTCTGTATCTAGTGAAAGTAACGCTCTTGCATGTCGTTCAGAAATTTTCCGTTCCATTAGAGCTGCTTTGATACCCTCAGGAAGCTGTAACAAACGAATCTTGTTGGCAATCGTCGACTGACTCTTACCCAAACGCTGTGCAAGACTCTCTTGTGTCAACTGATGCAAATCAATTAGTTTCTGATAGGCCACCGCTTCTTCGATCGATGTTAGTCCTTCACGCTGCAAGTTCTCAATCAATGCAATGGATGCAGCCTGTGAGTCGTTGAATTCACGTACAATGGCTGGAATATGATCCAGACCAAGCTTACGAACTGCACGCCAGCGACGTTCACCGGCAATAATCTCATATGTTCCGTTTCGTACGCGGACGACAATAGGTTGAATAACCCCATGTGTCTTGATCGTCTGCAACAACTCGTCAATTTTTTCATCATCAAAGATCGTGCGGGGTTGATACGGGCTGCTCACAATTTCATTGACCGGAATTTGTTTTATTTCGTCTCCGTTATTGCGATCCGCCAAACCAAACAACTTCGAAAATTGTTCTTTCATTCCGTATATTACCACCTAGTTTCGTAATAGCTCCTGCTGTAATGCAGGTGCTTCTTATTCAATATGCGACCCCATATATACCGTCGTTTTTCGAATAAGTTTTGCCTGTACTAACACTTCCTAACGCAATGACTTACTGTATAAAATGTCTACTCATCTATATCAATCTATGATCTCTGAAATTACAGGATCGGATACTTCTATTCTATCATCTTTTCTATCATAATCCTATGTTTACCTATTCTTTAAACGCTCTTAATTTTCCTGCTTTTTATTCGCTCGAAATTGAACGATATGCAGGAGGTCATCACTTTCAAAGGAGAATTTCATTCGTTAAAATGGTTTGTCGTTTCTCTTATATATATTAGAAAAGAAGAATGTTTCACGTGAAACATCGCCCTATTAAAGTTGCTATCTGCATGACCACATTTCACACCTTATAAATATCCTCTTATATTGACGAAGAATTCCCTCTTCATCTCCATTTTTATATCAATCCAGTCCACCATTCCACGAACAAACTTAGGGCTTAAAACTAACCTACTTGCAGACGAGTAACATATTCAATTCACACTGTAATCTTCAATCAGAACTTGTGTTGAGCCACACTCCATTCGTGAAGTGTATTTACATCCACCAAAAAAAATGCACCCTGCTAATGCGCTGCATTAACAAGATGCACTATTTTACAATCTGATCATAGCCACATGTAACTACACCAAAGGTGTTTTCAATGGCGTTCCTGGTTTACGTGGGTATTTATGAGGCGTCTTATCAAACTTTTGAACAAGAATAATATGACGCTCAGATTCTTCCACAGGTAATTGAAATGGATGAACTGCTTTTACTCGTCCCTTCAACTGGTTGAAGCTAAATTCCGCTTCCTTCATTTCTTCGCGTGGGTCGCCACCCTTCATCGCAGCGAAGAATCCACCTTTGCGAACAAATGGCAGGCAAAATTCATTCAATACAGCTAACTTAGCAACTGCTCGTGCCGTAACGAGATCATAACTATCCCGATACCCTTCTTTGCGTCCAAGCTCTTCCGCTCTTCCATGGATCAGCTCAACATCTGTCAGACCCAGATGATCCACCACGTGCTGCAAGAAACCGATACGCTTATTCAATGAATCAATGATCGTTAACTTTAAGTGTGGAAAACAAATCTTAAGTGGCAATCCCGGGAAGCCAGCTCCCGATCCGATATCGGCCAGCTTATCAACTTTGGAAATATCCGTGTAAAAAGCAAGCGATACCGAATCATAGAAATGCTTCGTATATACCTGTTCCCGCTCTGTGATGCCCGTTAGGTTCATCTTTTCATTCCAGGCTACAAGATCCTGAAAGTATAATTCAAACTGTTCCAGCTGAAGTTCATTCAGCTCTAATCCATGTTCTTTTAAGCGCAACTGTAGCTGCTGTTGGATAGCGTCCATTATTGTCCCCTTGCTGCGGTTACACGGTTATAATGCTCCAAGTAGACCAGCAAAATGGAGATATCTGCTGGTGTAACCCCAGCAATACGGGAAGCTTGCCCAATCGAGATTGGACGAATCGTAGAGAGCTTTTGCTTCGCTTCCATCGCAAGTCCGTGAACTTCATTATATTCAATCGTATTCGGAATCTTCTTCTTCTCCATCTTTTGCAAACGTTCCACGTGGATCAATTGTTTCTCAATATAACCCGCATATTTGATTTGAATTTCGACTTGTTCCTTCATATCAGCAGTCAGTTCAACTTCAGATGGAGAGATCTGCTCGATCCAGTCATACCCCAGTTCAGGACGACGCATCAAGGTTAGCAATGTGCTTCCATCCTGAATTGGTGTTGAACCCGCTTCTTCAAGTTTCGCATTAACTTCCACAGGACGTACTTTTGCTACTTTCAGACGCTCAACTTCAGCATCTACTTTAGCTTTTTTATCGAGGAATTTTGCGTAACGTTCTTCGGTGATCAATCCGATATCATGACCAATTTCAGTCAAACGAAGATCTGCGTTATCATGACGAAGCAACAAGCGGTATTCCGCACGTGATGTTAGCAAACGATACGGTTCATTGGTTCCTTTTGTCACAAGATCATCGATCAGAACTCCAATGTACCCTTGGGAACGATCAAGTACAACCGGCTCTTTCCCCTGCACTTTACGTGCCGCATTAATACCCGCCATTACACCTTGACCTGCTGCTTCCTCGTATCCGGATGTACCGTTAATCTGCCCAGCAGTGAACAGGCCTGGTAGACGTTTCGTTTCGAGCGAAGGCCAGAGCTGTGTAGGTACCATTGCATCGTATTCAATTGCATAGCCATTACGCATCATTTCTACTTTTTCCATACCTGGGATGGAACGTAGAACAGCCAATTGAACGTCTTCTGGCAGACTTGTAGATAGACCCTGTACATAGTATTCCGATGTGTTTTTACCTTCTGGTTCAAGGAAAATCTGATGTTTCGGTTTATCGCTGAATCGCACAATTTTATCCTCAATGGATGGGCAATAACGAGGACCCGTACCTTCAATTACACCCGAGAACATTGGCGCACGGTGTAGATTATCATTAATAATCTGGTGCGTTTCAACAGATGTATAGGTCAGCCAACAAGGCAATTGCTCATTGTCAGAAGATTCTGTTTCGTAAGAAAAGAATTTTGGCTCGTCATCGCCTGGTTGGATTTCAGTTTTGCTAAAATCAATTGTGTCCTTGTGCACACGAGGTGGTGTACCTGTTTTGAAACGAACCAGATCGAAACCAAGCTCACGCAAATGCTCGGACAATTTGAGTGAAGGCTGTTGATTGTTCGGTCCACTCTCATACATCAATTCACCCATAATCACTTTACCGCGCAGATAGGTTCCGGTAGTCAGGACGACTGCCTTAGCGCGATACTCTGTGCCGGTCTGTGTTAATACGCCTACACATTTATCATCTTCAACGATAAGACGATCCACCATACCTTGGCGCATGGTCAGATTACGTTCATTCTCCATCGTTTCTTTCATTTTGTGCTGGTAAGAGAACTTATCTGCTTGAGCGCGCAACGCATGTACTGCCGGCCCTTTACCTGTGTTTAGCATCCGCATCTGAATAAATGTTTTGTCGATGTTCCGCCCCATCTCACCACCGAGTGCATCAATCTCACGCACAACATGCCCTTTTGCCGGTCCACCAATGGATGGATTACAAGGCATGAAGGCCACCATATCCAGATTGATCGTAATCATCAGCGTTTTGGAACCCATACGTGCTGCCGCTAGTGCAGATTCTACACCTGCATGTCCTGCGCCAACGACGATAACATCATAACTACCGCCATCAAAAGCCATTTTTGTTTACCCCCTTATACCTTCGCACACTTATACTGATGTACGATCGGTTCTAACAACTAGGCGTCTGCCTGCCTAATCGTGAATTGAATTTAAAAATCCGTAACATCTATATCAAAACAATAGGTCATTGTTCATCTAAAACTAAAATACGTCACCTAAAATAGGGATTGAACTCATCTATCATACACCTTTTTGATACACGTGCAAGCCTGCAAATTTTACTTTCCTAGACAGAACTGGGAGAAGATTTGATCAATCAGTGCATCATGCGCTGTATCTCCTACAATTTCACCTAGATGCTCCCAAGCGAGTCGCACATCAATCTGAATCATATCAATAGGAATGAACTGTTCTGCTGCCTCATATGCGTCTACAAGAGACTGCTTCGCCTTTTTGAGCAATGCAATATGACGCACATTACTAACATACGTGAGATCCGCTGACTCCAGCTTACCACTGAAGAACAATGTTGAGATTGCTTCCTCCAAACGATCTACACCGAGATCATCTTTTACCGACATCGGTACAATGCGGTCTTCTGGAATATAGCGAAGCAATACATCACGATCTGCCTGCGGAGTTAAGTCCATTTTATTCATAATGATAATTGATTGTCTACCGCGGATTTGTTCGAGCAATTCAATCTCATCCACATGTAGAGGCTCAGCCGCATTAATGACCATCAATAGAAGGTCAGCATCATTGACTGCGGAGCGGGAACGCTCGACACCAATCTTCTCAACGACGTCCATCGTCTCTCGAATGCCGGCTGTATCGAGCAGCTTGAGCGGAATATTATTAATTGTAACGAACTCTTCAATAACATCTCGCGTTGTGCCTGGAATATCGGTCACAATTGCTCGATTGTCTTGAGCAAGTGCGTTGAGCAATGACGATTTCCCTACATTAGGTCGTCCAACAATGGCTGTTGTAATCCCTTCACGCAGTATTTTGCCCTGCTCAGCGGTGACTAGCAATTTATCAATTTCAGTCATGACTAGACTGGATTTTTCCTTAATAAAGTCAGCCGTGAGTGATTCCACATCATGCTCCGGGTAATCAATGTTCACTTCGATATGTGCTAGCGTTTCGACCAGCGTATGTCTTAGATCACGAAGCTTACTGGATAGCTTGCCCTCCACTTGCTTCAGAGCAACGGAGAAAGCACGGTCTGATTTTGAACGGATGAGATCCATAACCCCTTCTGCCTGTGACAGATCGATTCGCCCATTAAGAAACGCCCGCTTCGTGAATTCACCCGGCTCCGCCAGACGAATATCAAGCTGCAACAACAGATCCATAACACGTTTTACAGATACCACACCACCATGGGCACTGATCTCCACCACATCTTCTGTCGTAAATGATCTAGGCGCTCGCATTACAGTAACGAGTACCTCTTCAACCTTTTCTCCCGTACTTGGTTCAATGATATGACCATAGTGTACCGTATGAGATTCAGCCTGTGTTAATGGCGTTTTACTGCGAAAAATTTTCTCTGTCTCTGCTACTGCATCCGGGCCGCTGATCCGGATCACGGCAATTCCCGCTTCTCCGACAGCCGTTGATATTGCTGTGATCGTATCACTGATCATGGTTATCTCTCCTTGCTCTATTTTCAAATTGCCGCCCAGGATGGACGCCATATCATTTCTAATAAAAGACTTACAATTACCTCAGGCATAGCCATTATTATAAAAGGCTTTTGTACGAAAAAAGCAATGGCTTCTGCACCGGGCAGGCAGCCATTGCGTCTTCAATTTCGTGTTATTTCGTCATAATGACCACACGCCGATTGGGCTCCTCGCCCTTACTATATGTCTTAATCTGCGGGTTATTTTGCAGTTTCGCATGAATCACTTTGCGCTCAAGTGGTGGCATTGGTTCCAGTACAACTTCCTTACCCGAACGAATGGCTTGTCCAGCTAATCGTTCAGCCAGATCCTCCAGCGTCTTCCGTCTACGTTGACGGAAGTTCTCCGCATCAAGCACAATGCGTACGAAACTCTCCGAATAACGATTGGCTACAATGTTTGTTAGATATTGAAGAGCATCCAGCGTTTGTCCACGTCTGCCAATGATCATGCCAAGATCTTCCCCAGCAATATTGAAGACATGTCCATCACGCTGTTTCTTGATATGCACCTCAACATCCAGCCCCATACCTGCTGCCACTTCTTTTAAGAAAGCAGCCGCTTCCTCATAGGGATTTTTAGCTGCGACATCTTCAGGTGCTTCATGCATCTGAGAGAGAGGCGCGGCTGGTTTGATCGGCTCTGATACAACTTCGGGTACAGGGAGAAGCTTAACTTCTACTTTCGCCGCCTTTACTCCGATCAAACCCAGGAATCCTTTTGACGGCTGCTCTAACACTTGTATCTCGACCTTGTCTCGGCTCACGCCAAGCTCAGCCAATCCTTGGTTTACAGCATCTTCAATGGTTTTTCCTGACGCAATGACTTTGGTCATTTCGATTTTTTGGCCCCTTTCGACCCTTTTCCAGAGACGGTCGCTTTGCCACCGTTTTTGCGTTTAGCTCCTTTTTTGGAAGAGCTGTTCTGCTTCACGTTGACCTCAGCCACGACTTTATCATTATTCCGGTAAAGGAAATAGTTTTGTACGATCGTGTAGATATTACTGTAGAACCAGTAGAGCGGCAAGGCGGACGGGAACTGATACGACATAACGAAGATCAGAATCGGGTACACCCATAGCATGAACTGCATTGGACCAATCTGCTGTGCTGGGTTCATACGCATCATCATCCATGTTTGAATGAATGTAGTGATGGCAGCGAGAACTGGCAAGATAAACAGGTGATCCGGTTCTCCGAGTTGAAGCCACAAGAAATCGTGAGTTCTTAGACTGGAGTTTCCGTAAATGGAGTTATAAAGTGCGATGTAAATCGGCATCTGAATGATAAGAGGCAGACACCCGGCCATCGGATTAACTTTGTTCTCCTGAAACAACTTCATCGTTTCTTGCTGAACTTTCTCAGGTGTATCTTTATACTTGGCTTGAATCTCCTTAAGTTGCGGCTGAATAGCCTGCATTGCTTTGGAGCTGCGAACTTGCTTCATCGTCAATGGTAAAATCAATGTCCGCACAATAAGCACCATGACTAGGACAGCTAGTCCATATTCGCCGCTGAACCATTCTGCGAACGTATCGAGCGCATAAGAGAACCAGTAAACTACATTACTTTGCCAGAAGGAATCACTAGTTCTTAAATCTTCCGTAGTAACCCCGGATCCTTGCGGAGTACATCCAGCTAATACAGCGACCATTGCAATAACTGCAATGAGGAGAATCCACTTACCCTTTGATGTCTTCAATCGCGACACTTCATAACCCCTCTCTTAACCATTCCATTCCACCGTAAATCATACCATAATTAGGAGGACAAATAAACCAAGGCTTACCTTTTATTAGGCTTCAAAAGAACCGCCTTACGCATCACATGCATCAGGCTTTTCTCCATCTCCTGATAGTTCATGTCGAGCGCACCTTTTCTGACAATAAAGATCAGATCCATTTGCGTAACAATCTCTTTCTCGTGATGCCGTATAATTTCCTTAATCATGCGTCTCATCCGGTTGCGTACGACAGCGTTTCCGATTTTCTTGCTGCATGATACACCAACTCGGAATTGCTCAGTATCTTTACGGCGGCAGCCATACACCACAAATTGATGATTGGCAAACGATTTCCCATACCGGTATACGCGGCTAAAGTCCGCCCGGTTTCGTAAACGCAGTCTTTTGTACACGGCGCTTCTCCTTGCTGTTTTCCACCATCATATATTGACGGAGGCCTCATTACTGATTTAGTATAGGCTTTCTTGAATGACAGTAAACTGTCTTGATCACAACTTCATCACGAATGAATGATGACTGGTACTCCAATCAGGAACTCAATCTACTGTGATAAATATGAATCACTTGCTCTAAGCGCGAGCATAGACCCTGAATCATTATGAATTGGTCATTTCAACCTAAGCATAATTATCCCATATATATTAAGGTATGTTTTCGAAAAGGAAGTACGCTTTCGAGAACATTCAACATACATTAAGGTTGTGCATTTGAACTCGTCGAAGTCAATTCAGACCTGATCTGTAGAAGCATCCAGCCCGAATTGATCTGATATTAAGAAAAAAAAGACCACCTCGGTGGTCTTCACATGCATTAAGCACTCAGGACTTTACGGCCTTTCAGGCGACGTGCAGCCAAAACTTTACGGCCGTTGCTCGTGCTCATTCTTTTCCGGAAACCATGAACTTTTTTACGTTTGCTAACGTTCGGTTTGAATGTAGGTCTCAATGTATTGCACCTCCTTACAAGGAAATACTTATGTGATGAATCATTTTCATCTTCACAGAAAACACCTTTATATATTTAACCACGAACAACTGGAAAAGTCAACTGAAATCCACACGACTCCTCCCTCTTTCTAAACGCCGTTGTCATCTACAATTTGGCACTCTTCCTGAACAGCTGGAATTTCCAATTGGGGTATAAGGTTAACTCCCCAAAAAGTTATCCCCACCCACCTTCCTAAAATCACTGTTTATCGTGATATCAGGTTATCCACACCTCAAAATATTAATCATTACCTCATTATTATAATCTTTTGAGTTATTCACATGTGGATAATGATATTAAATTATCTGACTTGTTTGTGTCCATTCCAAACAGGGTAATCTTACTGCGATTCATCGACAAAGATTTCATTCCAGATTTTCTCAAAAAATGCTCCCTTCTACTACGTATATTTAAAATTGAATGTATCCGCTTTAACGGTGAGGTTTACAAGTTTTCAAGAAAGGTGTAGGATACAAATTACATCTTGTATACAAGTATACTTATTGGTATTTCCCTGGCTTTAATGATAAATTATCGCTTTACGATTCTTGTCGATTATGGTCACATATGCTCATTCAATAAACGGTTATGCTATGATCAATAGGAACTGATTATTTGAATAGGAGCGTTAGCCACTATGCTGTTTCCATCTTCTTGGTTGCAAGGTGCTTCCCGTGGGGAAGCCATTGCCTGCGAACTAAGGCTGCGTATTATTAGCGGAACCCTTCGTACTGGAGAGGTTTTATCGGAGAATCGCATTGCCGCTGATTTTGACAGTAGCCGTTCACCTGTGCGTGAGGCTTTGAGAACATTGTCTAATGAAGGACTAATTCGTCTGGAACGAATGGGCGTGGTTGTCCTCGGACTGAAAATGAAAGACGTCGAAGAGTTATATGATGTCCGTTTTCTAATTGAAAGCTTTGTCCAGCAACGGCTTGCAAGTGCCGTTCCAGAACAATTAATTACACAACTCCATAATATCATCGACAAAATGGAGCTGGCTGGACGCCATCAAGATGCGGTTGAGTTTGCTTACCAGGATCTAACTTTTCACGAGACGATTATTGAAGCCGCTGAGCATTCCCGCATTTCGCATCTCTGGCGAAGCATCCGATATGTTGTGATGACGGTCATGTTACTTACAACGAAGCAAGTATTTAATCAAGGCGAGCAGAAAGTAAGCGCTGTAATTGAGAAGCATCGTCTGCTCATTCAAGCCCTTGAGTCAGGAGATAAAAGCTTAATTCAAGCGGGTGTGCGCCAATACTTCAAGGATTCAGGCAAAACTTTACACGATAGCTTTGATGTTTAATGTGATCGCATGGATGACCATTGTGATCGTCAAGCTCATCCAAACTATCCCGTACAACCTGATTGATAATGGGGTGTGCTACTTGGATTGCAATCATTTTCGAGATGAATGATTGCGCTTCAAGTTGTCGACAAGTATACCAAATGCGATTTATTTTTATTTTTGAGGCATATTAAAGGGAACTGACCACTGCTACTTATTTAAGGGCTACGTAAGTTAATTCTTTATTGCATACGTGCCCGTCATTCAATTGTAAGCGTTATATACAACATGAGAAGAAGGAGCCTACAGCATGAGCACTCTATTTGGACTATCCCATAATGCAACTTTACTGGTATGGACATTGATCGCCATCGTTTTTCTAATCGTATTGATCTCTAAATATAAATGGAATCCATTTATCACACTCTTATTATCTGCATTAATGCTCGGTTTGCTTACAGGCATGAAACCGGCTGACGTAATCTCTTCTATTACGGGTGGTCTTGGCGGCACACTTGGTACCATCGCAATCGTTATCGGTCTCGGTACTATGCTGGGTAAAATGATGGCTGAATCTGGCGGAGCCGAACGCATTGCTACTACGCTGGTCGATCGGTTTGGTATGAAACGTGTGCACTGGGCGATGATGATCGTTGGTTTTATCGTAGGTATCCCCGTTTTCTTTGAAGTCGGTGTCATTTTGATGATTCCAATCATCTTCACCGTTGCCCGTAAAACAAATATGTCCCTGCTGCAGATTGGTATTCCTATTTTGGCTGGTTTATCCACAGTACATGGTCTCGTTCCCCCTCATCCGGCGCCTATGATTGCCATTGAAGCGTTCAGCGCAGATCTGGGAAAAACGATTTTGTACTCCCTCATAGTAGGTATTCCGACAGCGATTATTGCAGGCCCCTTGTTTGGTAAGTTTATCGGCAAAAGGGTACACACGGAACCACCCGCAGAGCTGGCTGAGCAGTTTGCGACCAAAAAGAGCAGTAATCTGCCCGGATTTGGCATTACACTCTTTACCATTTTGCTGCCGGTTATTCTAATGCTCATTGGTTCTATTGCAAGTATCATTGACCCAAATGTTACGAATGGCTTCACAGTGTTCTGTGAGTTTATCGGCAATGAGATCATTGCCCTGCTCATTTCAGTTGTCTTCGCCCTCTTTTCGCTCGGATTTGCACGTGGGTTCACCAAGCACGATCTTTCCCGCTTCACCAGCGAATGTCTGGCGCCTACGGCGACCATTATTCTCATTATTGGTGGCGGTGGTGCCTTCAAACAGGTACTAATCAACAGTGGCGTAGGTAATGCCATTGCCGAGTTTGCCACCCATGCCAACATTAACGTGATCCTATTCGCTTGGCTTGTTGCAGCACTAATTCGTGTAGCTACGGGTTCAGCGACCGTTGCGATGACAACCGCTGCTGGTATTGTGGCTCCGGTTCTTGCACTTACGCCAGGTGCCAACATCGAACTGGTTGTACTCGCTACTGGTGCTGGTTCACTTGTATTGTCCCACGTGAATGATGCAGGCTTCTGGATGATCAAGGAATTCTTCAATATGAGTGTCGCGCAGACGCTCAAGACGTGGACTGTTATGGAAACACTATTATCCGTCGTGGGACTGATCTTTATTTTGCTGCTAAGTACAGTAGTATAAATGAAATTTCATTAGCTTAGATAAGATCCGTAACTGGAGAAAGAAGGTTAGATTAACGTGACCAACTATATGATTGGTATAGATATCGGTACAACCAGTACCAAGTCCGTTTTATTCACGGAACAGGGTGAGGTCGTTAGTACCTCAACGCAAGAATACCCACTCTACACGCCTGCACCTGATGTTGCTGAGCAAGACCCTGAGGAGATCGTACAGGCTGCCATTCGCTCTGTGCGTGGGGTCATGGATCAAAGTGGTGTTCCCGCCGGGCAAATCTTATTTGTGTCGTGCAGCTCAGCTATGCATAGTGTCATTGCAATGGGGCAAGACGACAAACCGCTAACCCGCTGCATCACCTGGGCTGATAATCGAAGTGCAGCTTGGTCAGCCAAGCTGCAAGAGAACGGAGTAGGACATCGCATATACCTTCGGACAGGTACACCCATTCATCCGATGTCTCCGCTCACCAAATTAATGTGGCTGCGCCATGACGAATCCGATCTTTTTCAGCGCACAGCCAAATTTATCTCCATTAAAGAGTATTTGTTTTTCCGTTTATTTGGACAATATATCGTCGATCATTCCATCGCTTCCTGCACCGGACTGCTTAATTTAGAGCAGCTGGACTGGGATGCTGAGGCTCTTGCGGTAGCAGGCATTACACCCGGTCATTTATCCACACTTGTACCTACCACACATACAATAGAGGGAATGCATCACGAATGGGCTGAAAAAATGGCTCTCTCCCCCTCTACAACCTTTGTTATTGGGGCAAGTGATGGGGTATTGTCCAACCTCGGCGTAAATGCTATTGAACCTGGGGTTGTCGCTGCAACCATCGGCACCAGTGGCGCTATTCGAACGGTCGTTGACCGCCCAGTTACCGACCCCAAAGGTCGGACGTTCTGTTACGCACTCACAGAGAATCTGTGGGTTATCGGTGGTCCCGTCAATAACGGTGGCATGCTGTTCCGCTGGGTGCGCGATGAATTCGCAGCGTCCGAAGTAGAAACCGCGAAGCGGCTCGGCATTAACTCCTATGACGTGCTCACCAAAATCGCCGAACGTGTTACTCCTGGATCTGAAGGACTCCTCTTTCATCCGTACCTTTCGGGCGAACGCGCCCCATTATGGAATCCAGATGCCCGTGGATCATTTTTTGGTTTAACCCTCCACCATAAGAAAGAGCATATGATCCGCGCGGTGCTTGAAGGGGTTATTTTCAATCTCTACACCGTTCTGCTCGCGATGGAAGAACAGATTGGGCAGCCTACCTCTATTCAGGCCACGGGTGGCTTTGCACGCTCTCCGTTATGGCGCCAGATGATGTCTGACATCTTCAATCAAGAAGTGGTCGTGCCTGAGAGCTTCGAGAGCTCCTGTCTTGGGGCAGTTGTCCTCGGACTTTACGCAACAGGGCGAATCAAGTCGCTTCATGCCGTTTCTTCAATGGTGGGTACAACCCATCGTCATACACCTATTAAAGAACATGCCACCCTCTATCAAGAGCTGCTGCCCATCTATATTCGCATCTCTCGTAAGCTACAAGAGGAATATGCCGATATTGCCGAATTCCAGCGTAAGATGTCTGCTGCTCATCTATAGATAGTTTGATGATCTGACTTATTTCGCATTCTAAAAGCAAGAGCCAACAACCGATCGGTTGTTGGCTCTTCTTCTTTATCTATGTTACTGAATATCTCATCTTCCTCTATTACCATCTCTATGTCTTATTATCGCAATTTCAATCAACCTCTATTTAAGTACATTTTATAAAGGTAACCCTCTTCTGCCTCTTTTTGACCTCAACTTAATTTACAAAATCATGTCGGATCTCTGTCTGATCATCTCAGCAATCTTTATAAGAAATTCCACCTCTCAGATGCCTTCTTTTCAATCACCAATAAGCCTCATAGAGATGAAGAACATCTGCAAGGAACACCCCTAAGTAATTTCCGCGTCCAAAATAACTCATATTCACTTTTCAGTTATCCACAATCATGTTATTCACAAACGAAGAATACTTTTACACACATTTTGGCATCATTTGACGGATAACCTGTGTATAAAATAATTTCGACTTTAGGGTTGCCATGTCGAAACTTAAACAATTTATAAACAATATATTGTGTTGTGGTTAAAAATTATACACAAGTTATTGAATTTGTGGATAAAATCACGTGATACGTTGAAATGCGGGGCTTCTTTTGCTATGATTGTATTACTTTTGGATGTGAATATGTGATCTGACCCATAATATTATCAACAGCCTGTGGATAAAGTTGTGAACAATTTTCCGTTGTTCCTTCTTTTTTTGTTTTCGACCTGCGGGGGTTTGGGGATAAATTCAGGCAATATATCTCGTATTTCGACACTGCAACATGGCTTAAGCCACACTTGGAACATGTAAAAGGAGTGACAGTCTGTGGACAGCCATACTTCTGATTTATGGCAGCAAATTTTATCAATCATACAAAACAAACTCAGCAAACCAAGCTTCGATACCTGGTTCAAAGCAACCAAAGCGACGAAGCTTAATGACCGTTCCATCGTCATTTCCGCACCGACAACGTTTGCCGTCGAATGGCTGGAGAGTCGTTATACCAAATTGGTAGGTTCGACGGTATATGAGCTACTCGGCAAGCAAGTCGATGTGAAATTTGTCATTGAGGAGAACAAGCCTGCTGAACCGGATCCGCAACTGCCAGCACCAACCCCTAAGGTTGTGCAGGAAGAAGCGGTACTGAGCATGCTGAATCCAAAATATACATTCGATACTTTTGTCATCGGCCCTGGCAACCGTTTTGCCCATGCCGCATCGCTTGCGGTCGCTGAAGCGCCCGCAAAAGCATATAACCCTCTTTTCCTATATGGAGGAGTAGGACTTGGCAAAACCCACTTGATGCATGCGATTGGACATTATGTTCTCGAGCATGACCCAAGTAGCAAGGTTGTTTATTTGTCGTCTGAGAAATTCACGAACGAGTTCATCAACTCCATCCGTGATAACCGCGGGGAGAGCTTCCGTAACAAATATCGTAACGTCGATATTCTGCTTATTGATGATATTCAGTTCCTAGCGGGAAAAGAATCTACACAAGAGGAATTTTTCCATACGTTTAATGCGCTGCATGAGGAACGGAAACAGATTATTATCTCAAGCGATAGACCACCTAAGGAAATTCCAACGCTGGAAGAACGGCTTCGCTCCCGCTTTGAGTGGGGGTTAATTACAGATATTCAGCCTCCAGATCTGGAGACGCGGATTGCCATTTTGCGTAAAAAGGCGCGTGCAGAGAATCTTGATATTCCAAATGAAGCGATGATGTACATTGCCAATCAGATTGACACCAACATTCGTGAGCTCGAAGGTGCCCTGATTCGGGTTGTGGCCTATTCATCATTAACGAATCAAGATGTATCATCTCATCTGGCTGCTGAAGCACTGAAAGATATTATTCCTTCCAGCCGTCCAAAAATGATCACTATTCAAGACATCCAACAAAAGGTCGGCGAGTATTACAGCCTTAAGCTAGAAGATTTCAAAGCACGGAAGCGTACAAAAGCCGTTGCTTTTCCAAGACAGATTGCCATGTATCTTTCACGTGAATTGACTGATTTTTCTCTGCCCAAGATCGGGGAAGCATTCGGAGGACGAGATCACACCACAGTCATTCATGCGCACGAAAAAATCTCCCAATCGATTAAAAACGATCAGGAGCTCTATAAAGTTATCAACAACTTAACCGAAAAAATAAAGAATCCAACCTGAACAAGTCCCAAGCCTATGCACAACGTGTACACATGTGGATAGGCTTAATTTTATGGGTTTAACCCCACTTATCCACATATTCAGTGCCCCTATTACTATTATTACTAAAAAGATCTTAAAGATATCATCTACAAATACGCTTTTTCGAACCATCGCCTTCGGCTTTTGAAAAACACAAATCAACACCTCAACATCTCAAAAAATTCGCTAGGAGTGAAATCATGAAAATCAGCATAATGAAAAGCTATTTAAACGAGTCCATTCAGCATGTATCCAAAGCAATCTCCAGTCGAACAACAATCCCCATCTTGAGCGGTATCAAATTCGATGTGAATCATCAGGGTGTAACGTTGACAGCAAGCGACACTGACATCTCCATCCAATCTTTTATCCCTCTGGAAGATGGCGATAAAAGTGTTGTTCAGGTTGATCAACCCGGCAGCGTCGTATTGCCAGCCAAATTCTTTGTCGAAATTATCAAGAAATTGCCTTCTCAAGAAGTACACATGGAGGTCAAAGATAACTTCAACACTTTTATCTCAGCAGGGGCTACCGAGATTCAGCTCGTAGGTCTTGATCCAGAAGAATTCCCTGTTCTGCCGAGCATCGAAGAGAACCAAACCGTCTCCATCCCTGGGGATCTACTCAAAAATATGATCAAGCAAACCGTATTTTCCATTTCCACACATGAGACGACTCCAATCTTGACAGGTGTGCTGTGGAGTTTGGTTGATAATGAGTTGAAATTTGTGGCAACAGACCGTCACCGTCTTGCTACTCGTTCAGCTATGCTGGATAATGCAGAGGGTATTCGTTTTAACAATGTCGTCATTTCAGGTAAAACGCTAAACGAACTTAGCAAAATCGTACCTGACCAAAATACGCTTGTTGATATCGTTGTAGCTGACAATCAAGTTTTGTTCAAAATTGACCGTGTATTGTTCTACTCCCGTATTTTGGATGGCACATATCCGGATACTTCTAGAATTATTCCAACGTCGTACAAAACAGAACTTGTTTTGGATACCAAAAAATTAAGCGAATCAATTGATCGTGCTTATTTGCTGTCACGTGAAGAAAAAACAAATATTGTGCGTATGCAAACAATGGATTCTGGAACAATCGAAATTTCTTCAAGCTCCTCTGAGCTGGGAAAAGTAAGAGAAGAGATCGAACCGGCAGATTTCAGTGGCGATCCATTGAAAATCTCGTTTAACTCCAAATACATGCTGGACGTACTGAAAGTCGTGGAAAGTGAACAACTGATGATCGCTTTTACAGGTGTCATGAGCCCAATCATCTTGAAACCACTGGATGACAGTCACAGCCTTTACGTCATATTGCCTTACCGGACTACCAACTAACGAAAATGAGAGGAGAATTCCAATTGAACCGAGTAACCATTCGTACGGAATATATTAAGCTTGACCAGTTTTTGAAGCTGGCAGATTGCATTCCAACTGGAGGCATGGCCAAAGCTTTGCTTCAAGAAGGACTTGTACGTGTGAATAAAGAGCCTGAAGAACGCCGGGGACGTAAGTTATACCCTGGGGATATCGTTGAAGTGGACGGAGAAGGCGCATTCGAAGTTGCCGCAGAATAATCCAGTTCAATTCTGCTGCCTCCTGACGGACGGAAGAAAAGGGAGGGTACCTTGTGTTTGTCAACAGCATTGAGCTGCAGCAATTCCGAAATTATGAGCATATGAAGCTGGACTCTTTTGGCCCTGTGAACTTGCTGATCGGTCAGAATGCTCAGGGTAAGACCAATCTTGCAGAAGCAATTTTTGTACTCGCACTTACGAAGAGTCATCGTACATCCCGCGATAAGGAGCTGATCCGTTTCGGCGAGGAACGTGCGCGACTGGTTGCAGAGGTCGACAAAAAGTACGGATCCGTTCAACTGGAGCTAGCTTTGTCGCAACAAGGCAAAAAAGCAAAAATTAACGGACTAGAGCAGCGTAAGTTGAGTGATTTTGTCGGGGCGCTAAACGTCGTTATGTTTGCCCCCGAGGATCTGGAGATCGTCAAAGGCACACCGGGGGTTCGCCGCCGGTTTCTTGATATGGAGATCGGGCAGGTGGCTCCAGGCTACCTGTACCACCTTCAGCAGTACCAGAAAGTACTTGTCCAGCGGAACAATTTACTCAAACAACTCTGGGGACAGAATGCCTCAGCCCAGACGATGCTTGAAGTCTGGAACGAGCAACTGGCTGAGCATGGTGTTAAAATCGTCAAAAAAAGGAAACAATTCATAAAGAAACTCCAAAAATGGGCTGAAACCATTCACCAGGGCATTACTGGGGGCGGAGAAGTGCTGCGGTTAGCCTATCTTCCTTCCTTCAGCGAAGCGGCTGAGGAAGATGAAGCTGTTTTAATGGACCAATTTATGATAAAATTATCACAAATGAAAGAGCAGGAGATTCGCCGAGGCACAACGCTAAGTGGGCCACATCGGGATGACCTGTCCTTTTTCATTAACGACCGGGAAGTACAAACATATGGCTCGCAAGGGCAACAACGCACAACCGCGTTGTCTCTTAAACTCGCAGAGATTGAACTGATACACGAAGAAATCGGAGAATATCCAGTTCTGCTGCTTGACGATGTGTTGTCTGAGCTAGATCCATTTCGCCAGACACAACTGATCGAGACGTTCCAGAGCAAGGTGCAAACCTTTATTACAGCTACCGGAATCGAGAGCCTAAACGTTGATAAGCTCAAAGAGGCCAGTATTTATCACGTTCATGCCGGACAGGTTGAACGCTAAGGAGTGAGGGTCTATGTACATTCATCTGGGCGGAGAGAAGATTATCCGTTCTTCCGAACTGGTCGCTATTTTTGATATATCGATTGAGAAATCCTCAAAAATCTCCAAGCAGTATGTCACGTATGCTGAACAGGAAAAAACAGTAGAACATATTGGCGAAGAGGAAGCCAAGTCTATTGTTGTGACCAAAAATATTGTGTATTACTCACCTATTTCCTCAGCCACGCTTAAGAAGCGAGCTCACATTTTTCCTGATCTATAGTACGGCTGCTATGTTAATGCTTATGCCTTCTGCTGCTTGTCTTTTGGACATCTTGCTTGAGACGAAGGGACGAACTCTATTTCAGCAAGTATTCTTAGTTAACGCATATTTACGATATTGAATCTATAGAAGTAGGTGAAAGGCATGTCTATGAATCAACCGTCCTATGATGCGAATGAAATTCAGGTCCTTGAAGGACTGGAAGCCGTACGGAAGCGTCCGGGTATGTATATCGGTTCTACCAGTGCCAAAGGTCTGCATCATCTGGTCTGGGAAGTAGTGGACAACAGTATCGACGAAGCACTTGCGGGTTACTGTGACCATATCGAGGTTACGATCCACGAAGATAACAGTGTCACTGTAGTCGATAACGGACGTGGTATTCCTGTCGGTGAACATGCCAAAATGAAACGCCCTGCGCTTGAGGTTGTAATGACCGTCCTGCATGCGGGTGGTAAATTTGGCGGCGGCGGGTACAAAGTATCCGGTGGTTTGCATGGTGTGGGTGTATCCGTCGTGAACGCCCTCTCGGAAAAAGTAGTCGTGACCGTTAAGCGTGATGGACATATGTATCAGCAGGAATACCGTCGTGGTGCTCCTCAATATGACTTGAAAACAATCGGTACAGCCGAAGAAACGGGAACAACAGTCACATTCCATCCAGATCCAGAAATATTCACGGAAACGACAGTTTATGACTATGAGACGTTACTTACTCGTATTCGTGAGCTGGCATTCCTGAACAAAGGAATTGGCCTGACTCTTACGGATGAACGTACTGGGGCGACAAATTCATTCTTGTACGAAGGCGGAATTATTGAGTATGTCTCCTTCCTGAATCAGAAGCGTGAGGTTCTTCACGAGAATCCGATTTACGTAGAAGGATCAAGAGACAATATTCAAGTGGAGGTTGCGCTGCAATATAACGACAACTTCACGGAGAATATTTATTCTTTTGCGAACAACATCAACACCCATGAAGGTGGTACACATGAATCTGGCTTCAAGAGTGCATTGACACGGATCATTAATGACTATGCACGCAAAGCCGGTGTGATTAAGGATAGTACAGGCAACCTGTCAGGAGATGACGTGCGTGAAGGTCTGACAGCGATTATTTCTGTCAAAATTCCGGAGCCACAATTCGAAGGACAAACGAAGACCAAGCTCGGAAATAGTGAAGTACGTGGTATTGTGGAATCCCTTTTTGCTGAGAAGCTGCAGGAGTTCCTGGAGGAGAATCCTTCAGTATCCCGTCGAATCTTGGAAAAAGGTTTGCAAGCTGCCCGTGCTCGTGAAGCCGCTCGTAAAGCGCGTGAATTGACAAGACGTAAAGGTGCACTTGAGGTTAGCTCTCTGCCTGGTAAACTAGCAGACTGTTCTTCCAAGGATGCTTCCATTAGCGAACTTTACATCGTCGAAGGAGATTCCGCTGGTGGTTCTGCCAAACAAGGTCGTGATCGTCATTTCCAAGCTATTTTGCCGCTCCGTGGTAAAATTTTGAACGTGGAAAAGGCACGTCTGGATCGCATCTTGGGTAATGCAGAGATCAGAGCGATTATTACCGCAATGGGAACAGGAATCGGTGACGATTTTGATATTTCCAAAGCGCGTTACCACAAAATTATTCTGATGACCGATGCCGATGTCGATGGTGCGCATATCCGCACACTGCTTCTGACATTCCTGTATCGTTATATGCGTAAAATTATTGAGGCTGGATATGTGTATATTGCACAGCCGCCATTGTTCAAGATTGAGCGTAACAAGGTCATCCGCTATGCAGGCTCCGAGAAAGAACGCGATGAAATTATCGCAAGTCTTGGTGAAAATGTGAAGTTTAATGTCCAACGTTATAAAGGTCTTGGCGAGATGAATGCCGGTCAGTTGTGGGAAACAACGATGGATCCTGAAAGTCGCACGATGCTACAAGTATCGATTAGCGATGCGATGTTAGCTGATGCAATGTTTGATACGTTGATGGGCGATAACGTCGAACCACGTCGTGATTTCATCCAGGAAAATGCGAAGTATGTAAAAAATCTCGATATTTGATGAGTGTGAAGATAGGCGCCTGCGTGGCGCCTTTTTTTATTTTGGTCATCTCTATACGGTTAGAGGTCGCGTTCTTTAACGTGTGCGTTTTTTGGAAGAGGCTGTGGGTGTTTTAGTTATTTTACGTGTTCTCTTGCCTTTCTTGGAAGGCAACCTTCCATACGCTATAGCATAACGCTTGATTTTGCGGTAAGCCTCTTTATCGGGCAATAGCCCAAAGGCATAGATACCGGGTAAAGTGTTCACTTCTAGTATCCATGGCCGCCCTGATTCATCCAGCGCGATATCGATGCCAATCTCCTTGAGTCTCGGGAACGACTGTTGTAATTGGACAGCAATATGGATTCCAAGTCGGTACAATTCATTTCGGAGTTCGTGAAAACTTGTTCTCGAAAGGTGGGGCTGAACCAATTCTTCAAAAGTGGCCAAGCGTCCACCACCATGGATGTTGGTAATGATTTTGCCAGGAGCGGCAACTCTACCTAGAATACCGGTGGTTTCCCAAGATCCCTTGAGATTCTTTTGGGTGAGTACCCGTAAATCGAAAGGTAGACCTTCATGTTTTAACAGGGAAATACCCTGTTGGATGATATATTCGTGCTCCTTAATTTTTTCGTTAAGGGCAAGCTCAAGTTCATCAAGGGTGTCGAATATGTGCTGCTGTGTGCCATATTGCAGTTCATACGAAGTGGTTTGGATTGAAGCAGGCTGCACATTATGGTCAGTTGCTGAAGATTCGTTATCCGTAATAGAGCCAGATGGATCGGTATTGGCTTCTTCAATGCTGTCATCTAGAACAGAAGGAGGCGCAGTTCGCATGATGTGTATCGTTTTGACCCTCATAACGCCATTGCCATATGTTCCTCGATCCGGCTTAATGTAATTTAATTCGTACAGCTCAGTCATCCGTTCTAGAGTTTGACGATTGTATCGACGCGTGACAGGGAGATACCTGCTCACACCACGGCTGCGTTGCAGCACAACCGTTTTGGTCCATTTACTGGAGACACGCTGGATACTCAAGAGACATCAGTCCTTTCGTGTTTACTTATAGTTCTTCAGAGAGTAGCAGCACAGAGAATTCAAAGGACAAGAGATGATTTCAGTGGTATAATAGAGAAATATGGCGTTTTGTGTGGTTTGCTGCACAATTTGTAGTTTGACCGTAGATTGGGAACGGCATCAGCCTTGTATACACAGTACATATGCCGCATTTTCTAGCATTGTATGTGTAAACGGGCAGGAGGGCAGGGCTAATCCCCAGACCGCCAAAAGTTCCTAAAAGAAAGGCTATTGCCCTGCAGACGTTTAATTGTGTAACTTTTGTGAAAGTAATATAATAAAGAGTAGCGTTTTTGCGCGGTTTTAGCCTTGTTAGGCTTTTCACATACAAAGAAAACTGATTGATTGAATGGAACGTTTGTTGAAGGACAAGAAGGAGGTCCAGCATGGCGGAAGAAATGAATTCGCAGATTAAAGATCGGGATATTGGCGTCGAGATGCGTGAGTCGTTTATGGATTACGCGATGAGCATCATTGTTAGCCGTGCTTTGCCTGATGTACGTGATGGCTTGAAGCCGGTTCACCGTCGTATTCTTTACGCAATGTCGGAACTAGGTATGACACCCGATAAACCTCACAAAAAATCAGCCAGAATCGTCGGGGAAGTTATCGGTAAGTATCACCCCCATGGTGACTCTGCGGTATACGAAACGATGGTACGGATGGCTCAGGATTTCTCTTTGCGTTATATGCATGTCGATGGTCACGGTAACTTCGGATCGGTAGATGGCGATATGGCAGCAGCGATGCGTTATACCGAGGCACGGTTGTCCAAGATTGCTATGGAAATGCTCAGAGATATCAATAAAGATACGATCGATTTCCAGCCGAACTATGACGGCGAAGAGCAAGAACCTGTTGTATTACCAGCTCGTTTCCCTAACTTGCTTGTTAACGGTGTAGGCGGAATTGCGGTAGGTATGGCCACGAATATCCCTCCTCATAACTTGGGCGAGGTTATCGATGGTGTACAGGCAATGATTAAAAATCCAGATATTACGTCTATGGAATTAATGGATTACATTCACGGACCGGATTTCCCTACAGCGGGTTATATCCTGGGTCGTTCAGGAATTCGCCAAGCGTACCAGACTGGACGCGGCTCGGTAACCATGAGAGCCAAGACGAACATTGAAGAAAACAATAATAAAGCACGAATCGTGGTTACGGAGCTTCCTTACCAGGTCAATAAGGCGAGACTCGTTGAGAAGATTGCTGAACTGGTACGTGACAAAAAAATTGATGGCATCACAGATCTTCGTGATGAATCAGACCGTAATGGTATGCGAATTGTGATTGAGCTCCGCCGAGATGTGAATCCGGGTGTAGTGCTCAACAACTTGTACAAGCATACGTCGATGCAGTCCACATTCGGCATTAACATGCTAGCGATTGTGAACAAAGAACCTAAGATTCTGAATTTGCGTGAAGTGTTATATCACTACTTGCAGCATCAGATTGAGGTCATTCGCAGACGTACGCAGTTTGAACTGAGAAAAGCGGAAGCTCGTGCTCACATCCTGGAAGGCTTACGTATCGCTTTGGATCATATTGACGAGATTATTACGTTGATTCGTTCCTCCAGTAATACGGATGCCGCTAGAGAAGGATTGATTGAGCGATTCTCACTTAGTCATGACCAGGCTCAAGCTATCCTCGATATGCGTTTACAACGCCTTACAGGTTTGGAACGCGAACGTATCGAAAATGAATATAACGAATTGATGATCAAAATTGCAGAATATCGCGAAATTCTAGCTAATGAGCATCTGGTACTTGAAATTATTAGTACAGAGCTGCAAGAGATTCGTGAACGCTTCGGTGATGATCGTCGTACTGAGATTACAATTGGTGAAGAAAGCATCTTGGATGAGGATCTGATTCCTCGTGAAGAGGTCATCATCACAATTACGCATACAGGCTATGTGAAACGGTTGCCGGTATCCACGTATCGTAGTCAGAAGCGTGGGGGACGTGGAGTTGTAGGTATGGACACGAAAGATACCGACTTTGTCGAGCATCTATTTGTGACCAACTCACACAACTATCTCATGTTCTTTACCGACAAAGGTAAAGTGTATCGTCTCAAAGCTTATGAAATTCCGGAGCTTGGGCGTACAGCGCGGGGAACACCAATCATTAACCTGATTCAGATTGAACAGGGAGAATCGGTGAATGCGGTTATTCCTGTGCAGGAATTCGAAAGTGATAAGTATCTGTTCTTCGCTACCCGTCAGGGTGTTGTGAAGAAGACACCGCTTGAGGATTACACTAACATTCGCAAAGGCGGTCTCATCGGGATTTCCTTACGTGAAGATGATGCCCTGATTGAAGTTAAGCTGACCGATGGACAGCAAGAGATCATTATGGGTACAGCTCACGGGATGTCCATCCGTTTCTCCGAAGCCAATGTTCGTTCTATGGGACGTAGCGCAACAGGGGTAAAAGGGATCACGCTGGATACAGATGATGTTGTTATTGGCATGGACGTTGTTGATCAGGATCTCGATGTACTGATCGTTACCGCCAAAGGATACGGTAAACGTACTCCTGTCAGCGATTATCGTATGCAGACTCGTGGCGGTAAAGGGATCAAGACCATTAACGTTACAGAGAAGAACGGTGCTGTCGTTAGCCTGAAAATGGTGAAAACCGAAGAAGACCTGATGATTATTACATCCAGTGGTACACTGATTCGAATGAGTATGGAAGGCATATCCACCATGGGTCGATACACGCAAGGTGTGAAGCTTATTCATATTCGTGATGAAGATGCTGTAGCGACGGTTAGCCGGATTGACAAGAATGAAGACGAACCGGATGAATTGCTAGAAGGATTGGAAGCAGGAGAAGCTGCTGAAGGTACTGAAGGTGTGGCTGAACCGTCAACGGATAACGAGGTTACGGATTCAGACAACGGTGATTCAGAAGTATAGTTCATTAGGGTTTAAGAAGATTTAGTTGTAGATATAGTAGGGGGTTCCTTAGGGAGCCCTCTTTTTATTTATAGTTCATGTACAAAATCTAGGATGTACAGCCTGATTAGCGAGTAATATAATGATAAATATCATGGAAAATTGGGACTATGGTCTTATTTTATAGAAGAACATTGAGTGAGGGGAATGAATATGGGATTAATCACCCTATCTGAAGTAAAACCAGGGCTTAAACTGGGGAATGATGTACATACTTTTCGTGGTAACGTGTTGTTGCAAAAAGGTAAAGTTATTTTGCCTAAAGATATAGAAGTGCTTAAAGCTTTTATGGTTCACCAGGTTGAGATTGATCAGGAACGTGCAGGTGCAGGAAATACAGGCTCTAGAGGCGCCTCTACCGCATCAGGTAATGCTGGAGGGGAGAAGAATGGAGAACGGTCTGGGAAGGTAGCTGGTGCGGTCTCAGCACCTATCATCACATCACTTCATGAAGAGTATGAGAAGATGGTGGCAATGACCAAGAACGCCTTTCTCTCTTCACTCGCTGCAGAATTGCCCGTATACGAACTTCGTACACAGCTTGAAGCGATGTTGGTTCACCTTAAGCAATATAATGTTCTCACTTTTAGTCCGAGAGTCATGCAGGAGCACGACTACGTCTACCACCATGCAGTTCTGAGCGCAATTACATCCTATCAACTAGCACAGTGGATGGAGCTGCCGTCCAAGGACTGGATGCAAGTTGCGTTTGCAGGTTTATTCCACGATATTGGTAACAACAAGGTAGATCCACAGATACTCCATAAACCATCTGCATTAACCACGCTGGAGCAGGAGGAGATCCGCCAGCATACGAAATATGGCTATCAGGTGTTGAAGCAAGCGAAGGCCATTAACGAAGGAGCCAGACTAGCGGCACTGCAGCATCATGAAAAGGTGGATGGATCAGGTTATCCTTTGCAGTTAAGCGGCACACAGATTCATATCTACGCGAAGATTGTAGCCATTGCTGATATTTTTCACGCGATGACTTTAGAGAAGATCTACCGCAAAGCACAATCTCCATATTTGGTATTAGAACAGATTCAGAGCGAGGCGTTTGGAAAACTAGATCCAACGATTGTAAATGTATTTATTCAGCGTTCCACGCAGATCCACAATGGCATACGGGTTAGACTCAGCAATAACCTGATTGGGGAGATTATTTTCTCGGATCGTGACCATCCTACCCGCCCAATGGTATCTGTTGAAGGTACAATTATAAATCTGATGCAGCAAAGACAGCTTTATATTCAGGAAATTATCAGTTCATAGTATTGATAGAATGAGCAAAACTCTAAACAATAAGTAAAAGTCCCTTAAGGGGCTTTTTTGTATGTCAGCAAATTTAAAACCTGCCGATGTACTGAGTTTAATGGCGTATAGCATCCTATTCTACTGATTGCAACAATCCAACAATCTCAAAGACTCTAGAGAAGAGGTTTATCCTAAATAGAGCAGTAGGCCTTTTAAATGATCTTCAACTGAAGATCGTAAGGCTAAGAGTCTAAGCTATAGGTATTAATGAACTCATAAAGCCTGAATAGATCTTGAGAACATCTCGTACAGATTTGTTTGGTACTATTGAAGTAATCTATAAAGTATCACGTTATTTATCATCTAAAAACTTTTCTTCAAAAAAAGCTTGCGTTCCAGATCTGTACATGGTATATTCTAATTCCGGCCAAGAAAACACGAGAAACACGGTGCGGCAAGCGAATCAAATAAGCTTCGAAAGAAACTTGAAAAAAAGAGCTTGCAAAGTTGGTTCGGATGTGATAAGATATAAAAGTTGCTGACGAGAACGAATGTCGGCGCTGAAATAAGTTTGATCTTTGAAAACTGAACAACGAGTGAGTAACGATCTTGCTTGCAAGATCGACGCTAAGAAATCAGTACATGTCTTCGGACTGGATGATTTCGAAGCACAAATGAGATTTTTAATCTCGTCAGATTCAAAATGAGCTAATCGCTCTTTTCAATACTTTATTGGAGAGTTTGATCCTGGCTCAGGACGAACGCTGGCGGCATGCCTAATACATGCAAGTCGAGCGGACTTGAAGAGAAGCTTGC
>NZ_JAMAUZ010000039.1:0-445 GCF_023714095.1 Paenibacillus sp. MER 99-2 | reverse complement strand
ATATAGGCCTGCGCCAACCCATCGGGGCTGGGCTGCTCCGCATATTCAATGGTCATGCTCCACTGCGATCCGTCGCCCAGCAGGTCGCGGAACGCCGGCAGGTCGCGCGGAGTGGAGATGATCAGCACTTCGCGGATTCCCGCCAGCATGAGCGTGCTGAGCGGATAGTAGATCATCGGCTTGTCATAGACCGGCATGAGTTGCTTGGATGTCGGCAACGTCATCGGATAGAGACGGGTGCCGCTGCCCCCGGCAAGGATGATACCTTTCATCGTGATCGCATTCCTCCGGTCAGGCGTCCTGGGTTTCCAGGCGGGCAAGCACCGTTTCCAGCGAGGCGCGCCAATCGGGCAGCACCACGCCGTGAACCTGTGCGATCAAGCCGCAGTCGAGCCGCGAATTCGCGGGCCGCGCGGCGGCGGTGGGATATTGAGCGGTGGTGATC
>NZ_JAMAUZ010000038.1:0-447 GCF_023714095.1 Paenibacillus sp. MER 99-2 | reverse complement strand
CAATAGCTGCCGGCGTAGCCATGATTGCGTTGAAGGGCGGCATGGATCGTGGTGCCCTGAACGCCGGCGGCAAGCCATTCGCGGACCTGTTCGCGATATGGCTCAACCGTCGACACACAGGTGTGCGGCAGGTGCGGCGTGCGCCCGAAGACACCCGCGATCGTAGCGTCGTCCGGCAGCGGCTGCACCGGATCCAGCCAACTACGCGCTTCAGCCTCGCGGCGCACGGTCGTCAGCTTCTTGCGCCCCATCAACCCGCCGCGCGCGATGTCGCGGTCAGAATCGCCTTGCCGCATGCGGACAAGGACTTGGCGGTATTCAAACAATTCGAACCTCCTCCTGTTGGCCATGGACGCTCCGTTCAAAAAGAACGGAGCGTACCGACTCGGAAAGTTCGAACCGCGTTCTCGCCCTGATGCTGCTGGCGCCTATGCGCCGCCCCTAACG
>NZ_JAMAUZ010000037.1:0-452 GCF_023714095.1 Paenibacillus sp. MER 99-2 | reverse complement strand
AAGAAAGGCTGGCCGATGCCATCACCATTACAGCGAGGACATTTCGGGTTAGGCGAGCTGGTATGGTCGTAACCGTAGCCGCCTCTGTCGTTTGGCTCTTTCCCTTTCTTCGCTAAAGCCTCAGCCAGCTTCTCTTCGAACTCAACCGCATCGCGCCATTGATACTGGTGACCGAAGCCCCAGCAGTAACGGCAGCTCCCGCGGCGATACTGAGAAAGTTGGTTGGCGTCGAATGTTGCCAGCCGCCACATCTGCTCAAGCACTTCATCAGCGCTGCCAAGCGTGCGCATAATGGATGCTTTCTGCTGCTGCGCAATGGCCTGCGCAACTGAAGTTTTCTGAAGCAGCTGATAGCCAATTTGTTCAGCAGTCTTCTTGCTGTACCCGGCACGGATAGCGGCCTGCGTGGCGTTGTGGTCCTTCAGGTATTCTGCGACAAATAAACGTTGCTG
>NZ_JAMAUZ010000036.1:0-455 GCF_023714095.1 Paenibacillus sp. MER 99-2 | reverse complement strand
GGCTATATTCCGCAGGCTCGCCAATCGCTGGGGCAGCTGCCCAAGGACCAGCGCAAAAGCGCCGGCAAGGCCGTCAACATGGCCCGCGGCAAAATGGAAAAGCGCTTTGCTCAGGTCAAGGATGTCTTGGAACAACAAGCTCGCGAGGAGCAGTTGCGAGCCGAGACCGTAGATGTCACGATTCCTACCACCCGCACCCAGACCGGTGCCCTTCACCCGATTACCGCGTTGTCTGAGCGCATCGCTGATATTTTCGTCGGCATGGGATGGGAAATTGCGGACGGCCCAGAAATCGAGGCAGAGTACTTTAACTTCGATGCTCTGAACTTCAAGCCGGACCACCCAGCACGTACCTTGCAGGATACGTTCCACGTCTCGGGCGAGGGTTCTAGGCAGGTGCTGCGTACCCATACCTCCCCGGTACAGGTGCGCTCCAACATGGTGCGCACCTGTAC
>NZ_JAMAUZ010000035.1:0-457 GCF_023714095.1 Paenibacillus sp. MER 99-2 | reverse complement strand
AACGCGTTCGAGGCGCTCGGCGTGGGCAAGGGCGACCGCGTGGCCGTGTACCTGCCCATGATCGCGGAGGCCGTGATCACCATGCTCGCGTGCGCGCGCATCGGAGCGATCCACTCGGTGGTCTTCGGCGGCTTCTCCGCGGACGCCCTGCGCTCGCGCATCGAGGACGGCGAGGCCAAGCTCGTGGTCACCGCGGACGGCTCCTACCGCCGCGGCAAGCCCACCACCCTGAAGCCCGCCGTGGACGCCGCCCTGGAGAAGGGCGGGAGCAGGGCGAGGAGTTCTGGGCGGACCAGGCCCGCGACCTGCTCACGTGGTCCACCCCGTTCACCGAGGTGCTGGACTGGTCCAACCCGCCCTTCGCCAAGTGGTTCCAGGACGGCACCCTCAACGCCGCGTACAACGCCGTGGACCGCCATGTGGAGGCCGGCAACGGTGACCGCGTGGCCCTGTACTT
>NZ_JAMAUZ010000034.1:0-458 GCF_023714095.1 Paenibacillus sp. MER 99-2 | reverse complement strand
AACTACACCACGGTTCCAGATCACTTTCGTAAGAAAGTATAATTGCGGGGGCAGGATTTGAACCTGCGGCCTTCGGGTTATGAGCCCGACGAGCTACCGGGCTGCTCCACCCCGCGTCGTTATAAAAAATATATATGGTGGAGGCTGAGGGGATCGAACCCCCGACCCTCTGCTTGTAAGGCAGATGCTCTCCCAGCTGAGCTAAGCCTCCATGTAGGGATTGTCAGCCCTCATTGAAACAATAAAAATTGTTATGACCCGTAGGGGATTCGAACCCCTGTTACCTCCGTGAAAGGGAGGTGTCTTAACCCCTTGACCAACGGGCCTTGCTAAAAAATTATCTGGCGGAGAGAGAGGGATTCGAACCCTCGAGACGCTTGTGACGCCTACACGATTTCCAATCGTGCTCCTTCGGCCAGCTCGGACACCTCTCCATATGGCTCCCCGAACAGGGCTCG
>NZ_JAMAUZ010000033.1:0-463 GCF_023714095.1 Paenibacillus sp. MER 99-2 | reverse complement strand
GCCCGGCGTCGAGCCCCCACTGCGGGTTGCAGCCCCAGCCGATAATGGCGAAATTCGCCCCGATAACCTCGTCGAGCAGCACGCTCTCGCCGCTCTCCAGCGTCACCTGCGGTTGAATAAACATTTTGCCCACCGGCGAGGTCTTGCCGGCGCCGTCGGTCAGCAGCGCCCCCTCGCGGTACTGCGGCATCGGCTTAAAGCGCATCTCGAGGAAGTAGCGTTTCACCGGCGGCAGGTAATTTAGCAGCCAGGAGAGACCGTCGCGCACGGCCCCCTGCCAGCGCTTCGGCGGCGCCAGCACATGGCCGGCGGTAACCGACAGGTCAATCATCGCTTTCGCGTGGTCGCGGCGCTCCTGCTGGTAGCTGTCGAGCAGCGTCTCTCCCGCTTTGCCATTGACCACCAGCGCCAGCTTCCACGCCAGGTTGAAGGCGTCGCGCATGCCGCTGTTATATCCCTGGCC
>NZ_JAMAUZ010000032.1:0-466 GCF_023714095.1 Paenibacillus sp. MER 99-2 | reverse complement strand
CTCGTGCAGGAACTCGATCATCATCAGACCTTCCGGCACCTGCATCGGACCGACGGTCTTGCCGTTGATCCTGACCGACAGCGGTTTCTGCTGGAACCGGACGAGCGGACGCTCGACTGCGGCCGCGGCCGATGCCGGCGCAGCCGGGGCAGCGGGAACGGACGCCGATGCGGCCGAAGTTGCCGCCGGTGCGGAAGCGCCAGTCGCAGCCACGCTGGCGCTCGCGGCCGAAGCCGCGGTTTGGGCGGTCGTCATGCGAGCACCTCCTGAATCTTTTGCGGGGTCACCGGCAGGTCGGTGAAACGATGGCCGATCGCGTGCGCGATGCCGTTCACGATCGCGCCGACGACGGGGATCATCACCACTTCGGCGACACCCTTCGGCGGATCGGTCTCGGACAGCGGCGGCAGCATGTCGCCCGTCTGCGTCCAGACGGCGACGTCGGACGCGCGCGGCAGCTGGTAAC
>NZ_JAMAUZ010000031.1:0-468 GCF_023714095.1 Paenibacillus sp. MER 99-2 | reverse complement strand
TGATTTCGGTGGTGGTGAAGGGCGATGAAGGTTACGCCGAGCGCATCATCAGCAAGCTGCGCTGGTTTACGCTTGCGGAGAGCCTGGGCTGGGCGGCGTGGAGAGTCTGGTGAGCCAGCCCTTCAGCATGACCCATGCCTCGATCCCGCTGGAGAAACGCCTGGCGAACGGTATCACACCGCAGCTGATCCGCCTGTCGGTGGGGATCGAAGATCCCAACGATCTGATTGCCGACTGGCAGCAGGCGCTGCGGGCGGAGTGATTATTCCGACGCGCGGGTCGTTGTCAGCGCGTCGGCCATTCCCTGCTGAAGGTGGGCGATAAACTGCGTCAGCTTCGGCAGGGGCCGACGATCCTGGCGCCAGAGCAGATGCACAGGCCGCGGCTGCGGAGTCCACGCCTCCAGCACCCGAACCAGGCTGCCGCTGGCCAGCGCATCGGCCAGCAGTACCTCCGGCTGCATCAGCA
>NZ_JAMAUZ010000030.1:0-483 GCF_023714095.1 Paenibacillus sp. MER 99-2 | reverse complement strand
ATAATCTTCAGCAAGGTACTTTTCCCGCAGCCGGAAGGGCCGGTAATCAACTTGAATTCTCCGGCGCGAAGCTGAAAATTGATATTGTGTAAAATAACGGCATCGTCGGTCTTAAACCCCACACCGTCGAGACGCAAAAGCGCGTTATTTTCCTTCATGAGTCTTCCTGATTATTTTCTGAAACACCGCTAGTTTACCGCACTTTCCTTTCTCCAGGATGAGGAGAAAGATATACTCAGTTTAAACATGCGCTATTTCCTTGTAGCGCCCCGCCAGGCAACAAGACAGGAGGTTTTTGATGCTAATTTTTATTCCTATCCTTATTTTCGTCGCGCTGGTTATTGTGGCCGCGGCGGTGAAAATTGTCCCGCAGGGCTACCAGTGGACGGTGGAGCGCTTCGGGCGTTTTACCCAGACGCTGCAGCCGGGATTAAGCTTAGTCGTGCCGTTTATGGACCGTATCGGCCGCAAAGTGAACATGAT